>CACHAK010000019.1 GCA_902577765.1 uncultured Pelagibacteraceae bacterium | reverse complement strand
CTCTATACAGACAGCAAGTGTAATATCTGCATTACCTTTGTAGTTTAGCATTTTTGATACCAATAAAGTAAGAAGTGGCCTTATTTTTTTCCCTTTAGCTTTAATGAGATGGCTTGCTGTTATTGTAATTAATTTTTCTTCATCCTTAATGTTTTTACTTATTTCTCTGTCAACTCTCCTCAGTGACTTTTTAAGTAAATTGGATAATGATTTTACAGGGGTATTCACTTATATAAATTATGATTTTGTTTTATATTTAGATGTACTTATAATATAGTCTCGTATAATTAAAAGTTATTGATTTCAGACAAAATTTAAAAAAAATGAGCTTAATATCCTCTAAAACACGAATAAATATAGTTGGCTTACGAGGCGTTATCGGAGATCTTGGTAGATTTCAAAAGGGACTTACACTTGAGAATTGTGCCGCTATTCTGGATAAAGCATTTAGTTATAAAAATCCATCTGTAGTAGTCATTAAGATTAACTCGCCAGGTGGGTCACCGGTTCAATCTGAATTGATACATAATCGTATCAGAAATTTAGCAAAAAAAAACAATGTGAAAGTGATTACAATCGCAGAGGATGTTGCTGCCTCAGGAGGCTATATGTTGATGTGTGCAGGAGATACATTAATCGCTAATAAAAGTTCTATAGTCGGATCAATAGGGGTGATCAGTGCCTCTTTTGGTTTCAAAAAATTAATAGATAAATTAGGCATTAAAAGAAGAGTTTTTACAAAAGGGGATAGAAAATCTTTTCTTGATCCATTTGAAGAAGTTTCTAAAAAAGATATAGATAAGCTCATTAAAGTTCAGGATAGCATATTTGAAAACTTTAAAGATCTGGTATCAAAAAATAGAAAAAAGAGAATAGACCCAAAAAAAGTTTTTAATGGAGAATTTTGGACGGGTGAACAGGCCAAAAAACTTGGCTTGGTAGACTCTAATGAAGAGCTCAATTCATATATTGAAAAACATTATGGAAAAAAATTAAAGATTAGAAATATAGAAGAAAAAAAATCATTTATTAAAAATATTTTAAATAACCAGCTTTCAAATAATGATGTCATTGATCAATTAATAGAAGCCTTAAGAGAAAATTCTTTTTGGAGTCGATATGGCCTCTAATAGCATGGAAGATCTTGTTTCATTATGTAAAAGAAGAGGGTTTATTTTTCAATCAAGTGAAATTTATGGTGGCTTGCAGGGAATATATGACTATGGTCCACTCGGAGTAGAATTAAAAAATAACCTTAAATCCTCTTGGTGGAAGTCAATGATTTATGATCGAGACGATGTTGAAGGTCTTGATGCGTCAATTTTAACGAGTAGGCATGTATTAAAATATTCAGGCCATGAAGATACTTTCTCTGATCCTTTAGTAGACTGTAGAAATTGTAAAAATAGATTTAGATCTGATCAGGCCACGGATGGAAAATGTCCAGCATGTGGGTCTAGCGATCTAACAGAACCTCGACCATTTAATCTTATGTTTAAAACCACAGTTGGTCCTGTAGATGATGGCAGTAATTATGCCTACCTAAGGCCAGAAACCGCACAGCAAATTTTCACAAATTTTAAAAATATATTGGACTCAACAAATAAAACTATTCCTTTTGGAATCGCGCAGATAGGTAAAGCTTTTAGAAATGAAGTCACTCCAGGCAAATTCATATTCAGAGTTCGAGAATTTGAACAAATGGAATTAGAATTTTTCGTTGAACCAGGTAAAGATGACGAGTGGCATAAATATTGGGTAGACAAGAGGTATTCATGGTGGATTGATCAAGGCATATCTGAGAAAAGATTAAAAAAGCTAGATGTTGAAGATGCTGACCTATCTCACTATTCAAAAGCTACTGTAGATCTTATGTACGAATTTCCACATGGACTTGAAGAGCTAGAAGGAATAGCAAACAGAACTGATTTTGATCTTGGCTCTCACACTAAAAATCAAAATGACTTTAAAATATCCGCAGATGTAATGAAAAATAACCAATCAAC
>CACHAK010000018.1 GCA_902577765.1 uncultured Pelagibacteraceae bacterium | reverse complement strand
TGAATAAGAAAAAAACCATTTCTTTAGTATTCAACAAAATTGACATGCTAGATGATAAAATGGAATTTATCAAGCGGACAAAAATATTTTTAAAAAATAATTACAGTAAGTATCTTACAATTAATTTAGATTTCATCTCAGCCAAGAATGACATAAATGTTTCAAAAGTATTAAATAGTATTTTAAAGAATAAAAAACTTATCAGTTCTAAAATTTCCAAAACTAGTCTAAAAAAATTTTTAATTTATTTGGATAAAAAAGCCAAATACCCAAAAATAAAAAATGTAGAAATTAGACCGAAGTATATTGTACAAGTAAAGAATCAAATACCTCATTTCAAGATATTTATAAATTCTAAAAATAAAGCACCTAAAATATTTTCTAAATTTTTTGAAAATATATTTAGAGATTATTTTAAACTTAAGGGTATACCCATTAACTTTGATTTTATAAGCTCAAAAAATCCCTATATAAATTAAATATCAAAAACTTTTCCTGATACATCACACTTCAATAATAGTTCTAATATTTTTTCTGCAAACTCATCTGGTAGCATAATTTTTTCATTATCCTCTCCAGGCATTATGACATCTCTTAATTTTGTACGAACTCCTTTTGGGCAGAAAATATTTGCTTTGATATTTGTATTTATATTTTCGTGCGCGTATATCATGACCATTTCATTTAAAGCAGTCATTATTGGTTGATATATTCCCCAATATTGGCTTCTCGACTGACTCTTTAGAGAAGAAATTACAGCTAAGTGGGAATCTGTTGAGTTTTTTAGTAAGAGATGAAAATTTCTAATCATTCTAAAATTAGCGATAAAATTTAAATTAATAATACTATTTAACTTTTCTAAATTTATTGAGTCCACAGGAGAAAGATGATCAATCTGTCCTGCAGATAATACAATTAAATCAAGCGATTTGTCCTTTTGAAATATTTGTTGAGATAAATTTTCAATACCTCCATCTGCACATAAATCTAAAGGTACAATTGTACAAGAACATCCATTATTTACAATTTTATCATTTACTTTTTCAAGCTCACTTACATTCCTAGCCAATATATAAATATGTTTAGCGTATTTTGATAATTTTAATGAAATACTTTTTCCTATACCAGATGATGCCCCAGTTATTAAACAATTTATTTTACGCATGTTAAATATTTATTTCATTTATTTTTTCAATATTTCTAGGTATATGATCTAAAAAATTTACTCCATACTGAACAATGCTCTGAAATGAGCCGCTATAAATAAATTCAGAGACAATTGTTTTTGAAAAATTATTTTCAATAAAAAAAATAATTAAAACAAAAATAATATACCCCCTTAAGGCTCCTAATATACTGCCAAAACCTAGATCCATCATTAATGAGGTTTTTGGTTGTATTATTCCAACCAGCATCCTGTTAACGAGAGAAAATAATAAATAAGCAGTAATAATTGTAACAATAAAAATAATTATATCTGATACACTCTGATTTGTTACATATGGATCTACAATTGGCCTCAAAACTCCAAAACAATTTTTAATTATGAAATAAATTGATATCCATTTTGCAAGATTTAATAAGCTTTTCAAAATCCCATTTTTTATTCCAAAAAATATCGATATTAAACATATAAACAAAAAAGAAATATCATACGGATTCAAAAATTGGTAAGGATTAATTTCCATATATTAAGCTCTATGAAATTTACTCATCAGTAAAGGCAATAGGGTGAGACTTCCCACTAAAGCGACAAGCATCGCTAACGCGGTAAATATACCAAAATATATTGTAGGGAAAAAATTCGAAAATATTAATATAGAGAAACCAGCAATTATAGTAAAAGAAGTATTTTTTATTGCTACCCCAACGGTCTCATTACATTTAATGATAGTTTCTGAGTGGCTATTTGTTTTTTTGAAGTATTCTTTATACCTATAAACATAATGAATGCAATTATCTACAGCTATACCAATCGTTATTGCTGCAATTGTAATTGTCATCAAATCTAATGGAATAGACATAATTCCCATTGTTCCCAGAATTACAAAGCATGCAATGATATTAGGCATTATAGCGGCTATCGCAATTCCAAAAGAATTAAACAATAAATAAAGCATTATAAATATTCCTAAAAGAACAATTGATAAAGTTTTAATTTGTGAATCAAAAAGGCTTTCCAGCATATTATTATAAAGAATTAATATGCCTGTTAATGAAATCTGAATATCATTACTATTATAATTATTATTTATGTAGGTTTTTAAATTATTTATAAATTCAGCTCTTTTCAATTCAGGATGAGTATCAATAAGGCGCATCGTTATTCTTGCTTGGTTCTTATCTATGAGAACATAAGGATTTATTATCTGCTCTTTTAGATTATCAGGAAGTTTTTTGTATAGAATGGATAATTCTAGAGTATCAAATTCATTATTAGAATTTAACTTTTCGGCAGTTCTAACAACAGAAGCTAGAGATAAAACTTTTCCCGAAAATGCGTAGCTTTCTAAATGATCATGAAAATCTTTAATTATATCTACTTTATCTTTTGTGAACCAATAATCAGATGGTTCATATTCAATACCAAAATCAAGAAAATCATCTTCTTCAAATAAGACTTCATTTTCTTTTTTAAAATTAATAATAATGTCAAGTGGAGTAGTTCCACCCAATTTATCATCGATCAACTTCATTCCTTTATAAATTTCTGTGTCTTTTTTGAAATAGTCAATAAAGCTATTCTCTACCTTTAATTTTGTTGTTCCATATAATCCTATTAAAAGAATTAAAATAAATAATAGCAGTATCGCATTTGGAAAATTTTCGATTATAGATGCTAAATAATCATTTTTTATAAACGTTAAATTAGCCGATGCTTTAAAGTTAAATAAAGAAAGCATGACTGGCAGAAATACAAAACTAGTAATAAAAGTAATCGAAAGCCCCGTACACATCATTAATCCAAAGTCCATTACAGGTTTAATTCCACTAGTATATAGCGTTGCAAAAGCAAAGATTGTTGTTAACGCTGCAAATAAACAGGGTTTATACATTTTTTTAAGTGACATGAATATAATTTCAACATTTTCCAAATGACTATTTTCGTAAAGTAATTGTCTGTATCTGACGACAATATGAACAGTCATTGATAATGAGAGAATTAACATTAACATGATAAAGTTTGATGAAATAACAGTAACTTTCCATTCAAGAAGTGAAACAGTGCCAATCATTATAGCTAATGCTATCATGCAGTTTGAAACACATACAATCATCCATAAAGTATTTTTAAATACAACAAATAGAACAAATAAAATAAAAAAAAGCGCACCAATTCCAAATACAATGATATCATTTTTAACAAAAGTTATAGTATCATCAGCTATCATGGCAACACCGCCTAAATGTACTTCTAAATCACCAAAGTCAAATTCATTCATTAGTGATCTCATTTCATAAATGTTGTTATGCCTCTCATTATCGTATTGTTTTTTTAAAATTTCATATTTTTTGTCTATATTTTTTTTATATTTTATATTGGCTTCATCTAAACCGTTTAAGTCAATAAGCCTCTCTCTTTCCCTAACTAATTCTTCATACACAGTATCTTTTTTAAAATTAATTATTGATGCTGTGCTTGAAGCGTCTTCGCTAATAATTAGATTTTTAAATATAGGACTATTTAAAAGTTCGGTCTCGGCTTCGATAAGGTCTATGTTTGGTGATTCAATTGTAAGAACTTCATTTATAAGATCAGTTAATTTTTGTCCTCGAATTTCAAGTAAGGGAACGTCAAAAATTGATTGAGTATTTTGCACCCATTGCAAATTTTCTACTTTATTAATAAACAATTTAATTAAACTGAGGTTTTCAGATGTAATTATTTTCTCTTTATCTGTAAAAGTAATAATCAAAAAATCACTTGTTTCGTAGTCTTTAACTACGGATCTATATTTCTTTAGATCGTTGTCTTGTTCTAAAATCAAGGTGTCTGAGGACGCATCTAATTGAAAGAATTTAATATTATAAATAAAGAAACTTACAATTAATAGCAACATCATGATTATTAATGTTCTGTATTTGCTAAGGGCTGAAATATAGATCTGTTGCATTTGTTAGGTTATATA
>CACHAK010000017.1 GCA_902577765.1 uncultured Pelagibacteraceae bacterium | reverse complement strand
CCTATTTTTGATTTCATGTCCTTATTGGGGCAAGTCAGTGAAACCAAAAAAGAAGATTTAATTGATGATTTCACTGCAATTTTTGGGAGTGGTCCAGCATACATATATCTTTTTATAAATTCTCTCATTGAGATAGCTAATAAATCGGGGTTTAAAAATTCAGACAGTATGGTTTTACAGACTTTCTTAGGATCAATATTACTTTTATCAAGTGGGCAAAAAAAGCCTTCTGATTTACAGAAAAAGGTGACAAGTAAGGGAGGCACCACTGAAGCAGCGCTGAGTATTCTTGCTTCCAATAAAGGATTAAAAAGTCTTCTTAAAAGAGCTGTCAACAAAGCAATAAAAAGATCTAGAGAATTGAGTAAAATTTCTTAATTTGGTATTTCAATCGCAACCTCTAAACCTCCTAGATAACTGTCGTGCAGTGATATTTTTCCGTTTATTGAATTCAATAAGGATTTAGTAGTAGCTAGACCTAATCCAGAGTTTGAGACATTCTGATTTCTACTTTGGTCTACTCTATAGAAAGGTTTAAATACATTATCTTTTTCACTATCAGGAATACCAATTCCATTGTCATGAATGTTTATTTTAATTAGGTTTTTGTTTATATCTGCTTTAATTATTATTTTGTCAGATTGTACAATCGCATTATTTAATACATTTGTAATTGAACGAGAAAAAATATTCTCATTTACAAAAACTTCTTCATCATTAATGATTTCAAGGTTAATTTCATGTTTTGTAAAATGTATATCATTCTTGATGTTTATTATTGCCTCTATAGGATTAATTGTAGATCTATCTTTTGACTCATTTATAGCTGCAAAATCTAAATATTCTACTAGCATCTCATTCATCTGATTTATTTCTAAATTAAGTTCATTTTTAACTTTATTATCTTTTATTGACTCAAGAAGTAACTTCATTCTCGTGAGAGGAGTTTTTAAGTCGTGACTCACTCCCGCTAACATAAGAGATCGTTGTTCAATTTGTCTTGATATTCGATTTTTCATTTTTAAAAACTCCAAACTTGCCTGTCTTACTTCTAGAGCGCCTGATACTTTGAAATTATTTACTTCTTGTCCTTTACCAAATTGTTCTGCTGCCTTAGCCAAATTCGAAATTGGTTTAACTTGATTTTTCAAAAATAAATACGCTATCAAAATAAGGATAAATGATGAAATAATCTGCCACCCTAAAAATATATGATTTCTTGAGGTTGTAATACGATGAATTGGGAAGTTAAAATGTATTACTTTTTCTGAAGTGCTTAATATAACATCGACTGTTTCGTTATCTTGTTCAATGACAAAAAATTTATGTTTAATTCTGGTACTCAATTCATTTTTTAGACTGACAAGTACTTGATTATCGTTTTGTTTGGCTTTTAACTGTTCCAAATCATATTCACTCAATTCTTGGATATTCATTAGAAAGTAATCACCAAATTGACTTTTGGCTTGATACTGATCTAACCTGATTTCACTTGAGAGCATTCTGTCAGAAATTAATTCTATTTCCATAGCAACAGATCTTGATAGGCGGTTGAGTGTGCGTTCCCACAAACTATTATAGTAATATGACAGAATAATTAATTGAAACATAACTATTGGAAACAAAACAATTAGCACTGTTCTTCCTAAAAGACTGGTTGGTAGAATTTTTTTAATCATTTAGTCAATCCATAGCTCATAACCAGAACCTCTTTTAGTTTTAAGAAATTTTGGAATCTTGGGGTCTTTTTCAATTTTTTTTCTTAGTCTATTTATACATACGTCCAATGTTCTTTCTTGATTAAAATTAAGTGATGTAATTAGCTCCTCTCTAGAAAATGACTTACCAGGAAATTTTGATAATATTCGCAATATTTTTAATTCGTTCTCATTAAGAGATAGTTCAGTTGATTTTCCCTTGATCACGCCACTTTTTAAATCAACTATAATATTATCAAGTTGAATTTGTTTAGTTTCTTTTTTTATAGAAGTTTTATTTAAGATATTATTTATGCGTAAAAGTAATTCTTTTGGTTCAAAAGGTTTTCCCAAATAATCATCTGCTCCAATTTCTAAACCATGGACCCTGTCTTCAGTCTCTCCCATTGCAGTTAGATGGATTATAGGTATTAGGGATTTTTCACGAATTTCTTTTGTTAACTCATAACCATTTTGTCCTGGCATCATTATGTCAATAACAAGTAAATCAAATGTAATATATTTTAGTACCTCTTTTGCTTCAGCGGCATTACTTGCTGTTGATACAAGGTACTTATTGTCTACTAAAAATGTCTTTAATAATTCTCTAATCTTATCATCATCATCAACTAAAAGAATATGTAGATTATCTTCACTCATCAATGTTCCTCTATGAATGAATTTATTACTTGATTAAATCCTTGTACTGAACCAGCCCCAGACTTTACATAGGCTTTTGAAAGTGAATTGATAATGGGTTTTATTGCCTCGTTTAAAGCCTTATTAGCATTATCTGTCATAAATAAATTTTTTTTTCTTGCATCATCATTATTTATTTTTTGAATAATTAAGTTTTCTTTGATTAGAACTCTGAGTACGCGATTAAGGCTTTGTTTCCTTATATCCAATTTCTTCAGTAGTTCATTAAATGTTATTCCAGGCTTAATATTAATTATCAAAAGACATCTAATATCGGCTATGCCCAATTTTTTATCATCAAGGCTTGCTAAAATTTCTTTTTCCAGAATTTTTGCAACTTCAAAAAAACTATTTAATGAATTTTTGATTCTGTCTTCACGCAGATAAAGTAGAGATGCAGATTTATTTGAAATTGTATTTAAGTCAGTCACTATGACATAATAATCTGAAAAATATATATTAATCAAGCCATTTATCTGTTATTAAACTTTTAATTTATTAGAGAAATTTTATGGAAATAGCACCATTTGATAATCGAGAGGGTTTTATTTGGATGAACGGTGAGTTTATCAAATGGAATGATGCAAAATGCCATGTTATTACTCAGGGTCTTCACTATGCTAGTGCTGTGTTTGAAGGGGAAAGAGCCTATAAAGGGAAGATTTTTAAATCTGAAGAACACACAAAAAGGCTATTTAGATCAGCGGAAATTGTAGGCATAAAAATTCCTTATAGTCAGTCCCAAATTAATGAGGCCAAAGATGAACTCATTAAAAAAATGAATTTTGAAGATTGTTATGTTAGGCCAATTGCATGGAGAGGGTCTCAGCAAATGGGAATTTCAACTGCTAAATCTGATATTAATGTTGCAATTGCAGTGTGGAATGATTGGGCATCATATTTTAAGATCGAAGATCGAAAAGCTGGCCTACGATTAATAACTTCACCATGGAAACGGCCATCACCTGATACGGCACCATGTGAAGCAAAAGCATCTGGTCCTTACGTTATTTGTACAATGTCAAAAGAATTTGCGGAGGAAAAAGGATACCATGATGCCCTAATGTTGGACTATAGGGGCTATGTTGCTGAAGGAACTGGAGCAAATATTTTTTTTATTAAAGGAAAAGAAATTCATACTCCAATTCCTGATTGTTTTCTTAATGGTATAACTAGGCAAACTGTTATTGAAATGGTTAAAGAACAAGGCTTCAATATTACTGAGCGTCATATAAAGCCGGAAGAAATTAGTAATTTTGATGAGGCCTTTCTAACAGGCACCGCGGCAGAGATTACTCCAATTCAGTCTATTGACGATATTAAATTCAATACTGGAGACAATACCCAAAATTTTAAGTTTATGCAGGATTATCACGAAATCGTGAGATCTTAACTTAAAATATACTTTTGTAGTATTCATAAGCGCTGATCAGCGTAATTATAGTTGACAGCCAGAACAGATAAATACCTATGTTTAATAGAGGCTGCAAATCTAAGTAGATGCTTCCTATTAAGATCAAAAATAAACTCAAAATTTGAAAAGCAGTTTTATATTTTCCTAATATAGAAACATCTATTTTTTTTACTTCTGGTAAATTAGATGCATACTCTCTTAGACCTGAGATAAAAATTTCTCTAAATATTATTAAATAGGCTGGAATTAAATTTATCTCATTAATATAGTCATTGTAGATAAATGTTATTATTAACAGTACGACAAATAGCTTATCTGCAATAGGATCTAACATTTTACCAAATTCAGATGTACTATTCGTTTTTCTTGCAATTACCCCATCAAAATAATCTGACAATGCAATAACAATAAACAAAATAAGAATTGCCAAATTAAATGAGCTATTACTATCTATGATTAAATATATTAATAATGGTAATAAAAAAATTCTAAGAAGAGTGAGAAAATTTGGTAACTTAGACATTATCCATTAAAATATGCATATATTTTTTCTGAAAGCAACTTACTAATTCCTCTAACTTTCATCATATCCTGAGCTGAGGCATTTTTAATATTTTTAACTGATCCAAAATGATTTAAAAGTAATTTTCTTCTGCTTCGTCCTAAACCTTCTATTGGTTCTAATTCTGAGGCATGCATTTCCCTCTTTCTTTTCGCTTTATGTGCCCCGATTGCGTAGCGATGTGACTCATCCCTAATTCTTTGAATAAAGAAAAAGGAGGGAGTATTTTTGTCGATAAAGTTTTTTTTATTTTTATATATTATTTGATCTAATGACTCTTTTCTTCCCTCACCCTTAAATATTGATATTAGTTCCATTTCATTTAAACCTTTAGTTTCTAAGATTTCTTTAGCTAAATCGTAGTGGCCTTTACCTCCATCAATAACCAATAAATCAGGCAATTTTTCATATTTCTTAGAATTTTTGATTGCTTCTTTTGAAAATCTTCTTTCAAGGACGTGTCTCATCATTCCGTAATCATCACCGAGTTTTACTTTTGATGAGTCTATATTAAATTTTCTGTATGATTTTTTTTCAAACCCTTCTTCAGAGTAAACAATCATTGCACCAACTGCATTTTTGCCCGATAGATGACTGTTGTCATAGGCTTCAACTCTTTTTATTTTTTTAGTGATATTGAGTACTTTTGAAAGTTGGCTCAGATTCTCTTTGTCAGAGTGAGACTGTGCAATGTGATTTTTCAGTGCTAGTTCTGAGTTTCTACTCGCATAATTCACTATATCTAATTTTTTTCCTTTTTTAGGAACAAAAAAAGATGTCTTGTAATTATAAATGGATTTAAGAGATGTTTCGATTAGAGATGAATTTTTTATAGGTAAGTTTAACAATACATTTTTTGGAGGGGAATATCTTGTATAGAAATCAACAACAAAACGCTCTAGGATCTCATAAGTTTCTACTTCATCGCTGTGTTTTGGAAAATAAGATCTATTTCCCCAATTTTGACCTGATCTATAAATAAATACTTGAACACATGATTTATTACCTTTTCTTGAAATTGAAATCACGTCAGTATTTTTTACATCGTAAAGATTTATGTTTTGCTGACTTTGAATCTGGGTTAGTGCAACTATCTTATCCCTATAGCTAGCTGCTTTTTCATAATTAAGACTTTTACTTTCTTCATCCATTTTAGAAGATAACTCCTCTTGTAAATTGCTATGTTGACCTGAAAGAAAGTGCTCAGCATTCTTAACACTTTGTAAATACTCTTTTTTACTTAATGTATAATCAACACAGGGACCACTGCACCTTTCAATTTGATAAAGAAGACATGGTTTAGATCTATTTTGAAAAATAGTATCGTCGCACGATCTTAGTAGAAAAACTTTCTGTAATATTTTCAGAGTATAATTTAGTGAATTAATTGTTGCGAACGGACCAAAATATTTTCCTTTATATTTTTGTTTT
>CACHAK010000016.1 GCA_902577765.1 uncultured Pelagibacteraceae bacterium | reverse complement strand
AGATCTTGCATCATATGTTACAAATAATTTAGATGAAGAGAACGTGTTAACGAATGTTTATTATGATTGGAAAAATGAGAGAATAATCGCATCTATATCTTTTGAGCAAAATTACGGATTTAATGAAGGAAATTACCTTTCTACAAATTACAAGTGTAGGGATTATTTTGTAGAAACTGTTAACAAGTTGACTCAAAACAGCGGTTATGGAGGTAGTAGATATTCAATGGCCTCATCATATTTATCAGATTTATTTGCATCGCCAACTACACAGTATTATTTTTCAGTAGATGAGCAACTAAGAAAAAGTTTAGTTGAATCTACATATTTAGAGATTACTATTAGACCCACTAAAGAACTTGCTTTTGAGCAGAATGTAAGCCCTATGAGGTGTCTTGCGACCTTAAAAGCAAACTTTGATGATATTGAGGTGGTAATAAAATAATGTCTAAATCTCTTTTAAACGTAGAAAATATTGAAACTTATTATGGTCCAATCATGGCCATTAGAGGTATCAGTTTCAAAGTTAATCAGGGATCTATTGTAACTATTCTTGGATCTAATGGAGCAGGGAAAACAACAATTCTCAAAACGATATCGGGAGCAATTGATCCGAGAAAAGGTAAAGTTTTTTTAAACGGTAGTGAAATTCAAAAAAAAGATCCTGATAAAATATTAAGACTAGGAATGAGTCATGCGCCTGAAGGTAGAGAAGTATTTCCTTATTGTTCTGTAATCGAGAATCTTCAAATGGGTGCTTTTACACGATCAGATAAGAAAGAAATAAATAAAGATATTGAACAAGTTTTTGAATATTTTCCTATACTAAAAGAAAGGATGAACCAACCAGCTGGTTTATTGTCTGGTGGAGAGCAGCAAATGTTATGCATCAGTCGAGCTCTTATGAGCAAGCCAGAAATTATGCTTTTAGATGAGCCGTCATTAGGGTTGTCACCTAAGCTAGTTAAGGAAATATTTGAAATTATAATTCGAATAAATAAAGAATTAAAAACTACAATACTTTTAGTTGAGCAAAACGCTAATATTGCACTTAGTAACTCCGACTTTGGCTATGTGTTAGAACTTGGTCGAATTGTAATGGAAGGAAATAGTAAAGAGCTTCTAGAAAAAGAAGATATAAAAGAATTTTATCTTGGACAGCAAGATGAAGGTATAAGAGGAGAGAGACGTTGGAAAAAGAAAAAAATGTGGAGATAAATACAATTCCAAGACTTTTTTGGGACTCAGTTAAATCTCGTGGAGAAAAAGTTGCCATGAGAGAAAAAGATCTTGGTATTTGGCAAGAAATTTCATGGTCTCAATATGGAGAAAGGGCAAAACTAACTGGTCTTGCTCTTTCCACTTTAGGACTAGAAAAAGGCAATGTGGTTTCAATTGCAAGCGAAGGAAACCCCGAGTGGCTTTATACTGATATGGGTACTATTGGTGCGGGAGGAATTTCTAGTGGAGTGTATACAACAGACTCGGCTGCGCAGGTTAAGTATCTAGTAAATGATAGTGCGACCAAATTTTATTTTGCTGAAAATGAAGAACAACTTGATAAAATTCTAGAAGTAAGAAGTGAGTGTCCTACATTAAAGAAAATTATTGTTTATGATATGGAAGGTTTAAATGACTTTCATGATGATCAAGTTATTAGCTATGAAGAGTTTCTAAAAATTGGTGAAAAAACTAATCAAGAAAACCCTGATCTTTGGGAAAGTTTAGTAAATAATGTAAGCCCAGATGACATTGCAATTTTAGTTTACACATCAGGTACAACAGGACCTTCAAAAGGTGCAATGATTAATCATACAAACCTACTTTATTCAATTAATACTGGATATGATATCTTTGATGTAATGGAACACGAGGAACAATTATCGTTTCTCCCGTTATGTCATATATTAGAGCGGTCAGTTTCAGTTATGATCCCTTTAAAAACTGGCGCAGTAGTTAATTTTGCAGAAAGTATTGATACTGTTCCTGAAAATATTCGAGAAGTTTCTCCAACGGTATTTATTGCAGTTCCAAGGATTTGGGAAAAGTTTTATTCATCAATTACAATTCTAATGAAGGATGCAACTTTTATTGGCAAGTTCTTCTATCAATTATCAATAAATGTAGGATCCAAATATAAAGAGTACTTCATAGACGGAAAAGAACCTCCTTTATCATTGAAATTATCTTATTGGATATGTAATCAACTGGTTTTAAAAAATATAAAAAAACTTCTCGGTTTGAATAACTGTCGTTACGCACTAAGCGGCGCTGCGCCTATATCCCCTGATCTTATAAATTGGTATCTTTCTCTTGGTATAGATATGAGAGAAGGATGGGGAATGACAGAAACTGCTGGAGTTGGAACTGCATTTTACTCTAGAGAAATAAAGTTGGGGCATGTTGGTCGAGCAGTTAATGATTCTGAAGTGAGAATTGCTAAGGATGGAGAGATTTTATTTCGAGGTCCAGGTGTGTTTTGTGGTTATTTAAATAAACCTGAACAAACAAAAGAAACTCTGATTGATGGATGGCTGCATACAGGAGATGTTGGTGAAATTGATAACTATGGAAATTTAAAAATTACAGATAGAAAAAAAGACATAATCATTACAGCTGGCGGAAAAAATATATCTCCTTCTGAAATAGAAAATGAATTAAAATTTAGTCCATTTATATCAGATGCTGTTGTAATTGGTGATAAAAGAAAGTTTTTGTCATGTCTGATAATGATAGATGAAGAGAATGTGATGAAACACGCTCAGGATAATGACATACCATTTTCTAATTTTGAAAGTCTCTGCAAATCAGAGGAAATAATTTCCTTGATCGATGATGAGGTCAATAAAGTAAATAAAAAATTTGCCTCTGTAGAACAAGTAAAAAAATTCTCATTAATTGATATACAATTAACAGCCGAAGACGATGAGCTTACTCCGACCATGAAGCTGAAACGCAAATTCATAAATCAAAAATACGGCGATATCATTGAAAGTATGTATCAATCTGCTTGATTTTCCCCTGTGAAATAATAAGATTTCCTTTTAAATTCAAGAGGACGAATGATGATAAGTAAGCGATTTTCAATTTTTACAATTTTATTGGCTCTATTATTAACTTTTGGCCACAATTCTTATTCTCAAGGTATTTCTGACGATGAAATCATTCTTGGCATGCATACGGATATAAGTGGACCAGTTTCTTCATTTGGAAAATATTCCGTTGAAGGTGTTCAAATGAGAATTGATGAAATTAATAAAGCAGGAGGTATTCATGGAAGAATGCTTAAAATAATTGCAGAAGATCATCAATACCAAGTTCCTCGCGCAGTCCAGGCAGCTAATAAGCTTTTAAATAAAGATAAGATATTTCTGATGGTTGCAAGTTTAGGTACACCAATGAACAATGCTGTGTTTGAAGCTCAAGAGAAAAAAGATATACCAAATTTATTCCCGTTATCATCAGCAAGATCAATGACTGACCCTTTACATCGTTTAAAATTTGGAGCTCTTTCAAGTTATTACGATCAAATCAGAGCTGGAGTAAAGTGGGCAATCAATGAGAGAGGAAAAAATAAAATTTGTGTTCTTTATCAAGATAATGATTTTGGACAAGAAACATACGAGGCCACTGTAGACCAACTTAACGAAATGGGTTTAGAGTTGCATGAAAAAGCAACTAATAAGCCAACTGATACAGATTTAACCTCTCAGATTACAAAATTAAAAAATGCAGGCTGTGAAGCTGTTGCAATGGGTACAATTGTTAAAGATACAATTCTTGGTTATACAAAAGCTAGGCAGATGAAATGGGACGCATTATTTTTTGGACAGGTTGCTAGTTTTCACCCTGTTATAGCATCGCAACCTGATGGTGTTACAGATGGATTTTATACATTTGCTCAATTTGATACTCCAAGTAAAGCAAACTGCTCACCCGAAATTTGTGATTGGATTGACTCCTATGAATCGACTTTTGGTAATTCGCCAAACATAGGCTCAGCTTATGGTTATATGTACATGGATATAACTGCTAAGGCATTAGAAATTGCTGGTCGTGATTTAACTACTGATAGTTTCTTAAATGCATTAGAAAGCATCAATGATTATAAAATACCTTTTGGCGACACAATACTTTCTTGGTCTTCAGAAAAACATTTAGGTGCAAATGTTGCTTATTTATTTGAAGTTCAAAATGGTGCATTTATGCAAATAGATAATAAAGAATATACATATTAAGAATGAAAATTATTTATTATTTATTCCTTTCATTATTCCTCACTCACTTATCATTTGCTGATCAAGGGATATCTGAGAGTGAAATTCTTATTGGGATGCACACTGATTTAAGTGGCCCCGCTTCAATGATCGGAAAACAGAGCGTTGATGGCGCAAACATGAGAATTGATGAATTTAATCAAGCGGGGGGAGCTCATGGCAGAACAATAAAATTTATTGTTGAGGACCATCAATATACCGTGCCACGAGCGGTGCAAGCGGCAAATAAACTGTTAAGAAAAGATAAAATTGGATTCATGTTAGGTTCTCTTGGTACACCAATGAACAATGCAGTGATGTCTGATCAATTGGGAATGAATGTACCTAGTTTATTTCCTCTTACAGCTGCGCGATCAATGTTTGAACCGTATGATCGTTTGAAGTTTACATCAGGTTCAACGTATTATGATCAGATCAGAACAGGATTAAAATATCTTATTGAGAACAACAATCGAAAGTCTGTTTGTGTTTTATATGAAGATACAGATTTTGGTCAAGAAATAGTTGACGCTGTTGATGATCAGCTTGCAGCAATGAATATGACATTAGTTGAGAGTGCATCAGCAAAGCCCACAGATACTGATTTCACTTCTCAAATTAAAAAACTTTATAATGCGGGATGTGATTTAGTAGCTATGGGAACAATTGTTCGAACAACCATACTGCCTTTTATGAAAGCAAAGGAAATAAATTGGACAGATGTTGATTTTGTTGCAACTTCGTCAAGTTATTACACAGTTGTTGCCGAACAACCAAATGGAGTAATGAATGGATTATACTGTTTAAATTCTGTCGTATTTCCTTATTACGATACGGCCAATGAAATTGAAAAAAAATGGTGGGATAAATTTAAATCTATTTATGCAACAGACCCAAATACTGGAGCTATCTACGGATATATTTTTGCAGATATAGCTGTTGAAGCTATCAAAAGAGCTGGAAAAGATTTAACAGTTGATAGCTTTGTTGAAGCAATGGAAACTCTTGAAGATTACGAAGATCCACTTAAACTTGGTTCAGTTACCTTTAATCCAGGTAAAAGACAAGGAAGCAACATTTCTTATTTCTTTCAAGTTCAAGATGAAAGATTTGAAGTAATTTCTGGGCCAATAAATTACTAATTACGGTAGAAACTTGACAAATAGTGCTGTCTTAATCGCAAACGGAAAAGTTTCAAAAACTAATTATGTCAAAAAGATAATAGATAGTAACGATTTTTTTATTAGTATTGACGCTAAATTAGAGAATTTAAAAGAATTAGGAATTAAACCTAATCTAATTTTAGGTGATCTTGACTCTACAGTAATTAATGACCTTGATAGTAAAATAGAAGTTGTTGAATTATCCAATCAAAACAAAACCGATTTAGAAAAATCGTTAGATTATTGCGTAGAGAATAATATTAAAAAAGTTTTGATATTAGGAAGTAGTGGTTTGAGAGAAGATCATTCAATGGCAAATATTCTAATAGCCAGTACTTACTCAGATATTTTGCATATTGAGCTGATAACAAGTTTTTATCGAATAATCTTCGTTAGAGAAAATACAAAAATAAATGCTCCTAATGCGCCGGTATCCATTATTTCATTGTCGTCAGATAACAAAATTACGACAAGTGGTTTAAAGTATGATTTGAATAATGAAAAATTGAAATCTTTTTCTCATGGCATAAGTAACGAAGTAAATGGAGATAACTTTACAGCGGAAGCTGAAAATACAGTCGTTGTATTTATAGGAATTTAGTAGTGAAAAAAATTGGTATAATTGGTGGCGGCATATCTGGTCTCACTTTGGGTTGTGTTCTAAAGGGATATGGAAAAGAATGTATAATTTTTGAAAGATCAAGCGCACTAAGTGAGTATGGTGCAGGCTTATCATTAACTCCCAACGCATGCAAAATACTAAATGAAATAGATATTTTAG
>CACHAK010000015.1 GCA_902577765.1 uncultured Pelagibacteraceae bacterium | reverse complement strand
TATAGACGTCATGATGAGATTGGTACGCCTATTTGCATAACAGTAGATTTTGAAACAATCGAAAATGATACAGTGACTATAAGAGATAGAGATACTATGTCACAAAAAAGAGTGTCGTCTCAAGATTTAAAACTTGAATATAAAAAAGTTTTTAATTAACTATATATTTCTTCTCGGAAATTCTATTTCGCTAAATGGCCAAGATTTTTCTAACCATTTTTTAAATGTTTTTCCTAATTCATCCTCTAAGCCGCTATCAAGCAAATCTTGTCTTATCCAATAGTATGCTTGTACCTCATACTCAGGGTTATCGGAGGGATATATATAGCAACAACCAATTACATCATTCTCTTCTTTTGTTGATAGAACTGTGTAAGCGAAAGAATGTCTTAGAGAAAACTCAACTTCGTGCCATCCCAGATCGGCAAGATTTTCGTCTAATGTCATTCCTTTTGGCCATTCACTATCGTCCATTAGTTTATATAGATGATCTACACTTTTCATTACTGCTTCATAGTCTTTATCGACATATTTTATTGTTAGTGGTCTTAAGGTAAAATTTTCAGTTACCAACTCTGCTGGAATTTTAAAGCTATTTTTTACTATTGGACGACTGTACATTTAAATTTCAAGTCCAAAATCAACGTTTTCAATACTATGGGTAAGTTGTCCGATTGAAATCCTATCAATTTTTGTTTTTGCATAAGACTTAATGTTTTTTAAATTAATATTTCCAGATGCCTCACAAAGAAACCTTTTTTTAACTATCTTTAAGCACTGAGAAATTTGTTTCTCAGACATATTATCGAGAAGCACAATATCTATTTTCTGATTTAAAATTTTTTTCAGTTGTTTAATTGTATCAATTTCTACTGTGATTTTCTTTTTTAATTTTGATTTTTTAATTTTTTTTATATTCTCAACCAGTCCATCTTTATTTCTAAGATGGTTATCTTTTATGAAATAAAAATCTGATAAAGAGGCCCTGTTTACATGCGCACCACCAATTGTAAGAGCATATTTTTGTATCTGTCTCATCCCAGCAATTGTTTTTCTAGTTGAATAAATTTTAACTCCGTAAGGCGCTGCAATATCAACAAATTTTCTTGTTTTTGTCGCAATACCAGACATGAAGCCTAAAAAGTTTAGAGCCGTTCTTTCTGCAATTAATATACTTTGTGCCTCACCATGTACGTCAATAATTTTATTTCCTTTAACTACTTTACTTCCGTCTTTCTTTAGAACTTTTATTTTAATTTTACTATTGAGTGCTTTAAATGTTTGAACAGCAAACTCAGTCCCACAGACAATCGCATTCTCTTTTGCGACTACAGTTGCTTTGAGCTTTGTTTTTTTGGGAATTAAAACTTTTGAGGTTATATCACCATATCTACCAAAATCTTCTTTCAAAGCAATTTTGATTTTTTCCTTAATATCTTTTTTAGCTAACAAGTTTTTCATCAACTTCTAATATAGTAGAGTCCAAGATAGTTTTGATATAACCATCTATTTCTGAATATTTAATATCAAAATGCTTAATAAAATCTCTATCAGTATCTTGGTAATCAGATCTTAAATGACAACCTCGACTTTCTCTTCTTAAATAAGCACCTATAATAATAAATTTGCTAACCAAAATCATATCGTTAAGTTTAGCTGAAAGGCCTTTTGACTCTCTCTCAATTTTTAGTACATCATTTAGACCTCTAATAATAGAAACTTTATTTCTAACAATTCCTAAATTTCTCATCATTGAAGACCTTAATTGCCATATATATTTTTTTGCTCTTATTTTATTTTTAGTTTTCTCTTTAAAAATTTTTATAAATTTAGAGCTAATATGAATATCCTTTTTTATATTCTTTTTGTTTATTTCACCTGCAACAATTTTAGCAAATACAAGAGACTCTAATAGTGAATTTGACGCAAGGCGGTTTGCTCCATGAATACCAGTTGCGGCAACCTCTCCGCAGCACCAGAGTCCTTCAACAGAAGTCTGTCCTTTGAGATCAGTTTTTACTCCACCTATATGATAATGAGCGACTGGAATTATTGGCAGCAGGTCTTTTACAGGATCTAAATCTGCATTTTCACAATAGGATGAAACTTGAGGAAAACGAGTATTAAAATTATTACCCATATGTCTACAATCTAAAAATACTGAATTTCCTTTTTCAATTTCTTTAAATATATTTTGAGCAATAAGATCTCGTGGCGCCAACTCATTATCAGGATGAATACCAAACATAAACCTTTCTTCATCTTGATTTACAAGGTATGCACCTTCACCTCTAATTGCCTCAGTAGCCAAAGGAGTAGGGTCTAAGCCAAAGTCAAGACCTGTCGGGTGAAATTGAACAAACTCCATATCAGTAAGTGTTGCACCAGCATGAGATGCTAACGCCACGCCCTCTCCATAAGAACTTCTTGGGTTGGTCGTATTTGCAAAAATACCTCCTAAACCACCTGTCGCTAGAACTACATGAGAACTTTGAATAATTACATTACTGTTAGGAACATTGTCATCAGTAAATCTTCCAATTACTCCGTAAATAGTATTGTTTTCTGTCATAATCCGATCAATCGAAACATTTTCTAAAACTGTGATGTGATCACTTTTTTTTACTTTTTCAATTAAGCCGCGCATAATTTCAAGACCAGAACTATCACCTTTTGACCTTATGATTCTATTAAAGCTATGAGCACCTTCCAGCCCTAAGTTAAATGTACCATCTTCATTTTTATCAAAATTAACTCCGTATCCCTCTAAATCATTAATGATTCCTTTTGCATTATTTACAACTTCTTTAACCGCATCGATATTCGCCAAGCCTTTTGCTGTAGTTAAAGTATCATTAATATGACTTTCATTACTGTCATCTTTTGAAACTGCTGCAGCAATACCTCCTTGAGCCCAACTGCTTGAAGTATTTATTCCAAGTGAACTTTTAGTAATTACACAAACTTTTCTTGGCGCTAAGTTGAGTGCAACAGTTAATCCGGCCACACCTCCACCCACTATTACAACATCAGGGCTATAAATAGCATCAGACATTAGCTGCTTCTGCCAATTTCAAGCATACGATCAATGGAAAGACGGGCCTTATCGATAATTTCCTTATCAACTTGAATTTGATACTGGTTAAATCTTATTGCGTCATAAATTTTCTTTAGAGAAATTCTTTTCATATGCGGACATAGATTGCAAGGTCTGATAAATTCAACATTAGGATTCTCTATGGCAACATTGTCACTCATCGAGCATTCCGTAACCATAATTACCTTTCCAGGTTGATTGTCTTTTACATAATTGCTCATTCCAGCCGTTGAGCCCGCAAAGTCACTCACTGCAATTACCTCAGGAGAACATTCAGGATGCGCCAATACAACGATATCTTTATGTTGTTTTTTATAAGCCATTATTTCATCCGCAGTAAATCTTTCATGTACCTCACACCGACCTTTCCAAGAAATAATTTTCACATCTGTTTGAGCTGCAATATTCTTTGCAAGGTATTCGTCAGGTAGGAATATAACTTTGTCAACACCTAAAGACTCAACTACATGTTTTGCATTTCCTGATGTACAGCACACATCAGTTTCTGCTTTTACATCAGCTGATGTGTTTACATATGTAACAACTGGTACGCCAGGATATTTTTGCTTTAATAATCTTATATCTTCTGCGGTTATAGATTCAGATAAAGAACATCCTGCGCGAGTATCTGGAATTAAAACATTTTTGTTTGGGCTGAGTATTTTTGCCGTTTCTGCCATAAAATGAACGCCACATACAATTATTGTATCTGCATTAGAGTCTCTTGCCTCATAAGCCAATTTTAATGAGTCACCAACAATGTCAGATACGCAGTGAAAGATTTCAGGTGTCTGGTAATTGTGGGTTAAAATTGCAATATTTTTTTCTTTTTTTAGTTTATTTATTTCATGAATAAGTGGAGCATGAAATGGCCACTCAACTTCAGGTATTATTTTCTCTACACCTTTATATAGATGAGCCGTTGCATCTTTTACTTCAGAATTAAAATCTGATGGATATTGCAAATTTTCATTCAACATAATTATTTTTTAATATAGTTTAATATTACAATTATAGTTAAATGTATATATTTCAACATATCAACAATTATAGGAAAAATATGGAAATCTGCCGTCGTGCTGGAATTGGTAGACAGGCTGGTTTGAGGGATCAGTGAACATAGTTCGTGAGAGTTCGAGTCTCTCCGACGGCACCAAATGGTAATAGGTACAAAATAAGATGAAAATCCTTTTTATAGGACCCACAAGAATAGGTGATACCATTCTTTCAACATCAATAATAAATTTTTATTTACAGAAATACGATGATTGTAGTTTTTCTATAATCACAAGTCCATTTGCTAAAGACATATACATCAATATGCCAAGACTATCAAAAATGTTAGTTGTTAATAAAAAAAAGTATGGTTTACATTGGTTAGATATCATTAAATTCTCTTTTTTTAAAAAGTGGGACCTTGTAATTGATTTAAGATCATCAATTACGTCTTATTTATTAAATGCAGGGAATAGAAAAATATTTAGAGGAAATAACAATTTTCATAAAATCGTTCAGTTTAAAAAATTCTTAAATACAGATGAAGAATTAGTTCCAAAAGTTTGGTATGACTCTGAAGTTAGCTCAAAAAGCTTAGTAAAAATTCCTAACAATGAACGCATGATTGCTGTTGCACCTTATTCAAATTGGTCAAGAAAGGATTGGTCAATAAAAAAATACAAGTCGTTGCTAGAAAATGAATTTTTTAAAAGTTACACAATAATTTTAACTGGTATTTCAAATGATATTCAAAATAAAAAAGAATTCGATGACTTCTTAAATTCATCAAATCTTAATATCATAAATTTATTTGACTGGGGCAACTTAAGGCATATGGTACCTATATTTGAGAAATGCGATTTTTTTATCGGAAGTGATAGTGGATTAATGCATCTATCAGCATCAGCGGGGTGTAAAACCTTTGCACTTTTTGGACCAACAAACGACTTGGTGTATGGACCGTGGGGAAATCATACTGTGATTAAATCAAATAATTCCATGTCAGATCATGGACTTGAAAATTTATCTATAGAAAAAGTAATAAATAGCATAAAAGAGAAAATATAGTGATCGATTTAATAATAAGAAACGGAAAGATTGTAACTCATAACAATGAGAGACTAGCTGATATTGCCATTAAAAATGGAAAAATATTTAAAATTGGTAAACTACTTAATTTGAAATCAAAAAAGAATATTGATGCAAGAGGTTTACATATTCTGCCAGGTGCTTTTGATACACAAGTTCATTTCAGAGAACCTGGCAATACAAAAAAAGAAAATCTCAAAACGGGAAGCTTAGCTGCTGTTGCAGGTGGGATTACTTCAGTTTTTGATATGCCTAATAACAGACCAAGTATTACAACAAAAAAGCTTTTTATGAAGAAACTGCAGACTGCAAAAAAGAGAATGCATTGCAACTACGCTTTTTATTTTGGAGCTGAGAAAGATAACATTAAAGAAATTAAAAAAGTTGAAAAATTAAAAGGTTGTTGTGGTGTAAAAGTTTTTGTTGGCTCTTCAACTGGCACATTACTCGTTTCAAACCATACTGATATTGAGAAAATAATGAGAGCAACAAAGAAAATGATTTCATTCCATTCTGAAAATGAAGATATGCTTATTTCTAGAAAAAAATATGCTAAAAAAGGAAAGCCATTGAGCCATCAAGCGTGGCGAAATGTAGATACAGCCTTAAGTTCTACTAGAAAGCTGATAAGATCAGCTAATAGAAGTAAGAAAAAAATACATGTACTTCATATAACAACGGCAGAAGAAATAAACTTGCTTCTAAGAAATAGAAAATATGTCTCATTTGAAGTAACACCTCAGCACCTAATATTGGCATCTCCAGATTGTTATAAAAAACTGGGTACACGCGCTCAAATGAATCCACCTATTAGGGGAACAAGACACAGAAATGTTCTCAGAAAAACTTTACAAAAAGGCCAAATCGATATTATTGGATCAGATCACGCTCCTCATTTAAAGTCCGAAAAAAATAAAATTTATCCAAATAGTCCATCAGGAATGCCGGGAGTACAAACTCTGCTTCCTATTCTGTTAAATGAGGTTACAAAAAAGACAATTTCACTCAGTGAAGTAGTAAAGCTAACAAGCTTTAATCCTAAAAAAATTTTTAAGATTAAAAATAAGGGGTTAATTAAAGTTGGTTATGATGCCGATTTAACAATAGTTGATATGAATAAAACTAAAAAAGTTTTGAATAAAGATATGAAAACAAAGTGTGGATGGACACCTTTCAATGGCATGAAACTAAAAGGTTGGCCTGTTGGAACGATAATAAATGGTAAAGCAGCATTTTGGAAAAATAAAATCAATAAGTCAGTATTTGGTAATCCAATAAGTTTTAATTAGCTACGAGCAATAAAAGAAGAATTTCTGAAATTACGCTTACCATAGCGCAAAATTTTGCGATCTAATGTTTTTATTCTGCCACCCGCAAATCTTAATATAGCATCCCCAGCGGCCGTATCCCATTCCATTGTAGTTCCAATGCGAGGATATACATTAGCTAAGCCATGTGCGATGTAACATAATTTTATTGAACTTCCTGAACG
>CACHAK010000014.1 GCA_902577765.1 uncultured Pelagibacteraceae bacterium | reverse complement strand
TTTTTGCTCATCAGGAATATTTGGCATATTAGGAATCTGTACGAAATTAAAGTAATAGAGGAGGCCAATCCACATGACTCCAGATATGACGTGAAGAAATCTCGAGAGTGAGGCCCAATATAGTTGGTCAAAGCCACCATAGTGGCCTGTAACCATAATGAGCAAAAGAATTGCCAACAAAGTTCCAAGAATGACTGTTCTTTGCAATGATTGTAATATTGATGCCATTAACGATTCATAGCATGTTTTATGTGTGTGTGTAAAATATTTATGTGACTATTTGAGGATTTTATTTAAATACTGTCCTGTATAACTTTTTTTGAGTTTTGCAATATCTTCTGGTGAACCGCTTCCTATTATTTCACCACCACCGTCACCCCCTTCCGGGCCCAAGTCAATAATCCAATCAGCTGTTTTTATGACATCTAAATTATGCTCTATCACAACAACAGTGTTACCTTGATCTACTAAGATTTGGAGTACCTCGAGTAGTTTCTTAATGTCATGGACATGAAGCCCCGTAGTTGGCTCATCAAGTATGTACAAGGTTTTGCCTGTGGCTCTTTTTGAAAGTTCTTTTGAAAGTTTAATTCTTTGCGCTTCACCACCCGATAAAGTAGTAGCTTGCTGACCAATTTTTATATAGCCAAGCCCCACATTTTGAAGTGTATCGAGTTTCTTTTTAATCATTGGGATTGCTTCAAAAAAAGAACATCCTTCTTCAACTGTCATATCTAAAATATCTGCAATACTCTTATCTTTGTACTTAATTTCAAGCGTTTCTCTGTTGTATCTTTTGCCCTCACATTCATCGCAAGTGACATATACATCAGGAAGAAAGTGCATCTCTATCTTAATTACACCATCACCTTCACAAGCTTCGCATCTACCGCCCTTAACATTGAATGAAAATCTTCCAGCTTTATAACCTCTGGCTTTTGATTCTGGCAAACCGGTAAACCAGTCTCTTATAAAAGTGAAGGCCCCGGTATAAGTTGCAGGATTTGATCTTGGGGTTCTTCCAATTGGAGATTGGTCAATATCTATAACTTTATCAAGCTCTTGAAGACCCTTTATTTCCTTGTGCTTTGCAGGTGTGTACCTTGACCCGTTCAATGTTTGTGCGACTGACTTAAAAAGCGTATTAATTGTTAAAGTTGATTTACCGCTACCAGAAACTCCGGTAATACAAGTAAGTGTTCCAAGAGGAATTTCGCAGTCGACATTTTTAAGATTATTGCCCTCAGCTTTTATAATTTCTATATATTTATTATTTAGTGCCTTTCTTCTATTGCTAGGTATTTCAATTTTTAGTTTACCAGATAAGTATTGACCAGTTATGCTATTTTGATTTTTTTTAATTTTAGTAACATTGCCCTCAGCAACTACTCTTCCGCCATTAACGCCAGCAGCCGGTCCCAAGTCAACTACATGATCAGCTGTCGTGATTGCCTCTTCATCATGCTCAACGACAATAACTGTATTTCCAAGATCTCTTAATCTTTTAAGAGTTTTTAACAGTCTTTCATTATCACGCTGATGCAAGCCAATCGAGGGTTCGTCTAGCACATAGAGAACTCCTGTCAAACCTGATCCAATTTGTGATGCAAGACGAATACGTTGTGACTCACCGCCTGATAAACTGCCCGAACCTCTTGAAAGAGTTAGATATTCAAGACCTACATTATTTAAAAAAAGTATCCTTTCATTAAGTTCCTTAAGAATTCTAAATGCAATTTCTTTTTCTTTTTTAGTTAATTTTTTTTCAAGTTTCTGAAACCAAATAACAAGTTCTTTAATAGATTTGTCGCATACTTCACCTATGTGCAACTTGTCTATCTTTACAGCCAATGCAGTTTCTTTAAGTCTAAAACCATTGCACGCATGACATCTTACTTCACTTTGATATCTCTCAATTCTTCCACGCATCCAATCACTTTCTGTCTCTAGATATCTGCGCTCAAGATTATTGATTACTCCTTCGAAAGGTCTTTCATACTCATAGCCGTCATCATAAGTAAACTTTAATTCTGTCTCTCCAGACCCATAAAGAACTATGTTTTGAATTTTTTTTCCCAGCGATTTCCAGGGTGTATCAAGTGAAAATTTATATTTTTTAGCTACAACCTTTAAAATATTTCTAAAATACCCGTATCTCGAAACTGGCCATGGAGCAAGTGCATCCTCATTTATTGAAAGGTTTTTATTTGGAACAACTAAATTAGGATCAATTGATAAATCAGTTCCAATTCCATCACACTCTTCACACGCTCCATAAGGATTATTAAAAGAAAATAACCTTGGTTCAATTTCGTCAATTGTGAAACCAGATACAGGACAAGCAAATTTTGATGAAAATAGTTCATTATCTACCTTACCATTTTTCATCTCGAAGTTTTCAACGATCACCAATCCATCACTTAAATTGAGGGCAGTTTCGACACTATCCGCCAACCTATTACCTATCTCATCGTTTAGTACGATACGGTCTACTACAACCTCGATGTCATGTTTCTTTTTTTTATCAATTTCAGGTAAAGAGTCGAATTCGTATAATTCCCCATCAATCTTTACTCTTTGAAAACCTTTCTTGTGCAATTCTTGTAATTCCTTTTTATACTCACCTTTTCTTCCTCTGATAATTGGAGACAATATTAGAAACTTTGAACCTATTTCTCTTTCTTTTATTCGATCAACTATTTGGGTCACTGTCTGACTTTTAATGGGCAATCCGGTTGCAGGAGAATAGGGTATTCCAATCCTCGCAAAAAGAAGACGAAGATAATCATACACCTCAGTAACAGTACCAACTGTTGACCTAGGGTTTTTTGATGTTGTTTTTTGTTCGATAGAAATTGCAGGACTTAACCCTTCTATTAAATCAACATTTGGTTTTTGCATCATTTGCAAAAACTGTCTTGCATAAGCGGACAAGCTCTCAACGTATCTTCTTTGGCCTTCAGCATAAATAGTATCAAATGCAAGGGAAGATTTACCCGAGCCAGACAAACCAGTTATTATTGTTAGCTTCTCACGGGGTATTTTGACGTTAACATTTTTTAAATTATGTTCACGGGCTCCTTGTACTGAAATTGTCTTACTCATAAGAATTAATTAATCTTAACACTCCTGATTTAAAGATAACCTGTGCATAAACAGCAAAATAGGGATTTTTGTATGTACAGTGCATCAATATCTGGATAAATTACATTATATGGCTGCTAGTTTAAATAAAGTAATGCTAATAGGTAATCTTGGAGCAGACCCTGTAATTCGTCAGACTCAAGATGGAAAAAGGCTTGCCCAACTTAGCTTAGCCACATCCGAGTCATGGAAAGACAAGGCAACAGGAGAGAAAAAAGAAAAAACCAGTTGGCACAGAATAGTCATATTTAACGATGGTTTAGCTGGTGTTGTTGAGAGTTACCTTAAGAAAGGTTCTAAAATTTACATTGAAGGCCAACTACAAACTAGGAAATTTACAGATCAGAGCGGAGTTGAAAAATATACGACGGAAATAGTTCTTGGAAACTATAATGGCACACTCACCATGCTTGACTCAAGGAACTCAGGAGGCGGCGACTCAATTCCAGATATGGGTTCAGATATAAACCAAGACATCGTAGACAGTGCTCCACCTGACCTTGATATAGACGACGAAATACCTTTTTAAGTCTACTTTTTTCAATCGAAAACTGGGCAATTTTCTGATATAATATCCTTAATTTTTATAACAAAATCGTGCTTATTTTTCCTATTTTTTAGGGATTTTTAGCGCTTCAATAGGAAATAGAATTGACTGATTCCAAGGATCAAAACGAAGATCTTAAAACAGGTAAAGAGCAATCTGTAATCCCCATATTAATCGATACAGAAATGCAAAATTCTTACCTCGATTACGCAATGAGCGTAATCGTTAGCAGGGCATTACCCGATGTTAGAGACGGACTAAAGCCAGTTCATAGAAGAATTTTATATGCAATGCATGAGTCAGGCTATGAGTGGAATAAGCAACATAGAAAGAGCGCTCGAGTTGTCGGCGATGTAATTGGTAAATACCATCCGCATGGAGATCAAGCTGTTTATGATGCGTTGGTCAGACTTGCCCAAGACTTCTCAATGAGCGTGCCACTATTAGATGGTCAAGGTAATTTTGGATCAATGGACGGTGATAGGGCCGCTGCAATGAGATACACGGAAGTTAGAATGGCAAAAATTGCTAGTTTCCTTCTTGAAGATATAGAAAAAGAAACGGTCGTCTTTAGACCTAATTATGATGAAACTGAAAGTGAGCCATCTGTTCTTCCTGCAAAATATCCAAACCTGCTTGTTAACGGTGCAGGTGGTATAGCCGTTGGCATGGCGACTAACATATTACCTCATAATTTAGGAGAGGTCATTGATGCTAGTATTGCTTACCTTAAAAATACCGACGTAACTTTTGAGGAAATAAATCAAATTATAAAAGGCCCAGACTTTCCTACGGGTGGAACAATTATTGGCATAAAAGGCATAAAAGACTCTCAGTCATCAGGAAGAGGCTCAATCATTGTTCAAGCAAAATCAAACATAGAGGAATTTAAAACAGATCGAGAGGCAATCGTATTTACCGAAGTACCTTACCAAGTTAACAAATCATCTTTGCTTGAGAAAATAGCTGAACTAGTCAGAGATAAAAAAATTGATGGTATAAGTGATTTAAGAGATGAGTCTGACCGCCAAGGAGTGAGGGTTGTTGTTGAATTAAAAAAAGGGGTAATATCACAAGTTGTATTAAATAAATTATATAAATTTACTGCGCTACAAAGTTCTTACGGGGTTAATTCATTGGCGTTGGTAAACGGTAAACCAAAATTAATGAATATAAAAGAATTCATTCACCATTTTATAGAATTCAGAAAAGAAATTATCAGAAACAGGACTCGACATGATCTTGGCAAAGCAAGAGATAGGGCCCATGTATTGATTGGCCTAGCAGTTGCTGTTGCTAATGTTGATAAAATAATAGAAATAATTAAAAGCTCCAAAGATCCTAATGAGGCAAGAACCTCGCTTCTTAAAACTAAATGGCTAAGCAAGGATATTGATGATTTGCTAAAGTTAGTTGATGACCCAAGGCAAATTAAAAATGAAAAAGAAATCTATTTAACAGACGAGCAGGCCAAAGCGATATTAGAGTTAAGATTGCAACGTTTGACTGCTCTAGGTAAAGATGAGATCAAGTCAGAATTATCAGATCTTTCCAATCAAATAAACAAATTCCTCTCAATATTAAGGGATACGGAGATATTGAATGATGCAATAAATGTTGAGTTAAATGAAATTAAAAAGCAGTTTGCAATACCAAGAAGAACAGAAATTAATGAGGGCGAGGCTACAGATATTGATCAAGAAGACCTAGTTCAAAGAAGTGATATGGTCGTAAGTGTAACAAACTCAGGTTATATAAAAAGGGTTCCTTTAAATATGTACAGAGCACAGAAAAGAGGTGGCAAAGGTAGAGCGGGAATGAAAACCAATGAGGAAGATTTTGTAACTCAAGTTTTTACATCAAGTACTCATGACAATATGCTATTTTTCTCGTCTGGAGGAATAGCTTACAAACTTAAGACATGGAAGATTCCTGAGTCATCACCCCAAGCTAAGGGCAAAGCAATAATCAATCTCTTAAATCTTAAAGACACTGAAAGTCTATCAAGTATCCTTGTGTTGCCAGAAAATAAACAATCAAATGGGAATGAGTATTTAATATTTGCTACATCAGACGGTAGCATCAGAAAAAATAGTTTAGAAGATTTCAAAAGGATTCAAGCAAATGGTAAAATTGCAATGAAATTAGATTACAATAATGCAATCGTAGGTGTAAAACTTTGCAGTGATGAAGACGATATTTTACTATCAACAAAACATGGAAAGTGTATTCGAACTCCTGTTTCAAAATTGAGAACAACTAAAAGTAGAAGTTCGTTAGGTGTAAGGGGCATCAGGCTAACAAAAGATGATAAAATTATTTCAATTTCTGTCATTTCTCATACTGATGTATCGTCAGCAGAAGCAAAAGCTTACTTAAAAATGATTTCAAAGGAAAAAGGAATGCAAGAAGAAACTGAGAGTGACGATAATGATACTGATAACTCTGTTTCTGACATTGAAATATCTAAGGATCGATATGATGAATTAAAAGCGAGAGAACAATTCATTTTAACTGTTACTGAAAATGGCTTTGGCAAAAGATCTTCTTCGTACCAGTTTAGAGTTTCTAATCGTGGAGGATCGGGCATCATGTGTATTGCGACATCAGATAGAAATGGTGATGTTCTGGCTTCTTTTCCAGTCAATAATGATGATGATATAATGCTGATTACTAAAACAGGTCAATTAATTCGCTGTCCGGTCAAAGATGTTCGCGTAGCTGGAAGAAATACGCAGGGAGTAAGTATATTTAAAACAACAAAAGAAGAAAAAGTTGTTTCTGCAAGCAGAGTTGAGCTAGATGGTTAATAAATTGCTAGAGGTCTTTAAATAATCATTATATATTCCAAACATGAGTAAAACCGGCATATATCCTGGAAGCTTTGATCCCATTCATAAAGGGCATATTGATATTATCAATAGGGCTACAAAACTTGTTGATAAATTATATATCGCGGTTGCTGACAGCCCGCATAAATCACCGTTATTTGAGTTAGATGAAAGAAAAGAAATGATAGAAAATGAGTTTTCATCAAATGATAAAATTGAAGTAATTGCATTTGATAATTTATTGATTGATTTAGCTAATTCGCTAGATGCAAAGATACTCATAAGAGGTCTTCGTGTTGTTTCTGATTTTGAATATGAGTTTCAAATGTTGGGCATGAATAGACAATTAGATAATAATATTGAAACAGTGTTCTTAATGGCAGATGCTCAACGGCAATCAATTTCCTCAAACTTCGTAAAGGAAATTGCACGCTTGGGAGGAAATATAAGTAATTTTACAAATAAGTTTGTTGAGCAAAAATTAAAAGATAAACTTAAATGAAATTAATGAGAACTTCAATATTTGTCTTTTCATTTTTTATAGTTTTAATCTCAGAACGGGTAGCCATGACAAATGATCAAGGAAATTTAGTTCAAGTAAAGCTGAAAAACGGTAATGAGATAATAGAATTACTAACTGATATTTCCCCAAATCTTGTAAAAAAAGACTTTAATGAAAGAACTGGTTTTATGACCAGCTCTGGTAATTTTTTAAGATATGAAAAAGATAACATTGTAAGAAGTAAAACCCAAGTTGATAGATACAAAGAAGATAATAGAATACAGGGTATTGCAAGAAAATTAGGAATAGATACTACATTAGGTGCTTTTGCCGCAAATCCAAATTTAAGAGCACAACAAATGACACCGGGTCAATTTAGACTTAGTGGTCGCTTTGCGGATTTCCAAAAATCTCTAGACAAGGGAGAACAAACACTAGAAAATTTAAATAAAATAAAATAAAATGAAATTAATAAGAACTTTAATCTTTGTCTTTTCATTTTTTATTGCGTTAATTGCAGAAGGAGTAGTCATGGCAAATGATCCAGAAAATTCAATTCAA
>CACHAK010000013.1 GCA_902577765.1 uncultured Pelagibacteraceae bacterium | reverse complement strand
TCAACATATAATACTGAAGTTTCAATAAATTTCTCTTTAAGAGTTTTTAAATTAAGTTCATCAGATATTTTAAATTTAACAAGTACTGTAATCATTACTCTCTCCTTATATTAAAGAATTAGATATTTTATTTTAATATGTATTTTTCTTATTCCCACTCAATAGTGCCAGTTTGTAGAAGCCATGTATAGCAATGCTTACAGCGTATGTTTTTTAAGTGTGTAAGTTTTGTGTAAGTTTTCATATGCTGTCTTTTAGCGTGGTCCAAAGAATTTGTCTCCATTAAAATGGATCATATGAGATGGGTTATCTGCAATCCATGCTTCAGTTTCCCAAGATAATTGATTAGAAAATTTTCTAAATGCAGCAAGGTCTAAAAATGCAGATATAAACACTAAACCCATATTTGCTTTTTTGAATATTTTTTTTAACTCCAAATATCTCAAACTATCAATCGGGTTGCTCGTATGAACTGCTTCAATAATATAAAGCCAATTTTTTTTCTCAGAGTAAGCTAATATGTCTGGCAGCCTTCCTCTGTCTGGTATTTTTAATTTAAGATTATCAATGTAAGCTTTGTCCTTCCAAAGAATTTTTTCTGAGGTATCGCCAATGTATAATACTCTACTGCCAAATCCAAACCTCGGTAAAAATTCTTCAATTATTGCTTTTTGAATTAAATTATGAGGACCACTGTCTAGTTTTATTTCTTTAGTAGAATTTATGATGATTGGAATTTTACGCTGCTCTCTCTCCTTATTAATTTCATCTACTAATGATGGCATTTTACTTTTAAATTTCATAAGTAATGTTGCGTATGACTTATTTTCAAAATTTCTAAATAAGTTTGCAAATTCCTCAATAGCTGCATATTTTCTATTACCGTCATTCGTATCAGCATTAGGATTGAGGGCTGCCTTAATAATAATTCCAGCTGCTACAGGTGCAACCAGATCCTTTCTTCTAATATCATCGTAAGAAGAGTCAGCAATATCCTCCTCAAAGTTTTTATTTAAGTACCTTATTATTTCTCTGGTTCCAAGCTGCCATTTGTTATTAATAGACTTAGCATTTATAAAATCTCTCTCTTTTTTTATATCAAGTAAAGACAGTATTGCCATAGACATTTTTTCAACTCTTCGCTTAGATGAATTTAAAGGCAACCCAACATCAGCCAATATTTTTTGGGTCTTTGATAATAAAATGTTTATTTTTTCATTTTTTTTCATATCAAATTTAATTGACCTTTATTCTTTAATTTTAATTTATCTTCAATGCTATCTTTGAAGCTACCTGCAATGTAGTGTGAAAGCAATGGAGGTACTGCGTTACCAATCTGATTAAAAATACTTGTTTCACTGCCTGAAAATTGGAACCAGCTTGGGAATGACTGAAGTCTGGCCGCTTCCTCAGTTGTTATTCTTCTTCTTTTTCCCTTACTAATTTTGATACGCATCATATCAGCAGTAGCGCCTGCAAGATTTCTACAAGTCAAAGTTCGAGCTGGTCTATCTAAGTGAAGATCTCTCGGATTTATACAATTTGATGCAATTTCATATCGTTTTATGTAATCATTTTGAGATTTTGTTAAAATTTTAGGATGTTTTACATTTTTCTTTAATAGATCCTTTAGGGCTTCGCCGGAAGAAACAACTAAATCTTTAGAAATTGGAAAATAATATTCTTTTTTTGAACCTACTATGAATAGTCTAAATCGATTTTGTGGAACGTAAAAATGTGAAGCATTGATTAATTTATATTCAACATTGTACTGTAATTTTTCTAATTCTTTTATTATTTCAATTAAATAATTTTTATTACGGTATAGCAGGCCTCTGACGTTTTCAATTAATAATAATTTAGGTTTTGTTTTTTTAACTGCATCTAAAAATATTGGAAATCCATCTCTACTATCTTTTAATCCTAATTGTTTACCTCCAACACTAAAGGGTTGGCATGGCGGTCCACCAATTAATACATCACATTTACCATAATTACTTTTTAAATTAAGCTTTTCATTAAATGTTGTGCCCTTTAAGTTCATATTACTTGTTTCACAACAATCTTTGTCCATTTCAAATCCTTTAACATCAAACCCTACTGACTCAAAACCAAGTGATAAGCCTCCACAACCAGAAAAAAGGTCGATCGCTGTATATTTTTTTCTTTTAGGTTTTAGAGTTTCGTCTAAGAATTTTTTATAATCCTTCATTCTCTTATTCCCACTCAATAGTTCCTGGTGGTTTTGAAGTTGTATCATATACAACTCTATTTATACCCTTAACTTCATTTATAATTCTTGTAGAAACTTTACTCAAAAATTCACCTTTGAAAGGATAAAAATCTGCCGTCATTCCATCAATAGACGTAACAGCTCTTAATCCACAAACTTGCTCGTATGATCTATGATCACCCATAACACCAACAGTTTTAACAGGCATTAGAACAGCAAATGCCTGCCATATTTTGTCATATAGGCCTGCTTCTTTGATTTCCTCAATATATATATTATCTGCTTCTTGCAAAACTCTCACTCTGTCTTCTGTTACCTCACCAATTATTCTTATTCCCAATCCCGGACCTGGGAATGGATGTCTATTGATAAATTTTTTTGGCAATCTCATTTCTAACCCTAATTTTCTAACTTCATCCTTAAAAAGTTCTCTTAAAGGCTCTACAAGTTTAAGTTTCATTTTTTTTGGTAAACCTCCGACATTATGATGAGATTTAATAACTGATGTGGGACCACCATGAAAACTCTGACTTTCTATTACATCAGGATAAATAGTTCCTTGAGCTAAATATTTAGCATTTTTTATTTTGTTTGCCTCTTGGTTAAATATTTTAATAAAAAGATTACCTATTATTTTTCTCTTTTTTTCTGGATCAGTGGCGCCTTTTAGGGATTTTATAAATATCTTTCTTGAATCTTTGACTATTAATCGAGATTTAAAATGTTTTTTAAACATTTTCACTACATCTTTTGTTTCATTTAGTCTCATTAAACCTGTATCAACATAAATGCATGTTAATTGCTTATTTATGGCTTTTGAAATTATAGCTGCAGTAACAGTACTATCCACTCCACCCGACAATCCACAAATTACCTGATCCTTATGAACTGAATATTTAATCTCAGTAATCTGATTTCTTAAATGATTTTTCATGCTCCAATTTCTTTTTACCTTACAAATTTTGAATATAAAATTTTCGATTATCTTATGACCATTGGGTGTATGGACTACTTCAGGATGAAATTGTAGACCATAATAAGATTGTTTTTTATTTTCAACTGCTGCAAACTTAGTATTTGAACTTGATGCTATGCTTTTAAAATCTCTTGGTAGACTAATAACCTTATCACCATGGCTCATCCAGACATAATTCGAGCTCATTCTTTTTCTAAATCCTGAAAATAAAATACTTTTTTTTGACGGCTTTATAAGAGTTTTACCAAATTCTCTTTTTTTTGAAATTTTTACTTTACCGCCAAGTTGATAACATAATAATTGCATGCCATAGCAGATTCCTAAGATTGGAATATTTAGATTGAATATTCTTTTATCAATTTTTGGAGTATTTGACTTATGAACACTTGCTGGACCCCCAGAGAAAACTATTCCTGAACAACCTCTTTTAAGTATCTGCTTGTAAAGTGATTTGCTTGACACAATTTCACAATAAACTCCAGCTTCTCTTACTCTTCTTGCTATTAGCTGTGTTACTTGAGATCCAAAATCAACAATAAATATCATTATTTATTCCGCCAAATCTTTTAATTTGACAATTTCTTCACATGAAGTTTCACATAGTATTTCAAGATTAGATATTTGTTCAGCGTATTGCTCAATTAGCCCCAACTCATAAGATACTTTCCCTATTAAATAATTAAGCTCAAGATTATGTGGGATAAGCGTAAAAGCAATTTCATAATATTTAAGAGCATTAACTTGATCTTCTAAGCCTTCATATGATTTTCCTAATAAAATATAAGACTCAGGTGATTTGGGATTAAAAACAATATCTTTTTCCAAATACCTGGTCGCTTTTTCAAAATTTTTTTCATTAAAACTATTTAACGCTGATGAATAAAAACTATTTGAAGCAGATATAATTGTTGGAAAAAGAAAAATGACTGTTACCAATAGTATTTTCATTAAACGTTTATATGTTTGTCGGATAATTTGGTGACTCTCTTGTGATATCGACATCATGTACATGGCTTTCCTTAAGACCTGCTCCTGTAATTTCTACAAACTTAACATTCTTTTTAAATTCTACTATATCTTTTGAGCCAGTGTACCCCATAGAGGCCTTTAAGCCTCCAACAAGCTGGTAGATGATTGGCGATATAGGTCCTTTGTAAGGAACTCTTCCTTCGATTCCCTCAGGAACATGTTTATTACTCTCAGTTATTTCTTCTTGAAAATACCTATCTGCAGAACCCCTAGCCATAGCCCCAAGGGATCCCATTCCTCTATATGATTTATAGGATCTTCCCTTAAATAAATATACCTCACCTGGTGACTCATCTGTTCCAGCAAAGAGTGAACCGATCATAACTCCGCTTGCTCCTGCGCCTAAGGCTTTTGCGATATCACCAGAGTATTTAATTCCACCATCCGCAATTATCGGCACTCCTTTTTTTGCTGCAGTTTCAGCGCAATCTAAAATTGCTGAAAATTGGGGTACACCAATTCCAGCTACCACTCTAGTGGTACATATTGATCCTGGACCTATTCCAACTTTCACACAATCTGCCCCTTGATCAATAAGCTCCTCAGTGGCTTCATTTGTAGCAACATTTCCAACAATCACATCTATTGAGAATTTTGATTTTATTTTTTTAAGAGTACTAATAACTTTTTCAGAATGACCGTGTGCAGTATCAATTACAAGAACATCTACACCAGCTTCAACTAGCTGTTCTGCTCTACTAATTGCTATTTCGCCAACTCCAATTGCAGCTCCAACGATTAACCTCCCTTTTTGATCTTTTGAGGCATTTGGGTGAAGCTGACTTTTTTCTATATCTTTAACAGTAATTAAACCAATACATTTGCCCTTATCATCGACTACTAATAATTTTTCAATTCTATGCTTGTGAAGTAATTTTTGTGCGTCATCTGTTGAAATTCCATCTTTGACAGTGACTAAATTTTCACTAGTCATTAATTCACTTATTTTTTGAGACATATTGGTTGCGAATCTCACATCCCTATTTGTTAAAATGCCTAATAATTTGTCATCTACGTCAACAACAGGTATGCCTGAAATTTCATTGACTTTCATTAATTCTAAAGCGTCAGCTAAGGTTGCGGATGGCAGTATAGTTAGTGGATCAATTACCATTCCGGTTTCAAATTTTTTCACTTTTGAAACATTTTGTGACTGTTCATCCGTGGACATATTTTTATGTAATATCCCCATTCCACCAGACTGGGCAATTGCAATAGCTAACCTATATTCGGTTACTGTATCCATTGCGGAAGATATAAGAGGAACACCCAATGAAATATTAGAAGTAATTTTTGTAAAAGTGCTTACATCTGAAGGAAGTACAGAAGATCGTGCAGGCTTGATAAGAACGTCGTCAAATGAGAGAGATTTTTTAATACTGGAGTGCTCCATCTCAGAGAAATAAATTATTTATTAATTTATGTCAATCAATAGGTGATTTTTTTTCAAGGCAAATCAAGTAAATTTCACTCGATTCTTTGCGGCTTGACTTAGGCTTGAAGGAAGTCACTTTTTTAAAATGTTTTTTACAAGTTATTATAACTTCTGAAATATCACCTGATCTAAAATATTTTGAAACCATATTTCCGCCTAAATTCAATTCTTTTAGTGCAAAATCAACAACATTCTCTAATAATTCAAGCGAAAGCAAAAAATCTGATGATTTATTACCTGATAAATTTGGTGATATATCAGATACTATAAGATCAAATTTGTCATATTTAGCTAATATTTCTGAACACTCATCAGACAAAAAATCAACTTTATATACATCTACATTTCTTATGGGCTTCATATTTAACAGATCTAACGCCACTATCTTTTTAAGATTTTTTCCACGAAATTTTAATACTTCACTCCAACTGCCAGGAGCAGATCCAATATCTAAAGCTTTTTCAGAGCCATCAAGAAGTTTATATTTTTCAATAATTTCAATTAATTTATAAGCCGCTCGAGATCTAAAATTATCTTTAGAGGACTTGATTACATAATCATCCTCCAAATGTCTTTTAAGCCATTTTTTACTCTTATCTGAAAAGGACTTATTCTTGATTTTCATAAAATTGTTATTTTTCAATCATTTATAGCTGAAAAAAGCTTAGTTGATAACTTAAAGATTTAAACTATATCAAAATGATATAGGTATTGATTATATATATCATTCTGATATATATACGCTTTTTTTAGGATATATATGAAATACATAATACACATTTTAATGGTTTTCTTATTGTTAAATGTCTCTGTTCAGGCCTTGAGTCTTAAGGAAGCAGTCAATGATTCACTATCTAATAATTTATCACTAAAGATTGAAGCTTTAAATGTTGATATGGCTAAAGAAGATTATCTTCAATCAACAACAGACTACTTTCCGACGATAACTCTAAGTGGCAGTTTATCTGAAAATGATTACTCTGACATTAAGAGCCAGGCTGGAAGTGCTACAAGTGGTTACGAGTTATCACCTAGCAGCAAATCTATTGTTCTTACACAAAATGTATTTAGTGGTTTTAGTCGATTCTATAGTTCACTCTCCACAAAGGAACAATTACATATTCAGAATCTTACCCAATCTAAAGTTACGCAAGACATAATTTTAGAAACAATAGACGCCTACTACAATGTGTTACTTGCACAAAAGATAGTTCAATCAAATAAGGATAACTTTAATTCGGTGAGTGAGAGGTTTAATGCGACAAGCAAGGAGTTTGATGTTGGATTAGCCTCTAAGACTGATGTTGCACAATCAGATGCTTTTCTTAATAATTCAAAAATTAATCTTCTCGATGCAAAAATAAATTTAAAAAATACAATGAATTCCTTTTACAATTTAGTTGGAACCAAACCAAACAATTTAACATTTTCTGAAATTAATTCAGAGGTCCCTGATACATATGAAAAGTATAGAGAATTAGTTATTTCAAATAATTATACAATAAGGATAGTAAACTCCACGCTTAATGTTTACAACGCAAATATTGGGGTAGCCAGATCAGCCCTGTACCCACAAATTAATCTTACGGCCTCAAAAACAGAACTTGAAGAGTATTCCACAACTATAGATGAACTTACAAATGAAGAATTGCAAGCAACAGTCACATGGCCAATTTTTACATCAGGAAAATCTCTGTCTAATATAAGAAAAGCAAAAAAACAGAAAAACAGTCAAATAATTCTTATACAAAAAACTACGGATGAAACCCTCTCTCTGGCAGAGAACATTTGGGAAAACTATCTTATTACTGACGAAACAGTTGAAGCGGCTGAATTGAATTTTTTAGCTAATAAAACTGCATATGAAGGTACTGTTATAGAAGAAGAAGTAGGAGAAAGAAGCGTTCTTGATGTGTTAATAGCCAGACAAAGTCTGCTTAATTCAGAAATCAAGTACTTCCAAGAGCAAAAGGACCGTGAAATCACAAAAGCTCAAGTAATGTATATGTCTGGTATTCTAAATTTGTCATCACTAGGAATTAATTAATATGCAAAAAGAAACACTTTGTTTAGGACTTCTATCGCTCGGACCAAGATCCGGCTATGAAATCAAACAAATGTTTGAAGGGCCATTATCAGACTTTTATAGCTTAAGCTTCGGAACTATCTACCCAACCTTAAATAACTTACAAA
>CACHAK010000012.1 GCA_902577765.1 uncultured Pelagibacteraceae bacterium | reverse complement strand
GAACAACTGATGAAGGAGCACTTGCTTGGGTAGATGGAATCTCAATGTCAGTTGGTGCTGAAAATATAGATGAAGCTTACGAACTAATTAATTTTAGTTTTACACCTGAAATTGGTGCTGAGACTGTTAATACAATTGGTTATAATTCAGCAGTAATAGGCGCTTCAGACTTATACTCTCAGGAAACAAAAGACAAAACTGCTTTTGTATATCCAGGAGAAACTCTTGCTAACTTAAATCCTTGGCCTGCTGAACCGCAGTGGTTTTTAGATTTAAGATCTGAATACGCTAACAAATTTCAAACTGCTTAATTATATCAGTTTGATACGAAAGGCGCTCTTAAATATTTAAGGGCGCCTTTATATTTTCTCGATTTCAAAATTAATGAATGATAAGATTTCATAATGAGTGCAAGTGTAGAACTAAAAAATGCTTCTGTCACATTTGGTAATTTTTATGCTGCAAAAAATATAAATGTTAAAATAAATGGTGGGGAGTTTTTTAGTTTTTTAGGGCCATCAGGATGTGGTAAAACTACTCTACTTAGAGCGATTTCTGGTTTTCAAGACTTAAGTGAAGGCGAGGTTCTGATTGATGGGGTAGATATGTCCAGAATTGGCCCCAACAAAAGGCCAACCTCTCTTATTTTTCAAAACCTTGCATTATTTCCCCTTATGTCAGTAGCAGATAATATTTCATTTTCATTAGAAGTTCGAGGTGTTGATAAAAAGAAAAGAAGGAGCAGGGCAAATGAATTAATCGAACTAATGGCACTTGATGGACAAGGAGAAAAAATGGTTCACCAATTATCTGGTGGACAAAAACAAAGAGTTGCAATTGCAAGAGCTTTAGCAATTGAGCCAAAAGTTTTATTACTTGATGAGCCATTATCAGCCCTAGATTTAAAATTAAGGCAGAGAATGAGAACTGAATTAAGGGCAATACAAAAAAGAGTAAATATTACATTTATATACATAACGCACGATCAGAGTGAGGCTCTTACAATGTCTGATAGAATTGCAGTTATGAATGAGGGGGAGATAGAACAAATTGGGCTGTGTGCAGATGTTTATAATAAGCCGCTTACACCATTTGTAGCAACTTTTGTTGGTGAGAATAATTCAATCGATGGAAAGTTAACCGAAGTAAGTTCTAATGAGGCAACAATTTCTACTGAGAATGGGAGTTTTAAATCATGTTTAAATAATTCAGATGGAAAATATAGTATTGGCGATGAAGTCTTTCTGTTTATTAGACCAGAAGCTCTTGAGCTAGCAAAGAATGGTAATTTTGACAATGTAATTGATATCAATATTGATACCTTTGAGTTTGAGGGAAACATTAAAAACTATTTTGCTAAGCTAGGTTCAAACAAAAAAATAAAATTTTCTATCCCTAATTCTGTCGACACTAGTGATATACACTCTGGGTCAAATATCCAAATAGGTTTTAATAAATTAAATTCAGTCATTTTAAAAAAAGGACAACTTGCTGTTGATACATGATATGAATTTGTTTAGCTCATTAATTAAAAAAAATGGTCCTATTATTGGGACGTATTTACTAATAGCTATAATTTTCTGGTTTATATTTTTGATAATAATTCCACAATTGTATATGGTGGATCTTTCATTTAGACCCAATCTTTCACCCCTAGAAAGAGGTGGTGATAAAGATTTTTATACTTTAGAGCATTACAAGCATTTTTTATTTGGCTCTGCTGGCAGTAATAACTATTTTAATGTTGTAGATATATCTGTTTTTTTCAAAACAATTTTTATTTCTATTATTGTAACAATATTGAATTTATTGTTTTGCTATCCAATTGCATTTTATATTGCAAAAGTAGCGCAACCCAATTCGGCAAGGTTCTTAATCATTGCTTTAATAATACCCTTTTGGATTAATGAATTATTAAGATCATTTGCTTTGAGAGTTCTCTTAGCAAATGAAGGCGTTATTAACACTTTCTTAACTCAAATAGGTCTAATTGATACAGGTTTGTTATTTATCACTAACAATGTAGGCCTATATTCTGGTCTGACGTATGCATATTTGTTATTAATGATGTTTCCATTATACAATGCAATAGAAAGTCTTGATAAAAATCAGTTAGAAGCAGCAAAAGATCTTGGTTCATCTACTTTTTGGACACATATCAGAGTTGTTATTCCACATGCAAAGCCTGGAATAGTTTCAGGTTGCACAATGGTTTTTATGTTAACAGTAGGCGCGCTCGCAACTCCTGTTGTTTTAGGGGGGCCTAATACACTTTGGTTTCCTGAATTAATTTATCAGTGGTTTAAAATGAGCAATAACTGGTCAAGAGGTGCAGCATATTCTTTTCTTTTGCTAATTATCTCTGTGATCTTTGTTCTTACTATGATGAGACTATTTAAGGTTCGAATTGGTGAAATAATAAAATAATGTCAAACAGGTTAATCAATTATTCACTTATTTTCTATATTATTACTTTCTTTGTTTTCCTATTTGGCCCATTAATAATCATGAGTATAACTGCTTTTAACTCAGCTGATTTTCCAAGAATATCCCCTTGGGACTGTCTTAGTTTTAGATGGTTTAATGAAGGCATGGTGGATTATGTTGGTCAACATCAAGCAGGACTTTTAACAGATCAAAAGCTTAAAGAAGGTTTTTATAACAGTATTTTTATTGGTTTTTTTGTAGTTTTGCTTACTGTTCCTATTGGATTAGCTGCAGCACTTGTATTAACTCAAATTAACCCAAAGTTAAGAGAGTTATTCTATTCACTATCAATAATGCCTGTGTTATTTCCAGGAGTAATAATCGGAATATCAACAGTAGTATTATGGAATCGTCTTTCTGGATTAAGTGACGAAGGTATTTTATCTGAAGTGGGAAGAAACGGTATTTTTCTTACTATTTTGGCTCAAACCTGCTTTATATCAACATACTGTTTTTTAATTTTTGTTGCTAGATTGCAAAGGTTTGATAGATCTCAAGAAGAGGCAGCATTAGATTTAGGTGCAACACAGACGCAAGTATTCTTTAAGATCTTACTTCCATATTTAGCACCTGCAATCGGTTCATCTGCGGTAATAGCTTTTTTAGCATCCTTTGAAAATTATAATACTACTGTATTTAGCATTCTTTCTGACAGAACCCTAACTACAGTAATTGCTTCCAAAGTAAGACTTGGAATTACCCCTGCTATCAGCGCACTGGCTTTCGCAATAATAGTTATTACAGTATTAGCAGTTATTATATATGAATTTTATAAGAGGAGAGTTGATAGATTAAAAAAAATAGAAGAACAAACTCTATTGGCCTCTCAAAGCTCTGATAGTAGAGTTCAAAAAATAGAAATACCAAAAATTAATTTTATAAAGCCATTGTCATTTTTTATCATTATTGCAATTATTTTATCAATCTTATTCACACAAGTTTTAAAAAATAACTTATATGGTGACGCTTGTATAGCTAACGTTGAAGAGGAAAAGAAAAGAAAAATTGAAGAACAACGAAAGCTTGAGGAGGAAAAGTTTAAGCTCAGTGAAGAGGATCTTCAATCAGGCAATAAGGGTGGCAATTCGGCTTTTGGAGATATATTTAATTCTGATCTTTTTGAATACTAGAGATTTACTTTATTTATGATATTCTTATTCAAATGAAAAAAAAAGATCCAGTGCAACCGGTAAGCGGAACAGTTGTTCCTAGGTATGCTGGCCCATCTACATTTGCACGTCTTCCCGAGTTAAGAGATGTTGAAAAGTGTGATGTGGCAATAATAGGTGTACCTTTCGATGCCGGAACAAGTTATCGCCCTGGAGCTAGATTTGGCCCTCAAAGTGTAAGACAAGCCTCGCGGCAATTGAGAACGAACTACCATCCAAACTATGATATAGAGCCTTTCAAAGTGCAACAGGTAGCTGATGCTGGGGACATAGCCTGTAATCCCTTTGATATTGACGAAGCAATTAAGCAAATTGAAAAAGGATCTACCGAGCTGCTCCAAAAGGTTGGAAGCATTGTAACTATTGGCGGTGACCACACAATTGCATTGCCATTACTTAGATCAATTAATAAAAAGATTGGCGGTCCGGTTGCCTTAGTTCACTTTGACGCTCACTTGGATACTTGGGACACCTACTTCGGAGCTCCTTATACGCACGGTACACCATTCAGAAGAGCAAGAGAAGAAAAGTTATTTTTGGATGATGCATCAATGCATATTGGAATTCGTGGCCCTCTTTACAGTACAAATGATTTAAAAAATGATCGTGAATTAGGCTTTAAAACAATTCACTGCGATGAATTCCAAACAAACACAATTGATCAAATTGTTAAAAGAATAAAAGATAGAATTGGCAATAATCCATTATATATATCCATAGATATTGATGTTTTAGATCCAGCTCATGCTCCTGGAACTGGAACTCCAGAAGTTGCGGGAATGACTACAAGAGAAATTTTAAATGTATTAAGAGGATTGGCAGGTTCGCAGCTTGTTTCAGCAGACGTTGTCGAAGTCGCTCCAGCCTATGATCATGCAGAACTTACGTCAACCGCTGCAGCAACAATTGTTTATGAGCTAATAAATATTATTGCAAGAAACCCAAAGTAATCTATTTAATTTCAAACCAGATTGGAACATGATCAGAAGGTCTTTCAAGACCTCTAAATTGTTTTTCTATTTGACAGTCAGTTATTCGATCAACAGCACTTGGTGTTGCAAGAAAATGATCAATTCGAAGACCGTTGTCTTTTTCCCATGACCCCCTTGAATAGTCCCAGTATGTGAACTCATAGGGTTTAGAATTATAAATCCTTAGCACATCAGACAGACCTAAATTTATGATTTCTCTGTAAATTTTTATAGAGTCTGGATGATGCAAAGCGTCATTTTTCCACTTATTAATATCAACCGCGTCATCAGAACCTGGTATTATATTGTAATCCCCTCCAAATATAACTGTTTCATGGTTTTCTATTTTATTTTGAGCATATTTTTTAAATCTCTTCATCCAATCTAATTTGTAAGGAAATTTGTCAGTATCAATAGGATTGCCATTAGGGAGATACAAAGAGACAATATTAAAAGGATTTTCGACTTGTACCTGTGCATCAATAAATCTTGCTTGAGCATCTTCTTTGTTTCCTGGTAAGATATCTGTAATTTTTTTTATTGGGGCTTTTGATAAAATAGCGACTCCATTATATGATTTTTGACCCTTTTTAATTATTTGGTACCCAAGTGAAGAAATCTCTTCTTCTGGAAAGTTTTCATCAGTTGATTTAGTTTCCTGAAGCATGACTATATCTGGTTTAACTGTTTTATCTAATTCAATTAAATGAGGTAAACGAACCCTTATTGAATTTACATTCCAACTTACTATTTTTACCATCCGTATTCTTTTATTGTTATTTTAAGATTCTTAAAGTAATGAGTTTATTGTACAATAAAAATTTATGTTACCAATTCTATTTAGTGATGATTTCTGAAGATTTATCTTTTATTTCAACCAATCAAGAAACTTCGAAGGGTAGGCTGTATAAAGAGAATTACAGTCAAACTAGATCAGAGTTCCAGCGAGATCGTGATCGAATTCTTCATTCTGCTGCCTTTAGACGGCTTAAACACAAGACACAGGTATTTGTTTCAAATGAAGGAGATCACTACAGGACAAGATTAACACATTCGCTAGAAGTGTCACAAATTGCTAGGTCAATAAGTAAAATATTCAATCTCAATGAAGATTTAACTGAAACATTATCCTTAAGTCATGATATTGGTCACCCACCATTTGGACATGCTGGAGAAGATGCTCTTTCAGAATGCATGGTTTCCCATGAGGGTTTTGACCATAATGATCAGGCAATTAGAATTGTACATTTGTTAGAAAAAAAGTATTTTGATTTCGAAGGCTTAAACTTAACGTGGGAAACACTTGAAGGACTCGTAAAGCATAATGGGCCGATGACAAAAGATGTTCCAAAAACTATAGAAGCTCTCGATAAAGAGTTTGACTTAAAGTTGAATGAGTTTTCTTCAATTGAAGCACAAATAGCTTCAATAGCAGATGACATTGCATACAACAATCATGATTTAGATGATGGACTAAGAGCAGGTTTTTTTTCATATGATGATCTGGCTGAATTGCCAATGATTGGTGAAATCATAAAAAATTTTCCAAAAAATTATAACTCTTATGATATGCAGCGCATAAATAATGAAATTACAAGAAAATCAACTTCAATTATGATTACTGATGTAATTAATACAATTAGTGAGAAAGTTAAAAAATCAAAAGTAAGATGCAATGAAGATGTCAGGCTTAATAATGAAAAAATTGCTGACTTTTCAGATAAAACAAAAGAAGAAGTAAAGTATATTAGATCTTTCCTATCAATGAAAATGTATAATCATGATAAAGTAAAAGCAATGACCAGTAACGCCCATCAAATAATATCATCACTATTCAAACTATTTATAGAACAAGATGAAAAATTCATAAAAGAACATATGAACAAAATTATTTCTGATAAGGATAAACCAAGAGCAGTATGCGACTTCATAGCTGGAATGACTGATAATTATGCTCAGAATTTTTATAATAAATTTAATTAGCTTATGAGAAACATAAATGGTTATTTAAAGAATATAATCGGAGCAGAATTTTCAAAAATATTCAATGTTTCGAATGAAACTATAGATAATAGTTCATTTGTAGTTGAGTACCCAAAAAACAAATCTGATGGTGAGCTAAGTACAAATATTTGTATGGTTCTTGCAAAAGAGATATCGGCAAATCCAGTAGAGGCAGCGAAAACTCTCATTAAATCACTAGAGAAAATTGAGGACTTTGAGATGTTGGAAGTTGCAGGTCCAGGTTTTTTAAATTTTAATATTTCTAAAGATACTTGGTTTAGATTTTTAAGTCAGTTGCTAGAAACGAACTTGCTCTTTAATGAAGAAATTGGTCTAAATAAAAACATAAATGTCGAATATGTTTCAGCGAATCCTACAGGCCCCTTACATATCGGTCATTGTAGAGGAGCGGTTTTTGGTGATGTACTATCAAATCTACTTAAAGTTACAGGTCACAACGTAACAAAAGAATATTACATAAATGATGCAGGTACTCAAATTGATACCCTTGCAAACTCTACAATTATTAGAATAAAAGAAATCATCAATAGCAAAAGCTTAGAAGATTATCCAGATGATTTTTATCCTGGTGAATATCTAATCGATGTTGCTAAAAAAATAATAGACAAACACGGTACATCTATTCTTGAAAACGACAGTCACTTTTCAACAATAAAAGGTGAGTGTGTAAATTTACTATTAGAAAACATAAAAGAAGACTTAAGTAAACTATCTATTAATCAGGATATTTTTGTTTCAGAAAAAGAATTAATAACCCAAGGTAAAATCGACAAAACCATAGATGAACTCAAAAATATGAATTTAATCTATGAGGGCATTTTAGATAAGCCTAAAGGTAAACAAATTGAAGACTGGGAACCAAGAAAGCAATTATTATTTAAATCATCTGAATATGGAGATGAAATCGATAGACCATTACAAAAATCAGATGGTGAGTGGACTTATTTTGCAAACGATATTGCCTATCATTATGATAAATACTTAAGAGGATCGACACATTTAATCGACATATTAGGCGCTGATCATGGCGGATATGTTAAGAGAATGAGCGCTTCGATACAGGCCCTAACTAATAATAAAGCAAGATTTACAGCAAAGTTATGTCAAATGGTAAAACTTATCAGTGATGGCAAGGAATTAAAAATGTCAAAAAGATCTGGTGACTTCATTACCTTAAGTGATTTAGTGAAAGAAGTTGGCAGTGATAGTATAAGATTTATGATGATGTACAGAAAAAATGAAGCACCATTAGAGTTTGATTTTAAAAAAGTAACTGAACAGTCTAAAGAAAATCCAGTTTTTTATGTACAGTATGCTCATGCAAGAATTTCGTCTGTATTAAACAATCTTCAATCTCAAAATATTAAATTAAATTTAAAGAATTTTAATGAATGCAATTTTTCTGAACTAAATGATCTTTCTGAAATATCTCTTTTAAAAAAAATCCTGGATTATAGTAATATCATTAATACGTCAGTTTCTCTATTTGAGCCACATCGAATTGCATATTACCTGTATGAATTAGCATCAGAATTTCACTCTTTATGGAGTCAGGGAAAAGTAGATAACAGTAAGAAATTTATAGATGCAGATAATATACCAAGGACTTATGCTCGAATGGCACTACTGATTGCTACTCAGAGAACAATAAAATCTGGACTTGATATTCTTGGAGTTTCCTCGCCAGATGAAATGAAATAAAAAATGAGGTTCATAATTTTCTCTTTAATTTTAGCAATTTTTATTACTGCCATTTATTTTTATACTAAAAAAGAAGAAGAAGAGTTTATCGAAATAAAAACCAATTTAAATGATTATAGAATAATACCGAAAGACAAGGGAGGCGTTGATACTCCTGACTTAAATATATACGATCTTGGAGATTAATTTAATAAAATGAAAAAATACCTACCTTTAATTTGTGGTATTTCTGGAGAAAAATTAACAACCGAAGAAATAAAATTTTTTAGAGACCACAAACCTTGGGGAATAATTTTATTTGAAAGAAACTGTATTAATAAGGACAATTTAAAAAATTTAACAAAAGAACTCAAAGAAATTAATCATCAAAATATTCCAATATTGATAGACCAGGAAGGTGGAAGAATTTCAAGACTAAATTTTAAGGGTGTTAATAAATTTAAATCAAATCTTTTTTTTGGGAAAATTATTGAGAAGGATGCAGACTTAGGGTTTGAATTATTAAGACTTAATACTGAAATTTTAGCTCATACCCTAAAAGAATTGGGAATTAACACAAACACAGCGCCAGTTTTAGATTTACCAGCAGCAAATGAAAGTGGTGTAATTGGAGATCGAGCTTTTTCGATAAATGAAAGGACCGTCTCTAAAGCAGGTAAGATAGTAATTGAAACAAATAATAAATGCGGCATAGCTTCTGTGATTAAACATTTACCTGGGCATGGCCGAGCAAGAGTTGACAGTCATTTTGAAATGCCTGAAGTAGATGAAATTGAAGACGAACTTTTAAGTACTGATTTTAAGCCTTTTCAGAACAACCCCGACGCATTATTAGGTATGACGGCACATATTTTATTTAAGTCTTTAGACGATCAAAATATTGCTACTTTTTCAAAAAAAATTATTGAAACAATAATAAGAAATAAAATTGGCTTTAAAGGGCTACTGATGACCGATGATATTTCAATGAAAGCTATTTCAGATGATGTTGATATAGCTGCTTTAAAATCACTTAGTGCCGGCTGTGACCTTGTTCTTCATTGTAATGGAAACATCAATGAAATTAATAAGATAGCTGAAAGAATTAAGAATGAAGCTGAGCCTATTTTAATACCTGACGATCTTATCAATATCTATCAGACAAAATCTGATTTCGTACATGAAGAAAACATAAAAGCCTACGAATATCTAACCAAGCAGCTTTGATGTATTTTATCGTATATAAACATCATCTGTTATATAATAAAAGAATCAAAAAATTGAAAAATGGAAGATATTTCAAGTACTTATACTGAACAGGAAGCATCTAATCAAACTAGCCCAGATGATTTGATTGTAAACCTGGGAGAATTCGAAGGTCCCCTAGATTTGCTGTTAACATTAGCTAAATCTCAAAAAGTAGATTTAATGAAAATTTCCATTCTCCAACTCACAGAGCAATACTTGGAGTTTATAGAAAAAGTTCGTAATCGCAATTTAGAGTTGGCGGCTGACTATCTTGTTATGGCAGCTTGGATGGCTTACTTAAAATCCAATTTGTTAATACCAAGAGAAGAGTCAGGTGAAGAATTGAGTGCTGAAGAAATGGCAGAAAGATTAAAATTTCAACTCAAGAAACTTGAAGCGATCCGACAAGTTTCTCAAAAATTAATGAATTTACCAAAACTTGGAACAGATTTTTTTAATAGAGGGATGCCTGAAGGCATAAGGTTGATACGAACGCCTGAATATTATCTGGATTTATACGATCTTTTAAAATCATATGCAGATCAAAGGTACAGAACTGCCTACTCATCGATGACTATTGAAAGACCGCCTGTTTTTGCAATGGAAGATGCGCTTGTTAGACTTCAAAGAATGATAGGTGATGTACCAGAATGGACTCGGCTTGAGAAATTTTTACCACATGAATTTTCAAATGGTAAAAGCGCTAGATCAGGTGTTGCAGGAACCCTGGCTGCAGCAATGGAACTTGTAAGAGAAGGGGTGCTTGAAGTACAGCAGCTGGTTCCTTTTGGACCAGTATTTTTAAAAAATAAAAAGGACGATGAATTCATTAATTAAATAAATTATGTCTGATGAAGTAGAAAAAAATAATGTCATGAATTTTCCATCTGAGGATATGGACAATCTGAGAATTCTCGAGGCTCTTCTATTTGCAGCAAATGAACCCCTTGATGCAGAGAGTTTAAAGGCAAGATTGCCGAAGGGTACAAATTTAAACAAATTACTAAATTTAATTGAAGCTCAATATAAAAATAGGGGAGTCAATCTGGTCAAAACTGGTAATAAATGGAGCTTTAAAACTGCCACCGATCTTGCACCAATGATGAAAAAAGAAAAAATAGTTCAAAGAAAACTATCAAAGGCTGCTACTGAGACTTTGGCAATAATCGCCTATCATCAACCTGTTACAAGAGCTGAAGTTGAAGACATAAGAGGAGTTCATTTTAGTCCTGGAACTCTTGATGTTCTTATGGAGTTAAACTGGGTAAGGCCAATCGGTAGAAAGAAGGTACCAGGAAGGCCCATTATTTATGGTACAACTGAGAGGTTCTTAGAGTACTTCCAGTTAGAACAAGTCACAGATTTACCTGGACTTGAAGAATTAAAAGCGGCTGGTCTTTTAGAAAGCCGCCTGCCTCCAAATTTAGACATTAGAGAACCAAAAGAAATTGATCACAGCCAGATAGAACCATTCGGAGAAGATGAAAATATAGATGATCTGATTCAAAGTGGACATGAGGCAGAATAGAAATTAGCCTTAAATTGTGAAACGTCTATTTAAAGCAATCCTGTTTGCAAACATTTTTTTTTATATTTGTACTTCAATATCTTCAGACCCGTTACTGCCAGGTGGCAAAACCTCAAATGAGGTTGAAAATAAAAATAGTTTTTCACTGGTTGCAAGAAATTTAGGAGATAATTTAAAAATCAATTTTCTTGTAGGAAATGCTTTATTTGAGAGAATTTGGGAAGATGCAAAATTCTCAGAAAATATTGCAAGAGATGGTTTAGGGCCTTTTTTCAGTGCTCGTTCGTGCGAAGCATGTCATATTTCTGATGGACGAGGACATTTGCCTATTGATGAATCTGATGACGCTGTATCTGTTGTTATTCAAATTTCAAAAAATCAGGACTCAATTTCAGATGGTATTAAAAATCTACCAGATCCCATTTACGGAAATCAAATTAGTGAATTCTCGGTTGAAAGTATTCCAAGAGAAGCGGACATTGTTATTAATTATGAATATGTTCCAATATCTTACAATGATGGTCGTATAGTCGAATTAAGAAAGCCTGTAATTAAAATTAGAAATTTTAATTACGGAGATATCAATCAAGATACAAACTTTTCAGCAAGAATCGCACAGCCAATGATTGGTCTAGGTTTAATTGAAAACATTAGTGAAACGGATATTTTGATAAATGCAGATGTGAAGGACATAAACGGTGATGGAATATCTGGAAAAGCAAATATTGTTTGGCATAATCAAAAAAATGATTATTCCCTTGGTCGGTTTGGCTGGAAAGCATCTCAACCTACGGTTTACCAACAAACTGCTGATGCCTTTTTTCATGACATGGGTTTATCAAATAAACTTTTTGAAAATCCATTTAACTGTACTGATGTGCAATTAAGCTGTCAAAATGCAGGCAGTGGAAATAGCGAAAGCTATGATGGCTATGAAGTTTCTAATGATCAATTGGATCTAGTAGTTTTTTATTCATCGCAACTTGGTGTGCCAGTAAGAAGAAACGTGAGAGATATTAACGTGGTTAAAGGTAAAGAAATATTTTTTAAAATTGGCTGCAATTCTTGTCATACTGAGAGATTTGTTACAAAAAATGAGAGTACACATCAAAATTTAGCCAATCAAATCATATACCCTTATTCAGATTTTTTGCTGCATGATATGGGTGAACAGTTGTCTGATGGTGTTAACGAATTCAATGCCAGTGGCTCTGAATGGAGAACGCCGCCTTTGTGGGGAATAGGGTTGACATCAGTGGTATCTGCAGAATATGGATTTTTACATGATGGAAGGGCTCGAACAATTGAGGAGGCTATATTATGGCATGGCGGGGAAGCCTCTAGAGTGTTAGAAGAGTTCAAATCTTTAGATAAAAATCAAGTAAATCAATTAATTAGCTTTATAAATTCATTATAGACACAAATTATCAAAGTGCGTTATATTTGCTATTGATAATCATTCTCAATAAGTTATATAGAATGAAACTTAGTATCATTCTAATGAAGGGTAAATTTTATGAATTCAGTATTAAGATTCTTAGCAATAGCTGTAATTACTTTTGTAACAGTTGGCAGTTCATTCGCTAATGAAGTTAATTTGTATACGTCAAGGCATTACGACTCAGATGATGCATTATATCAAAAGTTTACGAACGATACTGGCATCAAAGTAAACGTTATTTCAGGTAAAGGAAAAGCATTAATGGAAAGACTTGCTTCAGAAGGAGTAAATTCTCCTGCTGATGTCTTCATTACCGTAGATGCTGGTAATCTATGGAAAGTTCAAAAAGATGGAATGTTTCAAAGTATCAGCTCAGATACTATCAATTCAATTGTACCTGAAAATTTAAGAGGTCCAAATAACGAGTGGGTTGGAATAGCTAAACGTTCTAGAGTAATTTATTATAATCCAGTAAATGTTTCCGTAGAGGATATGGAAGGGCTTACGTATGAAGATCTTTCAGATCCAAAATGGAAAGGCAGAGTTGCAATAAGAAGTTCTGGTAATATGTATAATCAGTCTTTAGTTGCTTCACTGATTGCCAATAATGGTATTGATGCTACTGAAAAGTGGGCGCATAGATTTGTAGGCAACTTTGCAAGAAAACCTGAAGGTAATGACAGAGCGCAGATTATGGCAGTTGCAAATGGCGAAGCAGATGTTGCTGTAGCAAATAGTTATTACATTGGTTTAATGTTATCCGGAAAAAAAGGTGAAGAACAGCAAGCTGCAGCAAGAAAAGTTGAACTTCATTTTCCTGGCCAAGATGGACGAGGTGCTCATGTTAATGTGAGTGGAGCTGGTCTTATGAAAAATGCTCCAAATGCAAATAATGCTGTTAAGTTTATCGAGTTCCTGCTTAGTGAAGAAGCTCAAAGTCACATAGTGAATAACACTTATGAGTTTCCAATGCTTGAAGGTGTTGCACCTAGTGATTTAATAGCTCAATTTGGTTCTGGTTTCAAAGAAGATCAGACTTCAGTTGCAAGCTATGGCGAATTCAATCCTGAAGCTGTTAAGTTGATGGATAGAGTTGGTTGGCAATAATTTAATGTCAACCAGGTTGAGGTAATTTGGTCACCGTCTTTTCTTCTCATTAGTATCCAAGGTCAAATTGCCTCAACAAAAATTAAGGTTATATTAGAGTTTATTGGATAAATAGTATAGGAAACAGCAATTATTTATGAAGTTAGATCTTTGGCAAGTTACACCAGTTGCAACATTTGCAATTTTTATTGCCCCAGTACTTATTGTGCTTTTCAGTTTAGCTGGTGATTACTCTGACAACTGGACACACTTGTACAATTACGTGCTGATTGGATATATAGAAAACTCATTTTACTTAGTTATTGGCGTCTCAATTATGGTTACCATAATTGGTGTCGGCACTGCCTGGTTAGTCACCAACTATAATTTTACAGGAAAAAATATTTTTGAATGGGCGCTAATTTTACCACTTGCTGTACCACCATATATACTTGCTTACACTTTCACTGGTTTATTCGATACCTTTGGTACAGCGAATAATTTAATAAGGGATCTTTTTGGGCTCGGTGCAGATTTTATTTTTTTTCCTAAAGTAAGAAATGTTCCTGGAGCGATTGTAGTATTTTCCTTCACTCTGTATCCATATGTATATCTTGTGAGCAGAATGGCCTTTATAAATCAATCTAGATCAATTCTTGAAGCGGGTAGAACTCTTGGACTTGGTAAACTAGAAGTATTCTATAAATTAGCTGTTCCAATGATTAGACCAGCAATTATTGGGGGTCTCATGCTCGTAATCATGGAAACTTTATCTGATTTCGGAGCAGTTGATCACTTTGCCATTTCAACTTTTACAACTGGAATATTTAGAACATGGTACGGCATGTATGATATTGAAACCGCAAAGCAGTTAGCTTCATTGTTACTCATATTTGCAATTCTATTAATTATATCTGAACGTTACTCCAGAAAAAATGCCAGATATTCAAATGCCAGCTCAGTCTTTAAGCCGCTTTATTTAACTAGACTGAAAGGTAGTTCAAATATTTTAGCAATATTAATCTGTTTCGTTCCAATCTTTATTGGTTTTTTATTGCCTGTGATGGAACTTGGGTACTGGGCATTTAATTATAAGTTAGATTTTTTTAATGATAAGTTTCTTACGACTGCATGGAATACATTTTACTTAGCAATAATAGCAGCTTTCTTATGCAGTCTATTAGCTGTGCTTATAAATTTTTCAATTAGATATAAAAAAAATAATTATCTGAAGCTTATGAGTTCCTTTTTGACTGTTGGTTATGCGGTGCCAGGTTTGATACTTGCAATTGGCGTTATGCAGCTACTCACATTTTTAGACAGAAACATGGGAGATTTTTATTTTGATTTTGTGCTTACAGGTAGTCTAGTTGGATTAGTTTTAGCTTATATAATAAAATCCTATGCGCTCTCAAGTTCTACGATTGAAGCTGGATATCAGCGTATAAATATGAGAATTGACGATGTAGCAAAAACACTTAAAACATCAGGCTGGTCTCTTTTATCATCAGTTCATTTGCCATTATTAAAAACTAGTTTTCTAACAAGCATGTTATTGGTAGTTTCAGAAGTCATAAAAGAACTTCCCGCAACGCTTATTTTGAGACCATTTAATTTTGATACATTAGCTGTATATACTTATATATATGCAGCAGAAGAAAGAATGTATGATGCTGCTGCACCTTCTATTGCAATAGTTATTGTAGGGCTTATTCCAATAATAATATTGACTAGAATGATCAGAAGTTCTAGACCTGCAACAAGAGGCTAATAATGGATATAATTCTTGAACTAAAAAATATAAAACATAGCTTCACAAGAGATAATGAAGTTATAAAAGATATTTCTCTACAAGTAAATCGAGGCGAGATAATTACAATCTTAGGGCCATCTGGATGCGGTAAAACTACATTACTAAGAATCATTGCAGGTCTAGAAGAACAATCAGCAGGAACAGTATCGATAGATAATGAACTTGTTTCTGGGCATTTAAATCATGTAAATACTGAGGAACGAAATATCGGATTAGTTGTTCAGGAAAGAGCATTGTTCCCACACCTCTCGATTGTGAATAATGTAAAATTTGGAATAAAAGGTACGAATAAAAATAATACCGAGAGAGCTATGAGTTTATTAAAGTTATTTAGTGTTGAGAGATATGCAAAAAACTATCCACACGAAATATCAAGTGGTGAACAACAAAGGGTTGCATTGGCAAGAGCTATGGCGCCAAATCCAAAAATTTTGTTAATGGATGAACCTTTTGGAGCTTTGGATAAGGAATTAAAAGTAAGATTGAGATCTGAAACAAATAAAATTCTTCGTGATAACCTCACTACAACTATAATTGTTTCTCACGATACTGAAGACGCGCTAGCAATGTCTGATAGAGTTTTAATCATGAAAGATGGTAATTTTATTCAAAACGGCAAACCTGAAGATGTCATCTCTATAAGTTCAACCGCATCTCAAAAAAACCTTATTTAATTACCTTTTATTTGATGGTAATTTTTAACTTTTACTAATAAGGTATTAATATATATATATTATTAGAAATAATTGAGGAACAAATGGGTATTAGTTTTTGGCAAATATTAATCGTTGTAGCGCTTCTTGTTATACTTTTCGGTAGAGGAAAAATATCTGAATTAATGGGTGACGTAGCTAAAGGTGTAAAAAGTTTTAAAAAAGGCATCAACGACGATGATGAACCAAAGTCAATAAATAAATCAGACGAAGACTCCAAAGATTAACCTTAAGTAATTGTTATGTTACCTGGTATTGGAGGAGTAGAGTATCTTGTCATTGCAGCATTAATTATCATTTTTGTTGGACCGAAAGATTTGCCGGCAGTATTAAGAACTTTTGGCAGGTGGTGGGGTAAAATTAGAAACTTCTCAAGAGAATTTAGATCTAGTATCAATGAGATAGCAAAAGAAACAGGTGTAGATGATATTAAGTCTAAGGTTGAAAATACAAATCCCAAAAACTTTACAGACGAGATGCGTGACTCGATAAATAAAAATATCATTCAGTCAGAGAAACAGAAAAAAGAAAATGAGTGATACAAATGAAACACTTGATGAAGGAAAGCAACCTTTAATTCAACATCTTGTAGAACTAAGAAGCAGACTTATTAAATCACTAATTTTGATTACTGTTATGTTTGTTGTTGCATATATCTTTGCAGACACAATTTATAACTTTTTAGTTCAACCATATGCCGATGCTGTACAGGGTGAGTCTGGCAGAAGGCTTATATTTACTGCTTTACACGAAACCTTTTTTACTTATTTAAAAGTAGCACTATTTGCCTCTATTTTTGTTTCTCTTCCATTTATACTGATACAAATTTGGATTTTTGTTGCACCTGGCCTTTATCGCAATGAGAAAACTGTTGTTATTCCATATTTAATTGCAACGCCAATATTGTTCTTGTTAGGAGCGGCATTGGTTTATTATTTTATAATGCCACTTGCCATCAAATTCTTTCTATCTTTCGAGTCGATTGGTGGCCAAGGAACATTACCAATCCAATTAGAAGCTAAGGTAAATGAGTATTTAAGCTTAATTATGCGTCTAATATTTGCATTCGGTATCAGTTTTCAACTACCAGTTCTTTTGACATTATTAGCAAGAGTAGGTTTTGTCAGTTCTGAAGGATTAAGAAAAAATAGAAAGTATGTGATTGTAGGAGTTTTTGCAGCAGCAGCTATTTTAACACCACCTGACCCGATCTCTCAAATAGGGCTTGGAATACCAATATTATTGCTGTATGAAATTTCAATATTTGCTGTAAAATTTATCGAAGGAAAAAAACCTAAATCCGAGTAAAGCATGCATGACATTAAGAAAATAAGGGAGAATCCCTCAGATTTAGATGAGTTATTAGCCAAAAGAAAACATCCGCCAGTTTCAAATCAGATAATTGAATTAGATGAAAAGAACAGGGAAATTATTGGTGAGCTTCAAGTTATTCAAGAAGAGAGAAACGCCAAGTCAAAGCTCATAGGAGAATATGCGGCTAATGGAAAAAATGATGAAGCCGCTAAGTTAAAGGCCGAAGTTACAAGTTTAAAAGATAAAATGCAGGAGTTAGAGAATAGTCAAAGAGAAAAACAAGAAGAACTCAATACTGTTTTATCTTCTTTACCTAATAATCCAGCAGATGATGTGCCGGTTGGAGATGAAAGTTTAAATAAAGAAATTAAGCTGGAAGGCAACAAAAAAGAATTTACTTTTACTCCAAAAGAACACGATGAATTAGGCGAAAACCTCAACATGATGAGTTTTGAACAAGCCACAAAAATCTCTGGAGCGAGGTTTGTTGTACAAAGTGGCTTGATTGCTAGAATGGAAAGAGCAATATCTAATTTTATGTTAGATCTTCATACAAATGAATTTGAATACACAGAGATGAATGTTCCTATACTTGTTAAAGACCAATCAGTTTATGGTGTAGGACAGCTTCCAAAGTTTAAAGATGATTTATTTAAAACAACTGATGACTATTGGCTTATACCAACGGCCGAGGTTCCTCTTAGTAATATGACTAGAGAATCAATTATTGATATTTTAGATTTGCCTAAACGATATGTATCTCATACGCCATGTTTCAGATCTGAAGCTGGTGCAGCAGGGAAAGATACAAGAGGTATTATGAGACAACATCAATTTTATAAAGTTGAGCTTGTAAGTTTAACGTCAGAAAGTCAATCTAAGGATGAACATGAAAGAATGTTAAGTTGTGCAGAGGAAGTTTTAAAAAGATTAAATCTTCATTATAGAGTTGTCATATTGTCTTCTGAGGATATGGGTTTTGCTGCACAAAAAACATATGATATTGAAGTATGGTTGCCTGGTCAAAAAGCATACAGAGAAATATCTAGTTGCTCTAATTGTGGAGATTTTCAAGCAAGAAGAATGAACTCTCGTTACAAAGAAGGTAAAGAAACTAAATTTTTGCATACATTAAATGGATCAGGTTTAGCCGTAGGACGAACCTTAATATCTATTCTTGAAAATTATCAAAACGAAGATGGGACTATTCAGGTGCCAGATGCTCTTATTCCATATATGGGTGGAATAAATCAAATTTCAAATTAATTCATCTATATGTCAGTTATTAATCTTAATGAAGCGAGGATATTAATTACAAATGATGATGGAATATCTGCAGAGGGTATTAAAATACTAAGAGCTATTGCTAATGAATTTTCAGATGATGTCTGGGTCGTTGCACCTGAACATGAAAAAAGTGGTGCATCACATGCTTTGTCTTTTCAAAACGAATTAACACTTAAAAAGTACGAAGAGAAGACATTTTCAGTTAATGGTACTCCTAGCGATTGTGTTGCAATTGGTATAAGCAATGTTTTAAAAGATAAAAAACCAGATTTAATTCTGTCAGGTATCAATAGTGGCTGCAATGTTGGAGAGGATGTTACATATTCAGGTACAATTGCTGCAGCAATGGAAGGTTTAATTAGACGCATTCCATCAATTGCAATCAGTCAAAATTATGAAGCTGGTAAAAAAAATCAAATTGTTTGGGATGCTTCAAAAAAATTTTTAAAAAATATTTTACTTGAACTTACAATTCTTGGCTGGCCAAATAATGTATTCATGAATATTAATTTTCCATATTGCACAGCTGATTTAGTTAAAAGTATACAGATAACAACACAAGGAAACAGGGAAACTGACGACTTGATAATTAATGAAGTTCAGAAGTCAAAATTCAGATTTGGTTTACGAAGACGGCTTGAAGAAAATGTTAATCTAAGTATTCCTCCACTAAATGAAACAGTTGAGGGATATATGAGTGATGTAGAGGCACTGGCAGATCATCACATATCAATAACACCTCTTCATCTAGATCTTACGCATCACAAAAGTCTTAGTGATTTAAAAAAAGGTTTAAAAACTGATCTAAATTAATTATTTAGTTCAAAAATATTACCTAAGTATGTATATTGCCTAAGTTATTTTAAAGGAGAATTTCATGGAACAAATGCTCATTCAACTAATGCCACTATTCTTAATTTTTGCGATTTTTTATTTTTTATTGATAAGACCTCAGCAAAGAAGAGCAAAAGAACATAGAGAGATGGTTGCTGCTGTTCAGCGAGGTGACAAGATCATCAGCTCAGGAGGAGTCAGAGGAAAAGTAGTTAAAGTAATCGGAGATACTGATGTGGAGGTTGAAATATCCTCAGGAGTAAATGTTGTAATGATTAAATCAACAATTGCCGAAGTAGAGAAAGTAAATACATCACAATAAATTTTCATGCTGTACTTTTCAAATTTAAAAATATTTTCAGTATTGGCTGTAATCATAATTACTTTACTTTTTGCTGTTCCTAATTTTTTTGGGAAAGATCAATTAGAAACATTTCCAAATTTTTTTCCTAAGCAACAAGTAAACCTCGGCTTGGACCTTCAAGGGGGCTCACATTTATTGTTAGAGGTTGATACCGAAGAAATTATAAAGGAGAGAGTGGAAAACCTTAACGCAGACGTTCGAAGAGTCTTAAAGAAAAACAATCTTAATTATAGTAATTTCAAGGTTTCAAATGAATCCCTAAAATTCATTGTAGAGGGTTTTAATAGCGAAATTCAAAAAGAAATTTCTGAGTTATCCATGAGTAACTCTCAAAATATTCTTGCAATGGGAGATCAAACTAATCTAATTATCACCCAAGAAGAAAATACTGTTCAGATAAATTTTACTGAAGAATTTATAAAACAATCTGTTTCGAATGCAGTTGCCCAATCGTTAGAAATTGTTCGAAGGAGAATAGATGAACTCGGCACAAGAGAGCCATCAATACAAAGACAAGGATCATCCAGGATAATAATTCAATTACCAGGCATTGATGACCCAGACCGTATTAAGTCTTTACTGGGCCAAACGGCTAAACTTACTTTTCAATTAGTTGATACTTCTGTGAATTTCGACCCTTTTAATCCCTCGAAGGCACCGATTGGTTCAGAAATTTTGGCATCTGATGCGGATGAAGAGTTTAAATACATTGTAAAAAAGCGAATTATGGTTGGAGGTGAAAATCTTGTTGATGCGCAACCTGGTTTTGATCCTCAAACAAATGAACCAATTGTATCTTTTAGGTTTGATCGCATAGGTGCAACAAAGTTTGGAAGGGTTACACAGCAAAATGTGGGCAAACCTTTTGCGATTGTACTTGATAATAAAGTAATAAGTGCGCCAGTAATAAGGGAAGCTATTTTGGGTGGTTCTGGTCAGATTTCTGGAGGTTTTGACTCAGAAGAAGCAAATGATCTTGCTATTCTTTTGCGAGCTGGTGCTTTACCGGCTCCACTAATTATTTTAGAAGAAAGGTCGGTTGGACCTGATCTTGGCGCTGACTCAATTGAAGCGGGTCAATTTGCAGCAATAATTGGTTTTATTGCTGTCATTATTTTTATGATATTTGTCTATAGATATTTTGGCCTGCTTGCAGATATAGCATTAATTATAAACTTATTTATGGTCCTAGGCGTTTTATCTTTGTTTCAAGCAACTCTAACATTACCTGGTATCGCTGGAATAATATTAACAATTGGAATGGCTGTGGATGCAAATGTTCTAATTTTTGAGAGAGTAAAGGAAGAAATTAGAAATGGATCGAATATGATGAATGCTGTTGAAAACGGGTATAAAAGAGCTTTATCAACTATATTAGATGCAAATATAACAACATTGATTGCTGCAATAATATTATTTTTTATGGCTTCGGGACCAGTGAGAGGTTTCTCTATTACATTGGCTATAGGAATCTTTACATCAGTTTTCACTGCCTTTACTTTCACAAGGTTACTAATTTCACTCAACGCTAAAAGATTAAAACCAAATTTTGTAGGTCTAAGTAAAAATGCTTAATATATCTGGAACACAAATTAATTTTTTAAAAGTAAGGGTAATTACCTTTATTCTTTCTGCAATATTGATATTTCTTTCAATAGGGGCTTTTTTTGTAAATGGATTGAATTTTGGAATTGATTTTAAGGGTGGTACACTTATTGAAATCGAAACATCTCAAGAAATAGAAATTTCTGGTTTAAGAGATAACTTAAATACTCTTAAATTAGGGGATGTTCAAGTTCAAGAATTTGGATCAAGTAAAAATTTACTAATTAGAGTAGAGCAACAACTAGGTGGAGATCAAGTTCAACAAGATGTTGTTCAAATAGTAAAAGATAGCTTAGGGTCTTATCTTTCAACCGATATTAATTTTAGAAGAACTGAGGTTGTAGGGCCTAAGGTTAGTGGAGAATTAATACAATCTGGTGCTATAGCAATTTTTGTCGCTGTATTTGCAATGCTTGTTTACATTTGGTTTAGGTTTGAATGGCAGTTTTCACTTGGAGCAGTTCTCGCACTTGTTCATGACGTCATATTAACCATAGGTGTTTTTTGTATAACTCAATTAGAGTTCAATTTACCCATCATTGCTGCAATACTTACTATTGTTGGATACTCTATGAACGATACAGTTGTTGTGTACGATAGGGTCAGAGAAAACTTACGTAAGTACCGTTCAAAGGAAATTACAGATTTATTAAATTTGTCAATTAACGATACTTTATCAAGAACAATCGTAACTTCTGTGACTACGCTTTTAGCTTTGTTATCGTTATTCATTTTTGGAGGTGAAGTGATTAAAGGGTTTACGTTTGCAATGATTTGGGGAGTTATAGTTGGAACATATTCATCAATTTTTGTAGCAGCGCCATTACTGAGATACCTTGATGTAAAACGTGAGTGGAATACGACGTCAGCAGTAGACTCAACTAGATAATTTAGTAAAGATTTTGTGCAACTACCATTGCTAACAGCATAGGAATGGAAAGCACGGTGTTTGTTCTTGAGAATAGCATTGCTGTTCTAGCTGATTTTGCTTTTGTATCTGCATCAACTTCAACAATTCCCAATGCTTTCTTTTGATTTGGCCAAATAACCATCCATACATTATAAGCCATT
>CACHAK010000011.1 GCA_902577765.1 uncultured Pelagibacteraceae bacterium | reverse complement strand
TAAATAAAAATTTAAACCTGTTCCGAAAATGTTATTTATTGAATTTTTATGGTATTGACCCTCATAAATGTCGGTAGCTAAAACTATTTTTGGTGTAATAATAAATAACAGCGAGACAAATAAAACTGATAAATTTTTAATCATTAAATTATCTTGACCGAAAGATTAAAAAAAACAATACCTTTTTATCGACAAATTCATTTTCTTGATTGTACTATTGCTTTTAACCTTTCAATTAGAGAAAATTTATCATCAAGAAAGTCATTTTCCGCCCACCAGTCCTCAACCTCTTTTAAAATGGTTCCTACCATCGGACCTTGAGAAATACCCATATTTATTACATCCTTAGCTGTTAGAGCAAAAGATGGTTTCTCCCAGCTTTGTGCAACTTCATATAATGATCTCCAATTTACTTCATTTTTATTATTTGTATCCTTAGCCCAATTAACCAGTATTTGTTTTTGAAAACCGTCACGACCTAATAGATAAAGTAAATATCTAACTTCTTTCATTGACATGTAAGAAACGATTTTTTTATTCAGTGTGCTTAATTTCAATAAGTCAGTAGAGTCTAATTTTGATAAAGGTAATTTTTTTATGATAGTATTTGCTTTGTCCAACGAGTTTTCAATTAGAATACTTAATCTCAATATTGGATCAATTGAAAGGGATATTCTACTTTCTATTTCAATTAAATTTACAAATGCATCATTTATGCTAGTGCCATCAAAATAAACATCAAGCAAACCTATTTCACTCATTGCAGAAATTGCATTATTTGGAGTAGTTAGACTTAGAATTGACTTTAGTTCATTCCACTGCCTTTCCATAGAAACAACTGATAACTTATCAAGATTTGCTTTAATTGTTTTCATCACCTCTGCGTCAGGAGATATATCGCCAAATAATGCTAAAAAACGAAAATACCTTAGTATTCTAAGGTAATCTTCTTTTATTCTTTCATCTGGATTTCCTATGAAACGAACGACTCTGTTTTCTAAATCTGTTTTACCATCTTTAGGGTCTATTAAATTTCCACCCTTATCTAAATACATTGCATTTATGGTAAAATCTCTCCTTAAAGCATCTTCCTCTAAACTATTTGAGAATGAGACTTGAGCATGTCTTCCATCAGTAAAAATATCATTTCTAAAAGTTGTAATTTCAAACTTTCTTTCATTAATTATTGCTGTAACCGTTCCATGATCTATTCCTACATCAATAAATTTAATATTTTCTTTATTGAGTATTTCGGTAATAGTCTTAGGCTTCAAAGAAGTAGCAAAATCAATGTCTGTGATTTCCCTATTTAAAAGTGCGTCTCTGATAGAGCCCCCTACAACATAAATACTATTTTTTTGATAGGTTTCAAAAAGATCAAAAACTTGCGCAACATCGTTTTGTTCTAAGATTGATAAAAATCTACTCATAAGACAGATTATTTATATTATTTTAGAATTTGATAAAGATTAATCAACATTCCAGCAGTTGCTCCCCAGATATTGTAATCTTTATAAGGTAAAACGTAATAGTCATATTCATATTTTTTATTGTTTAACTCATATGTGGCACTTTCTTTCTTATGATTGTTTGAATCCATTAAGAATTCTAAGGGGAGAAAAAATATTTCATCCACTTCATTTTGATTTGCCTTTAGATAGGAGTAATCAGATACTATAGATACAATTGGCATGATCCTAAATCCTGTGCCAGTTATATATACATCAAGATTTCCTAACACATTTACATCATCAGACCTTAAACCAACTTCTTCGTTAGCCTCTCGTAAAGCAGTTTCTATTGGAGACGTATCATTTTTTTCAATTTTACCTCCAGGAAAACTAATTTGTCCTGCATGATCTTTTAAATTATCCAGTCTTTTAGTTAATAATATTTTTACTTCATTATTTGAATAACATATTGGTACAAGTACAGCTGATGGATTTAGTTTAGCTTTATCTTTTTCAGCTTCTGCCAGAGGGTGATGATGTCTTGTTAAAAAATCATTCGTAAGTATTTCAAAATACTCATGAGATATCTTCTCTGGACCATCAAATAAATCCCTCAATTTATCTAAAGGCATCATTCTTTTTCAACTTCATGAATGTTGAAACATTCACCCATACTTTCTATAACTAAGCATTTTTTATCATCAACTATCTTCTCCTCTGCAAGATCCACTAATTCATAAAAAACTGATCTGGATAAAAGTGCCTGGAGATTTTTTCTGATCAGGATATAAGGTGACGGTTCTGAATTTTCTCCAATTTTAATTGTTAATGGATTCTCTTTAGAGAGAAGAATTTCTTCATTGAGATTTGTTTTAAATAGATAACCAGTTTTACTACTTATCTCAACTTTATTAAGGGACACAGCAACAAACGGTGCATCTTCAACCTGAATTCTAACTTTCTCAACGGGTGTAACTAAGTAGTAGCATGCATCTTCATCTAATCTTAATATGCTTGAGAAAAGTTTAACCATCGCAGGTCTTTTTATTTCAGAGCCCATGTAAAACCATTTTCCATTTCTTAAAATCTTCATGTCAATATCACCACAAAATGGAGGGTTCCATTTTTCTACAGGCGGTAATGATTGCTTATTTTTTTTGCTGAAACTATAAATTGTTTCTAGTCCTTTTAAATTTACTGGATTATCGTTCATGCTTCACTTGAATTTATAATTAATGGATTTATCAATATTTTTCATTATAAAACTTCAATAATCTTTTTAATTAGATAATATTCTCAAGATATAATTAATAATTTTGGAGGTATACTATGCAAAGTGTGGATGTAAAGGATTTAGAAAATTATAATGGTAAAGATATGGGGCATTCAGATTGGATGTCAATTGATCAAAATAGAATAAATTTATTCGCCGATGCAACTGATGATCATCAGTGGATTCATGTTAATGAAGAAAAAGCCCAAAAAGAACTTCCTACTAAAAGCACAATTGCACATGGTTTCTTAAGCCTTTCTCTATCAGTACCGTTGGCTGGTAAAATCTGGACAGTTACAGGAGCCAAAATGATGATTAATTATGGCTTAAATAAAGTAAGATTTATTAATATGGTTCCAGTTAATTCTCGTGTGAGAATGGGAATAAAAATTAAAGAGGTAAACAAATTGGATAACGGCGGAACGCAGGTAATCAGTGAGGCTACTCTCGAAATTGAAGGACAAGACAAACCAGCGTATGTTGCAGAACAAATCATGGTAGCATTTCCTTAAAAATGAGTGATAAATCATTTCCTGATCCAGATGCAAATTCAATTAATTTAAACACTGAGATAATTAAGCTTTTAACCTGGAACGTATGGTGGAAATTTGAAAACTATAAGGAACGAGAAAATCTAATCATTTCTGAAATCAATAATTCTTGTCCAGATATTTTGTGTCTCCAAGAAGTGTGGGAAGAAACTGATGAAAGTCAGGCTAAAATAATCGCAGATCAACTTGGGTATAACTATATCTTTGAAAAATCATTTGAATTTGATGGTGTTGCGTTTGGAAATGCAATCATTACTAAATTCCCAATCAATTCTCACCATACTGTAATGTTTGAGACTGAAGCAGAGAAAGATGAAAAAAGATTTTTGCTTCATCTCTCATTAGAATATAAAAGTGAGACGATTAATGTTATTTGCACTCACCTTAATTATAAATATGAACATCAGCAAGTAAGAGAAGATCAAGTAAATCAAATAATAGAATACATTAGTAAATTAGAACAATCAAAATTCCCTATAATTTTGTGTGGAGATTTCAATGCGGATCCAGAAAGTGATGAAATTAGAAAGATTACTGGTTTAACTAAGCCAGTAAACGATATCGTTTTAAGAGATGTATGGAAATTAACAAATAGAAATGATCCTGGTTACACTTGGTCAAACAGCAATGATTGGGCAAAAAAAACTTTAGAATATAATCGACGAATTGATTACATATTTTTAGGTAAACCTGGACCTAATGGTCTGGGTCATCCAATTGAGTGCAACCTTGTCGGCACAGAAAAAAATAAATTTTTTCCAAGTGATCACTTTGGATTACTGGCTCATTTGGTCGGTATGAACTGATGAGTATTTTGTTATCCATTTTTTTAGGTGGAGGCGTCGGAGCTTTATTGCGTTTTCTTATAAGTGAACAGACTAATCGATTATTTTTAAGTTCATTTCCATTTGGAACAATAGTTGTCAATGTTCTTGGGGCATTTTTGATGGGATTAGTCGTTAGTTATTTTGCAGACAAAGTTAATATATCTCAAAATATAAAAATGTTTTTAACTATTGGTTTCCTCGGAGGTTTCACGACCTTTTCAACTTTTAATTTGGATTTTTATCAATTATTCAGCAACGGAGAAATTTTAGCCTCACTTTTATATCTGTTAGTAACATTCACATTTACGGTAATAGCTTTTTATCTTGGGCTAAGTTTATTCAAATTTCTATAAATTATTTATTACGTCTTCTTAACATAAATTCAGCAAGCCCATCATAACCTTTCTCAATCATCATTTTCGCTGATGCAACATTTTGAACTTGATCAAGCGGCTTTATTTGATGAGCAACAACTGTAGTATTCATAAATTGTGCAGCAGAACAAATAGAGATAATTTCGGATATAACTTTTTCATCAAAGCCATATTCTAATATAGCAGTTACATCTTCTTCAGTAATTGAGCGAATGTCTTCATTTACTTTGTGAGATAATTTTAGAATTGGCTTATACTTAGCTTCTATTTGTGATTGTTCAATATCATTCATAAAATCTAGGTCATTCTTGTCTCTTAAAATTTTCTTTGATATTTCAACATGAATATTCTTGCAGTACCCACAGCCGTTTAATCCTGAAACATAGGCAAAAATCATCTCTTTAATATGTGTTGGTAACAGTGTTTCTTGTCTCATTAGAGACTCTAAATAGGCCACATAATGTTTCTGATAGCCCCAGTTATCTAAAAAGACATCATATACTGATTTATACTTACTTAAAAAATTACTCATATTTTTGATCCTAATTGGCTGGGGCGGGAGGATTCGAACCTCCGAATGCCGCTACCAAAAAGCGGTGCCTTACCGCTTGGCCACGCCCCAACGCTATATAATTATTTAATTTAAGAAAAAGATTTTGCAATCTTTATATTAACCTCGTTAAATATGTCCACCAATTAGGGTGTTCTTCAGATATCCTCTGTATTGCATCATCTGCCTTGTGTTTATCTTCATAAACAGCAAAATATGCAGAGCCACTACCTGTCATTCTTTCATATTTACAATTTATATCATTATCTAGATATTCTCTTACTTTTGACATTTCTTGATTAGCAAGAAGTGCAGTTTTTTCCAATTCATTTGATGTGCCCTTTAAAATTCCATCTAAGTTAATATCTTTATTGTATGATAATTTTTCTCCGCTTGAATTAGAATGTTTATTAAAAATTTCTTTAGTACTATTTTGAACATTTGGAAATACAATCAGAAAATGCTTATCTGAATTAATTTTTAATCTTTGATCAACATTTCCTTTTCCAGAAATTAGTGCAGATCCCTCACCAATAAAAAATTCAATGTCTGAACCAAGATCTCTTGCAATTTTAGTTGAGATTGAATTATCTAACAAATCAGATCTAATTAAATATTTAATTATTTCTGCGACATTTGATGAACCACCACCTAAACCCGATCCCACGGGAATATTTTTTACTACATGAATATCAAATGATTTCTGCTTTAAATAATTTTTATCAATTAAATAATTAAATAATTTAGAAACATTGTCATTGGATCCTACTTGGTCTCCGAAAGGGCCATTATATGAGATACTAAAAAAACTTTCATCTTTTATTCTAATTTCATCATAAAGATTAATCCTTGATAAAACTGAGTTTAATTCGTGAAAACCAGTATCAAGTTTATTTACTACATTTAAGAAAAGATTTATTTTTGCGTAGGATTTTATAGTATTCAACAACTTACTTAGATTCCTTTAAGTAGTTTGATTTTAACTTTTTCCTCATATATATTTTCTTGATCTAAATCTATGGCTTTCTGCCAATAAAAACGTGCTTCAACTTCATTTCCCAGTTTCCAGAGTACATCGCCATAATGATCATTTACAGTTGGATCGTATGGCATCATATCTAGAGAAAACTCTAATAAAGACAGGGCTTCATTATACTTACCAACTTTAAAATAATACCAGGCAAGGCTATCAACTATGTATGGATCATTTGGTTTCAATGCCATTGCTTGTTCTATCATAACTTTAGCCTCGGAGATATTCTGATCCATATCAATATACGTATATCCTAAATAATTAAGAACATCTGCTTGATCTTCAGATAGTTTCAATGATCTTTTCAAATTCTTTTCAGCTAATTTCCAATTTTTTGAACGTTCATGAACAATTCCAATATTAAAATAAACTTCCCAAATGTTTTCTTTATCAAATTTTTTACCAAGCTTTAATGCATGATCATAATTGTCAATTGCATCAGACCAATTCTTTTCATAGCGGTGATAATTTCCAAGTGAAAGGTAAGCTTCAAAGCTATCAACAACCTCGACAAACGTATTTAAATTTTGAATTGCTTTTTCGTTATTACCCTCGTAGCTATATGCATCTGAAATTTGAATTGCAGCGAAATTACCTAGATAATGCTTCTTTGGGATATAACTCAGCACCTTTCTTGCCTTATCATGATTTTCCAACTGATTAAGAAAAGAAGCAAATATATACTTGATCTCATGTAAATTAGGAGAGGTGTCAATTGCTAGTTGATATAACATATGTGCGAGTTCTTCATTTAAATCCTCAATCAAAAGTTGCGAATTAAATAAAACCACTCCTATTCCTTGAAGAGGGTTTTGAATAATCCTATTTTTATTTGAAGTTAAAAATTTATTTTGAAAATCTTTATCATATGAAGACAAAAACTCATCAGCAAAAGTTTTTTTCTTCTCATTCAAATTATTTCGATGCAGAAAATTATAATATAGACGTAAAACGTATAAATCTCTTTGTACTGATAATGATTGATCATAAAAAACCTCTGCTAATTCAATCTCATCAGCAAAGTCATAAATTAGAGCTTTATGCACTAACGTTAGGTGTCGATGTTCACCTGTAGAAATTAAATCGATTAACGCCATACTTTTATCTATCGTATTACTGTCGGCCCATACCCAAGCTCTGAGTAGTCTTACAAACGTGCTATCAGATAAATTCCCTCTCCAAATACTAGCAAAACTTTGATCAGCAAAACTTGGCTTATAAGAGTTTAAGTAGGAAATCCCATTAACAAGATGACCTTGTGGTGATTGATTATTCATGCAACACGAATTCACATTTTTATCACAACCTGCTTTTGCAAGTTTAAAAGAGTAGTTATTTGCACTAAGCAAATCCCCATCGAGGATACTAAGCAACAACAATCTATCTAAAGCAACTAAATCGTTTGGATTTGATCTGTGAAGTCTTTGATAATATCTCTTGGTTGTGCTGTAGTCATTTGAGTCACTAGATATTTTTGCAACCAAGTAATCGCCCACCTGAGGCGGAATAAATTGTGCCGCATAAATATTAATGCTTGAAATGTTAAATATTAGTAAAAATATGATTGTTCTTATAAGCATAGACTTGTGCTCTACATATTTGCATATTTTGGACCACCGCCGCCCTCTGGTGTTACCCAGTTTATGTTTTGTGACGGTTCTTTAATATCGCATGTTTTGCAATGTATGCAGTTCTGACTATTAATAACAAATTTTGGATCAGAACCATCATCATTTCTGTGAACTTCATAAACACCTACTGGACAGTACCTCTGAGAAGGTTCATCATATTTATCTAGCGTGTAACTAATTGGTAATTCCTTATCCTTCAATTGGAGGTGAACAGGTTGATTTTCTGTATGGTAAGTTCCAGTAAGAAATACGGAACTAGCCCTATCAAAAGTTAAAACGCCATCTGGTTTTGGATAATTTATTTTTTTTGCATCTTTTGACTCTTCTAACGTTTCATGATCAGCGTGTTTATGAGATAGAGTAAAAGGAAGCTTTCCCATAAATAACCACTGATCAATACCTGTAAGTAAAATACCAAGGATATTTCCAAACCTTGTAAAGAAAGGTTTAACATTCCTAGCAGACTTTAATTCGCTATAAACCCAACTCTTTTTGAATAAAGCCTCGTAACAAGATAAATCATTCGACTTACCTGACAGAAATTCAATTATCGCTTCAGCGGCAATCATTCCACTTTTCATGGCAGTGTGAGTTCCTTTTATTTTTGGCATATTTAATGTACCCGCATCACAGCCTATTAATAACGCACCCGGCATGTACATCTGAGGCAGACTTTGTATGCCACCCTCAATTAATGCTCTGGCACCGTAGGAAACTCGTTTACCGCCACTTAGGATTTTTTTTATTGCTGGATGTGTTTTAAACCTTTGAAACTCTTCAAAAGGTGACAAATACGGATTCTTATAATCAAGTCCAACTACATATCCCAAAAATATTTGATTATTTTCTGCATGGTAAACAAAACTCCCTCCGTAGGTTTTGTTGTCTAGGGGCCAACCGGTTGAATGAAAGACTAAGCCTTCATCATGATTTTCTTCAGGTACCTCCCATATTTCTTTCAAACCAATTCCGTACTGTTGTGGGTCTGAATTTTTTGCAAGTTCAAACTTCTCTATTAATTGCTTACCTAAATGACCTCTACACCCCTCAGCAAATACTGTTGCTTTTGCATGCAGCTCAATACCAGGCTCATACGAATCTTTTTTTTCATTATTTGCGTCCAGTCCCATGTCATTTGTGGCCACTCCTCTTACTTTTCCATCTTCATCGTACAAAATTTCAGAAGCTGCAAAACCAGGATATATTTCAACTCCTAAGTTTTCAGCGATTTGTCCAAGCCATCTACACATATTCGCAAGGCTTGCAATGTAGTTTCCTTTATTGTGTTGAACTGGTGGCAATAAAAACGAGGGAACGGTAAAATGAGATTTTTCAAAAAGAAATAAAAACTTTTCTTTTGTCACTTTTGTTTTCAGAGGACAGCCGTCTATGGTTTTCCAGTCTGGAAGTAGTTCATCAAGAGCTCTTGTTTCAAATACATTTCCGCTTAATATATGAGCGCCAACCTCAGACGCTTTCTCTACAATACAGACATTAATTTCCGGGTTTATTTGTTTGAGTTTTATCGCGGTTGAAAGGCCTGAAGGACCTGCACCCACGATTACAACATCGTACTCCATTGATTCTCTTTGCTGAATAGTATCCATTATTAACTATATATTTAGTTTATAGGTATTATAATTCAATTTGTTTATGACCGATGCAAAAGTTCAAAACTCACTGAAGCAGCTCAACCACTTAAAGATGAGTGGGGTAAATGAAAACATTGGAAATGCGCCAAAAAATCGCTATGGAGCAAAAAAATCATCGAAATCAAAAACTAGTGACAGCTCTATATCTGTTAATAACTCATCGATTGAGGATCAAAAAACTATCAACTCACTAGAATCATTAGATTCATTAAAAGATTTCATGGCAAATTATGACAAATGTAAGCTTCGCGAAAGTGCAACGAATATGGTGTTTTCTGATGGAAACCCAAAATCAGAAATTATGCTTATTGGTGAAGCTCCTGGCCATGATGAGGATATTCAAGGAAAGCCTTTTGTTGGTAGAAGTGGTAAACTCTTAGATAAAATGCTTGAGGCGATAAACCTTAATCGAGAAAAGGTATATATTGCAAATATTGTACCCTGGAGACCTCCTAATAACAGACGGCCCACTGATGAGGAAATAGATATGTGTCTGCCGATGATTAAAAAACACATTGAATTGATTAATCCCAAAGCAATATTGCTATTAGGATCAACAGCGACTTATGCGCTTATTAGAAACACTGAAGGAATAACAAAGATTAGGGGTAAATGGGTAGATATTGAAATTAATAAAAAACAATATCCCACCCTACCCACTTTCCACCCTGCTTTTTTATTAAGGCAACCTGGACAAAAAAAATATTCGTGGGAGGACTTAAAAAGTCTTAAGAAAAAAGTTGAGTCATAAAATTAACAATCAAATCAATTTGCTGGATTTTGAAAAAAATTTTAATAGTCCGGTTGCAGGTGTTGATGAGGTAGGACGAGGTCCATTAGCAGGGCCAGTTGTGGCAGCGGCCGTAATTTTGGATAAAAATAACCTTCCTGATGGAATTAGAGATTCAAAAAAAATATCAAAAAATAAAAGAGGAATAATTGCAGAAAAAATTAAATTAAATAGTCACTATGCTTATGGAGAGGCGTCAGTAGAAGAGATTGATAATTTAAATATTTTACAAGCTTCGTTACTTGCAATGAAAAGAGCAATTGAGTCTCTAAAAATAGTACCCTCAATCTCTCTTATCGATGGTATGTATACGCCTGAAGTTGATTTAATCTGTAAACCAATTGTTAAAGGTGACAGTAAATCAATTTCAATCGCTGCGGCTTCAATTCTAGCCAAAGTATACAGAGATAAAATTATGACCAATCTAGCTGACAAATATCCTGAATATTCATTTGCAAAAAATTCAGGATATGGAACAAAAGAGCACCTTATGGCTCTGAAATATCATGGAATTACCCCTATCCATCGAAAAAGTTTCAAACCCATCTACAATATATTGAATTAAGAAAATAAATTAAGTCATTGATTCTATATATTATTGACCTCGATTCTATTTTGAATCATATTACTGACCATGAAATCGGTCGATGAAAGTCTTGCGGCAAAGGCTAATAAAATTTTATGCGGTGACACAGTTGAGGAGTTGAGAGATTTACCCGACAATTGTATTGATTTAATCTTTGCTGACCCTCCTTACAACTTGCAATTGGATCAAGAGTTGCTTCGACCTAATAACTCCAAAGTTTCAGCAGTAGACGATGAATGGGATCAGTTCGAAAGTTTTGAAGAATACGATAATTTTTCTGACATGTGGCTCAAAGAAGCAAAAAGAGTTCTTAAACCAACAGGAAGTATATGGGTGATCGGCTCCTATCATAATATATTTAGAATTGGTTACATAATGCAAAATTTAGGTTTTTGGATTTTAAATGATGTTATTTGGCAAAAGGCAAATCCAATGCCAAATTTTAGAGGAAAAAGATTCACTAATGCTCATGAAACTATGATTTGGGCAAGTAAAGATAAAAACTCAAAAAAATATACATTTAATTACGAAGCAATGAAGTCATTAAATGAAAATATGCAAATGCGCTCAGACTGGTTCTTACCCATTTGCAGTGGCCATGAAAGATTAAAGGATAAATCAGGAAAGAAAGTGCATCCTACGCAAAAACCTGAGGGATTATTGCATAGAATAATTGTTTCATCTTCAAATCAGGGAGAACTTGTACTTGATCCTTTCTTCGGAACAGGAACAACGGGCGCTGTAGCAAAAAGGCTTGGAAGAAAATACATAGGTATTGAGAAAGATAAAAATTACATAAAAGAAGCCAAGAATAGAATTGAAAAAGTGAGTATTTATGAAAATAATTCACTAAAATTAACTCAATCTAAAAAATCTGAACCAAGAATACCTTTTGGTTGGTTAATTGAACGAAAACTAATCGAACCTGGAACAATTTTATATGATCAAAAAAGGAAATACTCAGCAAAAGTAAGAGCAGATGGTTCTGTTGTAAGTGAGAAAAACTCTGGATCAATTCATCAAATAGGAGCAGAAGTTCAATCTGCAAACGCATGTAATGGTTGGACTTTTTGGCACTTTGACGTTGAAGGTGAACTCAAACCGATTGACATATTAAGGCAAAAAATCAGATCTGAATTAAATTGAGAAGATTAAGTGTCTTCTTGCTCATCGTTGTGACTGTATATTTATTTAATTTTTTTAAATCCACCCACTTTAAATCATCCTTATTAAATTGGGTCTGACTGTGTTTAATATTGGATTTATAAACAGTATTTTTGAGATCGATGTGGCTAAAGGTGTGTTTGAATTCAACATTTGTTTTTTCCCATTTGGCATTTGGTATAGGAGTACTCTTTTTACTGAACTTTACAGGTTTCACTTTCCAACAAGTAGATGGAATCTCCCATTGATTTGCAAGAATCTTTTTACCAGTTCTTTTCTTTAAAAGAATTTTAGAATTATTATGAATTGTAAGAAAAGAAATACAATTTAGCTTTTTTTTCAATGGCTTATTTTTTATAGTTGGAATGAGGTCTACCATATTTTTTTGATGAGCTGAGCATTTACTCTTGAGACAACAATTGTGACAGTCTGAATTTTTAGGCTTACATGTTATTGCTCCTAACTCCATAACTGCTTGCGTGTAAGACCTATTTTTTGAATTGGGACAAATTCTCTCGGCAATCTCAGAGATTTTTTTTTCAAAAACTTTATCATTGCCATGAATTTCATAATACCTTGCTATAACTCGCTTTACATTTCCGTCAATTGCTACCGCTTTTTTATTAAATGCAATGGAACTTATTGCGGCAGATGCATATTCCCCAATGCCGGGGAATTTAATTAAATTAATTTTATCTTTTGGAATTTTTCCATTGTAATCTTTATTTATGATTTTTACAGTTTGTAGTAAGTTTTTTGCTCTCGAGTAATAACCTAGACCCTGCCAAAAAAGTAAAACATCTTCAATTTTTGCATGAGATAACTTTGTTAATGTTGGCCATTCATTAATAAATTTTTTGAAATATGGTATTACTGTTGCCACTGTAGTTTGCTGCAACATGAATTCACTAACAAGAACTCTATATGGATAATCCTTATGTCTAATATTCTTTCTCCAGGGTAGTTCTCTTTGATTTTTTTCATACCACTCAAGTAATTTATTTGAAAAAAATTTGTCTTTACTTGTCATTTTCGTGTTATTTTATTTTTATGTTCCAAAAGAAAATAAGAGGTCCTCAAATATTATCAAATCTTCTTCCAGAAGAAGCAAAGAAAATGCTTAAATCAAGAGGTTTTTCCGAGTTAGAACTCTTAGCGAATTGGGAGAGAATTGTAGGCAAAAAATTTGTAAAATTAACCGTCCCTTTAAAACTTAAAATGGGTAAGAGTAGTGAAAAAAATAATGGTAAATTGCTTGTTAAAGTTGATAGAAGCATGGCTTTTGCTTTTGAGCACGAGCGAGAGAAAATAATTAAAAAAATTAATCTTTTTTTTGGCTATGAAGTGATCAACAAAGTTGAAATAATACAAGCATCAATTAATGTTAAAAAAACAATTAAAATCAATAAATTAGAAAGTGATATTAAGAGCCAAAGTAAGAATTATGATGATCTAAAAAAATATCCTAATCTTAGAAGAAACTTTGAAAAAATTGCTTCAAAAATTTTAAAGTCCTAATTCAAACAAAATTTTCCGCTACATCAACAAAGTAATAAATCCTATTAAAATAAGGAAAAATTGAGTATATTCAACATGTTGTATATATATATAAAAAACAAGCAAAATATGGGTTTTAAATCTAATTTTTTAGTCAGTACAAATTTTATTGTATTTCTATTTGCGTTGATATTTCCAATTAATGGATTGTTTGCCAGCAATACTTTAAAGGGGATGCAATTGGGTGATAGCGATGCACCTGTGAAAATTATTGAATACAGATCGCTCACTTGCAGTCATTGCGCCGACTTTAGTAATGACACCTTTGCAGAGATTAAAAAAAATTATATTGATAAAGGTAAAGTGAATTTTGAATTGAGACCTTTTGCTCTCAATGCAATTGACCTTAACGCTTTTAAATTACTTCATTGTGTTGATGAAAATGATTTTTTTGCAATGGACAAGATTTTGTTTAAAGATCAAAAAAAATGGATTGTAACTAATCAGAGCGATAAAGTACTGGAAAACAGCACCAATGCACTAAAGAATTACGGGGCCCTATTCGGCGTATCAGAGGAGGAGTTTAATAGCTGTATGGAAAATGAAAATATTACTGATTTTATACTGGAGCAGCGTATAGAGGGTGTTGAGGAGTATGATATTTCTTCAACTCCAACTTTCATAATCAATGGTGAAATTTATGCAGGCAATATGTCGATTAATGAATTTAATGAAATAATTGAAAAAAGAAATTAATTAATGAAATTTAAAAAAAATAAAAATTCTTGGTTTTAAATCATTTGTTGATCCTACTGAATTAGACATTGATGAGGGTTTAACAGGTATAGTTGGTCCTAATGGATGCGGTAAATCAAATGTTGTTGAGTCTCTAAGATGGTGCATGGGAGAAACCTCTGCAAAAAGCATGAGGGGTTCAGGAATGGAAGATGTAATTTTTTCTGGTACATCAGATAGACCGGCGAGAAATAATGCTGAAGTAACAATCTATCTTGATAATGAGGAAAGAAACGCGCCGTCTGAATTTAATGATCAGACTGAAATTCAAGTTAAAAGAAAAATAGAAGTTGAAAAGGGATCAGATTATAAAATTAATGGTAAAGACGTTAGAGCCAGAGATGTACAACGATTATTTGCAGATTTATCTACAGGAGCTCATTCTCCATCCTTGATCAGCCAAGGACGTGTAGGCTCATTAATAAATGCTAAACCTATAGATAGACGCTCCGTATTAGAAGAAGCGGCAGGAATATCTGGATTACATTCGCGAAGACATGAAGCAGAGCTAAAATTGAAAGGCGCAGAAACTAATCTACAAAGGGTTAAGGATTTGATGAAACAATTAAATAATCAAATCAATAGTCTTAAAAAACAAGCTGAACAAGCTGAAACCTACCGCTCAGTATCATCTGAAATAAACAAATTAGAAGGTATCGTTTTATTCTTAAAGTGGACATCTTTAAAAGAGTCTTATGAAAAGTCAGATGAAAATTTAAGATCAAGTGAGTCTCAGATCCAAAAATTTACGTTGCAAGTAACTCAGGCTACTAATGAACAATTAAGTGCAAATGAGAAAATTAAGCCTTTAAGAGATAAAGAGATTGAGTCTGCGGCAAAATTAAATCGTATTAATCTTGAGAGAGAGTCATTAGATCATGAGGAGGAACGAATAAAAGAAGAAAAAAGAAATCTTGAAAATGTGATTCAACAAATAATCAGCGATAGTGAGAGGGAGCAGTTTCAATTGGAAGATGCTAAAAAAGATCTAGATTTACTAAATGCAAGAAAAGATCTCTCTAATAACGAAGAGTTTCAAGAAATAAACAATGAAACAATTGATCAACTTAAGTCAGAAAAGGATACTTTGGAAACAGAGATTTCAAATCTTGAGCAACAAATAGAACAATATAATCAGATTAAAAATTCTAAAAGAGATGATTGGCAAGACACTTTGATTAAAGCAGAAAATTTGAAATCAAGGCAATCAACTTTAAAAGACGTTGAAGGTTATGATGATCCTGAGAAATGGACAAATATATTTAAAGTAAAATTTTACAATGATCTTGGTGAAATCAGTGAGAAAGTAGACCAAGCAAGCAATATTTCAGACGAAGCTAAGGCAAATTATGACAGAGCAAGTAATGAGGCAAAAAATGCGGTAACATTATCAATGGAATTAAGAGAAAAACTTAGACAAAAAGACGTTGAACAAAAACAAAGTGATTGGACATATGAATTTCAGCGATTGAATAAAACAATTAAGTCATCCCAGGAACAAATCGAAACATTGCAAAAAAGAAAAATAAAAACTGAGCAAGAGCTTGAGAAAATCTCTAATCGCCCAGAAGAAATTGCGCAGAGAAGAGGTCAATTAATTGAAACAAAAGGCTTCGCAGAGACAGAAAGGCAGTTTGCAGCTGATCGTTTAGCTGAAGCTGATAATGAATTAAAAAAAATTGAGACTAATTTAAGAAAAGCCCAAAATGATCTCGCTAACATAAGAGAGTCTAAAGGAAGAACAGAAGCTACAAAAGAATTAGCTGAGTCAAGATTAAAAGAATTAGAATACGAGTCAAAAGAGAAATTTAATTGTATTCCCAATGAAATTGTAAATTCTCTCTCTATATCAGATGATCTTGAAACTATGAGAGCTAACCTCGAAAGAACTGAGATGAGACTTGATCGACTTAAGCAGCAGCGTGAAACAATGGGTGCTGTGAATTTAAGGGCTGATTTGGAAACAAAAGAAATAGATGAAGAGCTTGAAAAAATGACCACTGAAAAAGAAGATTTAGAAAACGCAATCAAAAAAATGAGGGAGTCTATAGAAGATTTAAATAAAGAAGGTAGAACAAGACTGCTTGGAGCGTTTAAAACTGTAAACACACATTTTAAAGAAGTTTTTGTAAAATTATTTAACGGTGGAAAGGCGCACCTTGAACTTATAGACTCTGATGATCCACTTGAAGCAGGACTTGAAATGATGGTAAGTCCGCCAGGTAAAAAACTTCAGTCAATGTCATTGTTATCTGGTGGGGAACAGGCACTAACAGCATTATCCCTAATCTTCGCTGTATTTTTAACAAATCCTTCGCCAATTTGTGTACTTGATGAGGTTGATGCGCCACTGGATGATGCAAACGTCGATAGATTTTGTGGTCTTTTAGATGACATTACAGAAAAAACAAATACTAAGTTCTTAATTATAACTCACCACGCGCTCACTATGTCAAGAATGGATAGATTGTTTGGAGTAACCATGGCTGAACGAGGCGTCAGTCAAATTGTCTCCGTAGATCTTAAAAAAGCTGAAGAGATTGGAGCTGTTGCCTAGTACATTGAAGATGAATAATGATGCTAATTCTCTGGAAAATAGAATAAAAAAAGCAAAAGAAGGACAGTCTATTGAAGAAGCTAAAGCCCCCAAACCATTTGGTAAGATCATGAAAGTAGTGGTTGAAATTGTCGCAGCAATGGCTGTTGGGCTAGGAATTGGTTTGCTGATTGACAATTATTTTAATACAAGACCCATCTTCACATTAATCTTCTTTCTTTTCGGTAGTGCGGCAGGTATTCTTAATGTTTTTAGGGTTGCAAAAAGTCTTCAAAATAACTAAAAAATAAATCGATGGCCGCTGATAATCCAATAGATCCAATTCACCAATTTGAAATATCTAAAATTGCAGATATTCAATTAGGTGGTATTGATATTTCATTTACAAACTCTTCTTTATTTATGGTATTCGCGCTCGCTGCTACAATGGCTCTATTTGTTATTGGTCTTTCTAAAAAGTCAATTATTCCAAACAGAATGCAGATGTTATCAGAACTTTCTTATAACTTCATTGCGAACATGTTACGAGACCAGGTTGGTGATCAAGGAAGGGCATATTTTCCATTCATATTTTCATTATTCATGTTTATTTTCTTTTGCAATTTTATAGGACTGATACCATATACGTTTACTGTAACAAGTCACTTAATTGTGACTTTTGCTTTTGCTGGCCTTATATTTATTGCAGTTACAATAATCGGCTTTTTAAAAAATGGACTGGGATATTTAAGAATTTTCTATCCTTCAGGTATTCCAATTTTTCTAGCGCCTCTCATTGTTCCAATTGAAATTATTTCATACTTATCGAAACCTATCAGTTTATCAGTCAGACTTTGTGCGAATATGTTGGCGGGTCATAGCATATTAAAAATCTTTGCAGGATTTACTGTAATGCTTGGCTTTTTAGGATTTGCACCATTAGTTTTTTTGGTAGTGTTATATGCATTAGAAACTCTTATTGCGGCACTCCAGGCATATATTTTTACAATTTTAACATGTATATATCTTAATGATGCCCTTCATCCGGATCATTAGTATTTACAACAACGAAAGGAAAAAAAATGGAAGTAGAAGCAGCTAAACTTATCGGCGCAGGATTGGCAACAATTGGAGTTGCAGGTTCAGGAGCTGGTATCGGAACAGTATTTGGGGCTTATGTCTCGGGTATATTTAGAAATCCTTCAGCAGCACCACAGGCGTTCGGACAAGTTCTATTAGGATTTGCACTTGTTGAAGCGATTGCTTTATTTGCTCTTGTAATAGCTTTCTTAATTTTATTTGGATAAGAAAAGTGAAACTCTTATTAAAAGTTTTTCTATCTACTTTACCAATTAATCTTGTACACGCTGCTGAGGGCCAGAAATCAGCTGGTCTTCCGCAGATGGATATTTCTACATTTCCATCTCAATTATTTTGGTTAGTAATCACTTTTTCACTTTTATACCTGTTCATGTGGAAATTTGTAATACCAAAGTTGGGTGCAACAATTGAAGAAAGAAGAGATAAGATTTCAAATGATATCAATGATGCTGATGATCTTAATAAAGAAGCTACAGATATATTAAAAAAATATGATGAGCAAATGGTAAATGCATCACAAGAATCAAATGAGATTATTACTAATTCTAAAAAAGCAATGCTTGATCATCTAGAAATGCTTAAAAAAGAAAATGAAGAAAAAGTAAACTCCTTAATTTCTGAGTCTCAAGCTAAAATAAAAGCTCAAGAAGAAAAATCTAAGATTGAAATAAGAAATGCAACGTTAGATACCGTTAAAACTATTGTATCAAGATATATTGAAAATATTCCTTCAGATGAGGAAATAAATAAGAAATTAAACTAATGCTAGAAAGTATTTAATGTCATCATTCTTTTCAGATCCCTCCTCTTGGGTATTAGTAGCCTTTATAATATTTGTCATAATTGCGCTTATAATCAAAGCGCCATCAATGATTGCGAAACTGCTTGATGGTGAAATTGATAAAATCAAATCTGAATTGGATAATGCCCGAAAATTGAAAGAAGAAGCAAATTCTCTTTTAGCCGATTACGAGAGAAAGGTTCAGTCTGCTGATGAGGAAGCAAAAGCAATTATTGATCAAGCAAAGGAAATTGCAGAGAATCACGAAGAAGAGTCAAAGTTAAAAGCGGAAGAATTTATTAAAAGAGCCGAACAACAAGCCATAGAAAAGATATCAAGGGCTGAAAAAATGGCTATATCAAAAGTTAATGATGAGATTGTAAATAACTCAGTAAATATTGCTGAGAAAATTATCTCAGAAAACATCAACGACCAAAGTGCAGATAAGCTTGTAAAACAATCAATCGATCAAATAAATAAACTTAAGGTATAATTTATTATTTATATCTCTCTTTCTAAGCTATAAATAAATTATGGCAGTCTATACGCACATATCTAGAGAAGAATTAGATCTCTTCACTGATCATTATAGTATTGAAAATATTCTTGAATTTTCAGGCATAAAAGGTGGAACTTCTAATTCAAATTATTTACTAAAGACTCTAGAAAAAAATTACATACTTACAATTTTTGAAGAAAGAACAAATCAGGAAAATCTTCGATTCTTTTTTGACTTAATGAATCATTTGAATAAAAACAATGTAAAGTGCCCTGAGGTAATACAGGATAAAAAAGGAAATTATTCGAACTCAATTAAAAATAAGAAAGCTGTAATCACATCGTTCTTAAAAGGTAGGTCAATAGATCAAATTAAACCAATACACTGTGCATCTTTAGGCTCCACTATCGCAAGAATGCATAAAGAATCAGCTAAACTTGAAATGACTAGAGAAAATGAGCTTGGATTTGTAAACCTCAATAGCTTAATTCAAGCTTTAAAAAATTTTGACGATAAAATAGACGCGAAAATAATTGATTTAATCAATGAAGAATATACTTTCCTATCTGGAAACCTTGGTCATAATTTGCCATCAGGTATAATTCATGCAGATCTTTTTCCAGATAATATTTTTTTTGAAGGCAATGAGGTTACAGGTATAATAGATTTTTATTTTGCATGTACCGATTATTATGCTTATGAAATTGCTATCTGCCTAAATGCGTGGTGTTTTGAGCCAAATAATAACGAATTCAATCCAACAAAAGCAAAACATTTATTAGGCAGTTACAATCAGTTGCGAGAATTTTCAGAGGAAGAAAAAAAAGCTTTACCTCTTCTTACAAGGGCATCATCTCTAAGGTATCTACTAACTCGTTTAATCGACTACTATTCGCATGATGATAATGAACTGATCCTTAAAAAGGACCCTAATGAGTATCTCAGTAAACTCCAATTTCACCAATCCGTTAAAAAAGTAAGCGAATATGGCCTCTAACAAAGTTGTTATTTATACCGATGGAGCTTGCTCAGGAAATCCAGGTAATGGAGGTTGGGGAGCTTACATTGAAATTGATGGTAAGAAAATTGAGTTAAGTGGATCTGAAAGCAACACCACAAACAACAGAATGGAATTAAAAGCAGTTATTCATGCTCTAGATTATCTTAATGAAAAAAGAGACATAATAATTTTCACGGATTCAAAGTATGTCATGCAAGGTATTCAGGAGTGGATAAAAAAGTGGAAAACCAATGATTGGAAGACCGCACAAAAAAAAGACGTAAAAAATAAAGATCTTTGGGTTGAATTAGACAATCTGACCGATAAACACTCAATTAAATGGGAGTGGGTAAAAGGACATTCAGGTGATTACGGAAATGAAATTGCTGATAAACTAGCTGTCGCACAGATAAAAAGATAAGTTATAGTAAATCCAACATTTTATTTGCTCCACTAACATCAACTTTACCGCCATCAACTTCGACAAAAAATTTTTCAATAACTCCATCATTAACAAGTAGTGAGCATCTTTTTGTCTTAATTGATGTTCCAAATGTGTCGGGGTAGTCTGTGCCTAATGATTTTGCAAACTCAGCCTTACTATCTGATAGAAATTTTATTTTTCCATTTGAGCCAGACATTTCCTCCCATGCCGACATAGTAAATATGTCATTAGTTGCAAAACATATAATTTCATCAATAGCTTTTTCTTTAATTTTGTCTGCATTTTCTATGAAGCCAGGTAAATGATTTCGAGCACACGTTGGTGTAAACGCACCTGGTACACCAAAGATTACTATTTTTTTTCCTTTGCAGAAGTCCAATATCTTTAATGGTTGTGGACCTTTATCCTTGTCCATAAAAACTAAAGTTTCATTTGGTAATTCATTTCCAATTAGATCTGACATTTGACGACCATACTAAATTTATTCTTTAATACAAGATAAAAGTAAGTGGTCCTCCCACTTACCATTGATTTTCAAATACTGTCTGACTAATCCTTCAATGCAAAAATTATTTTTTTCAAGTGTCTTTAAAGAACGCTCATTCCTTGGTAGGCACGCTGCCTCTACTCTATGTAAATTCAATTCATCAAAAATAAATTCTTTGATAAGTTTTATTGACTCACTCATTAAACCTTTACCCATCTTAGTTTCGCAAATCCAATACCCAATTGAGCAAGATTGAACTACTCCTCTTTGAACATTATTTATATTAATTTCACCAATCAAATTATTATTATTTTTTTCAAATATCAGAAAGGAATATGCATTATCATCTAATGCAAGTTTTTCAAAATATCTCACTCTTTTTACAAATGAACTTCTTTCAAGTTCATTTGGTGACCATGTAGGTTCCCACGGTTTTAAATATCTTTTATTTTTTTCTTTTAATGAAGACCATGATTTCCAATCTTTATAATCAGGAGGTCTTAGAATGACGTTTTCACCTTTCCTCTCAAATGTTATCTTTTTTGGATAATAAGTTGTTAAAAATGACACTAGCTTATCTGCTCCCTAATGAATTCTTTAATTCGAATTGTGTTATTTTCCATTTTATACATTTTTTCTTCAGCATCAAATAAGTAATTGTATTTACTCATTAAATTTAAACCTTCACCTATTGATTTTTCAACAACCTCAGAAAATTTCACAGGGTGAGCTGTAGCCAAAACAAAATTAAGCCTATCCATATCTTTTTCAAATCTTGATGCATCCAGTCCTGTAGCAGTGTGAGGGTCAATAACATATGAAAAATTATCTTTCACGGATTTGATTGTGTTTTGAACAATATCCATCGAAGAACTATTCGAGCTAAATACCTCTCGAACTTTTTCTAAATTTTCCTCAGATATTGATATTTTTCCACTTTCTTCAAAATTTTCCATTGATACTTTTGTTTCAGTATTTGATTGATTAAGTATATCAAAAAGTAATCTTTCAAAATTACTTGCTACCTGAATATCCATACTTGGGCTTGATGTTCTTATGACTGTTTTAGATTCATATACTCCTGACTTCATAAATCTATTTAAAATATCGTTTTCGTTAGTAGCCACTATTAATTTATTGATAGGTAATCCCATTTTATATGAGACATAACCAGCATAAATATCTCCGAAGTTACCAGTTGGAACAGAAAAATTAACTTTATTGGAAGCTCTTTCAGTAAAATTAATAAATGTATAAAAGTAATATACTGATTGAATGATAATTCTTGCCCAATTAATTGAATTAACTGCTGATATATTATTATGCATACTATAATCTGTATCTTTCAAAATATCTTTAACAATTTTTTGACAGTCATCAAAAGTTCCTTCTACTTCACAAAGAAAAATATTTTCCTGATTAACAGTAGACATCTGCCTTCTCTGAAATTCTGAAATCCTACCCTTAGGATATAAACAGAAAATATTTATGTTTTTACTTTTTTTTACAGCGTTGATAGCGGCTGATCCTGTGTCACCTGATGTTGCTACTATAAGATTTATTCTTTTCTTTTCTTTTTCTAAAAAATGATCAAAAAGAGGGATAAGTAATTGCATTGCGAAGTCTTTGAAGGCTAAAGTTGGGCCATTGAATAGCTCCACGATTATTTCGTTTGCATTAAGCTCCTTGAATGATACGCAGCCATTTTCTGTAAAGTTATTTGAATACGCTTCTTTAATAATCCTCTTCAATTGATCGGAATCTATTTCATCACCAATAAATGGAGATAAAATAATTTCTGTTAAGTCCTCATAACTTACATTTCGATTAATATCTTTATGATTTATATTTGGCCAATTTTCAGGAATAAATAGGCCTCCATCATTTGCTAAACCAGCAAATAAAACTTCTCTAAACCCAAAGTAATCGCTGCCCCTTGTGCTTCTATACCTCATTTTTTTGCACCTTTTGTCTAATATAGTAGATATACATTATCATAATTACAAAAGACAACAAAAACCAGGTGACAGCATACTGGAGATGATTATTTGTTATATTAGATGGCTCAAATTCAATCAGAACATTATCAGAATAGCTTTGGTCTATTAGTTTTATCATATACTTACTAGAATTTAATCGATGATATTCATCCATTTCACTTGTATTGAGCAAATACCAGGTATTTGTAATTGTATCATTTTCTGGAATAAGTGGCTTTCGATCCTTCGAATAGATTAAAGCTCCTCTGATTTCTATCTCACTATTTTTGAAAACTTCATCTAATTCAAAATTATCTTTCGAGTCAAACGGTATCCAGCCAAGTATTACATAAATAAATTTTTTACTAATCATTTCCATTGGTAAGACAATTTCGTAACCAGACTCTCCTTTAAGATTGAATTTATAAAAAAACATTTTTTTACCAGTTAATAGTTGTCCTTTTACCGAAGTATTCATGAATTCATATTGAGAGTTCTCGTCGTTTGACGGAAATTCATCTATCACAGAATTATAATTAGAATTAATTGACTCTATTAAATTATTTTTCCATTCGAGCCTTTGTGTTTGCCAAAAACAAAGCAAAAGAAGTAGAACAATTGTTGAAATAAATATTAAGTGGAAAAGAAGATTTTTAATCAATTATAGTATTTATTAATATGAGCCCCAAACATAAATTGCTGCAAATAAAAATAACCAAACAACATCAACAAAATGCCAATACCAAGCAGCGGCCTCGAACCCAAAATGATGGTCAGATTTAAAATGGCCTGCAATCGATCTTGCAAGGCAAACAATTAAGAATATTGTTCCAATTAGAACATGAAAGCCATGAAAGCCAGTCGCCATATAAAAAGTTGCGCCATAGATGTGCCCAGAAAATGAAAAATCAGCATGCATGTATTCATAAACCTGAAAACCAGTGAACACGACACCAAGTCCTACCGTGCACCATAGTCCCTGTATTAGCTCTTTTCTATTGCCTTCTAGCAATGCATGATGAGCCCAGGTAACAGTTGTTCCTGATAAAAGTAAGATTAACGTGTTGATTAGAGGTATATGCCATGGATCCATTAGATGAATATCTGGTGGAGGCCATATAGCTCCTATTTGTTCTGTAGGGAATAAACTTGCGTTGAAATATGCCCAAAACCAAGCAACAAAGAACATAACTTCTGATGCAATAAATAAAGTCATGCCGTATCTAAGGCCAATTTGAACAACTGGAGTGTGATGACCTTGATGTTCGCCCTCTATAATCACATCTCTAAACCACATGTATGAGACATAGATAACAATTGCTAAACCAATTATCATTGTCCACATGTCATCGGTCCTAAAATAAACAACCGCACCAACGCATGCGATTAAAGCTCCAATCGATGCAAGAAGGGGCCAAGGACTTGGATCAACTAAATGGTATTCATGTGTTCTTTTTGTATTTTCTGAACTCATATCTAATTATGTATCACTGTTTTCATAAAAGGTATAGGACAAAGTAACTTCTGATAAATCAGAAATGTATTTATCATTTTCAATTTCAGGATCTATAAAAAATGAAACTGGCATAATTTTAGTTTCGTTAGCCATGAGCTCCGTTTCTTGAAAACAAAAGCATTCAATTTTGTTAAAGTACTTTCCTGCCTCAGTTGGTGATACATTATAAACAGCTGTACCGCTTAGAGTTTGGTCTGTATTATTCTCTATCACATAATTAATCAGTTTATTTTCACCTATCTTTAATTGATGAATTCTTTGCTCAGGATAGAATTCCCAATCGAGGGTAGAACCAACGTTGGAGTCTAATCTAACATTGATAGTTTTATCGATAGAATAAATGCTTTCAGAAGAATACACATTTGGAGTACCTCCAAATCCTGTAACTTTACAAAAATAGTTGTATAGAGGCACTGACGCATAGGCTAAAGCGATCATGGTGATAACTATTCCTATTAGTCCAATCGCAGTGATACTGTTGTTTGACCTGATAAAATTCATTTAAATAGTTCCCAACTTATAAACAGTGTAAGAGAAAAATAAAGCTACAAAGAAAACTAGCACGAGGGCAGTTATTATATTTCTTTTTTTTATTTTTTTATCCATCAGTAAATATTCCATAGTAAATTATCGATTAATAGAATTGAGAAAATATTAAACAGATAAATAATTGAAAAATAAAATAACATTTGAGCTTTTCGCTCAAGCAAGCCATATTTCAACCACGATCTTTTTAGGTCAAATGCCAAATAAATGAAAAAAATACTTAGAGCTGTTGACGAAACTCCAAAGAACAAAGAATAGTATGAACTCATAATTAAAGTAAGTGGCAATAAGGAAATCGAATATGCGATAATTAAATTTATCGTTTTACGCTCACCAACAATCAGTGGCATCATTGGAATTCCAGCCTTTTTGTAATCATCAGATTTATAAAGTGCAAGAGCCCAGAAATGAGGAGGTGTCCATAGAAAAATTAACATGAAAAGAAGGCAAATCTCAGTCGAGACTCCTCCTGTCACAACTGCCCAACCAATCATCGGAGGAAAGGCTCCCGCTGCACCTCCAATCACAATATTTTGAGGTGTCCTCTTTTTAAGCCATACTGTGTAAACAAATATATAAAAGCAAATTGTCATTAAAAGTAATCCTGCAGCTGCTAAATTTGAAACCAAGTAAAGCATTGATACAGCAATTATTGAGAGTGTTATGCCGTAGATGAGTGCCCCATTAGCGCTTATTTGGTTTGTTGGCAAAGCTCGATCTTTTGTTCTATTCATTAACTTGTCAGTATCTCTCTCATACCACATGTTTAGTGCTCCTGACGCGCCAGAACCAATTGAGATAGCAAGAATTGCGAGCAAACCTGTAGTAAAACTTAAACTTCCAGGTGCGATTATCATTCCTACAAAGCTTGTAAATATAGAAAGTGACATGACCCTTGGTTTAAGCAAGGAGATGTATAGAACTAGTTTTGTCGCAATAGAACCTAGCCCAAATTCCTGTTTGTTAGAAACTGAGGTAATATTTGCCATTGTAATTTCTACTTAACCTTTGGTAGCTCCTCAAACTGGTGGAATGGTGGAGGAGAAGGCAATGTCCACTCTAGTGTTGTGGCTCCCTCACCCCATGGGTTGTCAGCACAATCTCTAACTTTCATGAGAGCGTGTACTAACATCACAAAGAATACTGCCAAACCAAGAACTGATATGAATGAGCCAATTGAGGAAATATAATTCCATCCAGCGTAAGCATCAGGGTAGTCAACATAACGTCTTGGCATTCCCGCTAAACCTAGGAAGTGTTGTGGGAAGAATATTATATTCACTCCAATAAAAGTTAACCAAAAATGTAGCTTGCCCAAAAACTCTGAGTAGTTTCTACCAAACATTTTACCAAACCAATAATAGAAGCCAGCAAAAATTGCAAAAACAGCCCCCATAGAAAGAACGTAATGAAAATGTGCAACAACATAGTAAGTGTCGTGCAGCGAATGATCAATTCCTGCATTTGCAAGAACAACACCGGTCACACCACCCACAGTGAATAGAAAAATAAAGCCAATTGCCCATAACATTGGTGTTTTAAGATCTACCGACCCACCCCACATAGTAGCTATCCATGAGAAGACTTTAATTCCAGTAGGCACAGCAATTACCATCGTGGCAAACACATAATAAGCTTTTACATCTGCGTCCATGCCAACAGTGTACATGTGGTGAGCCCATACAATGAACCCTAGGAAACCAATGGATACCATTGCATAAGCCATTCCAAGATAGCCAAAGACTGGTTTCTTAGAAAATGTTGCTACAACATGACTCACAATTCCAAAACCTGGCAAAATTAAAATATAAACTTCAGGGTGACCAAAGAACCAAAATAGATGTTGAAAAAGCACTGGGTCTCCACCTTCAGCGGCACTAAAGAAAGTTGTCCCAAAATTTCTATCTGTAAGAAGCATTGTGATTGCACCGGCCAATACTGGTAATGAAAGCAGTAAAAGGACAGCTGTCACTAGAATTGACCATACAAATAAAGGCATCTTATGAAGAGTCATGCCAGGAGCCCTCATATTAAAGATTGTCGTTATAAAATTAATTGCACCAAGAATTGATGATGCTCCAGCAAGGTGTAATGAGAAGATTGCTAAATCCACTGCAGGGCCAGGCGAACCTAAGTTAGCAGACAATGGTGGATATATGGTCCATCCTCCTCCAACGCCTGCACCACCTGATGTTCCCTCAACAAATAATGATGCGATAAGTAGTATTAGTGATGCTGGCAGTAACCAAAAAGAGATATTATTCATTCGTGGGAAAGCCATATCTGGAGCACCAATCATGAGCGGCACAATCCAGTTTCCAAAACCGCCAATCATAGCTGGCATAACCATAAAGAAAATCATGAGTAAACCATGACTTGTGACTAGAACATTATATAAATTATGGTCACCTCCCAATATCCCATCTCCAGGATACATCAGCTCCATTCTCATCAGAACGGACATTCCAGTTCCTACTAAACCTGCAATAACGGCAAAAATTAAATAAAGAGTTCCAATATCTTTATGATTTGTTGAGTATAGGTATCTTCGCCAGCCAGTTGGGTGATGATCGTGACTGTCTACCTGATCTGCTGTAATATCTGCCATTTATATAATTCTCCTAAAATAAAATATTTTATTTTTTAGCCATTTCAAATGTATCGTCACTGTAATTAATCTCTAAGGATGCATACTCAGATTTAGCAAATTCGATCCACTCTTCAAATTCTTTATTTGAAACAACTTTTACATTAATGGGCATAAATGCATGTTTTGGACCACAAAGCTCTGAGCATTGGCCATAATAAATTCCTTCTTTATTCGCCTTAAACCATGTTTCATTTAATCTACCCGGTACAGCATCCATCTTGACACCAAATGCTGGAATTGTCCAAGCGTGCAGTACATCTGCTGAAGTTAACTGAAGCTTGACCACTTTATTTACTGGTACAACAATTTGAGTATCAGTTTCTAGCAATCTTAACTTTGGATCTGACAACTCATGATCAGCAAGCATGTTGGCATCAAAAGAGATATCATCGAAATCAGGGTACTCGTAAGTCCAATACCATTGATTGCCGATAGCCTTAATTGTTATATCTGCCTTTGGTATTGTTTCAGAAACATAAAGTAATCTAAAAGATGGAATAGCAATAATAATTAACAATATTACAGGAATTACAGTCCACAATATTTCAATTGTTGTGTTATGTGTTGTCGTGGAAGCAACATGATTGCGGCTGCTATTAAATCTGAACATGATATATAGCAGAAGACCAAGCACTAAAAGTGATATGCCTGTAATGATAGGCATTAAAATATAACTATGAAATGAAATAATGTCAGACATTAAATCAGTTGCAGGCTGTTGAAAACTTAGCTGCCAATTTTCAGAAATGCCTTCATTTGCTAGAGAAAAAGACGGTATTAGAAGAAAAAATAATATCTTAATAATATTTTTCATAGAGAGATTATTGATTTAATGTTTTGAGCTATTACGTAATATATACTGCTTAATTTGCATTAAACTACTCATTATTTCGCGACAGTTTGACGCAATTTTTGCTAGTTTTTTGGGTTTTTTTAATATATTTTATAACGATATTTTTTATTCAGAACAACTCGAGATGATTAACAAAAAAATAGAGAATCAGTCCAATGACAGCCTTTTCTTCACAAGAAGCAATTTAGATAACTCAAAAGTTGATAAAATTGTATCAGATGCTTTGCACAAAGCAGACGATGGAGAACTATTCATGGAATTCTGTGAAAGTGAGAGCTTTGTATACGATGATCAAAGATTAAAGAGTGCTTCATTTGATACATCAAAGGGTTTTGGATTAAGAGCTATAGCTGGCGAAAGCTCAGGCTACGCTCATTCATCCGATATTGATGAAAATGCTCTAAAAAAGGCTAGTGAAACAGTAAATTTTATTACAAAAGACCATAATGCAAATTTCAACGCTAATTTTTCAAAAACCAACCGAAAACTTTACAATGAGAACAATCCAATTAATGAAACTGAATTCTCAGAAAAAGTAGAAACTTTGAAAAAAATTGATGAATACGCGAGATCAAAAAATCCAAATGTTAAGCAAGTTTCGGCCTCACTAAACGGTGAATGGCAGGCCGTGAGAATTTACAGACCTGGTGGAATTATGATTGAAGATCTTCGCCCTTTGGTGAGACTTTATATATCAATCGTTTTAGAAAAGGATGGGCGTCAGGAAAATGGTAGCAGAGGTTCAGGTGGTAGAATAGATTACTCAACTTTCTTGAATTCCTCGCATTGGCAAAATCAAGTGGATGAAGCAATCAATCAGGCTGAAATAAATCTTACTTCTGTTGACACACCTGCAGGTGAAATGGATGTAGTTCTTGGACCAGGTTACCCGGGTGTACTGCTACACGAAGCAATTGGACATGGGCTTGAGGGTGATTTTAATAGGAAAAAAACTTCTGCATTCTCTAACCTTATGGGAGAAAAAATTGCTGACGAGTCAGTGACAGTCGTTGACGATGGAACAATTGACTCTCGTCGAGGATCTTTGAGCGTTGATGATGAGGGTACGCCAACTAATTGTACAACGTTAATTGAAAATGGAATTTTAACTGGATACATGCAGGACAGACTAAACTCAAAACTGATGGGCGTTAATCCTACAGGAAATGGCAGAAGAGAAAGTTATGCTCACTTGCCCATGCCTCGTATGACAAATACATATATGTTATCGGGTAATCGCCATCCAGAAGAAATTTTAAAATCAGTTAAAAATGGACTATACGCAGTTGATTTTGGCGGTGGCCAGGTTGACATAACAAGTGGCAAGTTTGTATTTACTTGCACTGAAGCTTACAAAATAGAAAATGGCAAAGTTACAAAACCTGTAAAAGGTGCGACGCTTATTGGTAACGGTCCTGATGTTTTAAAAAGAGTTAAGATGGTTGGCAACGATTCAAAAATGGATACAGGAATTGGAACGTGCGGTAAAGATGGACAAAGTGTTCCAGTTGGAGTAGGTCAGCCTACGATGTTGATAGAAAATCTTACTGTTGGAGGCACAGCGACAGCTTAGCTTACTTGTCTCTCTTGATCCTTCCAATACGGTTCTCTCAATACTTTTTTTAAAACTTTTCCACTAGCATTTCTTGGAACTTCATCAATAAAATCTATTGATTGGGGTTTTTTATAGCTTGCAATTCTGTCTTTACAGAAGCTTATCAAATCATCCTCAGTTAAATTTGACCCTTCCTTTTTCACAATACACGCTTTAACTACCTCACCATATTTTTCGTCCGGAACACCAATTACCGCGGCATCAACAACATCAGGATGTGCAAATAAAGCTGCCTCAACTTCAGTTGAGTAAATATTTTCACCTCCAGATACAATCATGTCTTTTATTCTATCTTGTATAAATACAAATCCTTCTTCGTCTATTCGACCTGCGTCCCCTGTATGCATCCATCCACCTTTTAGCGCTTTCTCACTTTCCTTTTCTTTATTCCAATAACCTTTCATAATTTGAGGGCCCTTTGCACAGATCTGACCTATTTCTCCAATTGGAAGAGGATTATCATTTTCATCTCTAATTTCAACTTGTGTATCGATTGCAGGTCTTCCACATGATTTTAATAGTTCAGGTTTTTCATTCAGCGCACGAATATGTTCTTCCGGCGTCATTAAACAAATAACAGCGACGGTCTCTGTCATTCCAAAACCTTGTCCAAATTTACATTTAAAAACGTCCATTGCCTTTTTGAGAGTTTCTGGAGCGATTGGCGAGGCCCCATAATGAATCTGATCTAAATCATTGTATTCATTGCTTGCAACATTTGGTACTGATACTAAGCATGCTTGTATCATTGCAGGAACTAAAACTGTATGCGTGATTTTTTCATTTGCTAGACAATCTACTACATCTTGCGGAATAAAGTCCTCTTGAATAACTATAGTTCCACCGATAGCAATACATCCACACATATTAATCATTGCAGCAGCATGATACATTGGCGCTACCAATAAAGTTCTTGAAGGCCTGGGTAAAGTTAAACTATTTAAATATTGTCTAATATTAGCAGCAACATTTCTCTGTAAAAGAACGGCGCCTTTTGGATGACCTGTTGTACCACTTGTGTACATTTGATATACATCATCATTCTCATGTATTTTTAAAGTTGGTTTTTCATTCGAACTATCTGAAAGCCAATCATAAAAATCCTGGAATTTTTCAATACTGTCATCAAGTGATATAGAAATATATTTTTTTACATTTTTTAGTTCTGATGAAATTTGATTTATTCTATCCGAATATTCATTTCCTTTGACTATTATAAGTTTGGCCTCAGAGTCATTAATTATGTATGCCCACTCTTGGTCAGCTAAACGATAATTCAGTGGAACAGGAACAGCACCAACTTTTGATGCAGCGTAGTACATAATTGCCATTTCAGTACAATTTTTTGCAAGAAATGCAAATCTATCTCCAACCTCTATACCTTCCGATACTAATTTATTTGCTAATTGATTGCTTAATAAATTTGCTTCTTGATAAGAAAGTGAATTTCCTTCAAATTCAGAGAAAGGAAAATTAGGATTTTTATCTGCTCCATTTTCTAAATGCTCATGCAATAACATGAGAAAATTTTATATAATTATTTTTATTCTACAAGCTCAATTAAAGAAAGTATCTTTAAGCTTCTCACTCGCAAATAAAGTAATTTGATCATCATAGTGCGGAGAACCCATATTCATTGTAGCACTTCCAAATTGGTGAATGCTTTTTGATACCTGTTTTTTATTTTCATCCCATTTTACATAGATATAAAGGCCATCTCCAGCAACAGCTTTAAGTATACCATCATCGCTTCGTGGGGCATAAATTGCCCTTAATACATCGGGCCCTCCTTGAATGTGCACTAAATTTAATCCTCTCTCCAAGAAATTAACATCGCTCCATTTTACACTTAATGTCCCAAAGTTTTTCTCAAACTCATCAACGCAATTAATGAAGATTTCGATTGGATCTGGGCGTGGCTTTCTTGTTATTTCTGCCAACCATTCAGGAGACAAGATACAAACTCCAAAAGCAGCATGTAAATTATTAGAATCAGTCCCTAGATCCCAATCTCTTAAAAATTCTTGAGCATTTTTTAAATTATTTTCTGAAAATTCATGATTGAAAATTTCTTTCATAAACTTGTATTGCCTTGAATTGTAAGAAAACTTATTATCGTGTTTGTATTTATCAAGTTCACCAAATGATATTGATTTATCAGGATCAAGAAGTTCGTAAGCTCTATAAGCTCTATTCGTTGTTCGTGTTTGAAATCCCATAGTTGGATTGAAGTTAGATAAAGATAAGTTATCTTCCTTAGCTGTAACAAAAAAAGGATTTTGATTAGTGCTAAATATATATCCAGAGCTTGGGTTTAAGATCTGAGGCACACTTTCAAAAGGATGAAAATTATTCCAAATTAAATCACTCTTATTTCCAGGTACTACTTGCTTCCAATTATAGTTTGGGTCTCTTACTGGCGATTTAACATTATGAACAAAAAAGATATTATCTTCTTTATCGGCGTAAACTAAATTTAAACTAGCTAGCTGTTCCATTCTTAAGGCATCAAGCCATTCATCAATATTTTTTGATTTATTCATTTTGAGCCATGCAGTTGAGTGATTGACATCATTCATTCCTACAAATCTTAGGGCATAGGCTTTATTGTCATCTTTTAGGACAGGCCCATGTGCTGAATGGTACATTTGTATAGGATATGTAATACTGAAAGGGCCAAACAGTTTAACTTTAAATTCTTGATCCGTTTCGGTGAAATTAACCCATGCACCATCTAGTTCATACTGATCATTATTCTCTGGGTTAAGTTTTAATTCATAAATATCAGATAAATCTGGCTGATTAACTGTAGCTCCCCACCCGAGATTTTCATTAAAGCCAACATGCACAAATGGCGATCCTGGAAAAGTACCACCCATGATATTTAAGCCTTCACCACTTTTTATATGAATTTCATACCAAGCGACCGGACCCGTTAATGGTTGATGTGAATTAATGACAAGCATTGTCTCATTGTCTTGTGATCTACTTTTGGAAACGGCAAATGCGTTTGAACCTGACGGTTTAAAGTATTTATTTATGCTTGCAACTATTGGATTATCGGATAGTGCGTTCATGTTCATTGCTACTTCCTCTTCTTTGCTATCCATTAAATTAATGAGTTCAGCGATTGAATGATCGATGCCATAAAATAACGGCATTCGAAATGTCATACCAGCAACCAAATCATATACAGTAGCTGGATATAACGATTGATCAACTAAGTGTGGATTTTTTGCAGCATAATAATTAAGTCCATCTGCATAACCTTTTATATAATTAATTGTCTCTTCTGGAATTTCTGAAATTTTTTTATTAACAGTTTCATGAACATTAAAAAACTTAAATAGAAAATCTAACTCTACTCCTTCAATTGCATCTAAGTTTTCCATTATGTCACCATTACCTGTAATCAGTGAATAAATAGCTGCAAATGTTTTTGAATTAAAATTTAAATTTGAGAGCTCTCCACGAGACATTTTAATCATCATCTCGACATGTTTTAAATCATCCTCTGCTTGTGCATAAGCAAATCCGAATGCTGCATCTTTATCAGTATTTCCATATACATGTGGCACTCCAAATTGGTCTCGTTCAATTTTGTAAGAGTATTTCTTTTCTTTTTCTAAAAAGTTAGTTTGCGCAAAATTTCTAGTATTATATTGATTGACTACTATAAGTGTCGAAGCAAAAACTAAAGCTATCCCGAGAATTGAAAATAAAAATTTATTCAAAATTATGCAGCGTTTTTGTCTTTGTAGCTCACATGCTGCGGTGGAAGGAATTCGTTGCCAAGAATATGATCAGAAATTTTATCAGCTATCATAATTGTTGGTGCGTTCGTATTTCCACCAATTAGAGTTGGCATTACAGACGCGTCGATAACTCTTAAATTTTCTACTCCTCTAACTCTTAATTTATCGTCTACAACTGCAAATTCATCATTGCCCATTTTACAGGTACCGACTGGATGATAAATTGTTTCTGCAGCATTTCTTATAAATTCTTCTATTTCAGCATCTGTTTGAACATGAACACCAGGGGTCATCTCTTTACCTCGGTATTCATCAAAAGCAGACTGATTCATAATTTCTCTAGACATTTTTACTCCTTTTATAAGGGTGTCTCGATCTTTTTGAGTTGCAAAATAGTTTGGTTGTATAATTGGAGGCACTGTAGGATCCAATGATTTTAGAGCAATGTAGCCCCTGCTTTCAGGTCTGAGCATACAAACGTGATTACTAAACGCATGGGAGTCAGGCCTTGTCTTTCCATGGTCTTTTAAAAGTGATCCAATAAAGTGCATTTGAATATCTGGAAGATCAAGGGTGTCATCTGTTTTTAAAAATGATACACCAGACAAACCGATATCATTTCCAGGGCCTTTTTTTGTTATCATCCACTGAGCCAAGATCGCCGCCATCCTAAAAACTGCAAGTCCGCCCGCAGTATATTTCGCTTCAGTTACTGGCTGCGTACACTCATAATGAGATAATACATCTAAATGGTCCTGTAAGTTTTCACCAACTCCCGGAAGATCAGCTACAACTTTTAATCCCCATTTTTTTATATAATCCCCTTTACCTATTCCTGAAAGTTGCAATATTTGCGGTGAGTTAATAGCACCTCCACATACAATTACTTCTCTTTCAGCATGAGCTTTTATAACTTCTTTTCCTTTTAGATACTCAAGCCCAACACATTTAGTGCCCTCGACTAATAGTTTGTTGGTTGTTGAATTAGTTGCAATCGTTAAATTTTTTCTATCTTTAATAGGATTTAAAAATGAAAAACTCGTACTTGCTCTATAGCCTTTTGAAATAGTCTGGGGACAAGGTCCAAAACCCTCATTATCATGTTGATTAATGTCTTCAATATATTTATAGCCTGCTTCTTTACCGGCATTTAAAAAACAGCGATGTAGGGGATTATTGTTGAACAGTGGGTTTTGAACACTTAATTCTCCATCACTTCCATGAAATTCCGATGATCCATTTTCATTTTTTTCAGCTCTTTTAAAATAAGGCAACACTTCCTCATAAGACCATCCTTCATTGCCAAGCTGTCTCCATATATCGTAATCACGTGAGTGACCTCTCACGTAAAGCATTCCATTAATGTTGCTTGAGCCACCCAAACCTTTTCCTCTAGGGAAGAAAAGTTTTCTATTATTTAAATGTGGTTGACCCTCCGTCCAATAGCCATAATTATAAAATTTACCAGCACCTTCACCAGAAATAAGCTCAAGCACGCCTGCTGGCATTTTAACAAACGGATGCCATGTGGTCCCACCAGCCTCGATTAGAAGAACCTTTGTATCAGGATCTTTGGAGAGCCTATTCGCTAAAACACAACCAGCTGAACCAGCTCCTGCAATTATGTAATCAAAAGTACTCATTCAATATTATCTTCTTTTAAATTATCTCTAAATTTTTTCATATTTTCAACATAGTGAAAAGCACTAAGTTCAATTATCTTTTTTTCCATATCTGTCAATTCTCTTTTAACAGTCCCAGGAGATCCTACTATGAGGCTATTATCAGGAAATTCTTTCCCCTCAGTAATTAGTGAATTAGCGCCAACTAAACAATTATTTCCTATTTTTGCATTATTTAGAACAGTTGAGCCCATTCCTATTAGAGAATTATTTCCTACAGAACAGCTATGTAAGATAACTTTATGACCTATTGTGACATTATCCCCTATTACTAATGGCATCCCATCATCCGTATGACAAACAGAATTATCCTGAATATTTGAATTTTCACCAACAATTATTGGATCATTGTCACCCCTTAAAACAGCTCCAAACCATACACTTGCATTTTTTTTCAGTGTAACGTCTCCTATGACAGAAGCGCTTGGTGCGACCCAGAAGTCTGCATTATCTCGATTTATTCTTTTATCTCCGAGTGAATAGATCATATCTTGTTATTTAGTTAAGTAAGAAATATAGTAAAGATAATTAGATATTTAGACAATAGAAAGAAAACAATGGTTGCATTAGAAACACCAATTTGTGATTTTGGATGGAAGGCTCCAGAATTTAATCTTATTGGCATCGATAACAAATACTATTCATTTCAGGATATTAAAGGCCCTAATGGAACGCTGGTAATGTTCATATGCAATCATTGTCCATATGTGAAATCGGTAATACATCGAATTGTTGAAGATATAACAATACTTAAAGAAAAAGGTATTGGTGTAATTGCAATAATGTCTAATGATGTAAATGATCCAAAATATGGTGAAGAAGACTCATTCGATAACATGAAGTTATTTTCTGAGAAAAATAATTTTGTATTTCCTTACGTTTATGACGAGACACAAAATATCGGACGTAAATATAATGCTGTGTGCACTCCCGATTTTTTTGGGTTTAATGCAAATAATGAACTTCAGTATAGAGGTAGACTTGAAGAATCCAAAATGGAGATAATTCCAAATGCAAAAAAAGAACTTTTAGAAGCAATGATACAAGTTTCAGAAACTGGGTCAGGCCCAAAGGACCAAATACCAAGTATTGGATGTTCAATTAAGTGGAAAGAATAAAGAAATTTAAGTGATCATCATCACAACTCAATGCTTTGCGCCAAAAATTGGAGGTATTGAATCTCTAATGACTGGTATGGCAGAAGCCATGTCAAAGCGTGACATTGAAGTTCTTGTGTTAGCTGATGGCAAAACTCATGAAGATGATCATAAACAAAAATATAAAATAAAAAGATTTACAGGATGGAAACCCCTCAGAAGATTGGCAAAAGCAAAGTATGTAGAAAAAATATGCGATAGTAATAACGTAAAAGCGATATATGCAGACTCTTGGAAAAGCATTGAATATTTAAAAAAATACAGAAAAAAAGTTTTGGTACTTGCTCATGGTACTGAAATTCCAAAACAGTATTGGACTATAATGCTTGATTTAATGAGATTTAAAAAAAATAGAATTATAAATTCTTACAAAGATGTCTATAAAATTTTAGCAAATTCTTCATATACAAAGGATTTAATGCAAGCCTCTCTTAAAATAGAGACAAACCGAATAAAAATCATACATCCTGGTATTGACGTTTATGATGATTTTATAACAGAAGAAGATAAAAAAAATGTGTCCGATATTATTGGTAAAAGCTCACCTGTGATAACAACTCTTGCTAGAGTTGAAGAGAGAAAGGGACATATATTTGTTTTAAAAGCATTATCTGAAATTAAAAAGAAATTTCCAAAAGTTTTATATTTAATAGCAGGTAAAGGTCCATATCTAGAAAATATAAAACTAGTAACAAAAAATATGGATTTAGAGAACAATGTAAAGTTTCTTGGATGGATAACTGAACCAGAAAAATCATTAATTCTAAAACAATCTGATTTATTTGTTATGACGCCGACAACTGTGGGAGAGTCAGTTGAAGGTTTTGGCATGGCTTATATTGATGCTTCATTTCATGGTGTTGCATCAATTGGAAGTGATAGCGGTGGGGTAAGCGATGCAATTTTAGATAATAAGACAGGAATAATATGTGAGTCTGGTAATCAAAAAATGATCACGGAAAAAATATTGCACTTACTTGAAAATAAAAAGCTGAGAGAAAGTATGGGAGCAAATGGAAAGTTAAGAGCTAATGAAAATTATGCATGGGATAAAAAGATTATTGAATACCTTGATGCATCTAAATAAGTCAATGTAAGAAATTTTATGGTAGCGGGAGAGGGATTTGAACCCCCGACCTAAGGATTATGATAATAAAAAAGTTCCGTTTTTGCAAAACTATTAAGCTACTGAAGTAATTGAGTCGTACCTGTAAAATCTTACAATACTTTACATATATCAAAGTTTGTTCTTGATCTGTAGAATCGAATGGAGTCTAATCACCATCAATAGATTGTGTACCAAAAGTGTACCAACTGTAACAGTAGGAATAACCATATAGAACCGTATAGAAACAATAGTGTTTATTCTTTCAAATTTAACAAATTAGAGGGGTATTAATTTACAGAGTCCTATGAGTCAAAACCATAACAAGAAGATTCAAATTAAGTATGAGAATGCGATTAATTATAAACCTGATGCAGATAGTGATTACTTTGTATCAGACCTATTGCAAAACCATTTGAAGCTAAGAGTACTTAGATCAGGTAGCAAGGTTTGGGTGTATGATTATATTTATAGAGGTAAACGAAAGAGACATACATTTGGAACACTTGCAAAAGAACGCAAAGGTGATGGACTTACACCCGCACAAGCTAGAGATTTAATACATAGTATTTGTTTAACAACAAGCAGAGCCTGAGTTGCTAGTAGTTAAAGTTTCTAAATTATCAATTTCAGTTTTATCATTATTGTCTTTATAAAAAGTATTAGAATGATCTGTAGTTCGAAAAGCCTCCCAAGCAATGCCACTTGGATCTGTTACCCAAGATTTGTCAGATTTTGCATAACAGCAGACTGTCTTACCATCATTATAAGTAGATAAATCTGCTTCAGAGAGACTTGTTCTAATATTTTCTAACTCTGATTGTTCATCTACCTGAATACCAAGGTGATCTATACCTTGATCAGCATCTCTTGTTGAAATTGAGAGATTGATTTTTGGATCATTGAGTATCCACTGAGCGTAATCAGTTTTTAACTTAGTTGGCTCAGTTTTAAATAAGGTACTATAAAAATTTACACTATCTTGAATATTTTTTACACCAATATGAATATGAAGTGTTTTCATAAGAAAACATTAATTTATTTTTAAATAAAATCAAGTCCCACTCCATCAATCTAAAATACGGGGGCAACTGTATATATAGGGGGGTTTGCAAACCCCTACTCTTTTTTTGCAGTTTTAAATAGCACCAACCGCACCAGTTGTACCAAAACTGTACCAACATTGCTTGTTTAATTATTCGGTTTTTTTTGTAAAAGGAAACTTGCCCGAAAAACTCGGCTAAATTTGGTAGCGGGAGAGGGATTTGAACCCCCGACCTAAGGATTATGATTCCTCCGCTCTAACCAACTGAGCTACCCCGCCAAAGATGAGCCATAATATACAATATTACTAATTTGTCGAATGGATCCAACCGCCTCCCAAAAGTCGTGTGCCTATTTCATCTTTGCAATAAAAAACGCATGCCTGACCTGGTGATACAGCTGTTTCAGGAGTTGCGAGAGAAATTTTTGCTCCATTCTTCTTATTGATTTCTATATTTGCATCTAATAATCTTCCAGTTGATCTAACTCTTACATATAGATCCCTAGGTAAATTTTTTGTAATTAAGTTTACATTTTCAACATATATAATTGAGGAACTAATATCATCCTTATTTGCCACAATGACTCTGTTTTTATATTTATCAATTTTTTTTACATAAAGCGGCTCATCCTGTGAAACTCCTAAACCTCTTCTTTGTCCTATTGTAAAGTTTTGAATACCTTCATGTTTATTAAGTACATTTCCGTCTAAATCTACAACTTCACCTTCGTTACTTTCAATATTCTTATTTATAAATTTTTTATAATCTCCATCAGGTATAAAACAAATATCCTGACTATCACTTTTATCAAACACGTGTAAGTTTAGTTTGAAAGCTAAATCCCTAATCTCATCTTTTTTGTAATCACCTAGAGGAAATTCGATGAGATCTAGATCCTCTTTTTTCATTGTAAAAAGAAAATAGGACTGATCTCGGTCTTTATCTTGTGGTACATACAATCGCCACTCATTGTCAATCTTTACTTTTTTTATATAATGCCCTGTCACTAATGATTTTGCATTAATTTCTTTTGCAAAAGATAATAGATCAAGAAACTTTACTTTTTCATTGCAATTTATACAAGGTATGGGGGTTCTACCTGATTTATATTCGTTAATAAATGGCTCAATAACATTTTTTCTAAAAATTTCCTCATAGTCAAAAACGTAATGTGGTATAGTTATAGTATTAGCGATTTTTTTTGCATCCATTATATCTGCACCCGAACAACATGTTTTAGAATTTGCTACTTTTTTTTCATCATATAGTCTTAGAGTGACACCTATCACATCTTCATAATCCTTATTCATGAGTGCAGCAGCTACTGAAGAGTCAACGCCACCTGACATAGCTACTACAATAGGATTATTTCCCTTTATGCTACTTACATTGTTTTCCATACGATTTAATAATTTTGCTCTGGTATGTATAATATATTTGTCTTATTGTCTATTTTACAAGCTTTACTCCTGATATGAACATAACACCTGAAAAACTTGATGAATTAATAAGAATTGTTCATCTTGCCGGTATTGAAATCATCAAAATCTATAAAAAAAAGGTAACAAAAAAATACAAGTCCAATAATACGCCTGTTACAAATGCCGATATTAGGGCGAATGATATAATTTGTAGAGGATTAAAAAGGCATTTTCCTGATATTTCTATTGTTTCTGAAGAGCAAGTTAAAAAAGGTAAAGCTGCCCAAAGATTTTGGTTAGTAGACCCACTAGATGGCACAAAAGAATTTTTAAAAGGTAATGGCGAATTTACAGTAAATATTGGCCTGATTGAAAATAAAATACCAGTTTTTGGTATTATTTATATGCCAACTAAAAATA
>CACHAK010000010.1 GCA_902577765.1 uncultured Pelagibacteraceae bacterium | reverse complement strand
ATTGTTTTTAGTACTGCTATTTCTCTGTTTTTATTTTGTACTAAAATAAACAGGCTTGTAACAATATTAAATGCAGCAATTATGATAATTAGTGATAATACAAAGAACATTAATTCACGCTCCGTTGCTAACACTTCCCAAAATGAACTATTTAGATCAATCCAATCTTTTACTAAATAATCATCATTATAAATTTTAAGCAAATCAATCTTAACTTTTTCTACATCGTTGATATCTTTTAAATGTATCTCAATGGTTGATATCTCATTATTAAGACTCAAGAGTTTTTGAACATTTGCAAGTGAAGTAAATGCAAAATTTTTGTCATATTCACTCATGCCAGAACTAAATGTAGCCGATACTGTCATTTTGTGAGATCTTGGGATTTGGCCTAGTGGAGTAGAAATCATTGAAGAAGAAGTGACTTTTATTTCGTCACCAGGTAATACACCTAAAGAAAAAGCTAGTTCTTCACCTAATATTATTGAGTTAGCAGAAAGCAGATTATCAGTATTTATATTATCTACAAATTCGTAAAATCTAATATTCTCATCATTAATCGATTTGATAACAATTCCATTGCTTTTATTAGCTGAACTTATTAAGGCTTGAATAGATATATTTCTATCAACAAATAATATTTCCTTAATTTCTGAAAGACTTTTATTATTCTCAAAGTATGGCTCTATATTCTTAATATAAATATGCCCATTGAAACCAATAATTCTTTTTTTTAGCTCTTCATGGAAACCATTCATTACAGACATCACAATTATTAATGTTGCAACGCCAATACAAATCCCAATAAATGAAAGCCATGAAATGACTGATAACAACCCGCCTTTTCTCAAAGGAACCAGGTACCTAAAAGCTATAAATCTCTCGAAATAATTAAATGGCACTTTGTTTAAATGTTCATTTCTTTAAGAAACTTACCTAATTTGTCTAGGTTAATGAATTGTGTTTCTCCACTTTTTCTATTTTTATACTCAACTAGTCCGTCAGACACAGCTTTGCTTCCTATTATAATTTGATGCGGTAGACCTATTAAATCCATTCTAGAAAACTTAACTCCTGCATTATCATTTTTATCGTCAAATAAAACTTCGGATTTGTCATTGATTTGATTATAAACTTTATTTGCAATTGAGGAAGCGTCATCATCTTTTGGTTTCAAGTTAATAACACCAAGCGTAAATGGTGACACTGCATCAGGCCATATTATTCCACTTTCGTCATGAGAGGACTCTATTATGGCGCCCACAAGACGTGAAATTCCTATTCCATACGATCCCATGTGTACTGTTTTTTCTTTTCCATCAGAATCTAAGACATTTGCCTTCATTGAATTTGAATATTTTGTTCCAAAATGGAATATGTGACCCACTTCAATTCCTTTTGAATTCATTTGTTTTTCTTTTTGAACTATTTCATCAAATTTAGCCTTGTCATGTTTCTCATCTGAAGCAGAATAATAACTTTTAAATTTTTCAACAATTGAATTTAGGTCGTCGTCATAGCTAATGTCAGAAATCTTATTTCCTTCATTCAGTATATTATTATCAAAATAAATATCACTTTCCCCAGTATTAGAAATAATTATGAATTCATGCGAGAGATCTCCTCCAATGGGCCCTGTATCAGCAGCCATAGGTATTGCTTTAAGGCCTAATCTTGCAAATGTTTTTAAATAACAAATAAAAAAACGGTTATAAGTATCTTCTGATGACGCTGAATCAATATCGAAAGAGTAAGCATCTTTCATTAAAAATTCCCTACCTCTCATTACTCCAAATCTTGGCCTTAATTCATCTCTAAATTTCCACTGTATATGGTAGAGCATCATTGGAAGCTCTTTATAGGATTTAACATTTCTTCTAAATATATCTGTTATTTGCTCTTCGTTTGTCGGGCCATAAAGCATTTCTCTTTCTTGACGATCATTAATTCTTAACATTTCTTTTCCATAATCTTCATATCGTCCACTTTCTTTCCATAAATCTGCGGGTTGAATAGTTGGCATTAGTATTTCATTAACCCCAGCCTTATTCTGTTCATCTCTGACAATATTTTCGATTTTTTTTAAAACTTTTAACCCGAGAGGCAGCCAGGAGTAAATCCCAGAACTTGACTGATTGATCATACCAGAGCGCAACATAAGTTTATGAGAAACAATTTCTGCTTCACTTGGAGACTCTTTTAATACAGGTAGAAAATAATTAGATAACTTCATTTATGTAAAAAAGCTTTAAGATATACATCAGAAAGCCTTCATTATTTAGAAAACTATATATGATAAACCAGATGACTATTGAAACAACTGTTGTAATTAAGAATTTTCTAAATAATTGTGGATTATTAGGCGCTCCAGGATCTTCCCCTTCTATATAGTTTCCTGACCTGCTCTTTTTTATATTAATTGGGAGTGATATAAAAAAAATTAACCACCAAATTAATAAAAAAATGATAATTGAGCCAGTTATACCCAAACTATACTTCTTCTAATTCTATGAGTGTTCCGTTACAACTTTTTGGATGAAGAAAAACTACTGGTTTACCGTGAGCACCAATTTTTGGTTTGCCAGTTCCAGTTATTGATACTTCATGAGTGTTCAATTTATCTATAGCAGTAGTAATGTCATTAACTTCCAGGCAAATATGATGCATTCCACCTTTTGGATTTTTATCAATAAATTTTTGAATTGGAGACCCCTCACCTAGAACCTCTAGCAATTCTATTTTTGTATTACCTAAATCTATAAATACTGTTGTTACGCCATGATCGGGTTGTTCAACAGGATCAGAAACCTTTGCACCAAAAATGTTTTTATATTGTTCAGCGGCTTCTTTTATATTTGGTACCGCAATAGCAATATGATTTAATTTTCCAATCATGCTTATTAAATATGAACAATACTTATGTTTGTCAAAGGTTTTTTACGAGTATGCTTGAAAACAAAATTTCGCGATAATGTCTCGAGCTTTTGATATAGCTTTTTTTCTTTTTTTGATAAATTTGTCTTATCCTCAAAAAATTTATAAATTTCCTCTTCTAATAAATATACCATCTCATCATTTTCATATTCTTGATCGCTTACTATGCCACTGCTAATAATCAATGGGTTTTCTTTTAAATTCATTTTTTGATCAATTATACATGTAACATTCAATACGCCATTGTAAGCCATTCTTTTTCTATCTTTAATATGACTGCTTTCACTTTTTACTAATCTATTTCCATCAAAGTACTGTCTGCCAGAGTCACACTGATCAACTACGTATGGCGATCCAGGGGCAATTTGCAATATATCTCCATTAGAAATTAGCATTGGGAACTTTACACCCATTTCCTTGGCAAGATTTGAATGTCTTTTTAAGTGTCTGTGTTCACCGTGAACTGGAACTGAAATTGCGGGTTTAATATTGTCATACATATCAACCATTTCATCTAAGCATGGATGACCCGAGACATGAATATTTTCATCATACTCAGTTATAACATTTGCACCTAACTCTGAGAGTCGATTAAACAATTGGAAAATTTTCTTCTCATTGCCAGGGATAATCTTTGATGAAAAAATAATAGTATCATCTAAATCAATATCAACATGAGGGAAATCTTGATTTGCAATTCGCATCATTGCGCCCCTTGGTTCACCTTGACTGCCTGTACAAAGGTACAAAACTTCTTCCCTCTTTTTTTTAACTGCTTCCTTTTCAGATAAAATAACGTCTATATCATTAAGAATACCATTTTGCCTTGCGACACTTATCATGCGATGCATAGATCTGCCTAAGACGACTAACGATCTATTTGTTTCTTTTGCAGCATGGGCAATTGTTTCAAGTCTTGCTACATTTGAAGCAAAAGATGTTACAAAAACTCTATTCTTTACCCCTTTTATAACTTCAGTTAAATTATTTTTAACTTCTGACTCTGATCCAGATCTTCCTTTTGTTAAGACGTTTGTTGAGTCGCAAACCATTGCAAGAATATCTTTAGTGTTTGATTTGAGTTCGTTAAAGTCAATAGCTTTTCCTACAACTGGATCATCATCAATTTTCCAGTCACCAGTATGATATATATTCCCTAGCTTTGTTTTTATGATAAGTGAATTTGGCTCTGGTATTGAGTGCGTCAGAGTTTGAAACTTTATATCAAAGGGTTTTATTTGTATTTCAGAAGACAGATCTATTACATTCAAATAACCTTCATAATCTAATCCTCTTTCTTCAAATTTTAGTCTTATTATTGAAGCTGTAAATGGAGTAGCGTAAATAGGACATTTTAAATCTGGCCATAGATATGCAAGACCCCCAACATGATCTTCATGAGCATGAGTTATTATAATTCCAGATAAATTATCTTTTCTTTCCTTTATAAAATCGTGATCAGGTAAAATGATGTCTACACCTGGTGTGGTCTCATCGCCAAATGTGATACCAACATCAATAATTAGCCATTTCATGTCATCAATCTCTTTACCGTATCCATAGAGATTCATGTTCATCCCTATTTCACCAGTGCCTCCTAAAGGCAGAAATACTAATCTATCACCTTTGCTCATTGTAATTTATTGCTCACGATTAAAAGACCTTCAAGAGTAAGATCTCTCTCAAAATAGTTAATGCATTTAAGGTCATTTTCAAATAGTTTTGACAAACCTCCAGTTGCTATAGCTTTAGCATTAAAGCACTCGTGAGAATTTTTCAATCGCTCAATCAAGCCCTCGATTAGACTAATATACCCCCAATAAATACCAGATTCCATTGCGGTAATTGTATGTTTACCAATTAATGTTTCAGGCTTTTTAAAAGTTATAAGTGGCAATAACGCTGCACCATCTGACAGTGACTTTATTGACAAGTTGACACCGGGACAAATTAACCCTCCAGAATATGCACCGCTCTTATCAACAACATCTAAAGTGGTGGCCGTCCCAAAATCTACAATTATGAAAGGAGGTTCATACTTATCTATAGCCGCTATTGAGTTAATGATCCTGTCATCTCCAACTTCAGCTGGGTTGATAACATTGAATTTTATAAATGCCTCTAAGTCAGAAGTATTTAATTCTCTAATTGATAGATTTTCAAAATTTTTTGAGATCAAAATTCGTAAATTTTTTTGCGCTTGTGGTACGACACCTGAAATTAAAATATATTCTACATTAGCTAAAAAAATGCTTAGCGATTTCAATATATCATCTGGTGAACTTATAACTGTGTTAGTTTCAAATCGTACTTGATCAATTAATTTCGAATTGTCATATTTCCCCATTAATACATTTGTATTTCCTATATCAACTAAAACCTTCATGATTAATAACTAAATGACAGTTCTCCTGAATTGAATTTCTTAAGCTCTCCATTCACTTTAATTAAAATCTCAAATGTATCCGTTATATCATCTAATATACCTTCAAATTCAATATTATTTTGTAAAAAACGAACCCGGTCTCGCATTTTCCAACAATTATTTTTATATAACTCAATTAATTTTGAAAAATCACCACTATTAAAAATATTTAAGTAATTATTGATATTGGAGTCTAACGTTACAAGTATATCTTTTGGCATAATATCATTTTCGCTTATAGATTTTATAGAGATAGTTTTATGATTATTAATATTTGGTGAATTTTTTAAATTAATACCAATTCCAATTATTGAAAAACTCTTACTTTCACTAAGTAAATTTTCTATTAATATTCCAGCTAATTTTGCATCATTATATAGTATGTCGTTTGGCCATTTAATTTTTAAGAGGGCATTATTTGGTAAAAGATTTTTAATTGCATCATTTACCGACAAAGAAGTTATACATGAGATAAATGGCATCTTTCTATGATCCAAATTAATCGGCAAGACATATGAGCCGTAAAAATTACCTACCTCTGAAACCCATTTATTATTATTTCTGCCTTTACCTGAAGTTTGTCTATTAGCTATAATCCAAGTTGCTTTATTTATTTTGTCATTTTCAATTAATCTTTTAGCCTCTAAATTCGTGCTATCGATAACTTCATGAAAAATAACTTCTGATTGAATTTGATTGAACATTAAATAATTGATTGAATAGCATATTCAGAAATATTTATTACAGGCGATGGATAAATAAAGAAAATAATAATTAGTATTGATGAAGGATAATAAAGCAGATTAAGTGATTTGATACTTGATCCATCAAATTCTTCTTTAGGCTCATCAAAATACATTATCTTAACAATCCTTAAATAATAAAATGCACTGATAACACTTGCTATGACGCCAATGATTGCGAGAAACAACATTTCAGATTCAATAGCTGCAATGAAAATATAAAATTTACCAAAAAAGCCAGCTAAAGGAGGGATGCCAGCTAAAGAAAACATAATCAAGGCAATTAGCATGGTCCTTAAAGGATGATTTTTATGCATTCCAGATAAATCTGAAATACTTTCAAAATATCCATCGTTTCTTTTTAAGGACAGTAAAAAAGCAAAAACAGCAATATTCATAATTAAATAAATCATTAAATATATTAATAATGACCTTAACCCCTCATCGGTAAAACAGGCCACACCTATTAAAGCATATCCAATATGACCTATTGAGCTATATGCCATTAGTCTCTTTAAATTAGTTTGAGCAATGGCAGCAAAGGCAGCGAGCATCATCGATGCGATTGATATGAAAAAAATAATTTGTTGCCAGTCAATATAAATCTCACCAAATGAATTGAATAAGAATCTAACAAGTAAACCCATTGCAGCAATTTTTGGAGCAAGGGCGAAGAATCCTGTAATCGGAGTTGGTGCTCCTTGATAAACGTCGGGCGTCCACATATGGAAAGGAACTGCTGACACTTTAAAAGCTAGTCCTGCCAATACAAAAACTATACCAATAATTAAACCCAAACTTTCGGGGTTAATATTTACGGCGATTAGATTAAAGTTTGTATTTCCTGAAAATCCATAAATATATGAAATTCCAAAGAGTAATAAGCCTGAAGATAGAGCTCCAAGGATAAAATATTTAATTCCTGCTTCTGATGACAGTAAGCTGTTTCTGTTCAAAGCCGCAAGAACATAAAGGCTTAATGATTGAAGCTCTAATCCTATAAACATTGCAAGCAAATCATTTGCTGAAACCATCACCATCATACCTATAGTTGAGAAAATTATTAAAATTGGAAATTCATAAATATTTATATTTAGGTCATCTTTACTTGATACAAACATAATCAATGAAGCGATAGAGCCGATTAGTATCATTACTTTTAGTACTAGGGAAAATTCATCCACGACAAAACTATTTAGAAAGGCTGATTGAAAGGGCTGATTTAAAATTAAGATAACTGTGACTAAAAGTGAAAAAATAGCAAGCAAGTTAATAAACTTTATATTTTTCAAAAACAAGCCAGTCACCAACAAAACTGTTGCAACTATAAATAAAAATATTTCAGGTAATATGTATACTAAACTTTGCATTTTAATCTAATTTCATTTTAATTTGATTTACAATTTTTTCTGTTGAAGGTTCTATTATATTTATGATTGGTTTCGGATATAAACCAATGAATATTGTTAGGATAATTAAGGGAACAAAAATAATTATCTCTCTTCTTGTTAAATCAAACATTTCAGATAGATCATCTTTAATTAAAGCACCAAATATTATTCTTCTATAAAGCCATAATGAGTATGTGGCTGCCAATACAACACCTGTAGTCGCAAATATCGCAAAATATGTATTTACCGTAAATATAGAAAGGAGCACTAAAAACTCGCCAACAAAGCCACTTGTTCCAGGCAAGCCAAGACTGGCCAATATAAAAATCATAAATGAGAATGAATAAAAAGGCATTTTACTAACTAAGCCTCCATATCTTGCAATTTCTCTTGTATGAAGGCGATCATATACTACGCCAACACACAAAAATAATGCCGCAGAAACAATGCCATGACTTATCATTTGAATTATGCCACCTTCTATTCCTTGTACAGTAAATGTAAATATTCCTAATGTTACAAATCCCATATGAGCAACTGATGAATAAGCAATTAGTTTTTTCATATCTTCTTGCACTAATGCGATTAGAGAAGTCACTATTATTGCTATAACACTAAGAGAAAATATAAATGGCGCAAAAAATTCTGATGCATCCGGAAAAAAACCAATAGAAAATCTTATAAAGCCATACCCAGCCATTTTTAACAGAACACCCGCAAGTATAACCGATCCAGCTGTTGGTGCTTCTACGTGGGCATCTGGTAGCCAAGTGTGAAAAGGCCACATAGGTATCTTAACCATGAATGAAGTAAAAAATGCGATCCACAATATTAATTGTTCGTTTGTAGTAAAATTATACACCAAGAGTTTTTCAACATCAGTTGTGCCTGTAGAAATGAAAATATAAATTATTGCAAGTAGCATAAATACTGAACCCGCAAGTGTATAAAGAAAAAATTTGAAAGTTGAATAAACCCTTCTTTCTCCACCCCATATCCCAATGATTAAGAACATTGGAATTAAACCTCCTTCAAAAAAAAGATAAAATAGGACAAGATCAAGAGAGCAGAAAACCCCAATCATAAATGTTTCTAAAGCTAAAAATGAAATTAAATATTCTTTTACAGAAAATTTAATACTTTCATAGCTTGCAAGTATGCATATAGGTACAAGCATTGTTGTCAGTATTACAAATAAAATTGAAACTCCATCTATACCTAAATGATAACTGATACCACTTTCTATCCATGCGTATTTTTCTACAAATTGAAAATCTGGATTATTTAAGTCAAATGAAAATAGTAACGATAATGATATAATAAAATTTAAAAAAGTGATCCATAAGGCGGTGTGTTTTAAATTTTGCGAGCTTTGGTCATCATTATTTCTTATCAATAACATAAAAAATATACCCACGACCGGTATAAAGATTAAAATACTTAAGATTGGAATTTCACTCATTTTTTAAAACCTAAAAATTATGAAAGTAATAATGATTGAAAGACCAATTAAAATGGCAAAAGCATAATGGTAAATAAATCCAGATTGAACTTGCTTTGCTTTTATTGATATTCTGCTCACTAAAGCAGCTATTCCGTTAGGTCCGTAACCATCAATAATTAAACCATCAATAAACTTCCAAAAAATCTGGCCAATTACCATAGCTGGTTTTACAAAAATAGAATTATACAACTCGTCGAAATACCATTTATTTAATAGAAAATTGTAAAGCGGCTTATTTAACTCGGCTATATTCTTAGCCATATCTGATTTTCGAATATACATGAACCAAGCGATAATAAATCCAACTATGCCTAAAATTGCAGGCAAATAATATATTAAGAGAGGAATTGAATGGTGATCTTCATGGTGGACAACAATTGAGCCATTCCAAAATACATCGCTGTAATAACCGATAAAATAGCTTTTGAATAAAAATCCAAAAAACAAAGCTCCAATTGCTAAAATTATTAGAGGAATTAACATTACTGAGGAAGACTCATGAACTTTACTAAGATCTTCTTCAGCCATTCTTGTTTTTCCATTGAAAACAAGAAACATAAGCCTCCATGAATAGAAAGATGTCATCACAACACCGACTGTAAGTAAGATATATGCATAGTCTGCGAAATTGGAATTAGATAAATAAGCTGTTTCTATGATTGCATCTTTTGAGTAATAGCCAGAGGTGAATGGAAAACCCATAAGTGAAATTGTTCCAATTATCATCATTAATTGAGTTATTGGAACAAAATTACTTATACCTCCCATTTTTCTCATATCCTGTTCTTCATGAACGGCATGAATAACTGATCCAGCTCCTAAAAATAGAAGTGCTTTAAAAAATGCATGTGTAAATAAATGGAACATTGCTGCACCATAAGCTCCAAGTCCAGCTGCAACGAACATGTAGCCTAATTGACTGCAAGTTGAATATGCAATAACACGCTTGATATCATTTTGAACCAGTCCAACGGTAGCCGCAAAGAATGCAGTACTTGCACCAATCAAAACTACAAAGTCCAGAGCAACAGGAGCCAAATCAAATAAAGGTGAACATCGTACTACAAGAAATACTCCGGCTGTAACTATTGTTGCCGCATGTATTAATGCAGATACTGGTGTAGGGCCTTCCATTGCATCTGGAAGCCATGTATGAAGAAATAATTGAGCTGACTTGCCCATAGCGCCAATAAATAAGAAAATACAAATTAAAGTCAGTGCATGTAGTTCAATACCTAAAAAATTGAAATTTACGTTTTTAAAAGATGTGACATTATTAAATACTGTCTGGTATTCGATGCTGCCAAAAACAATAAATATTGTAAAAATACCTAAAGCTAATCCAAAATCACCTATGCGATTTACTATAAATGCTTTAATTGCAGCGGCATTTGCGGTTGGTTTTTTATACCAAAACCCAATTAATAAATAAGAGGCAAGTCCAACACCCTCCCAGCCAAAGAAAAGTTGCAAAAAATTATCTGCAGTAACAAGCATCAACATAGCAAATGTGAATAATGACAAGTAACCCATAAAACGAGGCTTACTATCATCATGAGACATATAACCAATTGAATAAATATGAACTAAAGCTGATACGCTTGTAATTACCACAAGCATTACTCTTGTAGCTGTATCTAGATAAATTGACCAATCAGCGTTGAATGAACCAGAGGATATCCAGTTAAATAGTTTGATTGATACAAACGATGGATCCCCAATATTATCAATAAAAATATAAAACGAAAATATTGCTGTAATAGTAATAAATAATGAGGTGATGATCTCCGCTGCTCGGTCAATAAATTTATTAGACTTAAAAAATGATAACGAACAAGAAATCAAGAACCCAATCAAGGGCAATAAAATTATACTATGCGCCATTTAACATTACCCCTTTAAGGCGTTAATTTTCTCAATCTCTATACTGCCAGCATTTCTGTTATAAATTACAAGTATAGCAAGTCCAATTGCAGCTTCAGCAGCAGCAACAGTGAGCACAAAAAGAGAAAATATTTGCCCAGTTAGATCATTTAAAAAATATGAAAAAGCAATAAGATTTAAATTTACAGAGAGCAAAATGATTTCAATTGACATTAAAATGATAATCACATTTTTTCGGTTTAAAAAAATGCCAATAACGCCAATTGCAAACAATAAGGCAGATAAAATTAAAAATTGATTTAATTCAATCATTAAATATCAACACCTTTTCCTGATTTTACATCTACTAAATCAATTTTGCCCTGTCGTTGTAGTTGCTCTGAAACAACTTGCCTCTTTACGCCTTCTCTTTCGCGGAGAGTTAATACAATAGAACCAATCATTGCAACTAACAGAATTACACCTGAAAGTTGGAAATATAGAATGTAGTCTGTGTACAAAACTGAGCCAATTGCCTCTGTATTAGACTTACCAGTAAAATCTGAAAGAGGATTTGGTAACACTTGAATATTTGACAAGTCAAACTTTGTATTAATTAATACAATTATTAACTCTGCAATAAAAACTACGCCAATCAAAATTCCTATCGGAATATATTGTAAAATATTATCCTTATTGATTGATGTTTTAAAATCTAACATCATTACAACAAATAAAAAAAGTACTGCAACGGCACCAACATAAACAATTATAAGTATCATTGCCAAAAATTCGGCGTGAAGAATAACGAATAAGCCAGCGGCATTCAAAAATGAAAGAATTAAGAACAATACTGAATGGACTGGGTTTTTAGTTGAAATAACCATCAATGAAGAAATTAAAATAACCCCTGAAAATAAATAGAATGTTAATAATTGAGCTGTCATTTATCTATATTTTGCATCGGCTTCTAAGTTCTCAGCAATAACTGTTTCCCATCTATCACCGTTTTCAAGCAATTTTTCTTTCGTATAATAAAGTTCTTTTCTCGTTTCAGTTGTAAATTCAAAATTTGGACCCTGTACAATTGCATCAACTGGACACGACTCCTCACATAAACCGCAGTAGATACATTTAACCATGTCAATATCATACCTAAGCGTTCTTCTTGTTCCATCATCGCGAGGTTGTGTTTCAATTGTTATCGCTTGAGCTGGACATACAGCTTCACACAATTTACACCCTATACACCTTTCCTCACCACTCGGATATCTTCTCAAGGCATGCTCACCTCTGAATCGAGGGCTTAATTTACCTTTTTCAAAAGGATAATTGATTGTTGCTTTTTTTCTAAAAAAATATTTTTGAGCTAAATAGAAAGCTTTTAAAAAATCTAAAAGAAGGAACGATTTTAAAAAATTAATTATTTTCATTACATTCCTGGGGCTAGATTAAAAAAGAACAATATCGAAGATGTTGCTACAACTGCAAAAAGTGATAAAGGCAAGAAAACTTTCCAGCCAAGTCGCATTAATTGGTCATATCGATACCTTGGAACAAATGCTTTAACCATAGCAAATAAGTAAAAAACAAAAATTACTTTCAATAAGAACCAAACAAATCCAGGAACAGCATTTAGTGGATAAATATCAATTGGCGGCAACCACCCCCCTAGGAATAGGATAGTGGTCATTGCGCACATTAATAAAATATTTATGTATTCTCCAAACAGAAACAAAACGAATGGCATTCCTGAATACTCTGTTTGATATCCAGCTACTAACTCAGACTCTGCTTCAGGAAGATCAAATGGAGGTCTGTTCGTTTCAGCTAGTGCGGATATAAAAAAAACAATAAACATTGGAAATAAAGGTATAAAAAACCACATTGTCTTTTGAGCCATTACTATTTCAGTCAAGTTGAGTGAGCCTACACATAGCAAGACAGTTATTATTACAAAACCTATGGAAACTTCGTAAGAAACCATTTGAGCAGCTGATCTTAGAGCGCCAAAAAAAGGATACTTACTGTTTGAAGACCATCCAGCCATCAGAATTCCATAGACACCAAGAGAGCTAATTGCAAAAATGTATAAGATTCCTACATTTATATTTGCCAATACTACGCCCGCCTGAACTGGTACAACTGCCCAGGCTGTAATTGATAGAGCAAGAGTAATAATGGGAGCAATTAGGAAAACTGTTTTGTCAGAGCCGTCGGGTAAAATAATTTCTTTAAAAATAAATTTTAATCCATCAGCAGGAACTTGGAACAAACCATACGGGCCAACCACATTTGGGCCTCTCCTTTTTTGAACTGCTGCCCATATTTTTCTATCTGCATATAACGCCATTACAACACCTAGAAGTAAGGGAACAAAAATAAGTAGGCAATAAAGAATAATGGTCATTACTTCGATAAAGTACGTTTGAGCTAAGCTAATCATTATGAGGCCTTTTCCGTTACCGATGACCTTACTTCACTTCTAGCTCGGCTGCATTCGGCCATCGTGCTAGAATGTCTTGTAATTGAGTCGTTTATATAAAAGTCCTCAATACTGAAACTTAAGTTTTTAATTTTAAAGTTAATTTCTTTTGGTTGAGCATAGTATGCCTCTTGATTGTCGTTTAAAACGACAATTCCATCAGGTGAAAAATTTGCGTCATCTGCTAATCCAATTAAATTATTTTTATTTCTTTTAGTATAAGCCCATTTCTTTTGATTATAAGTAAGATCATTCCAAGCTTTTCCTATACTATTTGCGTATTGATCCTCATAGGGCAACACGACGTTATTCTTCTTCTTAATATCATTAACAACTTTAAAGCCATAATGCTCTGTAAACTCTGACCATGTCTCAGGATAATTATATTTTCTCAGATACTCTCTCTGGCGATCATTTAGATCAGCCCAAGCTGTATTAAATATTTTTTTTGCCGAATTTTCCTCAAAGCTCTTGATGTTACCATTAATTGTATCATTCTTTTTTTCTTGGCTTGATCTTGTATCCTTATTAATGATTTCTACTTCTTCATTAGCTTTATTATCAATAATTTTAACGAGTCCATTATTTTGATCATTAAAGTCTTCTTTAAGATGGGGAAACTTGGCAAACATCTCATCTCTTACATCGTACAATTCTAAAAACGACCACTTTAGTTCAAGGACTTCACTGAATTGATTAATAATTTTCCAATCTTCCCTAGCTTCACCTGGAGGAAAACTTGCTTTATTTGCGTATTGAACTCTCCCTTCAGTGTTTATAAAAATTGCATCTTTTTCAGTATATGCTGCTGCAGGCAATATAAAATCAGCGGCGTTTGCGCCTCTATCTCCATGTGTGCCCATATAAACTATTTTACAATTAGAAAAATTTTCATAACTGATTTCATCAGCACCAAATGAAAACACTAATTTGAATTTACCTTTTTCTGCATCGGCAACCAAATCATCGACTGATTTATTTTTTTGTATAAGACCCATCTCAAGAATACCTGCTCTTGCAGCGGCAAGCTGTAATACATTAAATCCATTCCAATCTTCCTGAATGAGATTGAATTTATCTGTAAATGTTTCAAGTAGAGAGTAAATCTGCAATGAGTCATCACGGTTTAACACGGACTGGCCAATAATAATCATTGGCTTTGAGGCATTTATTAACTTTTTATAAAATGAGTTTTTTTCATTTAAAAGATCTATAAGGATATTTATATCATCGCCCAAGTGATTGTATTTATATGTAAGATCCACATTTTTTCCAATCAGTGCAACTGGAATATTTGATGAAATAACTCTTTTCCTTATTCTTGAATTAATAATTGCAGCTTCTTCGCGCGTGTTCGTTCCAATCATTAAAATGCAATCTGTTTCATCAATGCCTTTAATTTTAGAATTAAATAAGAACTGAGATCTATGGTTGAATGGAACTTTACATCCTTCCTGTCTTCCATCAACTGCCTTGATACTTAGATCTTCCGATAATTTTTTTATTAAGTAGCTTGTTTCTAAATCAATAAAATCACCTACTAAAAACGCAATTTCATCAGGATCTGAGTCCATAACAAGTTTTTTTAATTGAGAAAAAGTTTCTCCCCATGAAACTTGCTCTAATTTGTTATTCTTTTTTATGTAGGGTGTGTCTAGACGTTGATTTAAAAGCCCATCGCATGCATACCTTGTTTTATCTGATATCCACTCTTCATTAATATCTTCATTAAGCACGGGTAATACTCTTTTTACTTTCCACCCGTAAGTATCAACTCTAATATTCGACCCTACCGCATCCATAACATCAATCGTTTCTGTCTTCTTTAATTCCCAAGGTCTGGCTTCAAATTGATATGGTTTCGATGTAAGTGCACCTACCGGACATAAATCAACGATATTAGCCGATAGCTCGGAGTCTAATGTCTTTTCTAAATAAGTTGTTATTTCCATATTTTCGCCGCGATTTACTGCTCCTAATTGATTTACTCCCGCTACTTCATCTGCAAATCGGATACACCTTGTGCAGTGAATGCATCGAGTCATATAAGTTTTAATCAATGGGCCCATATGCTTTTCTTCAACTGCCCTTTTATTCTCTTCGAACCTTGAATTTTCAGGACCAAAAGCAATAGTTTGATCTTGTAGATCGCACTCACCGCCTTGATCACAAACTGGGCAATCTAGTGGGTGATTAATTAGCAAAAACTCCATTACACCTTCTCTCGCTTTTTTTACAGACTGAGTATTTGTATGAATTGACATGCCTTCGTTAATTGGCATCGCGCACGATGCTACTGGTTTAGGAGAACCTTCCACATCAACAAGGCACATTCTACAATTACCTGCAATTGAAAGACGATCATGGTAGCAAAATCTTGGTATTTCAATTCCTGCCTCTTCACATGCCTGCAGTATCGTCATGCCATCAGATACTTCAATCTCGGACCCATTTATTTTTACTTTTGCCATTATGCAGCCTTAGTCTTTTTAAGTTGCTCTTCTATTTCATCTCTAAAATGCCTAAACAAACCTTGAATTGGCCATGCCGCAGCATCACCAAGCGCGCAAATTGTATGGCCTTCGATTTGCTTTGTTACATCAAGTAACTTATCAATATCATTTGAACTTGCATAACCGTTTCCAATCTTCTCCATCATTCTCCACATCCACCCTGTTCCTTCTCTACAAGGCGTGCATTGACCACAACTTTCGTGTTTGTAAAAGTGAGATAGCTTAGAGATAGCTTTGACGAGGTCAGTGCTTTTATCCATTACGATTACAGCGGCTGTACCTAACCCACTTTTGACTGCAGAGAGTGAATCGAAATCCATCAGGACAGTATCGCAAGTTGATTTTGGTATAAGTGGAACAGATGAGCCTCCAGGAATTACAGCTTTAAGATTATCCCATCCACCAGTTACTCCTCCAGCATGCTTTTCTACAAGCTCCCTAAGAGGAATGCTCATTTCTTCCTCTATATTGCAAGGATTGTTAACATGACCAGAAATACAAAAAACTTTTGTCCCTGTATTTTTTGGTCGTCCAAAAGATGAAAACCATTCTCCACCTCTTCTTAAAATCGTTGGAACAACAGCTATGGTTTCAACATTATTTACAGTAGTTGGCGATCCATATAGACCTTTATTAGCCGGAAAAGGAGGTTTGAGTCTTGGTTGGCCCTTTTTTCCCTCCAAGCTTTCAAGTAGAGCTGTCTCCTCACCACATATGTATGCTCCTGCGCCTCGATGTAAAAATATATCGAAATCCCAACCCGACTTAGCAGCATTTTTCCCAATTAACCCAGCGTCGTATGCTTCGTCAATCGCTTTTTGAAGAACAACAGCTTCATTAAAATATTCACCGCGAATATAAATGTAACAAGTATGAGCATTCATAGCAAAAGATGCTAACAAACATCCTTCAATAAGCTTATGAGGCTCATTTCGTATCATATCTCTATCTTTACAGGTACCTGGTTCAGACTCATCTGCATTAACAACAAGGTAATTAGTAAGCTTTGAATCTTTAGGCATAAATGACCATTTTAATCCGGTAGGGAAACCTGCACCTCCTCTTCCCCTTAACTCAGATTTTTTCATCTCATCAATTATCCATTCTCTTCCTTTTTTAATAAGTTCTTTTGTATTATCCCAATCACCTCTTGCCTGTGCATTTTTTATATGGAAAGGCTCATCGCCAAATAAATTAGTAAATATTTTATCTTTTTCTTTTAACATTAAGACACTGCCTTTGAACTTTTACGGCCACTTTGTGAACCTATACTCAGTGGCGAGCCATCTATAAGAGATTGCAAAACGTTTTTCGTTGTATCGTAAGTCAAATCTTCATAATAATCGTCATTGATTTGAACAAGTGGAGCATTCACACAAGCACCAAGACACTCAACTTGCATCCATGAAAATAAACCATCGCTTGAGACTGTATTTGGTTCTGGTGAAATAACTTCTTTGCACGCTTTTATAACTTGATCTGAACCCCTTAACCAACAAGGTGTTGTTCCACAAACTTGTACTAAATATTTTCCGTTATATTTTGTGTAATACATTGAATAAAAAGTAACTACTTCCCAAGCCTTAATAAAAGGCATTTCTAAGTAATCCGCTACATACTCAACTATATCCCTGCTCAACCAGTTTTCATTTTGTCTTTGCGCTAAATCAAGCAAAGGCATGATTGCACTTTGCCTTCTATCAGTTGGATATTTAAGAAGAATTTCTTTTGCCTTAATTTCATTTTCCTTATTAAACACAAAGGCGTTTTTTTGATTGCTCATCTATCAACCTCACCGAAAACTATTGCAATTGATCCAAGAATTGCAGGGACATCTGCTAGAAGATGGCCTTTTGAGAGCAAATCAAATGCCTGCAAGTGAGCAAATCCAGGGGCTCTAATTTTACACCTATAAGGTCTGCTGGTTCCATCAGAAATTAAATATACCCCAAATTCACCTTTAGGAGCCTCAACGGCAGAATAGATTTCTCCTTCAGGTACATGAAAGCCTTCAGTAAAAAATTTAAAATGGTGGATTATGGCTTCCATTGATTGTTTCATATCTTCCCTTTTGGGCGCTGCAATTTTGGAATCTCTATTGATCACTTCTCCTTTAGGCATCTGATCAAGACATTGAAGCATGATTTTCGTACTTTCTCTCATTTCTTCAATCTGACATAGATAACGGTCATAACAATCACCGTTTTGACCAACTGGAATTTTGAATTCAAGTTTGTCGTAACAATCATAGGGTTGGGACTTTCTTAAATCCCATGGTACACCGCATGCTCTTAATATGAATCCGCTAAAACCACGATCAATAGCATCTTCCTTTGATACTTTACCGATATTTACATTTCGTTGTTTAAATATTCTATTTTCAGTCAACATGCTTTCAATATCATCAATTGCTTTTGGGAAATTATTACAAAAATTAAATATCTTATCAGTTAATCCGTCTGGTAAATCTTGATGAACACCACCTGCTCGAAAATAGGCTGCATGAAATCTAGATCCAGATACTTCCTCGTAAAAATCTAATAGCTTTTCTCTTTCATCAAAACCCCATGTGATTGGTGTCATAGCTCCAACATCCATTGCTGTAGTGGTAACATTTAGTAGGTGGCTTAAGAGACGCCCAATTTCGGCAAATAAAACCCTAATATATTGTCCTCTCAAAGGCACTTCTACATTTAGCAATTTTTCTATTGCTAATGCAAAAGCATGCTCCTGGTTCATGGGTGCAACATAATCCAGTCTGTCAAAATATGGTATTGCTTGAAGATAAGTTTTATGTTCGATAAGTTTTTCAGTGCCCCTATGTAAAAGCCCGATGTGCGGGTCAGCCCTCTCTACAATTTCACCATCTAGATCAAGAATGAGTCTCAAAACGCCATGTGCTGCGGGGTGTACTGGTCCAAAATTAACAGTTACTGTTTTATTATTACTCACTTTCTTTTGCTTCCTTATCTAAATACTTTGTTCCTTCCCAGGGACTTTGAATGTCAAAATTTCTAAAATCTTGCTGTAGCTTAACAGGCTCGTGAACTATTTTTTTATCAATTTCGTCATATCTGATTTCGACATTACCTGTTAATGGAAAGTCTTTACGTAGAGGATATCCCTCAAAACCGTAATCAGTTAAAATTCTTCTTAAATCAGGATGATCCGTGAAAGTTATTCCATACATGTCAAATGCTTCTCTCTCAAACCAATTAGCTGCAGGAAAGATTGATGTTATGCTGGGCAAGGACTCCTCTTCACTTATCTGGGTTTTTACTCTTAACCGTAAATTGAACCTAAAACTCAAAAAATGATAAATAACTTCAAATCTTTTTTCATTTTCTGGAAAATCCACTCCAGCAATATCTGTAATTTGCTTAAATTCACAGCTTGGATCATTCTTAACAAAATCAATAACCAGTATTAAATTCGCTGGATCAACCGATAGTTGTAACTGTCCTAAATTTACGTCTATATCATTCAATTTACAGTTTTTTTCAATGGCAGCTTTTGCCATTTCAATTTGCTCGCTCATTATCTTTTGATGTTGCCTTCTCTTCTTATTTTTTTCTGTAACTGTAATAATCCATAAAGCAAGCCTTCTGCTGTAGGCGGACACCCTGGCACGTAAACATCGACAGGTATTATTCGATCACAACCTCTAACAACAGAATATGAGTAGTGATAATACCCTCCACCATTCGCACAACTTCCCATGGAAATAACATATCGAGGTTCTGGCATCTGATCGTAAGCTTTTCTTAATGCCGCTGCCATTTTATTTGTCAACGTACCTGCCACTATAAGAACGTCTGCATGTCTTGGTGATGCTCTTGGAGCTGCGCCAAAACGCTCAACGTCGTAGCGCGGTGTTCCTACATGCATCATTTCGACAGCACAACAAGCTAATCCAAATGTCATCCAATGCAGAGAGCCTGTTCGAGCCCAGTTAATAAGGTTATTGATACTGGTGACAACAAACCCCTTATCAGCATACAACTTCTTTAGTCTTTCTAGTTCTGGACTTGTCTCTTCAATGTTTGTATTTATTGCCACTCCAATGCTCCTTTTTTCCACTCGTATATGAAACCAATTGTTAGTATAGCTAGGAAAACCATCATTGAAATAAAGCCAAATAAGCCCAAGGTTCCAAATGTAACAGCCCAAGGAAATAGAAACGCGACTTCTAGGTCAAAAATAATAAAAAGTAATGTGACTAAATAGAAACGAACATCAAACTTCATTCTAGAGTCTCCAAACTGCTCAAATCCGCACTCATAGGCAGAATTTTTTTCAGGATCAGGGTTGTTTACTGCAACTAAGAAATTTGCCAAAACAAATAGACAGCTAATCGCTAACGCGACAAACATAAAAATTAGTATTGGCAAATAATCAGCTATCGCTATGTCCATATTTTAGAATCGTATTAGTATCATCGAAAATATATATTCAAATTATTCGAAAACAATAGAAAATATGGGAAAAATTGTGTTTCCGACCGTTAGCGATTAATTTTTAAGGAAATTTACCTAAATTTATAAAAGAACAGAGTAAAATTAAATTAACATATTCGAAAATATACAAAAAAATATAAAATTTCCTAATTTTTCAACAGTATTTGACCTTTGATCAGTGACTTTTAACATCAATTAAATTCTCAAAAAATTTAGTGAGTATCTGTATACACTTAATTTGCTGGTAAATAGCCATATAATAGTTTTGAATTAGAATAATCAATAAAATTAGGAAATATGAATAATAAATTCAATTTAATCGCAGATAACCTTCACTTTTCTGAAGGTCCAAGATGGAAAGATGGCAAACTTTGGTTCTCAGATTTTTACCATCATGCTGTGATGACCGCAGATGAGGTGGGAAATGTCGAAAAAATAGTCGATGTACCTAATCAACCGTCTGGCCTGGGGTGGTTGCCAAATGGTGATCTCATTATTGTCTCTATGCTCGATAGAAAGCTACTAAAGTTTAAAGATGGCAATCTTACTGAGCATTCAGATATGTCAAAACTTACACCTTTTAGGTGCAATGACATGGTGGTCGACAAAAACGGTAATGCCTATGTCGGTAATTTTGGATCAATACATCACGGAAAAGATATAAAGCCAACTATTCTTATAAAGGTCGATCCTGATGGAAACGCCTCAATTGCTGCTTCAAATTTAGACTTTCCAAATGGAACTGTAATTACACCTGATGGTAAAAAACTTATTATTGGCGAAACCTATGCGGGAAGACTTACTGCATTTGATATAGATAAAGATGGTGATCTTTCTAATCGGAGAGTATGGGCTTATATGATGCCTAATCTATTTTATTACTACACAAAAACTATGCGTTTTTTAAAAATTACTCCAAAAGAAGGTAAAGGAATACCTTACCCTGTCCCAGATGGTATTTGTTTGGATGAAAAGATGGGTATCTGGATAGCTTCTCCAACTACCTCAGAAGTGGTTAGGTATGAAGAAGGTGGAAAAATAACAGATAGGATTGCTACTCCAAATAGAGCATATGCATGCATGTTGGGCGGATCAAACGGCAACACTTTGTTTGTATGTACTGCAGACGCTTCAGAGCCGGATGCAGCCAAAGCAATAAAATCAGGGAAAATTTATTCTATTAGTGTCAATCACGCCAAAGCCGGATCACCCTAGTGAAATACCAAATTTATGGCAGATCAGAAACGGGTTCTGATATAATTGAGTATCTTTTTCATGAGCTTTCAATTGATTATGAGTTTATTGAGGTTGATGAAAAAAATGTTAAAAGCGATGAAAAAATATTAAAAATCAATCCCCTCGGAAGAGTTCCAATGGTGAAACTGCCAGATGGAAAATTTTTAATTGAGAGCTTAGCTATTGTATATCACTTGCTTAAAAGGGAAAATCACTTGTTACCTAGTACAGAAACTGAAATGAATGAGTTTCATCAAATCATGGCTTTTATGTCTTCATCGTTTTACCCAATTATTCTACTTTTTTATCATCCAGATCATTACGTTTCAGATAAAAACTCAGAGGATTTAATAACTAAATCGCAGAATATTTTGCATCGATATTTAAATTTTATTGAAGATAAAATAGGAGAATTTGTAATTGGAAATGAATTGTCTGCAGCTGATTTTTACTTGTTCACATTACTATTCTGGTTAGAGGAGGATCATTTTCTTGAAAATTACCCAAAAATACAAAGTTTCTACAATAAAATGTTAGAGAATCAGACCATAATAAAAGTGAGGAATATACAAAATGAGAGAAAGACAGTTTAAAAAATTTTTTATCGTATACGGTCATTACGACGATAACTCTTTTAATGCCGCAATAAGAGATACATTTATTGAAAGCGCAAAGAAAGCTGGACATTCAGTGGATATGGTTGACTTATATAAAGAAAAATTTGATCCTGTATTTGCTGGAGGTAATCCTGGACCAGATGTTTTGGATCATCGAAGAAGGATAGAACAAAGCGATACAATTGTATTAATTGCTCCAATATGGAATTTTAGAATGCCCGCAATCCTGGAGGGTTGGATCGATAAAGTTTTAGCTCCTCCATGGGCATTTACTTTTAAACAGCTGGTTGGCAACTATGGTTACCCTCAAGGTAATCTAGGTAACAAAAAAGCAATAATATTTTGTACATATGGCTCCCCTCGATTGGCAATAACTACATTCTTTCTCAATTTGCCAATTAGACGCTTGAAAAGGGGTGTTTTTCACATATGTGGTATAAAAAGCATTCTTTACAAAAGATACTTTGCAGTACCCTTTGTTGCTGACAAAGTTAGAAAAAAATTTCTAAAGGATGTGAAAGATACGGCGACTCTATTTCAATAGGAATTGAATGAAGAAGATAATAGACATATTTAAAAGTTTTTGGTCACCCATAATGGACTCAAATGTGAATCCATTAAAAAATATAACGAATCTTAAAATTCGTCATATGGTCATGCAAATTCTAGCATTTATGTGGAGTGGTGTATTTTCACTTTATATCGTTGACAGTGTTTTTGTGTTTGGTTTTACTGCAATTGCCCACGCTTTATTAATTGCTGCACTTTTTATAACAATGTTCGTATTTTTCACAGCTGAAAAAAAACCTCAAATTTATGACTTAAAATTTTTCAGAGGCAAAGACGGTGAGCACGAGTAATTTAACTAATGAGGATTGTAAGCCTAACTCCAAGTGCTAGTGAAATAATATTCGAACTGGGTCTAGGTTCTAGTTTGGTCGGCGTTAGTCATGAATGTAATTTTCCAACTGAAGTCAATAAACTAGAAAAATTATCGAGTTCGTCAATTAACCCTCATGGATCTCAGAGCGATATTGACTTTCAAGTGCGTGAAACACTTCAAACTAACGATTCCCTATATCAAATAAATACTGAACGTTTAAATGATTTAAAGCCTGACTTCATTGTTACTCAGGGTATATGCGATGTCTGCTCCATATCCAGTAGTCAAATCGAAGTTGAATTAAAAGGAACTTTATGCACCTTACCTTCATCGACAAAAATAATTTCTTTAATTGGAAGAACGTTTGATGGCATCTGTGACGATATAATAATGCTAGGAAATAAACTTAATTCAATAATCTCAGCAAAAAATCACATAGATAAAGCTCGAGAAAAAAGAGAAATACTTAAACGTCAAACAAAGTATGATCACCGAATTCTTTGTTTAGAATGGATAGACCCTTATTTTTCTGCTGGTCATTGGGTTCCAGAACAAATTGAATTAGCTGGCTTTAACTCAGCAATTGGACAAACAGGTGACCAATCAAGAATTTTGTCTGCTGATGAAATAGTCGATTCAGATCCATATGCGATTGCCTTAATTTGCTGTGGCTATAATCTTGAGCAAAATTTGACTTTTTCATCACAATTATTTCATGACGATCGATTAAATCACCTCAATCCATTTAAAGAAAACAGAGTGTATTCATTTGATGCTGATTCCTATTTTAGCCGTCCTACTACAAGAATACTTGAAGGATCAATTCAACTTAGAAGTCAAATTTTAGGTAATCAAATATAAATTTTATTTGACAATCCAAGAATTAAGATAATTGACGATATAAGTGTAAATGTATTGACCGCCAAGTCAGTTACTGAATTTTTGGTACCTTTATCATTATCAACTTTTTTGAGAAAAACGGCCGCGTCATAAACAGAGAGAATTACAAAGTTTATAAAGATTAAGTTATAGTAAACCCATGCCCCCTCTGGCCCATTTGGTCGAAAAATCAAATAAATACCAATCAAAAAAAATGGTGCCACAAATGTTCCAAGGACCCTAACTATATACACACTACTCTGATCCATATTAAACTCCTTAACCATCCCCTCAGGCTTAAAAAGTGCTCTGAAAGTATAAATGCCAAATAACGCTGTCATTAAAATATGAAGTATGAGTAAATATAAATGTTCAAAATTTTCAATCATAAGTTAATACTGTGGGATTCTTTTAAAAAAATCAATGGCGGGAGTGACGGGACTCGAACCCGCGACCTCCTGCGTGACAGGCAGGCGCTCTAACCAGACTGAGCTACACCCCCACAGAAAAGTGTTTCCATCTCGTGGGATGAAATGGTGGGCGATGAGAGGTTCGAACTCCCGACATTCACGGTGTAAACGTGACGCTCTTCCAGCTGAGCTAATCGCCCGGAAAGACTGTTATATATCTATTTTAGTGAATATTCACAGATATTTATAAAAAAAATCCGACCACCCTTTATTTAAGAGTGATCGGATTTTAAATAATTTAGTCAGCGATTAAGGAACTACATTCCGCCGCCGCCAGCATTATTAACAGCTTCTTTCAAACCTTTACCTGCAGTAAACTTAGGTCTAGTTGACTCAGGGATTTGAATGACCTCATTGGTACGTGGATTTCGTCCTTGAGATGCTTTTCTAATTGATGTTTTGAATGTGCCAAAGCCTACCAATCTTACTTCTCCTCTTGCTTTAAGAACATCAGTAATTTGGTCAAAAACTGCATTTACTGCCTTTTCTGAGTCAGATTTTTGCATACCTGTAACATCAGCTACTTTTGCTATTAAGTCTTGTTTGTTCATAACCCCCCCCTTTTTTTAGGAGTTTTTGATTCGTAATATAACTATGAGATCTGAACTACTATATATAGTCAAGAAAAAGCCCAAGAAAACTGCTAAAAATTAAAATTTAGATGCCTTAATTTAATTAAATGCAATGAAATCAGTGAGTTATAGGGTTATCCACATCTTGTTCAGCATCATCTTCAGATATATCACTAGAAGATTTAGGTGAATCGTCCTCATCCCACTCAATAGGCAAAAGAGGTTTCGTCAAAGCTATTTTTAATACCTCATCAACATTATCAACGAATATTAATTCTAGCCCATTTTTTACATTATCAGGGATATCTGCCATGTCCTTTTCATTTTCTTTTGGAATTATTACAGTTTTTGTTCCGGCTCTTAGAGCTGCTAATAGTTTTTCCTTTAAACCACCAATTCCAAGTGCTTTTCCACGAAGCGTTACTTCACCTGTCATAGCAATATCATTTCTAACCGGTATGCCTGTTAATACTGAAACTATGGAAGTAACCATTCCTAGGCCTGCGGATGGGCCATCTTTTGGGATTGCTCCTTCTGGTACATGTATATGGATATCGCGCATCGGAAAAATAGTTGGCTTAATTCCGAACTCAATGCATCTTGAGCGAACATAAGATTTTGCAGCTTGAATAGACTCTTTCATTACATCGCCTAATTTTCCAGTAATAGTCATTCGGCCTTTCCCAGGCATTATGACTGACTCTATTGGCAATATATCACCCCCAACCTCTGTCCACGCAAGTCCTGTAACTATTCCAACCTGATCGTCATTATCAATTTCACCAAACTTAAACTTTCTAACACCTGCAAACTCATGCAGGTTATCTTCGTTAATTGTAAGTGATGCTATGTCACCAGCTACAATTTTTTTAACTGTTTTACGCGCCAGGTTAGCAAGTTCTCTTTCTAAGCTTCTGACACCTGCTTCCCTAGTATAGTATCTTATTAATCCAATTATCGCGCTATCATCCAGTACAAGCTCGCCACTCTTTAAACCATGCTTTTCAAGCATCTGTGGAGCTAAGTGCTGTTTTACAATTTCTACTTTTTCATCTTCTGTGTAGCCTGCAATTCTGATAATTTCCATTCTATCTAAAAGTGCAGGAGGCATTCTTAAAGTATTTGCAGTTGTAATAAACATTGTATCTGACAAGTCATAATCAACTTCCAAATAGTGATCGTTAAATGAGTTATTTTGCTCTGGATCAAGCACTTCTAATAGAGCTGATGAAGGATCTCCTCTATAATCAGCTCCTAACTTATCAATTTCGTCTAACAGAAATAATGGATTAGATGATCCTGCTTTTTTCATCATTTGAAGAACTTTTCCAGGCAAAGATCCAATATAGGTTCTTCTGTGACCTCTAATTTCCGCTTCATCTCTCACTCCTCCGAGTGACATTCTTACAAATTTTCTTCCCGTAGCTCGAGCAATAGATTTACCCAATGAGGTTTTTCCTACACCTGGAGCTCCAACTAAACATAAAATTGGACCTTTCATTTTTTTTATTCGTTGCTGCACAGCTAAGTATTCAAGTATTCTTTCTTTCACCTTTTCGAGACCATAATGATCTTCATTAAGAACGCTCTCAGCATATTTGATATCTTTCTTGACCTTTGTCTTTTTAGCCCATGGTATTGTTAATATCCAATCTAAATAATTTCTAATAACACTAGACTCAGCAGACATTGGACTCATGGATTTTAGCTTTTTAATTTCAGAATAACATTTTTCCTTTGCCTCTTTTGAAAGCTTTGTATTCTCAATTTTTTCTTCATATTCTTGTATGTCATCTTTTCCGTCTTCACCTTCACCGAGCTCTTTTTGAATAGCCTTCATTTGCTCATTTAAATAATATTCTCTTTGAGTTTTCTCCATTTGATTTTTTACTCGACCTCTGATCTTCTTTTCGACTTGCATTACATCAAGTTCTGCCTGAATAAAATTCATTATCTTTTCAAATCTCTCAGTCAGTTCAACTGCTTCCAATATTTCTTGTTTATCAGACAACTTGATTGACAAGTGTGATGCTATCGTATCGCTTAATTTAGCCAAATCATCTATTTCATTTATAGTTCCAAGTACTTCAGGAGGGATCTTTTTATTTAAATTTACATATTTATCAAAAAGATCAGTAATTGATTTAGATAATGCTCTCAATTTTTTATCTGTGTTATCATTGTTCTCATCGATAAGATCAATGTTAGATACCAGATAATCTTCATTATCAGTAAACATATTAATCGAAGCTCTTTGAAGACCCTCAACAAGTACTTTGACTGTACCGTCAGGTAATTTTAATAATTGCAACACATTCGCAATCGTTCCAAAGTCGAAAAGGTCATCTTTTTTTGGATCATCCACTGAAGCACTCTTTTGAGTGATAAGCATGATACGCTTGTCACCTGACATGACTTTTTCAAGTGCTTTTACTGATTTGTCTCTACCAACAAACAATGGAACAACCATGTGAGGAAAAACTACTATGTCTCTTAGAGGCAAGACTGGGATATTATTTTCTATCATATACGACTCGGCAATTCTTTCATTAATAAGATGACCAATGCCACAACTAGTAAAGTCATTTGTTATTCATCTACTATTAAAATGTGTATAAATTCCTAATTTTCAAGGAATAAATGATTTACAGGCTAAGCGCTTGTTTCTGAAGCTTTTTTACCATCGGTGTAGGTATACAATGGTCGGGCTCGTCCCTCTGCTACTTCAGCATTAATTACAACCTCTTCAACGCCTTCTAGCGATGGTAATTCAAACATCGTATCAAGCAAGATATTCTCTAGTATAGATCTAAGTCCCCTTGCGCCGGTTTTTCTCTCAATTGCTTTTTTAGCAATAACGCTGAGGGCTTCATTTGACAATATAAGCTTGACATCTTCCATGCTAAATAGTGTTTGGTATTGTTTAACAAGAGCATTTTTAGGTTCTTGAAGAATTTTTACTAGCGACTCCTCATCTAAATCTGTAAGAGTTGTGACAATCGGAAGTCTTCCAACAAACTCTGGTATCAGTCCATAATTTAGCAAGTCTTCTGGCTCCATATGTTTTAAACTATTTCCTCCAGATTTCTCTTCATAACTTTTTACATTTGCTTGAAATCCAATACCAGACCCTTTAGATCTTTTATTGATTATTTTATCTAACCCAGAAAAAGCTCCGCCGCAAATAAACAATATGTTCGTTGTGTCTACTTGCAAAAATTCTTGCTGTGGGTGCTTTCTTCCTCCTTGTGGTGGCACACTTGCAACTGTTCCTTCCATTATCTTAAGCAAAGCCTGCTGTACGCCCTCACCTGAAACATCTCTCGTAATTGATGGATTTTCGGATTTTCTACTAACTTTGTCTATTTCATCTATATAAACAATACCTCTTTGTGCTCGCTCAACATTATAGTCAGAAGCCTGTAATAGTTTTAAAATGATATTCTCAACGTCTTCACCAACATAGCCGGCTTCAGTAAGTGTTGTCGCGTCCGCCATAGTAAATGGCACATCTAAAATACGTGCTAAAGTCTGGGCTAATAAAGTTTTGCCACATCCAGTAGGTCCAATTAAAAGAATGTTTGATTTCGATAATTCTACATCGGACTTGAAATTAGAATGCTCGATTCTCTTATAATGGTTGTGCACAGCTACAGACAAATTGTACTTTGCATCTTTTTGCCCTATCACGAAGTCATCTAAGGTTGCACAAATTTCTTTCGGAGTTGGAATTCTGCTTGATGATTTTGCTTTAGTTTCCTTATTCTCCTCTTGAATAATATCATTACATAACTCAACGCACTCATCGCATATGAATACGGTCGGCCCCGCAATCAACTTCTTTACTTCATGCTGACTCTTACCGCAAAAAGAGCAATATAGCGTGTTCTTGCTTTTACTATCGTTAGTATTTTCACTCATAATTCAATTTTTTAACAATCTGCGAATCAATAATTATTAAGAAAAACATTTCTATAGAAAAAAAACAATTAATTTCAAAAAAAAGTGTTTATAAACAGTGGATTAAATTGACTATTTGAGGCTATTTCTCAGTTTTTGGCTCAACTCTTTTTTCCTGGATGCTATCAATTATGCCAAATTTCTGAGCCTCTTCCGGCGACATAAAGTTATCTCTTTCAAGCGCCTCTTCGATTGATTCAACAGGTTGGCCTGTATGCTTGGCGTATATTTTGTTTAAATTTGCTTTCATTGCCAGGACCTCTTTCGCATGAATTTCTATATCAGTTGCTTGACCTTGAAAACCAGCAGATGGTTGATGGACCATGATACGGCTATTAGGTAAAGCATACCTTTTTCCTTTTTCACCTGCTGCAAGTAAGAATGAGCCCATTGAAGCAGCTTGTCCAAAACAAAGTGTTGAGACTGGGGACTGAATGAATTGCATAGTATCATAAATTGCCAATCCATCACTTACAACTCCACCAGGTGAATTTATATATAATGATATTTCTTTTTCGGGATTTTCAGATTCAAGAAACAAAAGCTGCGCTGAAATTAGAGACGCCATATGGTCGTTAACTGGCCCAACTAAAAATATTATCCTTTCCTTTAATAACCTCGAATAAATATCAAAAGCACGCTCTCCTCTTCCCGTCTGCTCAACAACCATTGGAACCAACTGATCAAAGATTTTATTATCAACCATAATTATTTCTTAGTTTTTTTCTTAACTGTCTTTTTCTTTGCCGTTTTTTTCTTCACTTCAGTCTTCTCAACTGAGTTGACGCTATTATACATTTTGATAAACGAATCAACATCAACGTCCTTTTTTTTCAATTTAACCTTCGAAAGTATAAAGTCTACAATTTTATTTTCATATAAAGGAGCTTGAAGTTGCATCGCTGCATCCTGATTATTTCTATAATAATCAATCACTTTTTGTTCTTGTCCTTTAAAATTGCTTGCATATTCAAAAAGGGCTTTATTCATCTCTTCTGGTGTTACTGAGATTTCATTTACTTTTCCAACCTCTTGAAGAATTAAGCCCAATTCAATTCTATTTTTTGCATCTTCCTTAAATTTAGCCTCATTATCAGAAGTCAATTTTTTATCTTTGATTTCCTTTTGATGATCAATCGATGATGGACTTTGTGAATTCAAATAATTTGTAGACAAGTTCTGAAATTCAACATTTATAAGATCTTCAGGTAACTCAAATTTGTGCGCTGACTGGAGCTTTTCAAAAAGTACTTTTTTATCTAGATTTTTTGTAAGATCTGAGTACTCGCTTTGCATTTGATTTTCGACCTTGTTTTTTAAATCCTTTAAATCAGTTGCGCCCATTGATTTTGCTAATTCATCATCTACTTTTGACTCAACAGGTGAACTTATTTTTTTAATATTACATTCAAACACAGCATCAGCATTTTGTAACTCTTTTGCTGAGTAATCTGCAGGAAATTTAACTTTTATCTTTTTGCTGTCTCCACTCTTTAGACCCACAAGGCCATCTTCTAAATCTTTTATATATCGCCCAGAGCCAATTACAATTGTCTGACTTTCTGCTTTCCCTCCGTCAAAATTCTTACCATCGATAGTTCCTTCATAATCTAATAAGACAGAGTCCTCTTTCTTAGCTTTATAATCACTGCCTTGCTCTTTATATGTTCTTTGAGATTTGGCAATTAAGTCTATTCGTTTATCAATTTCTTTTTTATCAAGCCTTACCGACGTTGACTCAATTTCGATTTTACTAAAGTCGGCTAATTTTATTTCTGGAAAAACTTCAAACTCAATTTTAAACGTTTTATCAACATCTTTTTTTTCTTGTTCTTTATCTTTGTAATCAACCTTCGGTTGAGAAACAGGACGATGTTTTCCTTCTTGAATTATTTTTGTAACATTTTCATTTATTACAGCATTGAGAACTTCATTGTTAATCGCATCACCATGTTTTTGCATAATAATATTATTTGGAACCTTACCTGGTCTAAAACCGTCAATTTTTACAGATTTTTTTACTTCATCAATTTTTGACTCTAGCTTTGTATTAAAATCTTCAGACACAATTGTGAACTCATATGCTCTTTTCAAACCTTTATTTAAAACTTCTTTATAACTCATATTACTTTCTTACTAACAATTTGGTGCGGATAGAGGGACTCGAACCCCCATGAGTTGCCTCACTGGTACCTAAAACCAGCGTGTCTACCAATTCCACCATATCCGCGATTAATAGAAAATGCAAAATAGACTATTTTTTAGATGTTTACAGTAAAAATTTAATTATGTACTCCATTCTTACAATAACAAAAAAAATATGGCATTAATTTAACTTATTTAAAATGATCCCAATATTTCAGCTTTTTTTTGTTCATATAAAGTTTGATCTATCAAGTCATCATCGTAAAGATTTTTTAACTTTTCTAATTTAGCTCTAACATCATCGTTATTGCTAAAAGCAGATAGAGGTTCTGGATTTTCTATGAATGATGCTGTTCCAAATGATCTATTTTGAAACTTATTCAAAAACATATCATTAACTATTTTTCCATTAGCGATTATAACATCACACCTGGTATCAGAGTATTCTTCACATACCTCTATTGCAGATGTAAATGTGACATCCATTCCCCAAGAAACTGTGTCGTTAGCCTGAAGGTCTATCATCGATACTGCTAAATAAGGATAAGCATAATCTGAACCTTTTTTGATAAACTCCTCAAGTATTTCAGAAAAATTGTCTCCGCTTCGTCTTTTATTTGCGCAATCAAGTAAATCACATATTATTTCAAAGTCGTTTTCACTCAGATTAATTTCTGTATAAAATTTAGAACTGCCCACAATGTTATTACAAAATTCAATATGTGCAGACTTCCCAAGACCATACATTGAAAATGGGCCTTTAGAATTACAAAATTCATTCTTACTTATAATATGCCTATGCAAAGTGCTATACCCCATGCCCCATTTTTGAGCCGCGGGCATCTCTTTTTTTATTTTTCCATGCCCCGTCCTCATAAATTCTTTACATTCATTGTGTCCACCATAATCAGCAGAGAATTCCCAAGGAGTTGATTTAGACTCACCTTTTTCTAATTGAAGTTTAAAAAAGAAAAGATTATTTTTATAATCATATTTATTTTCATTGCAGCCTCCGGTAAATGCAAATACGTTTACTGAAGTAACTTGTATAAAAAAAGTTATGAATAGAATAAATGATAGTTTTTTAATAAACATTTTAAATAACCATATAATAATAGCATAAGTTTTCATAATTATTATGATTAAAAAAATAGTGTTTTTGGATAGAGCAACTTTCCCAAAAAATATTGTTTTTCCACCTATTAAATTTAATTATTTTTGGAAAAATTATAATTTTACTGAACAAAGTCAAATCAAGAAACGGATAAGCTCTGCAAACATAATTATTACAAACAAAGTTAATTTAAATAAATCTGTTCTGCAAGAAGCAGTCAATTTAGAATTAATAGCAATAACAGCAACTGGTACTAACATTATTGATTTAAATTATTGCAAAGAAAATAATATTAGTGTCTGTAATTTAAGAAATTATGCATCAGTATCTGTAGCTGAACACGTTTTTGCCATGATGCTTATGCTATCTAAAAATATAAAGGGCTTGGAAAAAGATATAAATAAAAAAATATGGCAAAAGAAAAAAGTTTTTACCTTGCTAAGTAGAGAAATAAATAATTTACATGACAAAAAATTAGGGATCATTGGAAAAGGTTCGATTGGAAAGAAGGTGGGAAAATTTGCAAAGTCTTTTGGCATGAAAGTTAAATATATGTCAGTTAGAAAATTCGATAGAAACAAATTTATAAAATTTATTTCATCTTTGGATTACTTATCTATTCATTGTCCTCTTGATAATAGAACAAAAGATTTAATAACAATAAAAGAATTTAAACTGATGAAGAAAAATATGATACTAATCAACACAGCAAGGGGCGGTATAGTAAATGAAGCAGATCTAACAATAGCTTTAAAAAGAAAAATCATTATGGGAGCAGGTATAGATGTCACAACTAGTGAACCACCAAAAAAGTCTCATGCTTATTATAGTATATTGAATAAAGCAAATTTCATTTGGACACCGCATACCGCTTGGGCTTCAAATGAAACTCTGCAAGAAGCCATCAATCAATTAATTAAAAATATAAATTCTTTTTATAAAGGAAAAAAAAGAAATATCGTTTAAGCCTTTTTTATTCCAGCACACTTTTTTGAACAATATATTACTCTGTCCCAGTTCAATCTCCATTTTTTTCTCCAGTTGAAAGAGCGATTACAAACTGGGCATATTTTAGATGGCAAGTTTTCTTTTTTCATGATCTAATTACTAAATAATATGAAATTGTATCAAGTCCATACAGGTTTTTATGATCCTAATATCTCAGATGGCTTTTACGAGGGTCATACTAATATCTTTGTCTGTGCGAAAGATGAAAAAGAAGCTCGAAAAAAAGTGAAAGAAAAAGAGGAATATAAGCAATTTAAGATGCACATTGATGGTATTCAGGAAATAACTGTCGTAGATGACTATAAAGTTGAGCTAAATAAAATTTAGGTTCTAGTGCACTTACCGCTCATAAAGGTTCTATAAATTTCATCCACTTCCTCGTCAGTAAGAGTTGTTCTATTGAACATTTTATCAATTATATAGCACTTTTGATCAACAGTTATGCTCTCACTAGATATTCCTTGAAGAATTGAATTAGCCGATAAAGTATTATTAAACATTGCAATGCCTTTATCGTTAACAGAGTCAAATACGATAAACCTTTCGTTGTTATTTAATTTATTCCATGGTTTCCAATCGGTAGACATATTATATGGAGTGCTATTTGGATTCCCATCGTAAGCAAAATTTACCCAATACTGTCCCATTTTTGTAGAGAGCTCTAAATCAGTGGACCTATTATTTTTATTATACATGATGTCATTTATCGCATCAGAACTCTCGCCTAATAAGCCATCTGATTTAAAAATAAACGCCAACTCCATTCCATGTGCAGCGCCTAATAAATTGGGTAGATCAACACCTAGATAGACATTTTGTTCATCCCAATCAAATCGATAAGCATATACACTTGATTTTTTGTAATTTGATGTAAAATCCGAAGGCAAATCCACAGCTCCATACTTCCATGACTCTGCCATGTATTTAGCGTAGATATCATAATACTTTGGATCTTTAGGTTTTACATATAAATCAAGATATTCTGATATTGGGCTCAAGAAAGATAATGGCCTATTCACATATTCATCGTTCATAAACATAAAAAGCTTATCTTCATCTCGTGTCGAACCAAATATCATAGGTTTGTCATGCATATCGCCATCTCTATAAGCTCCATAGATACCCTTATTTGGAATTACTACTCCATCAGGTATTACATTCGGTACATCAATTAATCCGGCTGCATCAGGTCTTGGCCTATAATATGATATAATATCTTTTGCATCTGCATTTCTTAAAAGGTCAACTGAAAGCATCTGATTACTCATGAAATTTGAGATTTCCTCGTCAGATATTGATGTGTTCTTTGATTTGATTAAGTGTCTTAATAAACTTTTTGATCCCGCTCTTTCATTATTTTCTGCAAAATCTAAAGAGTCTGAGCCAAGGTAACCGCTTTGAGAAATTCCTCTTTGAAACAAGTCTTCACTTAAAGGTGAAGTCATAAGTGAAATTACATTTCTAGCTCCAGCAGACTCACCGAAAATAGTAATATTATTTGGGTCGCCATTAAAATCTGAAATATTCTCATTTACCCACTCAAGTGATTTTATAATATCGAGAGTTCCAAAATTTGCACTTTGATCAAGTTCATTATCTGAGTCTTCATTTAAACCGCTATAAGCAAACCATCCAAAAGGACCTAATCTATAGTTTGTTGTGACTAAAATTACATCATGTTCCATTATGAAATCCCCTGAAGTATACAAGTTTGAAGCAGAATAACCCCACGTATTTCCACCTCCGTGCACCCAAAACATGACTGGTAATTTCTTTTTACTGTTGTATGCCTTTTCTGAAAGATAAATATTTAAATAAAGACAGTCCTCAGATCCAATTATTGAACCTCCCTCAATACCGTCCATTGAGTCATAAAAATTACTAACTTGCATACATCGATTAGGTAAGGTTTTAGCTTCAAATGTATCAGGCATCAGATCTAATTCTCTTGGAGCTTTCCATCTTAAGTCATCAACTGGAGGCTTTGCAAAGGGGATGCCGACAAAAGAAATAGTTTTTGAACCGTCTTTTTCTTTTGCTACAGATCCAATAAAGTTAGTGTTTTTGGATTTAAATTTATAAATCTGATCTTCTGCTAAACTTATATTCAAACAGAATGTAAGGAAAAAAATTAGAAGAAATGATATTTTATTTACTTTCTGCAACATACGAATGCAGCTTTTTAATCATCAGGGGGATGTTGTCAATAAGATCCTCTGCAATTAGCCCCGGACCTATCATTTCTCCAAGTTTTGAGTGAATATATGCGCCAGCGCAAGCCGCATCAAAAGCATTCATCTTATTATCTCCAACAAGTGAAGCGATGATTCCAGCGAGAACATCACCTGATCCTGCGGTTGCTAGATATGGAGCTTCGCTTGCATTTATTACAACATTACCTTCAGGGTCAGCAATAACTGTATCAGCGCCTTTGAGTAAAACTATGCTTCCTGCTAATTTGGCTGCCTCAATACACTTAAGCACTTTATCTTCCATTAAAGCAATACCTTCACCAAATAATCTTTTAAATTCACCTTCATGAGGTGTGAGTATTGTATGCGGATAAGTATCTATAAATAATTCTTCTGGATTATTTTCAAAACATGTAATTGCATCTGCATCAATTACACAATGATCCACAAAAGCCAGTGACATTAAAGTTCTTGCTTTTGTTTCATCATTTACTCCATTTCCAGGGCCTATGAGGACACTTGAAACTCTTTTGTCTTTTAAAAGTTTTTGAAAATCATTTTTTTCTTTTATCACTGATAATAATTCAACTGAGATTTGTGGTTCTAATATTTTAGCTGTTTCTTCATCACAGACCATTGTTACTGCTCCTGCCCCAACGCGCAAAGCTGATCGACCAGCTAATCGAGCTGCTCCAGTTTGAAATTGAGGACCAGTATTAATTACAAGCATTCCTCTTGAATATTTATGATCACTTGAAACTGGAAATGGAAAATTCTTAATCCATAATGATGGATCATTTTTTTTTATATTAGGCATGATTCTATCAAATACATTTTTTTTAATTCCAATATTCTCAACTATAATTTCTCCACAATATTTTTTTCCAGGGTACAAATAATGACATTTTTTTTTATTAAAAAAAGTAATTGTTTTTGAGGCTTTAAAAGCTTCTCCATGAACAGCAGATGTATCGCCATTAATGCCAGATGGAATATCAACGGAGAAAACATCTAATTTAGATTGATTAATTTTACTAACTAAAGAACTTAAATCGTTTGATATTGTCCTTGATAACCCTGTACCAAACAAAGCGTCAACTACATAACAATAATTTGATAAACTTTTAATTTTGGCAACAAATAATGATTTATTAAGTTTTTGTTTATAGTATAAATTGTCATTACTTTCCTTGGCTTTACTAATAGGGCAATAAATATCAATTTCCATACCTCGCTTTAAAAGAAGGTCAGCTGCAACATAGCCATCGCCACCGTTATTTCCCGGACCACAAATAAAGAGCGCCCTTTTACCTTTTTGAACAGGAAGATTTTTGAAAACCTTCTTTCCTGCGTTAAACATTAAATCCAAACTAGAAATACCAGACTCAATAGTTAAAAGGTCGGCCTTTGCCATTTCTTTGTTGCTAAGGATGTATTGAGTCATTTATTAAAAATCGCCTATAAGTACATGTTTTAAATAAAGATATGTAAATTACTCTTTCATTTATATTTAAATCTATATGTCAATTTGGCATAGAAACATTATATATACATTCTATCATTAATTTTAACTTCTTTCAGAAAATTAATGTATAAAACTTAAGAGTTAACTCAAAATGAAAAAAATCGAAGCTGTCATAAAGCCATTTAAGATAGATGATGTAAAAGAAGCACTTGAAAAAGTTGGGGTGCGAGGGATCACTATATCTGAAGCCAAAGGCTTAGGTAGACAAAGAGGTTTTACTGAAGTTAACACTGGTGTTGAATACGGAGATTTTCTTCCGAAAATTAGATTAGAAATAATCTTACAAGATGATCTTGTCGATACGGCTGTCGAAGCGATTAGGGCTTCAGCAAACACAAATCGTATTGGTGATGGTAAAATATTTGTTTCTAACATTGAAACAGTTATGAGAATTCGTACAGGCGAGACTGGTTCGGACGCATTATAAACATAATTCAGGGAGAAATTAATGTCAGATATGAAAACTTATGAATACATATGGCTTGATGGTTATACACCAGAGCCTTTTATGAGAAGTAAAGTAAAAGCAACCGAAGAAAAATCAGCACCAGACTGGTCATTTGATGGTTCATCTACTCAACAAGCAGAGGGAGGAAGCTCAGACTGTCTTCTTCTTCCTGTTCAAACTTATTCTAATCCAAATGGACACGATATAGTAATGACACAGGTACAAGCTGCAGACCATACAACTCATCCATCAAACTTTAGAGCTGCGGCAGCGGAAGTTGTTACCGACGAATGGTGGTTTGGTTTTGAACAAGAATTCTTTTTAACTGACGCTAAAACTGGTGAACCACTTGGCTGGGAAGACGGCACGCCAAGAGAGCAAGGTGAATTTTATTGTGGTGTTGGAGCAGGCAATGTTGTTGGTAGAGCAATATCAGATGCGCATCTAAAAGCTTGTATAGATCTTGGGATTACACTTACTGGAACTAATGCAGAAGTTGCACTTGGCCAATGGGAATATCAATGCTTTGGAAAAGGTATTAAAGCGGCTGATGATTTATGGGTAAGCCGATATTTACTCATGAAAACTGCTGAGGAACACGGCGTTGGAGTAAACTTTCACCCAAAACCAAAAACTGGTGATTGGAACGGTTCTGGTATGCACACTAATTTTTCTAATGAACAAATGAGATCTTCTGGATCAGAAGAATTATTTACATCAATGTGCGACAAACTTGGAAAGGTTCATGAAGAAGGTATTGCAGCTTATGGATCTGACAATAATATGAGGCTTACTGGACTTCACGAGACACAAAGTATCGATAAATTTTCATATGGTGTAAGTGATAGAGGTGCTAGTATACGTATTCCAGTTTATACTGTTGAACATAATTGGAATGGGTATCTTGAAGATAGAAGGCCAGCATCGAATGCTGATCCATACAAAATTGTATCACATATAGTTGGAACTTTGACTAAATAAATTCCATAATTAGGGGATCATATGGGTACTGCGAATGAAGTACTAAAAAAATTTAAAAATGGTGAAGTCAAGTATCTCGATTTGAGATTTACTGACCCAAAAGGTAAGCTTCAACATTTGACAATGGATGGTACAGCAGTGGACGATGATCTCCTAAACAGCGGCGTCTTTTTTGATGGATCCTCTATTTCGGGATGGAAGGCTATTAATGAATCTGACATGGTACTTAAGCCAGATCTGTCTACAACAGTGATGGATCCTTTTACAGCCCAACCAACATTAATTGTATTTTGCGATGTTCTCGATGCAGTGTCAAAGGAACCGTATGAGAGAGATCCAAGAGGAACTGCAAGAAAAGCAGAAGAGTATGTCAAAGCAAGTGGAATTGGCGATACTATATATATGGGTCCAGAAGCAGAGTTTTTTATATTTGATGATGTAAAATTTCAAGTTGATATGAACAAATCGATGTTTGAAATTGATAGTACTGAAGGTCCATATAATTCTGGACGCTCTTATGAAAGTGGCAACTTAGCACACAGACCAGGTGTTAAAGGAGGATATTTTCCTGTACCGCCTGTTGATAGCGCACAAGATATAAGAACAGAATTTCTTGAAGAATTAAAAAATTTAGGACTGAAGATGGAAAAACACCATCATGAAGTTGCTCCAAGTCAACATGAATTGGGACTGAAGTTTGATACTTTACTTAAACAGGGCGATGCTATGCAGCTTTATAAGTATGGTGTACACATGGTCGCTAATGCATTTGGTAAAACTGCTACATTCATGCCTAAACCAGTTAAAGGTGATAATGGAACTGGAATGCATACACACCAATCCATATGGAAAAATGGCGAACCTCTATTTGCAGGAGATAAATATGCAGGCTTATCCGAGATGGCATTGCACTACATTGGTGGGATCATAAAACATGGAAGGGCACTAAACGCGTTTACGAATGCTAGCACAAACAGTTATAAGAGACTGATACCAGGGTTTGAGGCTCCTGTAATACTTGTATACTCAGCAAGAAACAGATCTGCCTCGTGTCGGATACCTGTTTCAGATAATCCAAAAGGAAAAAGAGTTGAAGTAAGGTTTCCAGATCCTTCGGCAAATCCTTATTTGGCATTTTCAGCAATGCTAATGGCAGGCATGGACGGTATAAAAAATAAAATTGACCCAGGAAATGCTGCTGATGAAGATCTTTATGAATTACCAGAGGAAGAGGTTAGAAAATTGCCAACTGTTTGCGGATCTCTCAGAGAGGCACTTGAGGCGGTTGACGAAGATAGAGCTTTTTTAACTGAAGGTGGAGTTTTTACTGATGACCAAATTGATGCATATATAGACCTAAAAATGGAAGATGTATATGATCTAGAACACTCTCCTCACCCTATTGAATATAAAAACTATTTTAGTGTGTGACAATTAGTTGAATTCTAGAGGGTGACCTTTGTAAATAAAATGCTATATATATTAAAATGGAATTAACAACAGAACACGAAGAATTAAAGAGATCAGCTCTAAAATTTGTTGAAGATGAAATTAACCCCTATGTAGACGAGTGGGAAGAAAACGAAATTTTCCCAGCTCATGAGCTATTCAAAAAATTAGGTGATCAAGGATTTCTTGGAGTAACTAAACCTGAAAAATACGGTGGATCAGGGTTAGATTACTCATATGGAGCGGTTCTTAATGAAGCATTGGCACATATTAAGTGTGGTGGTGTTCCAATGGCTATTGGTGTACAGACAGATATGTCAACTCCGGCATTAGCGCGCTTCGGCAGTGAGGAGATATGCAATGAATTTTTAAAACCATCTATTACTGGAGATCTTGTTTCTTGTCTTGGTGTTTCTGAACCAAGTGCTGGTTCTGATGTGGCTGCTATTAAGACTCATGCAGTTAAGGATGGCGATGATTATGTAATCAATGGATCAAAAATGTGGATTACAAATGGTACTCAAGCAGACTGGATGTGTATGCTTGCAAATACTGAAACAGACCATAAGAATAAACATTTAAACAAATCTCTTATATGTGTACCTCTTAAGGAAAATGGCAAAAGAGCAAAAGGTGTCACGATCAATCGTAAATTAAAAAAAATGGGCATGCATTCGTCTGATACAGCTGAAATATTTTTTGATGATGTAAGAGTGCCGCAGAAAAATTTAGTCGGAGAAGAAGGTAAAGGCTTTATTTATCAAATGATGCAATTTCAAGAGGAAAGACTTTATGCGGCTATTGCTGGCTATACTGGCTGTGAATTAGCTATTAATGAAACTATTAATTATACAAGACAAAGAAAAACATTTGGCAAGCCAATTCTAGATAATCAGATTGTTCATTATAAACTTTCTGAGCTTATGACGGAAGTTGAAGCTCTTAAGGCTCTTACATGGAAGGGAATTGAGATACATGTAAATGGTGGTGATTGTACAAAGCTAGCTTCAATGTCAAAGCTAAAGGCGACACGACTTTCTAGAAAAGTTAATGATGAGTGCTTACAATATTGGGGTGGAATGGGCTATATGAATGAATCGCCTATTTCAAGAGCATATAGAGATGGACGTTTAGGTTCGATTGGCGGTGGATCAGATGAAGTAATGCTAGGCATTATTTCAAAATATCTCGACATACTTCCAGGAAAAAATTAATTACATTCTTGCAACGCCGAAAGTGTTTGGCTTTAATTCTCTTTTATCGCCATCACTGATGATGTTTAAGCATTCACCTAAAATTTTTCTTGTATCTTTTGGATCAATTATTCCATCATCCCATAATCTTGCTGAGCAAAATATTGCCTCACCTTCCTCACGGTACTGATCAATTATTTTCTGCTTCATACCTTCAAGCATTTCAAGGTTCTCTCCGTAAATTTTTTTGGGGTCTTGACCTTTTCGTTCGGCACCTTCAAGAGCTACCTGAGCCATTGTTCTAGCAGCCTGTTCACCTCCCATTACACTCATTTTTGCGTTTGGCCATGAGAACAAAAATCGAGGATCATAAGATCTTCCCGCCATTCCATACTCTCCCGCACCAAAAGAGGCTCCAATCCTAAGTGTTATTTTAGGAACGGTACAATTAGTAACCGCCTGTATCATCTTTGATCCGTGTCTTATCATTCCTTTTGCTTCCTCTTTAGTACCCACCATAAAGCCGGTTATATTTTGAAGAAAAATTAGCGGCGTATTTGATTGAGAACAAATTTGTATGAATTGAGTAGCTTTATTAGCACTTTCAGAAAATATCGGTCCATTGTTCCCTAAAATTCCAACTTTATAACCTTGAATAGTTGCATGTCCTGTTATGAGGGTTTTGCCCCAGCCTTCTTTAAATTCTAGGAAATCAGAACCATCAACAATTCTTGCAATCACTTCCCGGCAATCATACGGGGTTTTATAATCAACTGGAACAACCCCTGTTAACTCATCAGGTGAATAAACGGGCTCATCATACTCAGACTTTTGAGTAGAAATGAAATCATTATTCCATCCAATATTCTTCATTACATCTCTTGCAATCTCGATTGCATGTGCATCATCGTTTGCCATATATTCAGCAAGTCCGGAAACTGCAAAATGTAAATCTGCTCCACCAATTTCTTCGTCAGTAGCAATCTCACCAAGCGAAGCTCTTAATAAAGGAGGACCAGCTAAAAATATTTTTGATCTTTCTTTAACTACAATTATATAGTCTGATAAGCCTGTCTGGTAAGCTCCACCTGCAGTTGATGAACCGTGAACTACGCCAATTGTCGGAATTCCCATTGCTGACATTTTAGAAAGATTGGCAAAACTTCTACCGCCTTTAATAAACATATCGGTCTGTCTCAGTAGATTTGCACCAGCACTCTCTATTAACTGAATAAAAGGTAATTTATTTTCAAAAATTATTTGAGCGCCTCTTAACGCCTTTTCAGTGCCCATCGCAGATGCACTTCCCCCTTTAATACCCGCATCTGAAACACCAATCATGCAACGAACGCCTGCAACATAACCTATACCGCTAATAGAGTTTCCCCATCCAATATTTTTATCGCCATCATCATCGCCAATCTTGTAACCAGCAAGGGTGGATAATGGAAGCCAAAAACTACCAGGATCTAATAGTCTTTTTAATCTTTCACGAGGCAGCAACTGTCCTCTTTTATCAAACTTAGCCTTAGACCTAGCGGAATTATCTGCTATTTTTTGTTCTAAAGTTCTAATTTCATCAATAAGCTTTTGATGGTCCTCCTGATTTTTTTTGAAGGACTCTGAATTAATCATTATTTTTGACTCAATAACCGGCATACTAAAATCCTAATAAATTCATGCTGTTAGAGTAAATAAATATTACACAATGTAAAGAATCTATTATTAGTTGTATTGTTTGTTATGAGAAAGAAATCAAAGAAAAATAAATCAATTAAAAAGAAGAGTTCATCCAAAAAGACAATAAAAAATTCAAACACATCTTACACCGCAAAAGATATTGAAGTCCTTGAAGGTTTAGAACCGGTTAGAAAGCGACCCGGAATGTACATTGGGGGAACAGATATAATGGCAATGCATCACCTGGTAAGCGAGGTTCTTGATAATTCAATGGATGAAGTTGTTGCTGGTTTTGCAAATAAGGTAGAAATTAAGCTAGTTTCCCAGGACACGATTGAAATCTCTGATAATGGGCGAGGTATTCCTGTTGATAAGCATCCAAAATTTAAAATACCTGCAGTTGAAGTTATTATGACAACACTTCATTCTGGGGGCAAGTTTTCAAAAAATAATTACAAAACTTCTGGCGGTTTGCATGGTGTTGGAATTTCTGTTGTAAACGCACTATCTAAAAAACTTACTCTTGAAATTGCAAGAGATAAAAAATATTTTGTACAAACTTATAGTCAAGGTTCTCCTAAAAATAAATTAAAAGCATCCAGAAAAGGTCCTCTAAAAAAGGGTACAAAAATAGTATTTTCACCAGACCCAGAAATTTTTGGCAAAGAAATAGAATTTGATGCTTCAATTATATATAATATGGCAAAAGCTAAAGCCTATCTTATACCAGATGTTGAAATTCATTGGTCATGCAGTAAGGCGACCGCCAAAAAAAATATTCCATTATCAGATAAACTACATTACTCCGATGGAATTAAAGATTATTTAAATAATCTTTGTACGCCCAATGACCCTATTTTTGAAGATCCATTTTATTTCAACACCCAGATAGATGTTGATAGTGGTAAAATTGAGGGAATTATAAATTGGTTTGATGCGATGGAACCTATAAATGAGTCTTATTGTAACACTATTAAAACCCCATTGGGCGGTACTCATGAAAGCGGTTTCAAGTCAGGAATTTATAAGGCATTTAAAGATTTTTCAAAAATTAAATACGAGAAGAAATCATCTCAAATTAATCAAGAAGATCTCTTTGGTTCATCTGGATCAATCTTATCTGCTTTTATAGAAAACCCTGAGTTTCAAGGTCAGACAAAAGAAAAGTTATCAAGTATAGAGCCTGGTCGTAAAATTGAAATGAAAGCACGACAACTATTTGAACAATGGCTTACAAAAAAAACTAGGTCAGCAGAAGAATTATTTCAATACGCATTTAATCGATCACAGTTAAGACTGCAATCCAAGTCAAATCAAATCATAGAAAAAAATATAAAAAGAAAAAAAACAACCTTACCAGGTAAACTTGCTGATTGTTCAATTGATGGAAATAAAGGAACTGAAATTTTTCTTGTTGAAGGAGACTCGGCTGGTGGATCGGCAAAACAAGCAAGAGATCGCCAAACACAGGCCATTTTACCTTTAAGGGGTAAGATTTTAAATGTGATCAGTGCTGGAAGAGATAAAATAAATGCAAACCAAGAAATCACTGATTTAATGCAAGCTATTGGATGTAAGCGAGGAGATAAATTTAATAGCAAAGATATTAGATACGAAAAAATTATAATTATGACAGATGCTGATGTTGACGGGGCTCATATATCCACCTTATTGATGGCATTCTTCTATAAAGAATTCCCAAGACTAATTGATGAAGGACATTTGTACTTATCCGTGCCCCCTTTATACAAAATATCAAAAGGAGCAAAAACGTATTATGCTGTAAATGATAAGCACAAAGATGAAATTATAAAAAAAGAATTTAAAAATTCAGACGTAACAATTAATAGATTTAAAGGATTAGGTGAGATGATGCCTGCTCAATTGAAAGAGACAACTATGTCACAAGAAAATAGAACCTTATTAAAAGTTCAAATTGCATCAAAAGACAAAAAGAAAACTCATAAATCTGTAGATTCTTTAATGGGCAAAAAACCTGAGTTGAGATTTAAGTTTATTGTTGAAAACTCAAAAAAAATAGCAGCTGAGAGTATTCTCTAGGATAACCTTTTTATATTTTTTTCCGTAGATTCAGTAAATGGAGCTGTAATCATCTTACCCGCATCTAAGATATTTTGACCCTTCAAAACTGATCTCTTATGACTAAAGTTCTTAAAGCCATCGTAACCATGATAAGAGCCCATTCCACTAGGACCTACCCCTCCAAAAGGTAGATCATGCATAGAAAATTGGAATAAGACATCGTTTATAACGGCTTGACCAGATGAAGTATTATTTAACACTGTATCGATTTCTTTTTTGTCATCGCCAAAATAATATATTGCAAGTGCTTTAGGGTTCTTGTTTATGAACTCTATTGTTTCATCGAAGTTTTTGTATGTTTTCACTGGCAGTAAAGGTCCAAAAATTTCTTCCTGCATAATCTTCATATCATCCGTTGGATTTAAAACTAAAGTAGGTAATATTTTATGGTGCTCTTGTTGCGAAAGGTCTTCATTTGCTGGGTTTATTTCTACAATAGTAGCTCCCTTTGATTCAGCGTCCTTTACTAATTCACGAAGTCTCTCAAAGTGATTCAAATGAATTATAGATGTATAATCTGGATTATTTTTTATCGTTGGATAATTTTCACTAACATGGGATTTTGCGTGATCAACAAATTCATCTGTTTGTCCCTCAGGAACCATTACATAGTCAGGTGATATGCAAATTTGCCCTCCATTTAAGAGCTTTCCCATCATTATCTTATCAACACTTTTTTTCATTTTGGCATTTGGACCAACTATTACTGGTGACTTGCCGCCTAATTCAAGAGTAAGTGGCACTAAATTTGATGCTGCCTCAGATGCAACTTTTTTAGCTACATTTGTTGATCCAGTGAAAAGCAGATGATCAAATGGCAATCCCGCAAAATCTTGTGAGGTTTGAGGACCTCCATTTACTATAATAACTTCTTCATCACTAAAAAATTTATTAATAAGTTCTTCAGTTAATTCAGAGGTTGCTGGAACGAACTCCGAGAGCTTCATCATTGCATTATTTCCAGCTGCAAATATTTCTATTAAAGGCGCAATACTTAGAGTTAGTGGGAAGTTCCATGGAGAAATAACACCAACTACTCCATAAGGCTGGAATTGAACATAAGCTTTTGCGCCAAGCAATCCTAATGGGAAGTTAGGTTTTCGCTTATCGGGCTTAACCCATCTGTTAATATTTTTTAAGGCGTCTTTTGCATTATTAATTACGGGCATTGTGTCAGCCATTAGGCTTAACTGTTCATGTCGTGTACCAAAATCAGATCTTAACGCGTCGTGAAAAGCATCTATATTTTCTTCAACTAAAGTTTGTATTCTTTTTATACGATCGATACGTACCTTTAAATCTGGGTTGAAGTTTTTTAAAAATGGTTGTTTTAATTTATTTAATTTTGAGAGCATTTCGTCTCTACTTACCTCTGGATAAGTGCTCCCTATAGATACGTTTCCTAATCCCATAATTTACCCTTTATTAATCAAGTTTAATAAACTAATCCAAAATAACAAAAAAATATACTTTTTTGTTTTCTCATATGCATGTAATACTTAGTAAATGACCAATGTTTTAAAAACTGAAATCGTTGATGATATAGCTATTTTAACGTTGAATGACCCTGAAAGGCTAAACGCACTTTCTATGGACATGATTTCAGAGCTTCATAAGCAAGTAAAATCTATAAATAGTGGAGAATTAAAAGTTCGATGTGCCGTCCTAACAGGAGCTGGAAGAGGTTTTTGTGCAGGCGCAAACCTTGTTGAAGGTGCAAGCTTAGGCGATAATATAGATCCGGGAGAAACCTTAGAAAAAGTTTACCATCCCTTTTTAATAGATTTAAAAAATCTAAATGTTCCATTAATCACGGCTGTTAATGGAGTAGCTGCTGGCGCGGGTTGTTCATTGGGCGTATTTGGAGATTTAGTTTATGCCTCTAAATCTGCATACTTTTATCAAGCGTTTAAATTTATAGGACTTGTACCAGATGCAAGCTCTACATATGTAATTCCTCGAAAAATAGGCATGGCGAGAGCAATGGAATTTTCAATGATTGGTGAAAAAGTTTTATCTGATAAAGCTCTTGAATGGGGTCTTGTAAATCATGTTGTTGAAGACGACAAACTAATGGAAGAAGTAATGAATACAGCAAGAACATTAGCTTCAGGACCAACTGTAGCTTTGAAATTAATTAAACAATTATATTGGGATAGTTTTTCGAACAACTTTGAAGGTCAACTTGCTGCAGAAAGCTCAGCACAAACAATTGCTGGCAAAACTGAGGATAGTAAAATTGGAGTAATGTCATTCATTCAAAAGAAAAAAGCTGAATTCAAAGGTAAGTAGCTAAGATTGATAACTTTCAAGAAATTCTTCTGAAAAAGACATAAAGCTATCCTCCTCAATAGATTTTCTAATATCTGCCATAAGTTTCTGATAAAAATATATATTGTGCAAAGAAAGCAACATTCCCCCTAACATCTCCTTTGCATTAAATAAATGATGTATATACCCAGCAGAGTAATTTTTACATACAGGATTATCTGAGTTTTTATCAATTGGATCATCTAAATTTTTGTATTTTGCATTTCTAATATTTATTGGCCCATGACAAGTAAAGGCTTGTCCATTCCTTCCACTTCTAGTTGGTAATACGCAATCAAACATATCAATTCCTCTAGCAACACTACCAAGAATATCATCAGGCTTGCCCACACCCATTAAATAGTGTGGTTTGTCGTCAGGTAAATGAGGCGTAGTAAATTCAAGAACCTCAAACATTTGGTCTTGGCTTTCACCTACTGCAAGACCTCCTACTGCGTAACCATCAAAATTTAGATCTTCAAGAGCTTTTACAGATTCTTTTCTTAAGTCCTCAAATACGCTTCCCTGAACAATGCCAAATAACTTGTTGTTATTTCTTTCTATAAAATAATCTTTGCATCTTTTTGCCCATCTCATTGACAAGTCCATTGAGTTTTTTGCTTGATCATGGGTGCAAGGAAAAGCAGTACATTCATCAAACGCCATTACAATATCTGAGTTTAAGTTAGTTTGTATTTCCATTGAACTTTCTGGAGTAAGCATTACTTCTTTTCCATCTATATGTGATGAAAACTTAACACCTTCCTCACTAATCATTCTTAGTTGAGATAGAGAAAATACTTGGTATCCACCAG
>CACHAK010000009.1 GCA_902577765.1 uncultured Pelagibacteraceae bacterium | reverse complement strand
TTTTAAAAATAGCATGATAATTATTAGAAAAAAGTCTACTAAACCCATCAGCATACCCAAAGGGAATTGTACCAACTCTCATCTTAGATTTAGCTTTATATGTAGCTCCATATCCAATTGTATCATTCTTATTAATAAGTCTTACTTGAATAATCTTGGCGCTTAATGTCACTACATTTTTATATATTTTTCTTTCATTTAATTTGCAGTTTCCTCCATAAAGAGAAATACCTGGTCTTACCATATCAAAGTTGTACTTCTTTCCAAGCAATACGCCAGCAGAATTTGACAAACTATGCATTGACTTTGGAAAGTGTTTTTTGATCTTAATAAACTTTTGTAACTGCTTTTTATTTTTAGAAGATTTATCATTATCTGCACATGCCAAATGACTCATTACAAGCATAATATTAGATTTGGTTATAAGTTGGGATTTATTATAAATTAAATATTCAGTTTCCTTTTCATCAAAGCCTAACCTAGACATTCCAGTATCAAAATGTAGCGCAATATTAAGGCTTTTTCTCTGATTTTTTTGATATCTTTCAAATTTTTTTAATTGATTTAAATTATTTATTACTGGTACCAATTTAAATTTTCTTATTAGATTTAAATCAGATGTGACTAATCCATTTAATATAAATATTATTATAGATTTGTCGATTTTTCTTAGCTCAATTGCCTCACTGGTAGTTGCAACAAAAAAATACTTACAACCAACTTTTTTTAATGAAGGTATTACTTTATTAATTCCTAAACCGTATGCATTTGCTTTAACTGTAGCAGCAACTATACATTTTTTATCAACTTTGTTTTTAACAATTTGATAATTTTCTCTTATCGCTTTTAAATTAATATTCAAAAATGTATTTTGATCCACATTTTTCATATTAAATCTTTATTCGTAACTATCTGAGTGATCTTTACTTACAAAGTTGGCAAATCGAGTGTATTTTGCATCAAAGCTTAGTTTAACATTTCCAGTTGGTCCATGTCTTTGTTTCATGATAAGAATATCTGCTTGCCCATGAATTTCATCCATTTTCTGTTGCCATTCTATAAACTCAGCAGTGCCTGGAGTAGGAGCATTTTTCTCAAGATAATATTCCTCTCTATAAATAAACATTACCACATCAGAGTCTTGTTCAATTGAACCAGACTCTCTTAAATCAGAAAGTTGAGGTTTTTTATCTTCTCGTTGCTCAACCTGTCTAGACAATTGTGATAGTGCAATTATTGGAATATTCAACTCTTTAGCAAGTGCTTTTAAACCTTGAGTGATCTCAGAAATTTCTAATACACGCGACTCATTCCTTGAAGTTTTGCTTGGTCTTAGCAATTGAAGATAATCAACAACAATTACACCTAATCCATTTTTTCTTTTAAGGCGCCTGGCTCTGGAAGACAGTGTTCCAATATTTATAGCGGGTGTATCATCAATAAAAAGAGGAATCTCAAGAATTTCCTTAGAAACAGAAACAAGGTTATCTAAATCATTCTCTGACAAATTGCCCCTTCTTATATCATTTGAGCTAATTCTAGCTTGTTCTGACAATATCCTTCGAGCCAATTGTTCTGCTGACATTTCTAAAGAGAAAAATAATACACTTGAATTTGCGTCGTCTGAAGAAAGTGCACTTTTGGCTATATTAAATGCAATATTTGTTGCTAAAGAAGTCTTACCCATAGATGGTCTTCCAGCGATGATAACAAGATCTGACGGATGAAAGCCTCCAAGTTTAGTATCTAAATCTATAAAATCAGATGAAATGCCTACAACACTGCTATCTTTTTCAAATGCTTTCTTAGCTAATTCTATTGCTTCCTCAACAGAACTTTGAAAAGTTTGAACATTATTTCTATTAGTTCCTCTTTCTGAAATCTGATACAAATTTTTTTCTGTTTCTTCAATCAAATCTTCAGGCTTGATCTCTATGTCATTTTGGATTGCAGAATATTGAACTTTACCTCCAAGTTCGTATAAACCTCTTCTAACAGCTAAATCATAAATAATCCTTGCATAATTTCTAGCGTAATCAAGTGATACTGCCGAATTTGCCAATCTTACTAAGTAGTTAGATCCGCCTATTTCTTCTAGGTTTTTTTCGACTTCAAAGTAACTTTTAAGGGTTATTGGCGTCGCAATTTGTCCTTTAGAAATCAATGTGCTGATTATTTCATAAATTGTTTTATGAACAGGCTCATAGAAGTGATCTACTAGTAAAGAGTCAGATATGTCGTGATAGATTTCGTTATTAAGAAGAATAGAGCCTAGAATGCCTTGCTCTGCCTCAATATTATGTGGCAGTTCTTTTGATATAGTTTCGCTTTGCTGTATTTGAAAAGAAGATGACATTGTATTTATTAATACCTAAATCAAATATAATGTCAGTAAATTTTAGAAAAAAGATATTAACAGGATTTCTAGCTTGTTAGTATCAAAGCTCTTTATACGTGAAAGTATAAACATTTGCTAAGCAATTGATATTGTAGAGAAATGAACTTAGATTTTTTTAATAACTTCTAGTTCTATTTGAGCAAGGAGATTGTTATAAAGCCTTAAATCCACTGTGTGAATACCAACATTTTTAATTACGCTTAGAATTAAATTATCATTATTTAAACTTACTGAGAACTTATCATTAATTTTATCTATGACCTGCTTTGGATTGATTGTTCCATATAAAGCACCTTCCTCATTTGCTTCCATCTCAATACGTACCTTAAAACCATCAAGTTTAGTTTTAATAGATTTTGCCTCATTAATTTTCTTTTCATTGTTGGCATTTATTTGATCCATTTTTGATTTAAGATCTAGCTTATTTTGTTTATTTGCCACAATTGCTTTTTTTTGAGGAATAAGGAAATTTCTTGCGTAACCATCTTTGACCTTAACAATTTCTCCTGCACTACCTAACTTATTCATAGTTTCTAATAGAATAATTTGCATATTATTTTCCTGTATAGGGCAGCAATGCCAAGTATCGTGCACGCTTTATTGCGTTAGATAAATCTTTTTGTTTTTTTATTGAAATATAACTTATTCTTCTTGGAGTTATCTTACCTTTTTCTGAAAGATATTTTTTTAGAGAATTTATATCCTTATAATCAAAATTTTTATTACTCTTATTGTAATTCTTTTCCATTTTTACTCTTTTTCCTTAGTCATTAATGTTGGAGTATCTCCAAAGGACTTAACTTTGACTGACAAATATCTAATCACGTTTTCATTTAAATTTAATTTTGAATTTAATTGATCGATATTTTCTTGAGGAATTTCAATATTCATAAACTCATAGAATGCCTTTTTATTCTCTTTAATAGGGTAAGCTAAATTTCTTAATCCCCAACTTTCTTTATATACAACATTACCGTTTAATTCCACTAGCAAGTCTTCATGCTTTTTAAGTTCACCAGAAAGGTCAGTCGAGCTAAGATCCTGTCTCAGCATAATGACGTGTTCAAAAAGAGCCATAATTAATATTGTATTTATTATTAAAAATGGATAAATATTCTATAATCAGCTTTTAAGCAAGTATTCTTTTAGATGAAAACAGCATTAATTTTTCCTGGACAAGGCTCTCAATATATAGGCATGGGTAAAGACTTTTATTCAAAATACGAAGCTTCAAGGCTGATAATGGATAATTTAGATGAAGCATTAGGGAGAAAAATTTCAAAAGATATATTTAGTGGCGATGAATCTGAAATTGTTAAAACACAAAATGCTCAACCTGCGATAATGGCAACGAGCATATCCATCTTCAATGCTTTGATTACTGAAAAATTACTACCAGTCAATTCATTTCAGTGTGTGGCAGGCCATTCCCTTGGAGAGTACAGCGCACTAGTTGCAAACAAATCCCTTAAATTTAGTGACTCTGTTAAACTGCTTAAAGTACGATCAAAAGCAATGCAAGACAGTATGCCAATTGGATCAGGTGGCATGATAGCTGTTCTTGGGTCTTCTAATGAAAATATTACTAATGCAATTAGTAAGGCTGATCAATTTGGAAAAATTTTTATTGCCAATGATAATGCTGAAGGACAAATTGTTTTGAGTGGAGAAATTGATGCAATAGATTTCATTTTATCTAATTCAAAAGATCTTGGTATAAGAAAAGCGGTAAAATTATCTGTAAGCGCACCATTTCATTGTGAATTAATTCATAAGGCCTCAGAAATAATGAAACTTGAAATTTTAAATTATAAGTTTGAATTATTTAGTGTGCCCCTTTATTCAAATGTCACTTCAGAAATATGTAATGAAAATGATATAGCTGATTTACTTATAAAACAAATTACCTCTAAAGTAAGATGGCGTGAAATCATTGAAAATATGATTTCTAACAAAGTTAAGAATTTTATTGAAATTGGACCTAGCAATGTTTTGACTGGCCTAGTAAAAAGGATCTCTAAAGAGGTGAATTCTATATCAATTAGTAAGTTGGAAGATTTAGATAAATTAGATAAAATGGTGTCATGAAAAATGTCTTGATCACAGGAGCCACCGGAGGAATAGGGAGTGGATTAGTTAGCATTTTTCACAAAAATGGATACAATATATTTGCTACCGGAACAAACACTGAAAAACTAAAATCATTAAAAGAAAAATACAATGAAAGATTGGACTGCTTAAAAAGTGATTTGTTAGATAAAAGTCAAATAGAAAGAATAGTTAAAACTGCCAATGAACATTTTGGTACTATTCATATATTAATTAATAATGCAGGTATTACAAAAGATAATTTGTTTATAAGAATGAAGGATCAGGAATGGAATGATGTACTTAATGTCAATTTAAATGCAAATTATTTACTAACTAAATTAGTGATAAAGGATATGATCAAGAGTAAGTGGGGTAGAGTTATAAATATTTCCTCTGATGCAGCAAAATTAGGTAATTCAGGCCAAGCTAATTACGTTGCCTCCAAATCTGCGATAGAAGGCATCACCAGAACTATTGCCAACGAAGTTGCTACAAGAGGAATAACTGTTAACTGTGTTTCCCCAGGATTTATAAAAACGGATATAATAGAAACAATTAATAAAGATAGACTTAACTCAATGTTAGCTAATGTCCCAATTGGTAGAATGGGCGATATAAATGAAGTTGCATCCGCAGTTTTTTTTCTGTCTTCTGAAGAATCATCTTATATTACTGGACAAGTCCTCCGCGTTAATGGCGGCTTGACAATGTGATACATATCGTAATAAATAGAAAAAAATGATTAGGAGAATATTATGAGTGATGTTGCCGAAAAAGTGAAAAAAATTATATCTGAACATCTAGGAATAGATGACATGGAAAAAATTACAGAAGATGCAAAATTTATTGATGATCTTGGCGCAGACAGTTTGGATACAGTTGAGTTAGTTATGGCTTTTGAAGAGGCATTTGATGTTGAAATTCCTGATGAAAAAGCAGAAACAATTTTAACTGTCGGGGACGCAATTTCCCATCTAGAGGAAAAATAAATCCAAGTAAATGAAAAGAGTTGTTGTTACTGGCATAGGTTTAGTAACACCTCTTGGATGTGGAGTTGATAGCAACTGGCGCAATCTTATTAAGGGTGTTTCAGGAGCTAAACAGATTTCTAAATTTGATGTTCAAAATTATAAATGCAAAGTTGCATGTGAAGTTCCTCAATCTGCCGAAATAGAGGATTCTTTCCTACCAGAACAATGGGTAGAAAAAAAAGAAATAAAAAAAATAGATGATTTCATAAAATTTGGCATGGGAGCTGCTGAGCAAGCGTTTAAACAAAGTAATTTAATAGCCATTGAAGATCCAAAATCATATCGCTCAGGATGTATTATTGGTTCGGGCATGGGGGGTATGCCTGGTATTGAAGAAACTTCTATTTCATTCAACCAAGGTAAAAGGATAAGCCCCTTTTTTATAACTGGCAGAATTATTAATATGTCAGCTGGATACTTATCAATAAAATATAATCTAAAAGGGCCAAACTATTCTACTGTTTCAGCATGCGCATCATCCGCCCATGCAATTGGCGAGTCTTATAGGCTAATACAACACGGTCAAGCAGATATCATGATGACCGGAGGATCTGAGTCTACGATTTCACCTGTAAGCATTGAAGGATTTACAGCGTGCAAAGCACTAAGTACAAAGTATAACAATGAACCCGCTTTATCTACAAGACCGTTTGACAATGATAGAGATGGATTCGTAATGGGTGAGGGAGCTGGAATATTAATTCTAGAAGAAATGGAGCACGCTATAAAAAGAGGGGCAAATATAATCGGTGAAATTAAAGGCTATGGAATGTCATCTGACTCTTATCATTATACTTTGCCAGAGCCTACAGGTGATGGTGCATTTAGGGCAATGGAGAATTCTCTATTTGACGCTGAATTAACTACAAATGAAATTGACTATATTAATGCTCATGGCACTTCTACTCCATCAGGAGATGAAATTGAAGCAACGGCAATAGATAGATTATTTGACAGTAATAGCAAAAAAATTGATGTGTCATCAACAAAGTCTCAAATAGGTCACTTACTTGGCGCTGCAGGAGCAGTTGAAGCAATTTATTCATTATTAAGCATAAATAACCAGAAATTACCATTTAATTTGAACCTTAGTAATGAAGTTAAAACTAAGAACATTAATTTTATAAAAGACAATCCCTTAGAGAAAAAAGTTGAAAATATTTTGTCAAATTCTTTTGGTTTTGGAGGTACTAATGTTTCACTTATACTGAGTAGATTTAATGACTCAGAATAAATCAAATCAATTATTAATTATTGTTTCCTCACCATCAGGAGCTGGAAAGACATCGGTTTGTCAAAAAATATTACAAGATGATGATGGGATAAGTATTTCCATTTCTGATACAACTAGAGCTCCTAGAAATAATGAAATTGATGGCAAAGATTACAATTTCATTAATTTAGCAGAATTTGAAAAAAGGATTAAGAATGATTTATACATTGAATATGCAAAAGTTTTTAATAACTATTATGGATCACAGAAAGAAACTATATCTAAGTATTTTAATGAAGGAAGAGATGTATTATTTGACATTGATTGGCAAGGTGCTCAACAATTAAAACGATCAGATTTTACAAATATATTGTCAATATTTATTGTCCCACCCACAAAACAAGCTATTTATGAGAGGCTTAAACTGAGAACAAAAGCATCCGGTGGCAATGAAAAAGATATTGAAGACAGAATGCAAAAATATGAATTAGAAATGAGTCACAAAGATGAGTATGATTTTGTAGTTTTAAATGACAATTTTGATGATTGCGTAAGACAAATAAAATCAATAATTCAAAAAAAAAGAAAAAATTATTAGAGCATTTTTGCTATTTTGCAATATTCTTCAACGGATATATTTTCAGCCCTAAAATCTAGATTAATGTTAAGTTTTTCAAGTAATTCAACGTGATTTTTTAAATTATTTTTAATTTTTTTTCTTCTTTGTGAAAATGATTTTTTTAGAAGAATAAGTAAACTTTCAAAATCAAGATCCTTATACTTTATCGATGGAATAAACTCCAAAACAACTCCATCAACCTTTGGCTTTGGAAAAAAAACTTTAGAAGGGGCGGTGATAATTTTTCTAATTTTACATCTTGCTTGAGATGCAACAGATATGCGGCCGTAATTCTTTTTATTGTGATTGGAAATAATTCTCTCAGCCACTTCTTTTTGAAACATTAAAATCATTTTTCTATAAAAAGGTGGCCATTTTTTTTCGCAAAGCCACTTAAAAAGTAGTTGTGTAGAAATATTAAATGGAAGATTACCAAGAATTAAGACATCGTTATGTTTATAAAAATTTCTAAAATCGTAGCTTAAGGCATCATGATTAATGATTTTAATATTATCAAATTTTTTATAATTATTATTTAATTGAACTGAAAGATGATAATCTTTTTCAATTAAATATAAATATTTGAATTTTTTTTTTATTAAATAGTTTGTTAAAGCACCTTTTCCAGGGCCAATTTCTATTATTGTTGTATCGTTATTTGTTGTTATATTTTTGCTTAATAGCCTAAGGAAATTGTCATCATTTAAAAAATTTTGCCCTAGTGAGCGTTTTGGTCGACTCTTGACTCTATCGATACTCAATTGTTGCTTCATTCACCATATCTCTTAATAGTTTATTTCCTTTGAGATCAATCTGTCTTTGTATAACAAAGTCTTTTGCTTGCTCATCCGAAACATTTGGATTTTTTTTAATAATTTCTTTAATTTCAAGGTCACTTGCCGAAGATAATCTATAATAAAGGTTTCCTAATAACTTAAACCAAGCATACTCTGTAATTAAATAATTTTTGAACTCTAAATAGTTTATTTTATTTTCTTTGAAAACAGAGAGAAGTAATGATTTTTCTATATTTCTTTTTTGAAGAAACTCAGTTTCATATTTGATATATTCTTCTTGATTAACTTTTATTTCGTATTCATATGATTTTTGATACTTAAGTTTTTCGTGAATTAATTCTTCTTCTGTTCTCTTTTGGATTACTATTTGATTTTCTTGAGTAATCTCAATTCCTTCGATTATAGATTTCATTTTCATTCTTTGCACAATCTCATATGAAGTAATAATTTCGTCATTAACTAAAATGACAATTTTATGATCGTCTAATTGCTTCGAGAATGATAATGAAGAATAGTTGAGAGCAAATAAATAAATTAGAATTATCTTATATAAAATCTTCATTTAATAAAAATTTAAATTTTGGGTCCGAATACTTTATTTTTTCCATAATTTTTAGTTGAGCCGAAAGGCTTTAAAACTATCGTAAAGCTATAACCATCACTTTCAGCTATGTCTCTGTCTTTGGTCAGATCCCTGAAATAGTTAAAATCTATTCCAAGGCAATCATTTTCATACAGAAGTCCATACTGGTATCCAATATTTTTATTTGTATCCAAGTTTTTGGATCCAGTAAATTTAAAGAAAAAATTTTCTTTAAAATTATATTCTGCACCTATTGCGAGTTGTTCGTTGGGTGCAGTATACTTACCAGAGCTGTAGTCGTAATCCATTGCAATTTTCATATCAAAAAACTTGTTATAAGTACTCATGTTAATAGTTTTTATATCAATGTCATTTCTGTCTATTACAAGTGAATTATTCATATAGTTGTCTGAGTTTATTGAAAGATTTGAAGAGAGATAATAATCTGAAAGTTCCTTAGTATTGTCATTATCATTTTTGTTTATCCTGTAATTTTGACCAATTGTCACTTTTATATTTTGTCCATTATTAGTATCCATAAACCATTCGACACCATAATTTATTCTTGGCCCGCTTTCCCATTCAGTAATTGATGACGCTCTATTTTCAGAGAAAATGTTGCTACTCGTAATGGATTGTGCAGAAGTATAGTTATTATAAGGCGTAATTATAGGCATAATTATAGGCGATAACGTTTGATTAGTATTATCTGTTGACTTCATCAATGGGTAAGTAATTTTTGAGCTTAATTGAGGATAAAAGCGTATATTGTCTGAGTCAGGAGAATTTTTATTATCAACTGAAACCGAAACAATTCTTAAATTTGCAATATTATTAGCCGCTAAACCAAATTTTTTATCAATTGTATTATTTCTCCAATTTATTTGGCTTGAAAGTAAAGAGGTTTTATCGTCTTGAAAACTTTTAATAAGAAGCTCATTATTCAATGAAATTGAGCCATCTATTAAATTATTGTCAATATTATTAATATTATATGTAACTTTAGGGTAGACATACTCCCACTGCTCAGCATTTTGAACAGTTAGGTGTTTATAGCCAATAGCCTGAAGAGATAAGTAATCATTGTCTGTCGATCTTTCAAAATCAATTCCTGACCTTAAAACAGTAAATTTATTTATTTTATTTTTACGCATATAAGTATCATTATTACTAGTTTGTAAAAATGCCTCTAAGCTACCGAACGGATTATTTATATCTCCTTCAAAAAATAAGTGATTTTTTGTCCCTTTCTTATCATCATTATCATTTATGCTAGCATCAATATTAAAATAACCACTATTATTTAAATTCCTGTAATTAATTGTGTAAAAGTTATTACTATTTGATTGATAAGTTGGTGTAAAAGTAATGTCTTGATTATTTGCAATATTATAAAAAATTGGAATAGAGAAAATATCTCCTAATTGATTATCGGTTTCAATAGTAGGCATAAGTAAACCTGATCTCTTATTTACAGATGGGTCTGGATGTGAAAAGTAGGGAAGATAAATAACTGGCAAGTTAAATAAATGTATTCGAGCATGATCATAATGGATTGTTTTTGTCTTAGTGTCATGAAAAATTTTACTAGATTTTAATTTCCATCCAGGACAATTTTTTATCAAATATTCTTCTTCTTTACAGGGAGTATATTCAGCATTTTGCAATATACTTATACCATCACTTCTAATTATATTTGAACCTACTATGCGAGAGTCATCTTTTAGTCTTGCCTTAACTTCACTACCCTCTAAATATTCCATGTCATTTTTGGAAACAATTCTATCCATAAAGAAGGTATTTTTTTCTAAATCATTAAATATTACGTTGCCAGTAGCATTTATTTCTTTTGAAGATTTATTATATGTCATTTTATCGGTGCTAAGCCTTTCATCGAATTCATTGATGGCTACTGCATTTCCTTTTGCTTCTATGAAGTCTCCATTTTCACTTGTTCTAATTTGATCTGCAATTATTTTGATTTGTTGATCTGCTTGAATTTTGTTATTTGATAAAAGAGTGATAACAATAAAAGTATAAAAAATAAAATAAATACTTTTAAGCTTTAAAAGTTGTATCATAATATTTTTTTTCTTTTTAATTCATTTATTTGAAAAGTAACTCCACAAATAACTAAAACTATTAGAGGCATTAAAAGTTTAGAGATTAAAGGGTGCAATTGCGAAGTTGACCCTAATGCATCAAGCAAATTAGAAATAAAGTATATTATAAATATCATAATAAATGAATAAACTATCACCCGAGTAAATTTATCGTTTTGTTTGAGATTTATTACAATAGATGACGCCAGTAAAACCATTGAGACTATAAATAATGGAAGAAATACTAAATCATATAAATGCATTTTAAAATCAATCGCTGAATAACCTAGTCCTTCAAGAAAAGAAATAAAGGTAAGTAATCGATATATTGAAATACTGGAAGGTGAAGATAGACTGTCTGTAATATCGTCTAACTTAATGTTTGTTTTATAAAGTATTCTCTCCTTAAAGTCTGTTTCACCGTATTTGGGTGAAATTTGAGTGTTCAACATTTCCCAGTATCCACTGTTCAACGATGCAAATTCTCCGTCTAATCTTCCTTGGAATGCTCCATTACTATCATACTCCAGTACCATGAAATTAAGTAAGTTTTTACCTTTGTTTTGAATTTTTTGCGCATAAAGAACACTTGATAGATTTGATTCTTCATTTTCTTGTTTAAGCCAAAGACCATTTTTTGTAATTGATGCAAATTTATCTACGCGATCAATGTATTTATACTCTAATTCACTATACTGTTTATCAAAAACGGCGATAAGTGGATTTGCAACTGTAATAAACATTAAGCTTATGAAGAGATACAATAAAATGGCAGGCAATGTCGATTTCAATAATGAATAGCCTAATGCATTAATTATAATACTCTCCGAGTTTCTTATTAATATCAAATGCGCCATAATAGATGCTAGAAAAGCTGTGATAGGAAGAGTTGAAGTTATTAAGCTCGGAAAATTGAGCGCTGCGAGTTGAAAGATAATTTCGATCGGTACATTTTTTCCTGCAGATTTTCTGAATTGTTCAACAAAATCCCCAACAAAAATTATAATAGCGAGAATTGTAAAAGTAATCAAAAAGCTGTAAAGGAAACGATAAAATATATATAAATTTATCTTACTTAGCATTTTTTAATTTTCCTAATTTGAAATTATCATGAGATAAAAATAATATCGCTAAAATAAATATTGCTATGGGTAAAATATAATTAATAGTAACAAGTTGGCTGTATTCAACAAGCATGTTTGAAAGAGTAATTTGCACAATTTGAATAATAAAGGCAATTATCGATATCAAGCTTATTGAAAGCAACCAGCTTTCATCAGGTCGTTTTGCGTATCTAATTATTAAAAGTGGAAGTATAGCAAAGAAAAAAATATAAATTGGGTTTATAAATCGACTGTGAAGCTCTGCAAATTGTTCTTTTTCATATTTATTAAATTCAACTATTTCTTTTCCTTTAAGATTCCTGATAATATCAAAAGTTAAAAGCTCATCAGAATAAATATGTTTATTCTCCTCTTTGTTGTATGGCATTAAATCCAAATCGTATGTGTCAAATGCTATTTCTGATATTTTATTCTGACTTTTATCAAAAATCTGAATACTTCCATTAAAAAGCCTGAGTATTTTTTTATTTTCATCACTAATAATCACTCCATTTTGAGCAATATAGGTTTGAGGTTTATTTGATTGTTTCAGATCATGAATTAGCAATCCACTTATTTCATTTCCGTCTCTTTCTTGCAAAAATATAGTAAGAGTATCTACAGGCGATATAAATTTTTTCTCTTTAAGAAGGGAAGTATGTATTCCTGACGATCTTATATCAATTATTTTATGTCTAATTTCATTTAGCGACATTGGGGTAAGAAAAATACTAACTATAAGCATCAAAAGACATACAAAAGCTGTGAAAATTATGACTGGTTTTAATAAAATTTGACTATCAGATTTTCCTGAGGCCCAAAATATTATTAACTCGCTGTCATTCTTTAGTCTATTAACGTTAAATAAAATAGCTAAAAATATAGAAATTGGGACTGTAAGCAGAGTAATTTTAGGCAATAATAAAATCACATAAGAGATATATGATAGAAGAGATACATTCTCAGCTGTTACCAGATCTATATGTCTCAGTCCTTGACCCATCCAGAGTATTCCTGTTAACAGTACCACAAGGAATAAAAAACTTGATGTGATTTCCTTAATCGCATATGTTGTAAATCTTGACATTTTTTCAATTATATCAGTATTTTGCTAAAGGTATATAAGTATGGACATTCAATTTAATAATTTAAGACAAGAAAAAGATGCTGTAGGTGTAATATTCTGTGACGATAAGTGTAGACTTATTGGCCATGGAAAGAAACTAGACCAATTATCAAAGAGATTTTTATCTAATATCATAAAATCTGACTTATCATTTCAAGAGAGGAACTCAAAAAACTTTGATTATTCTATTATTCATCAGCCATTAAATTTAAAACTATCAAAGATTTATATTTTTAAATTGAAAAAATACAAGGATTATCAGATCAGAGATTTTCAGATTTTAGGCGGTCATCTAACTTCCCTAATAAAATTTTATAAAGAGTCAAATGTTATTATTTATCCTGATGGATTATCTTCATCAAAAGTTGGGTCTTTAAATGCTATTAGTGAAGTGATACTTGGTATGTCATTAGCGTCATATAGTTTTACAAAGTATTTTTCAAAAAAAGACGACAAAAAGAATGTAAAAAATAAAAAGAAAAAAGTTAAAATTTGCTCATCTCAACATACAAGACTTTTAAAAAATTATGAAAGTATAAATGCAATTCATCAAGGAGTGACTCTTACGAGAAATTTAGTAACTGAGCCGCCAAATGTTATGACTCCGCCCAAAATAGCGGAATATGCGAAATCTCTAAGTGAATATGGCGTTGATGTAAAAGTACTTGGTGAAAAAGATATGAAAAAACTTGGCATGGGGTCTTTACTTGGAGTAGGGCAGGGAAGTATTCATGAGTCCCAGCTTGTATTCATGAAATGGACTGGGGCGAAAAATAAGAAAAAGAAACCTATAGCGTTTATTGGAAAGGGTGTTTCATTTGACACAGGAGGTGTGTCATTAAAGCCGTCTAACGGCATGGAAGAAATGAAATATGATATGGGAGGTTCAGGCGTTGTAATTGGACTAATGAAGGCTTTAGCACTAAGAAAAGCGAGGGCAAATGTTATCGGTGTTGTAGGATTGGTTGAAAACCATATTGGAAGTAAGGCTCAAAGACCGAGTGACGTAGTTAAATCTTATTCAGGTCAAACAATTGAAGTTTTAAATACAGATGCAGAGGGTAGGTTAGTGCTCGCTGATGCACTTTGGTATACGCAAGAGCAATACAAGCCAGAGCTTATGGTTGACCTTGCAACATTAACTGGAGCAATTATTGTAGCTTTAGGGGATGAATACGCTGGCCTTTTCTCAAATAGTGATAAATTAAGTAAGCAATTAGCTGACGCTGGAGATGTTGAGGGAGAAAAATTATGGCGTCTTCCTCTTAATGATAGGTATGACAAAATGTTAAATTCCCCTATCGCAGATATGCAAAACATTACAAATGGTAGAGGTCCTGGTTCGATTACCGCTGCACAGTTTTTACAAAGATTTGTTAATAAAGTTCCATGGGCACACCTTGATATTGCTGGAACTACATGGACTAAGCAACCATTGCCAACTTCGCCAAAGGGTGCAACAGCTTTTGGCGTTAAGCTTTTAAATAGATTTGTATCTAAATACTATGAGGGTAAATAATGGCAATAGAGAGAACTTTTTCAATTATCAAACCCGATGCGGTTAAGCGAAATAAAATTGGCGAAATTACCGCTATGCTAGAGTCTGCTGGCCTAAGAATTGTTGCGTCTAAAAGGATTCTATTAGACCAAAATAAAGCAGCCTCTTTTTACGGGGTACATTCTGACAAGCCTTTTTTCCAAAGTTTGTGTGATTTTATGTGCTCAGGACCAATCGTAGTACAGGTCCTAGAAGGAGAAAATGCAGTTCAAAGGAATAGAGAGATAATGGGGGCAACTAATCCAGAAGAAGCTGCTGAGGGAACGATTAGAAAAAAATTCGCTTTATCTCTAGAAAGAAATTCTGTGCATGGATCAGACAGTCCTGAAAATGCTGAAATCGAAATAAATCACTTTTTTGACGAAGCGGATATTATTTCGTAAGCACTAACTTAATAGCTTCGGGGTAAATTATATGTTCTTCTTTTAAAACCCTCCGAGCAATAGAACTTTCAGTATCCTCAGTATTTATATCTACTTCTCTCTGTAAAATAACTTCTCCTCCATCCATTTCCTGATTTACATAGTGCACCGTACAACCTGTCTTAGTTTCATTATTTTCTAGAACACGTCTGTGAGTATTAAGTCCTTTGTATTTTGGCAGCAATGAAGGATGAATGTTTATGATTTTATTAGGATAATGATCAATTAATTTTTTTGACAATATTTTCATATATCCTGCTAAACAAATTAGTTCTAGGTCATATGGTTTCAATAGACTGATAATCTTTTCTTCATATTCTTCAGTATTTTTAAAACTATGATAGTCTAATGTTATTGCCTCTAAATTATTTTCTTTTGCAAAACTTAAGCCGGGAGCATTCTTATTATTTGAAAAAACAACTTTTATTTCTGCTGGATACTCTTGTTCTTTACATGCATCTACAATCGATTTTAAATTTGAACCACGTCCAGATATAAAGATACCTATGGGATGCTTTATCATTAATTTAATTTGCCAATATAACTAACTTTTTTATTTATTTTTTTTGAATTGACTAAATTGCCAATTATTCTGTATTTAAGCTTGTGTTTCTTAATTGATTTTTCAAATTGATTAAACTTTGTTCTATCTAAGATTACTATCATACCATATCCGCAATTAAATGTTTTTAACATTTCATTTTGCGATACCCCAAAACTTTGTATCCATTTAAATATTGTTGGCAAATTAAAGGTTTCTAAATTTATTTTTGCAGAAACATTTTTATTTAATGACCTTGGTAAATTTTCTGTTATTCCTCCACCAGTAATATGAGCGCATGTTTTTATTATTTTTTTTGTATACATTTCAAGTATTGGACTTACGTATATCTCTGTAGGCTTGAGTAACAGTTCACCAATGGTTTTATTTTTTTCTATCTTCTTATTTAATTTTATTTTGTTTTCTTTAATTATCTTTCTAACAAGAGAATATCCATTAGAGTGAAGACCCGATGATGAAATTCCTACAATGATATCATTTTCTTTTAATTTTGGACTTGCTTTGGCAACTCCACTCTTAACTCCTACACAAAATCCAGCAAGATCATACTTATCGTTTGAATCAACTTCTGGATGTTCAGCTGTTTCTCCACCTAGCAGTGAACAATTAGACATTTTACATCCCTTAATAATACCCTTTATAATTTCTTTACCTTTAGATATGTCTAATTTTCCAGTTGAAATATAGTCTAAGAAAAAAAGAGGTTTAGCCTGATCAACTATTAAGTCATTCACGCACATGGCGACTAGGTCAATGCCGATTGTCTTATGGTTTCTCATCATCCGGGCAATCTCAATTTTTGTTCCAACTCCATCGGTTGCACTGACAAGAATTGGTCTTTTTATTTTTGGATCAAGAATATATTGACCAGAAAAACCACCAATATTGGATTTTTTAAGATTTTTGTCTTTACGAATTATATTTTTTATTTCAGATACAAATTTATTTCCTTTATTTATGCTTACGCCTGAACTTGAGTATGATAGCTTCTTCATTTAGATTTCTTATATATGATTTTTAATTCCAATACTAAGCAAATAAGCTTTGTGATTGTTTTTTTATTTGCTCTTATTAATTCCTGTCTTGCTAATGAAAATGTAGATTTTTTTTCATCATCTGGCATAAAGGTAAATTTATCTTTTTCAAATGAGACTGATATTAGAAATACCGCTATATCTAAAGCTGAAGAAATTGCCTTTAAAAGAGTATCAGTTAAACTTCTTACACCAGAGGATTATAAAAAATTAAGTAAATTAAAAGATATTGATATTTCTTATTTTGTAGAAAGTATAGAGTTTGTTGATGAAAAAATTTCTACAGAAACTTACCTTGGCGAGTTTAATATATATTTTAGTCCCTTCCGTATCAAAGAATTCTACAAATCGAATTCCTTGACATTTTCTGAGGTAAGTTCTCAAAATATCACAGTTAATGTAGCATTTTCTAATTCTAATCAATTTTTTATTCTATTTAATTTGTGGAACACCGAATGGAAAAAAATTAAAAATATAGGTAATAAGATAAACTTAGATGTAAAGACCTTTTCACAGACTGAAATGGGCAATACCGATTTACCTAATTTTTTGGAAAATAAAGACATAGAAGGAAATAATTTAAATGATGAAAATGATATAATATTAATATGGTGTAGCCCTATCTATGAAAATTTAAATGAGCTTAGATTTGATTTAATAATAAAGCTTAATTTGAATCAAAAAGAAAAGATAATTAGAAAGAGTTATTTGACTGATTATTCTTTATTTAGGGATGATATTTTTTCACCATTAATTGAGGATATAAAAAATGAACTTTTACTTGCATGGATTAATCTAACAAAACAATCTGATGAGGTTTACAGATTTAAGTTTGTATACGATATCGAAAAAATTTCTGATTGGGTTGAGTTGCAAAATCGACTGCAATCAGTAAGGCTTTTGGAACAATATAAGCCATCATTATTTACTACGAATAAGGTTGAGGGGTACGTGGATTTTTTAGGAAATGGAGATAAGTTTGTTCTTCTACTCTCTCAAAATAAAATTAATGCAGTAAATCTAGGACCATATTATAGAATTTCTTTAGATGATTAAAAGTTTGCCAAATTTTATATCAATTTACCGTTTGGTTACTATTCCATTCGTTGCGTGGTTTCTTTTGGAGGAATTATATAATTATGCGGCTTTATTTACCCTTTTAATTGCTGTAAGTGATTTTTTAGATGGATTTATCGCAAGATATTTTAAAGTTCAAAGTGAACTAGGTTCATATTTAGATGCGATTGCTGATAAAGCATTCGTAATTTCGATTTTTATACTCATTGGAAATCTCGAACTGTTACCTGTATTCATAATCATAATAATAATTTCAAGAGATATAATTATTTTGGGGTCGTTTGCAGTCACTTTTTTGGTTGGTAAAAAAATTGAGGTTAAACCAACTAAAATCAGTAAATTAAATACATTCTTTCAGTTTTGTCTTGTTATTACGACCATGCTTAACAATATCAACGGATATGAGAAATATTTCACTGCATTTATGCTAAACGAAGTATTAATTACTGTTGTATTGATATGCACTCTATTATCTTTAATAAATTATATAAGTTACTGGTTTAAAAACATAAACTAAATGGAAAAAGGACAATTAATCTTTAATTTAAAAAATATAGAAACTTATGATCCTGAGGATTTTTATATTAGTAAAAGTAATTTTAATGTTTCAACTTTACTGAAATCTCCACAGGACTGGTTTAATAGATCAGCTGTAATATTTGGGCAAAAAAAATCAGGTAAAACACATCTTTTAAATATATGGTCAGGCTATAACAATGCTAATTTAATTAATTGCCATGATGTGCAAAGCTGGAATGACATTTCTTTTAATACTAATATAGCAATTGATGATTTTCATAATTTAAAAGATGAAGAGGGTTTTTTTCATTTTTATAATAGTTTAATTTTAGAAAAGAAAACAATTTTAGTAACGGTTGATATAAATTCAAATTTTGAAATCAAACTAAAAGACTTAGATTCAAGGTTTAAATCCTTTACTTCATCTAAAATTGAAAATCCAGAAGATGATCTCTTAAAAGCCATAATCATGAAATATTTTAGTAATGCCCAAGTTCAAGTTGACAAAAATGTAATTGAATATTTATTAAAGAGGGTAGATCGTGATTATCAAAAATTATATAATATTCTTGAAAAAATTAATAATCTATCCTTGCAAAGAAAATCAAAAATAACAACTCATCTCATTCGAGACATAATGACTTAACATAACTCTTAAAAACCTCTAAACGTTGATCATTTTTATTTTTACCTTTTTTTAATTCTCCCAGTCTATTTTTACTTGCTCTTATAAGATTTTTATCGGAAACAATCCAATTACGAGGCAGGTCATCTTTTTGGGCATAATTTTCTCTCCATTCTGAAAATTTTTTAATTAGTTTTTTTTCATTTTTTGAAAAATTTTTGATTTTTATTCTTTTATAGGATTTTTTTGTGTTGTAGACATCTTTGGCATCTAAATTGTCTTCAATTATTTTTTTTATTCTTTTTATGAGATTTCTTTTTTTAATTTTTTGCAATAGGTTCACATAAATTTTAGGCAAATAATACACATCGTTAATTGCATAATTAATTTGCTCGGATGATAAAGGTCTCTTAGTCCAATCAGAAACTTGATGTTTTTTTGAAAGTTTTATTTTGAATAGTTTTTCTACTAAATTAGTGTATCCAATTGTTTGCCCTCCATAAATTGAATTATAAGCAATTTGAGTATCAAAAACATTCACAACACTAATTTCAAAAGCATAATTTAATACTTCAATATCTTGTCGAGCAGAGTGGATAACTTTCAATATCTTTTTTGATGTGAGTATTCTTTTAAAATTTTCGAAGTTCATTTTTTCCCCTGATAACATATCAATTAAGAATTCTTTTCTTTGAGTTTTAATTTGAATAGTGCATAAAATTGGCCAATATGTATTATCTCTTTTGAATTCGGTATCTAGGAAGATAATTTTATACTTATTCAATAATTTACATAGCTTCTCGAGGGATTTATTATCTTGGACTATTTTCACAAATCAAACTATATATGATCCTTAATTAAAAGTATGAATAAATATAGAACGCACAATTGTAACCAGCTTAGATTAGAAGATGCTAGTTCTAAAGTATCATTAGCTGGGTGGATAAATAGAAAACGAGATCACGGCAATGTACTGTTTGTTGACTTAAGGGATCATTATGGCGTTACTCAATGTGTAATTGAGAAAACAAATACCAAATTGCTAAACTTAGTAGACAGCTTAAGAGTTGAGACCGTTATTAAAATTGATGGCACCGTTATAAAAAGAGAGCCTGATACTATAAATAAATCGCTAAATACAGGGACCATTGAAGTTGCAGTTGATAGTGTAGAAGTATTATCTGAGGCAAAGGAGTTGCCTATGCCAGTTTTTGGCGAAAACGACTATCCAGAAGAAATTAGATTGAAGTATAGATTTCTTGATATTCGAAGAGAGGAATTACATAAGAATATTGTTCTAAGATCCTCAATTATTTCCCACATTAGAAAGCTCATGTCTGATGCTGGTTTTTTAGAAATGCAAACACCAATACTTACAGCTTCTAGTCCAGAAGGGGCTAGAGATTACTTGGTACCAAGTAGGATTCATCCAGGAAAATTTTACGCTCTTCCTCAAGCCCCACAGCAATTTAAGCAATTAATTATGGCGGGAGGATTCGATAAATATTTTCAAATAGCCCCTTGTTTTAGAGATGAAGATGCAAGAGCAGATAGAAGTCCTGGCGAATTTTATCAATTAGATATGGAAATGGCATTTGTTGAACAAGACGATGTGTTTAACGTCATTGAACCAATTTTACATTCTGTGTTTACAACTTTTTCTGATTTTAACGTTACAAAAACACCTTTTCCAAGAATTACATATGCAGATGCTATGAGCAGGTATGGAACAGACAAACCTGACCTTAGAAATCCAATAAATATTTCTAATTTAACTAAGGAATTTAATGATGACAAAGTTGAATTTAGTGCATTTAAAAAAATTATAGAAGAGGGGGGCGAGGTTATTGGAATACCAGCACCTGACTCGAGTCAAAAACCTAGAAGTTTTTTTGATAATCTTAATAATTGGGCAAGAAAAGAAATGAATGCTGCTGGTTTAGGTTATATTGTTTTTGATAAAAGCTCTTCTGGCGTAGAAGGAAAGGGCCCTATTGCAAAATTTATCCCCTCTGAAATTCAAGAAATGATATTAAACAAAGCAGGTCTTAAGGCCGGAGACTCAATTTTCTTTGCATGCGCTAAAGGCAAAGAAGTTTATGATATTGCTGCTGCAGCCAGAGATAAAATTGCAATAGATCTGGATCTAATTGAAAAGGGAGTATTTAAGTTTTGTTGGATTGTCGATTTTCCTATGTATGAAAAGGATAAAGAAACTGGAAAAATTGATTTTAGTCATAATCCTTTCTCAATGCCACAAGGTGGATTAGAAGCGCTAAATAATACGGATCCAATAAATGTCTTAGGTTATCAATATGATATTGTTTGTAATGGCGTAGAGCTATCATCAGGCGCTATACGAAATCACGTTCCAGAAATTATGTATAAGGCCTTTGAAATAGCTGGCTATAACAAAGATCAAGTACATGAAAAATTTGGAGGAATGATAAACGCTTTTACTTATGGTGTGCCTCCTCATGGCGGCATTGCACCAGGAATAGACAGAATCGTGATGCTACTTGCTCAAGAAAAAAATATTCGTGAGGTAATATTATTCCCAATGAATCAACAGGCTCAGGATCTGATGATGCTGGCACCTGCTGAAGTCGATAAGACTACACTTGATGAGTTGAATTTAGAAGTTAAGCCAACTGAAGAATAAACTATGAGCAGCCAGTTGTGGCACCACATGTATCGCACTTTAAGCAAGTACCATTTCTTACCAAAGTAAACGAGCCACACTCAGGACAAGCATCACCCTCATAACCCATCATTCTTGCCGCTTGAACTCTACTCATTGATTGGTCTGTAGTAGAACCTTGACTTATAGCCCTATTCATTGGTGCCTGTTCAGAGGAAACTGTTTCCATACTACCATTCGAACTGACTACTGAAAGACCGTCTTGACTCCTTAAGTAGCCTTGACTTGAAACTTTTTTAACTAGTTTCCAGGGAATTTCGTTACTTTTTAACAAGCCTTCTTCCGCGCCCGTACCTAGAGAAAAGTCAACATCGGTATTATCAGCATGTGCTAAATCATTTCTACCCAAGTAAGAAACAGCAAGCTCTCTGAACACATAATCTAATATAGATGTTGCATTCTTTATTCTATTATTACCTTGCACTACTCCTGCAGGATCAAACCTAGTAAACGTATATGCCTCAACATATTCTTCAAGAGGAACTCCATATTGAAGGCCAATTGATATTGCTATAGCAAAGTTATTCATAAGGCTTCTTAGGAACGCACCTTCTTTATGCATATCAATAAATATCTCACCTAAACTACCATCCTCATATTCACCTGTGTGAAGATAAACTTTATGGCCTCCAACAATTGCTTTTTGAATGTAACCTTTTCTTCTGTCAGGCACTTTATTTCTTGAACCATAAACAATAGAATTCATTGCTTCTTTTGCAACAGCGATCGTTCTATCAATTTGATTATCAGTTTGCTCTATTTCTATCTCAACATCTTCATCAACAAGTTTTGATGCGAGTGGTTGACTTAGTTTTGAGCCGTCACGATAAAGAGCGTTTGCTTTTGTGCCTAGTTTCCATGATAATAAATAAGCTTCATTGCAATCTTCAACATCAGACTCTGTAGGCATGTTAATAGTTTTTGAAATAGCTCCAGATATAAAAGGTTGTGCCGCAGCCATCATTCGTATATGACTTTCAACTGATAAATATCTCTTTCCAATTCTACCACATGGATTCGCACAATCAAATACAGCTAGATGATCTTCCTTAATATGAGGCGAACCTTCCAAGGTCATTGTTCCGCAGCAATAGGTATTTGCTTCATCAATTTCATCATTTGTAAAACCTAAGGCAGTCAGCATGTTAAAATTCATGTCAGTAAGCTGTTCTTCTGAAAAGTTTAATTTATCTCTACAGAATTCCATCCCAAGAGTATATGAATTGAATGAAAACCTAATATCAAAAACATTTTTTAAATTTTGTTCCAATATTTCAATCTGCTCTTCTTCAAAACCTTTTTCTTTTAGTGTTTCATGATTTATAGAAGGAGCATCTTTTAGTGTTCCGTGACCAACAGCATAACTAATTGTTTCATTAATTTCATCTTCAGTGTATTGAAGTTGTCTTAACGCTTCTGGAACCGTTCTATTAATAATTTTGAAATATCCTCCACCAGCAAGTTTTTTAAATTTTACCATTGCAAAGTCAGGCTCAATACCGGTCGTATCGCAATCCATTACAAGGCCGATCGTGCCAGTTGGTGCAATTACAGTTGTTTGCGCATTTCTATATCCATATTTTTGTCCATTTTCATAAGCTTGATCCCAAGCTTTTTGAGACTCCATTCCTAAGTTTGTATCTCTTAGGTCTTCAACAATAAATGGAACAGGGTTAATATGTAAACCCTCGTATTCATCAGTTTTACCATATGCAGCTCTTCTGTGGTTTCTCACTACGCGCAACATATTTTTGGAGTTCTGATGGTAGCCGGGAAAGGGACCTTGCTCTGAAGCAATTTCAGCTGAGGTTGCATAAGACATACCTGTCATTAATGCTGTTATTGCAGCACAATTAGCTCTTCCTTCTTCACTATCATAAGCAACACCTTTAGACATGAGGTAACCACCTAAGTTTGCATATCCAAGTCCAAGGGTTCTGTATTCATATGAAAGCTTAGCTATTTCCTTTGATGGAAACTGAGCCATCATTACTGAAATTTCAAGAATTAGTGTCCATATTCTAACCGCGTGCTTAAATAGGTCAGTGTCTAAACATTTATTTTCATCCATGAACGTCATTAAGTTTAATGATGCCAAATTACACGCTGTGTTGTCTAAGAACATGTATTCAGAACAAGGATTTGAAGCTCTAATTTCCCCACTTTCTGGACACGTATGCCAATCATTAATTGTTGTATGAAATTGAATGCCTGGATCAGCGCAAGCCCAAGCAGAATATCCTACTTGATCCCACAATTCTTTTGCTTTTATTGTCTTACTGACAGATCCATCAATTCTATTTATTAAGTTCCAATCTTTGTCTTCAATTACAGCATTTAAAAAGTCATCTGTAACCCGAATTGAATTATTTGAGTTTTGACCAGATACTGTTACATAAGCTTCTGAGTCCCAATCTGTATTATAAGTCTCAAATTCAACAGATTTATAACCTTGCTTTGCAAAATGAATAATTCTTTGGATATAATTTTCGGGAACTTCGTTTTTTCTTGCAGCAATTATTTCCCTTTTTAGGGCAGGGTTTTTATTTGGTTCAAAGCAACTTTCACCATCTGCTTCGCAATTATGACATGCGTTCATAATGTTTTTTAAATGCTTTGAGCATATTTTTGAACCCGTGACAATTGAGGCGACTTTTTGCTCCTCAGTAACTTTCCACTTGATAAACTCTTCAATATCTGGATGATCTATGTCAACAACAACCATTTTTGCAGCTCTTCGAGTCGTTCCACCAGATTTTATAGCACCAGCAGCTCTATCTCCAATTTTAAGAAAGCTCATTAGACCTGAAGATTTTCCGCCACCTGACAATCCTTCAGCTGCGCCCCTTAGATTAGAGAAGTTTGTACCCGTACCTGAACCGTATTTAAACAATCTTGCTTCACGAACCCACAAATCCATAATTCCACCATCATTAACCAAATCATCATCAATACTTTGAATGAAACAAGCATGAGGTTGGGGTCTTTCATACGAACTAGAGGATCTTGTTAGCTTACCAGTTTCGTGATCAACATAAAAATGTCCTTGGGATGGTCCATCAATTCCGTATGCCCAATTTAATCCTGTGTTGAACCATTGAGGACTGTTTGGGGCAACCATTTGATTAGCAAGCATGAACCTAACTTCATCAAAAAATGCTTTTGCATCCTCTTCGCTTGTAAAGTACCCACCTTTCCAACCCCAATATGTCCATGCTCCCGCAAGCCTATCAAAAACTTGTTGAGAGCTTGTTTCGGATGTAAAGGAAACCTCACCACCATCTTCATCAGCAACTCGCGGAGAAAGCCAAGAAGGAATATTTTTTTCTTCAGTTCTTTTTAATTTTGATGGAACCCCAGCTTTCCTAAAATACTTTTGAGAAATTATGTCACTTGCAACCTGACTCCACTGCTCAGGAACCTCGAAGTTTTCAAGCTTGAAAACCAATGACCCATCCGGGTTAACGATTTCACTTGAAACTTTCTTAAATTTTATATTTTCATATGGTGATTGATTAGAGCTCGTGAATTGTCTATTTATTTTCATTATTTTCCCTTCTAAAATATCGTCGTTTCAATAGCCGATTAACCAAGAACAATAATTTATATGGTCTCGACCGTTGTTAAACCAGAATGCTAATTGAGTAACTTTCTAGATTATCGATAATTTATTATTTGAAAAATTAAGTCAACATCTAGTGTAAAAAAAATTTTAAACTACTACATGATGTAGAAAAATTGTTACTAATTATAAAAAATTGAATATTTTCAATATGTTAGTTAAATGAGATAATTCACATTTTGTTGAAAAAACTGTTAATTTAATTAAATAATTATAATTAGATGCTGAAAGAAATATTTACTTGGTGGAATGGCCGAACAATTGGTACCAGAATATGGTCATATTTTGCTGGAATATTAGTAGGAACTGACAACTCTAAAAATAAATATTATAAAAACAAAGATGATACGAAACGCTGGGTAATCTACAGTGGTTTTGTAGAGTCTACTAAAGTAAACCCTGAATGGAATAATTGGCTTCGATATACATCTTCAAATAGTCCTTCGGATAAAAAAAAATATGAATGGCAGAAAGAACACCTGGAAAACTTAACGGGTACACCCAAAGCATATAATCCATCAATTAGAGAAAAACATAATAATAAAACAAGCAAACTAAATGAATATAAAAAATGGAAACCTGACAGTTCTTAGTCTAAAGAATAAAATTCTTATTTTTACTTTCATTTTTACATCTCTTGTCCACGCCCAAAATATAGAAGTTGCACCTCTTTTAAAATTAGACGAAGTTCAGCCTTCATATGAAGAGTTTATAGATGAAAATATTGACTCATTTATGTTTGAAGATGATCAAGGTTCAAAATTAATCGATAAGAATTATGAAGAGTCTTTCGCTGTCGTAAGTCTTCTAAATAAAATTACTGCAGATGTGAAAACTATAGATATTAAGTTAAAAGAATTCTATGTCTATGAAGAGCTAAAAATTTATGCGATTGATTGCTATAAAAGTGAGCCTTTTGAAAAAAAAGAGACTGCAGTGTACTTAAATATATATAAAGAAGGAACTATGGCAAAAGTGTTTAATGGGTGGATGCTTAAATCTTTACCGTCAATTTCATCAATGGAACATCCAATTTATGATATATGGGTCAATGATTGTAATAAATTATAAATGTTTAATATTATCTTCCAGCCAATTTATTGGTACGCCTCCTTTTTTGAATTCTGTAGAGGACAGAATTTTTTTGTGCAGTTCAATGTTTGTCTCAATTCCATCAATCACAATTTCGTTGAGGGATCTTAAAGCTCTTTTTATTGCATGATTTCTTGTTCTACCGGTAACGATAAGTTTTGCAAGCAAGTTGTCGTAATAGTGTGGGACCTTATAACCAGAATAAATAAACGTATCGAGTCTAATACCATTTCCTGCTGGTGGATGATACATTTCGATTTTACCAGCTGAGGGCTTAAAATCTCTTGAGTTTTCTGCATTTATTCTACATTCAATTGAATGTCCTAATGGTCTGATATTTTCTTGATTTGTAAATATTTTATCGCCTGAGGCTACACATATTTGCTCTCGAACCAAGTCAACTCTTGTAAGCATTTCTGTAATAGGGTGTTCAACTTGTAATCGTGTGTTCATTTCCATAAAATAGAACTCATTTCCATCAAACAGAAACTCTAATGTTCCTAAACCTAAATAGCTCATTTTTTCCATTGCATCGACGCAAATCTTAAATAACTTTTGCTTTTTAGTTTCTTCTATATGTGGTGCCAGAGCCTCTTCTACAACCTTTTGATTTCTTCGTTGTACGGAACAATCTCTCTCATGTAAATGTAGAAAGTTTCCGTGAGTGTCGCATATTACTTGGATTTCTATGTGTCTGGGCGAGTCTATGAATTTTTCAACGTAGATCGAGTCATTTCCAAAAAATGATAATGCTTCCTGTTTGATAAGTGGATACGCGGCCTTTAGTTCAGTTTTATCATTTACAATCTTCATACCTCTACCACCTCCGCCAGCACTGGCTTTCAATAAAACTGGAAAACCAATTTTTTCAGCATTTTTAATTGCATCTAATTCATCTTTTATTTCATCCTCTGACCCAGGCACTGTAGGCACTCCAAATTTTTTCATAATTTTTTTTGCCTCTATTTTGTCACCCATCATTTCAATGTGAGAGTATTTTGGTCCAATAAATGTTAACTTATGATCATCTAACATCTTTGCGAAAGAGGCATTTTCTGAGAGAAATCCATATCCTGGATGAACTGCTTGGGCCCCAGTAATTTCACATGCTGAAATTATAGCGTGTGCATTTAAATAACTCTTATTAACTGGGTTAGGACCAATACATACGCTTTCATCTGCAATTCTTACGTGCATTGAGTCTGTGTCTGCTTCACTATGAATTGCAACTGTTGAAATGCCTAACTCTTGACAAGCTCTATTTATTCTAACCGCAATTTCCCCCCGGTTAGCAATAAGTACTTTATCAAACATTTATCCTATAAGCATTAATGGTTGACCAAATTCAACCGCTTGTTCGTTTTCGACAAGAATTTTAATAACTTTCCCCTGTAGATTTGAATCAATTGGATTCATAGTTTTCATAGCTTCGATTATTAAAAGTGTTTGACCTGATTTCACTTGATCCCCAATTTTAACAAACTTATTAGCCCCAGGTTCAGGTTGAAGATAAACTGTTCCCACCATTGGAGATTTAATTGCACGAGGATCATCTTTTAGATTTGGCTCTGATTTATCTTCAATGTCTTTTGTTTCGTTAGGTGCCGATACTTGTACTGGATATTCAGTAGTGCCTTTTGAAACTGATATTGAAAAATCTCCATCAGTGTAAGATATGCTACTCAAATTTAGGTCATTTAAAATTTGTGCTAAGTCTTCTATTGGTTTACGGTCAATCGCTTTTTTTGATTTGTTACTCATTTCAATCCTCTTCTATATCAATTTCATAATTCCATCAACTGCTAGCAGATAACTATTCGGACCAAAACCACATATTATGCCATTTACACCTCTACTTATGTAAGAGTGGTGCCTAAATTCCTCCCTAGTAAATAAGTTTGATAAATGTACTTCAATTTTTGGTATATGAACAGCAAGCAAGGCATCTAAGATTGCTACTGATGTATGTGATAGCGCACCAGCATTAATTATAATTCCATGATACTTATTTTTAGTTTTTTGAATACAATCGACAATTTCACCTTCAGTATTTGATTGAAAAAAATCTATTTTAATATCTAAATTATTTTGAATACAATGATTTGTCATTTGAAGATGAATTTCTTCAAGTGTCATAGTGCCATAAACATCTGGCTCTCTATCTCCCAATAAATTAAGATTTGGCCCATCAATGCATTGTATTTTTTTTTGTGTCATAGGTTATATTATATTGATTATTCTTTATTAATTGAAATATCTTTCTTTAAAATTTCAATTAGATCATAGGATCGATACCACTCAGGAGTGTATTCTTCAATGTTTTTAAGTGCTTTTATGGCAAAATCATAGGATAACTTTTTTTCACCCAACAAAAAATACCTTTCAGCTGTAGCATAATTTGCTAGCGGTATTTGGCCTATATCCGCATGAGCCCTTGCTAACAAATACCATGAATGAGCATTATAAGGATTTAATTGAATAGATTTTTTCAAAAACTTTATACTTTCTTCCGATTTATCTAAATCTTCATAAGAAAGAAGATAGTTTCCTAAAATCATTAGGTATAAATCGTTAATTTCCTCAGCTTGAGCAATTGCTTGTTTCTGCAAGTCAGTAGCTTTTTTATAATCGCTATTTGCGAAATATATCTCGCCTAGTAATTCTTTATAGTATGGATTTTGAGGGCTCCTCTTAATCAATAATTTAAGATTGTTGATTGATTGATCATGATTTCCTTGAAAGTAATTTGAAACTGCAGTTGCATATAGGTCTTTATCTAAATTAGAATTATATACTGCACTTGTTTCGTTATAAGAATGAGTAAAACCGTGAATTTTTGCCTTTAAAAGTTCAAATCTATCAATTAGTAGTTTGTTTTCTGCGTAATCACATTCATTATAATACTTTATCGAATTGTTAATCCATTTTTTTCTATTTTCAACTAAAGGATGTGTTGATCTGTAATTTCTATTTTTCCCAATATTTTTATAATCAAAGTTTTCTATTTTATCTAAAAATGAAATTAAAAAAGAAGCGTCGATCCCATTTTCACATAATAATTTTACTGCCGCCTGATCTGCAGAGGCTTCCTGAGTTCTTGAATACGCAGTAAAACCATCGGCAACACTTGCCTGACCAACCATTACACCTGCCATACCCGCATCAGCCGCTCCCATTATTACACTAATTATTCCAAGCAAATATATGGGTAACGCTTTATTGGAGAGGTTGTCAATTTCAATTGAGGTATTAAAAATATGGCCTCCTTTAATGTGAGCCAGTTCATGAGCTAAGACAGCTGCATATTCTCTATAGTCGTCAGCTTCAATAATTAATTCAGTATTAATAAAAATATTTTTACCACCAGTTACAAAGGCATTCACTTCATTGCTTTTAATAAAGTAGATCTCAATGTCATTTAATTGTTCACTTTTCGAATCCAATAATTTTATAATTATGTCATCTGTGAAATTTTCTAACTCAATATCGCGTATAATTTCAAGTGCATTCACTTGATGTGATAAATTTAAAAAAAATATTGTATGAATGAGAGATAAAAAAATTTTTTTAAAAATCATTTTTGCCACCAGCCAGTTTTTTTATTTTTTATCTCTTTTAAAGACGTAATTTTACTGACAGGTTCATTTTTTGATTTATTTAATTTTGATTTTTCAGATCTTACTTTTGGCTTTTTATTTAGAGATTTAACTCTCTTATTTTTAGTATCTTTTATAATTCTTTTCTTTTTAATTCTTTCATTTGTTTTTAATTCCTCAAAATTAATATCGTTATTCTCAAGAGTTTCATCTGATACAATTATTAGTTTTACCTTTGTTGAGTTTTCAATTTCATCTATTTCACTTTGATGATTATCAAGCATAAACCTACTTACAAATGAACTTAATTTAATTTCAATTTTTTTAAACTTACCGTTATTAATTTTTTCTTTTATTTTATATAGTACTCTTTGGGCAATAGACTCATTGCTTAATTCTGTTTTCCATTCAATAAAGCTTTGTCTTAATCTTTGCCTTGACATTTCAAGTAGTCCAAATTGGCTTATTCTTGAAACTTGTATTCTGGCCCTATCTTTTTTAAGTAGTTCTTTCATTTTACGTTCTACCTGCCTGTTATTTCGCATCTCATACATATCAATAAAATCGATAACTATTAAACCCGATAGATCTCTTATTTTTATTTGTTTCGCAATTTCTTCAGCTGCTTCAAGATTAGTTTTGAGAGCAGTTTTCTCAATATTTCTTTCTTTTGTTGCACCTCCTGAGTTTACATCAATGGCAACCAAAGCTTCTGTAGGATTGATAACTAAATAACCACCTGACCTAAGCTTGACTTCAGGTTCAAACATTTTCAAAATGTCTTTTTCAATTTTGTATTTTGAAAATAATGGCTCCTTGTTTTTATATTCTTTCACAAATTTTGAACAAGATGGCAGTACTTGGGACATATATTTTTTTGTTTCTTTGTAAGAGTCTTTCCCTTGAACTATAACATCTTTCATATCTTTTGAATAAACGTCTCTAACTATTCTCCTTAAGAGGTTTCCTTCTTCGTATATTAAAGCTGGCGCAATAGCCTTTTTTGTCTCGTTAACAATATCAACCCATAGTTTTTTGAGAGTTGTATAATCTTTTTTAATTTCATTTTTTGTTTTATTTAGACCAGCTGTTCTTACAATGAGGCCCATCTCCATTGGTACTTTCAAATCATCAATTATCTTTTTTAATTTGATCCTATCATCCGATGTTGAAATTTTTCTTGATATCCCTTTTGTTTTTGTTGAGTTTGGCATTAGAACAGAATATTTTCCAGCTAGTGATATATATGATGTAAGTGCTGCTCCTTTATTGCCTCTCTCTTCCTTCTCAACTTGAACTAAAATCAATTGCCCAGTTTTGATTACTTCTTGAATTTTGTAAGATCTATAAAGTTTTCTTTTTAAATTAGCGCTTATTTTTCTTTTGTTATTTGTAGGAGGTAGATTTGACTGTTCATTCAATATATCCAATTTTTCAGAATCATCATTCTGAGTATTATTAATTTCTATCTCAGTTTCATTTTCTTTTTCTTCGTTTTTATTGTCTTGAAAGTTTGAATGAGACTCTTCAATTTCAGCTTCAGCCTTTATTAAGGCCTCACGGTCCGCAACAGGTATTTGAAAGTAATTTGGATGTATTTCTCCAAAAGCTAGGAAGCCATTTTTTTCAGAACCAATTTCAACAAAGGCGGCCTGTAATGAGGCTTCAATTCTTGAGACTTTACCAAGATAAATATTTCCTTTTAGATTTTTTTTTGAAATTGACTCAAATTCAAAATCTTCAAGCCCATTTTCAGATAAAAGAGCAAATTGAGTTTGACCCTCTCTCGAGCCATCAATAAGTATTTTTGTCGACATTTAAGAAAACCTTTCAGTATGTGTACCGATCTATGCGGTAAAGAATATTTATGTGTGATTATTTTCATATGAATATAAACATGTAACTATATGAATATACTGTTATAATTTGTATTGATAAAATGCAATAAATTAATCATCAAATATCAGTGTTAAATTAAAAAATATAAGAAATATAGTCAAATAGATGCCATATTTTGAAAATATTAATTGAAAAAATATGATTTATAAAACAACTATAATTAAGTATTTATTGATCTCTTTTTTTTCAAGTTTTTTTATAATTATCTCTATTATTCTATTCTTCTTATTTCAACTTCCTGACGAGACAAGTTTACAAAAATATAAACCAAATGTTATGACTAGAGTGCACGCGTCAAATGGAGACTTAGTCAAAGAGTACTCACGAGAATATAGAATATTTATTCCTATTGAGGACATCCCTAAAGACATCAAAAATGCCTTCATCTCTGCTGAAGATAAGAATTTTTACCGACACTATGGGGTCGATCCTTTAGGTATTTTGAGGGCTTCAATAAAGAATATTTCTAATTTTATTTCTAATAGAAGGCCAGAAGGAGCTTCTACAATTACTCAGCAAGTTGCTAAAAACTTTCTATTAACAGATGAACTTACTTTATCTCGTAAAATTAAAGAAGCGTTATTGGCTATAAAGATTGAGAGAGCTCTATCTAAGGATAGAATCTTAGAACTGTACCTTAACCAAATATATTTAGGTGCTGGTTCCTATGGTATTGCCGCGGCATCAAATAGATATTTTAAAAAATCACTGAACGAACTTAGTTTACCCGAGGCTTCTTTTTTAGCCTCATTACCAAAAGCTCCAAGCAGATATAATCCAGAAAAAAATTATAATTTAGCTTTAGAAAGAAGAAATTGGGTATTGAGTAGAATGTTTAGCAATGGATATATAAATGAATTTGAGCTGAGTAAATATCAAGAGATGCCAATAACAACCTATTTAAATAAAAATAATTTAATATTCGCATCTGATTATTATCTAGAAGAAATCAGAAAACAGATATTGTCTATATTTGGCGAAGATTACCTTTATAATGGTGGTTTGTCTGTCAGATCTTCTCTAAACACTGAAATGCAAATGATAGCAGACAATGCTCTTAAAACAGGTCTACTAGAATACGACAAAAGACATGGATATAGAGGAGTAATTGAAAATAATTCAAACTCAGATTGGCACCTAAATTATTTAAATAGAAAGAAATATGATTATTTTAATACAGCAAGGGTATTAAAGATTCATGAACAAAGTGGCAAGATAGAATTAGAAGTATTGATTGATGGACAATTAGTTGATGGATATCTAGATAATTACAAGTGGGCTCGCAAGAGCTTAGGCAAAGGATATCTTGGGCCAGTTATAAGCAATGCAAGTGAAGTTTTAAATATAAATGATGTCATACTAGTTTCTAGAATAAGCGAAAAAAAATTTAATTTAGAACAAATTCCAAAGATTAACGGAGGAATTGTAGTAATGGATCCTTTTACTGGTAGAGTATTTGCTCTTTCAGGAGGGTTTGATTTTAATCACAGTAATTTTAATCGCGTATATCAAGCAATGCGTCAACCAGGCTCTTCAATTAAACCTTTTGTATATATGTCTGCATTAGAAAATGGTTTGCAACCAAACAGTTTAATCTTAGACGCTCCATTCGTAATTGATCAAGGCGGAGACTTAGGTAAATGGAAGCCAGAAAACTATGGAAAGAAATTTTATGGACCAACTACTCTTCGAAAGGGAATTGAAAACTCCAGAAATTTAATGACTGTACGTATTGCACAATATTTAGGTATGGAAAAAATATCTGAACTTGCGCAAAGAGCTGGTGTCATGAACGATATGCCATCTGTTCTTTCAATGGCTTTGGGCGCAGGGGAAACGTCCTTAATTAAATTAACCACTGCTTATGCCTCTTTTATAAATGGTGGTAAAAAAGTGAATGCAAGTCTAATAGATAGAATTCAAGATAGAAGGGGAAAAAATATTTACATCGAGGACTTTGCACAATGTGAAAATTGTGCTGAACCCTACCTCGATAGTAATCCTTTGCCAATATTGATTGATAATTCAAGTCAAATTTTTAGTGAGGCAAAATCATATCAAATGGTTTCAATATTAAAAGGAGCTGTAGATAGAGGAACAGGCAGAAAAACTAAAATAAATGGTATAGAAATTGCAGGTAAAACTGGTACTACAAATAACAACACAGATGCATGGTTTATAGGTTTTACGTCTGATTTAATTGTTGGAGTTTATGCTGGATTTGATATTCCTGAGACATTGGGAAAAAAAGAAACAGGGTCATCAGTAGCAGTACCAATTTTCAAAAAATTTGTAGAAGAATATTATAAGAATAATACTGTTTTGCCTTTTACAATCCCAAAGGGAATAGAATTAATAAAGATAGATCACGAAACAGGCAGAATATCTACTAATCTAGATAAATCTAAAACAATCTATGAAGCATTCAGTAAAAGTGATAGTCTTGCCTCAAATGAAAAAACGTTAATTGGATCTGAGGGCTTTCAAATAATTCAAGTTCAAAACGAGGAAAACGACAAATTTGTAATTTATTAAAATAATGGAGTCTGATTTTACATCATTAATATCGCTTGCCAAAAAGAAGCTTGATTTTTTACGGAGCCATCTTTGACACCAATAGAATAGAAAATCAATTATCTACATTACGGTCGCTGAGTGAAGAAAAAAACTTTTGGGCCGATATTCAGAAAGCAAAAAATGTAATGGTTGATATTAAGGAGCTTGAAAAGAATCTTAACTTTATAAGAGAATTTGAAAACAAGATTAATGATGTTGACGAATATTATACTCTTGCATGTGAAGAAAACGACCAAAATTCTCAAGACGATTGTCGTGATAGTATCAAAAAAATAATATCTGAATTAGAAATTACTGAGTTTCAAATGCAGTTTAATGGTGAGGCAGACTCTAAAAGTTGTTATTTAGAAATTCATGCTGGCGCGGGCGGTACTGAGAGTCAAGATTGGGCACAAATGCTTCAAAGAATGTATTTAAGGTGGGCAGAAAAGAAAAAATTTAAGTTTAAAGTTATGTATGAGACTTTTGGAGAAGAGGCTGGTATAAAATCTTGTACTGTTCTTATAGAGGGAAAATATGCGTTTGGTTATTTAAAAAGAGAGTCTGGTATTCATCGCCTAGTAAGAATCTCTCCTTTTGACTCAAATTCAAGAAGACATACAAGTTTTTCATCTGTATGGATATCTCCATTTGTTGATGAAGCTGTTGAAATAATTCTCTTAGATAAAGAAATGAGAATTGATACTTTTAGAGCATCTGGAGCAGGAGGACAGCATGTAAATACTACCGATAGTGCTATAAGGATTACTCATTTGCCTACAGGTATAGTAGTTCAGTGTCAAAGTGAGCGATCTCAACATAAAAATAAAGCCACAGCAATTAATTTGTTGAAGTCAAAACTGTACGATATGGAAATAAAAAAAATTGAAGATGAAAAAAAAGTTGCAGAGGATAAAAAGTCAGAAATCGGATGGGGAAATCAAATTAGATCTTATGTATTACACCCATATAGGATGGTAAAAGATTTAAGAAGTAACTATGAAGACTCAGATCCAGATTCAGTTTTAGATGGAGAAATTGATAAATTGATTTTTTCGAATATTGAGCAAACAAATGACAAAAATTAGTAAGGTTTTTTTATATATATTCACTCTTTTTGTTGCATTAATGGTAATAGCTTTTTTGGCTCTCACTATTACATCTTCATATGGAGGTATAAAACTCAATTTCCTGGAAGAAAGAATAGAAAATAGCATAAAAAAACAATTTTCACATTATATTGATGTCAAAAATATTGTTCTCAAAAGAAATTATGATAGAGGTTTTTATCTGGATGTCGACGAAGCTGTAGTAAGTAGAAATAAAGATCAAATTATAAGATTAAATAATATTTTACTTGATTTTGATATTATCAACGTCCTTTTATTCTCAATTGATGAAAATATAAAATTTAAAATTAGTCAAACACATATAAAAAATAATGACACTCATATTTCTATAAAAAACTTAGCTACCAATTATGATGAATATAGCAATATTAATATTTCTACAGAATTAGTAGAGTTTAAATCAAATACTTTAATTGATAAATTTAGTCTCAAAAATATGAGATTTTACACGTCATCCAATTCAATTTATCAAATTATCAATTCAGATATAAAAATAAAAACATTCATTGGATTTGATGAATTATCTTATGAATTATTAGCTGAATTCAAACACAGGGATAAGTCAATTAGTTTTAAAAAATTTATTGGAAAAGATTTTTATTTGAATTCAGGTAGTTTAATTCAATTTGATAGTAATTCTAGTATAGTTAAAACAACTTTTAATATTAGTTCTAAAAGTGAGCCATTTCTTAAATTATTAGAAATGAAAAGTGATAATCCTTTGTTCCTTATATTGAATAACTTCAAAGGGTGGCAATCGATTAAATTAAAATCAAGTTTTGATTTAAAAGAAGAGAACAGCATAGTTAATAATTTTATTAACAACTCAAAAGTTAAAATGTCTGGTCTATATGAAATTGAAAGTATATTACCTAATGAACCATTTTATAAGAATTTTGGAAATCTAATAAAGTACGATGTTGATATTAATAATGAAATTGAAAAATACATTATAAGTATTAATGAGATCAAAAATTCAAAAATAATGTTGAAAAGAGGCAGCTTTGTAAAACTTAATAAAAACCTTGAAACAGCAAATATAAATTTAGTCACGTCAATAGCTAAGGATGCAGCAATAAAATTTTTAGAGTCATCATTATTATTAAGACAAAGAAGTACCGCAAGAGTTGTTGAATTTTTAGATAAGAATCTCAAAAAAGATAATGAAATTGTATTAAATTTTAATGCAGATCCATTTTCTCCAAATGTAATTGAGACTATTAATAATTTTAATGTAATTTCATCGGGCTCACTAAATACAAATTATATATTTGATGACAATCCTATGCCAAACTATATTAATGGATCTGTTCAATATTACCTTGAATTGAAAAACTTTGAAACTGAATTTCCAGAAATAATTGCTACACTTGACCTTACAAACAGCAATATTTTTGTAAGGCAAATAAATTTTAATAAAGACAGCAAAACCAAGTTAAAAATAAAGTTTGAAGGCAAAACAAACTCATTAAACGATAGTGTATTTCGCATAAAATCATTTGATAGTGATATTGATCTTAATGGAAAAGTAAATGTCTCCAAAACAAATCATATTTATTTAGAAAGTTTGAGACTTAATAATGAAAGAAATGTTGATATAGAATTTTCTGGAGATTTCTCAGAAAGAATTTTAAATCTTGATATAATTGGCAATATCATTGATTTATCAAAAAATAAAGTTGAAATAAATAAAAAGAAAACAAATTATTATCTAACTCAAGAAAATTATAAAATAAAAACTAATGAAGTAATTTTTGCAGGAAATGTAAAGGCAGAAAACTTTATAGCAGGTATAGATAAAAGAGGTAATTTATTATCAGTTACCAGTAGAGCAAATTCAAATAGTCATACATTAGATTATACAAGAGAAAAAAACGAGGAATATGATATTAATATAATAAAGTCATCTGATATTACTTATTTTGTTAATAGCGAACATGTAGCAAGAAAGCTTTTAAGCGATGGGGAATTAAAAATGACTTCAATAAGGGATTTAAGTAGTTTGAAGGCTAATGTTAAAATTGATCTTCAAGATTTTGTTCTAATAAACACACCAGCGTCCTTAAAACTTCTATCACTACCTTCAATATCAGGATTGGTTAGTGTTGCTGAAGGTGAGCGAGGAATTAGATTTGGGTACGGTGAATTAAACTATATTGAAACTAAAGATCAATTTAGCGAAATTGAGGCTTTTGCTGTTAGTGACAGTTTGGGATTGATCATGGATGGAAAGATTGACAGAGTTAATGATCAAATAAACATGAAAGGCGAAATTAGCCCGATGCATCTTGTCAATGCATTAATACAAAAACTGCCTATTATTGGACAAATAATGGTTGGTAATGAGGGAGAGGGGATGTTTTCTATTGATTTTCACATGAACGGGAAGACAGATGACCCTGATGTTGTTTCAAGTCCATTGACAATTATAAAGCCAAGAATAATCGAAAGAGCAATTGAAGCGATAGAAAACAACCGTATTATTCAACAATAATCTTAAAGTGTTTCTTTTTGCCGACACTTACTAAGATATCATTATTTTTAATCTCATTGTATTTTAAAGTTAAAACTTCATTATCTACAATGCTTCCATTTAATTTAACTCCACGACCACGTATCAATTTCCTACTTTCAGATTTTGAGTTAGCATATTTCATTTTAACGATAAGATCTGATAATAGAGCACCATTTTGTACGTCCTCATTGCTTAAATTGAGAGTAGGCATATCTTCAGACAAGCTTTTATTTTCAAATATTTGTTTTGCTGCCTGCTCAGCTTTTCTTGAGCTTTCAACCCCATGAAGCATAGCAGTTACCTCATTTGCAAGCATTATTTTCAAATCATTTATATTTTTCGATGAGTTTTGTTCATGGCTTTCAATTTCTTCTTTGCTTAAATCTGTGAAAAGCTTCATGAAACGAATTACGTCTCTGTCGTCTACGTTTCTCCAAAACTGCCAGTAATCGTATGCTGATAGAAGGTCTTCATTAAGCCATATTGCTCCGTGAGCTGTCTTACCCATTTTGTCGCCATTAGAATTAGTGAGAAGAGGAGTTGTAAGTCCAAAAACTTCTTTGCCATTTACTCTTCTAATGAGCTCCACTCCATTTACAATATTCCCCCATTGATCAGAGCCTCCAATCTGTAAGGTGCACGAATTTCGATTATTTAGCTCATAGAAGTCATAAGCTTGAAATATCATATAATTAAACTCTACAAAACTGAGAGACTGTTCTCTTTCAAGTCTTATTTTTACACTATCAAATGTTAGCATTTTATTTATTGTAAAATATTTCCCAAAATCTCTTAAAAAATTTACATAACTAAGCTTATCTAACCAATCTGCATTATCCATTACTAACGCTTTATTCTCTTCATTCTTAAACGATAAATATTTGTCAAAAACAGTTTTAAGATTGTTTGCATTATTCTTTATTTCATCGTCAGTAAGTATTTTTCTAGTTTCATCTTTACCAGAAGGATCACCAATGCGGGTAGTTCCTGTACCAATTAATATTATCGGGGTATGACCGTATTTTTGAAATAGGCGCATTATCATTATCTGTATTAAGCTGCCTATATGCAATGATTTAGCCGTACAATCAAAACCTATGTAAAATGTAATATTTTCAGATTTTAATTTTTTGTTTAGAGACTCCTCATCAGTGCATTGATGTAAGAAACCGCGGTATTTGAGTTCTTCAATAAGTGTCATTTTCTATATTCAGTAATGTATAAATTATTTAGACTAATTATACAAAATATATGAGCAATAATAAACTTCACGCAATTGGCATTATGAGCGGCACTTCGCTGGATGGAATTGATATTTCATACGTAAGTTCTGATGGAAAAAGCAGATTTACTCATAATTGCTCATCTTTATTTAAGTTTAGGGACTCAACTAGAAAGTCTCTTCAAAATCTTGTGAACAACTTTACGAAAAATAAAAATAGTATATCAAAAATAAGCGATTGTGAAAATTTAGTTAGTGAAGATTATTTAAATGCCATTAGAAAATTTATAATATCTAAAAATATCAAAAAAGTTGATCTTATCGCCTTACATGGTCAAACTATTTATCATTCATCTAAAGATAAATCATCGATTCAGTTGTGTAATAGTTCGTATATTGCCAAAAAAACTAACAGTATTATTCTAACTGATTTTAGGCAAAAGGATCTTTTAAATGGTGGAGAGGGAGCACCATTAGTACCAATATTTCATAAGCTTTTAATCAATAAACTAAAACTTAAAAAACCTTCTTCTTTTATAAATATTGGAGGCATATCTAATATATCCCTGTTAGACAAAAGAGGTAGGTTGACAGCGCATGATATTGGACCAGGAATGTGCTTACTAGATCAATATGTAAATTTCAAAAAGAAGCAACCTTATGATAATAATGGAGCATATTCTTCTCGAGGCAAAATCAATAAAAGTATTTTAAGACAACTTCTTAATGACAATTTTTTTAAAAAAAGCCCTCCTAAATCTTTAGACCGAAATTATTTCTCATTTAACTCAGTATTAAAAATAAACTTTTACGATGCATGTGCTACTTTATCTGCATTTACTGCTTACGCGATAATTAATAATTTAAAAAAAATAGATAATCAAAAGGTTATTTTTTCTGGTGGAGGAGTGAAAAATAAATTTATTTTAAATTTAATAAAAGAAAATTTGGGGAATAGAGTTATCTCAATTGATGAAATTTATGGTGATTCAAAATTCATAGAGTCCCAGGCTTTTGCTTATTTGGGTATAAGAAGAGTAAAGAATCTGCCAATATCATTTCCAGGAACCACGGGCGTTAAAAATCCTATTACTGGAGGGAAAATTACTAAGTTATCTATATTTTGAATTAAGCTCTCTTTCAATATAACTTCGTATTGTTTTTTCAAGCTTATCAGTTTCATTATCGTAAAAATGATTTGCTCCGGTTATCTCCTCGTAGTCGACAGTTATATTTTTTTGAGATTTTAGTTTTTCAGCGAGCCTTGAAGTCTCTTCGGGCGGCACTAAGTCATCTTTTTTACCTTGAACTATTAAGCCTGATGCAGGACATGGGGCCAAAAAATTAAAATCATATAAATTTGGTTGAGGCGAGATACTTACAAATCTTGTTATCTCTGGCCTTCTCATTAACAACTGCATGCAAAGCAATGCCCCAAAAGAGAATCCTGCAACCCAACATTGGTTTGTATTTGGATTTTGCCTTTGTATCCAATCTAGACCTGCAGCAGCATCAGCAAGTTCACCTAAACCATTATCAAATTTACCTTCACTTTTACCAACACCTCTTAAATTGAATCGAAAAATTGAAAAACCAAGAGAGTCAAAAATAGAAAACAAGTCCATTACTATTGGATTGTTCATTGTTCCTCCATAGAGTGGATGAGGGTGTATTAAAAGAGCTATTGGAGGGTTTAAAGACTGACCTTTTTTGTACTTTCCAACTAGTTTTCCGTCTGGCCCTGTAAAAACTATTTCTTTTACTTGATTATTCATATTTAAGTATTAGATAGTTGACTAAAATAGTAGGTTATTATATTTAACCTCTGAGACGGTATACTAAATTTGACATTTAAAATTCAAGGTTTTTTTTTAAAATGAGTAAAATCATTGATTTAATTGACTCTTATATTGATAGAGATCCAGCTGCAAAAGGTAGAATTGAGACTTTGGTTACTTCACCTGGCTTGCATTCTATTGGTATATATAAATTATCAAATTTTTTGTGGTCAATAAGGCTTACAATCTTAGCAAGGTTATTGTCTTACATCGGTAGAATATTAACAGGTATTGAAATTCATCCTGCAGCAAAGATCGGTGAGCGTTTTTTCATAGACCACGGTATGGGAGTTGTTATTGGTGAAACAGCTGAAATCGGCAATGATGTAACTATTTATCACGGAGTAACACTTGGAGGAGTTTCTCCAAGTGAGGATAGCGCAAGTCAGAAAGATAAGAAAAGACACCCAACACTTGAAGATAAAGTAATAATAGGATCTGGAGCACAAATTCTTGGTCCGATTACTATTGGTGCCAATTCAAAAGTTGGCTCTAATTCAGTAGTTACAAAAGATGTTGAATCAAACAAAAGTGTAATTGGAAATCCAGCTCGATATACAATTGTACCAAATTCTTCAGGAGTAAAGAAATTCAGAGCATATGGTCTCAGTAAGGGAGATGACAGCAGAGCTACTGTAGTTGAAAAATTGGAAAAAGATAATTTTGATTTAAGAAATAGAATTGAAAAGCTTGAAAAATTAATTGAGGAAAATAAATGAAGATAACTTCGCGTGGTAGATATGCTGTATTGGCAATGGTTGATCTTGCCAAATTTGGATCACAAAAACCTTGCAGCTTGTCGCATGTTTCTGTTAGGCAAAATATATCTTTGTCTTATTTGGAGCAGATATTTAACGACCTTAAGAAAGCTGAATTAGTAAAAAGTCAAAAAGGACCAGGTGGAGGATATATTTTAAATAAACAAACGAAAGAAATTAAAATTTTGGACATATTTAATGCAATAGATGAAAAAATAAAAACTACAGGATGTGGCAATAATCCTAATGCTTTTTGTTCAGGAACTAACAAAAAGTGTTTAACTCATAATTTTTGGGAAAATCTTGAGGGAGTCATCGGTAATTATTTGAGTACGGTGCATCTCAGTGATTTAGTAGAAGAACAAAAGTTGGTAAAATAATATGAATAAAGTAAGCAAAGATAATTTTACGCAAGAAAAATACAAGTATGGATTTGTTACTGAAATTGAAAGTGAAAAAATTCCAAAAGGGTTAAATGAAGATGTTATCAAGTTGATTTCAAAGAAAAAGAATGAACCAGAATGGATGTTGGAATGGAGACTGTCAGCATTTAAACGACTAGAAAATATGTCAGTTCCCAAATGGGCTAAAGCAGAGATAGATGAAATTGATTTTCAAGATTTATACTATTACTCATCGCCCAAGGATTTCAAAGAAAAACCAAAATCACTAGACGAAGTTGATCCTAAATTATTGGAAACGTATGAGAAACTAGGCATACCGTTAAAGGAACAAAAAGTTTTAGCTGGTGTTGCAGTAGACGCAGTCTTTGACAGCGTGTCAGTTGCAACAACATTTAAGGAGAAACTCAACGAAATAGGTGTCATTTTCTGTCCTATTTCAGAAGCTATTCAAAAACATCCTGAGCTTGTGAAAAAATACATTGGGTCCGTTATTCCTGTAACTGATCACTTCTACGCTACTTTAAATTCAGCTGTATTTAGCGATGGTTCATTTGTTTACATACCTAAAGGAGTTAAATGCCCAATGGAATTATCTACATACTTTAGAATTAATGCTTCTGAAACAGGACAGTTTGAGCGGACACTTATAATTGCAGATGAAGGTAGTTATGTAAGTTATCTTGAAGGCTGTACGGCTCCTATGAGAGACGAAAATCAATTGCATGCAGCTAATGTTGAATTAGTTGCACTTGATGATGCTGAAATAAAGTATTCTACAGTTCAGAATTGGTATCCTGGCGATGAAAATGGAAAAGGTGGAATATACAATTTCGTAACTAAACGGGGTCTATGTAAAGGAAAAAACTCTAAAATTTCCTGGACTCAAATTGAGACAGGTTCTGCTATAACATGGAAATACCCGAGTTGTATTTTAAGAGGAGATAATTCGACTGGTGAATTTTATTCTGTAGCTATTACCAATAATTATCAGCAAGCTGATACTGGTACAAAAATGATCCACTTAGGGAAAAATACAAAAAGTAGGATCATTTCTAAAGGAATTTCTGCAGGAAAGTCATCTAATACTTATCGTGGGCTTGTCAGCTTTCACAAAAAAGCTAAAAATGCAAAAAACTTTACCCAGTGTGACTCATTATTAGTTGGTAGTGAGTGTAAGGCCAATACCATTCCTTTAACTGAAAATAGCTCTAATAGTTCATCTATAGAACATGAAGCAACAACCTCAAAAATAAGTGATGAGCAATTGTTTTATTGTATGCAAAGAGGTTTAGATGCGGAAGAAGCGCAAAGTTTAATTGTAAATGGGTTTTGCAAAGAAGTGCTGCAAAAACTTCCAATGGAGTTTGCTGTCGAAGCTCAAAAACTTGTAAGTATAAGCTTGGAAGGAAGTGTTGGATAATATGTTAGAGATTAAAAATTTAAATGTTACTGTTGAAGAAAAACAAATTTTAAAAAATTTAAATTTAAACATAGGAAAAGGTGAAGTGCATGCCATAATGGGCCCTAATGGCTCTGGTAAAAGTACTATTGCTCACACTCTAGCTGGTAAACCAAACTATAATGTAGAGTCAGGGGAAGTTAATCTCAATGGAGAAGATTTACTCTCAAAAGATCCATATGAGAGATCATTAAATGGTCTTTTCCTTGCTTTTCAATACCCGATTGAACTTCCTGGAGTAACGAATGCTTCTTATCTAAAGCAGATTGTTAATGCTCATCGAAAGTCAAGAAAAGAAACACCAATTGATGCTGGAGAATTTCTAAAAATTCTAAAAGAAAAATCAAAACTTCTAGATATACCAATGGACATGCACAGTCGTTTTGTAAATGCTGGCTTTTCTGGAGGAGAGAAGAAGAAAAATGAAGTCCTTCAAATGGATCTGCTTAATCCAAGTTTAATCATTATGGATGAAACAGACTCAGGCCTAGATGTTGATGCATTAAAAACCACTGCGGAGGCAATTAATAAATTAAGAAATGATGAAAGATCATTTATTATTATAACTCATTACTTAAGATTATTAGAATATATTGAGCCTGATTACGTCCATGTATTTCAAAATGGCTCAGTTATAGAAACCGGTGACAAGACTTTAGCTTCAAGAATAGATCAAGAGGGATACAGTTAATGAAAACTTTAAAACCTTCAATAATGGAATTAACGGATAATTTTTCGATTGAAACCAATTCTAAGGATCTATCTATATCCCACGAGATAATAAATGATGAACTAAAATTAAAAATCATTTCGAATTATTCACAAATACCTTCACGAATAAAATTAATAAGCGGTAATAGGAGCAACTTAAAAATTATTGCTGATGTATATTTAAACGATAATGCTACTATAGAGATTATTGACGAAAATGATTATATATTTGATACATCTTTTATTTTAAAATCATTTTTAGGTTCCCGCTCAGTACTTGAATTATACAGATTTAATAAGTTTCAATCCAATACTAACAACTCATTTGTTCATACTTGTAATTTGTCAAATGGTTCAATGTTTAAGGATTTTAATTTTACAAACGGTTCAGATTTTACAAATAACGAGACTAAGATTAATTTAAATGAAGAAAATGCGAAGTATGTTGGCAGTGGCGTTGTCATGTCCAATTCATCAAAATGTGAAAACAATTTAGAAATAAGGCACTTAAGCAAGTCTGCGGTATCAGATTGTTCATTTAAAGCTGTAACTCGTGGATCATCTAATGTTTCGTTTAAAGGAAAAGTATTTGTTGATGAAAATTGCTCAAATACACAATCTAACCAAATTAGCAAAGGTTTGTTAATTGACGAGGAATCTAAAATTAATCTTACACCAATACTTGAAATAAATAATGATGATGTAGTTTGCTCTCATGGTGCGGCTTCAGGAAAAGCTGATGAGGAAGTATTGTTTTATTTAGCTTCTAGAGGAATTTCAAAGAGTGAAGCTGAAAGAATATATATACAGGGCTTTTTATCAGAGTTTATAGAAAAGATTGAAGATGCAGAAATGCAAGCTAAAGGCCAAAATTTTATCAACGAGAATTGTTAACATGGATGACTCTAAAACTTTTAATTTGAATGTTAGAAAAGATTTTCCAATTCTTTCAAAAAAGATATTGGAAAAAAAAGATCTTATTTATTTTGATACCGCAGCTTCTGCGCAAAAACCAAATACAGTTATTAACGAAACAAATGATTTCTATAAAAATCACTATTCTAATGTTAGTAGGGGAGTTCATACATTATCTGTTGAATCAACATTTAGATATGAGGACGCTAGAAAAAAAGTTCAAAAATTCTTAAATGCAAGGTCTGAAAATGAAATTATTTTCACAAAAAGTGCCACAGAAGGAATAAATTTAGTTGCTCAAACTTTCTATGAAAAGTTTATGCAAAAGGGAGATGAGGTAATTTTATCTTTAATCGAGCACCACTCAAATTTAATACCTTGGTTTTTTTTAAGAGACAAATATGGCGTTGCGCTAAAGTTTGCAAATATTCAACCATCAGGAGAAATTGATATTGATCATTTTGAGAGTCTTTTCACAAATAAAACAAAAATTGTATCTTTGACACACCTTTCGAATGTTTTTGGTACTGAATTAAATGAAAAGGCTATAAGTATCTGCAAAGATAAAAATGTTCCCATCCTCCTTGATGGCTGTCAATCAGCTGCTCATTTAAAAATTGATGTTCAAAAACTAGGTTGTGATTTTTTTGTTTTCTCTGGACACAAAACTTATGGTCCTGCTGGTATTGGAGTTTTATACGGAACTGAAAATCTTTTATCAGAAATGCCTCCCTATCAAGGTGGAGGAGGAATGATTGGAGATGTGAGTCTAGAAGGTGCAAGTTATGCAGAATTACCAGCGAAATATGAAGCAGGAACTCCTCCATTAGTCGAAGCACACGGATTGGGTATAGCAATTGATTACATGAATAAAATTGGACTCGATAATATTATCGAGCATGAAAATGAAATTACTAAATATGCGTTTAATAAATTAAACGAAATTGATTTTATCAAAATTCATGGGGGAGATAATAAAAGGAATTCTATCATATCCTTTAATATTAAAAATGTTCACTCCCACGAAGTATCTTCGTTTTTAGATGTTGAAGGAATAGCAATTAGAGCAGGTCATCACTGTTGCCAACCTTTAATGAAACATCTCGGTGTCAATTCAACGGCCAGATTATCTTTTGGTGTGTATAATTCATTAGAAGAAGTTGATAAACTTGTTATTGCGCTACATAAGTGTAAGGAGTTTTTTAATAAATGAATGATTTAATAAATGATCTTTACCAAGAAATAATTTTAGATCACGGACGTGAACCAAGAAATTTTGGAAAATGTGAACCTCATAATAAAAGTGCCGATGGTCATAATCCGTTGTGCGGTGACAATTTAAAGCTTACTTTTCTTCTTAATGATCAAAATATAATAGAAGACATTAAATTCACAGGTGAGGGATGTGCCATATCACTTGCTTCTGCATCATTAATGACAGAAAAATTAAAAGGTAAAAAAATTGAAGTGGCTGAGGAAATATTTAAGGATTTTACAAATCTTGTTTCAGGTTCAGATGAAGACCTAAAAGTTTTAAATGAGGAAGATTCACTTTATGCCTTAAAGGGAGTAGGTAGATTTCCAATGAGGGTAAAGTGCGCAACAATGGCATGGCATGCTTTTAACCAGGCTTTAAAAGATTAATTATGAGACTATATCCTGTATATCTTGCACTGCTTGTATTATTTATTGTTTTGCAACTTATTTATGGAAACCGGTCTTTTGCCGATATAAACTTAGAGGAGTACGATATGTCAAAAGTAGAAGTAATGGATACACCTTTCTGGTGTTCTGCAACGCCTGAAGAAAGACAGGAAGCTATTAATAACCTTACTGAAGAACAGAGAATTGTTGCTTTAGAGAATGGAACAGAGAGGCCATTTTTTAATGAGTATTGGAATAGTAAAGATGTTGGAATTTATGTTGATGTAATTTCAGGAGAACCTTTATTTTCGTCTTTAGATAAATTTGACTCAGGAACAGGTTGGCCGAGTTTTGATAAGCCAATAAAAGGAATAGAAATTGTAGAAGTTGTTGATAAATCCCATGGAATGGTTCGCACAGAGGTAAGAAGTCAATATGGCGACGCACACCTAGGCCATTTATTTGATGATGGACCCACTGAAACTGGATTAAGATATTGCATTAATTCCGCTTCATTAAGATTTGTTCCTCTTGAGAAGTTAAGTGAAGAAGGCTATGAGGATTTTGTAGAATTATTTAACTAAATGGAAAAAGTAGAAGATCAAAAAGTTATAGATGCATTAAAGACTGTATTTGACCCTGAAATTCCAGTTGATTTGTACGAATTAGGTCTAATTTATAAATGTGAGGTTACTCCTGATAATGATGTTATTATTCAAATGACATTAACTACACCAAATTGTCCTGTAGCAGATGAAATGCCAAAAAAAGTAAAAGAAGCTGTTGATGCTGTACCTGGGGTAAAAAATGTTGCAGTTGATCTTGTATGGGATCCACCATGGGATATGTCTCGCATGTCAGATGTTGCAAGATTAGAACTAGACATGATGTAAGATATCCACTTGAAATACAAAAATACCTGTATATTTTAGATAATAATCATATATAAACTCAAATTAAGAGCCCGTAGCTCAGTTGGTAGAGCACTCCCCTTTTAAGGGAGTTGTCCTCGGTTCGAACCCGAGCGGGCTCGCCACTTAATAATATGAAAAAAAAATTTTATCACAAGCTTGGCCCAGTACCTACTGAGGAAGATCTCAAAAATCCAAAAAAACTAAATCCTAATAAAGCAAGAAACACAGTAATTATATGGTATTCGTTTGTTGCTATTTCTATTATACTTTACTTTGTCGTCACAAAATTGTTCTAATATGAACAATGCAACAATATCACTTAAATAAACTATCTCCAGAACTGGGAGCTGAGATTAGTAGAATTGATTTGTCAAAAGATTTTAATGAAGAAATTCAAAAAAAAATCTATGACGACTTAATTCAATATAAAGTTTTATTTTTTAGGGATCAAAATATTACACCGCAATTTCAAATCAAATTTGCAAAAAGTTTTGGTTCGATTGAAGAACCGCACCCTGTTTATCCCCATGTAGATGGATTTCCCGAAATTGTTTTACTAGAAAATGATAAGGATAACCCTCCTGATACAGATGAATGGCATACTGATGTGACGTTTAAAAATGATCCACCTTTTGCATCTGTTTTGTACAGTAAAATAATTCCAGAAGTTGGAGGCGATACATTATGGAGCTCACTATCAAAAATATACGATGCACTTCCCAATGAATTGAAAGTACAGATTGATAACTTAAGAGCTATTCATGATATGGGGAGTTTTCGAAATAATTGTATGAGTGATAATAATCGAGAGTCTTCAGTTCAATTAAATGAAGGGTTTGAAGAATTTAGAAATGCTGTTCATTCTATTGTAAAAGTTCATCCAATTTCGAGTGAGAAATTTTTATATATCAATCCTAGTTTTACGTCTCAACTCGTTGGCATGACAACAACTGACTCTAATAATTTACTCTCATATTTATTTAATTTTATGTCTAAACCAGAATTTCAAATACGATTTAAGTGGACACCAAATACATTGGTTATTTGGGATAATCGTTGCACGATGCATTATGCTATTGGAGACTACATGCCCGACAAACGTATAATGCATAGAGTAACAGTCTTAAATGATCGAAGAGATTAAAAGCTATTTAATAATATTTTAATGCAAAAAATACTAATTGTACTTTTATTATCAATTACTTTTATTAGTGGGTCGAATGGGGAAAATATTTTGAAAGATAATTTTACTAACAAGAATGAATGGACCTATATTGCGGACAATGTGATGGGGGGTGTTTCTAAGGGTGGAGTTAAATTTAATTCATTTGATAGCGATGTATACGCTCTACTTAGTGGTGATGTTAGCACAGAAAACAATGGTGGCTTCATTCAAATTCGTAGAGAACTTAAAAATATTGATTTAAGTAGAGCTAAGTCGATTAGACTGTATGCAAGAGGGAATAATGAGAAATATTTTATCTTTTTAAGAACAACAGGAACCATTTTGCCCTGGCAATACTATTCACATGAATTTACAGTTAATGAAGAATATAATGAATTTATAATGCCGATCAAAGATTTTAAGAAATCAGGTACTTTATTAGCAAAACAAATTAATCCAAAGAAAATAACTTCAGTAGCTATTGTAGCTTATGGAAGAGATCATGTTGCAGAGATTTACGTTAAGGAATTAGAATTTATTGAATAGAGAGATATGTGGTTATTTGATTGTGGACTAGATATTGTTGAGTGGAGAAGAACTTTAGTAGTTTATTTATCTGCAATCGCTCCAATAATTTTATCATTATATCTAATATATAAAAATCAAATGAAGAAATGGATTGCATTAACATTATTATCTTCATTTTTAATTGCTGCTATCGGATGGGAAATATGGGTTAATTTTGGACTGGTTGATGGTGATCCAGTTAATATTAGACGATCTGATGCAATGACATGTGCAATTCCAATGAAAATTAATTGGTTAGTAAATTCATTAGCCGATACAGGAATTGTTTGGTTTGCAATTATTCTAGTTTATTGGATTTTTCCAAAAAGAGCTCTTGAGTATGACAAATTTCAATTAGTGTTTTTGTCTATGTTTTTTATTTGGTTCATGGGACAAAATTTTTTAGTAGAGGCAGTGATTTACCACAATCAAGTAGGAGGTGATGCAGTAATTTCTTGGGCACCATTAATGCCATTTGGTCCTTACTTCAATCCGATATTAATAAATTTTGGTGATAGAGATATAACTCTTCAATCTCAATCAGCGTGGATTATTGGAACAATAGTTTTCTATTCTATATCTGTATATTTTTATAAAAAAACTAACGGAAAATAAAAAACCCCACCTAGGTGGGGTTTAATTTGTTTTATTTCACACATCTACGTTTTGTAGATTTAAGAATATTTTTGAAATGGTTATGGACACCACCCCTTACAATGTTGGTGGCGTCAACTTTTTAACCTCCACATTATCATCAACTAAATAATATCAAGCACTCTCAAAATGTGAATTAAAAATGAAAAAAGCCTAAATACAAAAAGTATTTAAGCTTTTCATGATGATAAAGTGGATTGATGAACCTTATAGATAATTCTTTATAAGAATCAATTAATATATTTGATAAATATATTTGGTATTAAAAAATGACCCAGCAAAACTGCCAATGGTGTAATTCTTCAATAATTCCAATTGATGTACATGGTCACTATCAATGCCCAAATTGTAAGATTAATATTGATCCATGTTGCTCTGGCGAACATAATGATGATTATGATACAACTTTGCAGTCTTGTAACACCAAACGCTTCGACGAATAATCAAATCAAAAAAAATACAAAAACAACATCAAAACCAAAAAGACAACAAGTGCCATTAATGGAAAGGTGAGTATTCTATAAATAATTTGCAAGAACTGTTTAAAACTAAACTGCTCCATTATATTACTTAACTTAAAATAATGTCTTCACCATCATCTTTGTTTACAAAGAAATCTGGAAATGGTTCAGCATCAGGAGTTGCAAGATATTCAGATAAATCCGTCTTACCAGCTTTCATCATTGTGCTGTCATCAACACACATGTTTCCAGTAAATTTTTTGGAATCCTGAGTAAGTATAACATATGCAGCATCACCCATGATAGCAGGTGTTCTGCATTTACTTTTACCCTGGTCATCCATTGATGCCGCTAAAATATTGTTAACAGCAGCTGTATCAATCATCGTTCTTGGCCATAATGAATTTACAGCAATACCTGATGACTTTAATTCTTCTGACATTCCTAGTGTACACATGCTCATTCCATATTTTGCCATAGTATAAGCTACATGCGGACTAAACCACTGGCTTTCCATGTTTAAGGGTGGACCCAGGTTTAGAATATGTGGATTGTTTCCTTTTTTTAAATGAGGAATGCATGACTTAGAAACAAGAAATGTTCCTCTTGTATTTATGTTATGCATTAAATCGTATCTTTTCATTTCTGTATTTACAGTTGGAGTTAAGCTAATAGCGCTTGCATTGTTTACGCAAATATCAATGCCACCAAATGTTTCTACAGTTTTATCAACAGCAGCAAGCACCTGATCTTCAAATCTAATATCTGTTTTTATTCCAATTGCATTACCGCCAGCTTTGATTAAGTCTTCAGCGGCTGTAAAAATTGTGCCAGGCAACGTTGGTTGCGGTTCAGTCGTTTTGGCAATGATTGCAATATTGGCTCCATCTTTTGCGGCACGTTCAGCAATTGCGTATCCGATGCCCCTCGTGGCACCAGTTATAAATAATGTTTTTCCTTTGAGATCAGTCATGTAAGCTCCTTAAAAGGGTATAAAAATTTGTCATAAAAGTTTCACTAAGATAGTTCATAATATTTTTATTTAAAGAAGTAATTATGTCTAAAAATTATATGATGACTAGGAGGTTAATATGGACGCAAAAGAGGTAGTTCAAAGAGCTTATGATTTATTTGGATCTGGAGATATGGAAACATTCTTTGGTGAAATAGTTCATGACGACATAACATGGACTTTTCCAGGAGAAGAAGGAAAACATCCATTAGCAGGTGTACATAAAGGCAAGGAAAATTTCATTGCAAATATGTCAAAAATCCCTGAGTACTGGGATAATTTTATGGTTACACCGCAAGCAATGATTAGTGAAGGTAACAAAGTATTCGCATTAGTGAAAGGAACTGCTGATGGTATGGATACTATGTTTGGTCATTACTTTGAAGTTGAGAACAATCAAATGAAAGTCATGATGACTTTTGATGATACGCTCACAGCGTTTAATGCAATGAAGAAATAAGGAGTAATTATGAATAATTATATAGTAACACATAGATTTAAGTCTAAGGAGGCAAAAGAAGCCTTTGCCAAAGCTGGTGAAGGAATTTCTGAAGAAGAACAAATACAAAGTATGACAGGAGAAAATGCTGCGTGCCAAATGAGCTGGGAAACTCCTGGAGAATCACTGACAATGTTCTGTTATTGGAAAGCAAATAGTCCAGATGATGTTAATGCAATGCTTGCAGACTACAATGAGTTCTTTGAACCGCATCAATTTGAATTAACAAATGAACCTATAAAGTTCACAGCATAAAACAGGAGAAGTATTATGTATGTAATGTTGACGCAAAAACTTTCTAAAGGCTTTAAGTCATGGAAAGATATGGTTCATGAAAATAAACATAAACTAGAGGGCTTTAAAGGCAGAATTATATTTGCTGGATCTCATGCAGAAGATGATAACTCACTGGTAGTTATTATGCATTATGACGATAAAGAAGGACTTATGGCTTTTAAAAACGACGAGGAATTAACTAAAGCCAGGCAAGAAGCAGGGGCTTTAACTGAGACAACGGTGATGACAGTTATGACTGAAGATGCCCTCTTAAATTTTCCAAGCTAAAATTTTAATTGGCTGCAAGTTGAAAGGAATTATCTTCTCTGCAGCCAGTCCCAATCGATAAACCAAGTTCTTTTATTTCGCTTTCTGAATATTTAGCCTCATCTAGATTGTTTAAAACAGCTAAATTACGATCAATACAACTTTTGTGCGGTGAAGGAACAAGAGATGTGAAAAAAATTACAAAAACGAAAAGTGCGAATGCTAAAGGAACTAAGCCGTATCTATTAATCATTTTTTGAATAAACTCTCAGCATTTAGACGATCTTTTTCTTTAGATGAAATATAGTTTTCGGCTCTCTTAATTTCTGCATTAAGTTCTATAATATATTCTCTAAGTTCTTCTATACTCAAAGTGTCAAAATCAATTTCTTTTGGCTTAATAATTGGCTCTAAATCATCTGTATCCATCAAAGTTGAGTGTTTCATTTTTTTGGCAACTTGTTAAGATTAAATATGGCAGAAGAGGTTCGTTTTTTTGACAATCGTCAGAGATATTTATTATTTGTAACAACTACAAATGAAAAGGCAGTAATAGCTGAAAAGCTATCTCATATAATTAATGAATTGAAACCAGTAAAACCAGCTCTAAAAATATTTGATGCTGGAGTAGGTGATGGAGCAGTGTTAATGAATGTGCTTCGAATTGCTCATCAAAAATTTCCAACTGTTCCTTTTTATGTTTCTTGCAAAGATGTAAGTATGGAAGATGCAAGAATAACTATTGAGAAATTAGCTGATAGGTTTGTTGAGCATCCAAATATGGTTTTTACAATTTCTAATTTACATTATTCTGAAGCTGGATATCTAAAATCCAATAATGAGTCTAAGCAACAAAATATGAATTGGAATAGTATTGCTTTGGATGGTGACTCTTCATTTGGTTTTTATGAACAGTTAAGACAATTAGGCCCACTTTTAAAAGAAAATTGGAGAGTTGAAGAAAATAAACAAGGCAATACAACTTATGAAAACCCATCTGTAATTTGCATTTATAGAAAAGACCACGAATTCACACTTGATCAGATAATTCCATCAAAAAAAGAATCTATTAATGAATTTGACTTAGTTATTGTCTCACAAGCATATCGCTCGCGAGCGAGTGTTGAAAAGAAAGTTAATAATGTAATTAAACCTATGGTTAATTTGCTTGCTCCAAATGGAAAAATGGTTGCTTTTCACTCTTACGGAAATGATCCTGGTCTAAATGCAATTAATCAACTTTGGCCTGATGAAAATCCATTTCCAAATAAAGGTCATGACATTATTCAATACATGAAAAATAACTTAGACAGTGAATTCAATAGCAAAATTCATTTCAGAGAACCTGAGATATTCGAATACAAACTAAGGTCGCAGCCAAATGAGATAAATAGTGGCATTGCTACATCATTAGTATTTTCTGCATGGAATGCTTGTACATATGTTGCTCAAATAAGTGATCAAATGGTTAAGGAAAAGGAAGCAGATCAAAGTTATATTAAGTGTATTGAGGACATAATTCGTGATCATGACGGATTATGGTTTTATGATGAAATGCTTGTGGCTGACAGAAAATAAATATTGAATTTCTCACTAGCAATTTATATCAATTAGTATGTTATCATCTTTAATAGTAGGCGCAGGGTGCTTTTGGGGCGTTGAAATTTTATATGAACAAATGCCTGGTGTTATCAATGCAACCTCAGGTTATTCTGGTGGTCATTTAGATAATCCAAGATATGAAGATGTGTTAACTGGTGAGACGGGTCACGTTGAAGTGGTTAAGATTGATTATGATAACAGTGAAGTTACTTTTAATGAATTGATTGATACATTTTTTATCATTCATGATCCAACAACCTTAAATCGTCAAGGTCCTGATATTGGCGAACAATATAAATCTATACTTTTTTACAACAGCGAAGATGAAAAAGAAATTATTGAGAGTAAAATTGAAAAAATTAATTTATCAGGCAAATTTGAAAACCCAATAGTCACAGAAATTAGAGAAACTGCAGAGTTCTATCCTGCAGAAGAGTATCATCAAGATTATGCAGTGAAAACAGGCAAATTATGTTATCAGCAGCTTTATGTTATGTATAATTATTCACCGATACCCAAAGCAACACCCTAAACTATTTTGATGAAAAAGTAGGCAGTTGAGGATTGCTGACCGTTGGAAGTACATACCTGCTTTTTGCAATATCTAAACAATTTTCATTATTGTGATTATAATAATTTGAACTTTTAAAATCTAAATGTTTAGCCTTATCATACGTTTTATTCGATTGTACGCTGTACATTATATCCCCAGGTATTGATAAGTGTCCGCCGATGCCATCATTAATTGTACCTTCATCTTTAAAAACTAGATGATCTTCGGCGCACTGTGGTACGGCCCCTAAAACATGAAGGATTTCATGAAGAGCAGCTTTAGCAGTTTCATTAAATTCAGGTTTGAAACCACCATTGTTTTCTATGCATGATCCGCTTCTCTTTCCGGGGTAATAAAGGGCCGCTGTGTTGGCTGTTACACCTTCCGTTGCATAACTTGGAAGCTGAGAAGACGCACAAACATCTCTGTTAGAGCCACCATAAATGATGAAATAAACTTTTTTTGGATCATTAAAGCCAAATCGACTTATTGCAGGCTGTAATACATTGACTGCCTGAATTCCATGTTTGGATATTTCATCATCATTAATATCCAGTCTTAAAAAGGTTATATCAATTTTATTATCATCTTTACGATCAAATTTAAGATTTTGGCCGTCTGTAAATAATCTATCTTTAGTTTTTGAGTTAAACCATTTGTCGATTTGATACATCAACATACTTATTTTGCTGTCAAGATCATAGCCTTTATCAACCCCATCTTTTGGTAAAACATACATAACATGAATATTGTAACCATCATCAACATCAGGAAGATCAGCAAAGTTTCTTCCTGGTTTTTCATCAGAAAACACTGCTGATGCTAAAAAAAAACTTATTATAGTATAGCTAATAAATATACGCATATTTTTAAATCTGATATGGTTTTTATCTAATGAAAAAGTTTATTACAAATCCATATTTTAAAAAAGGACTTCCAGGAGATAATGGCATTGATCCTGTTAGTACAGATGTTGAGACTGTAAAAAAAATTTTAAGTTTGTGTCCCATGGCAGCTGAAACACCTTTAGCGGAATCAGCCAAATTAAGCAAAGAATTAGGTATTAAAAAATTATGGTTTAAGGATGAAAGAGACCGTATGGGCCTTGGAAGCTTTAAAGCCCTTGGCGCAGCATTTGTAATCGCAAGTGATGCTGCAGAAAATTTAAAATCTTTTAGTAAGGATGCAAATTGGAGCTCAGCTCTTAATGGAAAAACTTATATATCAGCTAGTGCTGGTAATCATGGAATTTCTCTAGCAGCTGGCGCAAGAATATTTGGAGCAAAGGCTGTAATTTATTTATCTAAAAATGTCCCATCAAGCTTTGCGGATAAAATTAGAAGTTATGGTGCAGAGGTTGTTGTATGCGGCAATGATTATGAAGAAAGTTTAGAGGGTGCCAAGCAAGAAGCTGAGAAAAATGGTTGGATGCTTTTATCAGATGTGACCTGGGATGGATACGATCACGGCTTGCGAGTTATGCAGGGATATTTAGTTCTTGCAGATGAAGCGTGCGCAAGATGTGATGAGACTCCAACACATATATTTTTACAAGCCGGAGTGGGAGGTTTTCCTGCATCCATTGCAACCTATATGAGAAAATATTTTGGTAATGATCCAAAAATAATAATTGTTGAACCCACAAAGGCTCCAGTATTGCTTGAGTCTATAATCGAAGGAAAAGCAGTAACTGTCACAGGTGGTGTTTCTAATATGGGACGATTAGATTGTAAAAGCCCTTCGATAAGAGCTCTATCATCACTTGCAATAACGTGTACAAATTTTATGACTATTGAAGATGAAGATGCAGATATTGCGGTTGAAGATTTAAAACAAAACAAATTTGATACTTCTCCATCAGGTGGGGCTGGATACGCTGCTATCAAAGAAGCAAAAAAATATCCAGAAAGTGGAGTTGATGAAAATAGTAAGATTTTAATTATTTTAACAGAAAAGCCAGCTTAATTTTTATTATTGAAAATTCTCTCAAGATTATATTAAATTTAGCACATGATAACAAAAAGCCTTCTCTCTAAAATCATAAAAACAGGAAACCTCACATGGGTAATGCCGAATGGCGAAATTAATACGTATGGCGATGGAACAGGAGATCCTATAAAGATAAGAACTACAAATAACTTCTCAGAGATAAAATTATTGATGAACCCATCAATACATTTTGGTGAAAGTTATATGAATGGATCACTTGTGGTAGAGGAGGGACGTATTCATGATTTCTTAAAACTAATTTTTGCTAATACGGAAGTAGATATTGATCATTGGGTGATGAAGCTCTCAAAAGTAGTTAGAGCAATATCAAATAAACTTACTACAAGTAACTACATATCAAAATCAAAACGAAACGTTGCCCATCATTATGATCTATCTGATAAACTCTACGAACTATTTTTAGATCCGGATAGACAATATTCTTGTGCCTACTTTAACTCTCCAAATGATACGTTAGAACAGGCTCAAATTAATAAAAAAGAATTAATTTCAAAAAAACTTCTTCTTGAAGAAAATCAATCAGTCTTAGATATTGGCTGCGGTTGGGGTGGAATGGCAGCACACATTTATAAAAAATCAAATGCAAATGTTGTTGGGGTAACGCTATCCGAAGAGCAAATTGCTTATGCACAGCAAAGAAAAATCAGAGAAAAGTTAGAAAAGGTTGAATATAGATTGCAGGATTACAGAAATGTTAATGAAAAATATGATCGAATAGTATCTGTTGGTATGTTTGAGCACGTTGGAACAGCTCATTATCAGGAATTTTTTAATAAGGTCTATGATCTTTTAAATGATAGTGGAGTGGCCCTTATTCATACTATTGGAAGATTAAACGAGCCAGGTAATACTGACCCTTGGATTGATAAATATATATTTCCAGGTGGATATATTCCTGCACTTAGTGAAACAGTATCTAGAGTAGAAAAATCAGGCCTTTCATTAACAGATGTTCAGGTTTTAAGGTTTCATTATGCAGAAACTTTAAAAAGATGGAGATACAACTTTTATGATAACATAGACAAGGTCAAAGAAATTTATGATGAAAAATTTTGCAGAATGTGGGACTTCTACCTTTCATCCTCTCAAGCTTCCTTTGAAGAGTCGACCTTAGTGGTCTTTCAAATGCAATTATCTAAAAACAAGAAAACTGTTCCAGACTCAAGAAATTATATGTTGACATAACCGCCAAACATTTGGCGGTCATGTTTTGATTATTAATTATTAAAAACCAATATTCCTGCGTCAGTTATATTGACGTGTGGTTGCATATTCGCAAACATCCAACGTTGCATCTCTTCACTTGCAAAAATATCGAGGCCTTTACCCATATCAATTGGATTAGCAGCAGAGAAGTAGATCATTCCATTTGTTGGAAGAACGTCTTCACCACATAGAGCACACTGCATTGAGTCAACGAGTACAGGCGCACCCATGTCACTCATCATTTTCTGCATTACTGGAAAATTGAGTGCAAAATTTATACCACTTGTAACTTCAACAAATGCAAAAGCAACTGCTTGTCCTGGAGCTAGATTTGAAACATCACCTATATCTGCATTGTTTGCAAACGTAGTGTTATCTACATCAGTAAAATTCATATCTCCAAATGTACTGGCAAACCACTCAGGATTCTGACCAATAAGTGCCTGGGTTGTCATTTGATCCTCATAGCTTTCATAATAAGCATGAACGAAAACAGTATCCAACGTATCGTCACCTCTTATTTTTGTTGATGACCTAAAAGCAGTGTATTTTGCGCCACCTTCCATTGCTTTTTCTTTGAATGCTATTGTGGCTTCAGATACTTCTTGAGCGTCAACACCTCTTAATTCCCATACATCCATAATAAATGCTTTTGATGGAATAATAGAAAAGGCAAATAAAGCTAGAGTAACCATTATTAATTTAAATAAATTATTCATAGAGTTCTCCTTAAAATTTAAATAAATTGTATGAGATCTATATTTCAAGAATATGATATTTATTACGTTTAATAGATAGTGTTATTAATTAATAACTTTACTAACTATATGTAATAATTAGATTATTCCATGGGGTGTGAAATCTCTAAAATTTTATATATATATATATATTAATAATGACAAAAAAATTAACACCATTTTTGAAACCAAATGAAGTTTTATCAGATACCGAAGTCGATTTTTTAAGAGAAAAAAGTGATTTTAAAGGCATCGCTCTATTATTTCATGCCTGGTTTATAATTGGTTTATCAGTTTTAGTTTACTCTTTATTTCCAAATATATTTACTTTTTTATTAGCAGTTCTTGTAATTGCTGGAAGACAACTTGGCCTAGCAATATTAATGCATGAAGGAGCGCATGGTTTAATAACTAACAATACAAAGTTAAATAATTCACTTTCACAATGGATTTGTGCATTTCCAGTATGGTCGGATACATATGGATATAGACATTATCATTTAGCTCATCATAGAAATACTCAGTTAGAGGATGATCCAGACTTAAGTTTATCCAAACCATTCCCAGTAGAAAAAATTAGTATGATAAGAAAAGTATTAAGAGATATTTTGGGTATTTCAGGAATTGTTCAAAGATATGAGTTAGTTTTTAAAACATTACTCAAGAGTGATACCAAAAAAAATGATGGAAAAAAAATTAGTGGCTTTGAGTCTAGAAATACACTGTATGGAATATTAATTTCAAATATAATAATTTTTTTCACTTTTTGGATTTTAGGTCAATGGTGGTATTTTTTAGCATTTTGGCTGTTACCACTTTTCACATTTTTTCAGCTTTTTTTAAGAATTCGAAATATAGCAGAACATGCTGGTGTAAAATCTAAAAATGACTTTAACAATGCACGTACTACGTATGCAAATATTATGGAAAGAGCTTTTGTTGCTCCATATTATGTAAATTACCATCTTGAGCATCACTTATTCATGTTTGTTCCATGTTACAAACTCAAGAAAGCTCACGAGATGATACTTAAGAAACATTCTAATGAAGATCTAGAGATTAAAAGTGGGTATATTTCTATGCTTCGTTCTGTATTAATTTAATTACTTAAATGACAGTTGATTTTGAGGAAAATATTCTAAAAAAAGCATTTGGCTCTTTTGCTACAGGAGTTGCAGTAGCCACCTCACATAAAAGTGGATTTACAATTAATTCATTCGCCTCTCTAAGTTTAAAGCCGCCATTGATTATCTTTAATATTTATAAGTCTGAAACTGACCATGTAGACTTTTTAAAAAATAATTCATTTGTAATTAACTTTCTTTCAAATGAACAAGAAGAAATGTCACGTTTATTTGCTACAAAAGACCCTGAAAAAGTGAGTAAAACAAGCCATACTATATCATCAAGCAATAATATCATTCTTGATAATACTTTAGGCCACATTGAGTTATCGGTTTATCAACAAATTGATATTGCTGATCATGTTTTAGTAATAGGCAAGGTTGAAGATTTAAAAATTGACGACAATAGAAATCCACTTATTTATTATAGAAGTAATTACCAAACTTTGAATAATGACAATTAAAAAAAATTTATTAATTCTCATTCCAATGTTCTTCCTATTAGGACTTGCAACGCTGAGTCTACTAGAAAAAGACATTGAAAGTGAAATTTTAATTGAAGGTTCAGGGTGTAGCAGCTGCAGCGGCCCGAAAGCATTTAAAGTAAAAAATAAGTCAAACGAAAATTAAGAGGAGACCTCTCCGAAATCATTGCTGCCTTCTGTTCCTTTTAAGCACATAAAAAAAATAATAGTAATTATTCCAATAAAAGGAACCAGTACAATCAAAAGCCACCAACCTGAACGATTTACATCATGCAGTCTTCTTACGTATAGTGCGAAACTTGGAACAATAAAAAGAAAATATAAAAAAATATACATAGGCCCAAGCATTATTGAGTCTGTTGAATTAGCTAATTCAATACCGACTAGTTGTAATTGAAAGAACATATCAAGCTGCAATCCAACAAAGCCAACAGCTGTTGTGAACAAGTAAAAGTACCAAAACTCAGCCCTGTTGGCTCTGGTCTTAAAATCAAAGCATTTCACGAAAGCATTGTTTATTGATTTGAAAAAACTCATAATGTATTAGACAATTTAATTATTTAACCAATTATAACAAAAATAGATATAATCATTCAAATGTCAAAAAAACTTAGAATAGGTGGGGCAAGTGGATTTTGGGGCGATTCCGTTATTGCAACACCTCAATTATTGAATGGAAACGATCTAGACTTTATTGTTTATGATTATTTGGCAGAAATCACCATGTCAATTATGGCAAGGGCTCGAGCAAAAGATGCCACAAAAGGGTATGCAGTCGATTTTGTATCAAGTGTATTAAAGTTAAATTTGCGACAAATAGCAGATCAAAAAGTAAAAATTCTCAGCAATGCTGGAGGCGTAAATCCAGAGGCATGCGCTGAGGCCATCAGAGAATTAATTAAAGAACTTAAATTGGATTTAAAAGTGTCAGTTGTATTAGGCGATGATTTAATGGGGGAAAAGAATAAATTTTCAGAGCTGAATATAAAGGAAATGTATTCAAATGAGGATTTTCCTGCTGAGGACAAAATAGCAAGCATTAATGCATATCTTGGTGCATTTCCTATAGCAGAAGCTCTTAAAAGTGGCGCTGATATAGTTATTACTGGGAGAAGTGTTGATAGCGCAGTTACATTAGGCGCGTGTATTTATGCGTTCGGATGGAATGAAAAAGAATATGACAAACTTGCTGCAGGTAGTTTAGCTGGTCACATTATTGAATGTGGAACACAAAGTACTGGAGGTAATTTCACTGATTGGGAATTAGTATCAAAAGATCTGCATCAAATAGGCTATCCCATTGTGGAAGTTTTTGAAGATGGCAGTTTCGATTGTACTAAGTCAAAAAATTCAACCGGCATGGTAAGTTTTGGAACTGTCGCTGAACAGATGCTGTATGAGATAGGTGATCCTCAAGCATATATATTACCTGATGTTATTTGTGATTTTTCAAATGTAAAAATTGAAGAAACCGAAAAAGATAAAGTTAAAATCTCTGGAGCAAAAGGTTATCCAGCTCCTAATCAATATAAAGTTTGCGCAACATACGCTGATGGTTTCAGGGCAGGACATGTTTGTTCATTTGTTGGTATAGATGCTGCTAAAAAAGCTCGTACATACGGAGAGGCAATATTTGAACGATCAAAGATGATAATGCGCATGATGAATATTGCTGACTTTGATGAAACGAGTATTGAAATTATTGGGGATAACAGTCAATACAGCAAGCAATCATCAAATGAAAATAATCGTGAAGTGGTTCTTAAATTTGCTGCTAAACACCAAGATATTAGAGCGGTAGGTATTATGCTTAAAGAGTCTGTTGGCTTAGGCCTTGCAACTCCTCCAGGATTATCTGGTTTTGTTGGAGGGCGGCCAAAACCATCACCAATTGTAAGGCTGTTCTCATTTTTAATTGATAAGGATCAAGTGAACGTAACAATAGATAATGGTTCTTCAAAGAATGAAATAAAGATACCACCATCTGAAGAATTTGACTTGAAAAGTATTGAACAAACAACAGCTCCAGATTTTGAAGATGTAAATGAAAAGTTTGTCGACGTACCACTTATTAAAGTTGCGTACGGGCGAAGTGGCGATAAAGGCAATAAAGCGAACATTGGTATAATTTCACGTGATCCTAAGTTTTATCCAGCAATATGCAATTTCCTTGATGAAAAAGTTGTTAAAGATTGTTTTGCTGACTTTCTTGAAGGATCTGTTGAAAGATACTTTTTACCCGGCTCAAATTCTATTAATTTTATTTTAAATGATGTTCTAGGCGGTGGTGGGCCAGCAAGTCTTAGAAACGATCCTCAAGGCAAAGCTTATGCGCAAA
>CACHAK010000008.1 GCA_902577765.1 uncultured Pelagibacteraceae bacterium | reverse complement strand
CAAAAACGGGAAAGTTCAACCTTTGGAAAAGTCCAGTGCTGAATTTATAGAAAAAGCATCGGGTGTTAAATCAAGATATGTACAAAATAAAACAGGAATTCTTGATACGTCTTTTATGAGGCCAAAATTAAGAGAAAGGTCAGAAGAAGAGTTATCTAATTTAGCAGAAATGGGGGTCATCGCAGCTAAAGATGCGATTAAAAACTCAAATATCGATGTAGAAGATATTGATGCAGTAATTGTAGCATGTTCAAATCTTGAACGTGCCTATCCAGCAATTGCAATCGAAATACAAAATGCTTTGGGTATTAAGGGTTTTGCTTTTGATATGAATGTTGCATGCTCATCGGCAACTTTTGGAATTCAAACTATCTTCGACATGGTAAAGTCTGGAAGTATAAAATCTGCCATCATGATTAATCCTGAAATTTGTACCGGACATTTAAATTTCAGAGATCGAGACTGTCATTTTATTTTTGGAGATGTTGCGACCGCAGTTATTCTAGAACGTCTTAATGAAGAAAACATAAAAGAAAACTCGTATGAAATAATTGGTACGAGATTATTAACTAAGTTTTCAAATAATATAAGAAATAATTATGGCTTTCTTAATAATTCATCACCCAATGGTGTAGGTCAGTCAGACAAATTATTTCATCAAAATGGACGAAAAGTATTTAAGGAGGTTGTTCCAGAAGTTTCTAACTTGATCAAATCTCATTTAGAAGAAAATAATTTATCGGCCAATGATCTCAAAGGCATGTATCTTCATCAAGCCAACGAGAATATGAATGTTTTAATTTCTAAGTATGTATTGGGAAAAGATGCCCCAAAAGAATTAGCTCCTGTAGTTTTGGATGAATATGCAAATACAAGTTCAGCTGGTTCAATTATTGCCTTTCATAAATACAATGCATCATTAAATAAAAATGATTTAGCAATTATATGTTCGTTTGGAGCTGGTTATTCAGTTGGGAATGTAATTGTGAAAAAAATAGCTTAAAAATTTGGTTCTTTAGAAAATAATCTTCTCACCATTGGCTCAAAATGATCCAACGGGAAGGATTCATAATTAGGATCAAAAGATTTTTGATCCCACTTTTCACAAAAATCAACCGCATCTTGATAGTATGGGTGGTCTTTAAATTTATCTCGTGAATTTCTATCTTTGCCTAAATGATGAGCATAATAATATTCTTGAAAAAGGCCGTGATGCAACATAATCCAGTGAACCTTTTCAGAAACATACGGCCTTAAAACAGCGGCTATCAGCTGACTGTGATTGTAAGGAGCAAGACTGTCTCCTATATCGTGTAACAATGTAGCAACAATCATTTCTTCATCTGCTCCATCTTTTTCAGCCCTGGTTGCTGATTGCAAAGAATGCTCGAGCCTTGATACTTGGTACCCATCCACTGAATTATCTAAGTTTTTTAATGATTCTAAAATTCGATCAGGAAGTTCATTTACATAGTTTTTTTCATATTCAGCCAAAAGTTCATAATCTTCTTTTGACCCTTTTTTCATTTCGGTAAACTTGACTGTCTTCATTCTACTTCCTTAGAGAGGAGTTTATATTTACTTTCAGCAGAGTCATGGTCAATATATAGCCCTTGAAGCCACCGACTTCCTTCGGATGTATTGTAGCTACGTCTTCCGTGCAAAGTTCTGTAATTATTCATAATTAATAAGTTACCAGGCTCTAAATGAAATTGTAATATATATTTATCTGAATTGATCATTTGATGCATAACTCTTTTAGCAGCATAAAATTCTTCCAAGACCTCTGGCTCATCGTAAAATACAAAGTCTAATCTATTACTATATTTTATTTGTTTGAGTTCTCCTCTAGCACTTAATTTTATAATTTTTCCAGTTTTTTCTAAAATAGCATCATTATCTTCAAATTTATAATTTATTAGAGTATTTACTAGGATATTAAAAGCTTGTGGATTTTCTTTTTTTAGATCCTCTGCAACTTTGAAACCATCTACAACTGTGGAGTCTCCGCCTTTGCAACTGTTTTCAATACAAAATAAAAATTGAATTGATGGTACTGGTTTTCTGTAGGGATTATCAGTGTGCGACTCTAATTCGATGGATGTATAAGCCAAGTCATTAGGTTGTTTCAGTGACCTCACATTAAATAGCTTTCCAAAATTAGTTTCTCGAATAAACCCAATTTTTTCAGCAAATTTTATAACTTCTCCATCCATAGCTGGCAAATCTTCCACCACAACGTAACCATACTGATGATAAAATTTTAAAATTTCAAACAATTGCTGACTTTCGTTTACTCCATAAGCAAAACTAAATTTTTTTAACTCAGCATCATTTTTATCCCAATAAATCTTTGGCGGTAGGACATTTGATCTTGTAATTTCTGTTATTAATTTATCTAAACAATAAGTTGCACTATGGTTATCAGAAAATTCTACATGCATTTTGTTGTCTGCTAGTAGCTGCGCATTCTTTATTTGTAAATCTGGTTTGATCTTTTCAGGATCATATAATCTTTGAAAAGAATTTTGATCAACTTCCCCTTTTTCAGTTGATCGTTCCCGTATCCATAAGGGATGTATTTTAAAAATTTCCTCTTTATCAAATACTCTTAATTCTTTTGAGTCAAAATCTAGCTTCATATTTGAAAATATATGATTAATAGTCTAATTCTTCAATGTTTTCATATTCTTTAAGACATTCTGGATTTGCAAGAGCCTCCATATTTTTAACTTTTTTACCATTTATAATATCTCTTACAGTCAATTCAGCTATCTTACCACTCCGAGTTCTTGGAATATCAGTAACTTGAATAATCTTCGCAGGCACATGTCTGATGGAGGTTGAATTCTTAATATTTTCCTTAATATCAGAAACTAATTTATCATTTAGAAGGCTTTTGGCTTTAAGGGTTATAAATAAAATAATTCTGACATCATCATTCCATTCTTGCCCAACCACAATAGCTTCATTGATATCTTCTAGTTTTTCAACGGACCTATATATTTCTGCGGTACCAATTCTAATACCTCCAGGATTGAGAGTTGAGTCAGAGCGCCCAAAAATTATGAAACCTTTATTTTCTGTTTTGATTGCATAGTCACCTTGTGTCCAAATATTGGGATACTTTGAAAAATATGATTTTTTATATTTTTCTTTATTAACATCATTCCAGAACCCAATTGGCATTGAAGGAATTGCTGATTTACAGACTAATTCTCCTTTCTGCTGAGTACTAATCCCATCTTCATTAAAAATATCTACATCAACTCCTAAACATTCACATTGAATTTCTCCTGAAAATACTGCGCCGGTTGGATCTCCTCCAACAAAACATGAAACAATATCAGTACCACCACTAATAGAGGCTAAATGTACGTCTTGCTTAATATTGCTATAAACATAATTAAAACTCTCACTAACTAGTGGTGATCCAGTACTTAAAATTGTTTTTAATTTTAATAGTTTATATTTATTTGAAATTTGAATTTGGCTATTTCTTAGCGCATCGATAAACTTTGCGCTTGTGCCAAAACAAGTAATTTCCTCTTCTTCCGCCACCTTAAAAAGTGAGTCCTGTTGCGGAAAAAAAGGAGACCCCTCATAAAGAACAACTGTTGCCTTAGAAGCAAGACCTGAAATAAGCCAATTCCACATCATCCATCCACAAGTAGTAAAATAGAAAAGCTTATCGTCTTCACAAATTTCACAGTGAAGTTGCTGTTCTTTTAAATGTTGGATTAATGGACCTCCAGTATTATGTACAATACATTTTGGTTTTCCAGTTGTACCGCTGGAATACAATATATACATTGGGTCATTAAACTGACATCTTTCAAAAGAGAGCTCATTCAATTCTCTATTGTTTTCTTCAAAAAAATTTAATTTTTCATCGATAAAACTTTTATCTTTTTGAGAATAATCAATGCATATGGACACTTCCAATGTATTAAGCTTACTCTCAACATTTTTTATTTTTTCTAAAATTTCAAATTTCTTTCCTCCATACATGTAGTTGCTGGAATAAAATAAAATTTTGGGCTCTATTTGACTAAACCTATCTAATATAGCCTGTTCACCAAAATCTGGTGAACAAGAAGACCATACCGCACCAATTGAATTTACTGCAAGAAATGAAATCAATGTTTCCGCATTATTAGTTACAATACCTACAACTCTATCACCCTTTTTAACACCAATAGATCTCAAATATTTAGCGACTAAATTTACTTTATGAACAACTTCTTCTTTGCTGTAATATTTTTTAAATCCAATTTCATTTACATAGAGTATAGGAATAGAATTTAAATTATTAATGATATTTTCACTATAGCTAAGCTTTAAGTTTGGAAAAAATTTCTTGTCATAAATATTTTCACTTTCACTAATAGCAGGTTTTTCGTTGCCACTATAGTTTATATCTAAATAACTCAAAAGACTCGTCCAAAATAAATTAGGCTTTGCTATACTCCAGTTGAATAAAGAGTCATATTCATAATCAAAATTTATTGAGTAGCTTTTTTTAAGATAACGATGGTATTTAATTAAGTTCGATTGTTTTCGTGTTTTTTCGGAGGCTTGCCACAGTAATTTGTCCATAAATTTTACTGCTTTGAATTAAATTTTAAGCAATATGTAATGCTTTTGTTTCAAGATAATCTTCAAGCCCCATATCACCGCCTTCGCGGCCGTTTCCAGACTCTTTATAACCGCCAAAAGGAGAGCCGTAGTTATAACCGCCTCCGTTTACATGTACACCGCCAGCTCTAAGTTGTCTTGAAACTCTTTCTGCCCTTTCAGTGTCGCCTGTTTGTAAATATGCAGCAAGTCCGTAAGGTGTGTCATTAGCTATTTCAATAGCTTCTTTTTCATCTTCAAATGGAATTATTACAAGTACGGGGCCAAAAATCTCTTCTTGAGCTACTCGCATGCTGTTATTAACATTTATGAATATAGTTGGTTTAGTAAACCAACCTTTTTCTAACCCCTCAGGTTTACCCAATCCACCAACAAGCAGTTCGGCACCTTCATCTATTCCTACCTGAATCATGTTTTGAACTCTATCAAATTGGATTTTATCAAATAAAGGTCCTAGATGATCTCCATCCTCTTGTGGGTCTCCAACTTTTATTTCTTCAGCCGCCTTTTTTGCTATTGTAACGACTTGATCGTAGCATTTTTTTTCAACCAGTAATCTGGTAGGAGCGTCACATGATTGGCCAGTGTTAAACATACATTCATTTACAGATGCGGTTACTTTTTCCTCAAGATCACAATCTGCAAAAACTAAATTTGGTGACTTGCCTCCAAGCTCAAGTGTAACTTTTTTGACAGTTTCAGCAGACTCTATTGTAACCGACTTTCCGCCTCTTTTAGAGCCGGTAAACGACATCATCTCAATATCTGGATGTCTTGACATGGCTATGCCCACACCCTCGCCATCACCATGAACTAAATTGAATACACCTGCAGGGACACCAGCTTTATCAAGTATTTCGGCATAAACCATTGCTGATAATGGCGTATGTTCTGATGGTTTTAAAATACAAGTACAGCCGGTTGCAATGACTGGCAAAACTTTTAATGTGATTTGGTTTATTGGCCAATTCCATGGAGTGATTAAACCACATACTCCAATTGGCTCTTTTAATAAAATATCTGTATTGGATAACTCAATTTTTTCTTCATGTTTTTCTAATGCACTAATAAAACCATCCAAATGACCTATAGCTGCATCAGCTTGGGCTTCACGTGACATTTTTCTTGGTGCACCCATCTCCATTGTCATAGCATCAGCTAATTCATCAAATCTTTCTTCTGAAATTTTTCGTATATTTTTCAAAATATTCATTCTCTCTTCTTTAGAAGTTTTTGAAAAACTCATAAATGCATTTTTGGCAGCCTTTACTGCGATATTTACATCTTCTTCATTACCTAATATGACTTCACCGATAACTTCCTCTGTGGCTGGATTTACAACTGGCATTTTTTTACTAGATTGTGGCGCTATCCATTGACCATCAATATAAAATTTTTGTAGATTTTGCATTTCAGATGATGATTACATACTATAGTATGGTAATTGTAAATTAATTTTTTTTCACTAGTAAAGGAAATATGAACAGAGACGTCATTATTTCATGTGCAGTTACTGGATCAGGAGATACGGTCAACAAACATCCAAACATACCGGTGACGCCAGAGCAAATTGCTAATGCAGCAATTGAAGCAGCGTCAGCTGGAGCTGCCATAGCGCATATCCATGTCAGAGATTTAAATACAGGAAAGGGGTCAAGAGACGATGAGCTTTATAAAGAGGTTGTGAGCCGCATAAAAGATAGTGGCACAAATGTCATAATAAATCTTACTAGCGGTATGGGCGGTGATATAGAAATTGGACCTGAGGATGATCTATTAAAGTTCGGACCTAATACTGATTTTGTTAATGCAATTGAAAGACTAAGTCACGTTGAAGAAATATTACCAGATATATGTTCCCTTGATTGTGGAACTCTTAATTTTGGTGATGGCAACATGATTTATGTTAGTACTCCTGAACAATTAAGAATTGGTGCAAAAAGAATACAAGAATTAGGCGTAAAACCTGAATTAGAAGTTTTTGATACAGGGCATATGTGGTTTGCAAATCAAATGTACGATGAGGGGTTGCTTGACAGCCCTCCTCTATTTCAAATTTGTCTTGGCATTCCCTATGGGGCGCCAGCTAATACCGGTTCAATGAAAAACATGGTAGACATGCTACCATCGGGCAGTAACTGGGCAGCTTTTGGAATTGGGGTTCATCAAATGCCAATGGTTGCTCAAGCGGTTCTCTTGGGCGGCAATGTTAGAGTTGGTCTTGAAGACAACTTATATCTTGAAAAAGGTGTATACGCCTCAAACGGTCAACTTGTTGAAAAAGCGACGACAATAATTAATAATCTTGGTGCAAATGTTATGGGGCCAGATGAAGCTAGAAAAAGACTTGGGCTTAAAGTTTGAAAGAAAATAAAGTCATCACTATTGTAGGTACTGGAGTAATTGGTGCAGGCTGGGCTGCAAGATTTCTAGCTAAAGGTTATACTGTAAAAGCGTATGACCCTAATAGTGTTTCACGTGAGCAGCTAAAAATAAATGTTCGAACTGCTTTTAAAAGCCTAAAGAAAATTGGTTTGAATAGAAATGCCTCATTAAGAAATCTTAAGGTCTATTCAAAATTACCTGGTGCATTGAAGGACACAACTTTTGTTCAAGAGAATGCACCAGAAAACGAAAAGATTAAAAAAAATATTCTAAAACAAATTGATAATCTAGTTGATAAGAGAGTTATAATTGCATCTAGTTCGTCAGGCTTATTGCCATCGAAAATTCAATCAGCTTGTAAGTTTCCTGAGAGAGTTTTAATAGGACATCCATTTAATCCTGTATACTTATTACCTCTAGTAGAGATTGTAGCTGGCAAGAAAACTAGTCATATAAGTGTTAAAAAATTAAAAAAATTATATGAACATATTGGAATGCGACCACTTATTGTTCAAAAAGAAATAGAAGGATATATTTCAGACAGACTACAAGAAGCGTTATGGCGTGAAGCCTTGCATATTATAAATGACGGGGTAGCATCAACGGATGAAGTTGATGATGCAATTGTTTATGGTCCTGGATTGAGATGGGCTGTTATGGGGGTTTGTTTAACGTTCCATTTAGCTGGTGGAGAAACTGGCATGAAACACATGCTGGAACAATTTGGTCCTGCACTAAAACTCCCTTGGACAAAATTGAAAGCACCTGAATTAACCAACAAACTTAAAAAAGCAATGGTTTCAGGAACAAAAAAACAAGCAGGAAAATTCAATATTAAAGAATTAGAAAAACAAAGAGATTTGTTTTTGATTGAAATTATGAAAACTTTAAATAAGAATCAAAAAGGTAAGTTTCCGAATTGGGACAGAAAATATAATACATTTAAATAAGATATGAATGAGAATCCATCAATATCATCATTAAAAAAGAATGGTAAATCAATTCTAATTGATTGGAGTGATGGTGAGCAGAGTAAATTTAATTTTTTATGGTTAAGGGATAATTGTCCATCAGAAGTTCACCCTACTGCAAGGGAGAGAACCTTTAACTTGCTAAATGTTTCAGAAAATATTTACCCAAAAGCGTTTACAATAAATGATAAAGGGCAGTTGGAGATTCAGTGGAGTGAAGGAGGCCATATAAGTCACTATGACGTCGAATGGCTTCGACATAACTGTTACACGATGAAAAGTAAGAAAAAATATAGTTCACCTTATTTTTTGTGGGATAATAGTATGCAATCAAATTTTGAAGATATTCAAATAGATTATCAAGAAATTATTAGTGGAGATGAAGGAATAAAAAAATGGTTAGAACAACTTCACTATAAGGGCATTTCAATTGTAAAAAATGCACCCACTGAAAAAGAGTCAGGTTTTGATATTCTATCTAATATAAGTCATCATAGAGAAACTTTTTTTAAAACACCATTTGAAGTAATCGACATTCCTAATCCAAATAATTCAGCATATACAGCTGCAGCTCTAAGAAATCACATCGACTTACCATATTATGAAATTGCTCCTGGCTACCAGTTCCTTCATTGTTTAATAAACGATGCAACCGGTGGTGAATCAGTTGCGTTAGATGGATTTAAAGTTGCAAGCTATATGAAAGAAAATTTTACTGAATATTTCAAGATTCTTCTTGATACACCTGTAAAATTTGTAAATAGAGATTACACCGCAAACACAATTAGAGTAACGCATAAACCCATATTTACTCTAGATCACAACAATGATTTTAATGATATACGGTTCAGCGTTGCTTATATGGGAATAATGGATTGCAGTCCTGAAGTTATGGATAGCTTCTATGAAGCATATCGTAAACTTCTTTCATTGCTACATGACCCTAGGTTTGAAATCAATTTCAGATTAGAAGCTGGAGATATTTTTAGCTTTAATAACAGAAGAGTCTTGCATGGCAGAAAAGAATACGATGCCAATTCAGGTAATAGACACCTCCAAGGATATTATATTGATAGGGATGAGATCGTAGGTAGATTAAATTATTTGAATAGAATTAATCCTTAATTAATAAAATGAAGATAAATCGTAAAATATTACCAAATATAAATAATTACTACAGCGATAATCATAAGATAGACCCAAGCCAGGGGGTGCATCTGGGCGATGGAACAATCAATGATGGCGATCGTGTCGAAATTGGCCCAACTGCATTAGCCTATGCTGAATGGCAAGATGCAGGGCTTATATTGCCAGATCTGACTGAGATGCGCAAAGCCAGACACAAACGCTTGACTGATGCAATTGTAGCCAGGGGTTATGGGGGCTTATTGATGTTTGATCCCCTTAATATTCGTTATGCAACTGACACGACAAATATGCAGTTGTGGAACACCCACAATCCGTTCCGGGCGTGCTTGCTTTGTGCTGATGGGTATATGGTACTCTGGGATTATAAAAACGCACCATTCCTCGCCCAATACAATCCACTTGTTCGGGAGAGCCGCTCAGGTGCGGACATGTTTTACTTCGCCCGTGGTGACCGGATTGGGCCAGCAGCTGACGCTTTCGCAGCTGAGGTACTAGACTTAATTGCCACTCACGCTCCAGGTTGTACACAAGTCGGTATAGACAAAATTCAGCCTGCAGGTTTAGATGCGGTCCGTCGAGCAGGGCTTGAGTACTGTGACGGTGAGGAAGTGACAGAACGTGCACGAGCTATCAAAACCGAGCACGAATTACGAGCAATGCGCTGTTCTATTTATTCTTGTGAACGCTCGATGGCAGTTATGGAGGAGTTTGCACGCGCAGAAATTCCAAAAGGTGGTGTGACAGAGGATGATGTTTGGGCGGTACTCCATGCAGAAAATATTAAAAGAGGTGGCGAGTGGATTGAGACAAGACTGCTTACTTCAGGGCCACGCACCAACCCATGGTTTCAAGAATGTGGGCCAAGGATCATATCTGAGAACGAAATTCTTGCTTTTGATACTGATTTGATCGGCCCCTATGGGATTTGTGCAGATCTCAGTCGTACCTGGTGGATTGGAGATAGTTTAGCGCCAGCTAATATGCGCGAGAGTTATGCAGAGGCAGTAGAACACATTCGCTATAACACAAGGCTTCTCAAGCCCGGCCTTCACATGGAAGACTTAACTCATTCTTTGCACGTGTTGCAGGACAAGTATCAGGCGCTCAAGTATTCATCACCTATGCATGGTGTCGGGATGTGTGACGAATGGCCATTGATCGCCTACCCAGACCGTTTGGTTAAAAATGCCTTTGACGCTGTTCTGGAACCAGGACTGACTCTTTGTGTCGAGGCTTTGGTGGGTGAAGTTAATGGGGACCACATGGTCAAGCTTGAGGATCAGGGTGTCGTAACAAATAATGGTTACGAAACGATTTCTACTTATCCGCTTGATGAGCGTTTGTTTTCAAATTAGAAATGCTTATTCATTCCAAAAAAGAATAGCCTTGTCATTTTTTTAATTCGACAGAATATTAAATTAGGTATAATTTTTTATTTATTGTTTGAATAAATTAGGAGTGCATTCATGAAAAAAGATCTGATAACGAGATTAAATGAGGGGCCAATCATTTGTGCTGAAGGTTATTTATTCGCCATGGAACGAAGAGGTTACTTATCCGCAGGAGGATTTGTTCCTGAAGTTGTTTTAGAGCACCCAGAAGTTGTTACTCAATTACATAGAGAATTTATAAGAGCAGGATCTGATGTTGTCCAAGCTTTCACTTATTATGGCCATAGAGAAAAATTAAGAATAATTGGGAAAGAACATTTATTAGAGTCTTTACAGAAAAATGCTCTTCAAATTGCAAAAGATGCAGCTAATGAATATAAAGATTTAGATCTTATGGTTTGTGGAGATGTAGCAAATACAAATATTTATGATCCAAATGATAAACAATCTCTTATTCAATGTCAGAAAATGTATGAGGAACAAGTGGCGTGGGCAAAGGAAGCGGGAGTTGATTTTATTGTCGCTGAGACAATTAATTGGACTGAGGAAATGAAAATTGCTCTAAAAGCAATCAAAGATGAAGGCATGATTGCAGTTACAAATTTTGCGATACCCAGGGGAGATAAGACAAGAGAAGGACATACACCTGAAGATGCATGTAAAATGATGGAAGACTTGGGTGCAAATGTCGTTGGTTTAAACTGTTATAGAGGGCCAGATATGACTATGAAACTTCTAGAAAAAGTAAGAGATAAAGTATCTTGCCATGTTGCTGGATTGCCAGTGCCTTATCGAACAACAGAAAAGGAACCTGGTTTTTTAAATATTTCTGATGATGGATGTGATTGTATTCCTGGAAATAATGCATTTCCTGTAGCCTTGGATAATCTTTTTTGTAATCGTTTTGAAATGGCTAAATTTGCTGCAGACTGTATGGAAAAAAATATCAACTTTATTGGAATTTGTTGTGGCGCCGAAGCACATCACGTGAGAGAAATGTCAGTTGCAGTTGGTAAAAAACCAATTTCGATGAAATATATGCCGGACATGAGAAAACATTTTCACCATGGAACAGACGAAACTCTTAAGCAGGTAAATAAAGAATTCACACCTTAAGAATGCAAACTCATGCTAAAGTTGTTGTTATTGGCGGGGGAGTTGTAGGTTGCTCTATTCTTTTCCATTTAGCAAAGTTTGGGGTGAAGGACTGCGTTCTCCTTGAGCGAAAAGAATTAACAGCAGGATCCTCATGGCATGCCGCAGGAAACGTTCATGTCATTTCTTCAGATCCAAACATATCCAGACTGATGGCATATACAATAAACTTGTACAAGGAAATTGAAGAGACTTCAGGTCATTCAGTTGGCTTTAAACCAAGTGGAGGGTTTTATTTAGCCTCTAATGAAGTTTGGTCTGATTATCTTAAAAGAGAAAGAACAAAAGCCAGATATATGGGTCTTGATCAAGAGTTTATCTCATTAGAGGAGGTTGCAAAAAAAAATCCTCTTATCGATCCCAATAAATATATTTCAGCTTTGTGGGATCCGATCGATGGAGAAGTAGATCCATCAGGTGTCACATATGCATTTGCAAAATCTGCAAAAGTTCATGGCGCTAACTATTACACAAATACTGAGGTTAAAGACACTAAGCAAAGAGAAGATGGAACCTGGGATGTGTTTACTGATAAGGGCAATATTCATACAGAAATTGTAATTAATGCTGCAGGACTTTGGGCGAGAGAGGTCAGTAAACTTGCTGGATTAAATTTGCCTGTACAGCCAATGGAGCATCATTATTTAATCACTGATACAATTCCAGAAATAGCAGCGATGCCTAAGGGAACAAGGCTACCAGTTGGAACTGATTTTGATGGTAATATCTATTTTAGACAAGAAGGACAAGGCATGTTGCTTGGCACATATGAACATAAGTCTACTCCTTGGAAAGTTCAGGGAACCCCATTAGATTTTGGACATGAACTGTTGGAACCAAAATTAGAAAATATTCAAGATCGATTAGTCATTGGTTTTGAGAGAATGCCAGCTTTGGAAAAAGCAGGAATTAAAAATATTGTTAACGGCCCTTTTACATTTGGTCCTGATGGAAATCCTCTCATTGGACCAGTTCCAGGTATGAGAAATTATTGGGTAGCAGTCGGTGTTATGGCCGGGTTCTGTCAAGGAGGAGGTGTTGGCAAATGTATTGCAGAATGGATTATTGATGGTGAACCTTCCATAGATGTTTGGGCGATGGATGTCGCTCGGTTTGGTGATTATGCATCTCCACATTATGGAACAATTAAATCATCTGAAAATTATGAACGAAGATTTATTATGACATTTCCAAATGAGACTTTGCCAAAAGGAAGGAAACAAAAAACTACAGCTTTATATGATCGCTTCGTTAACATGGGAGCAGTTATGGGTGACAGCTTTGGACTCGAAAATGTTCTATGGTTTGCTGATAATCCTGATGATGCTTACGAAGAACCAACTATCAAGCGCTCTCGATCCCATAACTATGTTTCAAATGAAGTAAAAAATGTAAGAGAAAACGTTGGAGTAACAGAGATTGCTAATTTTTCTAAACATGAATTTAAGGGAAAAGACTCAAGAAAATTTTTGGATTATATTTTGGCAGGTAGAATACCTAAAGTTGGACGCATAGCACTAAGTCCAATGCTATCTAAAAAAGGTAAATTATATGGGGACCTTACAGTTTCGTGTATTAGTGAAAATCATTTTATGGTTTATGGATCTGGTGCCGCTCAGGAAATGCATCGACGATGGTTTGAACAACATCTAGATCAATATGAGGTCATTTATAAAAACAGATCTGATGATTATCACGGCCTTGCTATTTCTGGCCCAAAGTCTAGAAATTTACTGCAATTATTGGTAAGAGAAGATGTTTCTAATGAGTCATTTAAATTTAGAGATTCTAGACAAATGTTTGTTGCTGGTGTTCCTGCATTAGTCAACCGGTTGTCATTTACTGGAGAATTGGGATATGAAATATATGTAGCTCCACACTATCAAATCAAGCTGTATGAGGCTATTGAGGATGCAGGAGAAGAATTCAACATTAAACCTTTTGGCGGAAGAGCTTTGATGTCTATGAGACTAGAAAAAAATTGGGGCGCATGGACACTAGATTTTAGACCTGACTATACTCCAAAAGAAACTGGCCTTTCTGCATTTATAAATTGGGATAAAGATTTTATTGGTAAAGACGCTGCAGTTAAAGATGATAGCAATCACAGATTATTTTCCTTGGTAATTGAAACTGACAACATAGATGTGACTAGCAATGAAGCTGTTATGCAGAATGAAGTATGTATCGGATATGTAACATCTGGAGGCTTCGGCCACTATGTGCAAAAAAGTATTGCTTTTGCATACTTGAACAATGATTTATTAAAATCCAAAGAAGTTTTGCAAGTTGAAATAAATGGAGAGTTTTATAATGCCTCAATTGTTGATAATGCTTGTTATGACCAAACCGGTAAAAATTTAAGGCAATAAAAAAATTTAGTAGAATTAATCCTAAGATTTTTGCAAAATATCTATAATTTTGTTTTTTGATACTGAGCCAACAAAATTGTTTTTCTCATCAATTACGTTAAGACCGGATTGACTTTCAAGTATTGCCGGCAAGCAATTTTCAATACTATCATTTACGTTTACAGTTTGATTAGAATTTGCTCGTTCACCTCCTTGGTCAAGAATTGTCTTGATTTTTAAAACCTTTATACGATTAACATCCTTAACAAAATTGGCCACATATTGATCAGCGGGTTTTAAAAGAATTTCCTCTGCATTTCCATCTTGAACAAGTTTTCCGCCATTGAGTATAGCTATTCGGTCGCCTAATTTTAGTGCCTCATCGAGGTCATGAGTTATGAACATAATTGTTTTATTTAAATTCTTTTGTAAGTCCAGTAATTGGTCCTGCATATCAGTTCTTATTAATGGATCAAGCGCACTAAAGGCTTCGTCCATTAGCAATATATCTGGATCAGTAGCTAACGCCCTAGCTAAACCTACTCTTTGCTGCATTCCTCCTGACAATTGATTTGGGAATTTATTTTCAAAACCGGTTAAACCAACTTTTTCGATCCAGTACATTGCTCTTTCTATAGAGTCTGACTTATCTAGATTTTTTATGCTCAATCCAAACTGGACATTGTCTAATATATTTTGATGAGGAAATAGTGCAAAGCGTTGAAAAACCATCCCTGTTTTATTTCTTCTAAACTCTAGAAGATCCATTTTATTAAGTTTAGTAATATCCTCTCCATCAACTGTGACCGTTCCCTCGGTTGGCTCAATCAATCTATTAATGTGTCTTATCAAAGTAGATTTTCCTGATCCCGATAAACCCATCACAACTTGTATAGATTGATCTTCAACGTTTAAATTGATGTTATCCAAACCTAATACATGATTATATTTTGAAAGCAGTTCATCTTTTGACATGCCATCACGCACACTCGAAATATATTTCTTTGAATTATTTCCAAAAATTTTATAGAGATTGGTTATCTTGATCTTTGTCTTATTCACGGGAGCCTGACCTGTGTTGTTGCAATCTTTTTCCAAATGATTGGGAAACTCTATCAAAAATTATTGCTAAAGCGACAATTGCAAGTCCATTGAGTAATCCCATCGTAAAGTACTGATTAGTAATTGCCTTTAATACTGGCTGGCCAAGCCCTTTAACTCCAATCATTGAAGCTATGACTACCATCGCTAATGCCATCATAATCGTTTGGTTTATTCCTGCAAATATTGTTGGTAAAGCAAGTGGCAATTGAACTCTAAATAATTTTTGTGCCTTATTTGCACCGAATGCGTCTGCTGCCTCAAGAACTTCTTTGTCAACTTCTCTAATTCCTAAATCAGTTAATCTTATAATGGGTGGGATTGCATAAATAATTACTGCTAATAAACCAGGAATTTTTCCTATTCCAAGAAGCATTACTACTGGAATTAAATATACAAATGAAGGCATTGTTTGCATTACATCAAGTATAGGGGTTATCGCAGCTCGAGCTCTATCAGAATTTGACATGGCTATACCTATTGGTATTCCAAGGCCAATAGACATAAATGTACATACACCAATGATACTTACAGTTGACATTGTGTCTTCCCACATACCGAAGTAACCGATTAAAAGCAGTGCAATTAAAGATCCAATAGTTAAATAAATACTTCTGCTGCCAAGATACACTAATATAAGAATTGCCAGAATAATTAATGGCCAAGGTGAATTTTGCAATAATTTTTCAAACCATACCAAAAAATAAAGCACTGGATCAAATACAGCTTCAATTGTATCACCATATTCTCTTGAAAAATTCCTATAAGCGCCGTCTACGGATTTTCTAAACATCCGAAGACTTTCCTTACTCATTTCAGGAAAAATTAAAAATAATTCTGATAAATTCATTGAATATAATGCGGGCTAAAAATTAGCCCGCAATATTTTATTATAATGCTGCTTCTACTTTTGAACGTGCATCACTGTCTACCCAGTTATGCCACTCTGTAAAATTTTCTAAAAAGTATAGTGCAGTATCCTCACCTGTTGCTTGATTATCGTCTTTCCAGGCAAGTAATGCATTTACAGTGGAATTAGGAAGAGCTCTTTTTGAGATATACTCCATTCCTGTGGCTGACTCATTTTTAAAATTGTCAGTCACAACAGTATAAACTTCAGACACAACCCATGCATTAGGTTGCGGGTCCGCACATCCATCCTGAGAAGTACAATTATCCCACTCTTCTTTACTGTGTTCTACGCCAAAGCTGAGTTTTTTCATTGGATATTTTCCTAATACAGCTGTCGGTGCCCAGTAATATCCGAGCCATCCTTCTTCTTTGTTATAAGCCTCAGCTATTGCTCCAGCCAATGCGCCCCCTGAACCTGGGTCTACAAGTCTAAAGCCTTTTGCTTCCATTCCATATGCGTTAAACAAATTGCCCGTGCTAATTTGACAGTTCCAACCTGAAGGGCATGTGTATATAGCGCCATCACCTCCCTCTGGGTGTGGAAAGAGATCAGGTCGATCAAGAACATCATAAACAGTTTGTATATCCGGGTTTGCGTCAGCTAAATACTGAGGTATCCACCAACCTTCTTCACCAGTGTCAGACAGTACCTCAGCTGCATAATGCAAACGACCCTCACCTACTGCATTATCTAGAGCTATACGAACTGAATTAATCCAGAGTTCAGGAGCTACATCCGGCTCACCTTTTTCCATCATAGATGTAGCTGTAGGCATAGTATCTCCTGGAACTAATTCGACATCACATCCGTAACCATTTTCAAGTATCATTTTATCAACATGAGCAAACATTTCTGCTGAAGCCCAGTTCATTTCTGCAACCGTGATTGTGCCACATGCATTAGCCGAAGTCGTAAACGACCCAAAGCCAAGTGCAAATATTGCAGAGATAAGTATTTTATTAATAAATTTCATTAATTATTCTCCCAATTTCATTAAATTTATAAATATTGAAACATATATATGTAAGTGCTTCCACATAAAAAAAAATTAAATTATGTTACATAATTAATTAGATAAATGTCTGATTTAATTATTTTTTTACTGAATAGATCTCGATTAATGGTGCGCTCATTACGAATATTGCACCAATAAACTCTCTAATCGAGATTATTTCATTTGCAAGCAGATAGGCAGATATAACGCCAATAACAACTTCGAACATTAATAGGATCCCCGCGCGTCCTGGATCAACTTGATCCTGACCATAGGTGACAAGCCAGTAACCTGGCAATAACCAGATAAATGCGAATATTAAAATTATCAAAATAGTATTCTTTAAAATATCATAGTTAAATCCTGAAAGTATTTGCCCATCTGGTAAGAATGTTGCAATAACAACAAAAAGACCCCCAATTAAAATAAAAACTGAAGTACCGAAATTTACATCAAGTTCCTCATTTATTCTTATGAGTGTTGCACAGATTGACCAGAGAAATCCTGAGAGAATTCCAAACAGATCTGCAAGTGTGCTAGGCATAAAATTTCCTTGATCCAACCCAGTTATAATAAACAGACCTATAAAACCTGAAGAAATTGAAAAAAACCTATAAATGTTTAAGGCCGCTCTTAGAAAAATAATTTCAATTAAAGTGCTCCATACAGCTGTTAAATAAAAAAAGATTAAGACTCTTGCAACATTACCTCTAATTAAACCTTCATTATAAAGACACATTGCAGCCGCTCCTGCTGAAGCTGCGACTATTGTAAGAATTAAATTTCGATTAGTTAATTTTGATATATTTTTGTATGAAAAAAATAATAAAAATAACCCAGCAATAGTGAAACTTAAAGTGAGCGGAATTGCATTATTATACGCATATTCATTAAGTAGCCTTAATGGATACCACCACGTACCCCACAATAATGTTGAAAGTACAATTGCATAATTGGGGTTTAAATTTTTTAACATAGGCTTATGTTGTACTATAATTACAAACTTTGGTAAAATTAGTTATGCAATTTAATTCTTATAATTATATTATTATTGGTGCCGGAAGTGCGGGTTGTGTTCTGGCAAATAGACTTTCAGCTGATCCAGAGATAAATGTATTGTTAATAGAGTCAGGTCCATCGGATAAAACATGGAAAACCTCAATGCCAGCAGCTTTATTATACACAATGCATGACCCAAAATATAATTATTTATACGAAACTGAGCCTGAACCGTTCATGAACAATAGAAAAATGTTTTGCCCAAGAGGAAAGATGTTGGGAGGAAGTTCATCACACAACGGTATGGTTCATGTAAGAGGAAATCCAATGGATTTTGAAAACTGGGCTCAAAAAGATCTTAAGTCATGGAATTATAATAATGTTCTTCCGTATTTTAAAAAATCAGAGTCAATTGAAGGATTAGATGAAACTTATAGGAATAAAAGTGGTCCTTTAAAACTATCTCGATCTTCGGAAGGCAATGAATTGAGTAAAGTCTACCTAGAAGCGGCAGAACAAGCCGGCTATGAGATAAATAATGACATGAATGGATATAAGCAAGAGGGATTTGGTCTAATGGACACTACTATTTACGGAGGCAGAAGACAAAGTACAAGTGTAACTTACTTGCATCCAGTTATTAACAGAAGAAATCTTACCGTCATTACAAACACAATAGTAAACAAAGTTATCATTGAAAATAATAAAGCCGTTGGGGTTGAATGTACTACAGGAAGAGAGAGAAAAAAAATACATGCTGAAAATGAAGTGATATTATCAGCGGGAGCAATAAATTCACCTCAACTTCTAATGCTTTCAGGTATAGGAAATGCTGAAAAACTAAAAAAATTAGATATATCTGTTCATCATGACCTGAGAGGTGTAGGCGAAAATTTACAGGATCATTTAGAAACTTATTTACAATATGAATGTACAAAGCCTGTTACACTTTACACATCATATAATCCAATAAGAATGGCGTTCATAGGAATAGAGTGGTTTCTTTTTAAATCTGGGGTGGCAGCATATTCAAACTTAGAAACTGGCGGCTTTGTGAGAAGCAATGATATGGTTGACTACCCTAATATTCAGTACCACTTCTTTCCATCGCTTGTATTGGATCATGGAAGACAATCTCCAAGCTCTCATTCTTTTCAAGCACATGTAGGACCAATGAGGCCAACAAGTAGAGGACATGTCAAATTAAAGTCAAACAATCCCTCAGCTTCACCCGCTATTCAGTTTAACTATATGCAGACAGAGCATGATTTAAAAGAAATGAGAGATGGTATTAAAATTGCAAGGGAAATATTTCATCAAAAAGCTTTTGATAAATATCGAGGAAAAGAAATTAATCCTGGAATAAATTCAAGCTCTGAAAGTGATTTAAATGAATTCATTAAAAATAAAGGTGATACTGCTTATCATCCTTCTTGTACATGTAAAATGGGAAAAGATGAGTTATCTGTTGTTGATGAAGAGCTGAAAGTTTATGGGATTGAAAATTTAAGAGTTGTAGATGCTTCAATAATGCCAAATATCATTACAGGAAATCTCAATGCAACAACTGTAATGATTGCTGAAAAGGCATCTGACCTCATCCTTAAAAAAGAAACTTTACCTAATGTAGAGACCGGTTTTTATAGAGCAAGTTAATAGCTAACTACTTTTTCTACTTGATTATTTGATAAATTCACTACCTCAATACGACCCTCACAAATAATAGCTAATTTGTGCTCACTTAGAGAAATAACTTTAGTGTTTTCACCCACAAGATCACATTTTTTTTCAATATTTATATCCTTCTCAGAATTATCAGTGGAAGTAAAAAAATCAATCTTGTATGATCGCTCAATAATAGTAGTAATAACAATCGTGGTACCAATTAAAATTACAATTCCGAGAAATATAACTATAAATAACATAATTTTTTGGTACATCGTTATCTCATAATGTTCTATCAATACAAAGTCAACCATAAGAAGCAAGTAGGTCAACGCATAGACAAATATATTGCTTTAAATTTGAGAGAATTTAGTAGATCTAAAATAATTCAATTAATAAAGTCCTCCAATATTAAAGTAAATAATAATATTGTAGATCCTGATTATAAGATCTCATTAGGCGATCATATTTCAGTGAATATACAATTAGCAAATGAGACACCAATAATTGGTGAAAACATAAAATTAAATATTGTTTATGAAGATAAAGATTTAATTGTTATCAATAAACCTGCAGGCATTGTAATGCACCCTGGTGCTGGAAATAAGACAGGTACAATTGTTAATGCTTTGATCAATCATTGTGGAGATGAATTTAAATTTGTCGGTGATGCTCAAAGGCCAGGAATAGTTCATCGAATTGATAAAGATACGAGCGGACTGGTTGTAATAGCTAAAAATGATTTCACTCATAAACAATTATCTGACCAATTTGCTTCTCATTCTATCGAAAGAGTTTATATTGCTGTATGCTGGAACAAAATTTCACCAGCAAATGGAAAAATTAAGTCACTCTTATCTAGGAGTAATAGGAATAGAACAAAAATGATGAGTTCCGTGAGTAGAGGTAAGGTTGCTATCACTCATTACAAGACACTAGAAAATTTAAAGAATAAAAAAAATCAAATTGTTGCCACAGTATTAGAATGTCGCTTAGAAACCGGAAGAACTCATCAAATAAGAGTTCATCTAACAGAAAAGGGAAATCCACTCATAGGAGATCGTACTTATGGCCGATCGCCTCAACGTAAACTAAAATCACTTTCAGAAAGCACAGTTCGATCGATTAAAATGTTGCCCGGACAGGCTCTGCATGCGCAATCTCTTGGTTTTCTTCATCCTAAAAAAGAAAAAATGCTTCATTTTCAATCTATTATGCCGGATTACTTGAGCAAATTGGTAAATTCAATTAAAAGCTGACATTGATTTATAAAAAAAAGTAACCATATTTTGAATATGAGCAAAAACTATAATTTACCAGCATTGTCCAATGAGGGTAGTCTTGGTCATTATCTTCAGCAGATCAAGAAGTTTCCCATGCTTACAGAAAAGCAAGAAATCAATCTTGCTAAGAAGTGGAGAGATGAAGGGGATACGAGTGCAGCTCACGCACTTGTTACAAGCCATCTCAGACTCGTTGCCCGAATAGCGATGGGTTATCGAGGTTACGGACTTCCTGTTACAGAACTTATATCTGAGGGAAACATAGGTCTGATGCAAGCAGTTAAAAAGTATGACCCAGATAAAGGTTTCAGATTAGCGACTTATGCTATGTGGTGGATTAGAGCTGCTATTCAGGAGTATGTACTTAAATCATGGAGTTTAGTAAAGATTGGCACCACCGCAGCTCAAAAAAAACTATTTTTTAATCTTAAGAAACTTAAAAATAGACTAAGTGACTATAGTGAGGGATCACTTAAACCTCATCAAGTTACAGAAATTGCAAATCAACTAAATGTTACTGAAAAAGAAGTTTCGGAGATGGAAGGAAGAATATCTGGGAATGATTATTCTCTTAATGCAGTAGTTAGTGCAGACGGTGAAGAAGAATGGCAAGAATGGCTAGTTGACGAAGATGCAGATCACGAAGTTAAAATAGCTGAGAAAGAAGAAGTTTCAAAAAGAAAAGTCCTTCTCAATAAAGCAATTAATGTATTAAACGATAGGGAAAAACATATTATACAAGATAGGAAATTATCTGAAAATCCTAAAACTCTAGAAGAACTAAGCAATGAGTATAACATCAGTAGAGAACGAATTCGACAGATAGAAGAAAGAGCATTTCAGAAGCTTCAAACAGAAATGTTAAGTCTCGCAAGAGATACTAAATTAATTCAGGCTTAATTAAATAAGTTGTTTATTAGTATTGTGTCCTCACGTCTAGCGCTAGTGGAGATTAAATCTATCTTAGTCTTTGTGAGCTCACTAATACGATTGACATACTTTTTTGCGTTTTCTGGCAATTCATCGAAGCTGTTTATGCCAGTTGTTGTACTCATCCATCCTTGAAAGGTCTCATAGATTGGCTCTATAGTCTCTTGATCTTGTTCAGAGCTTGGGTAGTAATCTATTTCTTTTCCATTTAAATTATATCCTACACACATTTTAATTTCATCAAAGTGATCTAATACATCGATTTTAGTAAGAGCAATACCTGTTGCTCCTGATTGAATTAAAGCTTGACGAACTAAAACTGAGTCAAACCAACCACATCTTCTCTTTCTATTTGTCACTGTTCCAAATTCATGGCCAATTTCTCCAAGTTTATTGCCTATTTCATTGTCTTGTTCTGTAGGAAAAGGACCATTCCCAACTCTCGTCGTATATGCTTTTGTAATTGCAAGGATATGATTAATAACTTTTGGATTCAATCCACTGCCAATAGATGCATAACTAGCGTGAACATTTGATGATGTTACAAAAGGATAGGTTCCATGGTCAATATCTAAAAGAAATCCTTGAGCTCCCTCAAATAAAATTTTTTCTTTGCCGCTGTTTATTACGTTAGTTATGTCATTTATTGTTTTTGCAAAAGGTTTGGCATATTCCCCTAATTCATATATTTCACTGACTACTTCTTCTAAATTGTATTCATCCAATCCAAAACCTCTCATTATCGCATTATGATGATTGAGTAAAATTTCTATTTTCTTGTTTAATTTTTCCTTATCAAATAAATCACATAATCTTATTGCTCTTCTTCCAACTTTATCTTCGTAAGCAGGTCCTATTCCCCGTTTTGTTGTACCAATTTTTATTAAGTTGTTATTTTCTCTTAATTCATCGAGTGATTGATGAAGGGGTAAAATTATTGTTGCTCTGTCCGATATGTATAAATTTGAAGGAGTTATATCTACTCCTCTTTCTTTTAACCCAGCTACTTCTTTTTGAAAGGCAGCTAGATCCAAAACCACGCCATTTCCAATTATCGAAATTTTGCCTTTTCTTAAAATTCCGGATGGTAGAATATTTAATTTGAATGTTTCATTATTTATTACGAGAGTATGACCAGCATTATGACCTCCTTGAAATCTTATTACAATATCGGCCTGGCTTGATAACCAATCGACAATCTTTCCCTTCCCTTCGTCTCCCCATTGGGATCCAACTATTACAACACCTGTCATTTAATGCCTTTATTTTATGAAAAATATTTTGTTACGCTTTCAGTTAATTCATCAATTGTATGCTGATTTCCACTTTCAATCATAACTCTTAAAAGAGGTTCAGTACCAGACATTCTAACTACGATTCTTCCGTCTTCTGAAACTTTTTCTTCACAAGATTTGATAAATAATTTCGTATCCTCGTGATCTAAAATATTTCTTTCTTTTACGGGAAAATTAATCAGGTTTTGTGGTAGAGGACTGAATAAATGAAGGCAGTCACTGGCTTTTCCTTTTTTTCTACTTAAGATAGATAGAACTTGAAGAGCAACTACTATTCCATCTCCTGATGAAGTAAAATCACGTAAAATTATGTGTCCAGATTGTTCACCGCCTAAATTTAAATCTTCTGAAATCATTTTTTCCTTTACATATCGATCACCAACTTTTGCCCTGATTAACCCAATGTTATGTTTCTTTAATAAAGTTTCTAAGCCCATGTTTGCCATTGAAGTACCAACTACATTATTATTTTTTAATTTTTTATCTTTTGACATTTCAATAGCTAGTAATGCCAGTATCTGGTCGCCATTGACTAAATGTCCTTTTTCATCAATAACAGCCAATCGATCACCATCGCCATCTAAGGCAATACCAATATCAGCCTTCTCCTCTAATACTTTTTTAGCAAGTTTATTGGTATTAGTAGACCCACATTCGAAATTTATATTAGTTCCATTTGGTTGAGTAGCTATTTGAATAACTTCTGCACCAAGCTCCCATAAAATTAAAGGTGCAGAAATATAAGAGGCCCCATTTGCACAATCTATTACAATTTTAAGACCATCAAGTCGTTGTGATTTAGGAAAAGTACCTTTTAGGAATTCTATATATCTACCATTTGCATCTTCGAGTCTTTTTGCTCTGCCAATTTTTTCTGGACCCGCTAATGAATTTTCTAATTCAGACTCCATAAGAGACTCTATTTCATTTTCAGTTTCGTCTGATAATTTATTTCCATTTTTATCAAATATTTTGATACCATTATCTTGATATTGATTGTGTGAAGCAGTTATCATTATCCCTAAGTCTGCTCGCATAGATTTTGTCAACATTGCAACTGCGGGTGTAGGTATGGGCCCAAAAAGAAAGACATCCATTCCCATAGATAATAATCCAGAGGTTAATGCCTGTTCAATCATATATCCTGACAGTCTTGTATCTTTACCAATAACAACCTTGTGACGATGTTCTCCAACAGTAAAGTGTTTACCTAGTGCCATTCCAAGTTTCATAAGCGTTAGGCCATTAAGTTTTTGACTATTTGAACTTGCTCTTACTCCATCTGTTCCAAAAAACTTTTTCATTTTATTTTAGAATAAACCTTAATTGATTGTTTTGTTGCATAAACATCGTGCACCCTAAATATTTGAACTCCTTCAGCTAATCCATACAAAACTGTTGCTATTGAACCACCTAATCGATCCTCGTATAATTCATTTTTTTCAATCTTGCCAATAAAACTTTTTCGAGAGCTTCCCAATAGCACAGGAAGGCCTAAGGAATGAAACAATGCGATGTTTGAAATTAGTTTCAAATTTTGTTGCAAAGTTTTACCAAAACCAATTCCAGGGTCTATTATAATTCGGCTCTTTGATATGCCATTTTTCTCACATAAACTGATTTGCTTTTCAAAAAAATCATAAATATCAAGAAGTACATCTTTGTACTTTATAGTTTTTTGCATCTTTTCAGGAGTTGAAATTGAATGCATTAAAACAAAAGGAATTTTATTCGAGTTTAAAAATTTTTTTGAATTTTTATCAAATCTAAGTCCTGAGACATCATTTATTAGATTTATATCAAACTTACATGCTTCTTTCATAACTTGAGATTTTCTTGTATCTACCGAGATAAATTCTTTCTTATATTTTTTTCTGATTTGAGAAATTATTGGAATAATTCGCCTAATTTCCTCATTAACTCTAATCTCTTTTGATCCAGGCCTTGTTGACTCTCCACCAATATCAATGATATCTGCGCCTTCTTTAATTAGTTTTTTAAACTGCTCAATTGCATTATCGCGTAATAAATATTTTCCGCCGTCAAAAAAGCTATCAGGTGTTACATTAAGAATACCCATCACAAGTGATCGCTCAAAGTTAAACTTTCCTAATTTTTTTCTTTTCTTTGTAATATTTGAAATTTTTTTATTTATATTTCTCTGAATATCAGGTTCCAAATATTTTATATCATTAATTTTCAGAAACTTTGATCTTGTCTTGGTTTTGCCTCTTGTTATCAATTCAATTTCATTAAAGAATAATCTGGATGACCCAAGAAAAAGTGAGTCTTTTGTTTTTATTTTACTAAATATTGGTCGTACGTAATATCTATTCGAATTACGCACAAGGGACACTGAAATTAGTTAACTTGTTTGAGGTTTTGGCTTGAAACTAGGACCAACGGGAGCTGACTTACCACTTTTAGGAACAGATGGTCCAGCATTATTAATCTCTTCTTCAGGATTGGATCGGTCTATCTTACCTTCTTTTAACAATGTAGTTATTTCATCTCCATTTAAAGTTTCATATTCAATTAAGCCTTTCGCAAGAGCATGCAAATCGTCTATTTTTTCATTTAAGATTTTCTTTGCTAAATCATAACAACTATCAACAATTTGCCTGATCTCTGAGTCTATAAGTTTTGCTGTTTCTTCAGAAACATTTTGATGTCTTTGTACTGATCTTCCTAAAAATACCTCTTCCTCATTTTCACCATATTGTAATGGTCCTAATTTTTCACTCATTCCAAATTTAGTCACCATATTTCTAGCCATCTTAGTTGCCATTTCGATATCTGATGAAGCACCAGAAGTAACTTTTTTGTCACCAAATATTATTTCTTCAGCAACTCTACCGCCCATAGCAACTGTGATATCAGCTAACATTTTTTCTCTAGGTAAAGATAATTGGTCTCTTTCGGGTAACCTCATTACCATTCCAAGCGCTCTGCCTCTTGGTATTATTGTAGCTTTATGTATTGGATCTGAAGCGGATTGGTTTAATGCAACAACAGCGTGACCTCCTTCGTGGTAAGCGGTAAGTTCTTTTTCTTCTTGACTCATAACAAGAGATCTTCTTTCTGACCCCATCATTACTTTATCTTTTGCTTCCTCAAAATCTACCATAGTAACAATTTTCTTATTTTTTCTTGCTGCCAACAATGCTGCTTCATTTACAATGTTAGCTAGATCTGCACCAGAAAAACCGGGTGTTCCCCTTGCTATTGTTCTGATATCAACATCAGGCGCGACAGAGATTTTTTTAATATGAACTTTTAGAATAGCTTCTCTGCCTAAGATATCTGGATTAGGAACAACAACCTGCCTGTCAAAACGACCTGGTCTTAATAGAGCCGGATCAAGTACATCTGGTCTGTTAGTCGCGGCAACCAAAATAATACCTTCCTGAGTATCAAATCCGTCCATCTCAACTAAAATCTGATTCAGTGTCTGTTCTCTCTCATCATTACCGCCACCAAGGCCTGCTCCACGGCTTCTACCAACAGCATCGATTTCATCAATGAAAATTATACATGGCGCATTTCTTCTTCCCTGCTCGAACATATCCCTAACTCGAGATGCTCCAACACCAACAAACATTTCAACAAAATCAGAACCCGAGATTGTAAAGAAAGGTACACCGGCCTCTCCCGCTACAGCTCTGGCAAGCAATGTCTTTCCCGTTCCTGGAGGGCCAATTAGTAGGGCGCCTTTTGGAATTCTACCACCAAGTTTTTGAAATTTTCTAGGATCTTTTAAAAACTCAACAATTTCAACAAGCTCCTCTTTTGCTTCATCTATTCCAGCCACATCATTAAAAGTAACTTTATTTTTATTTTCAGTTAATAATTTGGCCTTGGATCTTCCAAATCCCATTGCTCCGCCTCTTCCGCCCTGCATCTGACGCATGAAAAAAATCCATACACCAATAAGTAAAAGCATTGGGAACCAGGAAATTAGAACTCCAAGAAGTGATGGATAGCCGTCGTCTAGTGGTGCAGCTGAAATGTTTACACCTCTATCATTAAGTCTATCAACGAGTGTTGGGTCATTAGCGGCATAGGTTTTAAAAGATCTACCATCTTCAAAAGCTCCATTGATATTATTACCTCGAATAATAACATCTTTGATCGACCCAGCTTCAACTTCATCTAAAAATTGTGAATATGTTAAATCAACTGTGTTTCTATCACCGCTGGTATTGCTAAATAAATTAAAAAGTCCAAAAACGATTAAAGCAATAAAGAGCCATAAAACTATATTTCGTAAATTCATCATAATAAAGATATTGATATTATTAGATAATTACTATTTTTCAGCATACAAGAAAATATATCAATAAAATTTAACATTATATTCAATAGCTTAGTCTAGTAATGCTCGATAGATTTTGTCCAATTTTTAGAAATTGCCAAATTTTCAGTCTTATTAGGTTTAGCTATGTCGCTCTCTGACTGAATATTTACAACTCCCTTCTGCCCAACAAATGTGCAGCTATTTAAGGTACGCTTAAAACTTTTTTCTTTAACAATTGAATTTATCAATTCTTGTATTGATCGTGATCTAGGCACTTTATTGCTTTTTCCAGCAAATCTGCACAGTTTCACAAGCACTCTATGTTGGATTTCTTCGGGCAAGTTTATAAATTCCTTAGACCTAAAACTAATAATTTTCTTTTCATTAAGTTTAACTTGTTCTTCTAAATAATTGCTAACTGCAGTATTAATTGCGTTATTTGCATTTTTTAAATTCTTTAAAACGTTTTTAAACCTAACTTTACTGAGACCTTCTTGTATTAATTGTTGAGATAGCTTCCGAATACGAGACCTATCGTACTTATTATTATAATTTGTTTTGTCATTTATATAGAATTGCTTTTGCTCTGATAAATACTGAATGAGGGATTTTTTTGAGTACTCAAGTAGCGGCCTAACTAAAATTAATTTTGTATTCTTATATCTAGATTTTACTTTCAGTGATGAAAGACCTTTTATCCCACTGCCCCTTACTAATCTCATTAAAAAATTTTCTATTTCGTCATCAAGATGATGGGCTGTTAATAAGAATTTAATTTTTTTCTTGATACAATATTTTGATAAGGCCTCATATCGAAGTGTCCTCGCCTTAGAGAGGGTATTAGAGTTGTTGATCTTTTTTTTTAATTTAGCTGAGTAGAAGTTAATTTTATTCTTTTTTACAATCTTTTCTAACCATACAATTTCTTTTGATGACTCTACTCTAATTCCATGATCAATACTTAATACAGTTAAATTAATATTATTATTTAATGCATATCTATTAGACAAATGCATGAGTGCTAAACTATCTGGACCGCCAGAAACTGCTACAGCAATATCTGAATTAACTCGAAGCTCTCTCATCTTTGCTTCGAAATCTTGATTAGTTATTTTTACGACTTTTTTATGATTAATTGGCCTAACTAATTTCACAGCCATTTTTTTCAATTTCTAATTTACCCCTGTCTAATACAGCAGTATTTGCATTTGGATAGGTATCTTTTAATTGTATAAAAGTTACACACCCTTGTTCCTTTTGGTCCATATTAACCAAAGATATTCCGAGTTTTAGAAGCGCATCTGCGGCTTTCTTCGAGTCTGGATAAACTTGGTATAGGCTTAAATAATTTTTAGCTGCGTCTTTATAATTTTCTCTAACATAATAAGTTTCTGCTAACCAAAAGTTTGCGTTGCTTAAAAGACTGGAGTCATTTCCGACAGTCATAAACTCTTGAAATGCTTTTTCAGCAAGTTCATAGTCACCTTGCTTGAGAAGACCCATTGCATATTCATATTGACCTTTTTCATCTCCTTCAGGTAGTACCGCTAGTACAATTTCTTGTTCTTCAAAAGCGACAATATTATCCTGAGAAATAGTATTTATTATTTCTTGCTCTTCCTGTTCATCAATATTTTTGATTTCAAATGGAGAAGTAGACAACTCCTCTTCTGATGACACATTTATTGTTCCAAGAGACTGAGGTTCTAAATTTAAAGTCTCGCCTGATTTAACTACTTGATTGTTACTTTGTGTTTCATTGCTAGGTAGCGTCATAGATAATTGTTTGTTTTCGATACTTTCAGTTTTAGCATTTATATCAATAAATCTAAATTCAGTATCCTCTCTAAATGTATTAAAATTATTCACTGTAGATTGCATTGTAAATATCATTTCTTCGATCTTTGCAGTAAGCGATTGGACTTCATTTTGTAATTCAGCTATCTGAATGGATTGTTTTGTTATAATTGACTGGTAATCATCAAGGCTTATATTATTACCAGTACCAGAGGTCGTTTTACTGAATGTTGCCTTTTCAAGAACCTTTATTCTGCTTTCAATTGAGTCCAATTTTTGCAACAATTGATCTACATCTAGTCCTTCTGATTGAACATGAACAATCTGTGTTAAAGAAATAAAAATAAAAAAGAAAATAAATTGCATTCTTTTAAGCATTACATCATCAAACTTAAACTTTAATTAAAAGATTAAGCTTATTTTTTTGTCTAAAAAAAGGCGTCTTAATAAATTAGTTGGTTCTTACTGTTACAGAACGTCTATTCTGAGCCCATGCTTTATCATTAGATGCACTGTTAACAGGTCTTTCTTTACCAAAACTAATAGTAGTAATTCGGCTAGCGCTTATGCCTTGTGTCATTAAATAATCTTTAACTGCATTTGCTCTTCTATCACCTAGGGCTAAGTTATATTCTCTTGTACCTCTTTCATCAGCATGACCTTCAATAGCTATGGTTACTGATCCATTTGCCTTTAACCATTTTGCTTGTTTAGCTAAAGTTGATTGGGCTGCGCTTGTTAGTGAATAACTATCGTATGCAAAGAATACTCTGTCCGGCACATCAACAGCTAACATTTCTACCGTTTCAGTACCAACATAAACTCCGTCTACAACTTCAACTTTAGATGTCGAACTTGAAGATGATGTAGATGCAGTATTTTGTGGTGTAGTAGTACATGCAGCTAGTATAATTGCTGCAAAAAATAGAATTAAAAACCTATTTAAATTTTTAAATGTCAATAACATTATAAACTCCCGTAATATTTGATCGCCCAAGATCTAGTACTTTATTAATTTAAGTTACGCAAGTCTATAATAAAATAGCCGCCAATTGACTAAAATAGACCTATTTTAGTCCAAAAATTGCCTATTGTATCAATTTCGACCATGATGGATCTGATGCGTCAACTGGAGTCTCAAGCTTTCTCTCGTTAAATCCCGTTAAATCAATTGACCAGATTGAAGAGGAATGGCCTTGACCTGCATCATTAGACTTAGTTTCTCTATAAAATATCAAAACTCTTCCATTAGAAGACCAAGAAGGAGCCTCTTGATACCAATTTTCAGTTAAAAGTCTCTCTCCAGTTCCATCTGTTCTCATAACTCCAATAAAATATTGTCCCTGAAAATTTTTTGTAAAAGCAATAAGATCACCTCTTGGTGACCATACAGGTGTCGCGTAATTGCCTGTTCCTTTAGAAATTCTTTTTTGGTTTCTGCCATTACTATCCATTACGTAAATTTGTTGCGATCCGCCTCTATCAGAGTTGAATGTAATTCTTTTTCCATCTGGAGAATAACTTGGTGATGTATCAATTGCGGTGCTGTCTGTTAACCTTTCAACTACTCTGGAAACTAGATCCATTACATATATGTCAGAATTACCTTCTCTAGCTAAACTCATGATGATCTTATTTCCATCTGGAGAAAAACGTGGTGCGAATGTCATACCAGGAAAGTCTCCTACCACTTCTTGAATACCTGTTTGGATGTTTAATAAATATACTCGCGGAAGATTTTTAAAATAAGATAAATAGGTAATCTCTTGTCTTACTGGATTAAATCTTGGTGTCAAAACAAGTTCTTTACCTGTAGTCAAAAATTTGTGATTTGCTCCGTCCTGGTCCATTATCGCAAGTTTCTTAATACGTTTATTTTTTGGTCCTTCTTCTGCAACATAAACTATTCTGGTATCGAAGTAGCCCTGCTCACCAGTTAGGCGCTCATAAATCTTATCTGCAATCATGTGACTAATTCTCCTCCAATTTTCAATTGTCGTAATTAAGACAAGCCCCTCGATTTCCTTTTCTGCTAGTGTATCCCAAAGTCTGAACTCTACTCGAAGCCTTTCATTTTCTATAGATAGTTCTCCTGTTAATAGGCCCTGAGCCTTAATCAATCTCCAATCTGCAAAACGTGGATTTAAATGCATTGCTCTATTTTTTTGAATAAATGCATTTTCATCTACAGATAAAAATAATCCACTTCTCTCTAAGTCATCAGCTATAACTTTGCGGATACTTGATGGAATATTTTGGTCATCCAGAATACTGTCTGTGTCATGAAAAAATTCAGTAATAGCAATTGGTAGAGGCTCTCTATTACCTTCAGTAATATCAATTTCAATAATAGCAAATGAAATAGATGAAAAATGAAGAGCTATTACGACGTATAAAAATATTTTTTTCATAATAAATTATCCTCTTAGTATCTCTCTAGGATCAAAGTTCAACTGTAAATTTTTCCAATTGTCATATCTTTCAACATCTGGAACTTTTATTGGATCACAACGTCTTACTGCTCTAAGGGCACTTTCAGCAAGAGTTCTAAAATACTTTTCGCTAGGCTTATTCATCCTTTCGTGTTGAACAACCTCCGGTGGTTTAAGCAAAGAACCATCTGTATTTAAGTAAATTTTAATTTTAACAATCATTGTATCATCATATGGAATTCCAAGAGGTATACTCCAGCATTGCATAAATTGAGCTCTGATAGCATCCTCCTCAGATAAAGTAAGTCGTTTATCGAGACTAGGTGTTGAGTCTAATGCTTCATAATCTTTTTCTATAATTTCTTCTGGATTATCCATTTTTGTATCTTTTTGTTTATCGATTAACTCGGCTAATTTAAGAGGATCGAATTTGTCTTTTTTCTTAACTTCAGGTTTTCGTACAGGCATGTTTTGTATCATTTTTTCTTCTAATTTTGTCTTTTCAATTTTTTCTTCATCGCTTGGATCTTTTACTTTTTCGTTGGATTTTTCATCTTTGGGTTTACTAATTGGCTGGTTTAATTTTATTTCTTCCTTCTTTTTTTCAACTGGTTCTTTTTGTTCTTCGATTTTTTTACTAATTTGTGGGACATTTGTTTTTTCTGCGATTTCTATTAATTCAACTTGTATCACCGGTGGTATTTCCAAATCATTATTATTAAATAATGGCAAAGATAAGACCGTAAATAAAAGTATAAAAACGTGTAGAAATATTGACCCTAAAACAGAAACTCTCATATATAAATAGCATTAATTATTTACTTAATGGCTTAGTAATTAAAGCAACCTTTGTAAAACCAGAACCAGATAGCTCTCCTAAAATCATCATTATCTGTCCATAATCAATTGCTTCATCTCCTCTAACATAAATTTTTGTATCAAGTCTATTTTCTGTTATTGCTTTCATTTTTGGAACTAGTTCAGAAATGCCTATCTCTGTCTCTTGGATGAATATATTACCGCTTGCATCAATTGTTACTTCAAGCGGTTCATTGTCAGATTGTAAAGTATCTGCATTTGTTTCAGGTAAGTCAACCTGAACTCCCACTGTTAACAAAGGAGCAGTTACCATAAAAATGATTAATAAAACCAGCATTACATCAACGAAAGGTGTTACGTTGATTTCACTGAATGGTTTTGATCTAGTGTTACGTGTCACAATTTAAAATTTCTATTTCGTACTCAAGCCTCTTGAGAAAATAACATTAAAATGTTCTTTAAATCGATACATTCGTGCATTTTCATCATTCACCTGACTAGTAAATATATTGTAAGCAATAACAGCAGGTATTGCTGCTAATAAACCAAGAGCAGTTGCAAATAATGCTTCTGCTATTCCAGGAGCAACTACTGCAAGGGAGGTATTTCTTGAAATGGCAATAGATTGAAAAGAATTCATTATTCCCCAGACCGTTCCAAATAATCCAATAAATGGAGTCGTAGCGCCTATTGTTGCTAAATAACTAAAGTATTCGGATAGCTTCTCATTTTGAAAATCTATTGCTGCCTCCATAACACGATTTAATCTATCAACTAAACTATCTATTTTTTTTGTAGTTTCCTGATTAGACTTTTCAATCTCGTCAACAGCTTCATTGAAAACATACTTAATTGGACTTTCTGGTAATTCTCTCGTACTACTAGTGATTTCTTTTATTGATCTTCCCGACCAAAATTCCTCCTCGAATTGCTTACTGATTTCTTTTAAAGAACGAAATAAACGAATTTTATGAATTATGATTGTCCATGAGAAAATAGAAGAAGCAAATAGAATTAGAATCACTAACTTTACGACAATATCTGCTCTAAAAAAAAGTGAAATTAATGTGAACTCATCGTTTACTTGGCTAACACTTACTAAATCTTCGTTTTCCATAATTTTTTAATTATTATTAAATATTGTCTTAATTAGGGCAAATCCTAAAGTCCTTTTTTACTATTAATTAATATTCGATAAAGTTCTATAAAGTCATCAAGTTTTAAAACACAAAGCGAGTCCCCTGTTGCCTCTCGATTTCTTCTAGTTATAACAACCGGCATTGAATCTGATTTAGATGTTTCAATATTTTCGCAAACTTGTCTCATTGACTCATGAATTTTGAACTTTTCAGTTCTTTTAGCTTCAACGTATATATGGGGAGTATTTTTTAAATCACTGCCTCCAGAAGATTTGATAGCGCCACCACCTGACAAAGGCATACGTTGAACTTTATCTTCTCCATTAAAAATTTTTTCATTGAAGTACTTCGCAAGCTCTCTCTCGTATCCATCACCTTTTCTTTTTGGAGAACTACCTGGCATAAAGCGAATCAGAATTACTTAATAACTTAAGATTAATTCATATAAATTTTTTTTGAAAGTGAATAAATTAAGCAAACTTTGCTAATTCTTCGTCTGATGCCTCAAAATTTGAAAAGACTTGTTGAACATCCTCATCATTATCAAGTTCATTGAGCAAGTTAATAAGGGATTTAAGTTTATCCCCCTCAATAGCTACATACGTAACAGGTTTCCATTGGAAACCTGATGATACAGGCTCACCAAATTTTTTATCTAAATAATTATATAAATTTGAAAGAGTTTCTGGCGTAGATACTGCTTCATAAGTATCTTCTTCGATAAAACAATCTTCAGCTCCACCCTCAATCGAAAAGTTGAAAAAATCTTCTTCGCTTGTCACGTCTTTGTTATAACGCACAAAACCATAATGATTAAATGCATGGGAGACTGAACCTGTTTCACCCATTGAACCTCCAAATTTTTGAAATGCAGATCTTACATTTGAAGCTGTTCTATTTCGATTATCCGTAAGTGCCTCAACAATTATCGACGTTCCGTTTGGGCCAAATCCTTCGTACCTCATTTGATCATAGTTAACAGTATCTTTATCCAAAGATTTTTTTATCGCTCTATCGATATTTTCCTTTGGGAAACTTGAGGCTTTTGCTAATTGTATAGCTGATCTTAATCTCGCATTTTGATCAGGATCAGGTGCACCCAACTTAGCTGCCACCGTAATTTCCTTTGAAAGTTTAGAAAATAAACTAGCTCTCTTTTTATCTTGTGCACCTTTTCGGTACATAATGTTTTTAAATTTAGAGTGGCCTGCCATTTAATTACCGATTTTTCCTCCAATACGGATTGAACTAATGCTTTTTGCTAAATAGTTTTCAGTATTTGATTCTATAATAACCCCACATAATGTTCCTTCGCCATCAGCCGGAGGTACCCTTTTTCGCTCAGTGTCTTGTGTAGCAAATTTTCTTACGAACTCCTCTTTTTTTGTGCCAATAACTGAGTCATAGTCACCACACATTCCAGCGTCAGTTTGAAAAGCTGTTCCATGTTCCATGATTGTTGCATCTGCAGTTGGAACGTGAGTATGAGTTCCAACGACTGCTGTTACTCTTCCGTCAAGATGGTGTCCCATTGCCATTTTTTCACTTGTAGCTTCAGCGTGAAAATCAACAAATATAAATGATAGATCTTCAGTTTTTAAATTTTTAAGTACTTCTTCAATTTTAAAAAATGCATTATCACACGATCTCATAAATAGATTCCCCATTAAATTTATTACCGCAATTTTTTGTCCATTATCATGCATATAAGTATTTACACCTAAACCTGGGGAGCCTTCAGCAAAATTATAAGGCTTTAAAAGTTTATCATCTTTATCGATATAACTATTTATCTCTTTTTGATCCCACAAATGATTTCCAGTTGTAATTACATTAACTCCATAAGAATATAATTCGTTGCATATTGGCTCTGTAATACCAAAGCCACCAGCAGAATTTTCCCCATTAGCAATAACAAAATCTATATTATTATTTTTAATAGCATCCGGTAGATGATCTCTCAAAGCATGTCTTCCAGATCGACCCATTACATCGCCTAAAAATAGAATTCTCATTGAACTTTATATAAATGTTTTTCAGTTAAAATCCAATCAAGTCTTTCATCATGATCTTCGACAGGAATTTCTTCTACTTCTTGAAATGAAAATGCTATTCCTATTTTTTTTACATCACCAATACCATTCTTTGATAAATACTTATCATAATATCCACCCCCATACCCCAACCTAAAACCACTTTTGGAATAACCTAATAATGGTATTAAAATAATTTTTGGAAAGATAACTTTATCTTTATTCTTAGGTTCTAAAATAGAAAATTTATTTTCTATTAGTTCAGTGTTTTTATGATACATGAAGAAATTAATTTCTTTATTCTGAAAATCTATGGCTGGTAAAGTTAAATTAAGTTCTCTTTCAAGTAAATATTGGTTTAATTTTTTTGTATCTAATTCATCTCTGAAACTTATATAAGTTCCAATATATTCATTTTCTATTTCTTCTATGAGGGGCTTAATGTTATTAAGTATATTACTCTGAAAATCTATTAATGGACCAAGTTCTGAGCGTCGATTGATTAAAAACTTTCTTAATGCTTCTTTTTCTCTCAGTTGCACACTTTTCGTCATGTATAAAATGAAATCTAATTTTTAAAAATTAGTTTACAAGAGACAAGCGTGATAATAAATCTGTTAATCTATCGTTGCTAATGTCTATATATTCCTGACTCTCTTTTTTCTGATCAGTCAATTCTTTATCTTTTGAACCAATATTTGCTTCAAGGGAATTTATTTTTTCAATATTTGTTTCTAGTTTTTTATTTAGATCATGTATTTCATCTGCTATTAACAGTGAAGCCATTACCATTAATCTAGTTTCTCCAATTTTTCCAAATCTCTTAGTTAATTCTCTCACTTTATAATCAATCTTTGAGCTTAAATGTTTAAGATGGTTTTCTTCGCCCGGATCGCAGACAATTGCGTAATCTTGATCATTAATATTTACAATTATTTCAGGCATTGCTTAAGAGTCTAATATATCTTTTATGGTATAAATGTTTTCATCGAGTTGAGAAGAAATATTGCCTGCAATATTTTTAAGTTCCATAAAATCTGACTTGAGAATCTTAATTTCATTCTCTAGATGAGAGTTATTTTCTTGTAATTTTTGATTTTGCGCTTCCAATTCTGTAGCTCTTTGAGCCTTTTTTGTTAATTTGTCGATTTCCTCACTAAGTTTATCAATTGAACCATTAAATTTAACTTTTGAATCTTGATAACCTGACATTAAAACCCCTTGAAACTTTAATCGAGTTTAACTGTCTTTTTTGTTCTCAGTCAACTTATAATATTGCAAATAGACAGATTATTTTTTTGTTAATAATTTGCTAAAATTTAAGACTCTTTATAGATAATTGCTTATATTAAGCTCAAAATCCAATTTATTGATAATATGCCTAACAAAAAAGATCAATCTGCAGTTACTCATGATGATTTAGCTAACGCAATAAGGTTTCTTTCAATTGATGCGGTTGAAAAAGCAAAAAGTGGTCACCCGGGTTTACCAATGGGTATGGCAGATGTAGCAACTGTTCTTTTTACGAAGTTTTTAAAATACAATCCTAATGTTCCAAGGTGGCATGATAGAGATAGGTTCGTACTATCTGCTGGTCATGGATCAATGCTTTTATACTCACTGCTCTATCTAACCGGTCATAAAGATATGACTATTCAAGAGATCAAGAAATTTAGACAGCTTAGTAGTAAATGTGCAGGTCATCCAGAGTATGGGCACGCTAAAGGAATAGAAACAACGACTGGCCCACTTGGACAAGGTATCGGCAATGCAGTTGGAATGGCGTTAGCAGAAGAAATACTAAGAAGTCAATTTGGCGAAAAAATTGTAAATCATTTCACTTACGTTATTGCAAGTGATGGAGATTTAATGGAGGGGATTTCTCATGAAGTCGCATCTTTTGCAGGACATCTTAAACTAAATAAATTAATTGTTTTTTTTGACGATAATGGAATTTCAATAGATGGGCCTATTAAACTGGCAAACTCAGAAAATACGGCTGAAAGATTTAAAGCCTATGGATGGAATACAATTAAAATAAATGGTCACAAACCTAAAGAAATAATACAGTCAATTAAGAAAGCTCAAAAATCTAAGAAACCTACATTAATTTCTTGTAAAACTAAAATTGGTTTTGGATCTCCAAACAAACAAGGAAAATCATCAGTTCATGGCTCACCACTTGGTGAGGATGAAGTAAAACTTACTAGAACTAAACTGAATTGGCCACACAAGCCATTTACAGTTCCAAAAAATATACTTGAGGAGTGGAAAAATCTTAGTAAAAAATCAATAGATGCATATAAGTCTTGGAAATTGAATTATGAGAAACTTCCAAAAAGCAGAAAGGCTCACTACATAAGAAGAATCGAAGGAAAGCTTCCATTAAAATTAATTCAAAACTTTAATCAGTTTAAGAAGAAATATATCAAGAAACCACTCGATGTTGCCACACGGCAAGCATCAGAAATGGTAATAAATACAATTTCATCATCACTACCTGAATTGGTTGGAGGCTCAGCAGACTTGACAGGCTCTAATAATACTAAAGGTAGTAAAATGGAAGTTATTAATTCTACAAATTACAATGGTAATTATATTTACTATGGAATACGAGAGCACGGTATGGCTTCCATCATGAATGGGTTGTCACTCCATAAAGGAATTATTCCATTTGGTGGAACCTTTTTAATTTTTTTAGATTATTGTAAACCATCTCTTCGTCTTGCAGCTTTAATGAAACAAAGAGCTATATATATATTAACACATGATTCAATCGGTCTTGGTGAAGATGGCCCAACGCACCAACCAGTTGAACAGCTTGCATCATTAAGAGCAACACCAAATGTAAAAGTCTTTAGACCTGCTGATTTAATTGAAACTGCGGAAGCATGGGAATTAGCGCTTTCAAATTCAAAGGGACCAAGTGTAATTGCGCTTACAAGGCAAAAACTTCCAATGATAAGAAAAAAGTATCATGCAAAAAATATTAGTGCTCAAGGAGCTTACGAATTAAAAAGTAATTCAAAAAAACCTAATATTTCTATTTTCGCGTCTGGCTCTGAAGTCGAAATTGCACTGCAATTAATGACTATGCTTGAAAAAAAGAAAAAGTTAGTGAGAGTCGTTTCAGTACCGTGCATGGAACAGTTTAAAATCCAAAGTAAAACGTATCAAAAAATAATTAGAGGAAACTCTGAAATAAATGTCTCGATTGAGGCGGGAACTAATTTTGGGTGGAGCCAAGTATGCCCTGAAAATACAATTAACATCGGTATGGAAGATTTTGGAGCAAGTGCTCCTTATCAAAAGCTCTACGATTTTTATGGGATCACGGCAAAAAAAATATTCAAATTAATAAGTAAGAAAATATAGGAGATACTAAATATGGCTGTAAACGTTGCAATAAGTGGATTTGGAAGAATTGGAAGGTTGGTTTTAAGATCAATCATTGAGAATAAAAGAAAAGATATTAATGTCGTGGCTATAAACGATTTAGCCCCAATAGAAACAAACGCATTTTTACTTGCAAATGATACTGTTCACGGCCCTCTTCATGAAAAAGTATCGTTCAAACGTAATAAAATGATCGTTGGCAGAAAAAATATTACAGTATTGAATCAGAGAGATCCTCAAAAACTTCCTTGGAAAAGAATGAAAATTGACGTCGCTCTTGAATGCACTGGATTATTTACTTCAAAAGATAAGGCGGCAATGCATATTAAGGCCGGCGCAAAAAAGGTTTTAGTCTCAGCGCCATGTACAAATGCTGATAAAACCATTGTATATGGAGTGAATGAAGATGAGATAACAAAAGAAGACCTAGTTGTATCTAATGCATCTTGCACGACAAATTGTTTAGCTCCTGTTGCAAAAGTTTTACATGATAAATTCAAAATTGTGCATGGCTATATGACAACTATACATGCCTTTACTGGTGACCAAAGTGTTCTGGATACATTTCACTCAGACTTAAGAAGGGCTCGAGCTGCGTCATTGTCAATGATACCTACATCTACAGGAGCTGCAAAAGCAGTAGGACTCGTTATGCCTGAGCTTTCTGGTAAGTTAGACGGAACTGCAATTAGAGTACCAACACCTAATGTTTCATTAATCGACTTTAAATTTGTTTCTAAAAGAAGAATGACAGTCGATAGTATTAATAAGGCTATGTCGGCTGCAGCAAAATCAAATAAGCTAAATGGAGTCCTAGATGTAAATTCAAAACCATTGGTTTCATCTGATTTTAATCATAATCCTGCCTCGTCAAATTTTGATTTAACTCAAACACAAGTAATTGATGGAAAGTTTGGAAGAGTTTTAAGTTGGTATGATAATGAATGGGGCTTTTCAAATCGAATGTGTGATACTGCAGTTGCGATGAAAAGATCTAGATAGAATGTTAAATGTTAATGCTCTAAAAACATTTGATCAGAAAAATAAAACCGTACTTATTCGCTTTGACCTAAATATTCCCCTCAATAAAGAAACCTCTACAATAAGCGATCGGATTACGAGAATTAAAAATCCAATACAAAACCTTCTTAATAAGAATAATAAAGTTGTAATTCTGTCTCATCTAGGAAGACCAAAAGGAAAAAGAAATGAAAAGCTTTCACTTAATCAAATAATCAGCTCATTAGAAAACGTATTGCAAAAAAAAATAATATTTCTCTCAAATTGTATAGGCGATGAGATTGAAAAAAAAATAAATTCTTTAAGCCAGGATTCAATTATTCTTCTTGAAAATTGCCGTTTTCACGAAGGCGAAGAGCAAAATGATAAATTTTTTGCATCCGAGCTATCAAAATTAGCAGACGTTTATATTAATGATGCTTTTGCATGCTCCCATAGAGCTCACGCCTCAATTGAAGCAATCACAAACTTCATACCATCTTATTGTGGCGAACTATTACATGAAGAAATATTAAGCTTAAATGATGTAGTTAATAACCCTAAAACTCCTGCATTAACTATCATTGGTGGCTCAAAAATCTCTACAAAAATTACAGTTATAAAAAATCTCCTGCAAAAAATGGACTCAATTATCATTGCTGGTGGGATGGCTAATAATTTTCTTAAATATTTAGGAAATGATGTAAAAAACTCATTGATTGAAAATGATGTAGATCACCTCGTAAAAGAAATTATTAATTTTGCGGATGAGCAAAACTGTAAACTAATTTTACCTTTAGATGTCGTTACAGCTGAGAAAGTATCTGAAACTACAGAAATAAACGAATGTGCAATTGATGCTGTAAAAGATAATCAAATGATTTTAGATATTGGGAAACAAACTATCGAGTTGATTAAGAATGAAATTTCAAATTGTGAAACAGTATTTTGGAATGGGCCGGTTGGTGTCTTTGAAACAAAACCATTTCATAAAGGCACATTCGAGATCGCTAAATTCATTGCTGAAATTACTGATAAAAATAGTCTTCGATCTTTTGCTGGGGGCGGTGATACAATTTCCGCGCTGGATATGGCGGCTGTTAAAGATAAATTTTCTTATGTTTCTACTGGCGGAGGAGCTCTACTTGAGCTAATAGAAGGTAAGAAATTGCCGGGTTTAGTTGCCTTAGGAGCTTTATAAAAAGGAGAAGAAAATGATACCAAAGACTTTAGAAGAGATTGCAAATTACATTGTCAATGATGGCAAAGGAATTCTGGCAGCCGATGAAAGTTCAGGAACCATTGAGAAACGATTCAACTCAATTAATGTTGAGTCTACCGAAGATAATAGAAGAAAGTATAGAGAAATGTTATTTAGATCTCCGGTCATGGCAAAGGCAATTGGCGGAGTGATACTTTTTGATGAAACTCTCAGACAAAAGTCTAGTGATGGAGACTATTTAAGAAATGTTATACTTGATCGCGGCTCACTGCCAGGAATTAAAGTTGATCAAGGAGTTAAAGAGTTTGAAGGTGGTAGTGATGAAAAAATTACTACAGGATTAGACGGACTTCATGAACGCTGTCAAGAGTACGAGAAGCTTGGAGCGAAATTTACAAAATGGAGAGCCGTTATAAATATAAGTGATGAAATACCATCAAACAATTGTATAAGCGAAAATATGAATGCATTAGCTGAATATGCGCTCATTGCTCAACAAAACAATATGGTACCGATTGTTGAGCCTGAGGTTATTATGGATGGGTCCCACTCTGTGGGAAGGTGTCATGAGGTTACTAATCAAACACTATTAGTATTATTTGAAATGCTTGATAAAAAAAATGTCAATATTAAAGGAACTCTTCTTAAACCAAATATGGTTGTGTCAGGAACAGAAAATAACTACCAAGCCCCCATTGAAGAAGTTGCAGAAAAAACACTTCAATGTCTCAAATCATCTGTTCCAGATGAATTACCTGGAATTGTTTTTTTATCTGGTGGTCAGTCAGACCTAGATGCAACAGCTCATCTCGATGCAATGAATAAAATAGGTGGCTTCAAATGGAAGCTAAGTTTTTCTTATGGAAGGGCTTTACAACAAGCGGCTCTCAAAACTTGGGCTGGCAAAGATGACAATCTTGAAGCGGCTCAAAAAGCTTTTAGCCATAGAGCTGTAATGAATATGAAGGCTGCACAAGGTCAGTGGGATAAATCTCTCGAAGGTTAAGAAAAAATGAAAATTAATGGAAACGCTGTTAAACCAGGAATGATAGTTGAACACAAGGGAGAATTGTGGGTTGTGAATAAATCTCAGTCTGTAAAACCTGGTAAAGGTGGTGCATTTAATCAAGTTGAGATGAAAAATATTAAAACTAGTACGAAATTAAATGAACGTTTCAGAGCATCAGAAGAAGTAGAGAGGGTTAGAGTAGATGAAGAAAAATATCAGTATCTGTACAAGCAAGATAACAAACTTTTCTTTATGAACAGTACTTCATATGAACAAGTTGAAATTGATCAGGAAATAGTTGGAGAAAAGCTAGTTTTAATGAGTGAAAATGATGAGGTCATCCTAGAAGTGTATAATGAAAAGCCAATAGGAATTCAACTTCCTAAAACCTTATCTTTTATTGTCAATGAAACAGAGGCTGTTGTTAAAGGACAAACAGCTGCTTCATCGAACAAGCCTGCCATTCTTGAAAATGGTATTAGAGTAATGGTTCCACCTTTTATTGAGCAGGGTGAAAAGATAGAAATTAATACAGAGGACCTATCATATTCAAAAAGAGTTGACTAATGAGCTACTCAGACCCTTATATCAATGCAATTTTTTTAGCCTGTAGAAAAACTAGTAAAAGCCTTATTCGGGATTTTGGAGAAGTTGAAAAACTTCAAGTGTCTCTGAAGGGCGTTTCAGATTTTGTATCATTAGCAGATACAAAAGCTGAAAAAATGTTGATTAAAGAACTAACTTATTCATATCCTAAAATAAATATTATTGCCGAAGAAACAGGTGTTATAAAAAATTCTGACGAAAATATTAGATGGATTATTGATCCCCTTGATGGCACAAGCAACTTTGTTTTTAGTATTCCACACTTTGCTATATCAATTGCGCTTGAAAAGGATAACGAAGTAATAATTGGAGGTGTATATCAACCGCTTACTGATGAATTCTTTTGGGCAGTTAAAGGAAGAGGCGCCTACTGTAATAATCTGAGACTCAGAGTGTCCTCAAAAGAAAACCTTGAAGACTGTATGATTGGCACAGGCATTCCTCATAAAGGTATGAAAGGTCATGAAGAATATGTTCCTGGGTTAAAGCAAGTTATGGAAAAAGTATGCGGCATTAGAAGATTTGGCGCAGCGTCACTCGACTTAGTTTATGTGGCCGCAGGAAAATTTGATGGATTTTGGGAAAAAAATTTAAAATTGGTTGATATTGCAGCTGGCTCATTAATTGTAAAAGAGGCTGGAGGAAAAGTAACTGATTTTGAAGGAAAAGAGGACTATCTCAAAAGTGGAAGAATACTAGCATCTAATTTTAGAATACATGAAAAGCTTAAAAAAATAATTGAATTATAATTTAAGTCCAAATCTGCTTAAAAATTTTTTTTCAAATGACCAAAAATATTGAAATTGTCCAAATGGCAGTGCAACTAATAGCAGTAATATTTGATAGATTACGAAAAGCAATATTATTCTAAGCGGCCAAAAAATTATTGGATTTAAATTCTCCTCCTGAAGACCAATAAATTGAAATAATTCGACAGTGATATAAAGCGACAATGACCCTGTAATAGCAAAAATAATCATGATTACGATAAATTGAGAGAAACTATGAATATTAAGCCGTCTCATCATTATTGAAATTATATTCATAAAATTTAACAATTAACTGTTGATCAATAATATTATATAGGATATCTACTCACAAAAAATAGAACATATATGAAAAAAGATAAACATCCTGATTACCATAAAATTACAGTCGTGATGACAGACGGCACAAAATTTGAGACTATGTCTACATGGGGAAAAGAAGGTGACACAATGTCTCTAGATATTGATCCCCTTTCCCACCCAGCTTGGACTGGTGGGCAGCAAAAAATTCAGGATAAAGGCCAAGTTAGTCGTTTCAAAAAAAGGTTCAGTAACCTCAAGACATAATTCAAATTTCTAGTATTGAAAATTTATCATTAGTCACAACATATAAGGTGCTGATGGCATTCTGCGTCAGTAAACAAAGCTTAGCTCTTAAAGAGTAAGCAAATTTTTAATCGCTTAAGGAGGATTAAATTATGACTACATTTGACTTATCACCATTACTACGCTCTAGTGTTGGTTTCGATGCATTTGATAATATTTTTGACTCAGTTTTTAATTTAAATGAGTCCAGTGGAGCTTATCCACCATATAATATTGTTAAATCAGGTAATAATTACACTATAACAGTAGCTGTAGCTGGTTTTTCAAAATCAGATTTAGATATATCTGTACAGGAAAATGAGTTGGTTATAAAGGGATCAACTAATGACTCTAATAAGGAAATCGAATTTTTGCACAGAGGTATAGCAGGTAGAAATTTTGAAAGAAAATTTAGATTAGCTGATACCATAAAAGTTACTGATGCAAATTACGAAAATGGGTTACTTCACATTTTTCTTGAAAGAGAAATACCAGAACATCAAAAATCTAGAAAAATTGAAATTAATTCAAAAATTAATTAAAAGAATTAGGAGTCACTTTAAATGGTGGCTCCTAAGATTAAAATGAAAGCAATATTACACAAAGAATTTGGTGGACCAGAGGTTTTAGGAGTAACTAATGATGTTGAAATACCTCAGATAGAAAAACATGAAGTTTTGATTAAAGTTCACGCGGCAGGTATAAATCGACCAGACATTCTTCAACGATCTGGTGGTTACCCACCACCGCCCGGTGCATCAGAAATTTTGGGCTTAGAAGTTTCAGGGGAAATTGTTGATGTTGGTAAAGATGTAAATAAAAATTTGCTCAACACAAAAGTCTGTGCACTTGTCCCTGGCGGAGGTTACGCAGAATTTGTAAAATGTCATACATCAACAATTCTTCCTATACCTAAAGGCATTCCAATTATTGACGCTTGCACAATTCCCGAAACATTTTTTACAGTTTGGGCAAATTTATTTGATCAAGCAAAGCTAAAACAAGGTGAGACATTATTAATTCATGGTGGTGCTAGTGGTATAGGTTTGACTGCTATTTCTATTGCATTAGCCATGCAAATTAAATGCATAGCAACCGTAGGATCAGACGAAAAATATAAATATTTGAAGGATTTGGGTTTAGAAAGAGTAATTAATTACAATCTTGATGATTTTGAAAGCATAATTAAAAATGAATATAAAGGAGTTGATGTGATACTAGACATGGTAGGTGGGGATTATTTTCAAAAAAATATTAATGTCCTAAATAGACTTGGAAGGCTTTTAAATATCGCATACCTAAAGGGATCTAAGGTAGAAGTAAACTTACTGCCAATTATGTTGAAGCGATTAACAGTTTCTGGCTCAACGTTAAGAATAAGAAGTAATGATGAAAAGAAACTCATTGCCGATAATCTTAAGAAACATATTTGGCCATTAATTGAAAATGGCAATATTAAATTGCATATTGACCAAAAATTTGATTATGAGAATGTTCAAAAAGCACATCAATACATGGAAAATAATAAGAATATTGGCAAATTGCTGCTTAAATTTTAGGATATCCTTTTAAAAACTCTAAAATTAACTTATAAGAGGCACTCTATAATTATTATGAAAACAGCAAAATTACCATTAATGCCAAAAGCCACTGCAATATGGCTTGTTGATAATACCTCTTTATCATTCAGGCAGATAGGTGATTTCTGTGGAATGCATGAATTAGAAATTAAAGGCATAGCAGATGGTGAAGTAGGTGTGGGAATTAAGGGATTAAATCCTATAACCAGTGGTCAATTAACAAAAGATGAGATCGATAGATGTGCGGATAATGAAGATGAGTCACTGAAGATTATTGAAAATGAAATCTCTGAAAAGACTGAGCAATCAAAAAAGAAAAAAAAATATACTCCTCTTTCTAAAAGACAGGATAGGCCAGACGCAGTTTATTGGTTGATAAGAAATCACCCCGAACTAAAGGATTCGCAGGTTGCAAGACTAGTTGGCAGTACAAAAAATACAATTGATGCTATTAGAAAAAGAACTCATTGGAACATGGCAAATATCCGTCCACAAGATCCAATTGGACTTGGAATTTGTAGGCAAGTTGAATTAGATGAGGCTTTAGCTAAAGCTGAAAGATCAATGAAAAGAGCTCAAAAGAAAAAAGAAAAAGAAGAGAGATTGAGACTGCAAGAAGCAGATGAAAAAGTTTCAGACATAAATGAGTCAGAAACTTCTACTGTCGATGGATAATAAATATTAAAATGAAAAATCCTTCACTGGTAAGCATCATTATGGGCAGCCAATCTGATTGGCCCACAATGAAGCATGCTTCAAAAATTTTAAAATTATTTAATATAAAACACGAAGTAAAAATTATTTCTGCCCATAGAACGCCTAAAAGAATGTTTGAATATGCTGAAAGAGCAGAACAAAGAGGGATAGAAATAATAATTGCAGGCGCTGGTGGAGCAGCTCATTTGCCTGGAATGACAGCCTCTATTTCAAATATTCCTGTACTAGGTGTTCCAATTGAATCAAAAAAACTAAAAGGCTTAGATAGTTTGCTATCGATCGCTCAAATGCCAGCAGGCGTTCCAGTTGGAACACTTGCTGTAGGAGAAGCTGGAGCAAAAAATGCAGCATTACTTGCAGTATCAATTTTAAGCAGCAATAACACAAAACTAAAAAAGAAATACGCTTCATGGAGATCAAAACAAACTAAGTCAGTAAAAAATATACCTGAATAATGAAAGCTGAAGTTTCCACTGTAGGCATAATCGGTGGGGGTCAACTTGGCATGTTTTTAGCTCAAGCTTGTCAAAAAATTGGGCTTATTACCCATATCTATTCTGATACAGATGATGCCCCTGCAAAAAAATATGCTAATAAAATTATTTATGGTTCTTTTAATGATCATAAGAAGTTAAATGAATTTAGAAAAAATGTTGATTTGCTAACTTATGAATTTGAAAATGTTGCTATAAAAACATTAAAACAAATCAATAAACAAATAAAAATATACCCACCGATTTCGGCTTTAGAAATAAGCCAAGATAGAAAAAAAGAAAAATTATTTTTTTCAAAGAATAAAATTAAACATGCTGGACTTTTTTTTATTAATAAGAAAACAAATTTAAACAAGCTTAAAGATAAAATAAATTTTCCTGTTATATTAAAAACCTGCAGATTTGGTTATGACGGAAAAGGTCAATACAAAGTAAAAAATTTTTCTGACTTAAAGAATAAATGGAAAAAGCTTAATTATCAATCGTGCGTAATTGAGAGGGTAATAAAGTTTGATAGAGAACTATCTGTCATTTGCTCAAGAAACATAAAAAAAAATATATGTTTTTATCCACCATTTGAGAATATTCACAAAAACCATATTTTGTTTGAAACAATATCTCCATCACAAATAGATGAAAAAATAAATAAACAGATAATAATAATATCAAAAAAGATTTTAAATAAGCTTAATTATATTGGCTTACTCACAATAGAATTCTTTTTAGATGATGAAAATAATATCTATGTAAACGAAATTGCACCGAGAGTTCACAATTCAGGCCATATAACACTTGATAATGCGAATATGAGTCAATTCGAGTTGCATATTAAAGCAATCACAAAAGATAAAATTAAAACCCCAAAAATTATTAAAAAAGGTCTTATGAGAAATCTTATTGGCAATGAGATCAAAAGAACCAAACAAATAAGTAAATTGAAAAGTTATAAGGTTTATAAAAAGAAGAAGGCATACGACTATGGTAAAAAGGCAATTAAACAAGGCCGTAAAATGGGGCATATTAATTTTGTAATGTAGATTAAATCTTTTTCTTTTATGTGGACAAGTGTGTATCCAAGTGCTAAAAACCCTCAAATTTTAACTTGCTCTTAAGGAGGGCAGTACAATAGTCGAAGTAAGCGTAAAAGATAATAATGTGGAGGGAGCCCTTCGTATTCTCAAAAAAAAGATGCAAAGAGAAGGCATTTTTAAAGAAATGAAGATGAGAACTTACTTTGAAAAACCTAGTCAGAAAAAATTAAGAGAGAAGGCTGAAAACATTCGTCGCTCACGTAAAATGGCTAGAAGAAAAATTTATAGCTAAATCTTTATAAAGCTTTAACAATACCTTCAACCATTTTTTTTGCATCCGAAAATAGCATCATAGTATTGTCACGATAGAATAATTCATTATCAATACCTGCATAGCCGAGACCTCGTCCTCTTTTTACAAACAGAACTGTACTAGCTTTTTCTACATCAAGAATAGGCATTCCATAAATTGGTGATGCAGGATCTGTTTTTGCTATAGGATTGGTTACATCATTCGCTCCAATAACAAAAGCAACATCAGCTTGAGAGAATTCAGAATTAATATCCTCAAGTTCAAAAACCTCATCATAAGGAACATTCGCTTCAGCCAACAATACATTCATGTGTCCTGGCATTCTTCCCGCAACAGGATGAATTGCAAACGTAACCTTTACACCATTTGATTTTAGCGCATCTGTCATTTCTTTAAGTGCATGCTGTGCTTGTGCTACCGCCATTCCATATCCAGGTACAATAATAACTGAGCCTGCATTCTTCATAATAAATGCAGCATCATCAGCGCTACCTTCTTTTACAGGTCTTTGTTCCACATCTTTAGAAACCGCAGCATCTTCTGCTCCAAATCCACCTAGAATAACACTGATGAATGATCTGTTCATAGCAGCACACATTATATAAGATAAAATTGCTCCAGATGATCCAACTAAAGCACCAGTGATGATCAGTGCAGTGTTTCCAAGAGTAAAACCAATTCCAGCTGCAGCCCATCCAGAATAAGAGTTTAACATTGATACAACAACAGGCATATCAGCCCCGCCAATAGGAATAATAATTAAAAATCCAATCAGAAATGAGAGCGCGATAATTGCTAAATAAACATTTTGATCCTGATTAAAACAAAAATAAACAATACCTGCGATTATAATCAAACCAATTAACAAATTTACAAGATGTTGACCCTTAAATACAATTGGTGAGCCTGACATAATGCCTTGCAATTTACCAAATGCAATTACTGAGCCAGAAAAAGTAATAGCTCCTATCACAGCACCAAGAGACATTTCTACTAAACTTAAAGTTTTAATCTTTCCAACAGTCCCAATGTTAAAAGCCTCGGGTGCATAAAACGCGGCTAATGCAACGAATACCGCTGCAAGTCCCACTAAACTGTGAAAAGCAGCAACGAGTTGTGGCATCGCAGTCATTGCAATTTTCCTAGCGATCACTGAACCAATTAATCCGCCAATAACTATTGCAATTACTACTAATCCTACAGTTTGAATATTGGACGTAAAAAAATTAACAGAGAATAATGTGGCGAGCACAGCAATTAACATGCCAAGCATGCCAAAAATATTCCCTCTTCGAGAACTTTCTGGTGAAGATAGGCCTCTTAAAGCAATGATAAAGAATATTCCTGATATAACGTAAGCAACTGCTACAAGATTGTGCATTATTTTTTATCCTGATTTTTTGGTTTCTTTTTATACATTGCTAACATTCTTTGTGTTACTAAGAATCCACCAAATATATTTACCGCAGCTAGCAAAACCGCTATAAATCCAAAACTTTTGGATAAAATCCCGAGAGATGTCTGATCAGTGCTTGAGACAAGAGCAAATAACCCTCCAACAATTATTACTGACGAAATCGCATTAGTAACAGCCATTAAAGGAGTATGTAAGGCAGGTGTCACACTCCAAACTACATAGTAACCCACAAAAATTGATAATACAAAAATGGTTAGTCTAAATATATTTGGATCAATTGCTTCCATTAGCTAAGCTCCTTATGCACGATTTCATTATTTTTTGTTACAAGTATTCCCTGAATAATCTCATCATCCCAATCAATACTTATAGACTTAGATTCGCTGTCGATTAATAATGTTAAAAAATTAAGTATATTTTTTGAAAATAACGCTGAAGCATCTTCAGAAATTGTTGAAGTTATATTTTTTGAACCAACTACGTGTACGCCTCCAACCTCCTTAGTCTCACCAGCTACAGAGCACTCGCAATTTCCACCGCTTTCGGCCGCAAGATCAATTATTATTGATCCCGGTTTCATTGTTCTAACCTGCTCTTCAGAAATAAGTGTTGGAGCTTTCTTCCCAGGAATAAGTGCTGTGCATATTGCAATATCTTGTGTTGCCAAGGTATCTGAAATAAGTTTTGCCTGTTTTGCTTTGAATTCATCGCTCATTTCTTTTGCATAACCACCAGAAGTTTCTGCGTCCTGAGTCTCTTCATCTTCAACCATAACAAACTTACCGCCTAAACTCTCGACTTGTTCCTTTGCCGCCATTCTTACGTCAGTTGCAGAAACGATTGCTCCAAGTCGCTTTGCAGTAGCTATAGCTTGTAAACCAGCAACACCAGCACCAAATACCATAACTTTTGCTGGTGCAATTGTACCAGCAGCTGTCATCATCATTGGCATTGCTTTGTTAAATAAATAGGTCGCGTCTATCACAGCCTTGTACCCAGCTAAGTTAGATTGTGAGGAGAGTATATCCATAGATTGAGCTCTTGTTATTCTTGGCATTAATTCCATAGCAAATGATGTTACACCCTTATCCCTTAGTTTATTTAGCGTCTCTATACTATTATAAGGATCCAGAGATCCTATGAATAAAGAGCCTTCTTTCATTGATGAAATTTCATCGTCAGTTGGTTTGTTCACTTTTATAATGATATCAGCGTTTGAAATTTCCGAAGTATTATTAAAAATCTCAGCCCCGTTTGCTTTATAACTTTCATCAGAAAAATTTGAATTTTGACCCGCAGCAGTTTGTATATTCACAGAAATTCCTAACTCAACCATCTTTTTTACGCTATCAGGGGAAGCCGACACACGTAATTCTGACTCACTTTCTTTTAAAATATAAGCGCGCATAAATTTAAAATTTAGATTAAAAAAATTGCCATCAAAACCAATACAACAACAACACCTACAGACCCCCATAAAATGAGTTTGCCGAAGAAACTATACGTTTTTTTCTGCTCTGATATATCCATGGTAAGCAGATAATATATTTCTAAATATCGAATTTAACAGTGTTTTTTTTAGTTAATATTGGATTAAAGATGATTGATTTATATATAGTTTACAGTGCTTTAGATGGTTTTGAATGATCCCAATCAATAATTAATGATCTTAAAGCTGAAACGAGTGCTAAAGGTTGATCTACCATAATATGGTGATGAGCTTCTGGTATGTTAATTATCGGTGATTTCTTATCCATCAGTTCATTCATATACTTAGCACTAAATCCTGGAAAGATAGATGATTTCTCACCCCTAAATACAGCAACTCTACATTTAAGACCCTTTAGTGTTTTTCTCAAAACTGCTTGCCTTTCCGCAAAATTTTCGCTTGTAAAAATATTCATATAACTTGGGTCAAATTTCCATGTCCACCCACCTCTGACTTTTTTAATAGATTTTTCTGCTATGAAATTCATCGCATATTCAAGAGCGTCACTCTGAGATGGAACTAATCTAAAACGTTCAATAATATCTGACATTTTTTTATAAACGTTATTAGCTCTGACTTTTAAATCGAATTTAGGTGGATTATCAGTAGGAGGCATTATAGCTGTGTCTACAATGACTAAACCATACAATTTTTTTTTCATTAAAGAAGCAGCATACACACCGCACATACCACCAAGGCTATGTCCTATAAAAATAGGTTTTTTTAATTTTTCTTTTTTAAATACACCAACTATTTCTGCGCCCCAAGACTCAACTGAATATTTTTTCTTCCATTCACTATCGCCCATCCCACCTAGATTCATAGCTATAACTCTATGTGTTTTTGCAAAGTAGGGAGCGATAAAACTCCACCACTCTGCATGTGCCATGCCACCATGAATAAAAATTAAGCCCGGTTTTGATTTGTCGCCCCAGGCATTATAGGAAATTTTTGTCCCTTTTATTTTCACAGAAAGTACTTCAGGCTTATTAGCTATTGCTTTTTCAAACCACTTTGGAGCTACATTACTCATTTTGTCTTTAAATCCTATTAATTGAATTATTAATTACTTGCTTTAATAGTACAGATACTCTGTGTATCTTAATTGAGGAGGAAAGTAAATCGTTTCGTACCTCAATTAAAGTATGATGTAAATTATTTTTAAGACCGTGTTTATACATCGTATCACCAATTAAGTTTCCCTTATACGGCTCATTGTCACCGACTTTTAATTTCCTTCTTTTCATTTCTGTAATTATACAATCACTCAGTCTTCTATCTTGATTTGATAGAATGCCAAAATGAATGTTTCGTTTTCGCTTTTTGAATATTGGATTAAATGAATGAAGAGAAATTAAAGCCATTATATTATTATGTTTTATAGCTGTTTTAATTTTGTAATGATATTTATTGTAGATCTCTGAAATTCTTTTTTTTTTGTCATAATTAGTTAAATTCAAATTTTTTTTTATTATTTTTCTATCAACAATTTCTGGAATTAATGTTGGATCGGAAATATCTCTATTTAAATCAATAATAAGTCTTGAGTATTCGCCTATAATATATTTTGAGTTTAGAAGATTGGATAAGTTAATGCATAACTCTTTCACACCTAGATCATACGCAATGTGTGAATTTAATTGATTGTCTCCAAGGCCTAATTTTTTTAATGAACTAGGTATGTAATTTGATGCATGGTCTGCAATTAAAAGAATTTTTTTATTTTTTTTAGAAGACAAATATTATTAGCCTTGACGAGCTTTCATTCGTGGATTTCTTTTATTGATAACGTATAGGCGACCTTTTCTTTTTATAAGTTTATTGTTACGGTCTCTTGTCTTAAGGTTTTTTAGAGAACTTCTTACTTTCATTGTTGAGGCTCCGGTTGAGGTGCATTTGCTTCTTCAATTTTTTTAAGTCTAACTTTTTCTTTACGAATGTTATTCTTCTTTGATCTTTTCTTATTGAGTCTTGCTTCTCTTATTTTATTTGGCTTTTTCATGATTACTGCGATCTTTTATATAATTAAGTAAAAAAAACAACATATAATTAAATTTTATGGTGGGCACGGTTGGGATCGAACCAACAACCCCCACGATGTCAACGTGATGCTCTACCACTGAGCTACGTGCCCAAAATTGTGTTATTTATCAATGATATATAATTTCTTAGTTACTATCTAGCAAATCTTTTTAACCCATCAGGGGTAAATAATTTTTCATCATGCGGCTCATCGAGCCTCCATTGAATTTTTGGTATATCCTTTGATCTTACATTAGTTAGTTGATAGCGTCTTGTTGCAAAGTCATAAGTGGCAGAATGAATTGATAAACACATTGGTTGGTCATAAAAATTTATTAAAGGAAATTCTCTATATGCCATGATCTCATTTTCATCGTCAAAAGTCTCTTCAACAAGCATATTGTGACTATCTAAATCAAAATACATAGTTCGATGAGGAATGATGTGTCTTTTGTCTGATTTGAGATCTGCTTGAACAACGTTAACATTAACTAATTCATATCTTAAAAATTCTTGATTTACATGATATGGGGTCAATACTTCTTCTATACTTGTTTCATGAAATTCGTATGCATTATAAGGCATCAATTTCTTTAAAGTTCCTTTAAATGACCAATTGTATCTGTCTTTAGCTCCATTAAACCCATCAAACTGGTCTGTAGTTGTTAAACCTTGATTTGCTGACGGCTTATAATCATAAGCTATATCAGGTGCTCTTCTTACTCGTCTTGTTCCGGGATTATATGCCCAAGCTCTGCGTGGAGTTTTGAGAGCATTTAGAGACTCAATTACAAGCAATGAAGCATCTGCTAGTCTTGGTGGATGGGTTACTTTTGACATCAACATACCTTGCAAACCTTTCTCATTTGCAACAAAAGGGTTCCAGTAATTTATGGCAATCGCCTCACCAGCACCAAATGTTCTAGAACTGTCAGGATTAACGATAAAAAAAGGAGAAGATCCGTATATATTTACTCCTCTATACCTTAATATATGATTCCACACATGGTGAAGTGCTTCTGTAGGTTCCGGAAAAGGAATACTTCCTACAACACCATTTATACCCTCACCCTCATCTGTAAGTAATGCATTTACTTTCGTTAATTTTAAAACTTCAGGAGGTACAGCACAACTTCTTCGCGATGGGTATACATGCATCTTAAAGGTTTCAGGATACGTCTCAAACATTTCAATTTGGCCTGGGGTAAGAATACTATCGCTAAATTTTACATAATTATCTTTATCTATTGTTAAAATTATTTGGTCATCAGGAAATGGATCTGGATAAGAGTTTATTTCAGAGTCATATTGGGCAATAGGACTATTTATTGGTTCTCTATCACCAATGATGATGTTATTAACTTCAATATCTGCCAATAAAAATGACGGAAAAAAAATTAAAATAGACAAAAGGATATTTTTTTTAAACACACAATTATGATACAAAAGGATAATAATCCGTTCAACCTATAATAATTAGTCATATATGACAGAGAATATATTAAAATTGGTAAATTTCTCAAATAGGCTTGCCGATGAAGCAAGGCTTGTCTCTCTTAAATATTTCAAAAAGACAATGAGAATTGATAATAAAAAAAAAGAAAGTTTTGATCCAGTTACAATTGCCGATATTAAAATACAAAAAAAATTAAATAAACTTATACTTTCACATTATAAAAATCACTCAATTATCGGAGAGGAAGAGTCATTCATAAGTGAAAATTCTTATGAGTGGTGTATTGATCCAATAGATGGAACAAAATCCTTTATACAAGGTGTACCACTTTGGGGAACATTAATCTCACTAGCAAAAAATAGAAAAATAATATTAGGTCTAGCAGACATTCCTGCTCTTGATGAAAGATATATTGGATATTGCGACAAATCTTATAAAATAGTTAAAGGCAAAAAAACTAAATTGAAAACTAAATCAAATCATAGACTCTCTGAGTCGATTTTAAATACAACATCACCTTACGTTTTTGCAAACAAGAAAGATCAAGCCGCTTTTGAAAAGCTAAACAAAAAAGTTAAATCAACTAGGCTTGGTGGAGATTGCTATAGTTACTGTTTACTTGCAGATGGTCATGTCGATATCGTTCTTGAAAGCGGACTTAAACCATGGGACATAAGAGCACTAGAGCCAATAATAAAGAATGCAGGTGGTGAACTAAAGACTTGGGAAAACAAAAAAATTTTCAATGGTGGGAGAGTTCTTGCTACTGCAAATAAACCACTGTTTAAACGATGTAGAAAAGTTATAAGTAACTAAAAAAACCCATCTATAAATAGATGGGTTTTAGAAATTTATTAGAAATCTTTATGCAAGCGCATCCATTACAGACTGTAATTTCATTGCGATCGACATATCGCCAGATACTTTTAATTTACCTTGCATAAATGCAGAAGTTCCATCTACCTCGCCTGATCTCATTTGCTCAAAAGTTTCGAGCGACATAGATAATGTACAATCAGCATCTTTATCTTCATCTGAAACAGTATTAGGATTAGATTTTCCATCTAGAAAAATACAACCAGCACCCTCAAAATCAAACTTTACTGTAGCACCAAGTCCTGTATCTTTACCTTCTATGCCTTTTTGAAATTCGGCTAATAAACTAGCAACGTCAGCCATATATATACTCCTTAAGTTATTTAAGATGGCAATAAAAACAATTTACAGTATATATGTCAATATAAAATTTTTAATGTAATCTATGAAAAAACCTATTTTTTGGGAAAAAGCAAAAAAACATTTAATTCATAAAGACCGAAGACTTGGAAAAATTATTAGGTCATATCCATCAGACTTTTTATACTCAAAATCTGATCCATTTTATACACTTGCTAGGTCTATTGTAGGTCAGCAAATTTCTGTAAAAGCTGCTCAAGCAGTATGGGACAGATTTGAAAAAAAAGTTAAAAAAGTTAAACCTAAAAACGTTATTAAATTACATCATATGAAATTTAAATCTTGCGGTCTCTCAAAGCAAAAAATTTCATATTTGAGATCTCTGTCTCAAACATTTTTGGAAAAGAAAGTTAACCCTAGTCTTTGGTATAATTATGCTGATGAGCAAATAATCAGCGAGCTAGTACAAATTAAAGGTATTGGTAGATGGACAGCTGAAATGTATTTAATATTTAATTTATGCCGACCAGATGTTTTTCCTTTAGATGATTTAGGGCTTATGAAGGGCATATGTAATTGTTACAATCTTGAATATCCATTAGATAAAATAAAAGCTGAAGAAATGTCTCAACGTTGGGTCCCATACAGATCTGTTGCAACATGGTATTTTTGGAGAAGTCTAGATCCAATTCCTGTAGAATATTAATATGAAAAAAATCGACATATCTTATGCTTCCAAAAAAGAGCATAATATCGCGCAGAGAATATTAATTAAAACAATTGAGCAATTTACAGGTAAACGAAAATTACAAAAAATTTATAACGAATTTTCAAAGGAAAACAATAATCCTCGTTTTTTTTGGAGTGGAATTTTAAAATCTATGAATATTAGAGTGATCGAGAGATCTCCTCAGAGTATAAGCATACCTAAAGAAGGACCTTTGTTAATGATTGCAAATCATCCATTCGGAATTATTGATGGATTAATCATGTGTTCATTGGCCTCAAAAGTTCGATCAGATTTTAAGATCTTAACCCACGAAACGTTGAGATTTGCTCCAGAACTAGATCAATTTATACTTCCTATCGATTTTAATGAAAAAAATAAAGAAACAATAAAAAAAAACATTCAGACAACTCAAAGAGCAAAAGAACATTTGATAAAAAATGGATTACTTATTATTTTTCCATCAGGTAGTGTGGCTGTCGCAAAAAATCTTAGATCCAGCGCAAAAGATGATGAATGGAAACAATTTACAGCAAAATTAATTAAACAAACTAGGACTGATGTATTACCAATATATTTTGATGGTAAGAATGGATTTTTATTTCATATTTTTGCATCAAAATTAAAAAATCAAACATTAAAATATTCATCATATATTCATGAAACAAAAAAGATGATTGGAAAAGAAATTTCTATTTATTCTGGTGAGGTAATAAAATTTGATGAATTAAACAAAATTACAGATCGTAACGAACTAACCGAATATTTAAAAAATAAAACCTATTCATTGGGAAAAGTATAGATGAATAATTTAAAAATATATAGTTTTTACAAATTTACTAAAATTTTAAACAAGGAAAAATTTAAATATGAAATTGAAATATTTATTTCCAACATTAAGCTAAGAGGCACTATTTTAATTGCTGACGAAGGCATTAATGGCTCAATCTCTGGAGATGAAAAAGATTTGATGAAAATTATCAAATTTATCAGAAAAAAACTAAATATTGATACTCTTGAAATTAAAATAAATGATGTAGCTTTTCTTCCATTTAATAAAATAAAAATTAGGCTTAAAAAAGAAATAGTTTCTCTTGGAAAAAGTTTCACAAACTTAAATAATATTTCTGAAAATTTCATTAATCCCGAGGAGTGGGATAATTTTATTAATCAAAAAAATATAAATCTTATAGATCTCAGAAATACTTATGAAATAAGTATTGGTAAGTTTAAAAATTCTCTTAATCCTGACACAAATAGTTTCCGCGAGTTTCCTAAAAAAATTAAGACATTAAATTTAGATAAGGATAAAAAAATTGCAATGTATTGTACAGGTGGCATTAGATGCGAAAAAGCATCAAAATATTTAAATAAACTAGGTTATGATAAAATATATCAATTAAAAGGGGGTATTATTAGTTATTTAGAATATTTAAAGAAAAATAAAATAAAAAAAAGTAAATGGTCAGGTGAATGTTTCGTTTTTGATAATAGGGTGACAATAAATGATAATTTAGAAAGAGGTAGCTATCTTCAATGCCATGGCTGCAGAAGACCTATATCAATTAGTGATACTAAATCAAATTTATATGTAAAAGGAGTTTCGTGTCCTTACTGCTTTAAAAAGCGCACTGATAAACAAAAAAAAAGCTCTAAGACTAGGCAGAAACAAATAGATATGGCAGAAATAAAAAATATAAGCCACCCATTCATGAAAATAACAAAATTATAAATTTTTTAATTTTTTTACATTCTTAGTTAAGTGGGCGATGAATTTATTCCAGTGATCGGATGAGATGATATAGCCTATACAATATTTAGACCCACATTTGCATACGTGGTCTTTAAAATCGTCCTTATCAAATTCATAGCCATAGTCATATGATAGTTCTTCTCCTTTTTTTATTTTTTTAATAGAAGTAATCCAAATTCTATTACCTTTGATAGATACTTCGCAATTTGGTTCACAAGAATGATTTATATATCTCGCTTTATTATAGAGTGGTGAACCATCAATATCGAATTTCTTGTTTAGTTCAAATATATATACTGATCCAGTTTTATTTGAATTTAGATACTTTTTAATTCTTTGTGCACTACGAATGTCGCCTACTTTTTTTGTTACTTTTTCACCAATATACTCAATAATATCAGTATTTTTCGGAATCTGCTTTGTGGCAAATACGCCTGCTCCGTGTATTTTTGATCTTTTTACTTTCCACACATCAACATACAAATATAGATATTTATAAAATTAAAACAAATTATTTTTTGATTTGATGATAAATTTATAAGTATCAGAAATCATTCTATCAAGATTTCTTTTTGGTTTCCAATTGAGTTCTTTTTCTGACTTTCTTATATCTGCCCAATATTCACCCAAATCTCCAGGTCTTCGATCAACAATCTTGTAATTTATTTTTTTTCCATAAATTGTAGAGCATTTTTCAATAATTTCTAATACACTATATCCTTTACCAGCACCTAAATTCCAAATAAAAATACCATTTTTATTTTGAATAAAATCTCTTGCCCTCAGATGCCCACTAATAAGATCTTCAATGTGAATATAATCCCGCACACCGGTTCCATCTTTAGTTTGGAAATCATTGCCATAGACATAGAGAGAATTTTGGCGGCCTAAAAAGGTTTTATTTATATTTGGCATTAAATTGGTGTTTTTATTTATATTAAATTCGCCTATCAAACCTGATGAATGTGCACCAATCGGATTAAAATACCTTAGCATTCCAATTTTCCATTTTTTATTTATATTGCAAATTGACTTCAAAATGTTTTCAATCATTATTTTACTGTCAGCATACGGATGCTTAAGTTTGTCTGTAGAAAATTCTTCTTTCCAAGGGATTTGATTTTCAGGGTCATATACAGTAGCGGAAGAAGAAAAGATTAATTTAAATACATGATTTTGTTCCATTACTTTTAATAGGTTTATAGTTCCTGCAACATTATTTAAGTAATACTTTGTTGGAAACTTAATACTTTCGCTAACTGATTTAACACCTGCAAAATGTAGTACTGTATCAATCTTATTATCTTTAAATAAACTTATTAGAAGAGTGCGATCATTTAAGTCGCCGTGTATAAATTTAAATTTCTTATCTGATATTTTATTAATTTGTTTTATTACACTTTTAGAACTATTTGATAAATTGTCTAAGACAACGATATCTTGATTTAATTCTAATAATCTTGCTACTGCATGTGACCCAACATATCCGCATCCTCCAGTAATAAGTATCATCTTCTAAATTTATTATTTTAAATTATTTCCATAGATAGAGTGTAAATAAAATCCAATTGGGAGAAAATGCAATATATTTATCCAATTATTAAAAAAATTTAAACTTGGCGTAAAAGGATTAATGAAGATTATAAAACAAGCAATTAGGCAAATTTGATAATCAGATAAGTAGAGTTCATTTCTATAAAATTTTAAAAATAGGTGTTTTGCCGAGATAAAGAGTACAATAAGTACAAATAATAAAAAAAACGATAACCCCATCAAACCTGTTTCACCTAATAGCTGAAAGTAAGTATGATGTGGGTGGGTACTACATGATGACTTATTGAAAGCAAATTTAGGATCTTTACAATTTTCTCTAAATAACTTTGCGCCTTGTCCAAATATAACATTATCATTGAACATATTGATTGCAGTTCTGATGTAAGAGTTATGTTCTGAACTAAAGTATATAAAATTATCCTCTTTTATTTCACTATAACTTGAGCCTTCTTCTTGAATATTTGACGTATTAGATGAAGTCATTTGCTCAATTGTATGATCTATATTTCGACCACGAATATTTTGATCAAAAATTGTTAAGATAAAAATTAACAATAGTGAAATAATAAATGTAATAATTCTTAATTTTTTATACTTACTAATAAGTAATATTATAAATACAGTTGAAAAAGTAAGTAAAAAAATTGCACTTCTCTCTCCAGTTACATAAATTAAAACATCTGTGATTACTAATAAAAATGCAGCAAAGTAAATTGCTCTGTTATTAAATTGATAATTTAAGATCATTAACGCAAGCAACAACGGAAACATTCGAGCAAGATATCCGCCAAGGATTAATTCATCACTAAAAGGAAGATTCATTCTAACTCTATCATTTTCAATACCTACTAGGTTCTCTGAAAAAAAATATTGATAAGTTCCATCTACTAAACAGAAAACAAATATTAATAAAAGAAATTTTGAAAATATTCTTAAAAATTCACTATTATTATTTATTAAATACCATACGGCGAGAGAGAATAATCCAAATCTAAAATAAAATAAGCTTGCTTCTAAAGATAATGGAATATTTACGGATAGTAATGACCTCAATACCAAATAGGTATAAAAGGCAAAAAAAAGTTTAGTATAAATGTTGTTATAATAAATCCATTCCTTATCTCTTATTGATAAAAATAAGAATATAAGGCCAACGATAGATATTATTAAATCTGGTAAAAATGGTCCTGTTAGGAGGGTAAGGGGCAAAAAATATAATAAATAACTTGAAAATTGGATAACTTTATTTTTCATAGCAAAATCCTAATTAGAGCATACCTTCAAACTAAATATCTCTAAGTATTTAAATCTTTTAATGCTTTAGTTTTTTAATTTTCTTATTTCAAGCAATGTTGCAATAAGTAAAGTTAGAAATATACTTAAAATAATTGAAAATGTGTAATATGATCTAATTGATTTTTTCATATTCCATGAATTGACAGAAGACTTATTGTACTCCACAAGATCAAAATCAGACCTTTTTAAAACTTCAATTGCTTGTTTAATTTTTTTAGAATTATTAATTAATTCATATATTTCAAAATTTATTAAATCCTGTGTAAGTCCAGTTCCTCCTACTCTTGAAAATGCACTATGCTCATCTACATATCTGACGAATTCATGAACTATTTGGTAAACTACATTTTCAACTGGCTCTTCCTCTAAATTACTAAGTAATTTGGATATATTTTTTTTTGCAGTTTCAATATCTTTTACTCTTCTTTCTAACACAATTGAACCAGCCATATAGTTATTACCGAACGCAGCGAAGTTCTGAGAAATTACAGGAGTATTGAAACCAAGCTCATAAGCAAGCCTAATTTCATTTTCTAAGTCTCTTATTTCATTTTCAAATAGTGTGATAATCTTTTTGATAGATACTTTAATTTTATCCAATTCAATTTGCTTAAGCCGATTATTTTCATTGAGATAATTTTCAAATTTAATGTAAATTTTTTTACGACCATTTTGTTCTGCGTTATCTATTAGAGCAAATAAATACTCTGGAATATTTTCATCACTTGTACTCTCAACTCTCAAAATCATTGATCCCTCAGGAATACCCTCTGCAGGATTTATTCTGGGATAAGTAATTTTAGGATAACGTAAGATTTGACTTTCTACATTATAATCTCCTGCAATTGATTGTAATAGTTGATTTTCTCTAAGTTCTTTTGAAACAAGATTAATTAAGTCTGAGGAGTCTAACTTTGACCGATTAAATTGAATACTATCAAATAGACTATAATTCATAAAAACATTGTCATATAGCGGAACTGGCTTAATGAGAATTTCAATGTTATAAATATTATTTTGTTTATTATAAATAATAGTAGAAATTATTAACGCAATAGATGAAATTAAAATTAATAAAATAAAATATTTAATTTTTACAAAATTTTTTATATCAATCATCTTATACTCTGGTTTAAACTAATCAAAATGATAAATCAATAAATTAATATATTGGCTTACTTACACCCTATTTAAATTGATACCTTTTCTAAATAAATAGAAAATCAATAAAAATGAAATCAGTATAAATAGAAGTATTGTAATAAGTTTAAATGCGATTGAATACTCAGACAGTACCAAACTAAAAATTAAAAATGTAATTATATTAATTGCTGTGAATGCAGAAAGTAAATATATTGCCATTTTGGGGTTCTTTACTATTTTTATGACTGCATGAGATAAATGATTTGTATCTCCTATAAATGGATTTTTGCCTTTCGATATTCTTAACGCAAACACAAAAAGAACATCAAAAAAAATTACCAAAAAAACGAGGTTGTTTAGTAACAAATTGTAAAATAGATCATAAATATTTAAATCTTGATTTATGTCTTTCCAAAATACCTTAATAGATATTGCCCCTAGAATAGAAGCAAGTTGCAATGAGCCTATATCACCCATAAATAATTTAGAGGGATATATATTGTAATACAGAAAGGCAGCTATTGAACCAACATAGACTGAAATAATTATTATTAAATCTAAGTTTGATCCCTTACTTAATGCCATAAATAAAAACAACAGAAAAATACTTAATGAGAATATTCCGGCCGCCCCATCAACATTATCAAACATGTTCAGAGCATTTATAAATAATATTAGCCAGAATAAAGTAAATAAAACATTTGCTATGAATAATTCAGTTAGAGGAATAACGTAACCAGCCCAAATTATTACACCTGAAATGATAAATTGAAAAAATAATTTAGTGAGAGGCTTCATATTTTCTTTTTCGTCAAGTACCCCGACTACAGATGAAATAATAACAATAAAAAATAATCCAATAAATGATTTGTACTCTTCTGTTATTTCTCCAATCACAAAAGTATTTTGTGAAATAATCATTAGAAAACTTATTATGGCACAGCATGAAAAAGCAATACCACCCAGATGGGATTTATTTGAATCCCCCCACCTATCGTTACTTAGTCTTTCTGATTTTTTCATTGAAAATGAAGTTGAACCAATTAAATATTGACGTATTAAAAAATGAGATGTTATGTAAGAGAAAATTAAGAATAATAAAATATATAAAATTGTTATATTTTCATACATAAACTATTCACTTTTTATAGAAATCTATAACCTTTTTAATTCCTGTTTGTAAGTCCGTAGAGGCATTAAAATTGAAATTTTCTCTTATAATCCTGTTATCTGCAACGAATGTTTTAACCTCATTTGGTCGCGCTTCAATAAACTCACTTTTTAAATCAGTAAAATATTTAGAAAGTATATCAAAAATGCTTAAAATTGAAAAATCTTTCCCAGTTCCAATATTTAAATATCTATAATAATCATTGCTATTTCCAATAATATTACACAATACATTTATAGTATCATCGATATAAGTAAAATCTCTTGCTTGCAATCCATTACCCTCAATAACAATTTTTTCATTTTTAATTGCTTTTAATACAAAATTTGGAATTACTGCATCTGTTCCTTCAGTTGGTCCATAAGTATTAAAAAAATTAAGTGAGGTAATTTTTAAACTATTTTTATACCTCATATAAACATTTGAAAGATATTCATTGGCAACTTTTGAGACAGCATAAGGAGAGAATGGTAAAAAATCACTTTTCTCATCGAGCACTTTATCTTGATATCCAAAGATTTCACATGTTGAGGCTAGATAAAATCTGTCTATGTTTGCATTTACTGATGCATCTAAGAGCTTTAAAGTCATTTCAAAGTTTTCAACTGAATTATCTAAATTGAAGAAAGACTCTTTCACATTTTTTTTGGCAGCCAAATGAACAATCTGACATATTTTATTATCTATTAAAAAGTGCTTATCAATATTCTGAACGTCCATCTTAATTATATCATCTGAAGGAGGGCTTACGGGTGTAACACTTAAGTTATCAATACCAAGTACTTTATAACCGAGTAAATTAAGCCTTTTACTCAAGTTCGCACCGATGAAGCCAGCTGCTCCAGTTATAAGGATATTCTTCATAATTAAATTTTCTAGGGATTTATATCAAACTATTCTTTTTTTGATATAACAATATTTGTAGAATATTATGAAAAATAAGCATCAAAATTAACGAAATCATATCAACAATTCTAAGAATTACTTTTGAAAAAATACCAATTTTAACTGACAAGCTCATTTGTACAGCTGCAAAACCAAGAATAAGCTCAGTAACTCCTAAATTTTGAGGCGTAATTTTTAATGGCTCAAATAATTGATTGATTGAGAAAAATAAAATTGCTTCTTGAAAACCCAACTCACTAACAAGAAAGCTTAGCACAAACAAAAATAAAACGACACCAAAAATAATCTTTAAGAAGCTATAAAATAAAATTTTATAAAAAACTTTTTTTTTCTTAAATATTGTTAAAAAAATAATCTGAGTTTTAAGTAAAAAACTCCTTATCCATTTAAACTGAATTTTTTTGATAATATTTTTTACATAAGAAAATTTAAAAATTATTAGGAGAATAAATAATAAAAATATAATCATATATATTAAAGGAATTAAAATTACACCAAAATAATTTACAATATAAATATCAAAGTAAATTATCGACGCTATAAGAATAAGAGACAAAATGAAAATTTCTGATGAAATTAAGAATATATAAATTCCAACATATTTTGAATAACTAAGGCTGTAATTTTGTTTTAATATAAAAGCTCTATATATGATTCCAGATTGAGGTACCAGATAACCAAGTATCTGTCCTTGAACAAAAAAATTATTCCAATTTATAAATCCAATACTATTATTATTTAGTGTCAAAGCAGTTATAATCCTTTTCGATGTAATGATATTATATGATGTAGCTATAAAAATTATGATTATTAGATCACTGAAGCTTATTAAATTGTAAAACTTAATTTGAGAATTATCATTATTTATAATTAAAAAAATAATAAAGATGCTGGAAATCGCAATAAGAATATTGAAGAAAAATAATATATTTAAATTTAATTTTTTTTCATTCAGTCCAAATATTAATGCAAAAAACCAGTAGAAACGAAAATATATTTGATCACTCTTTTTTCTTCTGAACAGTTCCGCATTAAAGAAAAAATTCAGTGACTCGCTTCTTGAAATCTTTTGACTATTGGATATTTTAAATGTTTTAAAATCTAGCATTTGAGATAATTGCAAATGCTTTCTCACAGCTTCTCCTGAAAAAACTTGTTTTAATCTTTTTAAAAATGCTTTTAACCCAATATTTACACCTAATTCATTGCTTTCATGCTGCCTGTAGAGCATAAAAGATCTTTTATCTATGCACCATTTGAAGCCATTTTTTCTAGCATAAGCATATAAAAACCAATCATGATGCTGAAAATCGTTTACTAAAATCTCATTAGATAAAATAAATTTTTGTATAGCTACAACAAGCTTATTTCGCATCAGAAAAGTACAACCTGGTCCTGGAGACTCAAAATAATAATCGTATTTTTTTTGTTTCTGCGATTTATTAATTTTAATTGTCTTTTTATTCCCCCAGAAAGCAGTAACATTAGATGAGTAACCGTCTGATTCAGTGAAATTTAATTTTTCTATTGCTGATATTATTTTTTTTTTATCCCAAATATCATCTTGATCTGCGAGGCCTATAAAATCATAATTTTTAAAATCTATATTTTTTATTAGATGATAAAAATTTTTAGATGCTGACTTGAATTTTTTTCCGATGGCTAAAACTTTAATATTTTTATTTTTATCTGCTAATTTACCTATATGCTCCTCAGTTCCATCTTCGGACTTATCAATATTTATATATAGTGTGATATCAGTATTTTGCTGATCAAGTATTGAAGATACTTGTTTATCCAAGTATTTCATTCCATTATATGCTGCAAGCAAAATTGCTACTTTTGCTTTAGATTGTTTTTGCTGTTTCAATTTATGTATTATTAATTATATTTAACAAATACTTTCCATAACTATTATTATTTATTTTATTAGCTAGGATTTCTAATTCCCTTTTTGATATCCATTCTTTTCTGAAAGCTATTTCTTCTGGGCAACATATTTTAAATCCCTGTCGTTTTTCAAGAGTAGATATGAAATGACTAGCCTCAAGCAGATCAGAGTGGGTACCAGTATCCAGCCATGCATAGCCTCTTCCTAATGTCTCAACTTTTAAATTCTTTTCTTTTAAATACAGATTATTTAAATCTGTGATTTCAAGTTCACCTCGAGCTGAGGGGGTTAGTTGTTTTGCTTTTTCTGTTGCACTTGAGTCGTAGAAATATAAACCTGTAACAGCATAATTTGATTTTGGATTTTTTGGCTTTTCATCAATTTCAATAACATTATTATTTTTATCAAATTCTACGACACCAAATTGACTGGGATTTTCTACTCTATAAGCAAATATTGTCGCTCCATTTTTTTTTGAACTTGCTTCAGTTAAGATTTTCTCAAAATTACTTCCATAAAATATATTATCACCCAATACTAACACAGAGTCATTTCCATCTAAAAATTCTTCAGATATAATCATTGCTTGAGCTAGGCCGTCAGGATGATTTTGTATAGCATATTCAATTTTTATTCCCCAACTTTTCCCATCACCTAAAAGATTTTTATAATTTTGAATATCTTGAGGTGTAGATATTAAAAGTATCTCTTGGATACCAGCAAGCATTATTGTTGATAATGAATAGTAAATCATTGGTTTATCAAATACTGGTAAAAGCTGCTTTGAGATAACCGAGGTTGCAGGATAAAGTCTGGATCCCGAACCACCTGATAAAATAATCCCTTTTCTACTCATATTATTTATTATTTAACTTTAAATAAATTATATTTTCTAAATCTTCTTGCCATGTAAGAAATTTTAAATCAAATGTTTTTTTTGCCTTATTTATATTAAGTCTTGAATTTAATGGCCTTAATGCCTTTTGAGGAAAGTCTTTTGATAAAACTTTTATAATTTTATCTTTACATAGCTTTTTTTTAAATCTCATTTTTTCTAAATTAGTAAGTATTTGAAAGGCAAATTCATACCAGCTCGCAAAACCTTCCGGAACAATGTGAAAGATTTGATTTAAAAATTTTGATTTATTTTTATTTAATAAATAGTCATTTATAATCTCTTCAACTGCTTTTGCTATAAAGATTGTACTTGTAGGCGCACCGATCTGGTCATTAATTACATTAAGCTCTGTTTTTTTTCTTGATAATTCAATGATTGTATTAAAGAAATTTTTTCCTTTGACTCCATAAATCCACGAAGACCTAATAATAGTATATTTGCATCCAGATGAAGTAATCATTCTATCACATTCAGCTTTAGAAAAACCATAATAATTCTTAGGGGTTGTTGGACTATTTTCATTCCATGGTTTTTTACCCCTTCCGCTAAAAACATAATCTGATGAAAAATGAATTAGAAGTGCGCTTATCTTACTTGCCTCATACGCTATCTTTTGCGGAGTAATAATATTAATCTTTTTTACAGCTTTTCTATTTGCTTCAGCATCGTCGACAGATGTATAGGCCGATGCGTTAATTATTATATCTGGTTGTATATCTCTAATGGATTGAATAACTTTCTTATTTTCTAAAAAATTGCCACAATATTTACGACTATGTTTATGTAATGCATAAACTTTATAGTCATTACTTATATTTTTTTTGATCTCTTTTCCTAATTGACCCTTACTACCAAACAATAAGATTTTCGTCATTATTATCTTTTGTTATAATTTTTTTTCATCCATATATCGTATGATTTATCTAATACATTCATAAGCCACTCACTGCTATTCAAATACCATTCTATTGTATCATTAATTCCGTCACTAAATTTAATTTTTGGCTTCCACTTTAGTTCTTTCATAATTTTATCTGAATTTATGGCATACCTGAGATCATGCCCAGGTCTGTCGGAAACAAATTTAATTAAATCCTCATATTTTTTTTTATCCTTCCGTGGTCTTAGATTGTCAAGAGAATTGCAGATTATTTTAATCACTTCGATATTTTCCATCTCACAAGAGCCTCCTATGTTGTAAGTCTCAGAAGGGGCGCCATCTTCTAGAATAGTAATGATAGCTTTACAATGATCTTTGACATGTAGCCAGTCCCTTATTTGATTACCTTTACCATAAACAGGTAAGTTTTTTAAATTTAACGCATTATTTATTACCAATGGGATAAGTTTCTCTGGATATTGAAAAGGTCCATAGTTATTTGAACAATTTGAAATTATACAAGGTAATTTATGAGTTTTATTAAAAGATCTTACTAAATGATCACTGGCCGCCTTACTTGCAGCATAAGGGCTGTTTGGTAAATATGGATTACTCTCTTTAAACGGTTTTTCATTAAGTTGAAGTGAACCAAATACCTCATCAGTAGAAATATGAATAAATTTAAATTTTTTCTTAGATATCTCTGGCATTTGATCATAATAATTTTTAGTAACTTCAAGTAAACTTAATGTCTCCATTACATTAGTTTTGAAGAAACTTTCGGGACCATAGATAGATTTATCTACATGGCTTTCAGCAGCAAAGTTAATGATTGCTCTCGGATTGAAACGATTTAGAATTTTTTCTATATCAGATTTATCTCCTATTCTATTCTTATAAAAATGATATAATTTATTTTCATTTAAAACTTTTAAATTTTCTAAATTTCCGGCATACGTTAAACAATCTATATTAATCAAATCTTCATTTTCATTTGAAAACCATTCATGAATAAAATTAGATCCAATAAACCCAGCTCCACCTGTAACTATAATCGTCATAAGATTAACCTTTAATAATAATTTGTTCAAAAGATCGTAATACTTTGTCTGATCTATGATACTCTTTAATTTTATTATATCTTCTCATCTTATTATTTGCAGAGTTTATATTTTTTTTCTTAAATAAAAAATTGTAAGCTTTATCTGCCATCTGATCTGGATCAAAGTTGCTGATTATACTTCCATCGTTTTCTTCAGTTATGATTTCGGAAACATTTGCAATATCAAATGAGATCACAGGCACACCGCAAAAAAGTGCTTCTGATAGCATTTGGGGTGCGGAATCAGCTATTGAAGTAAAAAGAAAAAGATCAGAGTCGTGATAATTTTTTGAATAAATTTTAGGATCTTCATTATAGTCAAAATATACAGAAGATATTTTATTAAATTTAAAAATATTAGGATTAGTGTCTTTTGAACATAGCACTTTAATTTTTTGTTTCGCATCAAGCATAAGATCAAGAGAATTTAGTGTTTTTATAAATAGGTCTGAACCTTTTCTATAATCATTGAGATTATACGCACAGCAGAATATGGTTCTGACATTTGAATTATCATTACTTGCTTTTTCAGTAGGCTTAAGATACTCACTTTCTATCGGAATAACAGTCTTCCAATATTTCTTAAAATTGAAACCACATTCCCGCGCAGTTTCGATATCATTATTTGAAAAAGCTATTATTTCAGCAGAAATTTTACTAATTATCTCTTTTTTAATTTTGAATTGCTTAGAATACTTTTTTTTGTTTGGTTTTTCTATTTTAGTGCCTGTGTTTTTTAAATACTGATTGTATTCCTTTAACAAAAAATGATACCCACCAGAAACATGAACTTGATCAACCATAACAAATATTATTCTACAGTCATACTTTGATTTTAGAAATTCTATATCGTAGATGTTCAAAAAATCGCTAATCCAATAAACAAATAAAATATCAATTTCACTGATATTTTTAAATAAAGATTTATTCAATCCGTCTTTCACATCTTCTTTTGACTGGTAAAAACAATATGCAGCCTGATAGTTATTATACTTCAAATATTTTCTAAAATTCAGAATTCTTTTTGGTAATAAATACTTTATTGCATTTTTAAAATTCAAAATAAGCTTTTGAATTGGTTTTGGAGGGATTTCATCACCTCTTATTAAAAACGAACTATAACCATCACTGCGTAAAAGAAGATGTATTCGATTAGTTGCTATACCTGCTCCACCAGTAATAGATGACGTCAGATGATAAATTTGATAACTACTCTTACTCATTAAATTTATGTTTTTTCTATTTTCTTGCTTCAAGGAATATGGAATCTCGACCTTTTCTTGGAGTGTCATTTGTGTCTACATCTAATGTAATTGGAAATTCTCTTATAGTTGTATAATTATAATTTACTTCTTCAATATTTTTAAATCCAATTTCACTAAGAATTTTTGTTAGAATAGTTGAGTCATAAATCCACGCATGTAATTCTCCTACCTCCGCCTTGCTTACATTTTGATCACGAAATGATTTGGGTAGCAATGCGGTAACAAAAGAAATATATTTTCTATAAGTCATATTTATTATTTTTGTCGAGAGTTTTCTATCGTTCATTGGATAATTATCGTTATTTTTCTTAAATATATCACCGCATCTTTCTGCAATGTATTTTTTTAATTCTTGATCATCAGATTTTGTTGACTCCTCAATAATATGACTTAATTTTCCTCCAGGTTTTTTTCTTACAAACTGATCAATAATCGATACCATCATGAATTCAGCCTTATTTTCCATCTTTAAGTCACGCATTTTGATATACTCTCGAACCATTTTTTCAAAATCAGGTAAGACTACTCTAAGGGCACCGTTATTTTTTAAAACTCTGAAACATTCAGTTAAAAAAGAGCTTACCATATGCTCAGGTATGTGCTCAATAAAGTGACTACAATAAACTACATCAACACACTGATCAGCGAGAGGAAGTTTCTCAAGCAAATTTATTTGATTTACGCCCTCACGTTTTATAAAATCAAAATTTAACCACTTTTCATTTATTATAAAATTCTCACCGCAAGCTAAATTTAGAAATTTAGTACCTTTATATTCTGATTTCATATTTTGATTGCAATTCTGCCAGTATAGTCTGAGGGAATGAAAAGTGGTTTTCTTCCAGACTTATCAAAATATTCATCGACAGCTTTTTTACATCCACCCCAATGCCCGTAGTCATCGACTAAAATTACACCCCCTTTAGATAATCTTGGATATAATATTTCTAATTCTTTTTTTGTAGACTCGTACCAATCAGTATCCAATCGTAGAACAGAAATTCTATCAGGAATATTTTTATCATTGTTTAATGTGTCTAGAATATCTCCCACAATGTACTTAACGTCTATATTTTTTCTATGAGGTTTTACATTTTTTTTAACGTCTTCAAGAGAAGCGTAACACCAATTATTGTAGTCTTTTTCTAAATTTTCATTATATTCTTCTTCAGCATACTTTCCTGATGCATTCTCAAAATCAAATTTAGTCGGCTTTGTCATTCCTTTATAAGTATCGTACATCCATATTGACTTTTCTGATCCATAATTATTCAAAACATTAAGTGCAATAATAGAGTTTCCCCCTCTCCATACTCCACATTCTACAAAATCTCCTTCTATATCTGAATTACATACATATTTTACAGCCATTAAAGTGGCAAGCAATCTATCAGGAGAAGTCATAGATAAATTATTACGTAATATTAATTCGACGAGTTTTCTATCACTCTGATTAATTTCAATATAATTTGAAACTTTGTTTTTATTTCTTAGCTCGTAATTACTTTTGTTTAAAACTGAATATAAAATTGATTTTATTAGACTCATGTTACTAAGTTTTTTATTTTATTAAGTAGCTTTTGCATAACACTATTTTTACTATCTATGAAATTTTCACTTATTATTTTTTCAATGACTTTATCATAGTTTTCTTTTGAATTTGGCCATGCTTTGATATTTTTTTTTGCAAGATCAGAGTCAAATTTATTACTAATTGTAGAATTTTCTCCAGAATTATCATGTCCAATATTTGTCACAAAAGATTCAATTGGGTTAAGACATAGTCCATTATGCTCAAAAATTGTAGTCATCCAAAATATGGCCCAAGTATTTATTGAACCATTATAATTCTTCTTCACTTGACTCCAAAAATCAAATGAGTCATTTAAATTAAATTTGCTTATTTTTTCAGGGCTCCAATTTTTAATTAGGTAAATTGGGTCTTTTTTATAATTTTTCCATCTATTTTTCCATGTTCCCCATCCCCAGCAATTCATGACACTCCAAAAAAAAGCTTGCTTATCATAATTAAATTTATTTATCTCAATCGGATAGTTCCAACCACTTATATGCCAAACATTTTCATCATTTTCATATTTCTCTAGTGCATCATTCATGTACCTCAAGAAATATGG
>CACHAK010000007.1 GCA_902577765.1 uncultured Pelagibacteraceae bacterium | reverse complement strand
ATTTGAGAGATTGTTAGTGTTTAGATAGCTTTTAAGTCTATTTTGGAGATTTTTTGCTTTGCCAACATACATAATCTCTTCTTTTTCATTGAGCATTTTATAAATACCGGAGGAAGAGGGGGATTGGTCAATTATTTCTTTAATATTCTCAAAATTATTCATTATTCAGAACGAGAGCGTTCAACTTCGATGCCTGCGCTTTCAGCTTCTTGAATTGCGTCAAGTTTTTCAAGTCTTATCTTCATAGTTTGAATTCTTTTGTTTTTAAAACACTCCTGAAATATTTTTTCAGCAAGTTTTTCTAGTAAAATTGTATGACCAGATTTAATAATTTTTGTAATTTTTTTTGAAATCTGATTATAACAAACAACACTGTACAATTTATCATCATTTATTTTTTTTGGATTTTTAACTTTAGCAATTATGTTTATGCGGAGTGGTTGGCTCTTTATTTTCTCGTGTTTGTATACTCCAATGTTTGCATCGATCATAAAATCATTTAAAAAGATTAAATCGTATCCAGAATTTGGATTGATCAAATCTGTTTCTGACCTTAATTCACTTAATTTAAGAATATTCCTTGCTGTCACGATAAATGTTCCCCACCATCTACAGCTATAAATTGACCTGTAATTGATTTTGATTCAAGAAGAAATTTAACTGTTTTGGCAATCTCCTCAGGGGGTGAACCTATTTTAAGTAAAGTATTTTTGATCGATTGATCAAAATGTTTTTTTTGATTGATGAATATTTTTAAGTGTTGGACCTGGGCCAATCGCATTAACCCTAATGTTAGGAGCAAATGATTTTGCTATGATTGTAGTTGCAGATAGTAAAGCAGATTTTGAAATGGAGTAGGAAAAGAACGATGTATCTGGATTGACTACATTTTGGTCCAATATATTTATGATATGCCCTAAGCTCTTTTTTGGAAGTTGTTTATTAAATTCTTTAGATATGATTAGTGGGGCGTATAGGTTTATATTCATATGATCATACCAAAGTTTATCATTTAAATTTTCTATATTATCATTGATGAACAAGGAGGCATTATTAACAATTGCATGTATTGGTCCAAAGAATTTTTTACTTCTTTTAATTATATCTTTAACATCAGATATTTTAGACAAATCGGTTTTCACTATTTCGCAATCGCGCCCGTGACCATTAATAATATTTTTCAACTCTCTGGCTGCTTTTGAAGACTTATTATAGTGTATTATAAAATTATAATTAGAATCTTTGAGAAATAGTGCAATTGATCTACCAATTCTTTGGGAACCGCCTGTAATTAATATTGTTTTTTTCATAATATAAAAGAATACCCAAGATATAAAAAATAACTAATCAAGAAAAAAGCAGAATGTATTTTTCTCATTTGAATTCTTAAAATTGCCATAAGAGCTATCATCAAAGTTACTAATATTAAAATATATATGTGAAATACATCTATATTTTTTAGAGAATATTCAAGCCCTCTAAGTTGAACAATTATAACCCCTGGTAGGAAAACAAACAGTATGTTCATAATGTTGCTACCAATAACATTGCCAATACCTATAGAGCCCTTCTTTTTTAAGTAAGAAATAATAACAGTTATCAATTCAGGTAAGGATGTACCAATGGCCAGAACAAAAATACCTATTAGTACCTCGTTAACTCCTAACGTTTGAAAAATATTCAGTGAGCTGTCTAAAAAAATTTTCCCACCAATAAAAATACCTATGAAGGCACTTAGTAAAATTAAATAAGTGTATCTTCCAAAAATTTTTTGTTCTTCATTTTGATCTGAGGATTTATAATTACGAAGAAAATTGATAAAGAACAAAGTTAAAACTAAATAGCCGATTGTGTGAATGAGAGTGACTGTTTGGCTAACATAAAATAAGAGCGCGAAGTATAAAGATATTAAAAGTAAGAAAATAATATCCTTAGTGCCTAATTTATCTAAATTAATTCTGAAAAAAAATGCTGAAGTTCCTAAAATTAGTAAAATATTTGAAATATTAGATCCTATAATATTTCCGGTAATGGCATCAGTAGCTGGAACGATCTTTGTTGCAGCAAATAAAGTTATAACTAGTTCAGGTGCTGATGTACCAAACGCTACAATTGTTAATCCTATTAATACTGGGGATAAATTGAACTTTTTAGCAATTGCGTCAGCCGACTCAATCATTTTATCTGCACTGTATAAAAGAAGAGATAATCCTATTAACAGTATGCAGAAATCTATAAACATTAAGTAAAGTACTTTCTTTTTTTCCTTTTATTTTTTTTATAAACTATATTGCTGTTGGATGGTAACTCTAATTCATTATTCTCAAGCCTTTTTATCTCATCTCTTAACTTAGCAGCTTCTTCAAAATTGAGATCATCAGCAAAATCCATCATATTTTTCTTAAGTTCCTCAAGATGTTTTTTTAGATTATTTCCGACGAGATGTTTTTCTGTACTCTTCAAATCAACGTTTACACGATCATTTTCATAAATACTTTCAAGAATATCACTAATATCCCTCTTAATAGTTTCAGGTGTAATATTATTTTCTTTGTTGTATTTCTTTTGTATATCTCTTCTTCTATCAGTCTCACTTATTGCTTTTTTTATACTTTCTGTTTCTTTATCAGCATACAGTATTACTCTTCCATCTACATTCCTTGCTGCTCTACCGATTGTCTGTACCAATGACCTCTCCGATCTTAAGAAGCCTTCTTTATCAGCATCTAATATTGCGACTAAAGCACATTCAGGTATATCCAAACCTTCTCTAAGTAGATTGATACCCACTAACACGTCGAACAATCCCTTTCTAAGGTCGCGGATAATTTCAATTCTCTCTAATGTATCAATATCTGAATGCATATATTTCACTTTTATTCCGTTTTCATGCATATACTCTGACAAGTCCTCAGCCATGCGTTTAGTAAGTGTTGTCACTAATACTCGGTATTTAAGATCAATAATTTTTTTACATTCTGATATTAAATCTTCAACTTGCGTTTTCGCAGGCCTTATTTCAACCTCTGGATCAATCAACCCTGTTGGCCTTATTATTTGTTCAGTAAATACCCCTTGAGTTTTTTGCATTTCCCATGGTCCTGGAGTAGCAGAAATGAACAAACTTTGAGGGCGCATCATTTCCCATTCCTCAAACTTTAATGGTCTGTTATCTAAACAAGATGGTAATCTAAAGCCATATTCTGACAGTGTTGTTTTTCTGCTTCGGTCACCTTTATACATGCCTTCTAATTGAGGTACTGTGACATGACTTTCATCAACAAAAAGGAGTGCATTGTCAGGCAAGTATTCAAAAAGTGTTGGAGGCGGTTCGCCTGGATTTCTTCCAGAGAGATATCTTGAATAATTCTCAATGCCTGGACAACTACCCGTTGCCTCAATCATTTCTAAATCAAACCTTGTTCTTTCTTCTATTCGTTGAGCCTCTATTAATTTATTTTCTTTTTTAAATTCAGGAATCCTTACTTCTAAGTCTTTTCGTATTTGCTTTATGGCAGTATCAAGTGTTGGCCTTGGAGTAACGTAGTGACTGTTTGCATAAATTTTTATAGTTTCTAACTCAGCTGTCTTTTTTCCAGTCAATGGATCAAATTCACTAATCGACTCGAGATCATCTCCGAACAACGATAATTTCCACGCGCGGTCTTCGTAATGGGATGGAAAAACCTCAATCAAGTCTCCACGCACTCTAAATGTGCCTCTATGAAAATCTGTGTCGTTTCGGTTATATTGAAGCGTGATGAGTTTTTGAATAATTTCATTTCGTCCAATCTTTTGATTTTTTTCTAATCGAATAGTCATTGATCTATACGTTTCAACAGAACCTATTCCATAAATACATGAAACACTTGCAACAATTACAACATCTTTTCTCTCAAGTAAGGATTGAGTTGCTGAGTGTCTCATTCGATCGATTTGTTCATTTATCGATGCTTCTTTTTCTATGTAAGTATTTGACCTCGGTACGTATGCTTCAGGTATATAATAGTCATAATAAGATACAAAATATTCAACAGCATTGTCTGGAAAGAATGACTTCATTTCTCCATACAATTGTGCTGCTAAAGTTTTATTTGGAGCAAGTATTAGAGTTGGCCTTTGAAGTTTTTCTATAATTTTAGCCATCGTGAAAGTTTTGCCTGATCCAGTTACTCCAAGCAAAACTTGTTCCATCTCATCGCCTTTAATGCTTTTAACAATCTCTTCAATTGCTTGAGGCTGATCTCCAGCAGGTTTGTATTCAGATGTGACTTTAAGAACTTCAGAATTTGGCATTAATTTATTAATTAGTTAGAATATAAATTGTGTATTAATCTAATTTAATATAATAGCTGATTGTATAAATAACAAATTCTGGGGATAAGCAGTGGTAGGACTATCACACAGTATAAAAAGAATTAAGCCATCGGCCACCATGGCAGTGACCCAAAAAGCTCGTGAATTAAAGGCTGCGGGAAAGGATATTATAGGGCTAGGAGCGGGTGAACCTGATTTTGATACTCCAGAAAATATTAAAAAAGCTGCCATTCAAGCGATAAACAGTGGAGATACCAAATATACCCCTGTTGATGGAACTCCAGAACTGAAGAAAGCAATCAAAGCAAAATTTAAAAGAGAAAATAATTTAGATTACGAGCTTGATGAAATCTCTGTTGGTACAGGAGGAAAGCAAATTATTTTTAATGCATTTGCTGTCTCCTTAAATGAGTCAGATGAAGTAATTATTCCAGCTCCTTATTGGGTAACTTACCCTGATGTCGTTAATTATTTCAATGGAAAACCTATTTTCGTTCAATGTGGTGAAGAGTCAGGATTTAAAATAACCCCACAACAACTTGAAAACACAATCAATCAATCAACCAAATGGTTTATTCTTAATTCACCATCAAATCCTACAGGTTCTTGTTATACAAAGAATGAACTTTTAGAACTTGCAAATGTTTTGAAAAAATATCCACACGTGAACATAATGACAGACGATTTATATGAACATCTTATATACGATGATAATGAATTTCATACTTTTGCAAGCATTGCTCCAGAACTTAAAGAAAGAATATTAACATTGAACGGAGTTAGTAAGGCATATGCTATGACAGGCTGGAGAATTGGTTATGCGGGAGGAAATGCCAGCTTAATTAAAGCCATGGGCAAGCTTCAGTCTCAATCAACAAGCAATCCAACATCTATCAGTCAAGCTGCAGCAGTTGAAGCCTTAAATGGAGATAATTCATTCATTGCCGAAAGAGCCAAAGTATTTAAAGGTAGACGTGATTTTCTAATCAATGAATTTACTAGTATGAATGGAATTACTTGTAGAGTACCTGAAGGTGCATTTTATGTTTTTCCATCATGTAAAGGAGTAATTGGTAAAGTTGATGAGTCGAATAACAAAATTACAAATGATGAAGAATTTACGACATCATTATTAGAGAATGCAGGAGTTGCTGTTGTTCAAGGTTCAGCTTTTGGTTTGGAGGGCTATTTTAGAATTTCTTATGCAACTTCTGACGAAAACTTAAAAAATGCATGCGTTCGAATGAGAGATTTTCTTAATAAATTAAGATAATTCAGCTAGGTATTTTTCTGCCTCCAGCGCTGCCATACAACCCATACCAGCTGCAGTAACGGCCTGACGATAAACTTTATCCTTTACATCTCCTGCTGCATATACGCCTTCAACGTTTGTAAGTGTTGAATCAGGTTTTGTAATTATATACCCATCTTCATCCATATCGACTTGGTTCCTAAAAATTTGAGTAGCTGGATCATGGCCTATAGCAACAAAGACACCGTCTAGCTCGATACTGCTGGTTTCGTTAGTTTTTGTATTTTTAATGTTTATACTTTTTACATTTAGAGGATCTTCATCGCCAACTATTTCTTTTAGTTCGCTATCCCACACACATTCAACTTTTTCATTTTTAAACAATCTATCTTGAAGAATTTTTTCAGCTCGAAGTTCATTACGCCTATGAACAAGGTACACTTTAGATGCAAAGTTTGTTAAATATAAAGCTTCCTCAACAGCTGAATTACCACCACCGATTACTGCAACTTTCTTTTCCTTAAAAAAGAAGCCATCACAAGTTGCACAGGCTGAAACACCGTAACCTTGAAACTTTTTCTCAGAATCTAATCCAAGCCATCTTGCTTGAGCTCCTGTTGAGATAATCACTGCGTCGGCAGTATATTCAGTTCCCGACTCGCTAATAGCCTTAAATGGCTTACATTTGAAGTCTACACTTTTTATAATGTCATTTATAATATTTGTTCCAACATTTTTTGCTTGTTCTTGCATTTGTTCCATTAACCATGGACCTTGTATTACATCCCCGTATCCAGGATAATTTTCAACATCAGTTGTTATAGTAAGTTGCCCACCTGGCTGTAAACCTTGAACTAAAGTCGGCTCGAGCATTGCCCTTGCCGCATATATTGCAGCAGTATATCCTGCGGGACCTGAACCAATTATTAGAACTTTTGAATGCATTTAATTTTTATAATCTATATATTATCTTCTAGTAATTAAAGAACTTTTGTATTCAACATAGATAGTTATTAAATGACTAATTTCAAGAATTTGAGAGCGTGGTGCCTAACAGATGGATCAGCGGGAATGATTAGTCAGGTCAAAGGCCTTGCAGATGCTCTTAATTTAAATTTTGAGCAAAAGACTATAGATTTGAAATTTCCTTGGAACAAGCTTCCAGTTGGAATATTGCCGCCATCTAAAATTATATTTAATAATTACAGGCAAATAAGCTTAGAAAGTAATATTCCTCCAGATATTATTATATCATGTGGCAAGAGGTCTATTTATGCATCTTTACATCTTAAAAAATCATTAAAAAATAAAGTCTTTTCAATTCATATACAAAATCCAAAAATCAATCCAGCTCATTTTGATTTGGTTGTCGCTCCAGCGCATGATGATTTAAAAGGTAAAAACGTGCTTAAAACTGATTTGGCACTCAATCATATAAACAAAAGTCTACTGAGCAAAGAGGCTGAGCTTTACGCAGCTCAATTCTCAAAAATAGAAAAACCTATTTGTGCAATTTTTTTAGGTGGTCAAAACCGAAACTATCGCTTTGATATATCTGTTGTTAAGGTATTAGCTGATCAAGTTGATAAAATTATTAAAAATAATGATATTCAATTATACATTTTATTTTCAAGAAGAACTGATGAATTTATCATCGAATACCTTAAAGAACGCTTTTCGGATCAGAATATTATTTGGAACGGCGAAGGCAATCCTTATTTAGCCTTAATGAAGTTTTCTAAATATCTTATTTGTACAGCTGACTCTGTTTCAATAATTTCAGAATCTATATCTTCAACTAAACCAGTATATATTTTTAAACTTCCAAGCTTAAAAAGAAATAACAGAATAGAAAAATTTATTACGATGCTATTGCAAAAAAATTACGCAAGGCTTTTAGAAGAAAAACTCGAAGACTTTACAAATTCATATCAAAATGAGACCTTCCAAGTAGCCAGAATGATTGAAGAAAGGTATAATAAAAAAGCATGACATTAATCAATGCTTTGAAAAATAATTTATCACATTCCAATGTACCTTTTAATCATTGGATAATTAATAACCCTCTTTCAGAAAAAGCAATAGATGAAATTTATTCTATTAATTTTCCTGAAGGTAAAGTTATTTTCGATGGTACAAGAGCAGGAGATAAAACAGGGGATAACTTACTTAGTAAGTTAAGAGTATTTATCAATAAAGATAATGCAGAGGAATTTTCTGAACTATCTAGACTAGTAAAAGAAATGCAATCAAAAGAATGTACTGACTTCATTTCTAATCTAATCAATAGAGATCTAAAAAATTCTTATGTTAGATTAGAAGTCATTGCCGATCGAGATGGATTTTGGCTTGAACCTCACTGTGACATCAAGGAAAAATTAATGTCATCAATTTTGTTTGTAAACAGATACGGAGAAAATGAAAATTTAGGGACAGACTTTTATACTCCAGATTTGAAAGTTGCTAAAACTCTACCTTATAAAAATAATACAGGATATATTTTTACTTCAGAAAAAAATTCATGGCACGGACTTGAAAAGAAAAAAATTAAAAAAGAAAGACGCTGCTTACAATTAAATTATGTTACTTTTGAAACAGAGTGGCCAGTAGACTGATGGTAAAAAAAGAAATTGATAATGTTGATCTAAAAATACTTCGAATACTTCAAGATGAAGGAAGAATTTCAAATCTAGATCTATCTAAGAAAATTGAAATGTCTCCACCACCTACACTAAGAAGAGTAAGAGACTTAGAAGATAATGGGTATATTGATGGTTTTCGTGCAAATCTAGATCCATCAAAGCTTGGATATGACTTAGTAGCATGGATATTTGTGAGTTTAAAAAATCAAAATGAAGAAAGCTTGGGGTCTTTTGAAAAGCTGGTGTGGGGTCTGGAACCTATTAGAGAGTGCTTTATGTTAAATGGCGAAATAGATTTTATTCTTAAATGTGTAGTGAAAAATATGAATGAATTTAATAATTTTTTAACAACACATGTGACTTCAAATGAAAATATTTTGAGTGTCAAAACAGCCTTTGTCATAAAAAATACAAAGAAACTGGGTACTGTTCCTCTAGATTAGTGAAATTTAGTTATAGGGTTTACTTCCAATTCATTATTTCTTAATTCTTTAATAGAATTAATAGCGGCCCTTGCACCAGATACAGTAAGAAAGTACGGCAAACTTTTCATTAAAGCAGTTCTTCTTATACCAAAGGAATCATTTATTGATTTTCTTCCTTCAGTTGTATTAATTATAATATCAACTTTATCATTAATTAACTCTTCAACAATATGAGGTGATCCTTGAGAAACCTTATTAATTTTCCTAACCTTAACACCACCCTCCATCAAATAATCTGCTGTTCCTGCAGTTGCATTCACTTGAAATCCTAATTTTTGAAAGGATCTTATAATTGGAAGTATTTTTGGCTTATCAGAATCCTTCACAGATACGAATAAAGAACCATTTTTTGGAAGTGGGTTTGACGAAGCTAATTGACATTTTATAAATGCTGATTCAAATGACATGTCAATTGCCATTACTTCACCAGTAGATTTCATTTCAGGGCCTAAGATGGTATCAACATTAGGAAAGCGTTTAAAAGGAAATACAGGTTCTTTAATTGAGATACAATTAGTCTTGCGAATTTTAAATTCATGTTTATTTAACGGTTTTCCCATTGCTGCACTTAGTGCTATCTTAACAATTGGATTACCTGTAGCTTTAGCTACAAATGGCACAGTTCGACTGCTTCTAGGATTAACTTCAAGCAGGAATATATTATTATTTTGGATTGCAAATTGTATATTCAGCAAGCCCTTCACATTCAGCGCAATTGCTAATTTTTTGGTTTGCTTTTCTATGTCTTTAATGATTTTTTCCGACAATGAGTAAGGAGGCAACGTACATGTCGAGTCACCAGAATGGATTCCTGCTTCCTCAATATGTTCCATGATACCTGCAATGACGACTTTTTTGCCATCAGACACAGCATCGACGTCTACTTCAATAGAGTCTTTCAAATAGTGATCAATTAAAACAGGGCTTTTACCACTGACCACAACAGCTTCTTTAAAGTATTTTTTTAATTCTTCTTCATTGTGAACAATTTCCATAGCTCTTCCACCTAAAACATATGAAGGCCTTATCACTGCTGGAAAACCTATTTTCTTAACTACTGAGTTAGCTTCTTTTTCAGAATATGCGATACCATTTGCTGGTTGCAATAGATTTAAGTCTTCAGAAATCTTTTTAAATTTTTCTCTATCCTCAGCAGTATCGATCGATTCAGTTGAAGTGCCCAAAATTGGTATATTCATTTTATTTAAAAAGTCAGACAACTTAAGAGGCGTCTGACCGCCGAACTGAACAATAACCCCTAAAAGCTCTCCATTGCTTTTTTCCTTTCTAATAATTTCAAATACATTTTCATTCGAAAGGGGTTCAAAATAAAGTCTGTCACTGGTATCTGGATCAGTAGAAACTGTCTCCGGATTACAGTTAATCATGATTGTTTCATATTTTAATTCTTTAAGGGCAAATGATGCATGACAGCAGCAATAATCAAATTCAACACCTTGTCCAATTCGATTTGGACCGCTTCCAAGAATAATTACCTTTTTTTTACTTGTTGGACTGGATTCACATGCATCATTATTTAAAGAATTTTTAGAGTAAGTTGAGTACATGTATGGGGTCTTAGCTTCAAACTCAGCAGCACAGGTATCTATTCTTTTAAAGTCAGGAAAAATTTTGTTTTTGACACGCATATTAAAAATTTTCTCTTCCTTAGTATCACAGAGTTGTGATATTTTTTTGTCTGAAAATCCCAAAGATTTTATTCTAAGTAGTTCCCTAGCGTTTCGTGGCAATCCTTTTTTTAAGATTTTTTCTGTATCAACGATCCTCTTTATTTGACCAATAAACCAAGGATCAACTTTTGAGGATTTATAGATTTGATCTATATCTAATCCAAAACGTAGTGCCTGAGCCACTAATAATAGTTTATCTGCTAGAGGTTTCTTTAGTTCAGATAAAATATTTTTCTTTGTGAGCTTTTTTTTATTCATACTGACACTCACTTCGTCTAAACCATCTAAACCAGTTTCAAGCGACCTCATTGCTTTTTGCAATGACTCTGGAAATGACCTTCCAATAGCCATGACTTCACCAACAGATTTCATTGAACTCGATAGTAATGGTTGCGTTAATTGAAATTTTTCAAAAGTAAATCTAGGTATTTTGGTAACAACATAATCTATTGTTGGTTCAAAAGATGCAGGTGTAATTTTTGTAATTTCATTAGTAAGTTCATCTAAAGTGTACCCCACTGCTAGTTTAGCAGCAACTTTGGCAATTGGAAAACCTGTCGCCTTTGAAGCTAATGCAGACGATCTAGAAACTCTTGGATTCATCTCAATAATTACAAGTCTCCCATTCTTTGGATTCACAGCAAATTGAACATTTGAACCACCAGTTTCAACACCAATTTCTCTCAGGCAAGCAATGGATGCATTCCTCATGATTTGGTACTCTTTATCAGTTAGTGTAAGCGCTGGAGCTATAGTAATAGAGTCACCCGTGTGAACACCCATAGGGTCGACATTTTCAATTGAGCAAATGATTATACAATTATCATTTTTGTCTCTTACAACTTCCATTTCGTACTCTTTCCATCCAGCAACAGACTCTTCAATTAAAATTTCATTAATAGGTGAATTATAAAGTCCTGAATTTGCAATTTCTTCAAACTGTTTCTGGGTAGATGCGATTCCTCCACCTGTTCCTCCAAGGGTAAAAGAAGGTCTGATGATAACCGGCAATCCAATTTTCTTGAGAGCTTTTTTAGCATCTTTAAAATTTCTAGCAATCTCTGCTCTTGGACACTCCAAACCAATCTTAGTCATCGCTTTGTAAAAACTCTCTCTTTCTTCTGCCTTTTTGATTGCTTTAAGATTCGCTCCGATTAACTCAACATTATATTTTTTTAAAACCCCATTTTTTGAAAGCTCAATTGCTATATTCAATGCCGTTTGACCTCCCATTGTAGGTAGAAGTACATCAGGTCTTTCTTTTTTAATTATTTTTTCAACAATTTCAGGTGTGATTGGTTCTATATAGACTACATCTGCGGTATCAGGATCGGTCATTATAGTCGCGGGATTAGAGTTAATAAGTATTACACGATAGCCTTCTTCTCGTAATGCCTTACATGCCTGTGTACCTGAATAATCAAATTCGCAAGCTTGACCAATAATTATTGGACCTGCTCCTACAATTAAAATAGATTTTATATCTTTTCTCTTAGGCATTCTGATTAATCATTTTTTTAAATTCATTAAAAAGATAGTGACTATCATGTGGGCCTGGACTTGCTTCAGGGTGATATTGAACTGCAAATATATTTTTTCCTTTTCTTATACCTTCAATACTTCCATCGAATAAAGATTTATGAGTTACTTTTACTCCTTTTGGAATAGATTGTTCAGTAACTTCAAAACCATGATTTTGTGATGTGATCTCAACTTTTTCTGTTTCAAGATTCTTCACTGGATGATTTGCCCCTCTGTGTCCTTGAAACATTTTTTTTGTTTTTGCTCCTAGAGCTAAAGATATTAATTGATGACCAAGACATATTCCAAATATTGGAATCTTTGTCTTAATAAGTTCTTTTAAAATTGGAATAGCATATTTTCCTGTTGCCTTGGGATCTCCAGGACCGTTTGAAAGAAAGATGCCATTTGGATCATATTGTAGTATCTTCTCTGCTGGAGTTTTAGCTGGAACTAAAATAACCTCTAGATTTAATTCTAATAAGCAATTTAATATATTTTGTTTAATTCCATAATCTATTGCTACAACTTTAAGATTCGTTTTGTTTTTAGATTTATATATTTTTATATCTTTGCGTGACACATCAATAGCAAGATCAAGTCCGTTTAGACCTTTCCATTTTTTTATTTCTTTTAGACAGGACGCGGTTTTTTTATTGCTTATTGGACCTTCAATGATGCCACCTTTTGGAGCACCATTTGAACGAATTTTATTTGTAATAAGCCGCGTATCAATATTGCATATGCCAGGTATGTTATGTTTCTTAAGCCATTCATCAAGATGAAGAATAGACCTATAGTTTGAGGGATCAGAAATATCACAATTAATAATTATTCCTTTTGCAAATGGTTTTCTCGACTCATCATCATCAAGATTTGTGCCCACATTACCTATATGAGGGAATGTAAAATTAATTATTTGTCCTGCATAAGAAGGATCAGTTATTATCTCCTGATAGCCTGTCATTGAAGTATTGAAACATACCTCTCCAATTTCCATGTTTGGAGAGCCAATTTTTATTCCATTAAAGTGGGAACCATCTTCGAGGATAAGCTGGCCTTCAATAGGTTTAGATCGAGCTGCTGCACGATCTTTTTTCAACCTAATCGACTTTGACATATGTACTGATTCTAGATTTATAGAAATTTAGTGCAAATGGGTAATTCATGCAACAGTTAGATAAGATAATAAATATTGATCTAATATTGCAACAATATATTTGATGATATAGGTTTTATGATTACTTTAAATGAAAGAAAATATCTCAACAGAATTATCTAATGCGCTCAAAAAAGGCGATAAAGAGAGAATCCATACATTAAGACTAGTTCTTGCCGCTATAAAAGATAAAGAAATTGCAAGCCGATCTTCAGGTGAAGACTCTACTATATCAGATGATACAATTATTAGTCTTCTTAAAAAAATGGTGAAGCAAAGAAATGACTCTATTGATATGTTTAAAAAGGCTGGACGTGATGAACTTGTCAAAAAAGAAAATAGTGAAATTGAAATTATAAGTGAGTTTCTTCCTAAACAGCTAGGGGAAGAAGATACGATTACTGCTTGTGAAGATGCAATTAATGCAACTGAAGCAAAGTCTATTAAGGAAATAGGAAAAGTCATTAAATATTTAAAAGAAAATAGTTCTCCTGCCCTTGATATTTCTCTTGCGAGTAAGCTTATCAAGGAAAAACTTCAATAATTTTAAAAATTTGATAACTATTCTTTCCAGCTCTCACGTAATATACTTAATCAATGCCTAGATATTCTAAAGAGTTTATTGGAGAAATTAAATCTAGATTAAGAGTCTCGGAAGTTGTAGGAAAGTTTGTAAAACTTACCCAAAGAGGTAATGAGTTTGTAGGGTTAAGCCCTTTTAAAAGTGAAAAGACGCCTTCATTTACAGTTAATGATGAAAAAGAATTCTATCATTGTTTTAGTAGTGCTGAACATGGAGATATATTTTCTTTTTTAATGAAACATAAAAATATGTCTTATCCAGAGTCAATTGAATACTTAGCAAAACAAGCAGGGATGAACCCTGACACAGGTATTATTAGAGATCCAAATTATGTTGAGAAAGATTTTTCAAGCTTAAGAAAAATTATGAATGAAGCCAATAATTATTTTAAAACACAACTTGAAAAGAGCATTGAAGCAAAAAAGTATATAGAAAAAAGATCAATAGATGAAATGGCAATCAAGAAATTTGAGTTGGGTTACTCTGGCTCAGGGAAAAATAATTTATATAACCACTTTAAGCATAATGGGTTCAACATCAATGATGCAATCTCAGTTGGCCTTATAAAAAGATCTAATAATAAAAATGATGAATTCTATGACTTCTTTCGTAATAGATTTATGTTTCCAATTAAAGACTATAAATCAAATATAATTGCTTTTGGAGGAAGAGCCCTAGATAATTCAAATATTAAATATATAAATTCATCGGATAGTCCAATCTTTAAAAAAAGTTTTCAACTATACAATTTAAATCTTGCTACTGAAGAAAATAGAAAACCGAAAGATTTGATTATTGTTGAGGGTTACATGGATGTAATTACCTTATATCAAAATAATTTCAAAACATCTGTAGCGCCACTAGGTACTGCTCTAACAAGCTATCAACTTGAAAGAGCATGGAAGGTTTGTGAAAATCCAATTATAATGTTTGATGGAGACGAAGCTGGCCTTAAAGCTTCGCAAAGAGCGGCTTGGCTAGCATTAAATAATTTATTACCTGATCATTCACTTAGAATTTGTTTGCTTCCTAAGGACTATGATCCAGACGATTACTTAAAAAGAAATAATTCAAATAATTTACAAAAAATAATTGATAATTCGTTATCATTATCTGAGTTTATTTGGTCAACAGAAGTAGATAAAGAAGATACTTCAACGCCTGAAAAAAAAGCTGGATTTGAAAAAAGAATAAAGATGATTTCAGAAAAAATAAATAATAAAGTAGTTCGTGAATATTATATAAATTTTTTTAATGACAAATTAAGTGATTTAAAATTTGTAAAAAATATTAATAAAGATTTAAAGTATAATTTAAGAAAAAATAAAATATCCTCTGAAATTCTTAAAAGTGATAGAGTCAAAAAGCAAACCCACGACTCAGTGACGAGAGAAAAAATAATACTAATTTGCTTGATCGAAAACCCCTTCTTAATCTCGCAGCATGCTGAAGAACTAGGAAAAATTAGCTTTAATGATCTAAATTTAGGTTCATTAATATCTACAATTCTTGAGTTCTCAGTATCTAATAGAGATAAAGAGCTTGAAAATATTGATTTAAAGTCTTATTTAACGAATAAGGGGTTAGATCGAGAGCTGAATTATATTTTTCAGCCAAAATTGTTAAATACTTATCGTTCAATTATAAATAACACTAAAGAAGAAGTAGAAAAAGGCTTTACGGGATTGTTGGATTTGCATAAAAATTTACTAAATGAAGGTGATTTAAATATTGCACTAAACAATTTGGAAGAAAAAATGGATGAAGAAAGTTTTGAAAATTTTCTAAGAATAAAAAAAGAAAGTATCAGTAAAAATTAAAATGAAAAAAAGAGGTAGAAAGAAAAAGCAGGTCAAACCTGAGTCTGAGTCTTTACATTCAAATACAATAGAACAGGATGGACCAGTTTTAGATTTAGAGAAATCTATAATCAAAAAACTTATAAAACAAGGTAAGAAAGATGGTTATCTTACTAATGAACTAATAAAAAAATCATTTCCGGAAGATAAATTTACCTCAGAGCAGATCGAACAATATACCACTAAATTATCACAAGCAGGTTTTGACATTATTGATTCAGATGACTCAGATAACGATGAAGACAAAGAAGATGAGGTAGCAGGAGTTAAGTCTGGAACAGAAAAAACGGATGATCCAGTTAAACTATATCTTAGAGAAATGGGCACCGTCGATCTACTATCTCGTGAGGGCGAAATTGCTATAGCAAAAAGAATAGAAGCAGGACAAGAGGCAATGATATCTGGCTTATGTGAGAGTCCTCTAACACTTCAAGCCATTCTTGACTGGAGAGATGACATAATAGCAGAAAAAATTACGTTAAGAGAGGTAATTGACTTAGAATCACTTTTTGAAGAGTCTCCAAACAAAAAGGAACTTAGTAAGAAAATTAAGGAGGCTAAAAAACGGAAGGAGCAAGAAGAAAAAGAAGAAATCCGTAAAAGAAAAGAGGCTGAAAAAAAATCTTCAACTTATGGTGATGATACTGAGTCAACAATTGAGAGCTCTTCTGATCAGGCAATAGAAGAATACGAAGACACCGACGATGAGTTAAATGTTTCAATAGCAATTATGGAAGAGGAGCTTAAGCCTCAGATACTGGAAACATTTAAAAAGTTAAATAAAAGTTTCAAGAAGCTGCAAAAATTACAAAAAGATAAGATTGCTTTTCAGGAAAAGGGTAAAGAATTTCCAGCTAGATCAGAAAAAAGTTATCAGACCTCGAAAGCAGTAGTTGTCGAATTAATCAAAGGTTTACAAATAAATACGAATAAAATCGAGGAATTAATAAATAAGTTATATGTAATTAATAAAACAATTGTCTCACTAGAGGGGAAGCTATTGAGACTTGCTGTACAATATAAAATATCTAGAGATGAATTTTTGGACAAATATATTGGTAATGAAAATAATCCCTATTGGCTCAGAAAAATAACAAGACTTTCTGGCTGGGAAAAATTCGTGAAACAAGAAAAAAACAATATTAAAAATATTATGAATGAGGTTAGAGCTGCAGCGAGCAATATAGGTTTAACATTGAATGAATTTAAAAGAATTGTGAGTAATGTTCAAAAAGGAGAGAGAGAGTCAAGTATTGCAAAAAAAGAAATGATAGAGGCTAATCTCCGCCTTGTTATTTCAATTGCTAAAAAATATACAAATAGAGGCTTACAGTTTTTAGATCTTATCCAAGAAGGCAATATTGGTTTAATGAAAGCAGTTGATAAATTCGAGTACAGACGAGGGTATAAATTTTCTACTTATGCAACTTGGTGGATCAGACAGGCAATCACTCGATCAATAGCTGACCAAGCAAGAACGATCCGCATCCCAGTACACATGATTGAAACAATCAATAAAATCGTTAGAACTCAGAGGCTTTTATTAAATGAAATTGGAAGAGAACCTACTCCAGAAGAAATTTCCAAAAAGTTAAACATGCCACTTGAAAAAGTTAGGAAGGTACTAAAAATTGCTAAAGAGCCTGTTAGTCTTGAAACACCGGTTGGTGATGAAGAAGATAGTCATTTAGGAGATTTCATTCAGGATGAAAATGCTGTAATCCCGATTGATGCAGCTATTCACTCTAATCTAAGGCAAACGACAACAAAGATATTATCCTCTCTAACTCCTCGCGAAGAAAGAGTTTTAAGAATGCGATTTGGTATAGGTATGAATTCAGATCATACACTTGAGGAAGTTGGTCAGCAATTTTCTGTCACTAGGGAAAGAATTAGGCAGATTGAAGCCAAAGCACTTAGAAAGCTTAAGCATCCTACCAGGGCCAAACTTTTAAAAAGCTTCTTAGACAAAAACTAGTTTGTAAGTCTTAAGTTCTATGTGTATAAAAGTTAAGTCAGGGCCCATAGCTCAGTTGGTTAGAGCCCTCCGCTCATAACGGAGTTGTCCTAGGTTCGAGTCCTAGTGGGCCCACCAAGAAATACAATGACCTAGGTCATATATTACCAACTTTTATCTTTCGAAACGAGATCAGGTCGTCATCTGGTCGTCATATCCTTCTAATTTCTATATAATTGTCTTATTATTTTATATGAAAAACTGCTCTAATTAATTTTAAGATTAATTTATTATGACATTAATTAAACTAAATATTTTTAGTTAGGCATCAGTGGTTGGTTGTTCTTCTTTTTCTTTTCTATTTCATTTATTGTTGCTTCAAGTAAAACAAATCTCTCAGCAGTACTTGGATGGGATGAGTTTCTTTTTGTGTAAATAGAGTCGGGAACTTCTATGCTAAATTTTCTCCAGAAATCTGGAGTTTTGTCATATTCGTAATTATTAATTGCTAATATGTAAGCACCGTAATAATCAGCCTCCTTTTCCATAACCTGGGAGTATCTTTGAGCTCCAAAATCTTCAGCAATCGACTTTATTCTTCCTGAGGTATTAATTCCAGAAGTAAAAGCACCAATGTCAAACGCTAGCCCAATTATTCCGGCTATTTTTTTGTTATTTTTTTTAATATCTACATGTTTCAAAATAAGGTGTGCCATTTCATGTGACATAATAACTGCAGCTGATAGTTCATCATTTTTTAACCAATCAGCGAGTCTGAGAGAAAAGGTTAAATTATTATAATCATCAACCCATGCGTTGAATTGATTATTATCAAAGTCAACATTAATATTAAAGGCGCATTTAGTTTTACTTTTTAAATTTATGGTTTTAGTTTTAGTTTCTCGATTTATCACAATTTGGTAATCTTTTTGCAAATCTCTATTTATTATTGTTTCGTATTGGTTAAGCGCATATTCACCAAATAACTCTATTCCATCAATTGATATTATTCTGTCCCCAACTTGAATGTTTGCATTATCGCTTGGAGAATGATTTTCCACTGACACTACCGATAAATAATCATTTAAATTTAAAATTTTTTGAAGAGAAGAGGCCAGATTACTTGGAACAGAGTATATATTAGCTACCTTTAGCCCTATATCAAATGCATGACTTGACTTATCGCACAGTTGAGATGAACCATACAGTAAGCCTCCACCAATTGTGGTTATATTTTGGTAGTTTTCAAGCCATTTTTTTGAAAAATGTAGAATTTGAGTGTCTTGTTCTGTTTGAATTACGCCAACACTTAAATCTTCAAATTCTTTTTTTGGTTTACTGCATGAATTATTTATAAATAGGATAAAAATAAGTACTAAAATAGATATAAAAAATTTAGCTTTTATCATATGATAGCCAGGAATTTATAATACTTCATAATAAGGAAATAGAAAGATGTATAAAATTAAATCTTACCTAGTTCTTGTCATTCTTACAGCTTTAGTTATTGGTTGTGCCTCGCAACCTGATAAAATTGCAACACAGTATGTGCCTGCTGCTACTTATAGTAGTTACACTTGTGATCAAATTGCGTCATCATTAAGGCAAAAAAATAGTCGAATGCAAGTTCTATATGGAAACTTGAAATCAGAAGCTGATGCTGATCAATGGCAAATGGGTGTTGGAATGTTACTGTTTTGGCCAACCTTATTTTTCTTAGAAGGTGGAGACTCGCCTGAAGCAGCGGAGTACGCAAGAGTTAAAGGTGAAGTAGATGCATTAAACGAAGCTTCAATTCAAAAACAATGTGGAACTTAAACTATTAAAATTTTTGTAATTAATAATATTAGTACTCAATCATTTTAATAAGTTTATGTTTAAAAATAGATGTGGGATTTTATCCCACATCTATACCCATCTGTTTAATTTATACTGTTGACTAATTAATGTTTTATTTAAATACATATTAAAATTCCTATACAATAATCCGATGCCATTAAATGTTAAAGTTGCTGATCAAGCTTGTGGAGCAGAAATTACTGGTGTTGATTTAACCAAAGAATTAAAAGAAAAAGATATCAAATTAATTAGAGAAGCTTGGTTATTGCACCATGTAATAAGCTTTCCTGAGCAACCTATGACTGATGATGACTTAGAGCGTTTCACCCTATGTTTTGGATCTTTTGGAGATGATCCATTCATTGCTTCAATACCTGGAAGAGAAAATATAATTGCTGTTAAAAGAACTGCAGATGAAAAAGTTCCAATTTTTGCAGACAATTGGCATACTGATTGGAGTTTTCAAAAAAATCCACCAGCAGGCACGTGTTTATTTGGAAAAATAATTCCATCAAAAGGCGGTGATACATTGTTTGCGAACCAACATTTAGCATTAGAGCGCATGCCCTCAGAATTAAGAAAAAGGTTGGAGGGAAAAAAAGCTATTCACTCAGCCCTTGTGCCTTATTCACCGGGAGGTGGTTATGGTGATAAGGATAGAGAAATGGGAAGAAGCATGGATATAAGAGCGTCAAATGATGCTTTTGCTCAACAAATACATCCTATTATTAAGAACCATCCTGAAACAAATAAAGAGGGTATTTATGGTACAGTTGGTTATATCATTGGTATTGATGGTATGGATAACCAGGAGGCTATGAAACTACTTATGGAATTGAGCGCATGGCAGTGTAGAGATGAATTTGTTTATAGGCATAAATGGAAAAAAGATATGTTAATTATGTGGGACAATAGAAGTGTTCTACACCGAGCAACTGGCGGTTATGAAGGGCAAGAGCGTCTTTTGCATCGAACAACCATTGCAGCATACGGATTATAAATGAAAATTGATTTAATATATTTCAAAATGAGAGCTTTAGCTGAAGCACCACAACTGCTCATGCATTATGCTGACATAAAGTATAATTATATAATGTCATGGGATTACTATGATAAAGAATGGCAAGAAGTAAAGCCTCGGATACCCTTCAAACAACTTCCAATGATAGTAGTCGATGATGAACACGAGATTTGCCAAAGTATAGCTATACTCAATTTTATAGAGAATATAGCCGGCCTAAAACTGAAAGATCCTGTTAAGGAAGCTAAAGCAAATGCTATTTTACAGAGTGCACAAGAATTATTTTTACCTCTTAATCCTGCCATCAATTTTGCAGTGGGAGAAGATTTTGCAAAAAGAAGAGATGATATGTTGCCATTTCTTTTAACAAGATTTGGAGAATTAGAAAAAATTATAAATTTAAATGGAAATAAGTTCTTTATTGATGATACTCCAAGAGCATGTGATTTTGCAGTTTTTCACCATCTTGATCTATCAAGAAAACTTGATGGAAAGATAATAAAAGACTTTCCAAGATTAGAAAAATTTTTAGATGATATTGCCTCACTTTCATCTATTGAAAGCTATTTGTCCGAAAGACCTGAACTCATTGATGTAAGTATCGAGCCAAAACTTGTCATCAATGGAAAAGCCCATCCTACTGGAACAGTAAAGACATAGTTTCTAATTTTTTCTTGCTTCAATAACCATATTACTAGCATTTTTCTTAACGACTTTACAATTCTTGAACCCCGCTTCATTTAAAACACTAATTAACTTTGAAGGACCCGCTTGCGCACCAAGAGCCAATCCAACTTCTTGAGATTTCGAAGTTGGCACACAACCTATTGTTGAAAAGCAATAGTACATTTGACCAAATAAATTAAAATTGTCCTCAGGATTATCATTTGCTGTTGGTTCGATTAAAATTACTGAACCATCATCTTCTAGATGGTTGTAAGCATATTTGGCTGCCCCAACCGGATCACCCATGTCATGCAAACAATCAAAAAAAGCAATATAATCATGCTTACCCTCATAACTTTTGGCATCAGCAGTTGAATACTCAATACGATTTTCAAGACCCGCTTTCTTTGCCAATTTCTTAGCTTCATCAATTGAAGGACCGTGAATATCGTACCCACAGACCCTAGCGTTAGGAAAAGTCTCAGCTATTATCATTGTAGATAAACCATAACCACAACCAATATCAGCAAAGCTTGCGCCAGAATTCATTCTTTTCTCAAGGCTTTCTATCTTTGGCAACCAGCTTTTTACTAAATTTTTTTCATAAGAGGGTTTGAAAAACCTTGCAGTTCCTTGAAAGCAAATTGGACATGTATCTTTATAATCAACACCTTTACCTGTTTTAAAGGCTTCCTTAACTTTTTCTTCGTTAAAAATGGCGCCTGTTAGCATATCGTATGCTCCCATCATTGATGCAGGACCATCATCATTTGCAAAAACGGCAATTTGTTCAGGTGAGAGAGAAAATTTTTTTTTATCAGAGTCATAATTCGCAAAACCTGCGGCAGACATTGCATACAGCCACTCCCTAAGATATCTTTCGTCAAGGTTAGATGCATTTGCCAATTCTTCTGAATTTACTTCACCCAGCTCTGATAAATGTTTAAAAATTCCTAGTTGATCTCCAATTCTCATTAATGGAATTATGGCTGAGGCGGAAACATCCTGCATTACCTTTAGCTGTAATTGTTTTAATGCTTCAAGATTTAATTCTCTATCACTCATTTTTTTGCTCCTCAGATTTCAATATTGAATAATTAAATATTAGATTTAATTATTCTTAAATGTTAACTTTAAATTTATCATTATATTTTAGACACAAATATATTACTTTAAGAAGATCAATTTGGTGATTTTTATTATAATAGGTTAATATCGTAGAGTAATTATGATTAAAAAAATATTCTATTCATTACTTGCTATCATAAGCATCTTTGTGGTTTGGATTGTCATAGCTATGTTTCCAATTTTGACAGTGGAGAAACTTCCAAATAGTTTTCCAAATGTTTCTGATGTACCTGAGGATATTGATGGTTACCTTAAACAAAAAGAGTCAGAAGTAAGTGATATATATCCTTACGCTGAAAAAACTGTTTTTTGGAATAATAGTAAAAAAAATAAGACAAAATATTCGATTGTATTTATTCACGGATTTACAACTACAGGCTATCAGTCAAAAGAATTTTTAAATAAATTATCTGCAGCACTTAATGCCAACCTTTTTATGACTCGACTTTCAGGTCACGGGGTTCCGTATGAAGGTACAAAGCAAATGCAAATTGATAAGATTATGTATGATGTTGCTGAAGCAATAATTATCGGTGAAAGAATTGGGGAAAATGTAATTTTGATTGGCCATTCGCTTGGAGGGGCACTTTCAATGCTTGCAGCTAATGATGAATTACTTTCAAAAAAAATTGATACCTTGGTTTTATTTGCTCCGGGAAATTCAGGAATTTCACCTTTCGCATTTATGAATACTTTAATTTCTAGTCTTGTAGATAGAACAGGAAGCTTATGTTGGCTTATAGATTGTGATCCAAGATCATTTATGGATTTACCAGAGGATGAAAAATGGGAAAATTATTTTGCTACTGATTTTGATACAAACGTTTTCTATCAGATAGCTCGAATACCATTTGCTACTGATAGCATTTCATATGATGCAATATCTACGTCCGCACTCGTCTTTTATGATGAAAATGACCGGTTAGTAAATGCGGGCAAACTCAAAAATAATTTTGAAAAATGGGCCGCAAAAAATAAAGTTGTATCAATTGAAACTTTAGAAACTGATCGTGGAAGACATATGTTTCCCTCGATTGCAAATCCTCATTTAGATCAATTGTTTCTTAATGAAATTAAAAATTGGTTGAGTGAGCAATGACAAAAATCAGTGATAATTTACTATTGCCATGTGGAGTTGAGATAAAAAATAGGTTTTTAAAATCTGCAATGACAGAAGGTCTTGCAAATAGTGATGCAATAGCAAACGAAAGGCACAACACTCTTTATAATAGATGGGCAAAAGGGGGGGTTGGCATCTCAGTAACAGGAAATGTTCAGGTTGATCATCGATATATTGAACGAGCTGGTAATGTTGTAATTGAGGGAAAACAGTCTAATGAAAGTTTAGCCGCGTTAGCCGACTGGTCCAAAGCTGGAACACAAAATAATACTCACCTATGGATGCAATTAAGTCATGCTGGCAGGCAGACGCCTTTTAGTATTAACAAAGAGAGCAGAGCACCCTCTGTCCAACCTTTACCTACCTTGGGAGGAGTTCTAAAGTTTGGAGTACCAAAAGAACTAAGTAAATCTGAAATCTTGAATATAATTGATCAATTTGTAAATGCCGCTGAGGTTGCAAAGCAAACAGGGTTCACCGGCGTTCAACTGCATTCAGCACACGGCTATCTTCTCTCAGAATTCTTATCACCAAATGTTAATCAACGAACTGATGAGTGGGGAGGTAGCATTGAAAATCGATCAAGATTACTAATTACAACAATTGAAGCGATCCGAGATAAAGTTGGACGTAATTTTCCTATTTCAATTAAACTTAATTCAAGTGATTTTCAAAAAGGGGGATTTTCTCACGAAGAAAGTATTGAAGTTGCTAAAATATTAAATAATACGTCATTAGATTTGCTTGAAATTTCTGGTGGAACCTATGAAAATTTTACTGCACTAGAAATTGATTCATTGAACCTTAAAAAAGCAAAAACAATTAAACCTCAGCGCAGTACAAAAGTAAGAGAAGCTTATTTCTTGAAATATGCTGAAGCAATTAAAGAAGTTATATCAATCCCATTAGCTGTAACAGGAGGATTTCGGTCTACAGAGGGCATGAACAATGCTCTTCAAAGTGGTGCTTGTGATGTAATCGGTTTGGGAAGACCACTTTGCTCTGAGCCCAATATTGTAAATGAATTAATAAGCGGTGAAAAAAGATCAGCAACTCTATATGAAAATATGTTGGAATTTGGTCCGTGGATTCTTGGCTTAAATAGCCCGATATCACTTATGCGATCTAATAATAAAGCTGCTCAAGTTTATTGGTGTTATCGACAAATATTAAAAATTGCTGACGGCAATGAAGTTGATACAAAGCTTGGACTTTTTAAAGCATTTCTTGATCACTTTAGAGACGACTCTGCTAATAGCAAAAAATATAAAGCCTTTTGGAAAGATTTAGATTGAAAAAAATTATTTTTATACTGTTACTTTTAAGTTCATCTTTTGTATTTGCAGATCAAAAAGATAGCCGGCTGAACAGTTTGTTTGATGAATTATTTTTAAGTAATGACAATATGCAAGCCAGCACTATCTTAGCTGACATCTGGGATATATGGTCTATTGCAGAAAATATTGAAGCCCAAGAAATATTTGACGAAGGCAACAATATGATGGATCGTGGAAGTTTAGAAGAAGCAATAACTTTATTTACGCAGGTAATCGATCTTAAACCTGATTTTGCAGAAGGTTGGAACAAAAGAGCTACTGTTCTCTTTTTAAAAGGTGATTTAGAGGCTTCAATTTCTGATATCAAAAAAACTCTTGAACTAGAGCCAAGACACTTTGGAGCACTTGATGGACTTGCGGAAATCTATTTAATTCAAGATGATCTTTTGGGAGCTGCAGCAACGTATAAAAGAATTCTAGAAATTATTCCAACAAGTAAAAAATCTCAAGACCGACTCAAATTAATTAACGAACTCATTGTTTAACGATGTGTGGACGTTTCGTTCTCTCTGACAAAAAAGTTATTAAAGATAAATTTAATGTTGAACTGGCACCCTCATATAACATAGCTCCTTCACAAGATGTATTAGTTATAAAACCAGATCCCGTTTTTATGAAATGGTCATATTCACCAAAATGGAAAGATGATATGAACTTGATTAATTGTCGTCACGAAACGTTATTAGAAAAACCTTCTTTTAAGGGATCGCTTAGATGTGTTTTTCTTGCAAACGGGTGGTATGAATGGCAAAGGCAAAATGTTTCTAAAACGCCATTTTTCCATTATATTGAAAATGAATTGCTGTATTTTGCTGGTATTTATAATTTGAATAGTGGATGTGCAGTTGTAACTTGCCAGTCAAGTGAAGCTGTTTCTCATGTACATCATAGACAGCCTTTGCTCTTAGACGAATCTCAAATAACTGAATGGATAGAAGGAAAGCATAAAATTGAGAGAAAAAAAGACGATCAAGTTCAAGTTTATGAAGTCTCAAAAAATGTTAATAGTCCTCGTAACAATAACCCTGAGTTGTTAGAAAAATCTTAATCTGTATAATTACAGAATGAGTAAATTTTATGCATTCATAGACAGCACTTTTATTGATTTAGGAAGGCAATTTAAATTAAGTTATCTACCGCCTTTGATGATATATGTTGCTGCTGGAGTTTCAGGTTTAACCGGAATCGTTGGAACTTTTTTTGTGAAAGATTATCTGAATCTTTCGGCTGCTTTTTTAGCAGGGCTTGGTTTTTGGGCAGGAATTCCATGGGCATTAAAGATGCCACTTGGTCATTTAGTTGACATAATCTGGAAAAGAAAAAATTATCTTGTTTATGTAGGCGCATCACTCATTGCTTTAAGTCTTGCTATCATGTACGGCCTTATTATTCATACTGACTTCATGGTAAGGTACTTAAGTGTTGAAACTTGGTATGTTATTAGCGTTCTCTTAGCCCCAATAGGTTATGTGGTTCAAGACGTTGTTGCTGATGCAATGACGGTTGAAGCAGTTCCGAACATAGATCCTAAAGGAAACCAATACTCACCTGATATAATAAAAAATATGCATACCACTATGCAGACACTTGGTCGATTTGCTATTATTGGTGGTACAGTAATTGTTGCATTAATTAATGTTATTATTTTCAGTAGTGTTGAGGCTGAAACAGAACAAGAAAAAATAATTTTGTACGGGAATATTTATCTTTTCGCATTGATCATTCCGATCATATCAGTATTAGGGGTATTGCTTTCAATTTATTTAAAAAAGAAAAAAAACGATCAACTTTCAAAGTTAGGAATAGAACATCAAATCGAAATTAAAAAAACTAAGGTTGATTGGTGGATACTTGGAGGCTCTCTCGTTTTTGTAATTTTTACACTTAGCGTGGGAGGATTTAATCTTCCTTATGCACAAGAGATCGTGTTCTTTGGATCAGTAAGTATTATATTTTTTCTGATGGCTAAACTAATGCGTGAACTTCCTGAGTCGATGCGACTCACAATTTTAGGAACCGCAATTATCATATTTGTTTTCAGAGCAATGCCAGGCCCAGGCCCAGGACTTACCTGGTTTGAGATTGATAATTTAGGATTTGATGAGCAGTTCTTTTCTGTACTTTCTCTTCTTGCTTCCTGTTTGACTTTACTTGGCATCATTATTTTAAGGCCTTTTATGGTCAATAACTCAATTGCAAAAATTATAGTGATATTATCAATTGCTGGAGCAATATTATTTTTGCCAAGTGTTGGCATGTATTATGGATTTCATGAATGGACATCGTCATTAACAAATGATGTTGTGGATGCACGGTTTATTGCAATATTTAATACAGCTTTAGAGTCACCTTTAGGACAAGTTTCAATGATTCCACTTCTTGCGTGGATTGCAAGAAATGCTCCAGCTCATCTAAAGGCTACATTTTTTGCTGTCTTTGCATCGTTTACCAATTTAGCTCTATCCGCAAGTGCATTGCTTACAAAGTATCTCAATCAAATTTACGAAGTAACGAGGGAAGTCAAGGATAAGGTAACAAATGAAATACTCTCCATAGCTGATTATTCTGACCTTGGTGTTTTATTGATTGCTGTAACTCTGCTTACCCTTTTGGTGCCAATAATTTCTGTTATAATCATTCAGAAAACCAGTCTAAAAACGAATGAATAATTAATGAAAAATGTATTACAGATTCTTGGCGTATTTTTTGTAGGTGCCCTAATAGGTTTTATTTTATTAAGCTTTGGTCTGTCGGTAGATATTTCAATGATGACAGGTACGGTTGTAATTCTTGTACTGGCTTACCTTGTTACTAAACAAAACAATAAGGAAAGAAAATAATGGTTCAAATTCCAAGCGATCAAATCAAAACTAGAGAAATACTAAATTGGAAGGGTTTGCATTTGTTTCATTTTAGAACTTCATCATGTTCACAAAAACTTAGGATCTATTTAAACTTAAAAAAAATTTCATGGACACCTCACAGCATTAATCTTGCTACAGGTAAAAACTATTCAGAATTTTTTCTAGGTATCAATCCTAAAGGCCTGATTCCTGTTCTCGTGGATAATGGTCGTGTAGAAATTGAGAGTAATGATATTCTTATGTATCTCGAGAATAAATTCCCTGAAATCTCGCTTGTTCCTGACTCCGATACAACAGAAATTAGCACGTTACTGAAAGAAGAAGATGATTTGCATGAGGATATAAGAAATATCGCTTATCGATACATGTTTGGTGGACTCGGCAAAAAAGACCCTAATAAATTAGATGCCTTTGCGAAATATAAATCATCTAATAGTGAGTTGGACTATCTAAAATTAAAAGAAGTAAAGTTTTATAAGTCATTTAGTGAAAATGGAATAACTGATGAAGCGGTTAGAAACTCGCTCAATAATTTTTGTAAATGTTATGATAAATATGAATTACTTTTAAATAAGCAAAAATACTTAATGGGCAATGATCTTTCAATGCTTGATCTTGCCTGGTTTATTTATACATACAGACTTTATGTCTCAGGATTTCCATTTAAAGAACGTTATCCAAAAATATCTGCATGGTTTCTTGACCTTTATTCTCGAAAAGAATTTTTTAAAGAGGTTAATGATCCGCTCCCTCTAAAACTCATTAGGCTTTACGCTAAGACATCAACATCTTTAAGTGGAAAATCAATTAAAGCTCTGCTTTCAAAATAATGACTGCCCAAGACAGATCATCCATACTTGAGGGATACTATAAATCTCATTGGCCTGTTGAATGTGGTGGAAATCGACGACAAAAGGCAACCAAAGGATCGTTAAACGCTAGTGAAAAAAAAGCTGTTGTACAAAGCATACGAAATGAACGGTGGAATGTTATGACAATTTATCGCGATAATAATGAAATTTTTTTAGGCGGTACGATGCCAAGCTTTACCGGTCCAGAACCATTTGGATGGCTTCAAAAAATTGAACCTGAGTCTTTGGAAATATTAGGTGAAACACCAAAATTACCATGCGGTGATCACGTCTGGTGTGGCGCTATCGCAGCACATCAAAATGGCAATATCATCAAGGTTAATGGAAACTACATGCATAGTATTTCAAAAGATTGCGAAGTGATTAAAGAAACAAAATTACCCATTGATCAGGCACATAACGGTTTACTAGTATTATCAGATGGAACAATCGTCACTAAAGATTTGCGTTTAGAAGGTCAAGGTTGTTCTACAATTACAAGATTAGATCAAAATCTAGATGTTTTACATGAACCCCTGCAATTGCCTGAAGGATCTATGGGAAGAATTGCCTCAGACAAAACAGAAGATGGTGAGTTCATTTTTATTCCAGGTATCGAAAAAATATGGAAAATAAAAGTTTTACCTAACGATTTAGAAGTTACTTCAGAATGGTCACCTAATTATAGGAAATCAAATGATGATCAAGGATTATCATGGGATGGCTGTATATCAGATGGATCACTCTGGCTGATGAATAACGGTGACATCGACTCATTAAGAGCGATTTATTCAACACATCCAAATGGTAGATTTAAAACTGCACCAAAAGAATTAAGTTGGAGACGTCCTGCTCCTTGGTCATGTAAGCAAAGGCTTTATAGATTTGATTTAATGTCAGAACAATTTGAATATATAGAACCATTTGAACATCATGGAGGGGGTATTATTGCACCACCCGTAAATATTCCCGAATGTAATATCTGTGTATGCTGGGATAGTATAAATGGTGGCATAGCAGGTATTGATACGTCAAATAAATCGTTAAAAATATCATGGAAGATTGATAGTCTTAGACCAACAATGCAACCAGTTGTGTTTCCTGAAAGCAAAGAGTTAGTAATTAATAGTTTCGAAAATAATGACGATCACTTGGTTGTAATAGACCTTTCTAGTGGAGAAATACTCTCAAAGGTTGCACTCAATTCACCTCTCGCCAATGGCATGTTTTTAACGCCAGGCTTAAAGAATGATATTTTTTATTGCTCAACAAGAACATTTGCTCGCGTATCATGGAAATAAATTAGACTGAATATTTATCCTTTCAAAAAACAACTATTTTTGTAAAATTTTTGAATGTTTGAGAAAGTTCAAAAATTATTCAATGAAAATTCAGTAAAGAATTGCCATTTTATATATCTGAAAAAAAATGGTAACGAATTTGAGACTAATTCTATTTCTTTAGGTAAATCTCATTGGAACAATAACCAGGATTTAAATGGTGACTATATATTTAGGTTGATGTCAATGAGTAAGCCGATTACAGCTTTGGCCGCAATGCAATTAGTAGAAAAAGGTAAGTTAAATTTAGACTCGCCTGTTGAAGAGGTTCTTCCAGAGATTAAAGAAATACCGGTACTAAACGCTGATAGTAAATTGGTCAAGCAATCTAAATCAATAACATTACGTCATCTAATGTCGCATACATCAGGTTTCGCTTATAATTCACTGATGATGATTACTTCTAAGAAAATAAAAGATTTATCAATATCTATGAAAATATTATTATTTTTAAAAGGTATAATTACATACATTTATCCTTTTTCAAAAGGACCAAGACTCTTCGAAGCAGGAACAGATTTTAAATATGGAACTGGTCTTGGTTTTGTAGGCATGATGATTGAAAAAGTTACAGGTCAGTCGTTAGAAGAATATTGCAAAGAAAATATTTTTAATCCATTGGATATGAAAAATACATTTTTTACCATCCCTAGAGAAAAGAGAGATAAAATTGTACCTTTAGGCATTAGACAGGGAAAAAAATCTAAAGTGATAAGAAAAATGCCTTTCAAAGGTCAGCCCTATCTCAGGTTTTGGAGAAAATCTTACTATGGGGGAACTGAAATATTTAGTTCACCTAATGACTATGCAAATTTTGTGAAATGTTTAATGAACAAAGGCAGCTATAACAATAAGCAAATTATTTCTGAGTCAAGTTTTAATGAAATGATAAAGCCAGGAAAATTTGATCAAATGTTTGAGAGAGATGATAATTATAATTTCATAATGGGTGAAAATGGAAGATTAAAAAATAAAATGAATAGATATGGGTTAGGTTTAACAATTTCTTTCGATCCAAATGACTCAAGGCCTGTTGGATCTATTGCTCATGGAGGCGCTGCATGCACATTCTTTAGTTTTAATTTAGAAAAACAGAAGGGAGCCTTGATCTTTTCTAACTTCTATCCCTATAATGACAAAGAATGGCATGAAATGGTTGTTGCTTTTGAAAACGAAATTTATGCATAATTTAATAAATTAAAAATAAAGGAGGAATAATATGGAATTTTGTAATGCCGTGAGGTTTAAAGTTAAAGAAGGTTGTGAAGAAGAATACTTAGAAATAAATAAAAGTTTTGAAAATCTACCGGGTCAGAAAATGAGTCGTCTTTTTAAAACAGGAGACCGTACATATTGTTTTATTGGTATTTGGGAATCCGAGGAGGCCATTGCCGCACAAAGAGAAAACATGATTGGAAACTTGGATAAAGTGAGACACTTACTAGAGGAATTATCTCCTGAATTGGGTGTAACTGATCCTGTCTCAGGAACGGTTGTTCTTGATTATAGCTGATAAATCAGGTTAAAATCTTTCTATGCATTTAGATCTACCAGAGCTGTTATTTGGCATACCTTTGCACTTAACACTTTTGTGTATTTCTAAATTTTACGCAAATAGGTCATATGATGAAGCAGCAAGATATTTTAGTAAGGCGAGTAAAGTTTAGAAATTTACTTCCACCTGTAATTAAGCTGGTCATTAAAAGAAAATGTAATTTAAGTCTAATTGACTTAAACAAAACAGTTAGATCATCTAAAATATATCATTGATAATATGAGCTTAACCGACGAAGGACATTACGGCCCAAAACAACTAAATATGCTCAAAACTGTTTGGGGTGAGGGTTTTCTATCACCTGGTGGGACAGAAGAAATTGATCAGATTTTAAAAGGATTAAATCTAAAAAATAAGAAAGTTCTAGATATTGGATGTGGAACTGGCGGTGCAGTTTTTCATATGATTGAAAAATATGGTGCAAAAGAAGTTATTGGAATAGATCCAGAACCGTTAGTAATTGAAACAGCAAATAATTTAGCGTTAAAGAAAAATTTATCTGATAAAGCAAAATTTATTTGTACGAAGCCAGGTGAATATAAATTTGAAGATAAAAGTTTTGAGGCAGTATTTAGTAAAGAAGCATTTTTACATATTATCGACAAAAAAAACTTGCTCATAGAGATAAACGAGATCTTAGCTGACGATGGTATTCTTGCAGTTGGAGATTGGATGAGAAATGATGACAACGAACCATCAGAGCAGATGAAAGAATATATTGCCGCAGAAGGCCTCGATATGTTTATGTGCTCATTAGAAAAGTATGGAAGTCTTTTAAAAGAAACAGGATTTAAAGTTCTCTCACTAAATGATCGTAATAAATGGTATCTCGAAAAAGTTAAGACAGAAATATCGGATATAAAAGGGCCACTCTATGATGATGTTGTAAATCTAATAGGAAAAGAAGAGGCAGATGGTGCACTGGAAATTTGGGAAAAACTTCTTGGCGTTGTGGAAAAAGGGGAGCATCGCCCTGGTAATTTTCAAGCTGTAAAAATTTCAACCTAAAATGGGCAATAAACTATCGCAGTCAGACATCGATCGCGTTATAGAAATGGCTTGGGAAGATAGAACAACTTTTGCTGATATTAGGAAACAATTTGGAATACAAGAGAAAGAAGTTATTAAATTAATGAAAGAGAATATGAAAAGATCCTCTTTCTTAATGTGGAGAAAGCGAGTAAGGGGAAGAAAAACTAAAATTAGTCCAATTTCAGATCGATTTAAATCATCTAATCAGAAATCATAGTAATGAGTAATATAAAAAATATATCGGCAGAAGACTGTTTTAGCACAATTAAAGAAAACAAAGACGCATATCTAGTTGATGTGCGTACACCTTACGAATGGGAAACATTTGGAAGAGTCAATGAAGATTCTTTTGCTGCTAAATATATAGAATTAACACTAATAAATGAAGAAGGCGATGAAAATACTAATTTTTTAGATCAAGTTAATTCTTATATGATTTCAAAAAATTCAGAAATTTACTTTATTTGCAAGTCAGGGGCAAGGTCCATGCATGCTGCTTTAATATTGGAGTCAAATGGTTATAAAAATCTTTACAATGTTGAGGATGGATTTGTTATTGGTTGGAAACCAGCTGGCTTACCATCAAAATAATTATAAAATTTATTTAGATACAGTAATAATTTTATCTATTAATTTCTCTATATCATTATCGTTATTGGCAAGAAATGATTGAAACTCTTCTCTTTGTGCAATTACAAGACTAATCCCCTCAATATTCAGATCAATTATTTTTATATCAGCGTCTCTGTTTATAAGTCTCCACTTTAGATTAACTTTGAGCGTATCAGTTCCTTCTCTTACAATGTTGCTATCTACTATAATATATTTTCCAGCTGCTTCAGATCCAACAACTTGAATTTTCTCACCAGAGTATTGATCCAGTTTATTAGCATAAGAATTAATAAAATATTCCTTAAATGCGATCAAATATCTTTCTTTCTGATCATCAGTTGAATTTTTCCAAGCTTTTGAAAGTACGAATTTTGAAACTAAATTTAGGTCTATTGAGTTCATTACTAATTCAGTGAAACGAGAGGTCTTGTCATTTTCAGCAATATCTTCATTACTCAAGATTTCAATTGCTTGATCTGCAAATTTATTAACAAATTGCTCTTCTTGGATATAATCATTTCCATATGCAAAAGATGCAAAAGTAAGAAACAATACTAAAATCGAATTTAATAGCTTAAAGTTAATCATAAATTATCTCTATGTCTGGTCCTACATAACTTTCATCGATATCAAAGTCATCAAAAATATCATTTTCTTGAGTTTTTGTATTATTTTCTAAGTTATTTGAAGCCTGACTCTCTCTTCCTTGTGAATAGAAACTTCTAACAGCCGCATAGTAATCAATTGAGTTATCTTGAAGATCATCAAGTATCTCAATATTTTGCGATCTAAAGTCAACTGCACCAGTTCCCATTCTATATAACCTCTGTGAATCGGATGCACTTCCACCACCAATTTGATACATTGGATCCAATAGCGAAGTAGACAGTAGGCCTGTAAAGTCTCTAGGATTTGATGGACCAAGGAATGGTAAAACTAAATAAGGTCCTGAAGGAACTCCCCAAACTGATAAAGTTTGACCAAAATCCTCATTTTCGGACTCTAAACCTATACTTGACGCAGGATCAAAGAATCCAAGTACCCCAACAGTTGAATTTATAATAAATCTAGAAGTTGATACACCTGCTTTTGCTAATTCTCCCTGCAATAGATTGTTAACAGCAGTAATTGGCATACCTAGATTATTCAATGAGTATGTAATTCTATTTCTAAGAAATTCAGGAACAATAGCTTTATAGGTAATAGCAATAGGCCTTAATATAAGTTTGTCAAAAATTATATTAAATTGAAAAATTACACGATTTACTTTTTCAAGTGGGTCATTAACGCTAACTATTTCAGTTTCAGAATTACTATCGTTCACTGAAGCTTCTTTTGAAGCACATCCTTGTAATACAAGAACAGAACTTAGAAATAAAACTATTAATATTCTATATTTCATTGAAATAATGCTATTCTATATGAATTTTCTAATCAAATTAATATTTTAGTGTAATCATATTATACTTAGAAAATGATACAGAAATGAGCCAGTATTGAGAACAATTGACATATTCATTGTGCTATCCATCAATCTAGCGTGGGGACTGGCATTTATCTCTGCAAAAATTGGTGTAAATGAATTTCCACCATTTTTATTTACGACAATGAGATTTCTAATCATTGCAGTTTTACTCATACCCTTTTTGAAAATTCACCGCGGCCAAATGACTAATATTTTAATTATTTCTATATTAGGAGGAGGCATTCATTTTGCATTTTTCTATCTTGCTCTCGATAACTCTCAATTTATTTCCTCAGTAGCTGTAGTTCTCCAATTAGGTGTACCATTTGCAACCATATTATCCGTTATATTTTTAGGTGAGGTAATTAAGTGGAAGCGTATTATAGGAATAGCACTTGCATTTGGGGGAGTTATTATTTTGATTTTTGAGCCCACAATATTTTCTGATCTTGGTGGTGTTTATTATGCATTATTAGCTGCTTTATCTATTGCTATAAGCCTTCTTTTTATGAAGAAGTTAAAAGATGTTAAAGTATTTGATCTACAAGCTTGGATCGCTTTTATAAGCTTTTTATTCTTGGCAACGATTTCATTTTTAGTTGAGGAAAATCAATTAGACTTGATTTTAAATGCATCCATAATTGGTTGGGGCGCTATATTATTTACCGCGTTTGCTGCAACAGCTATCGGCCATGCAGGTTTTTATTACTTAATAACAAAATATGAATTATCAAAAATTACACCTCTAACGCTCCTTGCTCCGGTATTAGCAATAATAAATGCGCTGATTATTTCTTATTTTTCTTTTTATGAAGGATTCAATGAAGTGCTTACATTTAAAATTATCTTTGGTGCAACCATGTCATTCACGGGAGTTGCTATTGTAATGATGAGAGAACCAGAAGAGAAAAAGGTATCAAGTTCACCATGAAAATTAAATATCTAAAATCCCCAAATTTTGAACAAGTAAAAAGAAGGAATATAAAATATATAATCATACATTATACTGGAATGAAAACAGCGCAGGAGTCAATTAAAAGACTTAGATCAAAGAAACATAAAGTAAGCTCACATTATTTTATTAATGAAGGAGGTAAAATTACCCAACTCGTAAATGATAAAGATATTGCTTGGCATGCAGGAATATCTAGTTGGAAAAAAGACAGGAATTTAAACTCAAAGTCTATAGGCATAGAGTTGCAAAATAAAGGCGAAGAATTTGGATATCACAAATTCAAGTTATCTCAGATAAAATCACTCATATCATTAATCGAAATTTTACAGACAAAGTACAAAATAAAAAAAAGCAATGTTCTGGGCCATTCAGACATTGCTCCGCTGCGAAAGATGGATCCAGGATATTTATTTCCTTGGCACAGGTTAGCTGCAAAAGGCTTAGCAATTTTACCAAAGAAAAACAATTCAAAAACGCCACTTAAAGTTTCAGAGATTAAATCTTTACAACAATTACTTAGAGATTTTGGATATAAAATTACTTTGTCGAGTTTAATGGATAAAGAAACTCTGCAAGTTATTTACGCTTTTGAAAGTCACTACTGCCCCGAAGAGTTAGAGGATTTTACAGTTAAGCGTAAATTGTTGGGGTATTTGAAGGAACTTATATCTCGTCAAAGAGAGGCTTGACCAATATCTTTTAAGAGGATAAACCCTTTCTGCCAGATAATTGGATAACTGCTTGGCTTGATCAAGAGGAAAGTCCGGGCTCCACAAGACAACAGTGCCGGGTAATACCCGGCGGAGGCAACTCTAGGGAAAGTGCCGCAGAAAATAAACCGCCCTAATTGAAATTTCAAGGGTAAGGGTGAAAAGGTGAGGTAAGAGCTCACCGCTTTTTTGGTAACAAAAAAGGCATGGTAAACCCCACTGGGAGCAAGATCAAATAGGGTTACATTAGCTTGTCTTGGCTGTAACCGGGTTGATCGCACGACTCAATTGGTAACAATTGAGCTAGATGAATAGTTATCGGTTTTTTGTAGGAAAATTACAGAACCCGGCTTATAAATTATCTGGCAAAATTTCTCATTTATTTTCAATAGTTTATAAATAAAATCTAATGTATAAAATTAGTTAAATAATTGATTATAAAAGAAATATCATAAATAGATATGGACATTACCCATATAATCCCATACTATCCCAATTAATCCCAATTTAACCCAAATGAGGTAATTTTGTTGATTATTTTAATAACTAACTTTTTTTTAAAAATGGCATTGTTTCTATCTACATACATCAATCGCATTGACAAAAAAGGTCGTGTTTCTGTTCCATCTTCCTTTAGAAGTGTCTTAGAACAAAACGGATTGAAGGGTATGATTTGTTATCCTTCACCGACTCTTAAATCAATTGAAGGATGTACTGCTAATAGAATGCAAAAGATCAGTGATGCGATTGAAGCATCCGGTCCCTTCAGTGAAGAAAGAAATACTTTTTCAACTTCTATTTTTGCTGACAGCCATCAAATTCATTTTGATCAAGAAGGCAGAGTCATCATACCTGATGGATTAATCTCTATCGCAGGTATTATTGACCAAGTTTCTTTCGTTGGTATGGGTGAAACATTTCAAATGTGGAATCCTGATACTTATGATTCTTTCAAAAAAGAAAAAGGTGATAATGCAAAAAATAATTTAGCAAATCTCAAATGGAAAAATGAATAACTAATGAAAATAGGAGGATAATTTCATGGTTTTAAATTTAAGTGTTCCAGAACTAAAAGAGCTTAAGCCAAAGATAACAGTATTTGGAGTTGGTGGTGCAGGTGGTAATGCAATTAACAATATGATTCAATCCGGATTGTCGGGAGTTGAATTTGTTGCAGCCAATACAGATGCACAAGCTCTGTCTAAATCATTAAGTGATTCAAAAATGCAATTGGGTGTTCAGGTTACAAAGGGATTGGGAGCTGGTTCTCATCCTGATATCGGTAAATCCTCAGCCGATGAAACTAAACACGAAATAATGGAGAGACTTGAAGGTACAAACATGCTTTTCATTACTGCTGGTATGGGTGGTGGCACTGGTACAGGCGCTGCTCCAGTGATAGCGCGTGTTGCAAGAGAATTGGGCATACTTACTGTAGCAGTTGTTACTAAGCCATTTCAATTTGAAGGTGCTGGAAGAATGAGAATTGCTGAGCAAGGGCTTAAAGAGTTAGAACATTTAGTAGATACAACAATTGTTATTCCAAACCAAAATTTATTTAAAGTTGCTGATGAAAAAACAACATTTGCCGATGCATTTTCAATGGCGGATGATGTTTTGCATGCAGGAGTAAGAAGTATTACCGATCTGATGGTGGTACCGGGATTAATCAACTTAGACTTTGCTGATGTTAAGACAATCATGAATAATATGGGACGCGCAATGATGGGTACAGGTGAAGCGTCTGGCGACAATAGAGCAATAGAATGTGCTCACAATGCAGTTACAAATCCGCTGCTTGATGACTACTCTTTGGACGGAGCAAAGGGATTATTGATCAATATAACTGGTGGAACTGACTTAACATTGCATGAGGTTGATAAAATTACAAATGAGATAAGAGAGCAAGTTCATCCGGATGCAGATGTAATTGTTGGATCAATCTTTGACGAAAACCTTGAGGGTAAAGCTAGAGTTTCTGTCGTTGCGACTGGTTTAGAACCTCATGACAAGCCATCAAAGAGAATAGTCGATTTACAAGTAAATAATAGTTCAACAGTTTCATCAATTCCAGCAGCTCAAGTAAATGGAACAGGATCTATTCATGCTTCAGCTAATCAAGAAGATGAAATCCACAAAAATTCTGAACCTTATATGTATATGGATGGCTCAGATGAAAAAGATTTAGGGTCAATGAATGATGAAACAACAATTGTTGAAGAGGAAACTTCCGAACCAGAAATGATTGCTGAGCCTGAAGTAGAGCCAGAAATAGAAGTTGCTGAAGAAGAGGTAATTGCTGAACCTGAAGTAGAGCCAGAAATAGAAGTTGCTGAAGAAGAGGTAATTGCTGAACCAGAAATGATTGCTGAGCCTGAAGTAGAGCCAGAGCCAATCGAAGAGCCAGAAATAGAAGTTGCTGAAGAAGAGGTAATTGCTGAGCCAGAAATGGAGTCGGATCCAGTTTCTGAACCAGAAATGATTGCTGAGCCTGAAGTAGAGCCAGAGCCAATTGAGGCAATGGAGCAGGAAGAGTCTTCTCAAAGCATTATGGATTTAATACGTGCAAATAGGGAAAATTCAGATAATGATTCACCTGACTTGTTTAGTGACCAAAACGTGCATCAACTGGATGAAACAAATAATTCTATTGAAGCCGATGAAGAATTAGAAACTGATCAAGATTTACTTGAAATACCATCTTTCTTGAGAAGACAGAGTAAATGACAAATAAAGAACTTGGCCACAGGCCAGTTCTTATTGAAGAGGTTATTGAACAATTAGGGCCAAAAAACAATGAAACATACATCGATGCAACATTTGGACATGGAGGTTATACAGAGAGAATCCTACAAAGCTGTGAATGCAAAGTCATTGCAATTGACAGAGATCCAACAGTCAAAAAACAAGCTGAAAGATTTAAAAAAAGGTATGGCAGTCGATTTTCTTTTGTACATTCTAAATTTAGTCAGATTGATAAAATTTCCAAAGAAACAAAAGAAAAAGAAATTAACGGTTTCGTATTTGATATAGGAGTTTCATCAATGCAACTAGATGATGCAAATCGAGGGTTTTCATTCATGCAAGATGGCCCCCTAGATATGAGAATGAGTCAGGATGGTCAAACGGCTTCAGACATAATAAATAAAAAGGACAAAGACGAGCTTGCTGATATAATTTATCATTACGGAGATGAGAGAAATTCAAGAAAAATTGCAAGAAATATAGAGAAGCACCGAACTCAAAAAAAAATTGAAAGCACGATTGAGCTTGCTGAAATAATTAAAAAATCGTTTCCTTCAAAGTATTACAAAAAACATCCTGCAACGAAAACATTCCAGGCTATTAGAATTTTTATTAATAATGAAATCCAAGAGCTTCATACTGGTCTCAACCAAGCTTTTAATTTACTAAGAGTGAACGGTAAGATTTGCGTAGTCACGTTTCATTCAATTGAGGATAGGCTGGTAAAGAATTTTACGAATAAAGTTTGTATAAGAAATAAAAAGACCAAATTAATTAAACCATCTTCTAAAGAAATATTAAATAATCCAAGATCTCGTTCGGCAAAGCTTAGAGTCATTAAGCGTGAGCAAGTAAATTTTAATTATATTCCGATATCTGAGTTAGGATTTGAATTATGATAAGTACTTTCTTTAAAATATTGTCTGTTGCTATTTTGTTAACCGGATTGCTTGCAATTATGGTTATAAAAAACATTTCAGCCGAAAAACAAAAGTATATTAACGAACTTGAATTAACACTTCGAGAAGAACAAAAGATAAATGAGCTTTATAAAATTGAATGGGACCATCTGATTTCGCCAATGAATATTAAAAAAATTTCAGAAATGGTTATTAATAATGATTATGAAAAATATTTTGTTGTATTAGATAATGAAGATATTGAACAAAATAATGAATTATTTAAGGATGTTATTACGGTTTATGATACATCAACAATTAATAAAAATTCGGCAAGGTAAATTCCGTGAAAAAAAAGCGGAATACTGGCCGAAAGAAAATTGATATATATCAAAAAAGTTTTTCATTTACACACAGATATAATAAAGAAAAGTTTGCTTTTGAAAGATTAAAGTCTTTAAAGAGTAATTTTGCCCTTAAAATAAATAATCGTTTAATATTGTCAGCCATTGTTTTTAGCAGTTTGTTTTTAGCGGTAACAATCAAGATGATAGAAATTAATTTACTTTATACTGAAAAGGGAAATTATTTTGTTGAGAATGTTGAGACAAAAAGGGGAAATATACTGGATAGAAATAATACCTCTCTCACAGCAAATTTATTAACATCCCATATATCTGTAAACCCAAAAGCTGTATACGATAAGAAAAAATTTATAAGTAAAATCTCGTCAATAAATAATAGGTTTTCCTCAACTGATCTTGATAAATTGGTATCTGAAAAAAAATTCTTTTGGCTTGATCGCAATGTAGAACCCTTAGAATTACAAAAGTATATAGATTTAGGTGAAACTGGAATTGAATTCAGAGATGCTTATAAAAGAAAATATCTTCACAGTGAACTTTTTAGTCATTTAGTTGGAAAAGTTGATGTTGATAATAAAGGTGTATCTGGACTAGAAAAATCTTTTGATAAGTTTCTTCAAAATGAAGAAAATAATGATTTGATACTGTCTTTAGATACAAGAATACAACACATTGTTCGCGATGAAATACTAGCTGCTATGAAATTATATAAAGCAACTGGTGGGTCAGGGCTCATAATGAATGTCAATAATGGAGAAATTCTTGCCATGACATCACTTCCAGATTTTGATCCCAATACTAAAAATGCGAATGACAATGATAAGTTCAACAAAAACTCATTAGGCGTATATGAGTTTGGTTCGGTGATGAAAATATTTACTGCAGCAATGGGGATTGAGGAAAAAATCTTTCAGCCAAATACAAAGTACGAGATTGAAAATCACATTTATATTGGAAAGCACCGTGTAGAGGATGTTCACAGGCCTTGCGAGATAAAAATGTGTTCTGTTGAAGAAATATTTGTTGAGTCATCAAATATTGGAACAATTAAAATGATTAGAGATATTGGCAAAGAATTACAGCAACATTATTTGTCTCAACTTGGATTACTTCGTCAAGTAAATATTGGAATACCAGAAAAAGCAATTCCAATTGTTCCTGACCCATGGAGAACAGTTAATACAGAATCAATCTCTTACGGTTATGGCCTTTCAATATCACCATTGCATTTGGCTGTAGCTACATCAGCTGTAGTAAATGGAGGATATTTAATCAAACCATCTCTTACAAAATTAGGAGATGATAAACGATATGAAAATCAAATTTTTTCAGAAGAAACCAGTGAAATTATGCGTTACCTTTTAAGCCAAGTTGTCGCGAAAGGGACTGCTAAAGAAGCCTTTAACAAGGATGCTGATAAAGCATACACAGAAGATGGTAAGTTCAAATATTTGGTTGGAGGCAAGACAGGCACGTCTCACAAAATAGACAAAAAATCCTACACCAGAGAAAAGTTAACTACTTTTATATCGGTTCTGCCCATACACAAGCCAAAGTATGTAGTTCTTATTTCATTAGACGACCCGAAAGGAATTAATAGAGAATATGGAGAGCCATATAATACTTGGAACTGGAGTGATGCTGGGTGGAATGCGGCACGAGTTTCAAGACAAATTATTGATAGAGTAAGTCCTATTTTGGACATAAAGGCAAGATACATACCTAAAGAAAACATGCTCATTAATACCTCTCTCTAATAAATGCCAAATCACTCCCTTCTAGAAGAAATACAATCAAAAAAGATAAAATTTAGTGGAATCTCATCTGACTCGAGATCGATAAAAAAAGGAAATATTTTTTTTGCAATCCCTGGAAAAGAAATAGACGGATCTAGGTTCATAAATCAAGCAATTAAAAAGGGTGCTGCAGCTATTGTTGTTCCATCACATAGTAAAAGAAGATATCCTAAGAATACGACAGTGATAAAGGTTAAAGATATTAGAAAATCACTATCGCTATTAGCATTTGAAATAAACAAAAATAATATAGAAACAAAAATTGCAATAACAGGAACTAATGGAAAAACATCTGTTGCATATTTTTTAAGTTATTTACTGAGAATTTCAGGAAAGAGTGTCGCTACTATAGGTACTTTAGGAAATTCTGTATTAAAGAGAAATAAATACAACCTGACTTCACCCGAACCGATTGATCTTTCAAAGCAATTAAAAAAGATAGGTCAAAAAAAAATAAAATATTTAGTTATGGAAGCATCAAGTCATGGCTTGCATCAAAGCAGATTTTATGGAATGAATTTTGATGTTTGTGCATTAACAAATATATCACATGATCACCTTGATTATCATAAAACTATAAATAATTACATTAAAAGTAAAATGATCCTTTTCAAAGATTATATACATAAAGATAGTAAATTAATTATTAATTCAAAAACAAAATACATTAAAAAAATAAGATCTATTTTAAAAAAAAATAAATCTGTTCAGCCATTATATTTTCAAGCAAATAAAAATTTTAAAATTATAAAAATCCTCTTAAAAAATGATATTCAACATGTAAAAGCAATAGTGGGCAGTAAGCGAATTCTTTTAAAGTTTAAAAATTTTCCAAATTTTCAGATAGAAAATTTTATATTTGCAATTTCCATTTTGAATTTAATTGGATTTGATCCTAAAAAGCTATCAAAAAGCAGTCTTAATTGCCCATCAGTTTTAGGAAGAATGGAATATGTCGGAAAAACAAAAACAGGTGGAAAAGTTTATGTTGATTTTGCACACACGCCTGATGCTCTTAAAAATTCAATTGTAGAATCAAAACTGCTAGAGACATCAAACGTACATGTTTTATTTGGTTGCGGAGGAAATAGGGATAGAAAAAAAAGACCGCTTATGGGTAAAATAGCTTCAAAATACGCTGATAAAGCAATAGTCACAGATGATAATCCAAGATATGAAAATCCAGCAAGGATTAGAGAGGAAGTGATTGGAAATTTAAAAAACATATCTGAAATTGGTAATAGAAAACTAGCCATAAAAAAAGCTATTAGCGAATTAAAGAGAGGCGATTTGCTTCTTATTGCCGGTAAAGGTCACGAAAAATTTCAATCCATCATGGGAAAAAATTTACCTTTTGATGATGTTAAAATTGCCAAAAAATATTTACAAAAAAAATGAAAAAATTCATTACAACTACAGAAATAAATGAATTATTTGGGACCAATATTAATTGTAAAAGAATAACTGGTGCATCGATCAACACACGGTCATTAAGGAAAGGTAATATTTTTTTTGCAATTAAGGGTTTAAATACAGATGGTCATAAATATTTAGTAGAAGCGGAAAAAAAAGGTGCATCTATTGCTTTTGTTCATAAAAAAGTAAAAGGTATAAAAATACCTCAAATTAATGTTAAAGATACGTCTAAAGCACTCCTTAAGCTTGCAACAAAGTACAGAGTGCAGCTGAAAACACAAATTGTAGGTATCACAGGTAGTATTGGGAAGACCGGCACAAAGGATGCAATAAATTATTTGCTAAGAAATAAAGATGATGTTTTCTGTTCGCGTAAATCATTTAATAATCAATATGGTCTGCCTCTCGAATTACTAAATATGCCACGGCATACGAAGTATGGATTTTTTGAAATAGGTATGAATCATTCAGGAGAAATAAAAAGATTAGTAAGGGTATTGCAGCCACAAACAGCTATTATTTTAAATGTTGAAAATGTTCACCTTGGTAATTTTAAATCTTTAAAAGAAATTGCATTAGCAAAATCTGAAATATTCACCTCAACAAAAAGTATTGAAAACTTAATTATTAATAGAAATTCTAATTTTTATAAATTGCTATATGCGTTATTCAAAAAAACAAAGATCAGTACTTGCTTAGACATTGGAAAAGTTAAATCATCAAAAGTATATCTTAAAAAAGAGACAAATATTGCGAATATTATTAAATACCAAGTAATATTGCCTGATGCCAGTAAAGTTGATTTTACTCTAAGAAAAAATCAAAAAAATCTTATTTTTAATGCATTAGCCATTCTTACTTGCTTTTATATGCTAGGTTTAAATTTAAAACTAATCAATCAATTCAAAAATGTTCCTTTTACAGAAGGAAGAGGTGAAATACTAAAATCAAAATATAAGGGAAATAAATTAGAAGTACATGATCATTCTTATAATGCTAGCCCTGTCTCTATGAGAAGTACAATCGATATTTTTAATAAGTTTAAAAATAGACACTCAGTTTATGTTATAGGGGATATGAATGAGCTTGGAAATAAATCTGAAAAATTTCATATAGATTTAATTAAATATTTAATTCTGATTAAGGCTAAAAAAGTCATTTTTGTTGGAGCAAAACTTTTTTCACTTAGAAAAAAATACAATTTACTTCAGTTTGAATATTATGAGAATATAGATAGTGTTATATGTAATGCGGAAAATATATTTAATAGGAATAGCAAGGTATTTCTAAAAGGTTCGAATTCAATCAATTTACGAAAGTTATCAAATCATTTAATAAGTTAACTATGATATTATATTTAATTGAGTATTTAAATCTTGGAGCACTAAATAATTTTTTAAATTATTTAACAGTTAGAACAGGTTTGGCATTGTTTACTTCATTTTTTTTTATTCTATTTTTTGGCCCATTTTTAATTAAAAGAATTGGTTCATACCAATCAATTGGTCAGCCTATTAGAGAAGATGGTCCTGAGTCTCACTTAGTAGCTAAAAAAGGGACTCCAACAATGGGAGGAATTATAATTTTGATTTCTATAGTCGGATCAATGATTCTGTGGGTCAATCCTGAAAGCTATATATCTTGGCCAATTATATTCCTTCTAATATCTTTTGGATTGGTTGGTTTTGCAGATGATTTTAGCAAAGTTAAGAAAAAATCGAGTAATGGAATTTCTGCGAAAATAAGAATTTTTTTTCAAATAATAATATCGTTGATATTTATTTACTGGATAACAACCTATAATGAAATTGATATTCAGTTATTATCCTTACCCTTTCTTAAGGATATATTTATCAACTTGGGTTTATTTTCAATTCCATTCGTTATATTGGTAATTCTAGGATCAGCAAATGCAGTTAATCTCACAGACGGTCTCGATGGGCTAGCAATTGTCCCTATTATGATTGTCTCCGCGACTTTTGCTGTAATCTGCTATTTGGCAGGAAATATGATTTTTTCGAATTATCTTTACATTAATTATTTACCTGGAGCGGGTGAATTAACTGTACTTTGTGCAGCCATAATTGGATCCGCTCTTGGCTTTTTATGGTACAACGCGCCTCCTGCAATGGTCTTTATGGGCGATACAGGCTCTCTATCGCTAGGCGCTTCATTGGGAGGTATAAGTGTTCTAACTAAGCAAGAAATTGTATTAGCAATAGTAGGAGGAATATTCGTGGCGGAAGCGGTGTCAGTAATTATTCAGGTTGGATCATATAAGCTAACTGGCAAACGAATATTCAAAATGGCTCCCTTACACCATCATTTTGAGAAAAATGGTATTGCAGAATCAAAAATAGTAATTCGTTTCTGGATAATCGCTTTAATTCTAGCATTGATTGGACTCGCAACACTTAAGATCAGGTAACTAAATGTTAAAGTCAAAATGTTTTTCAAAGAAAAGCTATGTAGTCATTGGCATGGGAAAAACTGGATGTTCAATTTATAAATCTCTCATTAGTAGTGGAGCCGAGGTATATTTTTGGGAAGATAATGCCAAACTTTCAAAAAAAATATTAAATAAAGGATATAAAAGGTATTCTCCTAAAATAAGTCAAATAGACTATGTTATTCCTAGTCCAGGAATTGCTTCAAAAGGAAATTCAGCACATAAACTGATAAAAAAATTGATTTTAAAAAATACCAAACTGATAAGTGAATTAGATTTATTTCAAATATACCTAGACAATCTAAATACAAGGAACCAGATTAAAATAATTGCGGTTACAGGCACAAATGGCAAATCAACAACAGTATCGCTTATTCATCATATTCTTAAAAAAAATAAATTCAACACACAGCTTGCGGGAAATATAGGTAACCCGATCTTTGAAACAAAGATGATTAAAAAAGGTTTTTATGTCCTAGAATTGTCATCTTATCAATTGGAGAGCTCCAAAATATTTCATCCCGATATTGCCTGTATACTTAACTTAACCCCGGATCATTTAGCGAGACATAAAACAATGTCAAATTATGCAAATGCTAAATTAAATATTTTTAAAAATATAAATAGATCACAAAAAGGTTTTTTCGATAATAATTCAATTATTAAAAAATTAATAAAAAAAAATAATCATTTTAATAAAATGAAAAATTTAAAGCAGATTAATAAAAAAAAAATAACCTCCACTAAAATTTTAAATGTGAATCAGTATAATTTACTAATTAATGACCAAAATTACCACTTCTCATATGAAATTTTGAAAGAAGTGGGCCTAAGCAACAATAAAATCTTCAATTCTTTTAAATCATTTAGAGGGCTTGAGTTTAGACAGCAAATAATTTTTTCAGACCAAAAAAAACTTATTATAAATGATTCCAAATCAACAAATTATCATTCTTTAATTGCTGCGCTAAAAAAATATAAAGATATCATCTTGATATGTGGCGGTCAGATAAAAAGCAATCATATCAATGTATTGGATGACAGTCTTGGCAATATTAAAAAAGTAATAATTATTGGAGAGGAATCTAATACTTTTCACAAATACTTTCAGAGTAAAGTAACCACAGTTTATGTTCACAGCTTAGATAAAGCAGTGGTCGAAATGAGTAAATTTATGAAGACTAATACAGATTTCAATACTTTTTTATTTAGTCCAGGCGCCGCTTCATTTGACCAATATAATAACTTTGAAGAACGTGGAAGACATTTTAATAAACTTATAAGCAAACTTAGCAAATAATGAATAAAAGAACTTATGAACAGTCAATAATTACAAACTGGATTACTGAAATAAATAAACCAATTTTTTTTTGTATAACAGTATTAATAACTTTTGGTCTATTAATAAGTTTAACTATAAATCCTGGTACAAGCAGGTATCTCAATAACAATCTATTTGCATTTTTCAATATACAGGCTTTGTACCTATCAATAGGTTTTTTAGTATTTATTTCTATTTCACTGATTGAGACAAAATATATAAAATTATTTAGTGTGATACTATTTACAGTATTTTTTGCTTTACTAGCTCTTACTTTATTTTTTGGGGACGAAATCAAAGGTTCAAGAAGATGGATAAGTTTTGGATCTTTTTCTCTCATGCCAATAGAATTAGTAAAACCAGTATTTTGCGTTGTACTGGCTCTAATATTAAATAATCAATACCAAGGCACAAAAATATCATCTCACTCACTAAGTGCTTTAATCTATATTTCAGTTGCAAGCATACTTGTTTTACAGCCTGATATTAGTCAATTTTTTTTATTATCAGCTATTTATTTTGGTTCAGTACTTATGAGTGGTTTCAGTATTATAATACTTACTGTAATTGTGGTTTTTGGACTTCTAAGTTTTGTGATGATATATTTGTTCAATTTTAATGTTCAAAATAGAATAAATTCATTTTTATTTCCAAATGAATATGACGTAAGTCAAACTGAAATTTCTCTTCAAGCAATTAAACAAGGAGGTATCATTGGTGTGGGACCCGGTAATGGTCTTTTAAAAAATAAAATTCCTGAAGCTAATTCAGATTATATTTTTTCTGTGGTTGCAGAAGAGTATGGTCTTATAGGTTGTACACTTATATTATTAATCTTCTTTATAATATCATATCAAGGTTTCAAAAAAATTTACGGAAACAATGATCACTTTATTCAAATCTGTTTATTTACCCTAATTTTATACGTATGCTTACAGGCCTTAATCCACATAGGGGTAAATATAAGGTTGATACCAACAACTGGAATTACGTTACCGTTTATCAGCTATGGAGGTTCATCGGTCCTTGGCATGTCAATTGCAGCGGGATTAATTTTATTATTTTCAAAGAATCGACATATTCGTGAATAGACTAACTTTATGAAAAAACTTTTTTTAGTAGGTGGAGGTACCGGCGGCCACTGTATACCAATAAATGTACTTTATTCGAAGGCACCTAAAAATTTTAAATGCTTTATTTTAACTGATAACAGAGGTAAGAAATATTTCGATAATATAAACTCAAATAATGTAATTATACTTAGAAATCTTATTTCTTCTCAATCAAGACTAGCAAATATTATAAATTCTCCGTTCTTATTTATTCAATCAATGTTATACAATTTTAAAATCAAACCTGATTACATTTTAGGTTTTGGTGGATTTTTCACAATACCTGTTCTTTTCGCTAGTTTAATAATGAGAAAAAAAATTTTTCTTCATGAGGGCAACGCATTTATTGGAAAAGCGAATAAATTATTATTCAAATATGTAGGTAGTATCTTTACAACTTTCAACGAAACGCATGGTGAAAAGCTAATTCAAAATAAAAATTCATTCAGAGTTGGTTTGCCAACTAGGAGCAGTAAAAAATTAGAAAACAAAGAAACTAATAAAAAAAATCAGCTTAAAATATGTATTCTTGGTGGTAGCCAAGGTGCAAAAAACCTTTCGGATAATATCGCTCATTCGATCATAAAATCTAAGAATGAATGTAAGAAAGAATTTATTGTTTACCATCAATGTAGGAAAGAAGATGTAAACTTAGTAGAAAAACTTTATAGAGAAAATAGTATTGAGTGCTATGTAAATGTATACTTTAGTAATGTCACAGATATTTTAGAGAATACACATTTAATTATTTCACGAGCTGGTTCATCGACTGTAAATGAAATTATTTGCTTTGGAATTCCCTCAATTTTGATTCCTTATCCATATGCTGCCGACAACCATCAATATTATAATGCATCAGTTCTTAAAAGCCTTAATTGTGCTGAAATAATTAAGGACAAAGATATGAATACTCGCTTATTATCAAGTCTGATCAATAAAATAATCAACAACCCTCAAAGAAGAGAGTCTATTAAAGAAACTTTAAAAAAAGAGTATATAAACAATCCTGTTGAAAGAATTTTTAAGCATATAGAAGCAAGCCGATGAAATTAAATAAAAATAAATTAATACATATTGTAGGAGTTGGTGGAATTGGGATGAGTGGAATTGCAGAAATTTTATCAGAAATGGGATATCAAGTTCAAGGAAGTGACATAAAAGTCAACGCAAATATTGTTCGATTAAATAAAAAGAAAATTAAAACTTTCAATTCACATAAGAAGTCAAATTTAAAAAATGTAAGCTTAGTTGTTTATTCATCTGCAATAAGTAAAAATAATATTGAGCTTGAACATTCCAAAAAAATTAAAATTCCTTTAATTTCAAGAGCTGAAATATTATCTCAAATTGTAAAACTAAAAAAAACTATAGCTATATCTGGATCTCATGGGAAAACTACTACGACATCTCTAATTGCAGCAGTTTTAAATGGGGCAAGAATGAAACCCACTGTAATTAATGGCGGGATAATAAATCAGTTTGGAACAAATACAAAATTAGGATCAGGTGATTGGTTAGTGGTTGAAGCTGATGAATCTGACGGTACTTTTGTGAAACTTCCCGCCTCAATTTCTGTAGTCACTAATATTGATAAAGAACATCTTGATTACTATTCAAATTTTCAAAATCTAAAAAACTATTTCAAAAAGTTTATAACACAAGTTCCTTTTTATGGTTTTGCAGTTATATGTATGGATAATAATGAACTACGTAAGTTAGCTGCAAATATAAGTACTACAAAAATTATTAGAACCGGTTTTCATAGAGAAAGTGATATTAAATGTATTAAATTAAGACATAAAGCCAATGAAACAATATTTGATGTTTTTGTAAAAGAGCAAAACCAAACTATTAAAAATATTAAGTTACCACTTCATGGAACGTATAATGTAAATAATGCGTTAGCTGCTATAGCAGTTGGTCTTCAATTAAATGTAAAACCAGAAATAATTAAGAAGTCTCTAAATTCTTTTAAGGGTGTCCAAAGAAGACTTACTGAATTATGGAGTAATAATAACATAAGAGTTGTTGACGATTATGCCCATCATCCGACTGAAATAAATAATGTATTGAAAGGATTGGTTGATGCAGACAAAAAAAATAGAATAATAACTATTTTCCAGCCTCATAGATTCTCAAGAGTTTTAGATTTGAAAAGCAAATTCACGACGTGTTTTAAAAATAGTGAATATGTATTTGTCTCGGATGTTTATGGAGCTGGAGAGAAAAAACCAAAAAATTTCGATTTAAATAAATTTATTAGTAACATTGCAAAAAATTCTAAAGTCAAAGCTGAATATTTTATAAAAAATGATCAACTATTTGAATTAACAAAGAAGAATAGATCAAAAATAATCTTTTTATTTATAGGGGCTGGGACAGTTACAGATTGGGCTCAAAATTTCGCTAAAGAGTTAAAAAAAATTTATGAATGAAAATCAAAGGGAATTTTTAGAAAATTGTAAAAAAAACAATGTTATTGGCAAAATTCAAATTAATTACAATTTATCAAAATATACGTGGTTTGGGGTAGCAGGCAATGCTGAGATATTTTATATGCCTTCAAATTTCGAAGAATTGGCAAAAGTATTAGAAATCAACAGAGATAAATTACCAGTAACGGTGATTGGAGCTGGATCGAATATGATTATAAGAGATGGTGGAATATTTGGTCTTGTAATAAAATTGGGAAAAGAATTTAGTCAAATTAAATTACGTAATGACTATATTGAAGTTGGGGCTGCAACCTACGATAAAGCATTATCGAATTATTGTCTTAAGAATGAAATAGGTGGAATGGAGTTTTATTTTGGGATTCCAGGAACACTTGGTGGCGCAGTTTGTATGAATGCTGGTTGTTATAACTCTGAAACAAAAGATGTTTTTATTAGAGCAAAGTGCGTTGATTATAGGGGGCAAGTCTCAGAAATATCCAATTCAGAGGAATTATTTTCTTATAGAGCAAGTAATATACCTCAAGATATAATTATCTGCGATGTATATATGCAAAAAAAATATGCAAACAAAGATGAAATTTCCTTAAAAATGAAAGAAGTTGATTATTTAAGAAAAAAAACTCAACCTCAGCAAATTAAAACAGCAGGAAGTACATTTAAAAATCCAAAGGATCAGACTGATAAAAAAGCATGGGAAATTATTGAAGAAGCTGGTCTTAAAAATTTTGAGCTTCAAGGAATATGTTTCTCTACTAAGCATTCTAACTTCATAGTTAATAATCAAATTAAATCAGCAAACCTCATCGAAGACTTCGGAGAATATGTTAGGTCTGATGTAAAGAAAAAATTAGGAATTAGCCTAAACTGGGAAATAAAGATATTTGGTGAAAGATGAATAAAGATAAAAAAATTATGCTTCTGTATGGAGGCATTTCTGCAGAAAGAGAAATAAGCATTATCACCTCAAAAGAAATTAGCAAATCTCTTAAAAGTATGGGCTACAATATTGTAGAAATTGATGCAAATGAAAATCTGTTAACTGACCTTGAGCTTCATAAACCTGACATAGTATTTAATGGATTACATGGAACATGGGGAGAAGATGGATGTGTTCAGGAAATACTTGAAAAATATGGAGTGCCATACACTCATTCTGGAATTGAGTCATCCAAATTAGCAATGGATAAATACAAGTCTGCTGAAATATTTATTGAAAATGGGTTCACCCACCCTTTGACGAAATTGATGATGATCGAGGAAGTAAAAGATCAAAATATATTTGATTATCCCTATGTCTTAAAACCCAGAAATGAAGGATCTAGTGTTGGGGTAAGTATTATTAGAAACAATGAGGAATTAAATAAATATTTATTTGAGAATAAATATCGAAAAGAAATATTGGTTCAGCAATTTATTGAGGGTCCTGAAATAAATGTCGCTGTGATAGGAACAAATAAAACTGGTTCTATAGAAATCGACCCAAAAAACGAATTCTACGATTATGAATCAAAATACTTTGATGCAGGTAAGACAAAACATATAATTCCACCGAGATTAGAGAGTAAACTTATTGAAAAAGTAGAAGGTTTAGGTTTAGATGCTCATATATTATTGGGTTGTACGGGAATTAGCCGAACTGAATTTATATTAGATAAAGTGACAAAACAATTTTATATATTAGAGCTTAATACCCAACCCGGAATGACACCCACTTCATTGGTTCCTGAAATTGCAAATTACAATGGTATTAGCTTTGATGATTTAATCAAGTGGATGGTATTTGATGCAACACAAAAAAAATAAGATAATAAATATAGTTGCGAGTTCAATCATTACTATATTATTTTTAGTGACTGCTACTCTATTTTATTATCCAAAACCAATTAATAATTTATTCATTATTGATAAAATAATCATTGAGGGATCAATAAAATCAAATCAGAATAAAATTAAGAAAGATGTTGAAGAATTTTCTAGATATTTGATTGGATTAAATTCTCATGATTTAAAAAGAATTTTAGAGGAAAATGATTGGGTCAAGAGAACAAATATAAAAAAGGTTTTTCCGTCGATACTTATAATCAATATTATTGAAAATCATCCTTACGCGATTTACTTAGACGATGGAAAATCTTTTTTAGTTGATATTGATGGCGAAATAATCACTGAAATTAACTCAGATAAATATGAGGATAAATTAATTTTTATAAGAGGTGAATATTCTAATTTAAACTTAAATAAAATTATCAAAGACTTAAATATTATATTCTCTGATTTAGTAAACAATATTGAAGAACTTGAGTACGTAGAAGAAAGAAGGTGGAATATTAAATTAAAAAATAATTTAATTATTAAATTGCCCGATGAAAAAATTCAAAAGTCATTAGAAAATTTGAAAAAATTATTTGAGGATCAGAAAATTATGGACAGCAACATTATTGAAATAGATTTAAGAATTCATGGAAGAGCAGCAATAAAAGTTTTAGATGGAAAAGTTAATTACGGCCTTGACGAAATTTAATGACCCGAAAAATAATAAGTGCAATAGACATTAGAGCAGACAAAATTATTTGCTTAATTGCTCAAGAATTACAGATACATGATAAAGGAAATATGCTTCAGTTAATTGGTATAGGAACCTCTAAATTACCCATTGAATGTCTAAAGCCATTATCTATTGAAAAAGAAATTATTCGGGATCATATAGGAGAAGCAATAAATGAAGCTGAAAATGAAGCTGGTATCAAAATTGATAACATTTATGTTAGCATTTCTGAAAATATGAACTCAGTATATATTGATTATGATCAAAAAATTGAAGACAGAATTGTGGGCGAAAGTGATATTAAAAATTTTTTTGAAACTTCTAAGTTCAAGTATCTTTACAATGAAACAAATGAACCATTACACTCTTTTCCAATCAGTTTTAAAATTGATCATAAGAAAAGTATTTCAGATCCAATAGGATTGAGAGCAAAAATTCTACAAACTCGTTGGCATACAATTACTACATCAAAGAATTATTTAGATAAAATTCTAGATTTGTTCAATGAATTAGAAATAAATTTGAAGCAGATTGTTTCTAGTCATTATACCAGTAGTCTTGCAGTTTTGACTGATGAAGAGGCAGATAATGGAGCTGTAACAATTGATATTCAAAAGAATAAAACTGTTATTTCCTATACTTTTGATAATCAATTAATTGGTTATGATACTATTAAAGTGGGAACATATAATCTTGCAAATGATATATCACAAGTTAAATCAATACCTTTAGAAGAATCAGAACGTATAAGAAAACAAATAGATACTTTGAACAGTGAAAGAATATATGAGAAAAAATTAGAAAAATATTTTGAAATATATTACTCAAGAGCGGAAGAGTTATCTGTGTTAATAAAAAAAATAATAAAAGAAACTAGATTTAACTCTCTTGTTTCAAATAACGTGGTGCTCACTGGATACGGGGCAAAGTCACTAACAATTCAAAAATTACTAAGTCAATTGATGTTTGGTAGTAAATTTCGCCTGGGTTCAACAAAAAAAATTAATGGATCTAAAACGTTCTTAGATAACCCATCTCTTTCTTCAGCTTTTGGACTACTATCTTACGCAACAAATCATGAGTTAGAGGGTGATAAATATGATGATAAGAAAGAAAAAAAATCAATATTATCAGTTATTTATAAATTCTTTCAAAATCTTTAAATAGTAACAAAGAGAAATAATCTTTGTTTTTTCTCAATGATTTGAACAATCTATAAAAGAGTGCAATATGCAAAATACAGTTAATAAATCATTTAGTTTGTCCGGTGTAACACTACATGGTGGTCTCATTTCTAATGTTTCTGTTCACCCAGCAACAGCTAACACAGGAATAGTTTTTCGTAGAACAGATTTAAAAGTACCTCACGAAGAAGCTTTAGTTGAGGCAAGTTATGATAATGTTATGAGCACAGAATTGTGCACTAAATTATCTAACAGCTTTGGAAATTCAATATCCACAATAGAGCACATTATGTCAGCATTTCATGGAATGGGTATTGATAACGCTATTGTTGAAGTAGACTGCAATGAATTGCCTATACTTGATGGTAGTTCAATTGAGTATGTATTAAGTATTGAAAAGGTGGGTATTAAATCGCTAAATATTAAAAAAAATATTTTAACGGTTGTGAGGCCAATTATTTTCAATTTAGGTGATTCTTATATAAAAGTTACTCCATCGAATAATTTTATCATTGATTATACGATTGTTTACGATCATGATTTAATAAATAAACAAAAATTTATTTATCAGTTCAAAGATCAAAAACAATATAAGAGATTAATATCTAATTGCAGGACTTTCGGATTTAAGCATGAGGTTGAAAATTTAAGGGATAAAGGTTTAATAGCTGGTGGTTCACTCGATAATGCAATTCTACTTGATAAAACTGGCATAGTGAATAATGAAAAGCTTCGTCATAAAGATGAATTTGTAAAACACAAAATACTTGATTTCATTGGTGATATTTATCTGTTAGGTATGTCTATTAAAGGTAATTTTGAAATCTATAAAGGTGGTCATAATTTAACTCAACAACTAATGCATTCACTAATGTCAGATAAGTCAAACTATAAGATAGTTCAACATCAAGACTCAAATGTTCAGAAATATAGTAACAATTTCCATCCAAAACCAATTGCGGTTTCTTTATAATACTTAGATTAAGTCTTTAATCTTAAAAATAATTCATTAAAATTGAAAAAATGAAATATTTTAAGAATAATATAATTATATTCCTAATTTTTCTCTTATTCGTTAACTGTACAGATAGAAAGTTCCTTACACCAGAAACTGAGGGTGAAAAATTGCAAATATTATACTCAAATGCAATGGAACTTGTTAAAGATAGAGATTTTGTTGATGCAGCAATTCTATTTGAAGACATAGAAAGGCAGTATCCATATTCAAAATGGTCTAACCAAGCTCAATTAATGACATCATTTTGTTATTATAAATCCCAAATGTATGATGAGAGTCTTGATGCTATAGAGAGATTCATTGCATTATATCCGGGCAGTGAAAAGGTTTCATATGCATACTATTTAAGAGCATTAAATTATTTTGAGCAAATTAATGATGTTGAAAGAGATCAAACAATGACGTTGCGATCTCGAAAAGCATTTAACGAGGTAATAAACAAATTTCCTAACTCCGAGTTTGTTGAAGATGCTAAGAATAAAATTGATATTATTGAAGATAGACTTGCCGCAAAAGAAATTGAAATAGCAAGATACTATCAATTTAGTCATCAATGGATTTCAGCAATAAATAGATACAATTATATTTTGGAAAACCATGATACTTCCGTTTACACAGAAGAATCTTTATTCAGATTAGTTGAAATTTATTACTCACTGGGATTATACGAAGAAGCAATAAGATATACATCGACATTAGGATATAACTTTCCAGAAAGTGATTGGTATAAAAAAAGTTACGAGTTAGTAAAAGATATAAGTTAAATAATTATCGTGGAAAAGTTTCCAAAAAAAAGATTACAAGAGCTTATTAAAAGTATTAAGTATCATAATAATCTCTACTATAATGATGATAACCCTGAAATTAGTGATGCAGAGTATGACTCACTAATAAATGAATACAAAAATATAAAAAAGTTTTTTCCGTCTGAAACAAAAGAGTTTAACATATTGGATAAAATTGGGGGCCAGCCCTCTGAATTATTTTCAAAATTTAATCATCCTACAAGAATGCTCTCTCTCGACAACGCAATGTCTGAGCAAGATCTTTTAAACTTTCAAAAAAAGATATCCAATTTTCTGAATAAAAATGCTGATGACTTTGAATTTTCATCTGAGCCTAAAATTGATGGCTTGTCTGTAAATTTAATTTATAAAAATGGAATACTTGTTACAGCAGCAACCAGAGGTGATGGTCAGATTGGAGAAAATATTACAGATAATGTAATTACAATCAAGGATATACCAAGATTATTAAAAACAAAATCTCCACCAGCCTCTGTAGAAATTAGAGGCGAAATATTCATAACTAAAAATGATTTTATAAAGCTAAATACAGAAAATAAATTCGCAAACCCTAGAAACGCTGCAGCTGGCAGTTTAAGACAACTGGATTCAAAGGTAACAGCAAAACGTCCACTAAAATTTATTGCTCATGGATTTGGATCATTTGCCGAAGAAAAGAGTAGTTATTACGATCAATTAATTGAATTTAAATCTTGGGGAATTCCAATTAGTCCATTTCTCAAGAAGGCTAAAAATGTAGCTAATTTAATAAAGATATATAATGAAATTAATAAAAAAAGATCTGAAATACAATATGATATTGATGGGCTTGTATACAAAGTAAATAACTTATCTTATCAAAATAGATTAGGTATTGTGGGCAAATCTCCTCGTTGGGCCATAGCGCATAAATTTGCTTCAGAAACTGCACAAACTGAAATTAAAAAAATTGATATTCAAATTGGAAGAACTGGATCTGTGACACCTGTTGCAAGATTAAAATCAATTAATATTGGTGGCGTATTGGTATCAAATGCTACATTACATAATTTTGAAGAAATTGAAAAAAAAGATATTCGTGAGGGCGACACTGTAATTGTTGAAAGAGCGGGTGATGTAATTCCTCATATTCTAGAAGTTGTTTCTATACATAAAAAAAATAGACCAAAACTTTTTAAACCTCCCAATTCTTGCCCAATATGTAATTCACCAATAGTAATTGAACCTGATGAAGTTGTTGTCAGATGTTCAGGTACTTACGTATGTGATGCTCAAAAAATTGGCAGACTGAAACATTTCGTATCAAGAAGTGCACTAGATATTGAGGGCTTGGGAGACAAACAAATCAATCTACTTTATAATAAGGGACTTATAAAGGACTACGCTGATATTTTTGATCTTGAAGCAAAAAGAGATGTAATTGTTAATATTGATGGATGGGGTACACTTTCGTTTAACAATTTAATAAATGCAATAGATCAAAAGAAAAAAATTGAGTTATCAAAATTTATTTATTCCTTGGGAATTCGCTTTGTCGGACAAATAAACGCAAAATTAATTGCATCAGCTTTTTCAAACATTAAAAGCTTTAGAAGTTTTTTTGAAGGAAAGAGCAATATTCTTAGTACTCTTGAAAATACAGATGGACTGGGTCCAAAAGTTATTCAATCATTTATAGAATACTCATCAATTAAATCTAATAAAGAACAAATATTAAAACTAACTCAGAAAGTTGAACTATTTATTAAAAAAATAGATACCGTTAAATCAAAAATAACTGGTAAGAAAATAATTTTTACTGGAACACTGTCATCTATGTCCAGGGCTGAGGCAAAAACAAAAGCTGAGAAACTTGGTGCAAAAGTTGTTTCATCAATAAGTAAATCTACAGATATACTCGTAACAGGTGAAAATTCCGGATCTAAGCTAAAAAAAGCTAAAGAATTAGGTGTCAGTGTGATGAATGAGAAAGAATGGTCTAATTTAGCTAGTTAATCAGGGGGGAAGTTTGGTCAATGAGCCATTTTTTTTCCTGTTCATTCATAAATCGCAATAGATTTGATTTTACATTTAGGTGGTACTTATCAATCCACTCAATTTCCTTTTTATTTAACATTTTTTTATTTATTAAATCTCTCTCGAACGGAGCAATTGTTAATGTTTTAAATCGCAAATAACCTTTATTTATATGAGATAAAATTAGGCTCTCAATCCTGATACCGTAGTCATTTTTTTTATAGAAACCAGGTTCATTTGAAACAACCATACCTTCTTCAAAAGATATTTTAGAAAATTGTGAGATAGAAGGTGGACTTTCGTGTACATTTAAGAAACAGCCAACCCCGTGTCCAGTTCCGTGTTCAAAATTACAATTTATTTCTTTGAGGTATTTTCTTGCAAGATTATCTAATTTTTTACCGCTTTCTCCAAATTTGAATTTACTACGTGCGACCGCAATATGACCTTTTAACACTCTTGTATACATATCTATTTGATCTTTTCGTGGTTTACTAAAACTTATTGTTCTCGTTACATCAGTTGTCCCATCAAAGTACTGAGCACCAGAATCAACTAAAAATAAATCTGTTTTTTTTATTTTTTTATTTGTCAATTTATTTGCACGATAATGAACAATTGCACCATTTGAGCCTGTACCTGCAATTGTTGGAAAGCTTAATGAAAAGAAATTTTTATTACCCTTTCTTAAATTATCTAAATGTTTAATTGCATCCATTTCTGTTATTATTTTATTTTGTACTTGGTTTTTAATCCAAAATATAAATTTTGTTAGTGATGCGCCATCTCTTTTATGTGAATTGAGCATACCCTTTTGCTCAGTTTTATTTTTTTTCGATTTTAAAAGCTGTATGACATCTCCTTGAAGGTTTAATGTTCCCTGCTTTTTAATTGCATTTGCAAGATTAAAATTAATTGTATTGATATCACACATGAATGATTTATTAATTCCACTCTTTTTAATGAATGGATAAATACCTTCTTGCTTTCTAAAAGACACATCAATTTTCAATTTCTTTCTTAAATTTTTTTTGCTATCGGAAAAAATGTAACATTTTCCAGTTTTATGAATAATTGCTCGAGATAAAAATATAGGCGTATACTCAATATCATTTGATCTTATATTGAATACCCACGAAATTGAGTCACACGCGGTTAAAACATAGTAATCTGTTTTAGATTTCTTTAATAAATTGACAATTTTATTTATTTTACTTTTAGTGCTTTCACCTGCAAATCTTTTATCTAAAACAAATGGCTTTGAATTGCTTTTCTTAGGTTTCGTTTTCCAGACTTGATCAATGAAGTTTTTCTCTAGTGGTATTAAATTTGTTTTTTTACCCAAAAATTTTGAATATGATTTAATTTTAAAATAAGGCAAAATGTTGCCATCAAACCCAACATTTTTAGCTTTTTTTAATTTTAGTAAATTTAGTGGAGTGAGCTTATTATAATTAAATATTTTATATTGCCCTTTATTTACCTCATTCTGAGCTTGGATGGTATAGCGCCCATCAACAAATAAATAAGCTTCTTTTTTGCCTATAATGGCATCTCCAGCCGACCCAGAAAAGTTGCTAATCCACTCTAGTCGTTTACTGTAATTTGGCAAAAATTCATTCTGATATTCGTCTGAGTGTGGAATTAGGTAATAATCAATTTTATTTTTAATTAACAGTTTTCTTATCTCTGCAATTTTTTTTGAGGTACTCAACATGGTTTTAGAAAATCAGATATTAATTTTTTTGTACCATGTTTATCAAAATCCACAACTGCCTTTGTACCGTCAATATCTTTTATTCGACCAATACCAAATTTTTTGTGTTCAACAGTTTGCCCTATTTGAAGTAAAATATCATCGTTTATATCTCTAACATTTTCTATTTCCATATCAACTACCGTTCGATAACTTGAAGATGGATTATTTTTAAAATCTAATTTTCTTGGTTTAAAATCAAAATCTTGATTAAATTCATCAAATTCTTGATTTTGGAATCTGTCCATATGGCTTGATGCGTGATTAATAGTTTTTATTAATTCTTGATCTAACTCCTCAATAAATCGAGATTGTAATGAAGGCATCCAATTATTTTGAAATCGACGACTCATTGATGTCGAGATATTTATTATTTTTTTAGCTCGCGTTATACCGACATATGCAAGTCTTCTTTCCTCTTCAATTCCTTTATTGCCAGTTTCATCAATTGTTTTTTGGTGTGGAAAAAGCCCTTCTTCCCAACCTGGTAAAAAAACATAATCATATTCAAGACCTTTTGCAGCATGAAGCGTCATGATACTTACTTTATTGTCTTCATTATTTTCATCTATGGCTGTAACTAAAGATACATGCTCTAAAAACTCCTCAATGCTGTTATAGTCTTCCATTGCAATTATTAATTCCTTAATATTTTCTATTTTTGTTTGGGCAGAGACATTTTTATCATTTTTAAGCATATTCATATAACCAGACTCATCTAGCAGCATTTTTAAAATGTCATAAAACTGCATATTATCGATGGATGATTTTCCTCTATCGATAACAGAAATGAATGCTTTTAAGCTTTCAGATATTTTTTTGGTAAATTCATCTGTATCAACCATTTCTTTTGATGCTTGATACAATGAAATTCGTTTTTGTTTTGCGTAAGATAAAATATGATTAAATGATTTTTCTCCTATACCTCTTTTAGGGACTGTCAAAGCTCTTTCAAATGCAACATCGTCTTGACTCTCATAAACCAGCCTAAGATATGAAACAGCATCTTTTATTTCTGATCTTTCATAGAACCGAATACCGCCTACAATACGATAAGGAATTGAGTATTTAATCAAAGACTCTTCAATTTCACGCGATTGAAATACTGCCCTTACTAATATTGATATATTATTCAGGTCAGGGTTATCGTCACTATACTTCATAATATCCTGAGCAACTAAATCAGCTTCATCTCTGCTTGAATTAACTAAATGTAAATGTATGGGCTCTCCATCACCTTGGTCCGAAACAAGCTCCTTGCCAAGTCTATACTCGTTATAGCTAATTAATGATGATGCAGACTTAAGTATATTGTTTGTTGATCGATAATTTTGTTTAAGTCGTATTACCTTTGCATTTTCAAATTCTTTTTCAAACCTAAGCATATTATCAACTTCAGCACCACGCCAACTATAAATTGATTGATCATCGTCTCCAACACAACAAACATTTTGATGATGAGAACCAAGAAGTTTAAGCCATTTATATTGTGCTGCATTAGTGTCTTGGTATTCATCCACATGAATATATTTAAAATTATTGCTATAACGTTTGTGAATATCTGGGACTTTAAAAAGATTGATACATTGTAAAAGTAAGTCACCAAAATCTAAGCAATTAATTTCGAACAACCTTGCTTGGTAAATTTTATAAATAGAGAGACTCTTTTCATCGACTAAATTATCTAGTGACTCAGATTTTATGTCATTTGGATTAAGAGCTTTGTTTTTCCAATGATCAATTTTAGATTGTATTAATTTGGGTGAAAACTGAGATTGGTCTAAATTTTCAGCCTTTATGATTTGTTTGATCAGGGAAAGTTGATCATCCTTATCAAGTATAGTAAAGCTTTGTTTAAGACCAATTACCTCTGCGTGGTTTCTAATTATTTTTGCTCCAATTGAATGAAAGGTTCCCATCCAAGGCATCTTTTCCATATTTTGACTTACTAGTTTTTGAACACGTTCGGACATTTCTCTGGCAGCCTTGTTAGTAAAGGTTACACAAAGAATCTGAGAGGGAAATGCTAAGTTATTATCTATGATATGAGCAACTCGCGTAGTAAGTACTTTAGTTTTTCCAGTTCCAGCTCCAGCAATAATTAGATTCGGACCCTCGGTACTACAAACAGATTCATATTGTAGTGGGTTAAGACTTTCTAGGTAATTTACTTCAGTCATAACTGACCCTTTAAGTGATTCAGAACATACAGTCTAATTGCGCTTGATAAATTGGAAGTATTCTTCATCTTATCTATTTTTGAGATTATTTTATCAGGTGTTGTATTTTCTTTTTTGCTAAGTTTTAATATTTCTTCCCAAAATTCAGTTTCAAGAAATACACTTGTAATGTGGCCATCTATCTTGACAGTGCGCTTATTGGAATTGGGCATGAACTAGCTATGATGAAGAAATCATTTTTGATGGATTGAGAAGGGACTTCATCTTTCTTGCATCTATAAATTTTAGAATTTTATTTGCCTCAATTAGAGTAATATTTTTCTTATGTGCAAGCTTTGCGAGTTCTGCAGCTTTTTCGTACCCAATCTCAGGGGCAAGGGCAGTCACGAGCATTAAAGAGTTCTCAACACCTTCTTTTATGTTTCTTAAATTCGGTTTAATTCCCTTTAGGCACTTATCACAAAAGTTTGTAACCCCTGAGGATAATAAATCGATTGAATTAATTATGTTGAAGCCAATTACTGGTTTAAATGCATTAAGTTCAAAATGACCTTGAGTTCCTGCCATTGATATTACGTTATGACTGCCCATAACCTGTAAACAAGCCATTGTTAAAGCTTCACTTTGAGTTGGATTTACCTTACCAGGCATTATGGATGATCCAGGTTCATTCTCAGGTAAATTAAGTTCTCCAAGACCTGATCTTGGTCCAGAAGCTAACAGCCTAATGTCATTTGCTATTTTGAAAAGATCCGTTGCGATAACATTTAATACTCCCGATAGTTCTACAAGAGAGTCATGAGAGGCCAAGGCTTGGAATTTATTGCTTGCAGGTTTGAATTTAATTTTATTAATTTTACTTATTTCATTTGCAACAAGTCTATCGAACCCTTTTTTTGTATTCAGACCAGTTCCAACGGCCGTCCCTCCTTGGGCTAAATAATTTAAATTAGTCAGGGCTGTCTTCAGTCGTTTAATGTTCATATCAATTTGAGATTGATAACCTGAAAACTCTTGTCCAAGTGATAAGGGAGTTGCATCTTGCAAGTGTGTCCTACCGATTTTGATGATACTTTTCCATTTCTTAGACTGGCTACCTAAAATTTTTTCCATTTCATTTAAAGTCGGAATAAGTTCATCTGTAACTTTTTTTGACGCTGCAATATTAATTGCAGATGGAAAACTATCATTAGTTGATTGACTTTTGTTGACATGATCGTTCGGGTGAACTGGACTATTTGTCCCAAGTTTACCGGTAAGTTTTTTATTGGCAAGATTAGCGATGACTTCATTTACATTCATGTTAGTTTGAGTTCCAGATCCAGTCTGCCAAACCGAAAGAGGGAATTGATCATCATGCTTTCCAGTAAGAATATTTTTTGATGAACTAATTATTGCATTTGCTATTTTAGGAGCTAAAGACTTTTGTTTTTGATTTACTTTCGCGCACGCCATTTTTATTGTGACTAGTGCATGTATAATCTCTATAGGCATCAAATTATTGCCAATTTTAAAATTCTTTAATGATCTTTGAGTTTGAGCTCCCCAAAAATTACTATTTGAAACTTTTATTTTGCCGATACTGTCTTGTTCTTGTCTTGTTTTTTGACTCATTTGAATTGTAGTATACTACCTTACATATATATATGGTAACGATTTAAGTTTTTTAAAGGCCAAGTGACAAAAAGTGGGAGACTTCTGTTGCCCGGTGCCTCCCGAACCGCGCTTACCTAATTAGATTAAGCAGCGAGTGCTAATTCATCGTTAGCATTTATAAAATAGCCCGATAACGGTGGTACAATACCGAGAGAAAAACTTACCTTTAAGCATTCGTCGATCCTATATCACCCCCCCTAATTTATGGTGGAGGTGCCGGGTACCGCCCCCGGGTCCGTAATGGGTATTACGCAAGCCGTTTATCCCTATAGCTGGGATATCCCCAGCAATCTGAATATAATTGGATATTGAGACTTTTTAAAGAGAGTAATCTTCATATAGTATGTGTTTATTATTTGATTCAAAAAAATGCCGGTAAATAAAGAACAACTTGAAGAAATTGAAGCCTTAAGGTCTGAAATATCAGAAACAGCTCGTGTTACAGCTCCTGAATTAGAAGCAGTTTTGTACAAGCCAATTGAAGTGTTAGATCATGGATTCATTCGTGTTATTGATTATATGGGTGATGACAGCTCAATAGTGCAGTCGGCAAGAGTGTCATATGGAAAAGGTACCAAGAAGATTTCAAATGATAAAGGGCTTATTAAATATTTAATGAGACATCGTCATTCAACTCCTTTTGAAATGTGTGAAATTAAATTCCACATAAAGCTTCCAATTTTTATAGCACGCCAATGGATACGTCATAGAACGGCAAATGTTAATGAATATTCAGCTCGTTATTCTATTCTGGATAAAGAGTTTTATATTCCATCAGCAGAAAACTTGGCAGCACAGTCTGTGCTTAATAATCAGGGTAGAGGTGATGCGTTAACCGATGATGAAGCATCTAATGTTATACAGATTTTAAAAAAAGACGCTGAGCAAACTTATTCTAATTATGAAACTCTATTAAATGAAAGTTCAGAAGGTAATATCATTGATGAAAATAAGTCAGGGATTGCAAGAGAACTAGCTAGAATGAACCTGACTCTGAATACGTATACGCAATGGTATTGGAAAATTGATTTAAATAATTTATTACACTTCCTAGCTTTAAGAGCTGATGATCACGCACAGTATGAAATACGTGTTTATGCTGATGCTATGTTAGATATTGTAAAAAAATGGGTTCCTCATACTTACGAGGCTTTTGAGGATTATAGAATTGGTGGAACTGAGTTATCTGCCAAAGAAGTAAACTTGATGAGAAAGCTTTTAAAAGGTGAGAAGGTCGCCTTTGAGGAAGAAGGCTTATCTAAAAGGGAGTGGAGTGAACTTCAAAGAAAGTTTGAAATTAGTTAGTATTTGCTAATTGCTCTAACTTCAGTCGTTTTAATAAATTTTCTGCTAATTCAATAAACATCCTACTTACTTTATGATCAGGAACTAAATCTGTTAGAGGATGACCTTTGTCACATTGATCAAGAAGTAATTGATCATGCGGAAGTTTAGAGAGTATTTCATAATCATATTTTTCTGCTACTTCACTTGTTTTGCTCTCACCGTAAAGCTTATATTCTTTACCAGTATCAGGTGCTAAGAAATAACTCATGTTTTCTATTATGCCGAGAATAGGAACTTTAGTTTTTTCAAACATCTTCAAACCTCTAACTACATCAATTAAAGCTATATCTTGGGGTGTAGTAACAATCAAACTTCCAGAAATTTTAAGTTTTTGAATTAAAGATAGCTGAACATCTCCTGTTCCTGGAGGTAAATCAATAACCATAATGTCAGCAGCTCCCCAATTCACTTTATCGATCATTTCATTAATTGCTTTCATAACCATTAAACCTCTCCAAATAATTGGATTTTCATCATTGACCATATACCCCATTGACATTGTCGATAAACCATAACGATTAATTGTTTCAATTTTTTGGCCATCGGAATGTGGCTTTTCATTAATACCAAACATCTTGGGAATTGAAGGGCCATAAATATCGGCATCAAGTAAACACGTCCTCAAACCAAGTGATTTAAACGCGCACGCAAGATTTGATGCGACAGTAGATTTGCCCACGCCTCCTTTTCCTGAGGCGACAGCAAGGATATATTTTATCTGATTAGTTCCTACACTGTTTGTTTTATTATCAAAATTTTCTCCCTCATTTTCATTCGAAGAACTTTCCTTGTGCAAGGTGGTAATGATATTAACTTTAGTTACACCAGGTATTTCTTTGAGTAATCTTTGAGCATCTTCAAAAATTTTTTCGTTTTTTTTCTGATCATTTTCTTTGAATTCAATAATGCAGTCTATTTTCCCCTCGCTGAATGTAACATTTTTAACCATTCCAAGAGCTACTATGTTGTTTTGATCATCTTCGCTGACAACTTGTCCAAGGAGATGCAATGCCTGATTTTCGCGAGTTTCTGCCATATTTTAGATCTTGTATTTGTGTAATTAATTACAATATATCATACTATAAGTGTAAATAATTGCTTTTAAGCATTTTTACCATATATAGGTAATAATTCTAAATAATATGTCTTGGTCTGATAATAACAACAACGACCCTTGGGGTTCTTCTGGAAATGGAAGCGGTAGACGCGGTCCTGGTCCAAATATGGATGATGTTATACGCAATGCTCAAAACCGATTTAAAGGAATGCTGCCTGGTTCATTTTTTGGAAAGTTAGGACCGTTGATTATTATTGGTATATTGATATTAATTTGGCTTGCTAGTGGTTTTTACAGAGTTTTACCCGATGAGCAAGGTGTTGTATTGCAATTTGGGAAGTACACCAAAACAACTCAACCTGGTTTAAATTATCACTTACCTTACCCTATCGAGCGAGTGTTCACACCAAAAGTAACTAAAATAAATAGAATCGATGTTGGCTACAGACAAAGCCCTGACTCAAGAGTAACTGCTATTAGAGATGTCGAAGAAGAAAGTCTAATGTTAACTGGTGATGAGAATATTGTTGATATTGATTTTTCTGTTTTTTGGTTAATTAATGATGCCGGTAAGTTTCTATTTAATGTACAAGCGCCAGAACTTACTGTGAAAAGTGCTGCTGAGACAGCTATGAGAGAGTCTATAGGGCAGGGAGGCTTACAATCCATTCTGACAGAAGGACGAACTGAAATAGAGGAACAAACTAGGTTAATTATACAAGAAATTTTAGACGAATATGGCACGGGAATCACTATCACACAGGTGCAAACTCAGAAAGCTGACCCGCCAGCACAAGTAATCGACGCATTTAGAGATGTACAGGCTGCTAGGGCAGATATGGAACGCCAAAGAAATGAGGCAGAAGCTTACGCCAATGATATAATTCCTAGAGCAAGAGGTGAAGCTGAACAAATTCTTCAATCTGCTGAGGGTTACAGGCAAAAGGTTATTGCTGATAGTGAAGGTAAGGCAGCAAGGTTCCTATCAATTCAAACAGAGTATGCAAAAGCTCCTCAAGTTACAAAGAAAAGAATATTTTATGAGACAATGGAAGATGTATTTTCTGATATGGACAAAGTTATAATCGATAAAGCAGGAGGAGATTCTGTTGTCCCTTATTTGCCTCTTCCCGAATTAAGCAAGAAGTCACAGGATTAATTATGAGCACAACTAGAATATCGCTAATAGTTTTAGGTTTTATTGCCATTGTTGCTTATTTTACCTTGTTTACAGTACTTGAAGTAAAAAATGCAATTGTGCTTCAGTTCGGTGATCCAAAAAGAGTTATCACAGAGCCAGGTCTTAATTTTAAAATACCATTTATTCAGAATGTAATATTTATTGACAATCGTATTTTAGATATTGATGCACCCGCCGCTGAGGTAATAGCTTCCGATCAAAAAAGGCTTATTGTTGACGCTTATGTAAAGTTCAAAATTGTTGATGTATTAGAGTTTTATAAGGCATTTGGTAATGAAAATGTGGCTCGGTCAAGAATATCTGCTGTAGTCAATTCAAGAATTAGGGGTGTACTTGGTGAAGAGCCTCTGTCTGCTGTGCTTTCTAATGATCGTTCTAAGTTAATGAAGCAAATTACTTCATTAGCGGAAGTCGAGGTTAAGAACTTTGGGATTGAAATTGTAGATGTAAGAATAAAACGAGCTGACTTACCAGAAGCAAACAGTCAGGCAATTTTTGGTAGAATGCAAACTGAACGTGAACGAGAAGCAAGAGAGTTTAGAGCGAAAGGTGCTGAAATGGCTCAAAAAATTCGATCAACCGCTGATAAAGAAGTTACAATTATTAAATCTCAAGCGGAGAAAGAAGCCAACATAATTCGCGGTGAAGGTGACGGTATGGCAAATAAGATATTTGCGGATGCATTTGGTAAAGATCCTGAATTTTTTGCTTTCTACAGAGCAATGCAAGCATATGCTGAAGGTCTAAAAAGTTCAGATACAACTATGATCTTGTCTCCTGAAAGTGAATTTTTTCAATATTTCGGAACTTACTCCGAGTAAAATATTTAGCTTTCCTAGTATGATACAATTTATATTTGGTTCTCTTGGATTACTTTTAATTATAGAAGGCCTTCTTTATGCCTTATTTCCAGATAGAATGAAAAAAATGATTAAATCAATGTTAGCTATGAACAACGATACCTTGAAATGGGGAGGATTAGCATCTGCAATATTGGGTTTTTTAATGTTATGGACTGCGGTCAGATGAAATTAAATTTCAAAATCATACCAGTCATATTTCTTTTATTTATTTGTTCTCCTTACCAAGCCTTTAGCTTTAATGGACCTGACACCTTCTCCGATTTAGTTGAGAAAGTTTCACCCTCAGTTGTAAATATTTCAACCACAGGCATAATTGAAAGTACAGGTTCACAAGTGCCATCGATTGAAGATTTTTTCAATTTCCCCTTTAATATGCCCAGTCCAGAACCATCGGAAAGAGAATTTAATTCATTAGGTTCAGGCTTTGTAATTTCTGCTGATGGTTTTATTGTTACAAATAATCACGTTGTAGAGAATGCTTCAGACATTCAAGTTACATTTACAGATGGATTAAAATTAGAAGCTGAATTGATTGCTTATGATGCTGAGACAGATTTAGCACTTTTGAAAGTTGACGCAAAAAACCTTCCATTTTTAGAGTTTGGTGACTCAGATACTGCAAAAGTAGGCAATTGGGTTATGGCAATTGGTAATCCACATGGACTAGGAGGCACGGTTACTGCAGGTATTGTATCTGCAAGAGGAAGAATGCTTACCGGAAGATATGATGACTTCATTCAAACTGATGCATCAATAAATAGAGGTAATTCTGGAGGACCATTATTTGATTTAGACGGAAAAGTGATTGGAGTAAATTCAATGATCATTTCTCCAAGTGGTGGATCTATTGGAATTGGATTTGCTATTCCATCAAATCTTGCGAATAACATTATTCAGCAACTACAAGAAACAGGAGAAATTGAAAGAGCCTGGTTGGGGGTAAGAATACAAGAAGTAACCGATGAAATTGCGGAGAGCTTGGGTCTTGGTAAAACTTATGGTGCGTTAGTTCAGGGTTTAACTTCAGATAGCCCAGCCCTTAAAGGGGGGGTTAATGAGGGGGATATCATTATTGAATTCAATGGCAAAGAAGTAGAGTCTGTTCAAACACTTCCAAAACTTGTTGCTGAGGCAGACATTGGCCAATCTGCAAAAGTTGTTGTTTGGAGAAATGAAAAAGCCGTGCAGCTATTTGTGAACCTTGGCAAACAGCCATCCTTAGAGGAACTTGCCTCAATTGAAAATAATAGTCCAGTAGTTCCTATAAATGAATTAGGTATCAAAATTAGAACTATGACAATCGAAGATAAGTTAAGATTGGAACTAGCTCAAGCTTTAGAGGGCGTAATAGTTTCTGAAATTGACAATGACTCTTTTCTTTTAAGGCAGAATATTAAGAAAGATGATATTATTATTGAAATACAAAATAAACCTGTAAAATCATCTGGTGATGTGCTGCAAATTATTGACGAAGTTGTTTCTCAAGGAAAAGAAAATGTTTTAATTGTTTTCTATTCAGGCCCTAATTCTAAAAAATATATAGGCGCAAGATTGTCTCTCGACTAAGTAAATGGAAAAAAGGGACATACTGGTTATTTTTGGTCCCACAGCAAGTGGAAAGTCAAAACTTGCAACTCAAATTGCTTCTAAACATAAATCAGCAATAATTAATTTTGATAGTTTACAGGTGTATAAAGATCTAGAGATACTCACTGATAGACCAGATGAAGAGACATGCAAAAAATTTGACCATCGCCTTTATGGAGTGCTTAAAGGCAGTGAAAGTTGCTCAGCAGCTATTTGGCTAGAAAAAGCAAAGTACGAAATTAATAATTGTTTCGATAATAAGTTGCTCCCAATTGTTGTAGGAGGAACAGGTTTGTATTTAAAGGCCTTGATGGATGGACTTTCCGAAATTCCTTCAGTAAAAAAAAATATAGAAGAACAGGCAAAGCTGGATTTAGAAATCAATGGCCTTGACCATTTATATAAAAAAATTTTAACTAAATATCCAAACACAAAAATTAATTCAAATGATAAACAAAGAATAATGCGGAGTTATTCATTACTGCTTCAGACTGGAAAAGTTTTAGAAGATTGGCAATTTAATCCAAATAAAAAAATTGATAATGTAAACTATAGGTTGATCATAACTGGCAATTTACGTGAGAAGCTCTATGAGTCAGCTGCGCAAAGAGTTGATAATATGTTTAATGACGGTGCTGTCGATGAGGTTAAATCTTTAATTAAGAAAAATTATAGCACTGAATTATCAATTATGAAGGCAATTGGAGTTCGTGAAATAACCAACTTTATTGATGGAAAAGTCAGTTTAGATGAGGCCAAAAGCATGATGAAGAAAAACACTAGAAACTATATAAAAAGACAAGATACTTGGATAAAAGGTAATAATATTACCCAAAATGTTCATATAAAGAAATATTTGTAAATTAGATATAAAATATTCTTTTCATATATTTAAAATATTTGACTTATTAAGTAAATCTCCATAAAACGGCATTTCTTATTAGGGGTATAATTTATGGTTAATATGCAAATGACTGGTGCACAAATGGTTCTGAAGGCCTTGGAAGATCAACAAGTTGATACAATATTTGGCTATCCTGGTGGCGCAGTTTTACCGATATATGATGAATTAGCAAAAACTAAGGATACAAACCATCAAATACGCCATTTTTTAGTAAGGCATGAACAAGGAGCGTCTCATGCTGCTGAAGGGTATGCAAGGTCAAGTGGTAAAGTTGGAGTAATGTTAGTTACTTCTGGCCCTGGAGTTACTAACGCAGTGACTGGATTAACTGATGCTATGATGGATTCAATTCCTCTTGTTTGTATTAGTGGACAAGTTCCTACGCACTTAATTGGAACTGATGCATTTCAGGAATGTGATGCGGTTGGAATTACGCGTCCGTGCACTAAGCATAATTGGCTAGTTAAGGATATAAGTGATTTATCTCGAATTTTACATGAAGCTTTTTATGTAGCTTCAAGTGGCAGACCAGGACCTGTTCTCGTAGATATACCCAAAGATATTCAATTCCAAACAGGAACATATATTGGACCTGATACGGTTAAACATAAGTCCTATAGACCAAAATTAAAAGCGAACATTGATAATATTGATGATGCTCTAAAATTAATCGCAGAAGCTGAAAAGCCAATATTTTACACTGGAGGGGGAGTAATCAATTCGGGAAATGCAGCCGTTCAATTACTAAGAGAGTTTGTTCGTCTTACTGGTTTTCCAATTACATCCACCCTTCAAGGACTTGGTGCGTTTCCAGGTGATGATACTCAGTTTGTAGGAATGCTTGGCATGCACGGTACATACGAAGCTAACATGGCGATGAATAAATGTGACCTCATGATAAACATTGGCGCACGTTTTGATGATAGAATTACTGGAAAAATTGATGAGTTTTCTCCAAATTCAAAAAAAATCCATATCGATATTGATCCATCATCAATTAATAAGGTTGTCGATGTAGATGTTGCTTTGGTTGGTGATGTTGCCCATGTGCTTGAAGATGCCATTAAGCTATGGAAATCAAAAGTTTATAAAGTTAATAAACCTCAGATTAAAGACTGGTGGAAACAAATAGATAAATGGAAAGAGGTAGACTCATTAGGCTTTAATGAAGATAAAAAAACGATTAAGCCGCAATATGCAATACAAAGATTATATGAGCTGACTAAAGAAAAAGATGTCTTTGTAACCACTGAGGTTGGTCAGCATCAAATGTGGGCTGCGCAATATTACAAATTTAATAGACCTAATAGATGGATTACATCTGGAGGTTTAGGCACTATGGGCTTTGGCTTGCCTGCTGCGATAGGTGCTCAAGTTGCTCATCCCGATAAACTCGTAATTGATATTGCAGGAGAAGCTTCAATACTGATGTGTATACAAGAAATGTCGACAGCTATTCAACACAAACTGCCTGTAAAGATTTTCATTATTAATAATCAATACATGGGGATGGTTAGGCAGTGGCAAGAACTTCTTCACGACAAAAGATACTCTCACAGTTATACAGATGCTTTACCTGATTTTGTAAAGCTTGCTGAAGCATACGGCGCTAAGGGTATAAGGGCCCAAAGTCCGAGTGAACTTGATAAGGCAATAAATGAAATGATTGATTATGATGGTCCTGTAATATTTGACTGCGTAGTTGATGAAAACGAAAATGTTTTTCCAATGATACCATCTGGAAAGGCCCACAATGAAATGTTGCTTGGAGATGAAACAGAAAAAGAAGAGATCTCAGATGAAGGAAAAGTATTAGTATAATGAGTGAATTAATTTCAAAACATACAGTATCAGTTCTTGTTGATAATGAACCAGGTGTTCTTGCGCGAGTAATAGGTTTAATTTCAGGTAGAGGTTACAACATTGATAGTCTTACAGTTGCTGAAGTAGACGCAGAAAAACATATCTCTAGGATTACAATTGTGGCGCCAGGTACTGAAGAAACAGTAAATAAAATGATTAGCCAATTACAGAGAATTGTACCTGTAAAAAGAGCAGTAAACGTAACATTTGAGAAACAGGGTATTGAAAGGGAGATGGCCTTAGTCAAAATTGTTTCAACTGGAGAAAAAAGAGTAGAGTCAATGCGGCTATCTGATGTATTTAGAGCCAGAGTTATAGACACAACACACGATTCTTTCGTCTTTGAATTGAATGGTTCTCCAAGAAAAATTGATGCTTTCATCGATTTAATGAAGCCATTAGGTCTCTCTGAGGTATCAAGAACTGGTGTAGTAGCTATTGCACGTGGAACAGAAAAGATGTAAGGAAAAAGTATGAAAGTATATTACGAAAAAGATGCTGACCTGGATTTAATAAAAACCAAAAAAATTGCTGTATATGGTTATGGTAGTCAGGGTCATGCTCATGCATTAAATTTAAAAGACTCGGGTGTCAGCGATGTTGTAGTAGCTTTGAGAGAGGGTTCTTCGAGTGCAAAAAAAGCAGAAGCTGAAGGTTTGAGAGTAATGTCTATGTCTGATGCAGCTGAATGGGCTGATATAATGATGATGCTAATACCTGATGAACTTCAGGCAGATGTTTGGAAAAACCACATTGAACAAAGAGCTAAAGAAGGTTCAGCACTTGCGTTTGCACATGGTTTAAATGTTCACTTTGACCTTATTAACGCAAGACCAGATATGGATGTATTCATGGTTGCACCAAAAGGACCTGGTCACACTGTTAGGTCAGAATTTAAAAAAGGAGGCGGTGTACCTTGTCTAGTCGCAGTAGATAGCGATAAAACGGGAAAGGCACTTGATATTGCATTGTCATACGCATCAGCTATTGGCGGCGGTAAAGCTGGAATTATTGAAACAACATTTAAAGACGAATGTGAGACAGATTTGTTTGGTGAACAAACTGTTTTATGTGGTGGTGTCGTTGAATTGATTAGAAATGGATTTGAAACTTTAGTTGAGGCAGGTTACCCACCTGAAATGGCATACTTTGAATGTTTACACGAAGTAAAGCTTATAGTCGATCTAATTTATGAGGGTGGGATTGCAAATATGAACTACTCAATATCAAATACTGCAGAATATGGTGAGTATGTATCTGGTCCAAAGATAGTTGATGGAGAAACAAAATCAAAAATGAAAAAGGTTTTAGAAAAAATCCAGTCTGGAGAATTTACAAGAGAGTGGATTGAAGAATATAAGAGTGGTGCAAAAAATTTTGAAGCAATGAGAAGTAAAATTGATAATCACCAAATTGAAAAGGTCGGCAAAGATCTAAGAGCAATGATGCCCTGGATTTCAAAAAATAAATTGGTTGATAAAGAAAAAAACTAGTTCAGCAATACTTCAGTTCAGCAATTTCCTTGATTTATGGCAAAAAATTAGGTTTTTTTACTAATACGTTGAAAAATAACGAATTTTCATATAATTATCGAAATATCTCAAACAAGTAGAAAGTGCAAAAAAACAGAGTGATAAAATTGAATAAAAACTTTGAAAATCAATTAACTGTGAATAGCACTTCTCAATCTCTATTGCTGTTAGATCTGCTTAGCAGCCCCTGGGTAATATAACATTACTGCAGGGGGTACTTAATTTTAACACAATTTAATTTTATCAAGAGGATGAGAGATGAACAAAGAAAATAATTACATAAAGATTTTTGACACTACATTAAGAGATGGTGAGCAGTCTCCTGGTGCCTCAATGAACATTGAAGAAAAATTAAAAATTGCAGAGGCTTTAGAAGATTTGAAAGTTGATATTATTGAAGCAGGATTTCCTGCCGCATCAAAGGGAGACTATGAAGCAGTTTCTGAAATATCAAAAAAGATTAAAAATTCATCAATATGCGCTTTGAGCAGAGCTTCAAAACATGACATTCAAACAGCTGCGGATGCTCTTAAAAATGCAACAGCTCCAAGAATACATACATTTATTTCAACAAGTGAACTTCACATGAAACACAAGTTACAATTGAATTCTGATGAGGTTTACCAGAAGGTAATTGAGAGTGTATCTTTTGCAAGAAATCTATGTGATGACGTTGAGTGGTCTTGTGAAGATGGAACTAGGACAGACTTGGACTTTATGTGTAAAACTGTCGAAGCTGCTATTAAAAATGGTGCATCTACCATTAATATTCCAGATACAGTCGGATACTCAATTCCTGACGAATTTACTAATATTATAACCCATCTAATGAATAATGTTTCAAATATTGATAAAGTGACAATTTCTACACATTGTCACAATGATCTTGGATTAGCGGTAGCAAATTCTCTTGCAGGTGTGAGAGCTGGTGCAAGGCAAATTGAGTGCACTATAAATGGTTTGGGTGAAAGAGCCGGTAACGCCGCAATGGAAGAAGTTGTCATGGCGATCAGAACTAGAAATGATATGATGCCTTTTCAAACAAACATACATACTGAAAAACTAACCAAAACCTCTAAGCTTGTCTCAGCAGTGACAGGTTTTCCTGTACAATTTAATAAGGCAATCGTTGGAAAGAATGCTTTTGCACATGAAGCAGGTATCCATCAGGATGGGATGTTAAAAAATAATAAAACGTATGAAATTATGACCCCAGAAAGTGTTGGAGTTTCAGAGTCAAATCTTGTAATGGGCAAGCACTCTGGCAGGCATGCATTCAAACAAAAGATAATTGAACTTGGATATTCAATTAATGACAATGTAATTGAGGAGGCCTTTGAAAATTTTAAAAATTTAGCTGACAAAAAGAAAAATATTTATGATGAAGACATCATTGCTATTATTGATGACCAGGTAATTAGAGTTAATGATTCTATTTTACTTCAGGATTTGCAAGTTATAGCTGGAACGAAAGGACCTCAAAAAGCTGAGATCAGTCTTTTAATTGATGATGAGCCTAAGACAGTTACTTCAACAGGAGATGGACCTGTTGACGCAATCTTTAATGGTTTGAGTCAACTAATTCCTCATAAAGGAAAATTATTACTTTATCAAGTCCATGCTGTTACGGAAGGAACGGATGCACAAGCTGAAGTTTCTGTAAGGTTGGCAGAAGATGGTAAAACTGTTGTTGGACTTGGCGCGCATACTGATACTCTTGTTGCGTCAGCAAAAGCATATATAAACGCTTTAAATAAATTGATAATTAAAAGAGAAAAGTCAGCTCCAGCCAGTATGTCAGGCGTCACTGGAGTTTGATAAGGAAAGGACAAAATGTTTAATAATTTAATTGGAATATGGTCTTCTGATATGGCAATTGATTTAGGAACAGCTAATACTCTTGTTTATGTAAAAAATAGGGGAGTTGTGCTAAATGAGCCATCAGTAGTAGCTGTATTAAATCAGGGTGGTAAAAGTAAAGTTATTGCTGTTGGCGAGGAAGCAAAAAGTATGTTGGGTAAAACACCTGGACATATTCAGGCAATTAGACCTATGAAAGACGGAGTGATTGCTGATTTCGTTGTTACAGAAGAAATGATAAAACATTTTATTCGCAAAGTTCATAATAGAAAAACATTTGCTAATCCAAGAATTATAATTTGTGTTCCAACTGGTTCAACACCCGTTGAAAGAAGGGCGATACATGACTCAGCATTAGCTGCGGGTGCGAGAAAAGTTTCATTAATAGAAGAGCCAATGGCAGCTGCGATTGGCGCCGGACTTCCTGTAAGTGAACCTAGGGGTTCAATGATAGTAGATATTGGCGGAGGTACATCTGAAATAGCTGTTATCTCACTTGGAGGAATAGTTTATTCTCGTTCAGTAAGAATTGGCGGAGACGCTATGGATATCGCATTAATTAATTATATGCGAAAAAGATATAACCTATTAATTGGTGAGGCATCAGCAGAAATGATAAAAAAAGAAGTTGGTATAGCTATTGCACCAAAAACTGGTGACGGAAAAACAATTGATATCAAGGGTAGAGACTTAGCTTCGGGAGTTCCTAAGGAGATAGAGCTAACACAAGCACAAGTTTCGGAAGCATTATCTGAGCCAATTCAAACAATCATTGAAGGCGTGAAATCTGCATTAGAAGATACACCACCTGAACTGGCTGCAGATCTTGTTGATATGGGTGTAGTTTTAACCGGAGGCGGCGCACTATTAGAGTCCATGGATGAAGCCATTAGAGAAGCTACGGGACTTCCTGTCACAATTGCAGATGAAGCGTTGTCATGCGTTGCTTTAGGAAGTGGAAAAGCACTTGAGTCTGAAAGCTCTTTTGAACCTATTCTATCTTCTGCCTATTAAT
>CACHAK010000006.1 GCA_902577765.1 uncultured Pelagibacteraceae bacterium | reverse complement strand
ATAAACAATATACATTTAAAAATAAGAAATTTAATCTCTAAAAAAATTGGTACTGCTAATAGCAATAAAATTTCAATTTTATATGGCGGATCTGTAAACGCTAAAAATGCTCGTGAAATACTCAATTTGAGTCATGTTGATGGTGTTCTTGTAGGTGGAGCATCTCTTAAATTTAAAGAATTCAGTAAAATAATTGATTCTTATAAATAATTAGTTATAAGCCTTAAAATATGGAAACAATTCTATTAATTTTACACGCTATTTTAGCAATAGCTTTGATTATTGTTGTTCTTGTACAAAGAGCAGAAGGAGGCGCCTTAGGAATAGGAGGTGGCAGTGATGGCATGTCTCCCCGTGGCAGTGCTGATATATTAACAAGAACGACCGCGATAATCGCTATCTTATTTGTAACGACTAGTATTAGTTTAACTGTATTAAGCCTTCGATCAACAGATAGGTCACTTTCATTTGATGAAATTGAAGACATTTCGACAAAAGAAGACATGATTGACAGTCTACCCGAGCTACCTCAGCTCGATTAATTCTTTTGATTTAAATTTTTTTTTATAGTATAAAATACTTCCATGGCGCGATTTATTTTTGTCACTGGCGGCGTGGTTTCTTCTCTTGGTAAAGGTTTAGCATCTGCTTCTTTAGCTTCTCTTCTTCAACATCATGGGTATAAAGTTAGAATTCGTAAATTAGACCCATATTTAAATGTAGACCCTGGAACGATGAGTCCCTATCAGCATGGAGAAGTTTATGTAACAGATGATGGCGCAGAAACAGATTTGGACTTAGGTCATTATGAAAGATTCACAGGCGTTGTATCAAAAAAATCAGATAATATAACCTCAGGAAAAGTTTATCAAAAAATACTGATTAGAGAACGTAAAGGAGAATACCTAGGTGCAACTGTTCAAGTTATCCCACATGTAACAAACGAGATAAAAGAATTTATTTCGAACGACATATCAGAAGAAGATTTTATTATATGTGAAATTGGGGGAACAATTGGTGATATTGAAAGTTTACCTTTCATTGAGGCAATAAGACAGTTTCATAATGATAATGGTCATTCTAACTCGTTATTTATGCACGTTACCTTAGTTCCTTTTATTGCAAGTTCAGGGGAATTAAAAACTAAGCCAACTCAACATTCAGTTAAGGAACTGCGAAGTTTAGGAATTCAACCAAACATTTTATTATGCAGGTCGGATAGGGAAATACCGAAAGGAGAAAGAAAAAAAATTGGGTTGTTTTGTAACGTAAAAGAAGATTGTGTAATTCAGGCAATTAATGCAGAAACTATATATGAAGTACCCATAAATTTTCAAAAAGAAGGGTTAGATAAAAGAGTTTTAGAATATTTCAATTTAGAGTCTAAAAATGAAATAGATCTGAAAATGTGGTCACAAGTATCTAAGCACGTTTTAAAGCCTGATGGTAAGGTTGAAATAGGTGTGGTTGGCAAGTATACTGGACTAGCCGATGCCTACAAGTCTTTGAATGAAGCATTATCACATGGGGGTATATTTAATAATGTTCGAGTTGAGTTAAATTGGATCGAGTCTGAAGAACTGAATAAAGATAATATTCTTTCAAAATTATCTAATAACAACGGCATACTTGTACCTGGCGGTTTTGGGGAACGTGGTGCAGAAGGAAAAATATTAGCAATAGAGTATGCAAGAAAGCATAATATACCTTATTTTGGGATCTGTTTTGGTATGCAATTAGCAGTGATTGAGATGGCAAGAAATCTATTAGGAATGAATGACGCAACTTCAAGTGAGTTTTCAGATTGTTCAAATTCTGTTGTTGGCTTGATGACTGAATGGACTACTAACAATAATACAACTGAGATCAGATCAAATGAAAGTGACCTTGGAGGAACCATGAGATTAGGTTCATATAAAGCTAAATTAAAAAAAGGAAGTAAGATTTACAATATTTATAATAATGAATTTATAAATGAAAGACATAGGCATCGTTATGAAGTGAATAGTAAATATGCTGAAGAATTCGAAAAAAAAGGTGTAATATTTTCAGGATATTCCCCTGATGGATTGCTACCAGAAATTGTTGAATTAAAAAATCATCCTTGGTTTATTGGTGTTCAATATCACCCTGAGTTAAAATCAAAACCTTTTGACCCTCATCCTCTATTTAAATCATTTATTAATGCATCAAAAAAATACAGACCATGAATTATTCTGTTAAGTTAAATAATTTTAATTTTAATAATAGTAAAAAATTGATTCTTATAGCAGGTCCTTGTGTTCTTGAGTCTTACGATCATGCAAAAATGATGGTAGATGAGCTTTTAGAAATTACATCTAAACTAAACATAAATTTTGTATATAAAACATCATATGATAAAGCCAATAGAACCAGCTTAGACTCAGAACGAGGTATGGGTATTGAAAAATCAATAAAAATATTCAACGATCTTAAAAACGAATTTAAAATTAATATTTTAACGGATATTCACAATGTAACAGATTGCAGTATTATTAAAGATCATGTTGATATTTTGCAGATTCCTGCTTTTTTGTGCAGACAAACAGATTTGCTCGTAGCAGCTGCTAAAACTGGAAAAGTTATAAATGTTAAGAAGGGCCAGTTTCTTGCACCCCTTGATATGATAAATGTTGCAAAGAAGATTGAGGATAGCGGTAATAAAAATATTCTCCTAACAGAGAGAGGGGTTACTTTTGGCTATAACAATTTAATTTCAGACATGAGATCAATTGAAATTATGAAGAATGAGATTCATTATCCTGTGATTTTCGATGCAACTCATTCAGTTCAAAGCCCTGGTGGACAAGGAAGTAAAAGTGGTGGAGATAGAAGATTTGTACCTGTGCTTGCTAAAGCAGCAGTCGCAGTTGGTTTAGCTGGGATATTTATGGAAACACACAATGATCCAGATAATGCGCCATCAGATGGTCCAAACATGGTTAAATTGAGTGAACTGAGAGAATTATTAGAAAAACTTATTGAAATTGACAATTTAGTTAAAGAAAATTAAATAAATTTTTATAAAACATGACATTAATTAAATCAATAAATGCAAGACAAATCTTTGATAGTAGAGGCAACCCTACCATCGAAACTGATGTTAATCTTGTCAATAATATTTGCGGAAGAGCATCGGTTCCTTCTGGTGCATCAACTGGAAAAAATGAAGCTTACGAACTACGTGATAAAAAGAAATCTTATCATGGAAATTCAGTTTTTAAGGCCGTTGAGAATGTAAATACAATTATTTTTGATACTATTTCTGGTTATAATGTTTTAGAGCAAGAATTATTAGATCAGACTCTTATAGATTTAGACGGTACACCAAACAAAATGAAACTAGGAGCAAATGCATTGCTTAGCGTCTCACTTGCCTGTGCTGACGCAGCTGCAAAATATTTAAATTTACCTTTATATAGATATTTAGGTGGATCAAGGCCATTTAGAATGCCAACGCCAATGCTTAATATTATTAATGGAGGAGCGCATGCTAATAATAATTTATCTTTTCAAGAATTTATGATCATTCCTAGAAATTGCTCTACTTTTACTGACGCTATTAGAAAATCATCTGAAGTATTTCATAGTTTAAAAAGATTACTTGATAAAAAAGGTTTCTCCACTGCAGTTGGAGATGAAGGTGGATTTGCTCCAAACCTTAAAAATGAAGACCAAGCTTGTTCACTTATTTCAGAAGCTATTTCAAAATCAGGCTATAAGCTGGGTAAAGACTTCTTTATGTCACTTGATGTTGCAGCTTCTGAATTCTATAAAAATAAAAAATACAAGCTGGCATCTTCAAAAAAGCCATATTCAAGTGATGATTTTTCAAATTTTCTTCTTAAATTATCAAAGAAGTATTCAATTATTTCTTTGGAGGACCCTTTTGCCGAAGATGATTGGGATGCATGGGTCAAATTTACAAGTAAATATGGCAATAAGTTTCAAATCGTAGGGGACGATCTATATACTACCAACATTAAATTAATTCATAAAGGTATCACAAAAAAGTCATCTAATGCGGTTCTAATTAAACCTAACCAAATTGGAACTTTGACTGAAACGTTGAAAGCCATTGAATTAGCTCAGTCGCATGGTATGGAAACTATAATTTCGCATCGTTCAGGTGAAACCGAGAGTACATTTATCGCAGATTTGGCGGTTGCAACTAACTCTGGTCAAATTAAAACAGGTTCAATGTCGAGATCAGACAGAGTTGCTAAATATAATCAGTTATTAAGAATTGAGCAATTATTAGAAGAAAAAAAATCATTAAAAATCAATAAATTATTTTAATTTGTTAACTATTAAATAGAACAAAAAGAGTCCAAAATCTGTTTTTTAGATTTTTTTTAGCTTTTCGAGCTTAATGAAATTGTAGTGATTCGTTAATTATGATTCTCTCTGACTATGAAATATTTAACATCAATAAAAAGTAATGTGTTCAAATATTATCCTTACTTTTTCTTTCCTTTAATCATTATCTATCTTTCTTTTAATATTTTTGATGGAAATAATGGTCTATTGGCGCATTCAAGACTGGATATAGAAATAGCCACTTTAAACAGCGAAATAAATGACTTGAAACATAGTAACCATCTTTATGAAGTTAAAATCTCATCATTAAATAAATTGGATGGAAATAGTGATTTAATTGATGAGCAGATAAGAAATGTGCTTGGTTACGGCAAAACTAATGAGTACATAATATTTTTTGATAAATAGTATCCCCTTGAATTTTTGAGATATTTCTTTATTTGTAAATAAAGAATTAATGACTAATAACTTATCTAAATCACTTTTAAGGAAGAATTTTTCCTCAATTCAAAGTCCAAAAAAACCAAGCTGGATAAAAGTCCCTATAATCACAAATAAAATTAATGAAACAAAAAATACTTTAAAAGCAAACAGAGTTACAACAGTTTGTGAAGAGGCCATGTGTCCAAATTTATCACATTGTTGGGAAAAATCTCACGCGACTTTTATGATACTAGGCGATGTTTGTACAAGATCATGCAGTTTTTGCAATATACATACAGGAAAACCATTATCAATTGATACATTAGAGCCTATTAGAATCTCCAATTCAGTAAAGAAACTTAAATTAAATCATGTTGTTATTACTTCAGTGGACCGTGATGATCTTCAGGATGGAGGAGCAAGTCATTTTAAAAAAACTATAGATCAAGTAAAATTAATATGTCCAAAAACAACAATCGAAATATTAACTCCTGATTTTAAAAAGAAGGAAAATGCTTTGAAAATTTTATCCAGTAGTCAAATTGATGTATTCAACCATAATTTGGAAACTGTAAAGTCTCTCTATGAAAGTGTTAGACCAGGTGCTAATTATTTACATTCATTAAAAATTCTAAAATCTTTTAAAGAGTTATGTCCAAATGTTTTCACAAAATCTGGAATAATGATTGGTCTTGGGGAGACATTTACTCAAGTTAAAATATTAATGGATGATTTAAGAGATCATGATGTTGACTTCATTACTATCGGCCAATATTTAAGGCCATCAATGCATCATCACCCTGTTATTAAATATCATGAACCTGAATATTTTGTAAAACTTTACGAAGAAGCTATGAATAGGGGATTTAAAATTGTGTCCGCATCACCTTTTACACGTTCTTCTTTTCATGCAGAAGATGATTTTCTGAGATTAAAAAAAATTGAGAATAATGCCTAATCAACAAGAAAAAAAAATTGTTCCATATAGCAAGGAACAGATGTTCGACCTAGTGTCAGATATTGATAGTTATAAGGAATTTCTACCGTGGTGTAACGACTCAAAGATCATAAGTCGAAAAAAAAATAATCCGGATAAAGAAGTTTTAACCGCAGATTTAGAAATAGGTTATGATCAATTTGTTTATACATACAGAAGTGAAGTTCATTTATCAAATGATAAAGATTATATCTATGTTAAAAATGTAGACGGACCATTTCATTATCTTAAAAATAAGTGGAATTTTACTGAAATTAATGAAAGTTCATGTGAAATAGAATTTGAAATTGATTTTGAGTTAAATGTGTCTTTTTTTGATATACTTATGAAGAAATTTTTTGATTTAGCATTTAAAAAAATGGTTGATGCATTTTTAAATCGCGCACAAGAAATTTACTAAAAATTTTTTATTAATTGAATTATTTTTTTTAATGCAAATTCTGTACTTTTTTTTTGAATTTGTCTTCTTGTCCCTCCCTTAAATATTTTTTTTATAGTAAAGAACTTACCTTTATTTTTACTTTTAATTCCTACCCCAAAGAAAACGCATCCAATAGGGGTCTTTATAGTGCCGCCCTTGGGGCCTGCAACCCCCGTTATTGATATTAAAATATTACTATTGCTCTTACTTGCTAACCCTTTTATCATTGCGAGTGCTGTCTGATGACTAACTGCGCCATATTTATCAATTGTCTTTTTTGGAACATTTAATAACTTTATTTTCAAGTAATTTGAATAAGATATAATTGACCCATCAAAATACTTAGATGAGCCACTTTGTCTAGTTAACTCAGCACTCAACATGCCTCCAGTACATGACTCGGCAACAGAAATAGTGAATTCACTTTTTGTTCTGAGTTTTTTTATCTTAGATACGTATTTATTCATCATATAAGTAGAACAATTTTATATATCATTAGAATGATTAATGCATACACTCCCGCAACTACATCATCCATTATTACACCAAACGAGCCCTCTAGATTTTCAGCCTTATTTACAGGGTAAATCTTAAATATATCAAAAAACCTAAAAGCAACGAATACAAGCAATAATTCAAATACATAAAATTCAAAAATAAATAATAAAGGTATTGATTGACCCAAAAATTCATCAATGATTACCTCAGATGGATCATCTTTTTTTTTCTCATTCAAATAATTATTTATAGTACTAAATGATAAAATTAAAGTTAATATGACTATAATATAAAATAAATAAATTGATAAAAAATATATAGATACGTACCATATTAATATCGCAATTAAAGATCCAAGTGTTCCAGGAGCAAATGGAAGCAGACCTACTTTAAATATAGTGACAAAGTATTCAGAAAAAATTTTCATATTTTAATTATTTTAACCGTTGTCCAACAAGCAATCGCTTTTGATTTTCCAATAGTACCTACTTTATCAGCAGTTTTAGCTTTTACATTAATATTGCCAGTATTTGTGTTTAACAATTTTGCAATATTTTTAATTATTTTTTTCTTATGTTTTTCAAGTCTTATCTTTTCGCAAATTATTGTGCAATCTAAATTATCTATGAATATATTATTGTAACCGATTATTCTTTTTGTTGAATTCAAAAGAATTGTTGATGATATATCTTTATATTTTAAAAGAGCAGGAAAGTACCTACCTATATCGCCTTTATTAGAAGCGCCAATCAAAGCGTCTATTATTGAGTGTAAAACTACATCTCCATCTGAATGACCTACTGATTTATAATCAGATTTTATTTGCAGACCTCCTAAAGCAATAGATTTTCCTTTAGTTAACTTATGTATATCAAATCCACTTCCATATGAAATATTGCTACTTATTAGTTTCTTAAATAATTTAACATCACTCGATTTGGTAATTTTAATATTTTCTTTGCTTGTTTCTATATATTTAACTTTATTTCTTTTATTTTTTTCTACAACACCAAAGTCATCCGTGGGATTGATTTTAATTTTATTTATGCTTTTCTTAAATAATGAAAATTTAAATATTTGTGGAGTTTGATATAAAGTGTACTCATCTCTATTTACACTTTTTAAATTTTTTCTAAGAGTATCCTCAGCAGAATAAAATGGAAGTGCACTATCATATTTTCCAGATTTCATACTTTCTAACAATTTTTTTATTATAGTTTTAGGTGTTAACGGTCTAGCAGCGTCATGAACCATCAAAAAGTCGTAGTTTAATTTATCAATAGAAATAAGTGCATTTTTTAAACTTTGAAACCTTGTTTTGCCTCCATAAATCAAGTTATTTGTGGTATATTTGTATAATATATTTTTTTCATTTTTTGTTATTTTTTTAGGAATAGTAATATATATAGAGTTTTTATTAATGTGTTTTGATATGTTTTTTAGAGTAAATTCTATTATTGGCGCACCGTAAACCTTATAAAATAGTTTTGAGTCAGATAGTCCAAATCTTTTACTGCTTCCTGATGCTAATATTACGCAGGCAATTTTCATTTTCTTAATTTTCCTCTTACTAAATTAATTTATAACTTAATATCTATTTATAATGAATAATAAACGTAATAATCTTAATTTTTTGAATTTGAGAATTATTTTTTTATTAGTAGGCTCTATTGTTTTTCTTGGATTGTCATTTTTTGTTCTATTCAACCAAAGAATGTACTCGACTAATACTATAGATTATTTATCTATATATATTTTTTTTTCATCTATCTTTATAATTATATTAATACTTTCGTTAGCTTATTTATTATTTCCAATAATATTAAGAGTTAGAAGAAAAAAAATAAGCACTTTAAATAGTAAATTTTCACTTTATTTCATATTGATTGCCTTAACTCCTTCAATTCTATTAGGAGTGATAGGTTTAGTACTCATTAACTTTGGTATCAATGATTGGTTTAATTCAAAAATCAATAACGTAATAAACAACTCTGTATTTGTTGCCGAAAGCTATTTAGAAGAACATAAAGAAACTATAAAAGGTGATGTATATGCAATGTACAATGACCTCAATACATCTAGTGATATCTTTTCTAATGATATAAATAAACTCACATTGGCGCTACGCACACAGTCGTTAGTTAGGTCATTGCCAGAAGCTTACATAATAAATCGCAATGGTGAAATTATTACAAAAGCATTCGAAAATAATAATTTGCAATATAGTCCGCCAGAGAACTTGTTTTCAAGAGCGGATGCAGGTGAAATGACAATAATGTCGTCTACTCAGGTAAACAGAGTTTATGCATTGATAAAATTAAAGAACTATAAAGATTTTTATTTATTCACTGGAAGAACAATGGATGCAAATGTTACAAGCGCACTAAATGATACTATATCTGCAAGAAATGAATATAATTTTCTTGAAAGGAATAGAGATCAAATAAGTCTAATATTTGTTCTAATATATATAGTCATTTCATTGATTTTAATCTTGTCATCCACTTATGTCGGTTTAAAATTAGCTGAAAGAATAGTATCGCCACTTTCCAGTATAATCACTGCAACAAATAAAATAAGTAAAGGATCATATGACAATAAAGTAATCAAAACCAATGATTATATAGAATTAAATAGACTAGTTGATTCATTTAATAAAATGAGCAACGACATTGTAAGGCAGCGTAAACAAATTTTAATATCCAAGAAACACGAGACATGGTCAGAGATTGCAAGACGCATTGCTCATGAAATAAAGAATCCATTAACGCCGATACAATTATCATCTGAAAGACTAGAAAAAAAAATAGGGCAATTAAATATTGAAAATAATGATATAGTTGACTGTATAAATACGATTAGAAGACAAGTTAAAGATATTGGTTATCTTGTTGATGAATTCTCTAGTTTTGCTCGGTTGCCAAATCCAAAATTACAAAATGAAGATATTTATAGCATTATAAGTGATATTTTTAATGACTATAAAAACAATTACACAAATATTAAATTTGAAACAAGTTTTCAGCAGAAAGTATTTGAATTGAAAATTGACAAATCTCAGATATCTAGAGTATTTCAAAACCTGATTATAAATTCAATACATTCTATAATTGAAAAAAATAATGAAGATGGAAAAATTACAATTAATTCCACTTTATCAAATAATATTTTATTTATATTAATTAAGGATAATGGTTTAGGGTTAAAATATGAAAAAGATGAACTTGTTAAACCTTATTTTACTACCAAGAAAAGAAGCGGGGGGTCAGGACTCGGCCTTGCAATAGTCGAAAAAATATTATTTGATCATAATGCAGATTTTTCGATTGATAATAGAAACGATGGCCAGGAAGGCGCAGAAGTAGAAATAAAATTCGAAGTAAGAACATGAGATCAAAAAATATTTTAATTGTTGATGATGAGATCGATATAGCTCGAAATATTAAAGCTATTTTAGATGATGAAAATTATATCACCTCAACTGCAGGTAATTCAGATGAGGCTTTAAACTGTCTTTCAAATGAAGATTATGATCTGATAATATTAGATGTATGGCTAGACAATTCAAAGTTAGACGGTATCGATTTGTTAAAAAATATTCGTGAAACTAATAATATTCCGGTAATCATTATTTCAGGTCACGGTAATATTGATATGGCGGTACAAGCTATAAAAGAAGGTGCTAATGAATTTATTGAAAAACCATTCACCTCTGAAAGACTTTTGCTTTCAGTTAGCAGATCAATTGAGTTACAGGAAATCAAAACTGAGAATATTAGACTCAGGCAAAAAAATGTATACGACTATGAGTTTATAGGCAATTCAATTGCCTTGAATAAAATAAGAAGTATCATCAAAAAAGTTGCACCAACTTCTAGCAGAGTAATGATTTATGGTGACTCTGGTACTGGGAAAGATCTTGTTGCTCGCGAAATACATAGAAATTCAAATTTTAAAGATGGACCATTTATTGCTATTAACGCAGCGTTAATGGAGCCGGAAAATATTGAAAATGAGTTTTTCGGGTCTACGAAAAATAACTTAAAAACCGTAGGATATTTTGAAGCGGCTGCTAACGGCACAATATTTATTGATGAAGTAGGGGAAATGCCACTGCAAACTCAAGCTAAAATATTAAGAGTTTTGACAGATAAGCAATTTACTAAAGTTGGCGATAATAAAACTATAGAATTGAAATGTAGAATAATTTGCTCATCAATTAAAAATTTAGAAAAGTTATCGGAAGAAGGGTCATTTAGAAAAGATTTATTTCATCGATTACACGTAGTAACAATAAAACTACCCAAATTAGTGGATAGATTGGATGATTTAGATGAATTAATTAACTATTTTACAGATTTCTTTTCAAGTGATAACCGAGAAATTATTGATCTTAAACCAATTATTAAATCTAAATATATTAACTATAATTGGCCTGGAAATATCAGAGAGTTAAGAAACATAATTGAAAGGTATATTATTCTTGGTGAGAAATACGATGAGGATGAGATGAATGTAGAAAAAAATAATATATCAGAACAAAATGTAATTTCATTGCCATTAAAAAATGCAAGACAAATGTTTGAGAAACATTATCTTCAATCTCAAATAAATAGATTTGACGGGAATATATCCAAGACAGCAGAATTTATAGGCATGGAACGATCCGCTTTACATAGAAAACTAAAACAATTAGGCATAACGGAAGATAATATCAAATGAAAGTGATTATCTGTGGTGCAGGAAAAGTAGGAACTAGTATTGCCAGACATTTAGTTGCGCAGAATAATGATGTAACAGTAATTGATCAGTCACTAAATTTAATAAATGAAATTAGGGAAAAAGTGGATTTAAAAACAATTAATGGATCTGCATCAAATCCATCAATTTTGAAAAAAGCTGGAGCTGAAGAAACAGACATGATTATAGCTGTAACATTACAAGACGAGATTAATATGGTTGCATGTCAAATGGCGCATACTTTTTTCAAGATACCCAGAAAAATTGCTAGATTAAGAACAGAAGATTTTTTAAATCCAATATGGAGAGATTTGTACAATGCAGATAATATGCCTATTGATTTGATAATCAGTCCTGAATTAGAAGTAGCAAAATCAATTGAGAGGCAATTAAAAGCACCAGGTGCATATGATGTTGTCCCTTTTTTAAATGACGAGATTGAGTTATTAAGTTTGCCAATAAAGGAAAGCTGCCCCTTAATAGATACAAATTTGATTAGTATTCATGAATTGTTTCAAGAAAACTCCAATAAAGATAAAGACTTAAGAGCATCTATATTAGGAATAAATAGAGGTGAAAATCTATTTATTCCAAAAAAACAAGATACGTTAAAAAATGGAGATCTAATTTATATTTTAGCGGATAAAAATCATATAAAGAGAACAATGAATGCTTTTGGATTTAACGATAAACCGATTAAAAAAATAATTATAATTGGAGGAGGCAATATTGGGTTTAATTTAGCTAAAGACCTTGAAACAAATAATTCTGATATTTCAGTAAGCATAATAGAAAGTAATAATGATCGCGCCAAATATATTGCTGATCAATTAAATAATACTTTAGTATTAAATGGTGATGGTTTAGATCAAGCTATATTGGATGAAACAAATATTAAAGATGCTGATATGATGTTGGCACTTACAAATGATGATGAGACAAATATTATAATTTCAGCTGTTGCAAGAAAAAATAACTGTGAGTCTCTGATACTAGTAAATAATTCTGAGTATAATAAACTTAAAGACGTGCTTGGAATAAGTAAAGTTATAGATCCAAGAAAAATAACAGTTTCAAAGATTTTGAAACACGTTCATAAAGGAAGAATAGAATCAGTATATTCTATCGGAAATAATCAAGCTGAATTAATTCATGCTCAAGCTCTTAAATCATCAAAACTACTAAACAAAAATATTAAGGACTCAGATTTGCCAAGTGGCATGAGAATAGGATTAATGAAAAAAGCAAACCAGATAATAATTCCTGACAAAAATACGTTGATTGAGGAAAATGACGAAGTTTTATTTTTATGCATGACTAAAGATTTAAAAAAAGCTGAGGATTTATTTAAAATAAGGGAGGCTTATTAGTGTCAATTATATCTTATGTTAATGGATCTTATGTTGATCATAAAGATGCAAAGGTTAATATTGAAGATAGAGGATATCAATTTGCCGATGGTGTCTACGAAGTATTTGCCGTAATTAATAAGCAAATAGTTGATTATGATGGTCATATAAATAGATTGTTTAGGTCATTAAATGAAATATCTTTAAATTCCCCAATTGTTAAAGAGGCTTATATTTTTCACATAAGAAATTTAATCCGTAAAAATAATATTCATGATGGACTAATTTACCTTCAAGTTTCTAGAGGAGTGGCACAAAGAGATTTTAAGTTTCCAACAAAGATTAAGCCATCATTGGTAATAACTGCAAAAAGTATATCAATGGAAAATTATTATTCAAAATTTAAGCAAGGAATAAAGGTTAAGATTACTGACGATTTAAGGTGGAAGAGAGTAGACATTAAAACACTAAATCTTTTGCCTCCGGTATTAGCTAAGCAAAAAGCAGTAGAAAATGGTTGTGAGGAAGCATGGATGATTGACTCTGATGGCTATATAACTGAAGGTAGTTCAAGCAATGCATGGATTTTAATCAGAGATAAATTAATAACAACTCCTGCTACTAACTCAATTTTAAAAGGAATTACAAGAACCTCATTAATACGTGCTTTAAAGAGGAAAAACATAAAATTAATAGAAAAACGCTTTAATAAAAAAGATATCAAAAATGCAAACGAAGCTTTTATAACTAGTGCTACACAATTTGTAATGCCAGTTATTAAAGTAGATGGATATAAAATAGGAAATGGGAAAGTTGGCAAATATGCCCATATGTTTAAAGATGCTTATATGGAGGCGATACAATTAAAATAAGGAATAAAGATATAAGTTTTATATTACACCCATCTTTTAATGGTGAGCCATTATACAAATCTAAAGACTTGATAGCTGAAATTGAAAATTTAGTTAACAATTTAAATATAATTATATCAGCTAAACGTATTACAAAAATCAGAAAAGTAACCGCATCAACTATGTTAGGAAAAGGGGTAATACAAGAAATAATTGATAATATAACTTCTAAAAAAATAAATCTTTTAATTGTAAATTCTGTTCTAACTCCCAGACAACAAAAGAATTTGGAAGATAAATTAAAAATAAAAGTTATTGATAGGACCGGAATAATATTAGAAATTTTCTCTAAAAGAGCAAAATCTAAAGAAGGCAAATTACAAGTAGAACTTGCTGATCTTATATATCGTAAATCAAGATTGGTTCGAGCATGGACTCACCTAGAAAGACAAAGAGGAGGCACTACGTTCATTGGTGGACCTGGTGAACTGCAGATTGAATTAGATAGAAGATTAATTCAGGAAAAAATTAATAGAATAAAGGTCAATCTCAAAAAAGTTAAGAGTCGAAGAAACCAACAAAGAAAGCTTAGAAAAAAATCAAACTTTAAAACATTTGCATTGGTTGGTTATACAAATGCTGGGAAATCAAAATTATTTAATCGTCTTACAAAGAAAAAACAGTCAAGTAGAAATGTTATGTTTGAAACTCTTGATACTAAAACTGGAAGGGTTTATTTGGGTGATAATAAATATATTGGTGTAATTGATACTGTTGGATTTATAAATAATATTCCAACTCAACTTATAGAGTCATTCAAAGCAACGTTAGAGGAACTAATTTATGCAGATGTGTTAATTAATGTAATTGATATATCAGACATAAATTACAGAAATAAAGAAAGAATCACAATAGAAACTCTAAGAATGGCAAATGTTAGTGAAGCTAAAATTAATAAAATGATTACTGTTTATAATAAGGCTGATCTTAGCCCATATACTTTGTGTACAGAGAGACATAACTTAATAAGTGCCTATACAGGTGATGGAGTCGAGGAATTCAAAGCAAAACTAATTAATTATTAATTAGTTTTTCTTATTATTAGATCAGTATTATTAGTTCTTAAAGAAACTTCACTAAACTCGTGTGATTTATTTTCTTTAATCAAGAATTTTAATTCAGATATATATAACTTATTTTCTGCGATCTTCTCTGGTTTATATCCAGCAATTTTTTGATGTGTTAGCGTGCAACTATAAGTAAGATCATTTTCTATTGGTTTTGACAAAATAAGATCATATCTTCTTTTACCATCGTATACCTTAATAGTTTTATTGCAGTTTTTAATATATTCAAAATTTGTAAGTAGATAAAACATAGAAACAGGATCAATTGACTCTTGTATCATAATATCAGATACATTGCTTATTTTTGAAATGTCATAATTTGGCTCTATATTTACTTCTTTTATTAATCCGTCTAAGTATTGAAATTGAATTTCTCTTTTAAAATCCTCTTTTTCAGTTTTAAAGAAATATTCTTCAGTAACAATCTTGTTATTTTTTAATTTTCCCAAAATAAAGCCGCTGCTTATTTTATCGTCAAAGAAATCTACTATTTTAGTAGGACTTACGTAATAGGAGTATTTTATTTTATCGTCTATTGACGTAAAATCTGTTTTGATATTTTGAACTTCTATTTCACCTAATAAGGGCAATTTAGCAAAAACAGAGTAGTTTTCTTGCTTACTTAGTGAAAATTTAGTTAAAGCGAAGAAAAGAGTGATAGTTAGAGAGATAAGCAAAATATTATAATTACCATGTTTCATATTGAGTGATAATATAATAGTAACTTTTTAATAAAAACATAATTTATATTAGATAATTTAAAATTATTTATTGAAAAATGCTAAACATCGGAATTATAGGATTAGGCTACTGGGGGCCAAACTTATTAAGAAATTTTTTAAATAACAAGAAATGTCAAGTTAGAGCATTATGTGACACAAATAATTCATTATTGAAAAAATATAAAAAGACACACCCCAAAATAAATCTTTATACAGACTATAAAAAATTAATAAGTAACTGTGAAATAGATGCTTGTGTAATCGCAACGCCAGTAATGACACATTTTGAAATTGCATCTTTTGCCCTAAAGAATTTTAAACACGTATTTATTGAGAAACCATTGGCGGAGTCATCAATAAACTGTAAAAAATTAATATCTAGTGCTAAGAAACGTAATCTGACTTTGTTTGTAGATCACACATTTCTCTATACTGATGCTGTCAAAGCACTAAAATATTATTCTTTAAAAAATAATTTTGGCGATAAGTTATATTATGACTCCACTAGAATAAATCTTGGTCTTATTCAAAATGATATAAATGTACTGTGGGATCTAGCGGTACATGATTTATCCATTTTAAATTATTTATATAAGGATAGTCCAATTTCAGTTTCAGCAGTAGGTCATAAGCACTTTTCATCTAAACCAATTACTTCAGCGTTTATGACATTGAAATATAGTTCAAATTTTATTGCACATATAAATGTTAGCTGGTTATCACCTGTAAAGATTAGGCAAACAATTCTAGCAGGTTCAAAGAAAATGATTTTATATAATGACCTTGAGATAAAAAATAAAATCGTAGTTCATAATAAGGGTGTGAATGTTATCAAAAATGAGAGCAGCAGTAAAAATCTTGTTAAATATAAAATAGGCGGAACCAATATACCAAAACTTAAAAATAAAGAGGCTCTGTCTATGGCTGTTGAAGACTTTATTTTGTCTATTAACAAAAAGAAGCAACCAATATCAAATGGACACATTGGATTAAAGATAGTGAAAATATTAGAAAGCGCTGATCGATCTATGGAGCAGGGTGGTAAATCAATTAAGATAAGTTTATGAAAAATCATATATCTTCATCTGCAATTATTGGTAGAGTAAAGCTAGGTAAAAATATCTATATTGGCAATAATTCTGTAATCGGAACTCAACCTCAATATGTTGGCTTTAATAAAAATAAAATTTTATCTACTAAATTTAAAAATTTGATCATAGCAGATGATGTGGTGATTATGGACTTGTGTCATATTCATGCAGGAATAAAAAGAAATACAAAAATAGGTAAAGACACCATGATTATGTCAGGTACTCATATAGGACATGATGTGCAAATGGGAGGAGGGTGTAATGTATCTCCAAATGTTGCGTTTGCAGGCGAAGTAACTCTAAAAAATAACGTTACTATTGGAATGGGGGCAACAATACACCAAGGAATTACCATAGGATCGTGTGCAATGATTGGGATGGGCGCTGCTGTAATAGAAAATATTCCCCCTTTTACTACATATGCAGGTGTCCCTGCGAAAAAAATTAAAATTAACGAAATAAAATTAAAAAGATTAGGCGTTAGCGTAAAGCTAATTAAATTAATTAAAGATGTAATGGTTAAAGATTTGCCTATTAAGAAAATAAAATTAAACACTAAAGATAGAAAATATTATAAAATATTGGAAGATTGGATTAATAAAAATAATATTTCATAATGAAAGTTCCATTTTTAGATTTAAAAACACAATACCTTTCTATTAAAAAAAATATAGATAGAGAAGTTTTACAAACCCTAAAATCTTCAAATTATTCTTTAGGGCCAAAGGTTGAAATGTTTGAAGATAATTTTAGAAAATACTGCAATTCAAAATTTGCCATTGGGGTAAATTCAGGCACTAGCGCTCTACATTTAGCGTTAGATGCCCTTGAAATTGGAAAAGGGGATGAGGTAATAGTTCCTGCAATGACTTTTGTAGCTACCCCTATGTCTGTTTCATATACGGGGGCTAAACCTGTTTTTGTTGATACTTTATATCCCTCTGGACTAATAGATTTTAATAAAATTGAGGAAAAAATTACATCAAGAACAAAGGCAATAATTCCAGTCCATTTATACGGCCAATGTGCAAATCTAATTGAAATAAAAAAGATAGCTAACAAACACAAATTAAAAATTATTGAAGATGCCTCTCAGGCACATGGATCTTCATATCATAATATAAAAGTTGGCCAAATTAGCGATGTTGCAACATTTAGTTTTTATCCTGGTAAAAATCTAGGGGCGTATGGTGAGTCAGGTTGTGCAATTACAAATATTAAGAAACTAAATGATAAAATAATAAAGTTGCGAAATTGGGGACAAAGTAAGAAGCATTATCATGATGAAATATCTTACAACTACCGAATGGACGGAATACAAGGTGCTATTTTGAATGTTAAATTAAAAAAAATGAACGAATGGATTTTAAAAAGACGTAAGGTTGCAGAGATGTATAATAAACTGATTGATAAGAGTATGCTTAAATCTAGTGAGAATGAGGGGAATTATCATGTTTATCATATTTACAGTATTTTTTTGAAAGAAAGGGATAAACTACAGAATTATTTACATAGTAAAAATATCAATACAGGCAATCATTATCCTATACCATGTCATTTGCAAAAACCTTACCGTAAGTTTGGTTACAAAAAAAATGATTTTCCACAATCTGAGAAAATTGCAAATAGACAGATTTCTCTCCCAATATATCCAGAAATAAAACTAAAAATGATTAAATATGTAGCTGCACAAATAAATAATTGGATTGATAATATTTTATGAGAATATTACACGTCTCAAATTTTGGCGATAAACATAATGCTAGATTGTATTGGAATCAGTGTTTTAAAATAACTAATGGTTTTATTAGAAACGGTCACAGTGTGTACAATTTTAGTGATCGAGATCGTTCAAGGGCATCAATATTAAATAAAATTAACAATAATCAGAGTGTTCAAAGAGATCTAATAGACACTGTTAAAAACTATATGCCTGACCTCATAGTATTGGGTCATGCTGATAGAATAAATCTTAATACACTTGATGAGATTAGGCAGAATTATCAACCTAAAATAATTGAATGGAATGTAGATAATTTTCATTTAGATGATACAAGAAATAAATTATCTAAAAGATCGGTATTTTTAGATGGAATGTATTCAACTACAGCAGACGAACAAATTTCACAGTGTGTGTCACAAAATTTCATCAGTTTCTTTCCAAATATTGTTGATTCAACTGTTGAAAACTTAAAAATATACGAACATACCTCTCACTCAAAAGATGTGTTTTTTGCACTTTCACACGGAGTAGGAACAGGAAAGTTAAGAAAAAAGAATGCAATCAAAGAGAAGAATGACCCTAGGGTGAAATTTATGGACTCTCTAAAAGAAAAATGTACTAACGTTGATTTCAATTTTTTTGGAATGCATGGGGTTCAACCTATATGGGCAAGTAATTTTGATAAAAATATCAAAGATTGTTACATAGGTATTTGTTTGCAAAGGAAACCACTTTTAAAATATGGATTATCAGACAGAATTGTTCAGTATCTTGGAAATGGGTTAATGGTGTTTATAGAAAATGAAACCAAATACTATGATATTTTAAAACCTGACAAAGAAGCAGTTTATTTTGATGGGGTAGAGGATTTATCGGAAAAAATTAAATTTTATAAGCAAAATAAAGATAAAGCATTGCAAATTGCGCAAAATGGGCACAAAAAAATGCATAGTGATTTCAATGAAAGAGTAATTACAAATTATATGTTAGATTGTTTAAAATATAAAGACATTAGTAGATTACAAGATAAATATAATTGGCCAATTCATTTTTATAATTAAACTCAGAGAAGAGGAGGAGTCTTAATGCTCCTCCTATTAAAATTTACTTCTTTTTAGTCCAAACAATGGCAAGTTGAAAAGCTAGTATAAATACTTGAAATATCGTTTGTACTGGTCCACCCAAGATTGTTGGCGAATTGGCATATGCAGAGAGTCTTTCACCTGATGCAGAGTCCATTTCAACTAAGATTGAGGTATAAGATTGCAATATCCCTCCACCAATCATATTTGACTGAATAAAAAAGAATGCAACAAATAGACAAAATATTGTTGTAAACGATTTACCAAGCGTAGTTGCAGTTGTGTCCTCATAAATATTCCTCGCCATTCTAAAGCCAAGCCAAGTAAATAAGATAAAGCCAAGTGTATAGACAGCATTAAATGTAAAACCCAAATACATTAAATTTAAAGCTTCATATTCGGTCATATATGTTTTCTCCTATGATTTTATATGTTTTGTATTAATATTGACACTGGAGGAAGGTTTTATAAAGATTTAATTATATAGGCTAATATACTGTAACATATAATTCGTATAATATATATTATGTAAAATTGATTTTAACATTTTAAAACAATGTATTACAAACTTTAAAAAAACCTATACATTAAATTAAAATATAAGTTTAAAAAAAATATATATAGCATTGATTTAAATGAATTATTTAATATTACGGAATGATGGAATCGGCGACTTAGTTGTAACTACTGACTCAATCGAGCTTATCAAAAAAAATGATAAAAATGCAAAGATTACACTAATTTGTTCTGGAAGAAATTACCAATACGCAAAAATACTCAAAAGAGAAAAGCATATACATAACTTAATAAACCTGGACAAAGTAATTGGTATTAAATCATTTTTTTTATTGATAAAAAAATTACGAAAAATTGATTTTTTTCAGGCTTATATTCTTAAAGTTGATAATAAAAATTTATTTATATCATTACTTTCTAGATCAAAATATATAAATACCCTACTACCTAATAAATTAAGTAAATTAAACAATATTTTAATTTATAAATACCCTTTATTAATTTCAAAGTTTCTTTTTTATAAGTACGAAATAATCAATACTACCAAAATAAAATCATCAAATACAAAAACTATGATGGGATCACATATATCAAATTTAATTTCTAATTCACTTAAAACTAAAAATAAAGGTCTTAATTACATAATTCCAAAATCTATTGATATATCGCAGATTAAAAATAAATTTAACTTCTTAGATAAAAATAGAAAAAAAATTATCTTAATGCATATTGATGAGAAATGGCTTCATCTCGACGAAAGTATAAATCATATAATTTCATTAATCGACACATTAAAAAGTAAGCGCATTGGAAATTGTTTATTAGTAATCACAAATGGAGTTATATTTACAAGACTTAATAAATTACTAATTAAACATTTTTCAAATGATAAAGCAACAAACGGTAATGATTTATCAACAGATTTTGATATCAAAAAAAATATTTATTTTTTGAAAAAAACTAATATCGAAGAACTAATGTATTTATCAAAATGTTCATCTCTCATTATTCATATGCATGGAGCTTTGACACATATATCGAGTATATATAAAACACCAATTATTGATATTATCCCTAATAATTCAAAAAAATATTTTTATAAATGGAGACCAAATTTCAAAAATTATATACAAATTGAGACAAAAGAAATGAGTAAAATAAAAAAATTAATTACTAATTTAATTTAGAAAATTTTTCTTTTTCTATCATTTCGTTAATTATCATCTCTATATTATATGTAGGGTTCCAATTGAGTTTTGTTTTAGCTTTTCTTGAGTCACCAGATATAAATTTAATATCAAGTGGCCTGAAAAGCTTTTTATCTATTTCTATTATTTTCTTGTCTTTAAATAAATAATACTCATTTAAACCACCGCCAATCCATTGCCCTTCTATTCCAATTAATCTGCATGCAATATTAATCATTTCTTTTACAGATATATTTAATCCTGTGCTTATTACGTAATCACCTGGTTTGTTTTTTTGTAACATTAAGTACATCGCATTCACAAAATCTTTAGCATGCCCCCAATCTCTTTTAGCGTAAATATTACCTAATTTAAGCACTCCCCTTTTATTTCTTTTGAAGTTTAATAAGCCGCTAATAATTTTTTTTGAAACAAAATCTTTTCCTCTAAGAGGTGATTCATGATTGAACAATATGCCGTTTGACGCATGTAAATTATAATTTTCACGATAATTAACTGTTATTTGATATGCTGATAACTTTGATATAGCGTATGGACTAAGTGGGTCAAATGATGAATTTTCATTACATTTTATATTTTTACTTCCAAACATTTCAGAAGATGATGCCTGATAAAATTTAATTTTTTTATTAACTTCGTATATAGAATTTAATATTTGCAAACAATTTATTGTGTTTGCTTTAAATGTTTTAATTGGATTTTTGAATGAATCTGAAACTGAACTTATTCCGGATAAATTGTATATTTCATCAAGACTCTCATTTCTTATTATATTTCTAATTTTATTTTCATCTAAACTATCAATTTTAAGTATTTTAATATCCTTATTAATCTTTAATTGTTTTAGTCGCCAATTATAATTTGAAACTATCTTTCTTGATGTGCCTATTACTTCATATCCTTTATTGAGGAGAAACTCACTTAAGTATGCCCCATCTTGCCCTGTAATGCCTGTTATTAATGCTTTCTTTTTCAACTTTAATTTTACTTATGAGACTTAATTTCAACTATACTTGATCCAGACAAAAGATTTATGTCTTTTTTAATTTGCGCTCTTTTATCATTAAAAATATAAACTTTTCTTGCTAATTCAATAAAACTTTTATCAAATTTTTTTTGTCTTTCGCATTTTCTTTTTTTATTTTCAATATTCCAGAGCTTTTCATTAATAGATTTTAAAAGAATATATTTTTTTTTGATTTTAGTACTTGTTAAACCCTTTGACTTTGTTATTTTTTTTAATTTAGATAATTCATACTTTATTAACTTTAAATCATCTTTATTCTTAATTTTTTTAGTCTTAATATCTAAGATTGATATCTTATCAAAAAGCTCACCTATTGATACTGGTACATTTATTAACATGTTAATTAAACTAAGGAGATAGCATCTACCTTTCTAAATAGTTTTAAAAAATTATCAGAGGTAATCTTTTCCACCTCTGCTTCATCAATGCTTAGAATATCACTGATTTGTTTAATTGTATGAACAATAAATGCTGGAATATTAGTCTTTCCACGATTAGGTGTTGGAGCTAAAAATGGCGAGTCTGTTTCTACTAATATTTTATCTCTGTCAGTTAGAGAGACAATTTCCCTGAGATATGACGAGTTCTTAAATGTAATAATTCCACTAAATGATATATAAAAACCAATATCCATCATTTCTCTTGCAAATTTCTCAGACCCAGTGAAACAATGAATAACTCCGGTCAGATTAGAATTTTTAAAATATGAGTAAAGAATATCTTTTGTTTCTTCTTCTGCATTTCTACTATGAACTATTATCGGCAAGTTGTGCTCTAACGCTATGTCAATGTGATTCTCAAACGACTTAATCTGATCCTTTTTTTTACTATGATTATAATAAAAATCTAAACCTGTCTCCCCTACCGCTATAGTTTTCTTATTATTTCTTATGATTTCGTCAATTTTATCAAAAATATTTGTATTTAAATTTTCTGTTTCATGAGGATGAATACCCACGCTATTATAGATTTGCTTATATTCATTGCTAAGATTTAATATTTCGTCAAATTCTTGCTCTTTAGTAGTTATATTTAATAATAGACTGATATTACTGGCCTTACATATATTAATAATTTCATGAATTGGTTTTTCATATCTACTCGATATTAAATGACAATGACTATCAATAATCATGATTGAATCCTATTAAATAAATGATTTACATTCGATAACTTATTGCCATATAAATTTATAGCCTTAATTTTTTCAAATAATAATTCGCTTTCGGAAACACTCATAGTTGCTAATATTTTCGAGGATGTAGTAGGCATAATTGGATTAATAAATATTGCTATATTTTTAATTTGGTCAGCTGTCACAGCTAATACATTTAAAAATTTTTCATTGTCATTTTTTTCTAATTCCCATGGTTTATTGTCATTAAAATATTTATTTACTTTACCGATGTGCTCCCAAACAAGTCTAATATAATCATGTATTTTAAATTCATTTATTAGATCTGAGCCTTTTATTAATAATTCTTCGCACGATTTATCTAAAATATTCTCTTCATACCCTTTAATTTTTATTTGGGGAATGATTGACCCTAGTTTTTTTTCTATCATTGAGAGGGATCTTTGACATAGATTGCCTAGATCATTTACTAAATCACTATTAATTCTATTAATTAAAGCATTTTTTGAAAAATCCCCATCATTTCCAAATGGAACTTCTCTTAGTAAAAAATATCTCAACTGATCAAGGCCGTAATTATTAAGAATTTCAATTGGATCTATTACATTGCCTAAAGATTTTGAAATTTTATTACCTTCGTTTGTCCACCATCCATGGGCAAATATTTTTTTTGGGAGATCTAACTCTGCTGCTAATAAAAATGCAGGCCAATATACTGCATGATGCCTTAATATATCTTTACCAACGATATGTACTACATTATTCCAATAATCCTTCATGCCATTACCATTTTCATTTAGATAATTAATTCCATTAGCGTAACACGTTAATGCATCTAACCATACGTACATAATATGGGATTCATCTGTTGGTGTTTTTATTCCCCATTTAAAAGATGTTCTTGATACAGATAGATCATTCAAACCTGACTCTACAAATTTAATTACTTCATTTCTCTTTGAAGCAGGATTTATAAAATTTGGGTTACTTTTATACAAATCTAGCAATTTGTCAGACCATTCTGAAAGTTTAAAAAAATATGATTTCTCAGTGATCCATTCAACGGGGCCGCCAGTGATAGTTTTAAAAGAGCCATCATTCTGTTTTACTAAATCTTTTTCATTATAAAATGTCTCATCACTTATTGAGTACCATCCAGTATATTCACCTAAATAAATTTGATCTCTTTCATAAATTCTTTTCCATAAATATGAGGCACCATCAATATGTCTTTTTTCAGTGGTTCTTATAAAGTCATCATTGGATAAATTTAATGAGACAGTAAGATCTCTGAAGATTTTTGAGTTCTGATTGCAAAGTTCTATCGGGTCTATTTTTTTTGCTTCCGCTGCTTTTTGTATTTTAAGTCCGTGTTCATCTGTTCCAGTTTGGAATCTTACATCATATCCTTTAAGAGACATAAATCTTGCAATAAAATCGGTAGCTACAGAAGTATATGCATGACCTATATGAGGCTTGTCATTTACATAATAAATTGGCGTTGTTATATAGTATTTGTTAGACATTTTTTATTTTGTAAAAAAGAGAAATAATAAGAGCTGTATAATCTAGATTTAAGCTTCTAAAATAATTTCGATAACTTTTAACGATTTCTGTGATCTTAAGCAAATTAAGGACTTCTTTTTCTTTTCCCTGCCTAGCAACAGACTTTACTTCGTAAGCAGTTAATAAGTAGATATAATCAAAAAAAATTGAAATATCTTCATCTTTATTAAATTTTTTTGAAATAAAATTAGAATAATGCAATGCTGTATTTGACTTTATTAACTTACGATTATTTAACAGTTCTCTAAAGTGATCTTGTATTTCATGTAGTTCATAATTTATCAAACTTCTTGAAAGACTCAAAGACCCGTTAGTTAGATCGAAAAGGTCCCTATCAATGTGAATATCACTGTTTAAATCTCTAAAAAAAATTTCTTCGTTTAATTTATTAAAATTTAAGAAATATGATCTTGATTTAATAGTTTGTAAAACTTTTGCTTTATTATGATTTATGATTATGAAATGAGAATTTTTATTTGGCTCTTCTATTAATTTAAGCAGTGAATTACTAGCTTCGACTGAAAGGTCGTCAATTTTTTTAATTACACACACCCTCTTTTGACCAATTTCATCTTTTGTTTGAAAAAAAGTATAAATATTTGATATATCATCTCTATAGATTTTATTTTTAAATCTTTTTTTATCTTCTAAGTAAATTTTTGATATTAAATATACAAATGGTGAATTTTGAAAATTACTTTCTGAGCAAATATTTAGAAAATCTTTGAATGTATGATCAGTATTATCTCTAACTATTAGTTCTGAAAATGACATTGCTATTTCAGTTAAAAGTTCGATCTCTCCTCCTGATAAAATAATAGATTGAGGTAAATTGTGTTGGTATAAACTGAATAACTTTTCCTTTTGTTTAAAATAAACTTGATCTAGATTAATCATATTCTTTTGGTTCTCTTTAATATTTTCCATATATCTTCTGAAATTTTATCTTTCTCCTGACCGGCATCAATAATCTTAATTCTATTTTTGTTGATCTTAGCGATTTTCATGAATGAGATTCTTACTTTTCTATGAAAATTTATGTGCATATTTTCGTATCTTATTTCATTGTTACCTTTTCTTTTTGATCTAGCTAGCCCTGTCTTAGGATCAATGTCGAGAAGGAAAGTAATGCTCGGCACTAAATTTTTTATCAAAACTTTATTTAATGAATCTATTAGCTTAATGTCAACTTTTTTACCGTAACCCTGGTAAGCCATAGTTGAATCAATATACCTATCACATAATACCCAATATCCTTTTTTAAGATTGGGCAAAATAACCTTATCTACGTGGTCTTTACGCGCCGCAAAAATTAGCATTGTTTCAACACTTCCAGACCATTTCTGATCTTTACCTCTTACAATCAAATTTCTAATTTTTTCAGCTTCTTTTGTGCCGCCTGGTTCTCTGGTAATTATTACTTTTCTTTTTTTTGATAGTTTTTCAGCAAGAAGTTTGATTTGAGTTGACTTCCCAGATCCCTCTCCGCCCTCAAAAGATATGAAACGTGAATTAATCACTTATTAGACAAATAAATTAACTATAGATTGATAAATGTAGCTAAAAATTCTTGAAAAAATATTTGTCCTTTTTAGTTCATTTGTAGAATAAATATCAAAATACTCAGACGACTCATTTGGTATGTTAACTTTTAATTGACCAATTTTTGTTCCAGCGGCTACTGGAAAACTTATTTGATCGTCCAATTCAATACTATAGTCTAAACTATTATTTTTGGTTCTTGGTACTGTTAAGATTATATCTGACGAAGCACTAACTGATGACAACGACTCGTTTGAACCAGGAACCTTGATTGAATCAATTTCTTGAGACTTTTTAAATAACTCAATATTTTCATATTCTCTAAATGCCCAAGTAATAAGTCTTGATGAGCCTTGAGACCTTTTTTGCTGTGTGCTAAAACCGTTTGTTACAGAAATCACTCTCCGATTTCCTTCAACTGCAGATGCTGCAAGTCCGTAACCTGAAATTGATAAATGACCTGTTTTAAGGCCATCTACACCCATCTTTTTGTATAGTAATGGATTTCTATTTTTTTGTTTTATTCCAGACCATTCAAATTCAGTTTCGGCAAATAAATGATAATATTCTGGAAACTCATTGATTAAATATTGAGATAAAATTGCTATATCGTATGCAGTTGAATAATTATCGTTACTATGCATACCTGTTGAGTTAGTAAAATTTGTGTTAAACATACCAATTTCTCTTGCTTTGGATGTCATAATAATAGCGAATGCTTCTTCGGATCCAGCAATATTTTCTGCAATAACAATACAAGCGTCATTTCCAGATTGAACAATAATTCCTCTTAATAAGTCTTCAACTCTAATTTCTTTATCGACTTCGACAAACATAGAAGATCCTTCTCGCTCTCTCCAAGCTTTTTCTGAAACAAGAAATTTATCATCTAATGATAAAGTTCCATTAGATAATTTTTCAAATACTATTAATGTTGTCATGATTTTTGTCATTGAGGCAGGGTATGTTTTCTTATTCATTTCTTTTTCAAAAAGAACTTTACCTGTAGTAGCATCAATAATTACTGCTGTTTCAGCCTCAGTATCTATAAATGAAGCTTGCACAAAAGGAATAGGAATAAATATTAGGTAAAGAATTACTAGTCTAAGCAAATGCATATTATCTTTTTATATTAAAAATATTGATAAATCTTCATATTTTTTAAATGTGTCATCTTTGAGATCATTGATTAATTTATTTACGTCCTCATATGGCCCAATAAGTACTCTATATATTTGAGTACCCCCATTAGTTGTCATATTATAGACCTTGGCTTTGAAATTCGATAACTCATCTAAAACAATTTTTGCGTTTTCAAAAAATGAAAATGCTGCAATATTTATATATATTTCATTATATTGTCGTTTTTCTATGGTCTGTATTTCAGACAAATTAGTAACCATTTCTGAATTAGAAATTTCTTCGTCTATCACAATAACGTCTGAGATGGGTGCTTCTACCACTCTCTTCTCCTCTTCAAAGGTTCGTGTTTCGGATAGAATAAAACTTTCGTTTGTATTTATTAACTCTATCTTCACTAGTCCACCTCCGCTATTCAAATCTAACTCTTTAAACACTACTGATGATAAGTTAATTATGTGAGTAGATGAATAAGCTCCCCTGTTATTGACTCTAACCTTTGTTGTTTTACCATTTTCTAAATTAGTAACTTCAAGGATAGACGGCAATGGAAGCGATCTATGAGATCCAGAAAATGCTTCATTATGAAAAAATTCCTTATTTGTGGTCATATCTCCATTGTTTAAATTTATTTCAATTTCAGCAATTCCTACTTCTTCATATGATTTATAATCCCTTGGATAAAACCATTTGCCATCAACCTGATAAGGATCTTCGATATATTTCTCTATTAGTGAAATATTTTTATTTTTATTGCTCTCTTCAATAGCTAACGGAACAATATTAACTGCTGCGCATTGTGATAATAAAAAAATCAACAATAAATAAGTATATTTCATCAATGATATTCTATCATATCAGACAAAGTACCAACTGATATTCCAAAAAATAATGATCTATTCCACTTCATGATAACTTTGAAATTTTCATATACTAAGAATTTTTTACCGTCTTCGCCTTCAGGGAATACTAAATATGCATTTAAGTTCTTACTTGGAAGTATTTCTCCATTTGCTTTCAATACCCCTAATTTTGACCATTCAGATAATTTTTTTGAAACTTCTATTTTTTTTGCAGATGTAGTTATAAGATCCTTATTTATAGGTTTCGTAGTTATAACCTCTCTGCCCCATGTAAGATTATTATCCCACCCTGAACTACTTAAGTAGTTTGCGGATGATGCAAATACATCATCCAGCGTGTTCCATATGTCTTTTCTATCGTCGTTATTGTAATCAATTGCATAACTTAGAAAACTTGAAGGCATAAATTGGTTTTGGCCCATTGCACCTGCCCAAGAACCCATCATATTTTCTGCATCTATGTGTCCTTCATTAATAATCCTTAATGCATTGATTAGCTCATCAGTAAAGAAGTCTCTTCTTCGAAGATCATGTGATAATGTTAAAAGTGATTGCACGACATTAAAAGATCCGGTAAATTTGCCAAAACTTGTTTCAATACCCCATAAAGCTAATAGGAATCTTGGTTGAACACCAAATTCATTTGAAACTTTTTCTAAAATATTTTTATTTTCTTTATAGAGTTTTTTTCCTTTTTTTACTCTACTCGAAGGAGTGGTATTTAATAAATATTTCTCTAGTGTGAGTGTAAATTCTGGCTGTGATCTATCAAGTTCTAATACTCTTTCATTCTGTGAAATATTTTTGATGCTGTTATTTATAGTTTCTTTTGAGATGCCTTCTTTGAGTGCAAGATTTTCAATATAAATAAGCCAATCTTCAAAAGAACCCTGTTCATCTGCTTGTAATGAATGTAAATTAATTATAGTAAATACTGTTGTTATGCTTAATAAACTAACTATTTTAGAAATATAAATAATCAAATTTGATGAAGAAAATAAAATCATTGGTTGATTTAATTGGTAATACTCCGATTGTTCAAGCTAAAAATTTAGACACTGGAAAATGTAATCTTTTTCTCAAAATGGAAAGCCTTAATCCAGGCTCATCTATTAAAGATAGAGTGGCTTTAAGAATCATTGAAGACGCTGAAGCTCAAGGAAAGTTAAAGAAAGGATCAACAGTTGTCGAGGCTACAGCGGGTAATACTGGCCTTGGTTTAGCTTTAATAGCACTTTTAAAGGGATATAAGTCAAAAGTTGTAATACTCGATAAAATGAATCATAACAAAATACTTCATCTTAAATCACTAGGAGCAGAAGTTATTTTGGCAAGAAGTGATGTTGGACCAGATAGTTCTGAGCATTATGTAAATGTAGCTAAAGAAGTTGCAAAAAATACTCCTAACTCATTTATGGCCAACCAATTTACAAATATGTCAAACCCCCAAGCTCATGAATATTCAACTGGTCCAGAAATTCTTAATCAAATGAGTAATGATGTTGATGCTGTTGTTTGTGGGGTTGGTACAGGAGGAACAATTTCAGGTTTAGGAAAATTTTTTTCAGAGCATAGTCCAAAAACTGAAATGGTTCTTGCAGATCCAAAGGGTTCAATAATTAAAGATGCAGTTGAAAACAAGCCATTAAAAAAAGCGGACTATTCATGGCTTGTTGAGGGTATAGGTGAAGATTTCATTCCTGAGACCTTAGAATTAAAGTATATAAAAAAAGCTTATGAAGTTACGAACGAAGAAGCATTTAGTATGATTAGAGAATTGGCTTTGAAGGAGGGAATATTGGGAGGCTCATCAAGTGGAACTCTTATTTCAGCGGCAATTAAATATTGCAAGGACCAAGATAAAGAAAAAAATGTTGTTACATTTGTGTGTGATAATGGTGAAAAATATTTAAATACAGCATATAATGAAGAATGGTTAAAAGAAAAAAATCTTATATAAAAAAAATAAATCAACTTGATACTTTATCAGTGCATGCCGGGGTCAAAACGGATCCATTAACTGGAGCCGTAATGACTCCTATTTATGCAACGTCTACTTATGCTCATGATAGACCCGGTGAGCATAAAGGGTATGAATATTCTAGAAGTCAAAATCCTACGAGGGAAGTTTTAGAAAATTCAATTGCAGAATTGGAAAGTGGATATAAAGCTTTTGCTTTTGCTTCAGGAGTTGCTGCTCAAACCGCAGTTCTAGATCTTTTAAAGCCTGGAGATCATGTAATAGCCTTTGATGACCTATATGGTGGTACTTTTAGGTTGTTTAATGAAATTAAGAGCAAGTCATCAAATATTGAATTCACTTTCGTTGATTTAAATACAAATTTTTCAAAAGAAATTAAAAAGAATACAAAAATGATTTGGATTGAAACTCCAACAAATCCACTGCTTAAAATTACGGACTTAAAAAGAATAGCCCGTATTGCAAAAAGAAATAAGCTTATAACAGTATGCGATAATACATTTGCTACACCTTACAATCAAAGACCAATTGAGCACGGAATTGATATAGTTAATCACTCTACAACAAAATATATCAACGGCCACTCTGATGTTATTGGTGGGGCTTTAGTCATTGGAAAGAATAAAAAACTAGAGAAAAAATTAGCCCTAATACAAAATTCTACGGGCGCCGTTCCAAGTCCTTTTGATTGTTTTCTTACCTTGAGAGGCATTAAAACTCTAGCTATTAGAATGAAAAAACATAATGAAAACGGAATTAAAATTGCTCGCTTTTTAAGATCGCATAAAAAAGCATTAAACGTTACATATCCTGGGTTACCAAATCATAAACAAAAAGATATTGCACTTAAACAAATGAACGGATTTGGTGGAATGATCACTTTTATCTATGATGGGAATATGTCAGAAATATCAAAGTTTATGCGTAAATTAAGAATTTTTACAATAGCAGAGAGCTTGGGTGGAGTTGAGTCTTTAATTGAGTCTCCTGCTTTGATGACACATGCATATTTAGACGATAAATCCTTTAATCAAGTGCCCAAAAAGCTAGTCAGATTATCTGTCGGCATAGAAGACAGTGATGATCTTATAGATGACTTAAATCAGGCTTTTAAATAATTAATAGGTACAAATTACAGCATTTACAATAGATGCCATTCGAGATTTCTCATCATCTGATCTGCTAGTTATAACAACAGGGCTTTTACCGCCAATTACGAATCCCCCAGCAGTAGCGTTCGCAAAATGTACAAGAGATTTAACGAGCGCATTTCCTGTTTCGATATTTGGAACAATAATAACATTAGCATTACCTGGAACTTTTCCTTTTGTTCCCTTTATCTTTGCAGACTCTTCTGAAATGGCATTGTCTAAAGCAAATGGTCCTTCTACAGGAGTATCTGAGTAATTAATTTTCGCCCATTCAACGAGATCATGTGCTTCAATAGAACTTGGCATTTGCTGTAATTTTTCCTCAGTTGCAGATAAAACGGCAACATATGGATTGAAAGAAGGAATTTTTTTAGTGTAATCGAGTACATTCGATAAAATATGTTTTTTAGTCTCTAAACTTGGGAATATATTCAAAGCACCGTCAGTAATAATAATTGGATGACGCGCATTATTTGAAAAAGTCATAAACCAAATATGACTTAAGCGTTTTCCCCTAATTCTTAAATTATATTCTTTTTTTATATACTCACCCATCAAAACATCAGTATGAAGATGACCTTTAATGATTATATTATTTTGTGAACCAGCGCCCCTACTCGCTACTTCGCAAGCAATCTTTGATGACTCTTTTTCTGAATTACTTTTAATTACTTTATCTTTCGATAGGGACCACTCATGCTTATCAATAAAGGCAGTTATAAAATCATTATTTCCTATGAGAACTGGATCTATTAATTTTTGAATTTCTGCTTCCATAATTGTCTTCAGAATCAAATCATTGTTTGCGTTTGCGACAATACCTTCAGTAATTCTATTTTTATTAATATAATCAATGTTTTGTATCATTTTAATAAAGTAAAATATTAATACACGTAGTAAGTGAAGTAATTATTTAATATAGTATTATAAAACATTGATTTTATTTAAAATTTTTAAAATAACTAAATAAATAAGCTCCTACTATCAAAATCAAAATAATGAAAGAAAACGCATAAAATATAAGTGACAAGTCTTGTAATATTGAAATTAAAAACTCAATCACTTTATGCAAAAATCAGTGTCAATGCCCAATAAAGAAGATATAAGAAAGAAATCGTTACTAGGCCACCTATTATCCAGTCTAACATAAAATAATTTTAACATAATTTTACAAATATTACATATATATGAATAGAGAATACGACTTAATAATTTATGGGGCTACTGGTTTTACTGGAAGATTAGCTATTGAATATTTAGATGAAAACTATAGCAACCTAAATTGGGCTATTGCAGGTCGAAATGAGGAAAAATTAATCAAAATATCAAATAATAGTAATCGTAAGCCTGATTATTTTATTGCAGACAGTGAAGATAATGAAAGTTTACTAAAAATAGCTTCCAAAACGCGAGTTATTGCTTCTCTAGCTGGCCCATTTAACAAGTATAGCAATAATTTAGTTGCGAAATGCGTTGAAGCTGGAACTCATTATTTAGACATTACAGGCGAAAATATTTGGGTGCGTGATCTTATTGATAAACATCACGAAGCTGCAGAAAAAAAGCAAATAAAAATCATTCCATCATGTGGCTATGACTCTATTCCATCAGATATGGGGTGCTTTTATTTACAAAGAAGTCTCAACCAAGAACTAAAAAGAATTGATGGTTATCATCGAGGTAATGGAGGTGTAAGTGGTGGCACTATTGAGAGTGCGTTCTCCATGCGCAACTACAAAAGCAAATATTCAATGGGGCATCCATTTTTACTTAATTCAAAGGAATATATAAAAACTCAAAATATTTCTAAAAATAAGGATAATTTCAAAATTAAATACATTAGTGATATTAAATTATGGTCTGCGCCCTTTGTCATGGCTATTGCAAATACTAGGGTTGTGAGAAGAAGCTCTGAAATTCATGAAAAAAATCAGGCAAGTTATGGAAGTGAATTTAAATATCAAGAATATATGATGCTAAAAAAATACAGTTCTGCATTTCTTGTGACAGCTGGACTTGCTGTCTTTGGCCTAATGTTAATAAGCCCGATAAGTGGTCTTTTTAGAAAATTATTTACTAAAGCTGGTAATGGACCAGATAAAAAAACAAGAGAAAATGGTTGGTTTGAGAGTATTTTTATCGGAAAAAATAAGAATAACGAAAAGTATAAATTGAGGATGTTTTGCAAAGGCGATCCAGGTTATAAATCAACTGCTAAATTAATATGTGAGTCCGCTCTATGTCTTGCATTAAATACAGAAAATCTCCCAAATACTAACGCTGGTGGCGTCTTAACTACTTCAACTGGCCTGGGGTCAACATTAATTGATAGGTTAAAAAACGCTGAAGTTCTATTTGAAGGTCCCAGCAAAATTTAGATCGTTAAGATAACCCAAAATGGGTATTTATAAGCTTTAATTTTAAACCGTATTATTAGATAATTAATCTAAAGCCCAATGTAGGTGCGGTTTTTCTGCACCTACAAATTTAACACTTGGAGAAATTACTTATATGGTACAAAATGAAACTGGAATGTTTGTCATGCCATATAAAAAACTTGATAACAGCAAAACCGATATGGACGAAGAGTTGGTAAATAAAATTAAGGAAATTTCAAAACTAAGAAAATCTATCTCAATAGATTTAAAAACCATAGCTTCAAAAACAAAAATCTCTACAAATCAACTAAAGAACATTGAATCTTTTAAATTTGATCGCTTGCCTCCAAACCCAATGAGAACAGCTTTTATTGATCAGTATTGCTCTGAGATAGAAAAGCTTAATAAAATTTCTTAAATATAATTTCTTTTGAGAAGCTTGTTATACAAATAAGCAAAAGTCACAATTATAATAGCTCCAACTGCAACAGGTAAGAAAATAAAACTAAAACTCTGGCCGGTTAATATGACAATTATTGGATTTGCTCCAGCTGGTGGATGCACGGTATTAGTTATCATCATTACAAAAACAGCTAAAGCCACTCCTAAGCCTAATGATACAAATGTGTTACCAAGAAGATAGAAAATTATTACCCCAGATAGTGCTGATAGTATATGGCCTAGTATTAAATTTTTTGGTTTTGCTAAAGGACTCTCATGAACGGCCATGAGCAAAACCATTGATGCGCCGAAAGGAGGTATAAGCCATATCGCACCTTCAATTGAAGAATTTAAATATGCTAAAAATCCAATGCATACAAAAGCTCCAAAAGAACTAAATAATGCATTGATCAAAGCTTGTTTATTCATTAATTTAATTGTCTATGATAAAACTCTATTTGACTACCCTATTTTACTTTTTGATAATCGATACAATTGGTATTCAAACATTTGTTGTACGTATTTATAATAAAAATCTACCAGATAATCTAAAAATTAGTCTCGATATAACTTCTGCTGTAATTTTTTATCTAATTTTTGTACTCGGACTTGTTTATTTTGTAGTGGCTCCATTTAAGAATGCTTCATTAACAAGTGTAATAGTGCCAGCTGCTATGTACGGTCTTGCTACTTACGCTACATACGCACTAACTGTTAAAGCGGTGTTTAATGTATTTAACTGGACTATTGTTATTTCAGATATCGCATGGGGTATGGCACTCTGCACTGCAATTTCACTACTGACTGTATATACAATTAGTAAGGTTGGATTTCTAAATTAATTATTGTTTTAAATAATAAATTCAATAAATTGATTTCTTCAAGGGAGAGGTGGCTGAGCGGTTGAAAGCACTGGTCTTGAAAACCAGCAACGGGGAAACTCGTTCGTGGGTTCGAATCCCACCCTCTCCGCCAGAAGAATTTCTATTAACCTGCTCTATCAGACCTTTTTTGACCAAGACTAGCATCAACCCATGTTTCGTCCATCACACAAGATGCCGCGTCACCTAAATCAAAAAATGCCTTCATTGCTTCGCCTGTAGGTTCAGCTCCAATTCCCCAAGAACCTGTTTCAGCTTCTACTACAAATGCAACCATATTTGGATTTGGCCAATAAAATTTTGCTGAATGAACTCCATCAGTACTTTTTGCAACCTTACACAAATTCAATGCAGCTGTTCCCAATTTATCTCTGCTTGCATTTTCTTGTCTTTCCCATTTGCTTATATGTAACATAATGTCTCCTTTATAAAAAAGATTATTGATTGACTTTATGTTAATTATGAAATTTGAGTGAGTAATTAATATATTTTAATACTAATACTTATGTATTAATATATTACGTTCTAAATAATTACCTTTGATGCATCTGATAGTTAGGACTATGCCAGGTTTTTAATTCTATTCGAGGCAGAGGATTATCACCCAATATGTTGTCACTTATTTTTTCAGCAATCATAATTGTTGGAGCATTTGTATTTCCATTTGTAGCAAAAGGCATAATCGAAGCATCAACGACTCGCAAATTATTGAAACCATGAACTCTACCTTGATTATCAACAACTGCATGTTTATCTGTTTTTAGTCCCATGCGTGCTGTACAGCACAAGTGCCATTGACTCGTAATGTTGGAATTTAATTTTGCATCAAGTTCATCATCTGAATTGCAGTTTTCACCAGGAAAGATTTCATCACCCTTTATGTTGCAAAAAGCAGGTTGATCAAGTAGTTCGCGCGCCAAATGAATACCCTTTCGTAACAATTCTCTATCTCTTTTATCTTTGAGATAATTGACAAGAATGCGAGGTGGATCAGTAGGATTTTTTGATCGTAATTCGATCTTACCACGACTATGAGTTCGCATCAGACCTACATGAACTTGAAATGCATGCTCTTGAAGTAATTCCCAACTATTTTCTTTCATGGCAATTGGTGAAATACATAATTGTAAATCAGGGTACTCAACACCGGGAGCTGATCTTACACATGCAACAGTATCGAAATGATTAGATGCACACATGCCCTCTTTAGTTAATAGCCATTGGATGCCAGCTCCTATACTACTTATTCTCTTTGTTTTTGGCCAAAGCGAAACTGGCTTTAAACATTTATATTTCAAAATAAAATCAGGATGATCCTGAAGATTTTGTCCAACACCCTGTAAATCAGCTAATGTATTGACTCCTATTGATTCTAAATGCTCTTTTGGTCCAATTCCTGAAAGCATAAGTATGTGTGGTGATCCAACTGCACCAGCACTCAGAATTACTTCTTTTTTTGCCTTTACATTTACTATTTCATTATTTTTATTTTTAAAACATATGCCTTCTGCTGTATTGTCTTTAAAATTTAAATTGCAAACAAGCGCATTTGTTAAAATTGTTAAATTTTTTCTATTACGAACCGGATCAAGATAACCCTTTGATGCGCTCCATCGTTCACCGTTGAATACTGTCCGATCAAATATACCAAAACCTTCTTGGCAAAATCCGCTTATATCATCTGTTTCTTTGTACCCTGCTTCTTTTCCTGCATTAATGAAAGCCAATGAAAGTGGGTCTTTGGGAATGCTTCTATGTACCTTTAATGGACCTGAGTCACCGCGAAAATCATCCCCTCCTCCACTGTAACATTCCATTTTCTTAAAATATGGTAAGACATCTGCGTATCCCCATCCATCGCATCCCATTTGCCTCCAACCCTCATAATCAAGTGAGTTTCCTCTTATATAGACCATTCCATTTATTGATGATGAGCCACCAAGAGTTTTACCTCGGTCATGTTGAAGTTGACGACCATTTAGTTCGGGTTCTGGCTCACCTTTAAATGCCCAATTGTGTTTAGTACTTTTAAGATTCGATAAAACGGCAGCAGGCATCTTTAAGGTTAAGGATTTGTCTTCCCCGCCCGCTTCAAGAAGAAGGACAGTATTCTTTGAATTTGAGGTCAATCTATTCGCTAATACACAGCCAGCAGATCCAGCGCCAACAATGATATAGTCGTATTCGGTATCGATTTTTACCATAATAAATTACTTTTTTTATACTTCTCAATATTTTTTGACTAGCAAATTATTTAATATCAAATCTTATAGAACAATTAATATATTTTATTACTAAAACTTATGTACTAATATTTTATTGATGGCAAAAGAAAATAATTTTTTAGCAATAGCTTATATTTTAATGGGTATGACTGCATTTGCATTTCAAGATACTGCCGTAAGATTATTGGCTGTTGATATATCAATACTTCAGGTCATGTTTGCAAGAAGTGTCATTGCTATTGTTCTTCTTGTTCTATTTTTTTATTTTACAGGCCAAAAACTAATTTGGACAACTCATTACCCAAAGTTAACAATCTTTAGAACAATAATGTTTATTTTTGCGTTCGTATTTTATTATATAGGTCTTGCGTACTTGTCTTTTGCAGTTACAACAGCTCTTTTTTTTACAGCACCATTCTTTATTACTATATTTTCATCTATTTTTCTTAAAGAAAAAGTCGGCATCATTAGATGGCTAACAATTATTTATGGTTTTGCAGGTGTAATGCTCATTGTTTCACCAGATTTTGAGACCATTAATATATTCATGGTATTTCCAATACTATGTGCTGCAGGATATTCAGGCAGTATGATTATAATAAAATATACATCAAATGAGGATAATGTTTACACACAAACACTTCATGTATACATCGCTACTATAATTTTATGTCCCATTATTACCTATTCTGGTTTTTATTTAGATATGGATAATTCTGGAAATGAAATTTTAGAATTTTTATTTAGATACTGGTCCTTCAATGACGCAACAACTCTTTTGATGTTATTTTTAGTTGGTGTTTGTGTAATTTTTGGTTTTGTATTTATTTTCAACGCATATCGATACGGTAAACCTTATGTTGTTGCACCATTTGAATATGTATTTTTAATTTGGGCCGTGCTATTGGGATGGTTTATTTGGAGTGAAACTGTTTCATTGAGAACAATAATTGGAATATTAATTATTGTTTCAGCGGGAATATTTATTTTGTATAGAGAGAAAATTAAAGAACAAGAAATAACGACAGACCAACCACTAAGATAGCTCAGTCTCTAAAATTAATATATTGAAGAGGTAATTCTAATTTTAGCTCTTTAATTTTTGATATGGCTTCTTGTAAATTGTCTTTTTTTGCACCACTTATTCTCAGCTCATTTCCTTGAATTTTTGCTTGCACTTTCAATTTTGATTCTTTGATTAATTTTGTAATTTTTTTACCTACTTCTTGATCAATACCTTCCAATAGATCGTAATTTTGTCTGATTGTATTGCCAGATGCACTTTCAGACGTTTTTAGTTTTATTACCTTTGGGTCAACGTTACGTTTTATTAAATTTGAAATTAGAATATCTAATACCTGTTTAGCCTTCATTTCATCTTCAGATAATAAAATAATCCCTCCTTCAGTTCTCTCTAGCTTTGAAGCAGAACCTTTAAAGTCATATCTCTGTCCAATTTCCTTCATTGAATTAGATATAGCATTATCAACCTCCTGCATTTCAACTCTGCTCACAACATCGAAACTAGGCACTATAATAGAACTCCTTTATTTTCTAATTCTTTGATTTGTTCCTCAGAAAAACCAATATCAAGCATTATGCTTTTGTTATCTTGACCAATTTCAGGTGCAGGAGATGGTTTCTCGGATGGTGTAACACTGAAACGAGGTGCTGGTGATGGTTGACGTACATCGTTAATATTTACAAAATTATTACGCGCCTTCATGTGTTTATGATTAGCTGCCTCTTCGATAGAGAGAACTGGTGAATAACAAACATCAGACCCTTCAAAGATTTCATCCCATTCAATCCTTGTTTTGGTTTTAAATATTTCAGCTAATTTACTTTTCATATTATCCCACTGATCTAATTGCATTTGATTTTTAAATTCATCACCAAGATTTAATTTATCGATTAATAGCTGGTAAAATTGAGGCTCTAAAGAACCTATTGAGACGTGCATGCTGTCTTTTGTCTCATAGACTTGATAAAAGGGCGCGCCACCATCAAATAAATTATTACCTCTATTATTTACATTCCATACTCCTGACTGAGATAAACTATGAAATATTGACGTAAGAACCGAAACTCCATCAATCATAGCTGCATCAACTACTTGTCCTTTACCCGTTCTATTCGCTGACAGTAAAGCTGCGCATACACCAAATGCAAGAAACATAGTGCCTCCTCCATAATCACCAATTAAATTGAGTGGTATTGATGGTTTATTTTCGCCCCAAATTGAATATAGAGCACCTGCTAATGCGATATAATTAATATCGTGACCAGCTGCCTGTGCTAGAGGACCATTTTGACCCCAACCAGTAATTCTTCCATAAACTAACTTTTCATTTTGTTTTAAACATTCATCAGGTCCAATCCCTAGTTTTTCAGTTACTCCGGGTCGATAACCTTCTATTAGCGCGTCTGCATTTTTAATTAATTTAAATAAAACCTCTTTAGACTCAGGATCCTTTAAATTTAAACAAATAGATTTCTTACTTCTTCCTGTAATATCAAATTTTGGTTGTTGACTCGGCATAACGGTATTTTTTCTATCAACACGAATAACTTCAGCGCCAAGATCGGCAAACAACATTCCGCATAATGGCCCTGGCCCAATCCCTGACAATTCGATTATCTTATATCCAGATAGAACACCCATGTTCTCTACTATAATGCCTGCAATTCCTTTGCAAAAGAAAAAGCTTTATATATTCGATCTTTATTTGATGTTTTTTGGTAATGATACACCAATGTCTGGTCTGATCTTAATTTTAAGTCATATTTATATTGAGACATAAATTCAACCAATTGGTCTGTTTTTTCAAAATGATTATTTTTAAATTTTATAGTTAAACCTTTATTTCCAATATCAAATTTTTCTATTTTCAACTGCTTACACATAATTCTAAGTTCAGTGATGTTATACAAATGCTCAACCTCTTTAGGGGCTTCACCAAATCTCTCGCTCATTTCTTCCTTAATTTTGCGTAATTCCTCACTTGAACTTAAGTAAGCAAGCTGCCGGTAATAAAAAAGTCTAGTGTTTAAATTTGGCATATATTTTTCAGGTATTAAGACGCTTAAACCAAGATTTATTTGTGGAGACCACTCATTATCTACTGTCGATGTATCTGATTTTAATTCCAATATCTTATCTTTTAGCAATTTATGATAAAGTTCGAGACCAACTTCTCTGATATGTCCGGATTGAGCATCCCCTATAATGTTTCCTGATCCTCTCATATCTAAATCATGGCTTGAAAGATTAAAACTTGAGCCTCTAGAGTTAAATTTTTTAAGAAGCATAAGTCTTTTATAGGCATTTTCAGTTATTCCATTGATGTCTTTAACTGTATAAAAACAAAATGCTTCGATATTAGATCTGCCAATACGCCCTCTTAACTGATAAAGTTGGGATAATCCAAATTTATCAGAATTATGAATGATCATTGTGTTAGTTTTCTGCAAATCCAGACCAGACTCGACAATTGTGGTACACAGTAATAATTGAAATTCATTATTATAAAAATCAATCATTGTATTTTTCAGGTTTTTGGACGGCATTTGACCGTGGGCAATTTGATACTTTACATTTGGAAGTTTACTTTTTAAAAAATCCTCGACTTCTTTTAATTCGTTAATTCTTGGACAGACATAATACACCTGGCCATTACGACTTAATTCATAATCAATTGCAGAGATTATTTTTTCATCATTAAAATCAATAACTTCAGTATTTATATTTTGCCTGTTTAATGGTGCTGTAGAAATAATTGACAAATCCCTAAGACCTACTAGTGACATTTGTAATGTGCGTGGTATTGGTGTGGCTGTTAAAGCTAGCACATGCACATTTGAACGTAATGACTTAATTTTTTCTTTTTGAGAAACTCCAAAGTGCTGCTCTTCATCAATAATAAGCATGCCTAATTTTTTAAATTTAATTTTACTGTTAAGAAGCGCATGTGTTCCAACAACTACATCACTTTCTCCACTATTGATTCTTTCAATAATTCTATTGTTTTCAGAAGTTGAGTTTAATCTTGAGATTAGATCGACTTTCAATGGAAAGTTTTTGAATCTTTTTTTAAAATTTTCATAGTGTTGACTGCATAGTAGTGTTGTTGGAACAATAAATGCCACTTGAGCACCGCTCATAGCTACATTGAACGCTCCTCTTAATGCAACTTCTGTCTTACCAAAGCCAACATCGCCGCAAATTAAACGGTCCATTGGAAGCCCGCTGTTTAGATCAAACAGTAATTCTGATGTCACGTTTGCTTGGTCTTCGGTATCCTGAAATTCAAATTCATTTATAAAATTTGAATAATAAGGTTCTTGAACGGTATATTTTGTCGCTTCTTTTAGAGATCTTTCTGCTGCAACTTTTATTAAATCTTCAGCAATTTCATTTATTTTATTTTTTGCACTGGCTTTTCTAAATTGCCAATTTGAACTTCCCAGTTTATCAATTTGTGCAAATTCACTATTCCCACCGTACTTTGACAAAAGTTCAATATTCTCAACAGGTACATAAAGTTTATCATTATTGAAATATGTTATTTCAATGCAATCATGATCGTTTTCTAGTACAGTAACATTTTTTAACCCATTAAATTTTCCTATTCCATGATCAACATGAACAATTAGATCATCTTGTTCAAAAGTACTGAGATCAGTTAAAAAAGTATCTGCTTTAATTGTGCGTTTGCTTTGATTGAAAGAGAACTCATTAAAAGGTTTAATAATCAGTCTGAACAGACTTTGTATCGATTTTTGATTTTTAGGATTAAATTCTTCAAATTTTTCGATCTCATCACCAAATATGTTAATACGAACTGGATTCTTGAAGTCTGTTGGAAAAATATCAATAACATCTCCTTTAACAGAGAATTCGCCATTTTCACGAATTGAACTTACGCGAGCATAACCATTGGCGGATAAATAGTTAATTGTTCTTTCATAATCAAATTTTTCATCGATGTTGATGTTTAAGTTCTCATTAATTTGAGTCTTTAAGCGTGGTTTCGTCATTTTTTTAAGCATCGTAAAATCTTTGAGTAATTGTATGACACGATTGTCAATTTCTATTGGAATAGTGACCTTATCTAGCGCATATCGATATATGTCATTATCATCAAGTTCTAATATAGCCTCTAACATTTGAAGCTCCCCTTCATTAAATAATTTGATATATTTCTCAACAAAAGATCCCAGGAGAATATCCATTTCCTTTGACCCCCGATGAGAGGATTTGAACTGAAGCTTTTTTTGAAGTGTACGTAAATCGTTCATATTTTTTTTATCGATCTTTGATACAATACATATATGAGGCCAAAGATCTTATACAAGCTTTTTTCAAACATAATGACGATAAAAGGGATTGGACCAAAGAATGCTAAAATAATTGAGAGATTATGCGGTAAATATATAGTTGATTTATTATTTCATAAACCAGCCGCATATATTGACAGAAGAAACAGTCCTAAGATTGTTGATTTGGAAGAAGGAAGTATTGCAACTGTTGTTGTTAAAATTGATAGTCACACACCGGCTTTCAATAGAAGAATGCCATATCGAGTAAATGTCTCTGATGACAGCGGACAAATGTCAGTCGTCTATTTTAATCTACGAGGTCCATACATAAAAAAAATCTTACCGATCGGCGGCACTAGAGTTATTAGTGGTAAAATTGAAAAATTTAACGAATTATATCAAATTACACACCCACACCATGTAGTTGATATTAAAAACTTAGATTCAGTTAAAAAGATTGAGTGTGTATACCCATTAACTGCAGGTATGACATCTAAAATTATCCAAAAATCAATTAATTCTGCTTTAAGCATGGTTGATGAATTACCTGAATGGATACCTGCGAAAGTTTTAGAAAGAAACAAATGGCCATCATGGAAAGACTCTATTTATCAAATGCATAACCCGAAAGATGTGAAGGAAAGTGATGATAATAAATATTTAGAACGACTAGTTTTTGATGAGTTGTTCTCTCAGCAGTTAACAATAAGATTAATTAAAAACAAAATTAGTCATAAAAATGGAATTTCACTTCCTAAAAAAAATAAATTGTCAAAGCAATTAAGAGATCAATTGAAATTTCAACTGACTGGTGATCAAGAAACAACTATTGAAGAAATTTCAAACGATCAAGAAGGATCAAGTAAAATGTTAAGACTTTTACAAGGTGATGTTGGTAGTGGTAAAACGATTGTTGCATTATTTGCAATGATTCAATGCATTGAAAATAATAAAAGATCAGTTTTAATGGCACCAACTGAAATTCTTGCTGAGCAGCATTTTAATACAATCAAAGAATTTATTAATAATTTAAATCTAACATGCTCCCTAATCACATCTTCAAATAAAAACAATCACAATTTTGAAGCTGATATTATTATTGGAACACATGCATTATTTCAGAAGAAAGTTACTTTTGAAAATATAGGCTTGGTTGTCATTGATGAACAGCATAAGTTTGGAGTACACCAAAGGATTTTATTAAATGAAAAAGCAGGAAATAGTTGTGACATTTTATTGATGACCGCTACTCCTATACCTCGAACAATGGAATTGGCAGCATATGGAGATATGGATATATCTAAAATTTCTGAAAAACCTAAAAACAGAAAGGAAATAATTACCAAATCAATCAACATTAATAAAATTGACCAACTAAAAGAAAGCCTTACAAAAATATTAGATAAGAAACAAAAGATTTATTGGGTATGCCCTTTAATTGATGAATCTGAAAAGCTTCAGTTGCAATCAGTCAATTCAAGGGTCAATGACTTAAAAAAATATTACTCATCAAACAGTATTGGTTTAGTTCACGGTCAAATGTCTCAAGATGAAAAAAATGATGTCATGTCAAAGTTTAAAGATAATAAAATAGATATTTTAGTCGCAACTTCAGTAATAGAAGTAGGAATAGACGACCCTGATGCAACTGTAATGATTATTGAGAATTCTGAGAGGTATGGCCTATCACAACTTCATCAACTTCGAGGAAGAGTTGGCAGAGGAAATGCAAAGTCAACATGCATATTACTTTTTGAGGGGCCACTCACCGATAATGCTAAACGAAGATTAAAAGTGATGAAGGAAACAAACGATGGTTTCTTAATCGCCGAAGAAGACCTTGATATTCGAGGTGCTGGGGAAATATTAGGCTCAAAACAAAGTGGTATTCCAAATTTTAGATTATCAAATCTAGACAAACATAAACATATACTCGAGGAAGCGAGAGGTGTTGCCATGGATATCGTTAAAGACGATCCGGATTTGAAAAAATCTGCAGGCAAAGCACAAAGGACACTTTTGCATCTATTTAGAAATCAAGTTGCAATCGATTATTTAAAAACTGGCTAATTATTTTCTTGGTGGTACCACCATGCCTGCTGATACAACCAATTTAATCGCATCTTCAACAGACATATCGAGCTCAACGATATCATCTTTAGGTATGAAGAGTAAAAAACCTGAGGTAGGATTTGGTGTGGTTGGAACAAATACATTGACCATTTCTATTTTCTGTCTTTCCTTAATTTCACCTTTTGTCTCACCTGTCATAAAGCCAATTGCATATATATCTTTTCTTGGATACTCGATGAGAACAACTTTTTGATATGCTGAATCAGTATTTGAGAATGTCTCAGTAATCTGTTTGATAGCTTTATAGACATTACCCGCTAATGGAATACGTGTGATAAGATTATCAAAATAACCAAGAATGGCTTTTCCAAATAAGGTTGAAAATATTAGACCAATTAAAATAAAAGATAGAAATGCTATAATTAATTCAAGGCCAGGAATTTTATAGCCTATGATCTCAGGTAGCAGACCATTTGGGTTAAATCTGTCTGGAACCAGACCAGCAATAAATTCGACAATAAATATTGTAATGTAAATCGTCGCTCCAATTGGCGCCGATATTAAAAGACCTGTAAAAAAGTACCTTTTAATAAAATTAATGACTGGGTTTCCTTTTTTCTTATTTGCATCTGCCATAGGTTTTAAATAGACTGAATCATTAAAAAAATTTTTAAGAGATTATCATATTTTTGAGGTTAATATAATCAATAATGGCTATTTTCAAAGAATATACAAATTATGATGGTTTGGGCATAGCTGAATTAATTAGAAATAAAGAAATATCCCCTATTGATCCTCTTGATAGCGCCATTGATCTAATTGAAAAACTGAACCCTAAATTAAATGCAGTGCATCGTACAATGTATCACTATGCATTCGAGTCAATAAATAGAAACAAAGAACTAAATGGAACTTTTATTGGGGTTCCATTTCTTATGAAAGATATGGATAGTTCTTTAGCTAACTATCACATGATGCAAGGCAGTAAGTATTTAAAAAACACTAAAATGCCTTATGACAATCACCTCACAAGACAATTTAGAGAAACTGGTGCTGTTATATGTGGAAAATCTGCAACACCTGAATACGGTCTAATGGTTACAACTGAGCCAACTGAATTTGGCCCAACAAGAAATCCTTGGGATACAAATAGAACGACAGGTGGTTCAAGTGGTGGTGCAGCTTCAGCGGTTTCAAGCCGCATAGTTCCTATTGCACATGCAAGTGATGGTGGCGGATCAATTCGAATTCCCGCTGCATCATGTGGTCTGGTTGGATTAAAGCCTAATAGAGCAAGAACATCATTTGCACCTTCTCACGGTGATAAATGGGGTGGTCTTACCCACTCCGGTATTGTTTCTCGAACAGTCAGAGACACAGCTCATATGTATGATTGTTTGTTTGGAAATGTTGTGGGTGATCCTTATGGCATTCCATACAAAAAAGGTTCTCTAGTTGAAGCCTTGAGTAAAAAAAATAAACTTAAGATTGGATTTAATCTTAAAAGTCCTGTTGGAATTGAACCCTCCTCTGATGCAATTGAAGCAATTAAATTCAATGCTAAATTGTGTGAAGACTTAGGTCATGATGTTGAGGAAATGAATTTCAGTTATGACGGACTGCTCGCTGCAAGAGCATTTACAATAACTATATCGTCTCATGTAACCCAGATGTTTAATGAATTGAAAGATGTCGTTGGAAGAGGATTTAAGAAAAATGAAGTTGAAACGGCAACAAGACTATTTCATTATTTGGGAAAAAGTTTCAGAGCGAGTGACTACACTTGGGCACGATATACTATGCAAAAGATTGCTCGATCAGTAATGGAAGAAACTGATAAGTACGATGTAGTCTTAACTCCAATTATTTCTCAAAAACCTCCTCATATAGGTGAAATTAGACCAAACAACCAAGCAAGAATTATAAGTGAAATCATTATGACTTTAAAATTGGGTTGGGTATTTCGTATTCAATCAATAAGAGACTCAATTCTTAATAATTTAGCGCCTGAGAGTTTATGGTACTCGCCTGATGCAATGCTTCAAAACATTACTGGCCAGCCATCAATTTCATTACCAACATATTGGACTAGTGATAATCTACCTTTGGGCGTACAATTTGCATCAAGATATGCGGATGAAGAAACATTAATCTCTCTGGCTGCACAATTAGAGGAAATATCTCCTTGGATTAACAAAACTCCAAATTTATAAATTTTTATTCTTTATTTGGCTGTTGAAGCAGAAGGTAAGAGAAAAAATACTGATAATATGGATTATTGCTATAGATTTTTGCATTAATACATTTTGCACTAATAGTTCTTCATTCAATCTTGGATCACCAGAGTATATTTGATAAATTACATAGATAACGGTTGATATAAGAAAAATAATATTCACAACAGTATACTTATTGTCTGCATTGCTAAGAAAAAAGGCTATTACAAAAAATAATGATGCTGGTACTAACCAACGAAATGCATTTATTGCAAAAAATACATGTGCATCTCTATATAAATCGTGCGGCGTTAGGGCTACTCCAGCAAAAAATACCATTCCGATGAAAAAAAGTACTGCTGCTATGCACGCACAAAAATACGAAACTTTATTTTCTGTAAATAATGATGGAATGAAAAAACTTGATATTCCGACCAATAAAAAACAAAAAAGCGCGGAGTTAAAAAAAAATGATGAAATACTGTTAATATCTCCCGCAAATGTAATGTACCCACCCAGTTCACTTAAAAAATTATGACTAAATGAATAACCAATTTGATCAGGATCATGTATGTTTCCTCCTGGAAAAAAATATGAAGCAATAATTACTGAGACAACAAAAAAAATTGATACAAATCGAATGATATAGACTGTCCAAAATTTAGTCATTTGCATTTTTTTTTCCTATTAACTTATCGAGGCCAAACGTAAACATGATAATTGTTGTAATCATTAGAATAATCATCACCTTCTGTAAAACTACATTAAATATCAAGAAATCCATTGTGTACGTTTCTAAAAAACGAACACGGTCATTTATTGCATCAATCGGTTGAAAGTCACCGAGATAATAAGCATAAACTCCTACTGCTATAAAAAGTAGCACGCCTCCTGACGCATAATAGTTTGATAAAGGACTAAATAAAAAAGCAAGAACATAAAAGAGAATTGCTACAGAGTATAAATTAAATGCCATAGTTGTTGTAAATAGATGCGCATCAAAGTAAATATCACCTGGTGTTAAGGCAACTCCTACAAAAAAAATACAAGCCGGAAACATAAATAACGTTCCTAAACAAGCAAATATAAACGAGTAACGATTTACCCTAAATAAACTCGGAATAAACAAAAAAGCTATGCCTTGTAATAAGAGCATGTACATTGCAGTATTCCAAAAAAAAGATGAAAAAAAATTTAAATCTCCAGACATTGTTTTATGAAAACCAAGCTCACTAAGAAAATTTTTATGAAATGAATAACCTACTTGATCTAGTTCTATATGATTACCGCCAGGGTATAGAAGCATAGCAATAATTACCGCAAAAATATAATAAGCAGATGCAATTCTTGGGATATGTACACACCAGAATCTAGTCATTTAAAAGTTTCTTGTAACCAAATGTAAAGATCAGAATACTGATCATAGAAATAACTGTAATTATTTTTTGCCAAACAACTGATATCGTGAATCGGTTGTAATCTATGAACTCTTCAACATTTTCCAATTCAAATGGATTGAAGTCAGGTGGAGGCTCACTTGTTTCAAATATTGTATAAAGAGCGACATTTATAAAATAGATAAAAGCAACAATAGTATATCTATTACTTATTTTGCTCAGTAAAAATGCAATTGTCATAAAGAAAATACCAACGGTTTGAGCGTTAAAAGCTAAAATAACAAACCAAACATGCTCTTCAAAATAAATATCAGCTGGTGTTAAACCAACGCCAATGAAAGATATTCCAGAAATAACTAATAAAATTGATGCAATGACTGAAATCACATAAGTTTTCTTATTCTCTCTAAATAAATTTGGTACAAAAACGTGAGAGACAGCGCATAGTCCCATTATCAACAAAGAGCTGTTAAATAAAAAGCTTGAGAGAAAGTTCTGAGTGCCATCGCGAGTAAATGTGATTCCCAAGTCACTAAAAAAATTTCCACTAAAAGAGTAAGAATTTAAATCTGGATTAAATAAAGTTCCTCCAGGAAATAAAATCATAGCCGCGGCATTCGTTACAATAAAATATGCAATCATGAATCTAAGCGCATATACAGGAATATAGCCAAAATTTGTCATGAAATTATGCGCTGAAGCTGGATATCAGTATAAAGACCACAAAAGCAGCAACCATTATGTACATTATTTTGTTGTCTAGATTCATGATCGAAATATAATGTTTATTCTATGGAAAATCCAGCTAGATATACAAATTACAAAGATTTTTTTCCTTTCTATTTAAGGGAACACAGCAAAAAAAACACAAGGATGCTGCATTATTTTGGTACGATTGGTTACCAAGTTCTATTTTGGTCCCTGCTGCTAACTCAAAATTACTTATTCCTGCCTTTAATCTTACTTGCAGGTTATGGTCCTGCATGGATTGGACATTTCTTTATAGAAAAAAATAAACCCGCTACGTTTAAATATCCTTTATGGTCACTCATTGGTGATCATCATATGGCTTATTTAATGCTTACAGGTAAACTTAAGAAAAAATTATCTGATGCCGGGGTATCAGCTACTTAAAACATAATACGCAGTTCCAAGAAACAATAACAACAAAGCAGTTTGAGAAAAAATCCAGATGGCACCTCTTGCTGCAGTGTTATTGAAACAGATATGTACAATGGAATGGATCACTCTAAATAATAAATATAACCATGCGCAAATTAGCAAAAAAGTACTTTCAATTTCAATAAAAACGATGATCCCTATTAGAAAATAAAAAATAACTGAAAACTCAAATATATTTGAAATATTATTTTTTATAATTTTCAAATGTAGAGGAGCATCTTTATAAGGCTCAACAGGAATTCCACTTTGCTCCCAGTCCTTGCCTTTACCCATTAAATTAACTGATGCGATTGTATGAATTAATCCAATAACAAAAGTTAATAAAATAAGCCCAAGTGCTGGAACTAAAATATTAGTTAACATCAGATCATTAAAGAGCAGGCTCGATAAGCCATCCATGCTAGGATAATCGTAGACGGTAACCAAAATAGCGTTCTAACTGGTAAGGCAACACCAGGTATGATTTTATTGTAAAATATGTGAACGATTGAGTGCAGAACTCTTAACCAAAAGAACCAGGTCGCTAGTTGCACAAAATACTCATCTACCGTTCCCGTTGTATAAATCATAATGCAAACTGCGTAAAAGAAGATTGGAAATTCGAATAAATTTGTCAAATTTCTCTGACTATTTTGAATTAATTCACTGCCGTTTTCAAATGTGGGTATTTTAAAATCATCTTCTGTATTCTTCTTATCGATGACAATGGCCTTAAGTCTGAGGACTGTCCCAAAGGCAAAAACAGCCAAAGAAAGCCATAGCATATTGATGACTGGCTCAAAAATTAATTCGGGTTGCATAATAAACTCCTTGATTGAAATAAGAATCCAGTAAATTATATATACTAATACAGTTTTAACCATAATTAATGAAAGGAGGTGGTCTATGTCTATAGGTAGTATAGAGGAGCTTTGCTCGTGTAGTGAAATTCCATGTGATTGTAGATGTGGAAACCTCCACTTTTTGAGTGGAGCTCCGTTTTAACTACATTAAGCCCCCATTAATTTGGGGGCTTTTTTTTAGATCTTTAAATTTGGTTTAAATTTTCTTGTTTTATTTTTGTCATTGATAGCAACGTAGGAAAACTCCCCTACCGCCACTTCAACTTCCTTTTGGTTCATCTCAGAACGCACTGCGGTAATTTTAAATACCATTTTGGACTGCTTTACAGATACAATCGATCCATAAATATTGATAAATTTACCAACATGCATTGGATTTTTATACTTAACTTTAGACTCCACTAATACGGCATTTCCTTTTGAAACAAGCTGAGTCATATAAATACCTCCATGGGCCATTTGCTTCACGATCCATGCTCCATGAGCCGTGCCGTAGGGATTACTATCCGGTGGTTGACATATATTTCTGATTAAAAGTTTACTCATTTATCTTCCTTAAATAACTTATTAAAAAAATAGCAGATATACAACCAAGTACATTTAAAAATCCCTCCATAACATCAAAAGATCTAAAAGGTAAAAAAAAGTGTAAAAATTCAATGAATACACTTGTGATAAGTGCAAGACTTATTCCAAATATGAATTCATTTTTCCTATTGTTAGCTAACTGAGCTAGTGCACCCAAAATAAAGAAAGAAATAAAATGTATTGTGTTGTCACTTATAATATCAGCAGCTTGTTGCACATACGATTCCTCAGTAGGCAAACGTGTGTATCCATAATAAATATAAAATAAATAAAAATAGAAGATAACTCTAATAGGATTTGATAGAATATTCATATTATAACTATAAATTTATAAAAAGAATGAGCAATATATTAATCATAGGAGCTAACCGAGGTCTCGGGCTTGAGTTTGTAAAGCAATACAGCAATACAAACCATAATATAATTGCAACCACTCGAAATAAAGAAAGCTCAAAAGAGTTAGGTGAAATTAGTAACATCGATATCGCTGAACTTGACTTAACTTCTGATGCAAGCGTGAATAATTTTGTAACAAGTATCGAGTCTCAAAAAATTGACATACTCATTCACAACGCAGGTATTTTTAGTGATGAGCAATTAAAAGAAGATCTAGATACAGATGCCTGGATGAATGAAATGAGAATTAATGCTGTGATACCCATAATTCTTGCAAGAAAATTAAAGAACAACTTAAAAATGGGATCCGATAAAAAAGTAGTTTTTATATCCAGTCAAATGGGAAGCATTGATGACAATTACTCTGGTAGATTTTATTTTTACCGCTCATCAAAATCAGCTCTTAATTCTGCAGCAAAAAGTTTATCCATAGATTGGAAAGAAGATGATATATCTGTTCTTATTTTGCATCCAGGATGGGTAAAAACCGATATGGGTGGCACAAGTGCCAAATTAGACATACCAGAGAGCATTACTCAAATGATCACTGTTATAAATGAACTAAATCTCGATAACTCTGGCTCATTTTTAAACTATGAAGGAAAAAAGCTCGAATGGTAAAAGATCACACACACGATAAACCTGATTTCTACAATAATCTTGATAAGACCTATGAAAATATTTGGGATCAACTCATAATTGGTAAATCAAAGTCAAAATCTGAATTACATCAAGGGTATATTTCAACAGTCAATGACTCATTTCCATCGGTTAGAACAGTAGTCCTCAGACATGTTGATAAGAAAAATAATACCATAAGTTTTCATACGGATATCCGATCCAGTAAAATTGATGAAATCAAAAAAAATAATGCAGTAACCATGCTGTTTTACGATCATGGTAAAAAGATACAAATTAAAGTGTCGGGAAAAGCTGAAATCAATCATAAAAATGATAAAGCAAAATTAGCCTGGGATAATTCAAGATCATTTAGCAAGAAATGTTATGTTGTTGAAAAGGCACCTGGGACCCCCTCAGATGAACCAACTTCAGGGTACTTACCAGAGCATGAAAACGAACTTCCAGACGATGATCTTTTACAAAACGGTTACAACAACTTTACTTTAGTGGAAATTCAAATTCACTCGATTGAGTGGCTTTATTTGCATCGTCAAGGTCATCGCCGAGCCTTGTTTACATCCACAAATGGCAGTTTAAACAAGGAATGGCTAACGCCATAACAGTGTCAAAATAAAGCAAAAAAAGGTTAAATAGTTTTGAAATATTTGTCAGAAAATAGATATAAAGGAGAGATAAAAGGTTTGGTATTAGACTGGAGTGGAACTACTGCTGACGCATACGTGATTGCTCCAACAATAGTGTTTGTTGAGGTTTTTAAGAAACAAAAGGTTGTAATCTCCATGGAAGAGGCAAGAGAACCCATGGGTTTACGAAAAGATTTACATATAAAAGCACTCACAGAGAACGCTGAAATAAGAAAGCGCTGGAACATAGTACATGGTAAAGACCCACAAATGTCTGATGTTGAAAATATGTACGCAGATTTTGTTCCATTGCAGCTTAAATGCTTAAAACAGTACTCAAAATTATTACCCGGAACAGCAGAAGTAATTAAACGGGTTCAAAATAGAGGTATAAAAGTTGGTTGCACAACAGGTTTTGTGCGGTCAATGGTTAATATTTTAGAGGAAGAATCAGCAAAACAGGGATATGTTCCTGATGCGTCAGTTGCAGGTGATGATGTTAAAAATGGCGTTCGACCCCTTCCCCACATGTTATATAAAAATTTAGATATAATGAATATAGAGTCCATTCAATCAGTTATAAAAATTGATGATACTGTTTCAGGAATTGGAGAAGCAATTAATGCTGGTTGTTGGGGTGTTGGTGTAACGCGATATTCGAATTATATGAATATAAATTCCTTAGAAGAAGCTGATGATCTGAGTAAAGAAGAACTTGATATGAAACAAGGATATGCAAAAGATCTGCTTTATAAAGCAGGTGCGCATTACGTAATAGAAACTATTGCAGATATCGAGGCCGTTATTGATGATATTAACAAAAGGCTTTCACGTGGTGAAGGGCCTTAAAAGTTGATTACAAATTTTTCTTGTTCCTCTGTTTCAATTGTACCTGGCCGGCAATTCCTTACAAGATTTATGCATTGCTTTGAGTCTAGTCCTAGTGTCTTTAAAATAAGTGAAGCAAACATTCCAGATCTACCTAATCCAGCATAACAATGCAGGTAAACATTTTTATTGAGTTCTAATTGAGTACCACAATCTCTGATAATTTGAATATATTCATTTTTTTTAATCTGAGCTGGAATACCATAGTTTTTTATAGGCATGCTATAGGCCCTAACATTGTTCTCCTCTAGATCTTTATGGAACTCATTAATTTCAAAACTTCTAATTTCATTAAGTTCTATCAATGAAACAACAAGCGATATATTTAGGTCGTTGATAATTGTTAAATCTTTTTTATAAGTAAATTTATCAAACCTAGAATTACTGATACCTGGACAACTGGATATAACCAAATTACCAAGATTTTTTTTTGCTTTAACAATCTTCGAAAGCTTTATTTTAGTAAAGTTCAAATATAGGACTTTTTAATAAAAGGATGAAAGAATGAAATAGCTTCAGTTTTCTTTCCCCTAATTTTCGCATTGTCATCATACTTTCGAAGTCTTACTGCATCTTCAAAATATTTATGACTTTCCAGTTTTCGAATAGCATCTTTGTTTAAATATCCTCCTTGAAGTTTAAAACTTCTTTTGGAGCCTTCTGAAAGACCGTCATAATAATCTGATTGAACAGAACATAGATATCTCTTTGCAATAACGTGCATTTTAATTGGGTAAGTAACTTCTTCAGGGAAATACATGGATAAAAAAGATGCAGCAACGTTTTCATGATACTTGTCATTGTTTAAAAAATCATGGCTATTTACATCTTCGCCAGTCAACATATGCCCTAAATCGTGAAATAATGAAGCAGTAATAAATTTATCACTTTCATTATTTTCTTTAGCTAAGGTTGCGCACTGAAGAGCATGTTGTAATTGAGTAATCTCTTCGTCATAAAAACTGCACGAACCTCTTTGATCAATAATTTCACATAAAACATTGGTACGTTCAATAATTGAAGCTGAATTTAATTTATTTTCTAGAGATTGGATTTTATCTAATTGCATGATTTAAATGATTAATTATATTTTTTTTAATGTCAACAATTTGAGCTGTAACATAACCGTAATAAATTGCAAAATATCTGTAATAAAAATGCAAATTTAATTTAATTTTTTTGTATTACTTTTAATTCATACTAATGATCAAAGTAGAGAAATTAAATAAGTATTTTGGTGACAACCGTGCAGTAAACGATGTCACATTTGAAATTAATAAACCTGAAATGATTGGTATCATTGGCAGATCTGGTGCTGGAAAGTCAACATTACTGAGAATAATGAATCGTCTTACCGACGCAACTAGTGGATCTATTTTTATTGAAGGCAAAGATATACTTTCATTAACAAAGAAAGATAAACGAGCATGGCAAAAAGATTGTGCCATGATATTTCAGCAATTCAATCTTGTGCCCCGTTTAGATGTTTTAACAAATGTGATTCTTGGAAGATCAAATATTCAAGGCACTATTCGATCAAGCTTAAAACTTTTCACTAAAGATGAACGCATTGATGCATTGATGGCTCTGGATAAATTGGGAATGGCTGAAACCGCGCTGCAAAGAGCAGAGACTTTATCTGGTGGACAGCAACAAAGGGTTGCAATTTGTAGAGCTATGATGCAGCAACCAAAAATGATTTTAGCCGACGAGCCTATTGCATCGCTAGACCCTCTTAATGCCCGACTTGTAATGGAATCACTTAGAAATATTCATAGAGAAAAGAAGATTACTGTTCTTGCAAATCTTCATACTCTTGATACCGCTAAAAATTATTGTGACAGAATCATTGGCATGAGACTTGGGGAAATTGTTTTTGATGATGTACCTTCAAATTTAAAAGATGATGTTGCAAGAGAAATTTATGGTGCTGAAGCTGAAGAAGCATTTGAACCAACAGTTACTTCAACTTCACTTGGTGACGAACAGTTTGCAGAGGCAGGATAATGTTAGCCTTTTCAAAAAAAAACTTAACAACTAACAAGGAGATACACTAAAAATGATTAAAAATTTAGTAAGGTCTATTATTGCTTGTTCATTCCTTTTTGTGTCTGCAAATGCATACGCATGGGATGTATCTGGCTATAAAGGACCAACAATGGACTTGAGTAAATATCAACCTGAAATGAGACTTGGATTTTTAGGCGATGAATCAGCTCAAGACATTATTAAGAATAATGCATGTCTAAAGGAATATGCGGAAGTTGCATATGGAGTACCAGCTAAAATTTATACTTTTAAAGATTATGCAGGAACAATGGAGTCAATGCTTGGTGGCAGCTTAGATTATGCTTGGTTTGGCTCATCAGGATATGCGGGTATATATCTAGAAGATCCTACCGCTACTGTACCAATTTTAACCAGAATGCAGCCAACAGGAGATATGGGCTATTATTCAGTCATGGTTACGAGATCAGACTCGGGTATCAATTCACTTGATGATTTAAAAGGTAAATCTTTTGGATGGGCTGATCCTAATTCAACATCTGGTTATCTAATACCGTCAATCGAATTAAAAGCTGCAGGAATGGATCCAGACTCATACTTTGGCTCTACACAATTTTCAGGTGGTCATGAAAATAACGTTTTGGCAGTTCTTAATGGTGATATCGATGCAGGTGTGACATGGGTATCTGGAGTTGGTGAATGGAGCGAAGGTTACTCTTCTGGAAATCTGAGAAAAATGGTTGATAAAGGACTATTAAATATGGATGACATCAAGCAGATTTGGTCCTCTGCTTTGATACCAAATGGACCGATTGTAATGCCAACTAATATGCCTGTGAGAGCGCATCAGGTCATGGTAGGCATGAAGCAGTGGATCCATGAAAATGACCCACAATGCAGCGAGAATGTTGCAAATGGAGTTGTTAAAGCTTGGGTGCCAGTCGACCACAGTTTCTATGAAACTATTGTAGCTGCTCGTAAAGCTAAAATCGAAGCTAAAAAAGCCGAATAAATTTCGGTAGTTGTTTGCTAACTTAAGAGGATGGCATGCCCCATCCTCTTAGTTAGTTGTTTATTTGGAGGAAACAGTGCAATCATCATTGCCAGAAAATTTAATTAAAATTGAAAATAATTTAAAATCTCTTACAAGAACAAGATCAATTTATTCTTTTCTCTCAATTGCGGCATTGATAGCAGTTATTTATTCGGGTTTAATTGTAGCAGAAACAGGAAATGCGACTAGTATCTGGGTTGGATTACCTAAATTTTTCGATTACCCAGTTGATCTATTTGTTGGGTCATGGGAATACGGTTATAGATGGAATTTATTGTTACTTGAATACCTTCCAGATTTAATAAGCACTATTAATATGGCTCTATTTTCAACAGCAATGGGTACGTTGCTAGCCTTTTTTTTAAGTATTTTTTCAAGTCGTAATTTAATCAAAAGTAAAACTACTGTATTAATATTTCGACGCATCATGGATATATGCAGATCGTTTCCAGAATTAGTTATTGCGCTTGTTTTGTTGTATCTACTGGGAAAGTCAGCACTGCCTGCTGTAATTGCCATCATAATTCATACCGCAGGAGCTCTTGGCAAACTGTTTTCAGAAGCTATAGAGAATGTCGACAAAAATCCAATTGAAGGTCTTGAGTCCTGTGGAGCTTCATGGTTTACCAGAATAAGATTTGGTGTGGTAACTCAGGCACTCCCTCTATTTCTAACTTACACAATTTTAAGATTTGAGATTAATATAAGGGCTTCAACTATTTTGGGATTTGTTGGCGCTGGTGGTATCGGTGAGCAACTTTACACTAATATACAGTGGAAATATGAAGCTGACACTATTGCAATAATGTTTTTACTTGTGTCTACGATCATTGCATTGGATTACTTATCAAGTTATTGGCGAAAATCATTAATAGGATTGAAATCATGAACAGGTCTGAAATTATTAAAAATTATTCAGATATAGTAGTTACTAAATTTTCATCTAAAATGTGGTCAACTTTTTTAGTGCTCGGGATTATAGTGTATTTAATCATAGCAATTTTAAGCCTCGACATATTGCAGATTCATAAAAAATGGAGTCCTGAAAGAGCTTCATTGTTTGCCCTCGACACATATGCACATAAAGACCATGTCACAATGAAATGGAGTGAACCAGATGATATAATTATATCCTTTGAAGGAAGCAGGTGGTCTCAGTATGTTGGCCCCTATCAAAAAAGTGACGGTCTTCCAGAAAGGTATCCTGAATGGACTTCCATAGGTCCAGAGGGTGAAACAAAAATAAGTTTTAAAAATGGAGGGTTTGCAAATCTATACGATGATAAAGTTACAATAGAAAACTGGCCAGACACCAAAGAAACACTTGTTTTTCGTCTTGATGAACAAGGTAAGCCTTACGTTGAAAATGTAGATAATCTCCCAAAATGGATAAGGGTAACGGAAAATAAAATAGAGGTTAGACCATCTCTTTACGAAAGAGTTCAAGTTTATTCAAAAAAAGTTGAAGTACATAGGTACAATCTTGGTTGGAACTATTTCTGGTTTGACTTTGACAGTCCTTTAGAACCATATGGAATTTGGAATGCTATTTCACTTTCATTCTCAGGCGATAGAGTTGACCCCAATATTTCAAATTTTTCGCTTCTAATTCAAGAATTTCTAAATAATGATATGTGGCATCATGGACAAATATTGTGGGCTTTATTAGAGACAATTTTTATGGCTCTATTGGGCACCCTACTAGCAGCTCTTCTGGGTTTTCCTCTGGCATTTTTTGCAGCTTACAATGTAACGCCTTTTAAATTTGTTCGAACGATATTAAGACGGTTATTTGATACATTAAGAGGCATCGATTTTTTGATTTGGAGCTTAATTTTTTTAAGAGCCTTCGGACCAGGACCATTTACTGGAATATTTGCTATTGCAATTACAGATACAGGAACTCTTGGAAAATTAATGTCTGAAGCAATAGAAAATACTGAAGAAAAGCAACAAGAAGGTGTAGAGTCTACGGGAGCGAATAAAACTCTTCAACACAGATTTGGAATTATACCTCAAATACTTCCTATTTTTATTTCCCAAACTCTTTACTACTTAGAATCAAACACGAGAGGAGCTGTTATTATAGGTGCCATGGGCGCAGGCGGCATAGGTTTACAATTACTTGGAGCAATAAATACGGGTACCAGTTGGGAAAATGTTATGTATATGTCATTATTGATTTTAGGAGTTGTTATTTTCATGGATACAATGTCCGCAAAAGTAAGAAGAGCTTTGATTGGTGATGAAACGCTAGGAGCAGAATTACAATTGGCAAAAATGGCAAAAAAATAATTTTTTTTTTTTTGAGATCTTAATATTTTTTTAACAATCTATTTGTATCATTAATTATGACCAAATTTATTCAATTCTTTTTAATAACGTCGTACATGTTATCATCTCTTGCTCTTGCAGACAGTCATGAAGACAATACAATTGGGCAAGCTGGAAGTGACTATTCTACCAATACTGAAAGTACATACGAGAGCAATATAGGAAACTGTGAAGATTTAAGTGTATTAACGCTCCGTGGATCAGTTAAAAACGATATACAGCGAGCTGACCCAGATTCAGCAACGAAAGCACATAATTTAATGCTTGAAGGAATGGAATTGTGTAATAAAAATCAAAACGTCCTTGCAAAAATGAAATTGAAAGAGGCTCAAACTATAGCGAGAGAAGGCAATGTTGCCGGACAAGATATGAGAATTGGAATTGTTAATGAGTCAGACGAACTGCAAGAAGAGACAGAAAATGAAAAAGAAAAGTCATGGTGGCAGATTTTTTAACTACACCTCTTCTAATAACGTACAAAAGCCAGGATCACTACCATTAAAAAAAGTTTCTAAATTAGAAGAACAGTGATTAATCACACATTGGTCTGACTCATAAAAATAATCATCAATATTTTTAGCTGATTTAATATTCTGCAACATACAAAGACTATACTCATTGAAGTTACTGCTAGGATGAGTATTAAAATATATTTCACAATTAATTATTGTCTCATCGTACCCTATTTCTAGAGATGAAGTGTTTTGAAAATAAGCTATACAACTCTTAAAGTCGTCAGCATAGATGTTTGTGCTCAGCAGAATTTTAAAAATGAACATTAAAAGCACGAATCGTTTCATGTAATATTATTGTAATATTTCTTAACATTTTTGTAATATTTAAAAATTGGTAAACAATCTATTTTTTAACTATTGTAAAAATAACAAATTTATTCAATGACTTATAAAAATAAATACTAAACAGGCATCAAGTTGAAAGAAAATAATAGTTTATTTCCTGTTCATACTATTGGAATTGTAACAATCATTGGTTACGGATTTTTATTCTATACTATTGCCCCATTAAAAGAGTATATCTCACTGCACACCAATTTAAGTGAGGAATTAATTCTCACAATGTTTAGTTTAGCACTGTTATTTCAAGCCCTATTAGCGCCTCGGATTGGAAAATGGTCAGACCATCATGGAAGCCTAATCGTAATTAAATACGGCCTGTTATTAGGTATGATAGGCTCAATTTTTATTGGGATAACAGAGATTGATTTATTTATTTTCAAAAATGTATTGTGGGTGTTTATTTCTATGTTTCTAATTACCTTGGGGCTTGGTATGTCAACCTATGAGGTAGCGTTTAATGCGGCAGTCCAAATGGATGAAATCAATTCTAGAAAAAATATTTCAATAATTACTTTTTATGGAGCGGTAGCAAGCACTATTACCTGGCTTTCAATTTATCCACTTATATACAATGTAGGTTTATTCTATACGTGTTTATTTACTTCAATTATTTTATTAATTGGCTATGTGCTTGTGTCCTCAAAGGAAATGAAATACAAATCAAATATAGAATACTTAAATGAAAGTAAGTTATTATTTAATTGGAATGAGCTAAAGAAGACACAAAAGAAATCATTTTTTTATATTACAATATCCTCTTCTTTACAAAATTTTTTTTTTGTAGCATTTACCCTTGCATTAGTAAATTTTTTTACAGAAACATTTAATGACATTAGTATCGCGGTTGTACTTGCGAGTATATATGGCCCGTTTCAACTTGTAGGAAGATACTTGGAAATGAAAATTGGAAAGCATTACGACGCAAGATATACAGGCTTAATAGCCTTTTTGTTTGTAATTTTTTCAATTTTTACAGCTCAATTTACAAATAATATTTTTGTTGCCGCAATTAGTATGGCTTTTTTCGGAATGGGTCACGGTGTTTTAACAATAACATATGGTTATGTCACCAATATGTATTTTGAGTCACAAATTTATGGCCAAGCTAAAGGGTGGATGGCCCTTTCAAGGAGCATTAGCTTTGCCGTAGGTCCAGCATTAGGTGCACTTCTTTTTGCGTATAATTTAAACTTATTTACGATTACGATTGTAATAACTGCAATCCTATCAGCGTTTTCTTTCTCACTAATAATTTTCGAGAAACCTACAAATCAAATGCACAAATAATTATAATTTGCTTACTTCTAATTGAATTTTACTTCCAACGAAATAACTATCACTTATCTCAATTGGTTTGTTATTAATATCTGTATTTATTGCTTTTGTATGTATTAACGGGTCTCCGATATTTATTTTTAAATATTTGGATTGTACATTATTCGCACTCTCTGCTGATACTGTTGTTTTTTTTCTATATATTTTTTTTAATCCATATTTATTAAAGGACAATGTCATAGAGCCAGTTTTACGAAAAAATAAATCAAAATTTTTAAATCTTTTTTCTGGGACTAATCTTTCTGTTAAAATAAGTGGAATACCATTAGCTTTAGAGATTGTATAAATATAGAAAACTGAATCATTTTTTTTTAAATTAAATTCTCTTATTTCATTGCTGTACCCTTTTCTCTTATCTATAGAAATAATATCTACAGCAATATCAGTAGACTCTTGATTTAAATTCTGTGATGCCCTTACTGTTTTTCCGATTTTATAATTTATTTTCTTAGAGTTGAGAAAATATCCTAAACCTCTTCTCGAATAAATGATATTTTCTTTTTTAAGGGCCTCGATTCCACGTCTAACTGTATGCCTATTCACCTTAAAAAGCTTAGCATAATAGTTTTCAGAATAGATTTTTTCCCCTAATCGAAGCTTACGATCAATAATATCTTTTTTTATTGAGTCCCTTATTTCTTCCCAGGCAAACATTTAGCTATTGTAACATATTTTTAATAAATAAATTGAAACGAATCGTCATAATAAGTATAGTATACTTGTATAGTTGTATAGATTAATATGGAAAGAAAATTTTGGCTTAGTACATTGGCTACATGCAATGATGCCCACCTAACTTCTCTTTGGGAAAAATTTGGTATTGAGGTAAATTTCACATGGCTTAGAAAACCGGAAATAGGCAGTATAATGTGTCAAGGAAAAATTGGAGTAACAGGAAATAATTTCAATTTTGGTGAAGTTACTATTACCCGTTGTCAATTGAAAACCTCACAAGGAAAAATTGGTCACGGATACGTGCAAGGAAGAAATAAATATAAGGCTGAAATTGTTGCTATATGCGATGCTTTACTGCAAACAAATAAAAGAGATTTTTTAATCAAAAATATAATACGCCCTCTAGTTGTAAGCGATAAAAATTTAAAAAAAGATGTAATGTCAAAATCAGAGTCAACAGCTGTCGATTTCTTTACATTGGTGCGAGGTGAAACTTGAAATGATTAATACAAATGAAAACGAGTCTATTATAAAAGCCGATGCATTCAGAGCTATATTGTTTGCAACTTCTTATCCTGGATCAATTGAAAAGTTTTTAGAGATAAATAAACCTAAACAAATTTCTACATCTTCAGCTACTATTTTGTCCACTATGTGCGATCACACCAGCGCCATTTATATTGGAAAATCATTAGACACTAAATCCTTAAGAGATTGGGTAGCCTTTCATACAAACTCTAAAATAGTAGATAAAAAATTTGCAAATTTTGCAATTGGTACTTTCAATGACATGTTGCCCCTTACAGAATTCTCTAGAGGATCAGACGAGTTTCCGGATAGATCATGTACATTAATAATTGAGACACCATTTAAATCAGACAATGTAAGTATTTCGGGGCCCGGTATCAAAGGTAGCAAAGATATCTACTTACCTCATGCGAATAAAATAAGTGATGTAAATAACTACTTCCCCCTTGGTATAGATTTCTATTTTACCAATAAAAGCAATTTTTTTTGCATTCCAAGATCAATAAAAATTAAAAAGAAAGGATAGTTTCTATGTATGTAGCTGTTAAAGGTGGTGAAAAAGCAATTGAAAATGCTCATAATTGGCTTTCAGAAATAAGGAGAGGTGATGTTAATGTTCCCAACCTCGAAATTGATCAAATTAAAGAACAGTTGACATTGTCTGTTGAAAGGGTCATGTCAGAAGGATCATTATATGATACTGATCTAGCAGCTCTCGCCATAAAACAATCAAGAGGTGACCTTATTGAAGCCATCTTCTTAATCAGGGCCTATCGTACAACTCTACCAAGATTTGGAACATCCCCCCCTATTAAAACAGAAGATATGGTATGCATGAGAAGAATCTCAGCAACTTATAAAGATATTCCCGGAAAACAAAAATTGGGGCCTACATTTGATTATACACACAGACTTTTAGACTTTAGTTTACTGGCTGAAGGCAATATACCTAAGGCAGAAAAACGAAAAGTATTAAAGGAAAAAATACCTCACGTACTGAGATTTTTAAATAAAGAAGGCCTTATTCAAAAAGAAAAAAATAATAATTATCAGCCAAAAGACATCACAAGAAATCCACTTGAGTTTCCAGCTAATAGAAGTGAGAGGTTACAATCACTTTCTAGAGCCGATGAAGGATTTCTTCTTGCTTTAGCTTATTCAACTCAAAGAGGCTACGCTAGAAATCATGCTTTTGTAGGTGAATTAAGAATTGGTTATGTAAAAGTTAAGTACAACATTCCAGAATTAGACATTGAGATCGATATTGCAGAAATAATTGTTACTGAGTGCGAAAGTGTAAATCAATTTCAAGGAAGCAAAAAAACACCCGCACAATTTACACGAGGATATGGATTGACATTTGGTCAATTAGAAAGAAAGGCAGTATCAATGGCCCTAGTCGATAGGGCATTAAGGTGGAAAGAAATTGGTGAAGAGTTTGTCGGAGCTCCTGCTCAGGATGAAGAGTTTGTATTGTCACATTGTGATAATATACAGGCAACTGGGTTTTTGGAACATTTAAAGTTACCCCATTATGTTGATTTTCAATCAGAGCTGGAATTGGTTAGAAGAATTCGTAAAGAGTATGAGAAAAACAAATAACGTAATTAAGATTAAAGATTTCAAAGTAGACAAAGGTCTACCTTTTGATCAAGAATATAATTTTGCGTATTTAGATGAGAATACAAAAAAAATGATAAGACGTGCAATAATAAAAGCTTTATGTATTCCAGGTTATCAGGTTCCTTTTGCCTCTAGAGAAATGCCTATGCCATATGGATGGGGAACAGGTGGAGTCCAAGTTACTGCGAGCTGCTTAACAAAAAGAGACACTTTAAAAATAATAGATCAGGGAGCTGACGATACTACCAACGCTGTATCAATAAGAAATTTTTTCAAAAAAACTTCAAATATTAAAACTACTGAAATTACTGAAAAAGCAACACTGATACAAACTAGACATAGAATTCCTGAAACACCATTAAAAAAGAAACAAATATTTGTTTATCAGGTACCCATCCCTGAACCCTTGGCCTTTCTAGAACCTAAAGTATCTGAAACAATAAAAATGCACTCTCTTTCCGAATATGGCGCAATGCACGTAAAGCTCTATGAAGATATATCAAAAAATGGGCATATAGAAACCGCTTACGCTTATCCAGTAAAAACTAATGATCGTTATATAATGGATCCATCCCCAATACCTAAATTTGATAATCCTAAAATGAATAACTCACCAGCGATACAGCTATTTGGTGCTGGAAGAGAACAAAGAATTTATGCTATTCCACCATATACAAAAGTTAAAAGTCTCGATTTTGAAGACTACCCATTTGACCCATTTAAAGCTGAACACGCGTGTGATATTTGTGGATCAAAGAATACATATTTAGATGAGATTATTGTTGATGATGCGGGAAATAAATCTTTTATTTGCTCAGATACAGATTTTTGTAATAAAAGAAAAAATAAATGATAATCCCTCTTTTAAAAGTTACAAATTTAAGCAAATCTTATGATAATATTGTTGGATGTAAAAATATTTCAATGTCACTATATCCAGGTGAAGTATTGGGCATTGTCGGTGAGTCTGGTTCCGGTAAAACAACCTTAATTAACTGCTTATCCGGCAATCTTGAGCCTGATAGAGGAAAAATAATTTTCAATATTAACAACAAAGAAACCGACTTTTTAAATATATCAGAGTCAGAGAAAAGAAAATTTATTAGAACAGATTTAGCTTTTGTTCATCAAAACCCACGTGACGGATTAAGATTAAATGTATCAGCAGGTGGTAATATAGGCGAAAAATTAATGTCTGTTGGCTATAGACATTATGGAAATATAAGAAGCTTAGCAACAAAATGGGTGAATAAAGTTGAAATAGACAAAAGTAGAATTGATGATCTACCCATTACTTTCTCAGGTGGAATGCTTCAAAGACTTCAAATAGCAAAAAATCTAATAACAAGCCCAAATGTTATTTTTATGGATGAACCAACTGGTGGGCTAGATGTTTCAGTTCAAGCTCGTGTTCTTGATTTGATAAGATCACTTGTTAATGAGTTGAACCTTACAGTAATTATTGTATCACATGATTTAGCCGTTATCAGATTACTTGCAGATAAAATGATTGTCATGAAAAACGGTACTGTAATCGAGTCTGGTTTAAGCGATCAGGTACTTGAAGATCCTCAGCAAGAATATACACAGCTATTAGTAAGTTCGGTGTTACAAGTTTAATATGATTGAGGTAAAAAAAGTTAATAAATCGTTTACTTTATTTAACCAAAATAACGCGAAGATAACAGTTTTTAAAAATTTAAATTTTGAGGTTAATCCAGGTGAAATTGTAGCCCTTAAAGGACCATCAGGCATAGGTAAATCAAGTATTTTAAAGATGATTTATGGAAGTTATATAATTGATAAGGGTGCTATAATTATAAATAATAAAAATATTGCCACTCTATCGGCTCAGGAAATACTTAAACTTAGAAAAACTTCAATTGGGTATGTGAGCCAATTTTTAAAAGTGATACCCCGTATTTCTGCTTTAGATGTAATAATGGAACCATTATTAAATTCAGGTGATAATAAAAATAATGCTTATAAAAAATCGATAAAACTTTTAAAGGACTTAAATATTGAGAAGAATTTGTGGCACTTATCTCCGCTAACTTTTTCTGGGGGCGAGCAACAGAGAATTAATATCGCACGAGGTTTTATAAAAGACCTTCCTTACTTGTTACTCGATGAGCCAACTGCAAGTCTTGACAGTAGAAATCGTGATATAATTATCAATTTAATTAAAGCGAAATCTAATAGAGGCGTATCAATTATTGGAATCTTTCATGACGAATATTCTCGAAAAAAGTTGAATGTAAGAGAGATTGATCTAAACATTGAAACAAAGCATTAAAAGAAACGGCAAGGCTTTTATCGTCTTAGGTCCATCAGGATCTGGTAAAAATACCCTTATAAATGGAGCCTGTAAAAATATCGATAATCTAAAGGCGATCAAAAGATACATTACAAGAACTAAAATAGATATTAATGAAGACTATAACCCTATTGATGAAAAAATATTTACACAAATGAAGAGTGAAAATTTATTTTGTACAACATGGAATGCAAATAGTTGCAATTATGGTATTCACAAAGATGCAATTGATGATCTTAAAGATGGGAAAAACATAATATTTGCTGGATCTAGAGAATATATAAATAATATATTATATGATATATCCTCTTCTATCGTTATACACATAAATGCTACTAGCAATTTATTGAGTCAACGAATTTTTGATAGAAAAAGAGAGAACGAATTCGAAATCAACTCTCGAATAAAAAGAGAAAATTATAATTTACCAACAAGTACAAAATTTGTAGAAAATAATAGCAGTATTGATCAAGGTATTATGAATTTAACTGCATTAATTAAAAGTTTAATTTAAACCTTTTTATTTCCTCAAAATGGCCATTTTTATTTTCACCAAGTAAACTAATTTCATTAAATTCAATTACATTATTTGATATTTTGTAAATTAATTTTTCTAGTTCTAATTTTTGTTTGTTAGATAATTTATTGTTATTTTGGTTCATTAGCGTCATATGAAATTTAAACTGATCAAAGACGAATGGATATCCCCACTCTTTTAAATATTTGTTTTGCTTAATAGTTAAAGAATCAGGGATCCTTTTTTTTATTTCTGTTTTATTTAGCTCTGCCCTAAAAGTATCTAGATGTTTAACAAGATCATTCTCAAGGTTTATTAATAATTTGTTTGGTTTTCTGCTAGTTATGAAAGTAAATTTTTTACTATAAACAATTTTTAAACCTTGTATCTTAAATCTACTATGTTGTGCTGCTATATGGCTAATAACATCATAAAAATTTTTTGTTTTAACATTTCTTTTAAGTCTAAATGGTGCCTTTAATGTTGCGTGAAACCCATACTTTGCAGGCTGTTCACAATAGTCTTTAAGTTCATCAAAGAATGTAAAACCTCTACTAATAAAATATTTTTGACGTCTTGTTAGTGATATTTTTTTCTTTTTATTGATATCTCTACCTAAAAGGTTTTTTCCGAAGTTTTCTAAACTCGAGTTTTTTTTAGGCAAAAAGTAAATTGCCACTCTTTTGTAATTAGTCATAATACTTTAACAATAATCTAATAAATTAGTAATATCTTGTTAAATAAATATGAATGAATTTGTAATAAAAAATGCCCATATTGTTTGTCCGGACGAATCTTTTATTGGCCATGTTTACATTGCAAACGGTATAATAAAGGATTTAAGTAAAGGAAATTATACAGGAAATTCTGCTTTCGATTTAAACAAGGATTTCTTAATTCCTGGTTTAATCGAACTTCATACAGATAATATCGAAAGACATTTAACACCCAGGCCAAAAGTAGAATGGCCAATTATAAACGCATTGCTAGCTCATGATAGAGAATTGTCTTCCGTCGGTATAACCACGGTATTTGATGCACTTAGAGTTGGATCGATACCAAAAGGGAACCTTCAAGGTGAATATAAAAAATATGCTAAAGCAACAGCTGACCAAATTTCAACTTTAAAAAAAAATAAACTTTTTAAAATTGACCATTATATTCACTTGCGTGCAGAAACCGCATCTGAAACGTTAGCAAATGAACTTGATGAGTTTGATGAATCAAGCAACGTTAAAATGATAAGCATTATGGACCATACACCGGGACAAAGACAATTTAGAAATACAGATAAATATAAGGAATATTTAGCGGGTAAATATCAACTATCTGATGAAGAAATGGAAAATCACTTCTCTAAATTAAAAGAACTGCAGTCAAAAAATAGTGAAATACATATAAAGAAAATATCTGAAGCACAAATGAGATTTCAATGTGTTCTTGCGAGTCATGATGACACTACTATAGAAGATGTATTAAGTTCAAAAAATCTAGGAGTTTCAATAGCAGAATTTCCAACCACAATCGAAGCAGCAAAAGAGTCGCAAAAAGAAGACATGAAAATTATCATGGGTTCGCCAAATTTAATGAGAGGTGGGTCACATTCTGGAAATATTTCAGCTCAAGAACTCATAGACGAAAATTGCCTTGATATTTTTAGCTCTGACTATATCCCGTCATCCCTACTTTCTTCAGCTGTCAAATGGGGTTTAGAGTCCGGTAATATGCCAAAAGCAATTGCCTCTATTTCAAGAAACCCAGCAATAGCTACACAGCTTCTAGACCGAGGTAGTATACAGTGCGGCATGAAGGCGGACCTAGTTAGTTTCAGTATTTATAACAATTTACCAATAGTAAAAAAAGTATGGGTATCTGGACAAGCGATATAATTAATCGTAAAATCGAAGAATAAAATATGCAATTAAGAGTCCAATTAATTGCATAAAAATAAACATTAACACGTGCTGTGGATCTATACCGGTAAATGTGTTGGTGAATGATCTACTGATCGTGACAGCTGGATTGGCAAATGACGTTGAAGATGTGAACCAATAAGCCCCAGTTATATATAAAGCCACCGCTATTGCTGGATCTCTTTTTGCCTTTAGTGTGAGCACAATTGTAATTAATAAGCCTATTGTTGCAACCACTTCAGAGACATGAATATTAATTCCTGTTCTTTCTTTAGTTGAAAATTCAATAAATAAATCATCAAAAATATAATTTGCTAAAATGACTCCAGAAGTGCCACCCACTAGTTGAAAAATGATAAATAATATCATCGTTACGTTATTAATATCTGATTTAAATCTAAAATAAAGTGTAACAACTGGATTAAAATGAGCTCCAGATATAGGACCAAATATTGATATTATCACGTAAAGCATTGCTCCTGTTGCTATTGCATTAGCAAGCAATACAACACCTTCATTTGTAGGAGATAGATTTTCGGCCATTATCCCTGATCCTACTACCGAGAAAACAAGTAAGAGTGTACCCAGATATTCAGAAAGTATTTTTTTAAGCATTTATTTAAGCAAATTTTCTTTTATTAATTGATCAATATAATCAAATGTAGATCTAAAAAACTTTTTGTGATCGACTTCGTTTAAGTTCTGTTTAACGGGGTCTTCAATATTGAAATGAAATGTTTTTGGAGCACCCGGCCAGATCGGACATGTTTCTTTAGCGGCATTTCCACACACAGTAACGACATAATCCATAGAGGGAGAGTTGGGCTCACCAAATACGTCCCAACTTTTACTATAGAGTTTCTCAGTCGGTATTTTCATATCATCTAATAAATCGAGTGTTTTAGGATTTATTATTCCTGAAGGTGTGCTACCAGCGCTATAGCCTTTCAGACTTTCACTATATTTATAATTGGTAATTGCCTCAGCTATAATGCTTCTGGCTGAATTTTGCGTACATAAATATAAAACATTTTTAATGCTCATATACCAAGAGAATATCCAGCAGATCTAATTGTTCTAATTGGGTCGTATTCAAATCCTTCGTTTAATGCTTTTCTTAATCTTCTGATATGAACATCAACTGTTCTAGGCTCGACATATGGACTTGTAGTCCATACATAATCTAATAATTGTTGTCTTGAAAATACTTTACCTTGATTTTCCATTAAAAAACGCAATAAATTAAATTCCGTAGGTCCAAGACTTATTTCTGTTTTATCCCTGGTGACACGATGCGTTGAAACATCTAATTGAATTCCCTTATAAGTAAGAACTTCATTATAAAAAATAGGTCTTAAGCGTTTAAGTACTGCTTTAATTCTTGCTACTAACTCATTGACTGAAAATGGTTTTGTTATGTAGTCATCAATTTCAGTTTCAAATGCTCTTAATTTATCTTCTTCTTCTCCTTTAGCTGTGAGCATAATTAAAGGAATGTTCTTTGTAGTTTTATCTTTACGTACTCGTCTACACAATTCTAACCCAGAAATATTTGGGAGCATCCAGTCAACGATTATGAGATCGTATTTAATATCACCAAATATACTATCCAATGCGCTATCGCCATCAAAGCATACGTCTACATCAAATCCACTAGCTGTGAGATTGTATTTTAATAATTCAACTATTGAGACTTCATCCTCAATTACTAGGATTTTAGGTTTCATTACACCTTTTCCCACTTAATTCTTTTTTCCGACTTACGTTCTAAGGCTTGACCAGTTGTAATGAAGTGAATGTCTTCAGCAATATTTTGAACATAATCTCCTATTCTCTCTATGTTTTTAGCAATCGACAATAAGTGTGAACAGCCTGTAATTGTATCTGGGTCTTCTGCCATCGTCTTAAGAAGATCCCTGTAAATTGATAAATACAATTCATCAATATCGCCGTCTAAATCCCAAGCATTAATTGCTAGCGTATCTGATTTTTGAACGAAGGCATCTAAAACATTTTTTATCATTCTTTGAACGTTCTCACCCATATTGACAATTTCTGAAACCGGCGTGTCGGGCATATTTATTTTTACATTTGCAACTCTTTTAGCAATATTGGTAGCGTGATCACCCATTCTCTCGAGATCGTTTGCAATGCTTAGTGCCGAAAGTACGGTTCTTAAATCATTAGCAAGCGGTTGCCTCATTGCAATTACTTTGTATGTTAAAGCATCAATTTCCTTTTCTAAGGCATCTATTTTATTATCATCTCTTAAAATTTCTTCTGCAAAAGCAGTATCTTTATCACCCAAAGCAACAAGGGAATTGTGAAGCTGTGTTTCAACCAATCCTCCCATTTTAATTAATGTACTATTTATTAAATCTAATTGCTCATCATAAGATGAAACTATGTGTTCACTCATTAACCAAACCTCCCTGTTATATAATCTTGCGTTCTCTGATCTGATGGATTTGAAAAGATTGTTTCAGTCTTATCAACTTCAACTAATTTACCTAAATGAAAAAAACCTGTCCTTGATGAAACTCTAGCGGCTTGTTGCATCGAGTGTGTAACAATAATTATTGTATATTCTGTTTTAAGATCTCCCATTAATTCTTCAATTCTAGCCGTAGCAATTGGGTCTAAAGCTGAACAAGGCTCATCCATTAGAATAATATCTGGATTTACGGATATAGCTCTTGCAATACACAATCTTTGTTGCTGTCCACCCGAGAGGCCTGTTCCCGCATCGTATAATCTATCTTTAACCTCATCAAAGAGAGCCGCTTTTTTTAGACTGGTAACAACAATTTCTTCTAAATCAGATTTATGTTCTGCTATTCCATGTATTCTTGGACCATAAGCTACATTTTCAAAAATAGATTTTGGAAAGGGGTTCGGCTTTTGAAAAACCATGCCCACCCGTTCTCTTAGTTGTTCAACTTGCATGTCTGGTGCATAAATATCGTTGCCATCGATTTCTATTTTTCCTTGTACTTTGCATATATCAATAACATCGTTCATTCTATTTAAGCATCTAATAAAGGTTGATTTACCACAACCTGATGGACCTATTAAAGCAGTGACTTGTTTTTCTTCCATGTACATGGAAACATCGAAGAGTGCCTGTTTCTCTCCATAATAAACATTCAAGTTATCTGCTTTTATTTTTATACTTTTCATATTCTATTTTACCATTTTGTTTCAAATTTTCTTCTAATTAATACTGCAGCTAAATTCATTAAAATTAAAAATCCAAGTAACATCATAATTGTAGCTGAAGTTTTTTCAACATAACCTCTTTCTGCGCTTTCTGACCATAAATAAACCTGAACTGGCAAAGAGGCAGAAGCATCCAGCGGTGTTTGTGGAACATCTACAACAAATGCCACCATACCAATTAATAATAATGGCGCAGTTTCTCCAAGTGCTTGAGCAAGGCCTATAATTGTACCTGTTAATGCACCAGGCATTGCTACAGGAACTACATGATGCATTACTGCTTGCATTTTGGTTGCTCCGACTGCTAATGCTCCTTCTCTTATTGATGGTGGCACCGCCCTTAATGAGGCTCTAGTTGCAATAATTATTGTTGGTAGGGTCATTAAAGATAAGACTATGCCTCCAACCAGTGGTGTTGACCTTGGCAATCCAAATGTATTTAAAATAATACCAAGCCCCAATAAGCCAAATACAATAGAAGGTACCGCTGCTAAATTATTAATATTAATTTCAATAAAATCGGTAACTCTATTTTTTGGTGCAAATTCCTCAAGATAAATAGCTGCAAAAATTCCAATAGGAAAAGACAAAATCAAAACTACCAAAATTGTGAATAAAGAACCTACTATTGAACCTCCTACTCCTGCCAGTTCAGGTTCTCGGCTGTCACCCCTCATTAAAAATGGTAGATTGAATTCATAGCTGACAAGTCCCCTATCTACAAGGTCATCAAAAAATAAAAGTTGAATATCTTTAATTCTTCTTTTGTCTTCATCTAAGCCCCTTGGGTAGTTTCCTTTATTAACCTGATCTACATCGTCGGAGGCAGTTAAATATATTGTTTCTGTTTCATTTATATTTGACTTATTCGATTTTAAAAATTCTCTTATTTCTTGCTCAAATTCAATACTGAATAATCGTATCAACATTTTCTTATCTTTTTTCTCTTCAATATCTGGGAAAAGTCCATAAATAGCCTTTTTGGAAAAAGAATACATTGACAGGTTGTTAATATCCTCTGAACTCATTTCAGAAAATTGTGTCGTGTCTTCAATAAGATTTAAAAAAGGTACATCTACCTGGATAACAGTTCTATAAAATGCTGAATAGCCAGATGAAAATATATTTAGAAATAAAATAAGCACCCATGCAAGCGCAAAGCTCATTGCACCAATACAATAAATCCTAAATCTTTTCTCTGAATTTAGCCTTTTATTTAAACTATTTATTCTTTGTTCTATTCTATCAGTCATATCTCTCCGTATATTTTTTTACGACCTGTAAAGCTATAAAATTTAGAGCCAATGTAACAACGAACAAGGTTAAACCCAAAGCAAAAGCTGACTGTGTTTTTGGGCTATCAAATTCTTGATCACCGATTAAAATAACAACAATCTGAGTAGTAATTGTAGTTGCCGCATCAAGCGGATTAGCTGTTAATTTTGCATTTAATCCTGCAGCCATGACAACAATCATTGTCTCCCCAATCGCTCTTGAGACAGCTAATAAAAAAGAACCTACAATACCTGGCAACGCAGCTGGCAATAATACTTTAACAATTGTTTCCCTTTTGGTTGCTCCCATGGCATAAGAGCCTTCTCTTAAACTTTGAGGTACAGATTTTATTACATCATCAGAAAGTGATGAAATAAATGGTATTATCATTATTCCCATAACAAATCCCGCAGCTAGAGCGCTTTCAGAAGAAACAGTTAGTCCAGCACCCTGACCGATATCTCTCACTAAAGGTGCAACAGTTAACGCTGCAAAAAATCCGTATACAACCGTTGGGATACCAGCAAGAATTTCAATAATTGGCTTAGCCCAATCTCTGACTTTTGGAGAAGCGTATTCAGACATATAAATGGCTGTGAGTAAACCAACTGGGACTGAGACACACATTGCAATTAATGCAATAAGAAATGTTCCAGCAAATAATGGAACAGCGCCAAATGCATTGGCCAAGTCTCTTGTATCAAGATCTCCAGCTTCTCTTACAAAAACTCTTTGAGGACTCCAATTTAATCCAAATAAAAAATCGGTTATTGGAACTTGAGAAAAAAAACGCAACGTTTCATATAATAAAGAAAAAATTATTCCAACAGTGGTCATTATAGCGACAAGTGAGCATGTAAAATACAAGACTAGTAAAAATTTCTCGACAATCTTTCTAGAATTAAGTTTGTTATTAATATTGAATAATGAGTAAAGAACCAGTAAACCTGACAACCCAAGAACTGTAACATAAGTTAAATTTTCAATCGTCTTATTAATATAATTTAATTTATTTACGGCGCCATCTATGAGAATAGTATTTTCATCAAAAAGTTTTATGCCCAATGCAGTGTTTTCGATTTGGGTAAATAATAAACTTAGTTCTGTTTCTGTATAGCTGCCAAGTGCTATGAAATCACTTAATACATATTGCTCAATAAAAAATGATTTAAACGAAGTAATCATCAACAGTAGCAGCAGCGCTGGCACAACAGCCCATAGAGCTACGTAGTACCCATAATAATGACTAAGTGATTTAAGATTTTTTTGATTTGAAGTCCTAAGATTTTTTGCTCTAAAATTTCCTAGAAAATAGCTGGTGATACCAATTAGAACAATTAAAGAAATTAATATAAATCCCATGCTTCACCATAATGCTTATTTAACAACTGAGACAAGCTTAACTTGTCTCAGTTGTGGATTAATCAAGTCTTTTAGTCCAGATCGAGTGTTTCTAAGTTAGCAACTCTTGATCTTATATCAGATGCATCACCATCAGATAATGCAACTAAACCGATATCAGTTAGATATCCATCTTCACCCATTGCATCAGGACTTGTGAAAGCTTCAAGAAACTCTTCAATTCCTGGCACAACACCTACGTGAGCTTTTTTCACATAGAACTGTAATGGTCGTGCAATTGGGTAAGAATAATCCTGGATACCAGCAAGCGTTGGCTGAATTCCAGTGATCGAAGCAGATTTAATTTTATCTTCGTTAGCTAGAAGGTAGCTGTAACCAAAGTAACCAAATCTTTCTGGATCCTCTGATAATTTTTGAACTATTAAAGTGTCGTTTTCACCAGCTTCAATAACTCTTCCATCTTCTCGCACTACTGCACATTTTTTCTTTGCCTTTTCACCGGCATTTTCCCAAAGTGTGTATGCGCCTGCTGCTTTGCAACCTTTTTTCATAATAAGTGAATTCCAAGCATCTCTTGTACCAGATGTCGGCGGTGCAACTAGGATTTCAATTTTATGATCAGGTAATGAAGCATCAATGTCAGACCATTTTTCATATGGGTTATCAATTAAATTTCCAGCAATGACATTACCCTCGCCATCTTTTGCAACATTAGCGGGTACTTTTTCTGCAATTGCTAAAAATAAATGCTCTTGCGTAAAGTCTGCATCGGCAGCATCTAAGCTATGAGCAAGCGTCAAGCCGTCATTACCAATTGTAATTTCAATTATATCAGTAACGCCATTTTTAGCGCATAATGCCTTTTCTTTACTTTTAATTTTACGAGACGCATTGGTAATATCGGGGTGATCGGTACCAACTCCAGCACAGAATAATTTCATTCCACCGCCCGTACCAGTACTCTCAATCACTGGTGTATTAAATCCAGTCTTACCAAATCTCTCAGCAACTACGGTTGCATAAGGGTATACAGTCGACGAACCAACGATTTTTATAGTATCTCTAGCTTGAGAACTGAATGTAAAAATTGATGAAGCGAAAACTGCAATAATCATTATTTTGATTAATCTCATTATTTTCTCCATTAAGGTTTAGAATCATTACCAACTTATTTTGCCTTGATTACAAAATTATAACGTTTTTGTTACATTTTTATGAACGTCGGTTTCTCGTTGAAATTTAAATAACTGATTTTATTAAGATATTTAAAGGGAAGGTAAATTAGTGAGAATATAATAACTGTTAACACAGCCAAATAAGGAATATGCATTGGAGGAGATGGAAATATATCCAAAAGTGTGTTCGCGGCAGGCGTAATCATTAAATACCAATAATTTACATCTTTAAAGAATTGAGAAATATAAATATTTAATCCATAAATTATAGGTAATAAGCAAATGGCAAACAAAAGAACTCGTAAAACTGACCACCAGGTTAATTGAACCTTCGTGCATACACAGGCATATATTACACCAAGCAGTAATAAACCATGGCCAAAATAATAAGTAATATATTCTGCATCAGGAAATGAGAAATCCAAATCTGGTGTAATGATTGCAAGGAAATTTCCACTTAATCCAAAAAAATAACCTACTTCGAAAAAGAATTTAATATTTGTAAACACATATAACCCCATTGATATTGCAGCTATATGGCAAATGTGTAATGGCAATACGTCGTAAATAGAATGATCATAAAATATCACTCGATAAAATGGTTTTATTATCTCATGAGAAATTAATATAAAACCAATTAACAAAAAAATTGATCTAGTTACATTTTTATTATTTATAAATCGAACAAAGAAAGGAAATAAAATTGAAATAGTCACAACTGTGAAAATTGTTGCCAAATGATGATAACCAAACAAAACAAATTGAGTCGCCATATCTTATTTTAACCAAGATTTGTTAAACTATTATTGCACCTTATGAAATGGGTGCAATAGGCAATTCTACTGAAAATGTACTGCCTTGATTTATTTCACTTTTTATATCTAAATGTCCTCTGTGCTTATTTAAAATATGTTTAACTATGGTTAACCCTAAACCCGTTCCACCGATTTCTTTTGATCTTGCTGCATCTACACGGTAAAAACGTTCAGTTAATCTTGTTAGATGTTTTGGGTGAATGCCTTCGCTTTCATCTTTAACGCTGATTTTTGATACAAGTTGTGGAAATAGCTTTTTATTATCAATATGATCAGTTTGCTTTTTGATTTTTTCTGCCAATATGTCTATTGAGCTGTTTAGTTTTCCATATTTAATCGAATTATCTATAATATTTGTAAAGACCTGTACCAACTCATCTTCATTGCCCAATACAAATAAACCCTCACTAAGTTGATGGTTGACTCTTATTTTAATATTCTTTGTCAATGCGTATTCTTTTAGACTTTCCGCCACATTATCTATTGTTTTCAATAAATTAACTTTTTTGGTTGGATGAATATGCTCATCAGACTCTATTTTAGATACGACAATTAAATCATCTATCAGTCTTTTCATGCGAATTGTTTCTTTATCCATAATACCAAGAAACTTAGACATAGATTTTTGATCATCTTTTGCTGGACCTCTTATAGTCTCCAAAAAACCCATGATTGTAGCAAGTGGTGTTTTCAACTCATGGCTTACGTTTGCAATGAAAGAAGAGCGTACTCTTTCAATATTTTTTAAAGGAGTTATATTTTTCATGAGAATAACATAATTGTCTCTTGTGTTAGTTAATTGGAGATGATTTTTCTCATAACTAATCTCCACATTGTAAAAATTTGTTGATCTAGGTGATAAACTTCCGTACTCACTATTATA
>CACHAK010000005.1 GCA_902577765.1 uncultured Pelagibacteraceae bacterium | reverse complement strand
GACGAAACTATGAATACTGTTTTAAACGAACGTGTTTTATATTTGAGACAAAAGCTTGAACAATTCAAATACGATGGTCCTGTTCCAGGAAATTTAGATGCAATCAGAAACGAAAAGTCAGTTTCATTTATTAGGGGCCTTGCATCAGCATTAATTGAAACAGGACTAAATTACATGGAAAAAAATAGACACCTGCTTAAGAAAAAAATTAATTAATAATATCGAGGTACAAATATGAGATTTTTATTCAGTAACTATATGATAGCTTTTTACATACTTGCTGCTGTGCTCATTTGGATTTTATCAGGTGTCTTGGGTGGCAATAATGATATTGAATTAGTTGAGAGTAATGAAGTATCGGAAGAAACAAATAATACTGTTTCGGTGAGAGTAATGGAAACAATCTCTGAAAAAAAGGTATTTTATTTAACAATCAGGGGAAAAACCGAAGCTAATAAAAAAATTAATTTAAATCCAAAAACTTCCTCGAATGTTATATCTACATCATTTAAGGGTGAGTTTGTCAAAAAAGGTGATTTAGTTTGTAGTTTGGAAGAAGAAAATAGATCGGCAATGTTAGATGAGGCGCTTGCTCTTCAAAATCAAGCCAGTCTGCAGTATGAAGCGATAAATAAGCTTAAAATTGATGGTTATCGATCTGAGAATGATTTAGCAATGGCTGAGGCAAAACTTAAAAGTGCTGATGCTAAAGTAGAGATGGCGCAAAATGAATTAAGTAATACAAAAATATTAGCTCCTTTTGACGGGTACATTGAAGAAGTGCATGTCGAAATAGGATCTTTAATTGGACCAAGTTTGCCTTGTGTAACAATTATTCAATTAGATCCAATGAAGGTTATTGGTGAGGTAACAGAAAAAGAGGTAAGTAAAATTAAAAAAGGTTCAAAGGTTGAGATAGAGCTTTTAAATGACAAAAGTTTGAATGGCCAAATTAAATTTGTAAGTAAGAGTGCTTCACCTATGACAAGAACTTACGCAGTGGAAGCTGAAATATCTAATGTAGATGGTGAAATTAGGGAGGGACTGACAGCAGAAATAAAGGTGCCTATTCGCGAAACCTCTGCACATTTAATTCCTTCTTATTTATTATCACTAGATGATAGTGGAGAACTAGGTGTAAAAATCGCAGTTGATAATAAGGCTTCGTTTAAAAGTATTTCAATAATTGAAGATACTCCAGAAGGACTATGGGTGGAGGGCTTGCCTAAAAAAACTAAAATTATCACAGTCGGTCAAGAATATGTGATTGAAGGACAAGATATTAACTATTAAATGATTGAGTTTTTTGTAGATAGAAAAAGAACGGCTCTTGCATTTCTGTTAGTTCTTATAGTTGCTGGTATTTTTGGTCGGATTAATATTCCTGTAGAAGCTGAGCCTGACATTACTATTCCCGTTGTATATGCAGGAGTTGGTCTTCCAGGCGTGTCACCATCTGATTCCGAGAGATTGCTAGTCCGTCCATTAGAGGAAGAATTAAGGTCAATAGAAGGTGTAAAAAAACTTCAAGCTTTTGGCTTCGAAGGTTACGCTGCAGCAGTTGTAGAATTTGAAGCAGCCGAGACGATGTCAAAATCTTTAGACAGTGTCAGAGACGCTGTTAACGAAGCTAAATCTAAATTTCCTGATGACGCCAAGGAACCAATTGTCAGAGAAGTATCGTTGTCTGATGATCCATCAATTATTGTTGCAATTTCATCAGATATTGCACAGGAAAGAGATCTTCTTAATATCATGCGAGATATTAAAAATGAAATAGAGCTTCTTCCTGAAATATTTGAGGTAGATCTGATTGGAAACAGAGATGAACAATTAGAAGCCATACTTAATCGTAACCAAATTGAAAACTATAACATTTCCCTCTATGAAATAATCAGAGCAATTAACAACAACAATCAAGCTGTCATGGCAGGTGAGATAGAAACCGGACAAGGACAATTCTCGGTAGATGTGCCAGGCTTATTTGAGGACGAAAGCGAGATCAATTCAATACCAATAAGATCTAGTTCTAATGGCGTTGTATTGTTGTCAGATATTTCTGAAGTGAAAAGAAATTTCAAAGAGCGAACCTTTTTTGCAAGCATAAATCAAAATCAAAGTATTTGCTTAGGAGTTAAAAAAGCCCGTGGGGCAAACCTAATAAGTACGATTAACAAGGTAGAAAACATTGTAGAAAAATATCAATCTAAGATTTCTTCAGATATTCGCCTAGGCTATGTATTGAACACCAAGGATACAATGCTTGAGCAGGTCAATTCACTTCAAGGAAACATTATAATGGCTACGATGTTTGTTCTAATCGTAGCTATGATTACATTTGGAATTAGATCATCTTTAATAGTTGGCTCCGGTATTCCAGTATCAATCATTATTGCAATTTTCATTTTATACGCTCTTGGGTTTACATATAATTTCATGGTTATTTTTGGCATGCTTGTGGCCTTAGGAATGTTAATAGACGGCTCAATCGTCGTTGTGGAATTAGCTGACAGAAAGATGGTAGAAGGATATGATAAAAAGACTGCTTTTATCTATGCTGCAAAAAGAATGTTCTGGCCCGTTACGGCATCAGCAGCGACAACATTAGCTGTTTTTATACCCCTATTTTTTTGGCCCGGCGTAAGTGGACAGTTCATGAGAGTCCTCCCTATTACGATATTTATTATATTAACAGTTGCTTTAATTTACAGCCTTATGATTGTGCCTGTAATCGGAAGTATATTTGGAAAAGCTTCGGAGATGAGCAAAAAAACCGTGCAATCAATTAGTTCTGAACATACATATGACCTTACTAAAGTTGAAGGGGTTGTTGGTAAGTATATAAATTTTTTAAGCATAGTTCTTAAAAGACCATTATTAATCAGCGGATCGATTATTGCATTTTCGTTTATTGTTATTTCAACTTATTCATCAGTAGGTAATGGTGTTGTTTTAGTTTCCCAGAGTGATCCATTCGCAGGCTACGGTAAAATACAAGCTCGTGGGAATCTTACAATTGAACAAATTGATGAACTCTCAGAATCTGTTGAGGAAATTGTATACAATACAAAAGGAATAAAGAATTTATTTTTACAAACTGGAAGATTCAATAATTTTAGAACTGGTGGAAGCAGTTCTGATGATACGATCGCATCATTTTTCTTTGAATTTACTGACAGAAAAGAGAGGGAGAATGGGAGAGTTGTAATTGAAAATATGAGAAAAGAATTGGATAAAATACCAGGTATTAAAACTGAAATCAAAGCACAAGAAGGCGGACCTCCCACTGGTAAAGATATCGAAATAAGGGTTCTTGGGCCAAGTAGAGACTCCACAATGAATGTTGCTCAAGAGATAAAAAATTATTTGAGTGAAATAGATGGAATTGTTAACCTAGAAAGTACTCTTCCTGTTCCCGGAGTTGAATGGGAACTTTTTGTTGATAAACCTAAAGCTGCTAAATTTGGGGCTGATATACCTACAATTGGAAATTCTATTGGCCTTATTACTAGCGGACTTACTATAGGTTCTTATAGACCAAAAGATATTGATGAAGAATTAGATATTGTCTTAAGGTATCCAAAAAAAGAGAGGTATATTGATGAGCTTGATAATATTTTAATAAATACAGAATCTGGCTTGGTTCCTATTTCAAATTTTGTTGAAAAAAAACCTCAACAAAAAGTAAATTATGTAAGAAAATTTGATTCAAAGCATGTCACAATAATTAAAGCAGATGTGTCTTCAGGATTTACACCTGAGTCAAGATTAAAGCTATTTGAAACATGGATCAAAGACCAAAGTATTCCCGCAAATATTGATATCGAATTTGGGGGTGATAACGAAGAACAGGTGAATTCCCTTAATTTTGTTACGCAGGCATTTATTATATCAATTATGTTAATGGCTGCATTGCTGGTTACTCAATTTAATAATTTTTATCAGATGACAATAATTTTAAGTGCAGTCGTACTAAGTACAGCTGGAGTTATGTTAGGCTTACTTATATTTGATCAAGTGTTTAGTGCACTTTTAACTGGCATTGGAATTGTATCTTTGGCAGGAATAGTGGTAAATAACAATATAATACTCATTGATAGCTTTAATGTTATTTCCTCGAAGTCCAATGAGGATGTAAGAACTAGAATAATTAAGGCATGCGCACAAAGATTGCGTCCTATCTTTCTGACATCATTAACAACAATGTTAGGCTTAATCCCTTTAGCACTCAACTACTCCATTGATCCCATTGCAAGAGAGATTGCCTATGACTCAAACGCTTCAACATCTTGGGCTCCATTGGCGCAATGCATCATTTATGGTATTTCTTTCTCAGCAATTTTAACACTAGTACTAACTCCTTGTCTTTTAGTTCTACCAGATCATATTAAAGAAATTATTAGCAAGTATAGAAAACCATCCTTTGCATAAATGCTAAAAAAAATACTTGATACAATTTTTCTTAGAAAAAAAACTATTAATACTATTTTGGTAGGGATATTTTTAGTTGGTATCTTATCTTATACCAGTTTTCCAAGACATGAATGGCCTAACGTAGACCTGAAATCGGTATCAGTAATTATTTATTACGACGGAGCATCTTCAACAGATGTGGAAAGATTAATTACAACTCCAATTGAAAAAGAAATGATGACTATGAAAGATTCTAAAGAAGTTATTTCTATTACGAAAGATGGACTTGTATCATTTCTTGTTGCTTTTGAATTAAATACTGAAATTCCAAATATTGCAAAAGAAGTAAGAAATAAAATTCTCAATATCGAAGAGCTTCCTCAGGGTTATGATCTTCGAGAAGTAGTTGAACATAAATCATCAAACTATCAATTTGTACTAGTTGGTATTCATGGTGACATGGGCTATCGAGAATTAGTTAAAGTGGCTGAAAAATATGAAGATGAATTTGAAAAGTTATATGATGTTACAGATATTGAATTTAAGGGAAAGAAAGAAGAGATAATAGACATAAATATCAATGCATCCGCCATGGAAAAATACGGCCTAGGAATAAATGATGTACTAAATTCTTTTCGAAAATATAACAACCTTATCTCTGCAGGAAAAATTACAAATAACAATTCAGACTACTCTGTAAAAATCAAATCTTTATATAAATCAGCAACAGAGCTTAGGAGATTACCTATAAAATCCTCAACAAATAAGACAATCTATTTAAGTGATATTGCAAACGTAAAACAAACATTTGATAAAAATAAGGACTACGTCAACATAAATGGTAACCCGGGTATTTTACTACAAATAAACAAAAAAGAAAATTCAAGCACAATTACGCTTTATGAGAGCATAAAGAAGAAACTTGCAGAGTTAGATGGAACTATTAGCCCTATTGCATCTGCTGTTCTAATAGCTGACGAATCTAAGGACATCAATGATAGAATCTCAGCGTCTGAGAATACAGTAATAACTGCCGTTATCATTGTAATGACTATTATAGTAGCTATTCTAGGGTGGCGCGTAGGACTTCTCGTTGGCATTTCAATACCCACAACTTACTTACTATCAATAACAATACTTAATTTTATGGGCATGTCCTATAATTTAATGAGCATAATGGGCCTTGTATTATCTGTGGGTCTGCTTGTTGATGGTCCAATTGTAATTACAGAGTATGCAAGAAGAGAACAAGAAAAGGGAATTAGAAGATCTGTTTCTTATCTTAATGCAGCACATGATATGTTTTATCCAATATTTGCGTCAACACTCACAACTGTTTTAGCATTCTTACCATTAGCATTTTGGCCAGATTTTTTTGGTGTGTGGATACGAGTAATACCAAGAACTGTTCTAGTGGTTTTATTATGCTCTTTCTTTGTTACAATGATTATAATTCCTGTACTTGGGTCATCTTTTGGAATGAAGACTGCAGGAATGGCGACCAAAAAAGATCCTTACGATAGTTTGTTATATACATATTATGGCATGGTTGTTAACTACATAATTTTTAATCCTATAAAAGTTTCTCTTTTTGGTATCTTAATATTTTTTGCAATTGTATACGGGACAATAAAGTCAAATACTGAATATGTTTTTTTTGCTGAAGATAAAGCAAACAGTCTTGAAATCGAGATTTTGGCGAAAGGCAATTTATCGCCAGCTGAGTCTAAAGGTTATTTAGAGGAAACAATTGCTGTAATCGTCGGACATCCTCATATCAAAAATTTTTATGGAAATACAATCTACAGAGATAGAATCTGGTTATTTGATAATAATCCGACCGACATGGTTGCGGATATTTGGGTAGATTTAATTGATTTCAAAGACAGACCAGATACTGATTTAGTTATTAAGGACCTTGAAGAAAGGTTGTCAGTAATACAAGGCTTAAATATTTCTGTTAGTGCAAATGATTATAGTGGATCGCAATGGGCCAAAGATCTTACTATTGAAGTACAGTCATCAGATTCTACAAAAATTCGACAATTTGCTGAAATTGTACTTCAAAAATTACTGAAAGATGACTCTTATACTGACCAAAATATCAAAAATCCAATTACGGGTATTGAGTGGATTTATAATATTGATTCAAATGAAACAAAAAAATATGACCTATCAAAAAATACCATCGGAGACAGTATCAAAATTGCTACTTCAGGTCTAACAATAGGTAACATTATTCCAGACAATGCTGAGGAGAGAATACCTGTAAAAATTTATCTGCCCTCTGATGAAAAAACATTCTCCTCAATTGAGCGAACAAATATTTCTACATCTCAAGGACTGGTTCCTCTTTCTAACTTTGTAGATAAACAAAAAAGAGAAAAAATTTTTACAATTGGAAAACAACAAGGAATGAGAACCCTTGTAATTGACGCAAATATAAAGGAGGAATTAAACGCATCAGCCGTAAAACAGGATCTGGCAAATTGGGTAAATGAATTAAATTTGCCTTCAAATGTATTTATAAAGTTCGCGGGTGAAGCAGAGGACTCAGCTAGCTCAATGAGTTTTTTAATAATAGCATTTTTAGGTGCTTTGGTTGCTATTTTTATTGTACTGATCACTCTATTTAATAGCTTTTATCATACCTTTATAATTTTGTTTTCTGTAATTCTGTCAATTGGAGGAATCTTACTCGGAACTCTATTACTTGGATTAAAATTTAGTATTGTGTTTTCAGGACTTGGGATTGTAGCTTGCATGGGAATTGTAGTAAATAATAACATTATTTTAATTGACAGTTATCGTAAAGAACTTAGCAAGAATGATAATAATATCTATGATGCTATTTTAATTGCATGCAAAAACAGAATTCGGCCAATTTTTTTAACTACTATTACAACCATCACAGGATTGCTGCCATCCGCACTTCAAATAAGTTTAGATATTTTTGATAGAACAATTGCATATAAAAGTGAAGAAACATATTTCTTTGTACTGCTTGCTTGGTCACTTATATGGGGCATCGGATTTGCATCATTTGCTACATTATTTGTTACTCCGGCCCTTCTTGCTTTGCCTAAAAGTCTAAGTAATATATTTTATAATAAATCAAAAATTCTAAATGATAAGGTCTTAATAGATTGATAAAGTCTGTAGCTATTTACTGTGGTTCCTCAAATCACGTAAGCAGCATTTATAAAAATGAAGCTGAGAAAGTTGGATCACTTTTAGCAAAACATAAAATTAAACTTATTTATGGCGGTGGAAATATGGGTTTGATGGGAATATTAGCTAACAGCGCACTTGATAACGGAGGGGATGTATATGGTGTAATTACTGAACACTTAATTGATATAGAAAAGAAAAATAAGAGTCTCAATAATCTTAAAATAGTCAAAACAATGCATCAAAGAAAAATGGAAATGTTTAATCAAGCTGACTGTTTTATCATTTTTCCCGGAGGAATAGGAACTTTAGAAGAATTCTTTGAAGTTTACTCTTGGAAACAGCTTCGACTGCATAGAAAACCTATTTATATTTATAATCTAAATAATTTTTGGAATGAACTTCTTAGTCTTATAGATCGACTAATAGATGAGGATTTTGCTGGCGAAAATATGAAAGAAGCATATAAAGTAATCAACAATTATGATGATCTCACGAAACTATTAGAAAACAATGGGTAAAATTAAAGTAAAAACACCACTCGTCGAAATTGATGGTGATGAAATGACAAGAATTATATGGCAATTCATTAAGGATAAATTAATACTTCCCTACCTTGATATAGAACTAGACTATTATGATCTAGGCGTAGAGAACAGAGATAAAACTAATGATAAAGTTACTGTAGACTCAGCTAATGCAATAAAAAAATACGGTGTAGGAGTTAAATGCGCAACTATCACACCAGATGAAGATAGGGTAAAGGAATTTAAGCTAAAAGAAATGTGGCGGTCCCCAAACGGAACAATAAGAAATATCCTTGGTGGTACAGTTTTTAGAGAGCCAATAGTTTGCGAAAATGTTCCAAGGCTTGTACCCGGTTGGACAGATCCAATTGTAGTAGGACGACACGCATTTGGCGATCAATATAGAGCGACAGATTTTAAAGTTCCTGGTAAAGGAAAATTAAGTATTAAATGGACGCCTGATGACCCCAACCAAGAACCGATTGAAAAAGAGGTTTATGAGTTTCAATCTAGTGGCGTTGCAATGGCAATGTACAATACCGATGAATCCATACGTGATTTTGCTAGATCGTGTATGAATTACGCTCTTATGAGAGAGTGGCCAGTCTATTTATCGACAAAAAATACTATTCTCAAAAAATATGATGGACGATTTAAAGATTTATTTCAGGAAATTTATGATAAAGAATTTGCTGATCAATTCAAATCTTTGGAACTTGATTATGAACATAGATTAATTGATGACATGGTCGCATCTGCATTAAAATGGAATGGTAAATTTGTTTGGGCATGTAAGAATTATGATGGAGATGTTCAATCAGATACTGTTGCTCAAGGTTTTGGCTCTCTTGGATTAATGACAAGCGTGTTGATGACACCTGATGGAAAAACAATTGAGGCTGAAGCTGCTCACGGAACTGTAACGAGGCACTATAGACTTCATCAAGAAGGAAAACAAACATCTACAAATCCTATAGCGTCAATTTTTGCATGGTCAAGAGGTCTAAAGTACAGGGGAAAACTTGATGATAATGATGAACTAATTCAGTTTGCTGATACTCTTGAGAAAGTCTGTGTAAAAACAGTTGAACGTGGGTCAATGACAAAGGATTTAGCGCTCCTTATGCCCCATGAGCAAGATTGGCACAGTACTGAAGACTTTCTTGAGATAATTGAACGAAATTTAGATAAAGCGCTTAATCCAACTTATCAGTAATAAATTTCAGTATTTTATTTTTTTGGTCAGTTTCATCAATTAAATCGCCACCGGACTGAGCAAAATCTTTTCTGCCACCTCCTCCTTTTCCATTAGAAACTGAAGAAGCGTACAAAGCAATATCATCTGCGCCAATGACCTTTGTGAGGTTGTCTGTTACACCAACTAGGTAGCTGATTTTATTATCTTTTTTTGAACCTAAAACAATAATACCACCATTTTTGAATTTTCTTTTAGCATTATCAATTACAGGTCTTAACGCAGAGCTTTTAGAATTATCACAAAAGATAATGATGGTGTTTTTATTATTTGAAATTTCGTCATTAACTTCTTTGATTAAATTATTAACTTCCTCTTTTGATTTTGATTTATCTTTTTCGGAAATTAATTTTTTTTCTTCTATTTTCTTATTCTCTGCAGCTATATTCATTTGATAAACTTTCAGGTCTTCACCGCGCAGAGCTTCTATCCTTCTAACTCCTGAAGCAACTGAAGACTCATTAACTATTTTTAATTTCCCAATTTGACTTGTGTTCTCAACATGTGTACCGCCACATAATTCAATGCTGAAAGTTTTATTTCCCATCTTTCCTATTTTTAACACTCTTACCTCATCAGAATATTTCTCTCCAAACAGAGCAAGTGCTCCAGCATTTACAGCATCATCTGGTGTCATAATTTGAGTTTCAACATCTGATCCTTCCTCAATAACTGTATTTGAAATCTGTTCTATTTTTGATATCTCACTTTCTGTTAGTGGTTTATGATGACTGAAATCAAATCTTAATTTGTCAAAGGAAACTAAAGAGCCTTTCTGCGTCACATGATCTCCCAGAACTTCTCTTAATGCTTGATGTAAAATATGCGTTGCAGAATGATAAGTCTTACATGAGCTCCTTCTAGCTGAATTAATTGATAAATGTACACCTGTACCTTTATTGATATCTCCTTTAATTACTTTACCGTGATGCACAAATAGATTTCCTTTTTTTTGTGTGTCTGAAACTTCAAATTCAAAATTATCGGCTTGTATTGTTCCTGTGTCACCAATTTGTCCACCAGATTCAGCATAAAAAACCGTTTGATTGAGTATTAGTGATCCGTTGTCACCGCTATGTATACTATCAACTAAAACACCTTCTTTTATTATAGAAATAATACTTCCTTCTGTTTTTTCAGATGTGTAGCCTAAAAACTCTGTAGGGGATAAACTTTTATTTAACTCAAACCAAATTTTATCCGTAGCTTTGCCACCAGATCCAGTCCAATTGCTTCTTGCTTTTTCTTTTTGATCTTCTAGACATTTTCTAAAATCATCAATATCCACTTTAATTTTCTTATTTCTCAAAATATCTTGCGTTAAATCAATTGGAAAGCCATATGTGTCATACAACTTAAAAGCTGACTGCCCAGTTAGAATAGTTTTTCCATTCAAATTATCGATCATTGTATCCAGTTGCTTAATTCCTCTGGACAATAAATCTCTGAACCTTTGTTCTTCATATTTCAATGTTTCATTTATTAGAGACTCTGCTCTTTCAAGCTCAGGATAGGACATTTTCATATTTGAAATTAGTGTTGGTGCAAGTTTGTGCATCAGTAAATCATCGTAATTCAGAATGTGTACGTGTCTCATTGCCCTCCTCATGATTCTCCTTAAGACATAACCTCTGCCTTCATTGGATGGAAGGACGCCGTCAGCAATTAAAAAACATGAAGATCTGAGATGATCAGCTATTACTCTATGGCTTGATATTAAATTTTCGTCATCATTTTTAGTTAATTCTTTAGAATGGCTAATAATTTCTAATATACTATCAACTTGATAATTATCATTAGTGCCTTGCATAACTGCGGCTATTCTCTCAATGCCCATACCTGTATCTATTGAGGGTCGTGGTAAATCAATACGATTTTCTGAATCGACTTGCTCATACTGCATAAAAACGAGATTCCATATTTCTACAAATCGATCCCCCGTTTCATCAGCTTCACTAGGTGGTTTACCAATATAATTTTCACCATGATCATAAAATATTTCCGAGCAAGGTCCGCATGGCCCTGTTTCTCCCATTGACCAGAAGTTATCTTTTGTAGAAATTCTTATTATTTTATCATCACTGAAACCGGTAATCTTCTTCCAAGCATTGTAAGCCTGCTCATCATCGTGATAAATAGTTACACAAAGCTTATCTTTATTTATTCCTAGTTCAGAAGTGATAAATCTCCATGCGTAATCTATCGCATCATCTTTAAAATAATCTCCAAATGAGAAATTACCCAACATTTCAAAAAAAGTGTGATGCCTTAAAGTATAGCCTACATTTTCTAAATCATTGTGTTTTCCACCTGCCCTAATGCATTTCTGAGCCGTTACGGCACGGTTGAAATCTGTTTTCTCTAATCCTGTGAATACATTTTTAAATTGAACCATTCCTGAATTAGCGAACATCAGAGTAGGATCATTTTGAGGTACAAGAGGACTTGAATGAACATGTTTATGTCCATTTTTAACAAAGTAAGATATGAATGAGTCCCTTAAACTATTAATCTTCATAGTTAAGGTATAACATCGAGATGCCTAAAACGCAAAAAGACGCTTTATGCGCCTTTTTGCTATGATCAATTTATATGAATTTCTTATTCTTCTGGAGTATCTTTGACTTCTTCGTTTTCTCCAATTTGCTCAGGTATTTCCTCAGATTGCCCTCTAATTATTGATTCAATTTCATTAGCTACTGCAGGATTATCCTTTAAAAAAATCTTGGAGTTTTCTCGTCCTTGTCCAATCTTATTTCCTTTATAAGAAAACCATGCCCCAGATTTTTCAATGGTGCCGACTTTAACACCCAAATCAATAAGCTCACCCAATTTTGAAATTCCTTCACCATACATAATGTCAAATTCCACTACGCGGAACGGCGGGGCAACTTTATTTTTTACAACTTTTACTCTAGTTTGGTTTCCAATGATTTCGTCTTTATCTTTTATTGCTCCAATCCTTCTAATGTCTAATCTACATGATGAGTAAAACTTTAAAGCATTACCTCCAGCTGTAGTTTCAGGGCTACCAAACATCACGCCAATTTTCATTCGAATTTGATTGATGAATATTACCATACAATTAGATTTAGAGACGGAGCCTGTAAGTTTTCTTAATGCTTGACTCATTAATCTTGCTTGAAGGCCCATGTGTGCATCTCCCATTTCACCCTCAATTTCTGCTTTAGGAGTTAATGCTGCAACTGAATCAACAACTAGAACTGATATTGCTTTCGATCTAACAAGTGAGTCAGTTATTTCAAGAGCTTGTTCACCTGTATCTGGCTGTGAAATGATAAGTTCATCAATGTTTACACCAAGTTTTTTTGCGTAAGCAGGATCCAATGCATGCTCAGCATCAATAAACGCGCAATTTTCACCTTTTTTCTGCGCTTCAGCAATAACATGTAATGCAAGAGTTGTTTTACCTGATGATTCTGGTCCATAAATTTCTACTATTCTACCTTTTGGTAGTCCACCTATGCCTAAAGCTACATCTAAAGATAACGACCCAGTTGAAATGGCCTCAACATCCATAACGGTCCTTTGACCAAGTTTCATAATTGAGCCTTTTCCGTAAGTTTGCTCAATTTGTGACATTGCTACATCTAGAGCTTTTGCTTTTTCTGAATTATCCATCTTTTTATCGTCTACCACTTTTAAATTTGCTTTTGTCATATGCTTTCTCCAAACTTAGTTTTAATATATATTTCATTTGTACACATTTTGTTCTCATTTTACAATACCTTATAAACTATTGTTAAATAACGATAAAATATAATTTGTTCAATTAATGTTCTTAAATTTTATAGTTTTTATCAACAGGTGATTCTAAATCTAATGATATAACTCAATTAGATTAACTTAAATATATATCTAAAATTGGCTGATTTTCGATGTTAATAACTATTTAGTCGTCAGAGTGAAGTTTTTCGTCTCTTTCATGCATTTCTTGAGCTTCAATACTGAGAGTAGTAACTGGCCTAGCGTCCAATCTTTCGATATTTATAGGTTCTCCAGTAACTTCACAATAGCCATAGCTTCCATTTTCTATCCTTGCAAGCGCAGCATCTATCTTGGCGATTAATTTACGTTGCCTATCCCGAGACTTTAACTCAAGGGTTTTCTCAGATTCTTGAGTTGCTCGATCAGACATATCGGCTGGAGCTATTGACTCCTGCAAGTTTTCAACCGTTTCTCTACTTTCTCTAAATATCTCATTCTTCCAATTTTTAAGCTTGGCTCTAAAATATTCTTTTTGCTTTGCATTCATGAATTTTTCAGATTTTGTTGGCTTGTAGGTTTTTGGAAGTTTGACCATATTTACTCCTTGAGAATTAAGATTAAAAACAGTTTGGTGCTTTTAGTGGTTTTTATTATTTAAGTCAACGGATCATTACAATTTTTATGATTGATAAATAACTGAAATATAATATGTTTCTCTGAAATTAATCTTAATAATATGAAGTTTGAAGGAACCAGCTCTTATATTGCAACAGAGGATCTTAAAGTAGCGGTAAATGCTGCTATTACTCTTGAAAGACCAATAATAGTTAAAGGTGAGCCAGGCACAGGTAAAACAATGCTAGCTCATGAAGTAGCAAAATCTCTAGGTGCTGAAATAATCACTTGGCATATTAAGTCCACAACTAAAGCTCAACAGGGACTCTATGAATATGACGCTGTTACAAGATTGCGTGATTCGCAGCTTGGAGATGAAAAAGTTAAGGATATCAAAAATTATATTAGCAAAGGTAAGTTATGGAATGCTTTTGAAAGCGATAAAAGGCCGGTCCTATTAATTGATGAAATTGACAAGGCTGATATTGAATTTCCAAACGATCTGCTACTAGAACTAGATAAAATGGAATTTTTTGTTTACGAAACTGGTGAGACAATTAAAGCGCAAAATAGACCAATAGTTATCATAACATCAAATAATGAAAAGGAATTACCTGATGCGTTTCTTAGAAGGTGTTTTTTTCATTATATAAAGTTTCCCGATCCTAATACGATGGAAGAGATTGTTGAAGTACATTATCCAGAAATAAAAAAAGATTTAATTCAAGAAGCATTCAAAATATTTTACGATATCAGAGAAGTCCCAGGAATTAAAAAGAAGCCATCTACCTCTGAACTAATTGATTGGTTAAAGTTGCTTATGACGGATGATGTAGATGCCAAAATCCTTAGAGAAAAGGACCCAAAAAAACTAATACCGCCTCTTCATGGAGCTCTATTAAAGAATGAACAAGATGTTCATTTATTTGAGCGTTTAGCTTTCATATCTCGTAGAGAAAAAGAGAATGTTGAGTAGAGTTAGGATCTCTATAAAATAATATTTTATGTTTATTAACTTCTTTTTTGACCTCAAGCAAGCGAGCTTACCCGTATCATTAAAAGAATACTTGATGTTGATGGAAGCAATGAATAAGCGAGTTGTTGACTCGTTTAATGTTAACGACTTTTATTATTTAAGCCGCTCGGCATTAGTCAAAGATGAGAGATATTTAGATAAATTTGATCGTGTTTTTGGCCACTCGTTCAAAGGGCTTGAAAACCCAGAAAGTGAAACAACTAAAGAAATACCAGAAGAATGGTTAAAACTAATGGGACAAAAGTATTTGACTGATGAAGAAAAAAAGATGATTGAATCTTTGGGTGGCTGGGACAAGTTAATGGAAACACTCAAACAGAGGTTAGAAGAACAAAAAAAAAGGCACCAAGGTGGAAGCAAATGGATAGGGACAGGCGGAACATCTCCATTTGGAGCATACGGCTATAACCCTGAAGGAATAAGAATTGGTCAGAAAGAAGGAAGAAATAAAAAGGCAGTAAAAGTTTGGGACAAAAGAGAATTTAGTAACTTAGATGGTGACGTAGAGCTTGGTACTCGAAATATAAAAATTGCCCTCAGAAGGTTGAGAAAGTTTGCGCGTGAAGGTGCTGAAACTGAGTTAGATTTAGATAATACAATTAAGTCTACTGCCCATAAGGGGTACATCGATGTTAAAATGATGCCTGAGCGAAGAAATAAAATAAAAGTATTACTTTTTTTTGATGTAGGCGGATCAATGGATGCACATGTTAAAATCTGTGAGGAGCTATTTTCTGCAGCAAGAACAGAGTTTAAGCATATGGAATATTTCTACTACCACAATTGCTTATATGATGCGGTTTGGAAAGATAATAACCGTAGATACAATGATAACGTTAAGACATGGGATGTTTTGCACACATATCCATCTGATTACAAAATAATATTTGTTGGTGATGCTGAAATGAGTCCGTATGAAATTACATATCCAGGTGGAAGTGTAGAGTTCTGGAATGAAGAGTCTGGTGAGACTTGGCTAACTAGAATGTTAAACGTATACGAAAATGCGATTTGGCTTAATCCAATACCTGAGCGATATTGGGATAGAATTGCATCAACTTCCATCATAAAGCAGATCTTTTCTGATCGAATGTTTCCTCTCACAATTGAGGGAATTGATCAGGCCATGCGTGAACTAAATAAATAAACCATGCTAAAAGAGCAGAACGTTGTTTTGGGCGTATCTTTGTTATGCCTTGGACTATTAATAGCTCCTTTATATGATGCGCTTGCTAAGTACTTAAGCGAGGACATTGGTATACTTGAAATAATTTGGGGGCGTTTTTTCAGCCATTTTATTTTGTTAGTGCCACTTGTTTATTTTTTAAAAGGAAAAAAAGAATTTGTTAATCAATCAACAAAGCATCAATTAATCAGAGGTACTTTTATATTTCTTGCGACGGCATTCTTTTATGCATCAATTTCACAAATCCCTCTAGCAAATGCATTAAGCATAATGCTCATTGCTCCCATTGTGGTGGTATTCATGTCCTTATTTATTTTGGGAGAAAAATTAAATTCGCTAAAGATCTTTTGTACATTTTTTGGTTTTTTTGGAACTCTTTTAGTAATACAGCCAGGGTTTAGTGAGTTTAATTATTATTCTTTATTTGCCTTATTTTCAGGCTTCTTTTATGCAATGTATCTTGTTTACACACGCCGCGTAAACTTTACTTCTGATCCATGGGTTAGCTTATGTTATACCGCTATTCCTGGGGCACTAATAATGACTATCTTTCTTCCTTTTTATTGGAACAGTGATCCTAATTTTAGTCAGATTATTTTGATGGGCTCAATTGGTTTAGTTGTGATTCTGGTGCATTTTATATTTATAAAAGCTTATCAAAATGCTGAAGCAAGCATTTTAGCTCCATTTCACTATTTTGAAATCGTCAGTAATATGCTAATAAGCGTCTTATTTTTTAGAGATATTCCAAGCATAATAGTGTGCTTTGGAATTCTTTGTATTGTGAGTAGCGGAGTACTTATAACTGTTAGGCAAAAACTAAATTATGAATAATTTGAACGTTAACTATCGCTTTTCCGTAGCACCAATGATGGGAGTGACAACTCCAAGCGCAAGGTACATGTACCGACTTATTTCAAAAGAAGCTGTTTTATTTACTGAAATGATTGCTAGTCAGGCTTTACACAGAGGCGATTACAAAAAACTTCTTAGAAAAGAAAATATCGAAAAACCTGTCATCCTGCAAGTTGGCGGTTCTGATATAAGCTTATTAAAATATTCAACAAGTTTAGCAAATAAGTTTGATTATCAGGGTATCAATTTAAATGTTGGCTGCCCCTCTAAAAAAGTCTCTCAAGGGAAAATGGGGGCGTGTTTGATGAAAGAAGCAGAATTGGTTAGAGATTGCTTAAGTGGTATGAGAGAAGAAACTTCAATGGACGTTTCATTAAAATGTAGAATTGGCGTTGATGAATTTGACTCTTATAATTTTTTTAGAAATTTCATCTCTACAGTTCTTGAGAGTGATGTAAAAATCATTTTTATTCACGCTCGCAAAGCTTTTCTAAAAGGTCTTGATCCTAAAAAAAATCGCACATTGCCCGAACTTAAATATGAATTTGTTTACAGTATCAAAAAAGAGTTTCCTGACATTAAATTTATAATGAATGGAGGTTTGACAAATATTGACGACTGTATTGAACAATTGAAATATTTAGATGGAGTGATGGTAGGTCGAGCAATACAGGCAAATCCTTTCTTTATAAAAGACGTTGATCATATTTTTTATGGTCAAAGTAATATTCAAGTTAACAGTTCCGATGTTGTGAAAAAGTATTTTGATTATATTAAAATGAATATTGAAACTGTATCTACTTACGAATTGCTCAGTCCACTACTTTCACTTTGTTTTGGAGTTCCAGGATCTAAAAAATTTAAACAAGAAGTGAATGAATTAATAAGAGTGAGAGATATCAATAAGTTAGAAGATACTTATCTGAATTTGATTGCCGCTTAAATTATTTCAGCAATATCTGAAAAGTCATACCTCGGCGCTCTCTCGTAAAAACCACCTTCAGCAGCGTATCCCAAATTACATAGAAAATTGCTTTTAATTGTTGTGCCATTAAAAAATTCTTTATCAACCAAATCATTTGAGAAGCCAGACATTGGTCCAACTGATAAACTGAGGGAATTTGCTGCTTTTATAAAGTAACCTCCTTGAATTGATGAGTTTCTAAAAGCTGTAACCTCAGACTTGGTTATATCGTTTTCAAAATATTGCTTTGCATCCTCACGTAAATAGTTTTTGGGAAGATCACGCCAAAATTCTATGTCCATCCCAATAATTGTGCATACAGGTGCGTTGATAACTTTGCTGATATTATCATCACTCACTAATTTTGATAACTTTTTCTTTGAGGTACTGCTTTTAAGAAACTTTAATCTCATTGGACTAGAGTTAAACGAAGTTGGGCCCCACTTAACAAGATTATAAAGTTCATTAAGCGTGTCGTTTGCAACTTCCTTTTCAGTAAATTTATAGCAAGTTTGTGGTTTAACAAAAATTTCTTTTAATCTGTCTGACATTTTAAATAATAGCTTTAATATGCTCTTCAATCTCTTCAGGTTTTTTTTGTGTACCAAAACCTCTAACAAATTCACCTTCTTTATTGATTAAAAACTTTGTAAAATTCCACTGTATCTCTCTGCCAGCTTCTTCAGTAAGCTTAACAAAAAGAGGTGATGCATTCTCTCCATTAACATCAATCTTATCAAACAGGCGAAAGGATACATTATACTTTGTGTCACAAAAATCTTTTATTTCTTCATTCGTTCCTTTTTCTTGGGCACCAAATTGATTACAAGGAAATGCTAAAATTTCTAACCCTTTATCTTTATATCTATCATAGAGATTTTGTAAGCCAGTATATTGCGGCGTAAAACCACAAGCACTTGCCACGTTCACAATTAATAGAGTTTTTCCCTTGAATTCTTCCATTTTGATAGAGTTCATATCAATGTCTTTTACTTCAATGTCATAAATACTCATATTTTCCCTTATCTTACAAATGTTCCGTTATTATAGTCATTAATCGCTTGAATGATCTCACTTTTGGTATTCATTACAAATGGTCCGCCGCGAGCAATGCTCTCACCAATTGGTTCACCTGCGATTAATAGGAACTTAGCATTGGTTTCAGCAGATACTTTCAAACTATTGCCATTTGTCAACAATACTAGTTTAGATCCCTCAATATTATCATGAGATAGGTTACCGATTTTTATTCTGCCATCAACCAAGTAAACAAAACTGTTATGCGATTTTGGTATTGAAAAACTAAACTGTTTATTTTGTTTAAGTTCAATATCAAAGAATATTGGCTCAACATTATGCTTTTTGATTGGGCCTTCAGCATTCTCAAATTTTCCAGCAATTACTTTGACTTTTTTATCTTCATCGCGATGCACACTCATCTCATTGGCATCAATATAATGATATTCAGGCTTACTCATTTTTAAGCTAGCAGGCATATTAATCCATAACTGAAAACCATGAAGCTTACCCTCCTTCATAGCAGGCATTTCAGAGTGAATAATTCCACTGCCAGTTTTCATCCACTGCACATCGCCTGCTGTCATTCTTCCTTCTCCACCAGTACTATCTTTATGCTCAAATTCTCCAGCCAGCATATAAGTCACCGTCTCTATTCCTCTATGAGGATGTGAAGGAAAACCAGCTATATAATCCTTGCTGTCTTCAGAACCAAATTCGTCCAACATTAAAAAAGGATCAAAATAGTTTGGCTCCACACCTATACTTCTTTTTAATTTTACTCCAGCACCGTCTGTGGCAGGAACAGGATTAATAATATTTTTAACCTCAATGTCAGACATATTTTAATTAAAATTTAAAAGTATTTTGCCTTTTGCGCGCCCACTTTTGAGATGATTGTAAGCATTAAGATATTGATCAAAAGAAAATATTTTTTCGATGACGGGCTTAATCTTTCCATCTTCAATCCACATTCTAAATAAATCTAAATTTGCAGTTGATGTTCTACCAGATAATACAACTCTTGATTTTTTTCTTTGAAACAGTTGTTTTGCCACATCGATATTATTGTAGATATTATTTTTTGTAGTCACATATATTCCATTAGCTGACAAGATTTTTGATGCATTAGGAAAAGATAGATTTCCATTTGCGTCAAAAACGATATCATATTTTTTTGATGAAGATAAAATATCTTCTTTTGTATAATCAACTACGTCATCTATATTAAAATCATTTTTAATCCATTCGTAATTTCTATCACTTGTTACTGCAGTTATTTCTGTTTCATATATTTTAGCCATTTGAATTGCAAAAGAACCCACTCCTCCAGATGCACCATTAATAAGGATTTTGTGTCCCTTTCGGATTGAGGCAATATTTCGCAATGCTAGCAACGATGTATTTGCTACTTGAGGAATAGCGGCTGCTTCGTGTAACTTGATATTTTTTGGTACAAGTGAAACTAACTTTTGAGAAATTTTAATTTTTTCTGCGGCACTTCCATTGAATAATATGTCTGTCATACCAAATACTTTATCACCAACTTTAAAAGCTCCTACATCTCTTCCAATTTCAGTAATTTCACCACTGAAATCACAGGCAGTAAATATTGGGAACTTATTCAGATTTGTTATAGGCTTAAACCCACCTTGCATTTTTTTGATATCAACTGGATTAAGCGATACTGCCTCGATTTTCACAATTACTTCTGTTCTTTTAGGTCTTGGCTCAGCAACCTCTAAAATTTCAAGATTATCAATATCTCCGTATGAGTTGTATCCTATAGCTTTCATTTAAATATCTAATTAATAATTTTTTGATATATAATTAATAAAACCACAAATACAACAGATATTCATGATTTATAGTTTACTTAATGACATTACTTGGGTAGTCAATATTCGAACACCCTTTTTAACTCCTATATTTGAATTTTTTACATGGTTGGGATATCGAGATTTTTTATTCATGTTTATCCCATTTATTTATTGGTGTTATGACCGAAAAGTTTTTGGCAAACTTCTTGTAATAGTTTTCTTTTCCGCAATTATAAATTCATTTCTGAAAGATATTTTCCAAGATCCTAGGCCAGATTTTGCTCTTAATATTGATCCATGGCTTCAAACTGAAACTTCATTCGGATTTCCAAGCGGTCACACTCAAATTGCGGTCGTGATTTGGCTTTATATAGCCTTAAATGTGAAAAATATATTTGTGAAATCACTTTCAATAATTTTTCTCTTTGGAGTACCCCTAAGCCGAGTTTACTTGGGAGTTCATGACATTGGAGATATTTTAGGAGGATTGGTTGTTGGATTAGTTACTCTTTATATTGCAGACGTTATCTACAAAAGCATTGAAAGAGGAAATATTGAATTCAGTACCTTTACAAAATATTTATCATTAGTTGTAATCTTTCTTTTATTTTATCTTACATGGCCGACTGCGCATGGAAATGAAGCAGCATTAGCAATCGGAGGTCTAATGATTGGTTTCTTTATCGGCAAAGATATTGACCACAAACAATTTAATTTTGTTCGTAATTCTAGTGCAATTGCTCACTACACATCATGCTTTTTAGCATTAGTTTTATTTCTTTTATTTAATGAATATCTAAATTTAGCTTTTGAAAAAGTGAACTTGCCTTTAGAGCTTGAAACAGCTTTAAGTTCATTAATACTAGGCTTTTATATTTCTTTTTTATCTCTTTACTTACTTTCAAAAATTAAACTTCAATTATCCAAGTAAGTTTCTCCATGCTTTAATGTGAAAAATCTATCTTGAGAAATATTGTATTTTGAGACGACTTCAATTAATTTTTGAGGCGGCTCTCTTACAGGCTCATCGGTTAAAATAAATGTTCCCCAAGACATACCAATGGCTTTAGAAGCTTCTAAATCTAAGAAAGACATAACTGCCTCTTCAGGATTCATGTGTGAAACTTCCATGATCCATCTTGGCTCGTAAGCACCGATTGGAATAGCAGCTAAATCAACTGACCCTAATCTTTTTCTGATTTCTTTAAAATCATCAGAATAGCCTGTATCACCTAAATGAATAAAGCTGTGATAATAGTTTTTAAAATGCCACGCTCCCCATAAAGTTACATTTCTATCAAATAAGCCCCTTGCCGACCAATGTTGCACAGGAGCAAAAGTAATTTCTGTATCACTTACTTTAATTGAGTCCCACCAATCTAGTTCTCTCACATTTTTTATCCCTTTATTTATGAACCATTCTTCGAGACCCAGTGGGACTAAAAAAAGTACATCTTCGTATTTTTCCGAGATTAATTTCACGCTTCTATAATCAAGGTGGTCATAATGACTATGAGAAATTGTTACGACATCAATGTTTGGTAAATCATCAATTTCCATACCGGGTGGCATATATCTCTTTGGTCCAGCAAAACTTAATGGTGAGGCTCGATCAGTAAAATGTGGATCTGTAAGTACATTTATATCCTTGTTTTGATATAAAAAAGTCTCATGCCCAATCCATGTAGTAACAATGTTATCATTGTTATATATTTCTTTATAATTTGGTTTCTCCATTTCAAATTTAAATGTTGATAAATCTTTACTTCTTCTCTCCCAACTCCATTGTATTAGTTTTTTAAAACTACTTTCATATGGTACTCCATTAGTGTTTGCATAAGTTCCATCCGATAAATGATGTGTGGGGGTTTGTGGCAGATTTTCAGCACTTGCTGATGCAGCATAAAATAAAAATAAGAATATCAAAAATAATCTCATAATTATTTATCCCTTAAGCTCCATAATATAGCCAGGCATATACTTTTTGATATCGGAAGCATATAGAGTACGGTCAGTATTGTAATTGGTATCCATGTAATTGCTTGCAACCATAACTGAGGTGTATAGTTTTGTTCTATATATAAAACTAGAGGAACAATGATGTGGCCAACGATAATAATTGTAAGCCAAGGACCAAAATCATCAGTTCTATAAATTGATAGCTTTTCATTACAATTATTGCAATTAGGCTTCAGTTTCAAATATTGCTTATAAATTTTTTCTTTTCCGCATTGCGGGCATTTTTTAAAAACTGATCGAGATAAGGCAAGTAATAATGATACTTTCACAATAATTACTTTTCGCTTAAAATAAATTCATTGCTTGAATCCGCTAACCAATCCCATAAATAATCAGCAAAACTCCATCTAACTGATATATCAAAAACTAGGTCATCTGATAATCTGTCAATAAGGACTGTTGCCTTACTTATATATGATTGAGCGCAAGAATTCCCTTTTGTGAGATATTGATCAAAATTAAGAGGGCAAGCTTTTGATAAGACTTCAATACTTTTTGGGCCACTAAGCCTCATCGTCAAATAATAATCAGATACATCGGTAAGTGCGCAAAATAAATCTGAAAGTATTTCTCTTAATCCATTGATAACATTGTCTTTTTTTTCATCTTCACTTAATAACAAATATTCATTTGGTCCTAACCACAAAACTCTAGTCTCATTATTTCCAGTAGCTTCACCAGCACTTTTTGGAAGACTATATGTAAGGTATTTTTCTACTGCATCTCTTGCTTGTGCATCATCTTCCTTTAATCTCAAATTAATTTTTCCTAAAAAATCAATTGGCTCCAATGAAATATTATCCGAAGCGATTTTTTCTTTTTGTGTAAGAGGGGAAAAAATTTGCGGTTGATTACTCATTATTTCTCCTACCTTCTTTGTCGTAAAATATTGTATCTGTCACAGTAGCTTCAATAATCTTACCATTCATAAGTGGTACAACTACCTGTTCACCCATTTTACTAAAGCCATCTTTTAACATCGCTAGAGCTATTGGATAACCTAAAGTAGGACTGTAATAACTAGATGTAACATGTCCTAACATTTTCATCGGTGGCTGTTTTAATGCCTTTTCAACGATATGTGATCCTTCTGGAAGGATTGTTTTTTTGTCATTAACTAAAAGTCCAACAAATTTTTTTCTATCATGTCTAATGGTATCAGGTCTTGTAAAGGATCTCTTTCCAAGAAAATCTTCTTTCTTCTTTGAAACGATCCAATCCATATTCATATCACTTGGCGTGACACTTCCATCTGTATCTTGTCCAACAATTATAAACCCTTTCTCAGCTCGCAATACATGCATTGCCTCTGTACCATATGGAGTAATATTGTATTTTTTTCCGTGTTCCATAAATTTTTCCCAAACATAACGTCCATAACGTGCAGGTACATTAACCTCAAAGCTTAACTCTCCGGTAAAGCTGATTCTAAATATCCTTGCTTTAACTCCACAAACTTCCCCTTCTCTAAATTTCATGAATGGAAAATTTTCTTTTGATAAATCAATATTTGTTAAATCTTTTAGAAAGTCTCTTGAATTTGGTCCCGATACAGATAGCACAGCCCACTGTTCAGTAACTGAGGTGCAAAACACTTTCATATCAATCCATTCTGTCTGTAGAAATTCTTCCAACCAGGACATTACTCTTGCAGCACCGCCTGTTGTTGTTGTCATGTGGTAATGATTTTCTCCCAACCTACTAGTAACCCCATCATCAAATATCATGCCATGCTCATTGCACATTAATCCGTATCTGCATGAGCCAATTTCAAGTTTTGACCAAGCGTTTGTGTAAATCATATTGAGGAATTTGGCAGCATCAGACCCTTGTAAATCAATCTTTCCAAGAGTTGATGCATCTAATATACCCAGGCTGTTCCTTACTGCTAAACATTCTCTTTTAACTGCCTGGTGAATATCCTCTTTGTTTTGTGGAAAATAATATGGTCTTTTCCATTGCCCAACATCCTCAAATACAGCTTTATTTTCAACATGCCATTCATGCATTGATGTTTTTCGTTCAGGATCAAAAAGTTTGTCAACACTTCTTCCAGCTATTGCTCCGATTGTCTGAGGAGCATAAGGCGGTCTAAAGGTTGTGTGTCCTATTTCGTCAACAGGTTTATTATGAATATGAGACATTAAAGCCAATGCATTAACATTGGAAGTTTTTCCTTGGTCAGTGCCCATTCCAGTTGTTGTATACCTTTTTGTATGTTCTACACTTATATAACCCTCTCTTTGCGCTAGAAAAATATCTGCAGCAGTTACATCGTTTTGAAAATCAATGAAATGCTTAGATCCTTTTGTAACTTTTTTCTTACCTAGCATATACGGCTCAACATCTGAATGTGTGAATTCTATCTCTTCTTTTCCAGTCCAATTAACTTTTTCTACACTATTGAAATTAAGTTCATTAGCTGCTGCTATTCCTGCTTCAAATGATTCATTAAGATTTTCTTGCAGATTAAACTGACCGTTATTCGAACCAATTATTTTTTGGTTTTCGATGATTTTATCAGGAACAAAAGTATTTATCTTAAGATCGTATTTTAATTTACCTCTTGATTGACTAAACAGTTGAACTGCTGGGTTCCAACCGCCAGACATTAAAACACAATCAGTTTGAATATCTTCAACTTCTCCTATTAGTTGATTTTGATCTTTGTCAACTTGCTGTATTTCAATTTTGTTTACTTTCTTATCACCATAGGTCTTAATAACTGAATAAGAATTAAAAACTGTAATATTTAATGATTTACATTTTTCACTAATTTTTGCATTTAAAAGATCTCTTGTATCTACAACTGTAACTTTAGCTCCCTTTTCCACAAATTCAAAAGCCGTTAAATAAGCATGGTCATTGTTAGTAAAAAGTACAACTGACTTACCCGGTAATACTCCGTACCTAGAGAGGTACTTTTGACCTGCAGACGCCATCATGATACCGGGTCTATCATTGTCGGCAAAAACAAGTGGTCTTTCAAAAGCTCCTTGTGCCAAAATAACTTTTTTTGAACGTATGCGCCAATATCTCTCTCTCGGTAAAGTACTTGAAAATTCTACATGGTGATTAGTAACTTTTTCTAAGGCCGTTAAATAGTTGTAATCATAATACCCCATTGCGGTAGTTCTTTTGAGAATTACAACATTAGCTAAGCTGTTTAATTCATCTATGATTTTTTTCAGCCATTTTTTTCCGTCTTTTTCATTGATACTAAAATTATAATCTAGTAGATATCCTCCTAATTCTGGATTTTCATCTATAAGTAAGACTTTACAGCCAGAACGACCTGCGCCCAAAGCTGCGAGTAAACCTGAGATGCCACCACCTACAATAGTGATATCAGTGTAATAAAATTTCTGTTCATATCTATCTGGGTTTTTTGCTGTAGGTGACTGACCTAAACCAGCAGCTTTTCTTATGAAATGCTCATAAAATAACCACATGCTTGGAGGCCATTTAAATGTTTTGTAATAAAAACCTGCAGGGAATATTCTTGATAGAAAGTTGTTCATTGCTCCTATGTCAAAATTAACTGATGGCCAACAATTTTGGCTAGAAGCTTCTAGTCCTTCATAAAGCTCTACTTCTGTCGCACGAATATTTGGCTCTGTTCGTGCTCCAAGTCCTAATTGAACAATTGCATTTGGCTCCTCTGAACCTGCAGTTAATATTCCTCTTGCGCGATGATACTTAAAACTTCTACCAATTAAATGAACATCGTTAGCCAATAACGCAGAAGCTAGCGTATCACCCTGATAACCAACATAATGCTTTCCATTAAAAATAAAGTTAATCGGCTTTTCCCTATTTACTTTGCCGCCGTAAATTGTCCTATTTTGATTACTCATTTGATATCACTGGCTTCGCTTCGCCCATTTTATATGTTTTTATTATTTCATCTGTGACAGTGTCTCTCATTACATTAAACCATCGTCTACATCCATGATCGTGAGTCCATCTTTCAAAATGGGTCCCTTTTGGATTTTCTCTAAAAAAAAGATACCTGCCCCATTCTTCATCACTTATTTCAGATGGGTTATCTGGTCTTGCGATGTGAGCTTCGCCGTGACATGTAAATTCTGTCTGATCTCTTTCCCCACAATATGGACAATTAATTATAAACATAAAAAAATTATTAATGAGCAACTGCTGCCGCTGCAGCTTCATCAACTAAGGCTCCTGAGAAATGTCTTTCTAATGAAAAAGGAGCTGCAATATCATTTGGCTCTCCTCTAAAAACTGTCTCAGCAAATACATGAGCTGACCCTGGAGTTGCTTTAAACCCTCCAGTTCCCCAACCGCAGTTAATAAACAAGTCTTTTACAGGGGTCTTTCCTATTATTGGACTTCTATCTGGGGTTACATCTACAATGCCTCCCCAGCTGCGAAGCATTTTAAGTCTTGAGAATATTGGGAATAATTCAACTAAAGGAGCCATCATATGTTCAATCATGTCAAAGGATCCTCTCTGAGAATATGAATTGTAGGCATCAGAGCCTGCTCCAACAACTAGTTCACCTTTATCGGATTGACTTACGTAAACATGAACTGAGTTTGACATGATGACACAATCTAAGATTGGTTTGACAGGTTCACTAACTAAAGCCTGTAAGGGTACAGAGTTTATTGGAAGAGAAAAACCTGCCATATTAGCTAATACTGAGGAGTGTCCAGCAGGTACGAGGCCAACTTTATCAACTTTAACAGAACCTTTTGTTGTTTGTAATCCAACAACCTTGCCATTTGAAATATCTATTCCTTTAACCTCACAGTTTTGAATTATATCGACACCAAGATTTTCTGCCGCTCTTGCATACCCCCATGCTACAGCATCGTGACGAGCTGTTCCCGCTCGCCTCTGAAGTAAAGCCCCTAAAACAGGATACCTGCCATTAACATTAATATGAGGTATTTTTTTTGCGACTTGATCCTGATTTAGAATTTCAGCGTCAATACCATTTAAATAATTAGAATAACCTCTCCTTGTGATTTCTTGCATGTCATGAACCGAATGCGCTAAGTGAAATAAACCTCTTTGTGAAAACATTACATTAAAATTAAGCTCACTAGAAAGGCCTTCCCATAAATTAACAGCATGATTATAAAGAGCTGCACTTTCATCCCATAAGTAATTAGATCTTATTATGGTTGTGTTACGTCCTGTATTACCCCCACCAATCCATCCCTTCTCAAGAACAGCAATATTTTTAACACCAAATTCTTTTGCTAGGTAATAGGCAGTTCCTAATCCATGGCCGCCGCCTCCAACTATTACTACATCATATTCAGGTTTAAGATCAGGACTGCTCCATGCTTTTTCCCAATTCTCATGATAAGAAAATGAATTCTTAACTAAATTGTATAGTGAGTATTTCATAACTTAAACCTCTTTACAGAATACGGTGACAAATCTAAATCTGTATTGTTTGCGCAAATTTGTTGTGCAACCAGTTTTCCTGATATGCCACCTAATGACCACCCAATATGTTGATGACCAAAATTATAATAAATATAAGGGTTTTTTGGAGATTGTCCAATCACTGGAAGAGAGTCAGGCACCGATGGCCTGAACCCTACCCATGTTTTTTGAGGAAGGTCTGCTGAGGGAAAAACTTCCTTTAATGCTCGGTTTAAAAAGTTAAGGACTTTTTCATTTTTTGTTTCATTTAACGCTCCAAATTCAACAATTCCACCCGTTCTTAGACCGTCAGACATAGGAGTAAAATATGTTCCTCTTTCTTGCCAAGATATTGGTCTTTTTACAATATTCTTCAATTCCGGATTGACCAAATGGTAGCCCCTCTCAGCTTCCAGTGGCACTTTGTCGCCTATATGCTTAAGCAGATCATTAGACCACACTCCAGATGTAATCACGACTCTATCGTGCAGGGTCTCTCCTGAGTTTGTTTTAATATTTATTTGACTAGTTTCAGTTTTTTTGATGGATATAACTTTCTCTTTTTTGAATTTTCCTCCTTTTTTAATAAACAGTTTCATTAATGCTTCGCTAACCTTGATCGGACTTTTCGCAAAATAACTACCTTCAAATAAGGCCCCTTTGTAAAAGATATTATTAATATTAGGTTCAAGATCAGAAATATCATCTCGACTTAGAGTTGTTATTTTAACTCCTGTTTCTTTTCTTTTAGAAAAATCTCGTTTTGCAGCATTAAAAAATAATTTTGTAGACCATCCATACATAATAGACTCTCTTGAAATATAATTTTCTACATTTGCTTCGTTGAAAAGATCTTCATAACCATCATCCATATGTGACAGTAAAGTTGTTAAATGTTGAACAGTGTGGTTAACTTTTTCATTTCTGCAATTGCTCAAGTATTTAATAATCCAAGGAAATGTTTCATTTAATCGTTTTAGGCTAATGAATAAGGGGCTGTTTTTGTTTAGCAATAGATATGGAAATAAATAAAAATAGGATGATGAATTTGTTGGTATATTTGCATATTTTGCATAAGTTCCAGCATTGCCGTAACTTGCTTGTGATCCAGGATCATTCATATCATACAAAGTCACATCTTGACCGTACTTCTTAAGCCAATTAGCTGAAGAAATACCAACTATTCCCGCTCCTATTACTGCTATTTTCATTTGTAATTATTGTGATTTCATTTCTAGAAGTCTGCTTATGGTTCTGTTAAATTTATCTTTCAAATGATATGCACTGCCAAGATCGCTTATTTCTTTTTCTGTGCTTAAATATAATTTAATTTTATTATCATAGAGAACATCAATTAAATTAATAAATCTTTCTTGAAGATTAGAATTTGTATTTCCAAAATTTGGAACATTTTCAACGATTAATCTATCAATTAATTTAATTAACTCGAGGTAGTCTTCAGTGCCTCTATCATCTCCACAAATTTCATTGAATTGAAAACGAGCTATTCTATTAGACAAATTCTTAACAACAAAATTTCTCTTCTTCACACTTATTACTTTATTCTCTACTGAAGTTTTATTTGAATGGATAGAAAAAATATCATTTATTTTAAGCTTGCTAACTGGTGAATTTGATAAAAAAAAGTTCTTTTCTTCTTTTAAAGATCTTGTTCTATAGTCAATGTCTATTGATAGATGATGAATTAAGGAGTTATTTTTAATTAAATTAATAAATGGAATAAAAAGTTCTCTTTGCAGCCCATCTTTGTATAAGTCTTCTGGGCTGGAATTAGAAGTTAATACAATTAAAATATTATTTTTAAAGAACTCCTCAAATAAATGCCCTAGAATCATTGCGTCAGCTATATTTGTGACCTGGAATTCATCAAAAAATATGAGACTTGATTTCGATTTAATACCTTTTACAAGTTTTGAAATTATAAAATCTCTAGAATTTTTTTCATTTCTGAGTTGGTGTAACTGATCATGTATATCAATCATAAACTCATGAAAATGGACTCTTTGTTTTTCTTTGAAATTTACGTCATCATAGAATAAATCCATAATGAGTGTTTTTCCAATGCCCACTCCCCCGTATAAATAAAAGCATTTCTTTTGATTTAAATTATATCGAAATAGTTTTTTTATAAAATTTCTGCTCGAACCTGACAAAAATTTATCTAATTCAATAACTAAATCTTTTTGCTTAATATTATGTTCAATATGCTTATCTTTACAGAGCTGTTCGTAAACTTTTAAAGCTTCTGACACTTTTTCAAGTAGCTAAGATCTAAGTTTCTGATTATCAGGATCGTATGGACTTTCGGGTATTACCGTTACATCAAACATATCTCCCAAAATATCGATCTTTAACTTTGTGCCTACTTCTGAATGAGCTGGATTGACCATAGCTAAAGCGAGAGACTTATTAACTCGAAAGCCAAAATTTCCACCTGTAGCGCGACCAATAACTTTGCCATCAGCATATATTGGATTATTGCCAAGCACATCAGCATCTTTGACGCCATGAACTTCAAGTGTTACGAAGGAATTTTCAAAACCTTTTTCTCTCCACTGAACTAATGCATCTCTGCCTATGAATTGACCTTTGTTTGGGTGAATGAACCTGTCTATTCCTGACTCATATCCTGCGTATTCAATTGATAATTCTGTACCAATTAGTTTGTATGATTTCTCAATTCTCAAAGAGTCCATTGCTCTTATGCCAAAAGGCTTTAAACCCAGATCTTTTCCTGCATCCATTAATGTATCGAATATATGATTTTGTACTTCAATTGGTGAGTGGATTTCCCATCCTAATTCGCCAACGAAATTTACTCTTATTGCAAGTGTTTCTGCAGCACCAATTTTTACTTTTTTACCAGATAGCCAAGGGAAACCCTCATTTGTGAAATCATCCTCAGATACTCTTTGAAGAAGTTCTCTCGACTTCGGACCAGCGACAACTAATACTCCAATTTGATTTGTAATATTTTCAAATTTTACACTTCTGTCATCGGGCATATGTTTTTTTACCCAATCATGGTCCAGCCGCTGCCAAGCTCCAGCAGAAACACAATAAAAACTGTCATGAGACTCTCTCATTATTGTAAATTCTGAGTGTACTCCTCCTTTAGAATTCAAAGCATGACAGAGATTTGTCCTTCCTATCTTTTTTGGTAATTTATTAGCAACTAAATTATCTAGGAATTCTTCTGCTCCTGGTCCGCTTATTCTGCATTTTGCAAATGCGGTCATATCTAAAAGACCTACATTTTCTGTTACATTTTTACATTCATTTCCAATGTGCTCAAACCATGCTGATCGCCTGAATGACCAATCGTCTTCTTGAGGAACTCCTTCAGGAGCAAACCAGTTTGCGCGCTCCCAACCAAACTTTTGACCAAACACTGCACCTAAATTTTTCAACCTATCATAACAAGGAGCTTGTCTTAATGGTCGGCCTGCGGGCCTTTCTTCATCAGGATAATGGATTGTGAAAACGTTTGCATAAGCCTCTTCATTTTTTTTGATTAAATATGATTTTGATGCGTAATCGCCAAACCTTCTGGGTTCAACCCCGAGCATATCAATAGTCGGTTCGCCATCAACAATCCATTCTGCGATCTGCCAGCCTGCACCACCAGCAGCTGTAACGCCAAACGAATGACCGTCATTTAAATATAAATTTTTTCTATCCCATGCTGGACCGATAATTGGGCTTCCATCTGGAGTATAACAAATAGCACCATTATAAACTTTCTTAATTCCTGCTTCTCCAAAAATAGGAACTCTGTGAATGGCATGCTCTATATGGGGGCCAAGTCTGTCTAAGTCTTCTTGGAATAATTCATACTCACAGTCTTTGCTAGGTCCATTGACATAGCAACATGGTGCACCATTTTCATATGGTCCAAGAATTAATCCACCAGCTTCCTCACGCATATACCATGCGCCGTCAGATCCTCTAAGTACACCCATTTCAGGAAGGCCTTCTTTTTGTCTTTCTAGAATTTTAGGATGAGCTTCTGTAACGATATATTGATGCTCAACAGGTATCACTGGGATATCTAATCCAACCATTTCTCCGGTTTGCCTGACAAAATTTCCCGAGCATGAAACAACAATATCACATTTGATTTCACCTTTATCAGTTGTAACAATCCAACTATCATCTGGTAACTGTTCAAGTCCTATGACTGCTGTTTGTCTGTAAATTTCAGCTCCAAGCGCTCTTGCTCCTTTTGCTAGAGCTTGCGTAAGATCATTGGGTTGTATGTATCCATCCTCAGGGTGCTGTATAGCACCCACTAAGCCCTCAGTTGAACAAAGCGGCCAAACTTTTTGAACTTCTTCGGGAGTTAAAAAATTGACTTTAACACCTATTGTTTCCGCAACACCTGCATATTGACGATACTCATCCATTCTATCCTGGTTTTCAGCAAGTCGAATATTACTTACTTGCCTAAAGCCAACATCTTGACCAGTTTCTTTTTCAAGTTCTTGATAAAATTTAACTGAGTATTTATGGATTTGACCAACAGAGTAACTCATGTTGAATAAAGGCATCAAACCCGCAGCGTGCCACGTCGAACCTGATGTAAGTTCTTTGCGTTCGCACAAAACAACATCAGACCATCCTTTTTTTGCAAGGTGGTAAAGCGAACTAACTCCAACTACACCGCCACCAATGACGACAACTTTAGCTTTGTTTTTCATATGAATTATGGTCCGGCCCAATCAACAGCACAATATTCGGCACTTCCACCTGTGAAATCCCAATTACGGCCGTGATCTCTAATCCTACTTCTTTTTGATCCTTTACAAACAATTATTTCTGGCGCAACCCAATATTTTAAGTTTGATACTTTTACTACTTCGCCTCTCTCTTTTCCTGGCTCATGTTCAATTCGACCATCTAAGATTTCTGGAATTGTAAACGACCATCCATCGTCGGTTTCTTTATATGATATAGAACATCTTTTTACGCCAAGGAAGTTTGCAATCATATGTCTAAACCAACCTGTTTGTCCACCTGCTTGACCTGAGAAAATAACTGCGAGCGCATCAGCTGCATCATCAGATGCTTTTTCATCAATATATAATCCTGCTGTCCAACCGCCTGAACCTAAAGGGCCAGGAACTTCTAAAAGAATAGCAACATTTAAACCACTTAAATCCATAATTCCTTTAGACTCTCTTTTGATAGGGTTAAATCCAGACCACTTTTCTTCTGCGTATCCTTCTTCGATATTAATTCCCCACCATGAAAAGCATTTACCATTTGGTGAATTTGGAACCGCTCTCCCCAGGGACATCGGACAATTGCAAAATACATCGCAGTTACAATTCAGCAAAAAATTTCCTTTTATTTCCCAATGTAAGTTTAGTGGATTTACAGTCATATAGTTAAATAAGTATTAAATACGCCCCCCAACCTACAAGAAGAATGCCCAGAAATCTAGAGCTAAGTTTCTCGTAAGGCAGCATTTTTTCAGCCAATACAATTATTGTTATTGCGACAACCCAAAGTAAATTCATAACTCCATTTACAAAAAGCAGAAGCATAAGAACCCAGCAACACCCTAGGCAAAATAAACCATGCTTTAGACCCACATAGGCAACATTTCCGTATCCTTTAATAGGACCAGCCATCAGAAACGATAAGGGGTTTCTGCATTTCTCAAGACATGTATCTTTCAAACTTGTAAATTGAAATGCACCTGCTCCAACAAGAAATAATCCTGCAAGAATATTGTTTTGTAATGTTCCCATCATATCGACTACTCCGTTATTGTGAAAAATATATTGAAGAGTACATGCAATAAGTGAAAAAATTGTCCAAATTAAAATATAAGTGAATGAAATCACTATCATCTCAATAATAATATTCGACGATATTTGCATATTCGATCTCATCATTCTAAAAATATTTAAAAAGATAAATGTAGATGGAAGCATCATCGCAAACATCATGACGGTCCACATTACGAACATCACGATAAAATCATTTATTGTCCACTTTCCTGTCATTGGCATCATAAGAAAATTGATTGATGAGTTTTTTTCATTCATATTCATTGAGTCCATAGTCATTTCTGTATTAGACATCGAGTTCATTGACATTTCATTTTCTGACGCGGTTTCCATTGACATTGTCATTGGATTTTTATTTTGCATCATTGAGTCCATTGGATTAGATGCCATGAGGAATAAATAATACCAAGCTAAAGCAATTAGCAAGGTGAGAAAAAAAAGTGTGGTGATATATTCAATTTTAAATGTTTTCATTAATGTTCTGTATGATCATCTAAACTTTTTTGAGTTTCAACCTCAAAAAGCACTTTGATCTCGCCTGCATTTTCAAATACTAAAAACCCTTCTAAACTTATTCCATGAGTTAATTCAATACTAAAATTTGAAAACATTATATGGTGCGTGCCGGGTTTGAGCGATTTAGCTTTTTGTGGAGGGATTTCAATAAAATCAACTTTACTCATTGTAACTATTCCATTTTCTTCACTTGAATAATGTAACTCAGTATCTGCAAAGTCAGTAACAACTTTAATTAAACGATCTGTCTCGAAACCCATGTTTACTATTTTCATATATCCAGCTGCAGGGCCTGATGAAATTACAAACTTAATGTGTGGGTGATTTATATTAATATGATCTTTTTGAAATTGGTGAGCAGCTCCAATTTTTGTAGAAACTAAAAACAAAACTATTATTAGTGCTTTATACAACCCTTAATCTCTCTCTGTCGAAAACATACAGACATCGTTAACACAAGTTAAAACGCATAATAAGTTTTTATCTTTGTTATGATAAGATGCCCATAATTCAGTCTTTTCATGTTTTAAAAGAAGCTCAACATTAGCATCACAATTTTTTTTTGATGCTTGTTCAGATGCCAATTCTCTATATTTATTTGTTTCTATTATTTCGGAACAAGACAATAAAATAAAAAAAATAAATATTGATATTTTATACATTGTTATAGATTTTTTAAATCTTCAACCATTTGTTCAATACTAGAACCAAAGGGAAGTATGCTTCTTAATACATCATTATCATCAAAAATATAATAGAAAGCAGTATGTTGAACCATGTAATTTTTTTCTTTATTAGTTATTTCATCAGATTGTTCAGATGTACCTAGATAATTTTGATGTTCTGAATTTGTTGCCGGCTCTACATGTACAAAAAAATCTTTCCATATTGGCATAAGATTTTCATGTGTCCCCGTTAAACCAATTAAATTATTGCTAAAGTTGCTAAGAAATTCTTTTAATCGGTCAGGGTTATCCCTAGCAGGATCAACTGTTACAAAGAAAAATTTTATATTTTCTATTGAATGGTTTTCTCTATTTAATTGATCAATGGCATTACTCATAAGATTTGCACTAATTGGACAAATATCTGGGCAATGAGTAAAGCCAAAAAAGAATACTTTACTATATCCGCTGTAAGTTCTTTCGCTTACATCAACTCCAAAATGGTCAACTGCTGTGAATTTTAAATCAATATCATTTGATACTTCTGAAGTATTGTCTCTAAATAATTCAGAAACTGCCCAACCAGTGACGACTGCTAATATAATTATTGAGAGGAATAAAAGTTGATTAACTCTACTTCTTGAAATCATTATTCCATTTTTTCGAGTCTAGAACTAAATGGTAAAGGGACAACTTCAACTTCTCGTTTCTCTCCATCATGATCAATCTGATAAACTTCTTCTGAATTAATTAAATCAATATCAATGAACCCTAAGGCAATATTGCATCCAAAGTTTGGGCTATAAATACAGCTGGTTACAAATCCTTTTTTTTCAGAGTTATTGTCAAACAATGGTATTCTTGCCATATTATAACCAATTTTCTTTCCTGAAATTTTAAAACCAGTGAATTGTTTTTTAATGCCCTCTTCTCTTATTTTTAAGAGAGCATCTTTTCCTACAAAGTCCGCTTCTTGATCAAGATCATAAAATTTTGGTAAGTTTAGTTCTAAAGGGTTCTCAGCTAATGAGGTATCTCCTTGGTGGGAAATCATACCGGCTTCAATTCTATCTATTTGATTAGGACAACTTGGTACAATTTTAAACTCTTTTCCTGCTTCCATTAATGCATTCCATAATGCCGGACCATCTACTTCTCTTGTTATATAAATTTCGTATCCAAACTGATTACTCCAACCGCTGCGTGCAATGACGATATCTAATCCAAATAAGTTAGTTTCGATAAATTGATAATATTTTAATCCCATAATAACTGGATCATCATTTGTAGCTTTTCTCATGAGTTCTTTTGCGCGCGGGCCTTGCAATGAAAGCGGACAAGCTTCAGGCTCCGAAATTTTAACATTAAACTTACCAGATAAAGCAACGCCTTTACACCATAGTATCGCATCAGAATCTGCAATACTCAGCCAATACTTATTTTCATTAAACTTTAAAATTAATGGATCATTTATGATTCCACCATTTTCATCTGTCATAAATGCGTAACGACAAAACCCATCTTTAAAAGTTGATAGATTTCTTGGCGTCATATACTGAACAAATTTAGCGGCGTCCTCTCCAATAATTTCAATTTGTCTCTCTGCTGCCACATCCCATAATGTTACATCGTTTATTAATGATTGGTACTCCTCCTCAGGAGTCGTATAGCCAACAGGCATCGTCATACGGTTATAAGTTGTAAAATTGGTAGCGCCGTATTTTAGTGTCTCTTCAAAGAAAGGTGATTTTCTAATCCTTGGGGTGTATATAATACCTTTTGACATTCTGTTCTCCTTAATGATCAGACCTTATAGACCATAAAGTCATAAAAAGTAAATCCTTTTCCTAAGTTTCTACTTACTAATTAAAACTATAAATGCTAAAAAATAATGATGAGCAAAAGATATGAAAATTTAATGAAACGTATTCATGCCGGAGAAAATATTCTTCTTGATGGGGCCACTGGTTCGGAGCTTGAAAACCGTGGTATTAAAATGGATAATTCTTGGTGTGGCACAGCTTCCTTAGAGAGCGATACATTAAAGCAAATACATAAAGATTATATTGAGGCTGGTTCAAGTATTATAACTACAAATACTTATGCAACAAATCGAATGATCTTAGAAACTGCGGGGGTAGATAATCAATTCAAAGAAATAAATCTAAGTGCAATAAATGCAGCTCTAGAAGCAAGGGAAGAATGTGGTAGAGATGATGTACTTGTAGCTGGGTCCTTGTCTCATCAAATACCGTATGAGGATGCTTTTGAAACACAAGAGGAAAGAGAGAAATTTAAAAAAAAACTCACACCCGAATATTTTCAAAAGTCTTTTGATGAGCTCGCTTTTTTTCTAGCCGATAATGGGTGTGATTTTATTCTACTAGAGTTAATGTATCGACCAGATCGAATTGAAATAATTTTTGACTCAGCAAGCAAGGCGGGATTGCCTGTGTGGGCCGGATTCTCATCTAGAAATAAAGACGGGTTAATAGCCCTTACTACAGACTATGACTATAGTTTTAAAAAAATGATTAGTAATGTGAAACATCATAAATTGGATGCTGTAGGAATAATGCATTGTGAAATTAATGTAATAGAACAAAGTATTAAAGAACTTAAAGAAGTATATGACCTTCCTGTTATGGCGTATCCAGAAGTAGCAGTATTTAATTTTCCACACTACGACATGAGCAATGTAATTTCTCCTGATGATTATTTAATTGAAGCAAAAAAGTGGAAGGATGCTGGAGCGCAAATTATAGGTGGATGTTGCGGCACTACAGTTGAACACATTAAAGTACTCAATCAATTATAGTTAGCCCGTATCTTCTTCAGTCTTTGATGCAAATATTATTTCTGTTAATCCAGCAAATATAATGAAAGAGCTGCCTAATATTTCTCGCCATCCAATAAGCTCATCTGTTAATACCGCGGCACTGAAAGTTCCTACAACTATTTCAAAAAGTATAATTATAGAAAATATGCCTGCACCAATTCTACTTGGTGCACCTAAGATCACGATATTTGTCGGTATATGAAATAAAATTGCAATTAAAATTAGCCAAGGCATCATTGAAATCCATGACTCTATTGATGGAGCATTACCAAGGTAGTCGCTCAAGAAATATGATTGTATTAATGTAAATAAGCCGCCATAAAAAAAGAATGAAAATAGGATAGGATATATTCCTTCTGGCTTTTTAATCTCCATTCTAACTGCTGATGCGGCAATAAGAATTCCGCCCAATAAAGCAATCCAGTCACCAGAATTTTGTGGTAATGGTATCACGCCGTCTTGTCCAAAAACAATCCAAACACCAGATAGTGCAAGAGCTAATGTTATGTACCTATAAAAACGTGGAATTTTTCTAAGAAATACTATTTCAAAAAGAGTCGTCCAAACAGGAGTTATATAAAAGAGTATTAAAGCTCTGACTACATCTGTAAGTAAAAAACTATTAGCGTAGCAAGCAATACCACCTCCAAACAAAAGTCCAATTAAAGGATACTCTAGGCCAAAAGACTGACCTTTATAAAGCCTCCAAAACGAGATTGGTAGCAACATTACAAAAGGTATAACCATTTGAGAAATCGTTGCCCATCCACCAGTTAAACCGCCAGATTCTAGTGCTCTTTGGGGGATCCAGAATAAACCCCACATACCCGCAGCAACTAATAATGCGAAACTAATTGTATAATAGTAAGGATGTCTCGGTGTGGTTATCATGATAATTAATTAAAAAAAAGGCCTTGCACAAAAGTAACAAGGCCTTAATTTTCTGATTTAGCTATTTAGGACTTATGGAAGCCAAGCTTTCCATTCGTCTGTACTGTTTTTCCATTCAGCAACAGCTTCTTCTACAGATAGTCCGTCGTCACCAACTCGTACAAGCATTTTTGCTTGATCTGTGTTAGAGAAAGCCATTTTTTTGAAGAATGCAACTGCATCAGCGTTCTCAGGTTTAGACATAACTTCAGGATTCATATAATTCATCGTGTAGTCTTTATCCCAACCTGTGGCAGGCCATGCTTCAGTTCCACAATCTTGCCAGTTATTAGCTTCAGTAAAACTGTCACAGTATTTGTATGTTGGAAGTTTTACACCAACCATTTCATTCTTACCGAAGAAAAAGTGTGGTTCCCAAAGATATAGAAGGAATGCTTCACCTCTATCGTAAGCTCCTTGAGCTTCTGCTAAGGCAGCAACCTCAGTACCTAGTTCTGATGCTTCAAAATCAATTCCTAAAAGATCTAATCTTTTTTGATCATGACAGTTCCAACCAGCAACTGGACATCCGATTAATCTACCTTTTGAACCTGTTTCAGGTGTCGCAAATTGATCTTTAAATTTATTCAGATCTGACCAGTCTTTAAAGTCTGGGTTAGCATCAACAAAATATTTTGGAACATAGTAATCAGACATTCCAATTATACCACTTGTATACGCATCAACAGATCCATCACCAGAATACTCTTTAACAACCTCTCCTTCGTATACAAGATTCATGTTAATCATTACATCATCAGCCTCAGCGTAACTTGGCCAACTTTCACACGCAAAATCAATGTCTCCTGCTGCGATTGCTTCCCATAGTCCGGTTCCTGATGCAAATTCGATTCTTTCTACTTCGTAGTTAAGTTCTTCCTCGAGTATACTAACAGCTACTTGGCATGTGATTTCTCCACCAGTCCAGTCAGCTACCGCTGCCTTTAACTGAGATTTCTGAGCACTATCTTGCCTATCACATGCGGCAACAAATAAAATCAAAGAAGAGGCTATTAAAATAATAGCACTTTTTATACTAAATTTATTCTTCATATTTTACCCCATTTTTAAAAAAAGAGCTTATCCTAGCTTACTAATAGATTGAAATAAACTTTTTTAAATAAACAAATATATCAAATTTTTAGCCTAAAATATGGAAATATTTACAAACCAAGCGCGTCCCTTTGTTTTTTTGTCCAAGCGAGGCTTATTCTATCAATAATTATTGCTAATAAACAAATGCCTACTCCAGCGGCAAGAGCTCTTCCCGTATCGGATCGAGCTAAACCATTGAAAACTTCAAGTCCCAGACCTTTTCCACCGATTAGGGGAGTTACTATTTGCATCGCAAACGCCATCATTACTGTTTGGTTGAACCCCATGACTAAACTTGGAACCGCTAAAGGAAATTTAATTTTATTCAAAGTCTGCAAAGTTGATCCCCCAAAAGACCTTGAAACCTCAGAATACGTAGAAGATACTTGAGATAAGCCCAATACAGTTAAACGAATAATTGGAGGAATAGAATATATAATTGTTGCGAGCAGTGCAGAAAATGCTCCACCACCAAAAAACATTAAAACTGGAACAAGGTAACAAAAATATGGCAATGTTTGCATTGCATCTAGGATTACCTCATTGATATTTTGAAATCTTTTACTGTAAGACGCCAAGATACCTATTGGTACGCCAATTACAAAACATAAAAGGACAGAGATAAGCACTGAAGAAAGAGTAATCATTGCTTCAGTCCAAATATTGCAAGCACCTATGAATGTTAGAAGAATAGCTGTAATAACCGCAAATCTAATTCCAACAGATTTCCAGCTAATTAACACCAAAACACTGATAGTGAACCAATACGGTAAATATGTTAGATAAAAATCAAATGGTCTTAGAAGGTAAATGACAATAGAAGATCTGATTGCTTTGGTAATTGAAATGAAAGTATCATTAACAACTAATGACTTTATACCAGCAGAAATTTCCTCTCTTATTGAAAGATTCCATGCATCTGGAAAACTTCCTATTGCTGCAACATTCGCATCATAATAAGTGATGCCTATTAATATCAGTAATCCAGAGAAAAAGAAATAATGAGCATTTATAAATTGTGCAATCGCTGAACCATAATCCTTATTAAATAGAGAAATAGCTGAATTTAAAATGAAAGATAAAATTTTGATAATACTTGAAAATAGAAATGCAAATGCGAAATGGATTAATTGAAAAGGTTTTTCAACTTGTCGAGCAATAGGATAAATATCCCATGTTTGTGGTAAAAGATAAAATTTTTGACTATCAGATGGTAGAGTTACTGTTTCTCGGCTAGCAGCTTTGCCAAATCTATCGAACATAATTGCCATTAAAAGAACACAAATACCCCCCTCCAAAGCAGCTCCAACTTCTAGTTTTTTTATCGATACCCAAATATCTGAGCCTAGACCTTGAGCACCAATAAACGTTGCTAAAACAACCAGTGCCAATGCCATCATTATTGTTTGGTTAACGCCCATCATGATGCTAGGAAGAGCTAATGGAATTTGTACTTTGAATAAAATTTGACTCTTACTAGAGCCAAAAGCTGTTGCTGTTTCTACTGTTTCATTGGGTACTTGACGTATTCCCAAGTTTGTAAGACGAATAATAGGAGGCATTGAATAAATCATTGTTGCAAGAATTGCAGGTGCGCCTCCAATTCCAAAGAAAAACATTGCTGGAATAAGATAAACAAATGCTGGCATCACTTGCATTATGTCGAGCGCTGGTTTCATATTTCTCTCAAAACGATCACTTAATGCACAAAAAATCCCAAGAATCACTCCAACGGCTACAGACAAAAATACTGATAGACCCATAAGAGCGAGAGTTTCCATAGCAGAATCCCAAAGTCCAACCATTCCCCAATACATGGTGCCAAAAAGAACGAGAAAACCTAATTTAATTCCACCGAATGCAAGTGATGGAATGAGTAATAGCGCTGCTATAAATACCCAAGATGAATCTAGTAAAAAATCCTCGAGCATCAAATAAAGGTCTTTTACATAACCAGCAACCATCCTTGTATAAACTTTAATATTATCTTTTAAAAAGTCTTCACCAGCATTGACCCAAGCCGTAAAAGTAAAAGCATCAGTTATAAAGACAGGAAATTCTGAAACATCTTCTCCCTGAAATGCAAGCCAGATTGAAGCTAGAATTATAGTAAAAATAAGCCCAGGAATAATAAGACTCTGAGTACTACCTTTAGAAGATAAAAGCGATGTATCTTGCGTTAATGCCATGTAAAATAGTATTTCTAAAGGTTAAATAAATTATTCAAAAATCCTCAACATAGTATAACATTCAGCAGATAAAGCACTCAAAAATAATGGAAAAAAACGACAAAATAGTTTGCACAAATATATGGAAGGTATTTGGGCCGAATGAAAAAAATGTTCTTATAAATTTAGACAAAAACCTCTCAAGAAGTGAAGTACAAGAAAAAACTGGACATGTGGTTGCAGTTAAAGATGTGAGTTTCTCAGTTCAAAAAGGTGAAACGTTCGTTGTAATGGGTTTATCAGGTAGTGGCAAATCTACATTAGTAAGATGTTTATCAAGACTGATTGAGCCAACAGCAGGTGAAGTAAAAATTGATAATCAAGATGTTACACAAATGAGTAATAAAGATTTAACAGACCTGAGGCGTAATAGAATGAGTATGGTATTTCAGCACTTTGGTCTTTTTCCTCATAGAAGAGTGATAGAAAATATAGGCTATGGACTTGAAATAAGGGGGGTAAATAAAAAAGATCGTTTAGATAAGTCAATGGAAACACTTAACCTTGTAGGACTAGAAGGTTGGGATCAACATTACCCTCGTGAATTATCAGGTGGAATGCAGCAAAGAGTTGGACTAGCTAGAGCTCTAGCGGTTGATCCAGAAATTCTAATTTTTGACGAACCTTTCTCGGCACTGGATCCATTGATTAGAAGGGAAATGCAAGACGAGTTGATTAGCATTCAAAAAATGGTTCAAAAAACAATGGTATTTATTACGCATGATTTTTCTGAAGCTATTAAAATGGGTGATCATATTGCGATAATGAAAGATGGAGAAATATCACAAGTTGGTACACCAGAGGAAATTGTTGCAAATCCCGTAGATCAATATGTAAAAGACTTCACTGAAGATGTTCCCAAATACAAAGTTTTAAGTGCGGGTAAATGCGCAAGAAAAGAATGCTGCGAAGATACAAAAACCCTGTTTGCCCAGGGCAATGAGTGTATTAAAAGTGACGTTAAAATCGATACTTTAATTAATCAGATAGCTGACACTGACAAAAAATATCCTGTAATCGATGCAGTTTCAGGAGAACTAATTGGTGAAATTGATCGGTCAATTGTCTTAAAATCAATGACATCTTAATTAATTTAAATAAATAAACCATGACGCTTTTCAATTTGAACAAAGAAGAAATTCTTGCCCCTCAAGATTGGGGCTTCCCTGTACCGATAGCATATGGTCCAGGTAGATTTTCCGAAATAGGAACTTATTGTTCTGAGAATGAGATAACCAATCCACTTATTGTCACTGATAGTGGCAGTGTTGATCTTCCCTTCATTGATAACTTGGTTGAAATTTTAAAAAAATCGAAAATTAATTCGGGTATTTACTCAAAAATTTCACCCAACCCAAGAGATGATGAAATTGCATCAGGAAAAAAACTTTTCAATGATAACAATCACGATGCAATAATTGCTATTGGCGGCGGAAGTGCCATGGATGGTGGCAAGTCAATTTGTCTAACTGCTAATAATGATATTGAGTTATTTGACTTTGAGTGGGAGAAGACACCTCAAGTCATTGGACCAAATAATAAATTTCCTAAACTTATTACAATTCCTACAACAGCTGGAACAGGAGCTGAAACAGAGAGCACAGCAATGGTAACAGATACAAAACAAGGAATTAAACTTTGTATAATGCATCCTGAATTGAAGCCTTCATTGGCATTGCTCGATCCTGAACTAACGTTGGGATTGCCCTCAAACCTTACAGCATGGACAGGTGCAGATGCAATGATTCACTCAATTGAAGGTTATTGTGTGCCAGGTTTTCACCCCTTATGTGACGGCGCCGCACTCGAAAGTCTAAACTTAATTTCTAAATCACTTATTACAGCTGTAGAAGAGCCAAATAATCTTGAAGCAAGAGGGGCTATGTTAGTTGCCTCGTGCTTGGGAGGAGTTTCTTTTATAAAAGGGCTGGGTCTTGTGCACGCTATTGCGCATATGGTTGGAGCAGAATTTAATACGCATCACGGACTAACTAATGCTATTATTTTGCCAGCAGTTCTAAGATACAACCTACCAGATATGGAAGAGAAAGTGATGAGAATGGCTCAGGCAATGCAATATAAAGATCATAGTGCAAATCATTTTATCGAAAGCATGGAAAAAATTCTTGATCGAATTAAGATACCTAAGGGTTTAAATGAAATTGGTGTTCCAGAAGATTGTATTGAGAGAATATCTGAAAAGTCAATGATTGATACAGCCTTTGGTACTAACCCTCGTTCAGCCACATTGGATGATGTTAGAGAGCTCGTCAAGGTCAGTATTTTTGGAGCTCGATAAAAAACCTCGTAGATGATTACTCATTTATCTGTTCGGAAACAAATTGATTTAATTTCTAAAAAAGAAATAAAAGTTGAAGAGCTTTTTCAAGAATACTTGTCCAATATTGAAAAGCTTAATCCTAAGCTTAACGCCATTGTGTCACTGAGAGACAAAGATTGGATTATAGATAAAGCAAAGGCACAAGATGCACAAAAAGTTGATGTTACAAGAAAACAAATTTTATTTGGGCTTCCATTTGTTTCAAAAGAATTATTCGACGTCACTGGACTGCCAACTACTTATGGAATACTTGAATATCAAAATAATTTTCCACAAAATGACTCGTTAATTGTAAAAAAAATAAAGCATCAAGGAGCCACAATTATTGGAAAATCAAATATGGCAGAACTAGCAATTGGATCTCATACAAAGAATAAATTATTTGATCCAGTTTCAAATCCTTATAACTATAATCTATCACCTGGCGGCTCAAGCGGAGGAGCGTCAGCAGCTGTAGCCAGCTGCCTCATACCATTTTCTGATGGTACCGACATGATGGGCTCTTGCAGAAACCCTGCAGCTTTCACAAATCTATATGGTTTTAGACCATCTCCTGGACTGATATCTGATAAAAGAGAAACCAGTAAATTTCCTGTATTGACGACTCCAGGTGGACTTGCCAGAACACCTGATGACTTAAGTATTTTTTTAGATGCCGTCGTTGGAAAAGATATAGAAGATCCCTACTCGTTTAACTTTGAGGGTTCATTTCAGTCAATAACTAAAAATTTATCTAGTGAAATAAAGATTGGTTGGATTAGTAACTTTGTTGAACACTATTCTTTTGAAGAAGGAATTATAGAATTATGCGAAGCTTCTTTAAACAAACTCGTGGAAACAGACAAAAAGATATTTGTAGAACAATGCAAAGTTAATATTGATCCAGATAAACTATGGGATACATGGTGCACTCTCAGGTCAAAAATCACATTTAATGATATTTCTGCAATGCAAATTAAGGATTTTAATGAACTAAGCTTTCCAGCTAAATGGGAATACGAAGAAGGAAGTAAAGTTTCAGACGATCAAGTTTCTAATTCCATTGATTGGTATAATAATTATAAAAAGTATGTCGATAGTATATTTGAAAACTATGATTTTATTGCTTTACCATCAGCACAATTATTTCCATTTAACAAAGAAATAGATTTTCCAAAAAGTATTTCAAAAACCCAGATGGACACATACCATCGCTGGATGGAAGTTACGGTATTTGCAAGCATGTTTCAATTGCCTACCATCTCATTACCAGTTGGCTTTAATGCTGAGGGACTGCCAATGGGTATGCAATTAATTGGAAAAAATAAATCAGATGAAAAAGTTATACAAATTGGAAAATATTATGAAGAAATCTTTAATCATTCAAAAATAAAACCTAATATAATTAATGGTTAATAAGTTAGTCGATACCCCAAACCCAACTCTTGTAACATTACGCAACAATAAAGCTAAATGGAACCTGCCTGAATATAGAAGAACTGGCTATAGGAATCTTCATAAAATAAACAGATATGGTCTTTTGTTAAGATCAGATTACGTTCTTTTGCTTAATGAGAACAGTAAAGATGAAATAGATAAAATAAACTCAGTAAGGGAAATGACGAGCCATAAATCTTTTTGTTCTTTAATAGTTGGAAGAGGGCAAGAAATATTTTTTGAGAAATATGCAAAAGATTTCTCTTCTGAAACACCGCATACAATAATGTCAATTTCAAAGATGTTTTTAAATCTATTTGTCGGTGAATTAGTTGAGAAAGGTGAATTGCAATTGGAAAAACCTATTGGCTATTATTTGCCCAATATTGGAGAAGGATATTCAAAAGCGACGGTTCAAAACGTATTAAATATGAACATTATTAATGCTTTTACCGAAGATTATACTGATCCGTATTCAACATCATTTATGCATGAAACTGTTGGTGGCTGGCGAATACCAGATAAAGATAAAGATGAAAAGTTTCAAGAAGATTTCTTGAACAGTATTCAAACAGATGGAACTAATTCTGTAATAAACAATTCTGATAAAGCATTTTATAAGTCAGCAAACAGCGATGTGATTGCTCTACTAATTGAAAAATTAAGTGGAAGAGAGCTGCGAGAGTGGCTTCTCTCGTCAGTAGAAGCAATGGGTCTTGAAGATGGTTTGTATATGGCAACAGATAGAGGTGGGATGCCATGGCTGTCCGGTGGTGGTTGTCTTGTTGCAAGAGATTTGCTACGCATGGGACTGCATTTCTCAAGAAAAGGTCTTGGGATCAGAAATAGATTAGCTGGCTCTCGTAAATTTATTGATGATACAGTTTTTGAAAAAGGTCCAAAATATATGCACTTAAAAGATGAAAAATATGTTTATTATGCAAATCAAACTATGAAATCTAATAATTGGATTGGGCATTCTGGATACGGTGGGCAATTTTTAATGATTAACTTAGAAACAAATGTTGTTGCAAGTTTTTTTTCTGTTTTAGAAACCGACTCAGCAACTGATGAAGACTATAAAGCCAAAATGATTCTCATGCTTGAGGAAGTAACATCAAAGCAATATTCATAGAAAGGATAGATAATGAGAGGATACGTAATGGTTGGGTCAAGTAATTTAAAAGAATCTAAAGCATTCTACGATGTTGTCCTCGCAGTAATGGGAATAGTTTCAATTTATGAGGATGAGGTGTGTGTAGGTTATGCTCGAGAGGGGAAACAAGATGTTGAGTTCTATATAACCAAACCGGCAAATGGAAAGCCTGTTACATTTGGAAATGGTACACAGATATCCTTTTTGACCGAGTCAAAAGAACAAGTTGATAAGTTTCACAAAACTGCTTTAGGACTTGGAGCACAAAATGAAGGTGATCCAGGTTTTAGACCAAGCGACAGTAATGTTTATTATGCATACATCAGAGACCCAGATGGTAACAAAATTTGCTCATATACAAGTGTAAATGTCTAGGGCTACCAGGTTTAAATTATATCGAGCATTGCTTATAGTTGCTATTGTTTTAATAGTGCCTGTCGTCTTTGTTGTAGGAATTACTCTGCCCTATTTATTTAATACAATAAAAATAACTTTTCCTGATATTGTCATTGATAAAGATGTTGAAAGCTATATTGCTGAAAAAGAACTGCTTTTTGAGAATACTGATCCCCGAGCAAAGAAAAAAATCATATGGCATGATGATGCGAAAATTAAAACTGAATATTCAATTGTTTATCTTCATGGAAGTTTTGCGACGGGGCGTCAACAAGAAGAAGTTTTGGTAAAGATTGCCAAAAAATTAAAGGCTAATTTATTTATATCAAGACTAGCTGGCCATGGCTCTGGTTTTGAATCTACAAAATTTCTGGAGGCCAAAAATTTTCTCGAAGATGCAGCCGAAGCCGTTGCAGTAGGCAATAAAATCGGAAACAAAGTTATATTAATGGGTTTTTCAGCTGGAGGTTCATTTGCATTAATGGCTGCAAAAGATCAGAACTTAAGTGAAAAAATTGATCATTTGGTACTTGTGGCGCCATGGACTCCCAAGCTATCTCCTCCTTATTTCTTAGCGGCGACTGGGTTATTTTTTAAAAGCCAATACAAGTTTAATTTTCCTAGAATGTTTGACTTGCCAAATGAAGAATGGGATCCTTTTTGGGTCAATGAATTTCACAGGGAACTTCCAAGACAGCTTTGGGTGGCGGCATTTTCTGGAAGGAAACTTGAATTTCAAGAGACTAAGATTCCACTATTAGTATTTTATGAAGAAAAAGATAAAGTAGTAAACGCTGAAGGAGTTAAAAAAATATTTGAACAATGGAAAGGACCTAAGAAAATAATTAATAACGATACTAATTTAGGAGGCTTTAATTATCATGATATTATTGGAATTCTAAACTCCCCACAAGATGATTTCTTTGTTGAGGAAATCAATAACTGGATAGAAGTTAACTCTTAAATAAACTTTTATTATTTTCTCTCAATTTATTTTTTTGAACTTTGCCCATAGAATTTCTTGGTAAATTTGACATAAATATTATTTTTTTTGGCTGTTTATATTTGGCAATTTTATCTTTTGTATAATCCAATATTTGACTATCATCATTTTTATCATCTGTTGTCACTACTGCTGCAACAACTGCTTCGCCAAAATCATCATGTTGAACACCAAAAACTGCTGACTCTGTAATATTTGGTAACTCATTTATCACATCTTCTATTTCCTTAGGATAAACATTTAGTCCACCGCTTATAATCATATCTTTATCTCTACCAACAATAGTAAAGTAGCCATTTTCATCTTTCTTTGCGAGATCACCTGTTATGAAGAAACCATCATCTTTAAATGATTCTTTGGTCTTTTCTTCCATTCCCCAGTACCCCTTGAAAATATTTTCGCCCTTAAGTTCAATAGTTCCTATTTGACCCACCTTTACTTCCTTACCTTCTTCATTGACTATTCTTATTTCAATACCTGGAAGAGGTATGCCCACTGTGCCTGCTTTCCGTGATCCGTCATATGGATTTGAAATATTCATATTTGTTTCTGTCATGCCATATCTCTCAAGAATTTTTTTACCAGTTCTTTTTTCAAATTCAATGTGGGTTTCTGAAAGTAAAGGTGCTGAACCAGAAATAAATAGTCTCATGTGTTTTGCTGACTCATTATTTAATTTTTCATTTGCCAACAATCTTGTATAAAAAGTCGGCACGCCCATCATGGATGTGGCTCTTTTCATCCAAAGCAAGGCTTTTTCAGCATCAAATTTTTCCAAGAAAATCATTGATCCTCCGACAATTGCAAGAAGATTACATGCAACAAAAAGACCGTGCGTATGGTAAATAGGTAGCATATGTAAAAGAACATCATTTTCTGTAAATTTCCAAAATTTTCTTAAAACTTCAGAATTTGAAACCAAATTTCTATGCGATAGCATCGCTCCTTTTGATTTTCCAGTAGTACCGGATGTATATAAAATGGCAGCTAAGTCATTTTCGTTTCTTTTAATAGATTGAAATTTTTTTGGATATTTTTTTATCTGCTCAATCAATGAACCAGTTTCATCTAAATTTAATGATAAAATTGAAACCGAAGAATAGCTCACTAAGTTTTTTACTTCATTTTGAATTTTGTCATCGACAATTATCACCTTAGGTTTGGCGTCATTGAAGAAATATTCTAATTCACTTAGGGTATAGCCAGTATTGAGTGGCAGATAAACACCTCCAGCTTTAACGGTTGCTACGTATGTAGCAAGTTGAATTACATTCTTTTCTGCCTGTATGGCCACGCGGTCACCTGGTAATAAATTTATATCTATTAAGTAATTAGAAATTTGATTTACAATTTCATTGAATTCTAAGTAACTTATCTCTTTAGTTTCATTGATCAAAAAAATATTTGGACTCGTTTCGTTAGATTTGAATATTTCATCAAATAGATAGTTTGATTCAGTCATTACTCTTTTCATCCAATGAATAAATACTCAACCGAGATAAAATATCTTCATGAATAACTATTCCAAGTCCAGCTGATTTATTTATATGTGCTTTATTATCTACAATATCAAAAGGTAACTCACAAAATTTCTTTGAAAAGTTTATATAATCTGGAAATATTTCAGCCTTTTCTGAATTAGAAATACTTGAGCAAACATGAAGCATCGCAGATGCTGAAACGGACATTGAATTCCAGCAATGTGGAGAAATAGAGATGCCATTATTTGATGCTTCATTTGATATCGTGATAATATCAATGAGTCCGCCCATACCTGAAATATCAGGATTAAATATATCTACTGCATTTCTGTGTATTAATTCTCTGAAATGGACCAAGCCTGATTGCTTTTCACCTGTTACAACTTTCATATTAAAAGCATTTTTGATCTCAGTAAGTAAGCTTATATTCTCACCATCAACAGGCTCTTCTATCCAGTAAGGATTAAATGACGATACTTCTTTTAAAAAAGATTTTGTCTTATCTAAATCTTTAGGTACAGCTAAATCAAGCATTAGCGGTAATTCATCTCCTACTATTTCTCTAACTTTTTCAACAAACTGAATTGAAATTGATACGTTATCTAGCATTGGATATATCTTGATCCCCCCATATTTCTCTCCATAAAATTTTTCTATTTGTCTCAAATAGTCATTTGTGTCTTTTTTTAAATCGCTCCAACACGTAGCATAAATGGGAACATTTGGTTTGGGACTTTTTGTTAGTAAAGAATTTAAAGGAAGATTTTTTAACTTCCCTGATATGTCCCATAATGCAATTTCAATGGCGCTTGTAGCAGAGCTGAAATCTAAACCTCTGTGACCATCACTTAACAATGAAATTTTATTATAAAAAGACTTTATTGATAGATTTGGAATATTTGAAATTTCTCTGAATAGCTCTTTTATAATAATCGCAATACCCTTTTCTCTAAGATTAATAGAGAATGCTTCTCCCCAACCTTCAATTCCATCTTCAGTAGTTATTTTTATGATGATAAATTTTTTTGTATTTGACCATTGATCATCAGACAGATGATTATCGGTTATCCAGATCTTTAACCTTGAGAGTTTACCAATGCTTATATCTTGATTATTCATTATCAGTATTAATATTAGATGGAATATAATTTAATTTGATCTTTAACATATATAAAAAAAACCTTATGTTAAGGTATGATTTCAAAGTTAATACTAGGCGCAGGTTGTTTTTGGGGAGTAGAAGTTCTTTTTGAAGAAATGTCTGGCGTTAAAAAAGTAATTTCAGGGTATGCCGGCGGGCATACAGAAAACCCTACATACGAAGAAGTCTGTACAGGTAAGTCAGGACACATTGAAGTTGTTGAGATTGAGTATGATAATAGTGAAGTAAAGTTTGAGGAATTGTTAGACAAGTTTTTCTTTATTCATGATCCAACTCAGATGAATCGTCAAGGTCCAGACATTGGTGAACAATACAAATCAGTTATTTTTTGTAATTCTGATGAAGAAAGAAGAATATCGGAAAGTAAAATTGATGAGATTAATAACTCAGGCGAACATCAAAACGAAGTAGTTACAGAATTAAGAGAGAATGCTAAATTTTGGCCTGCTGAAGAATACCACCAAGACTTCATAGAAAAAAATGGTAAAGTTTGCTATCACCAACTTTACGTGCAACACAAATCCTAAATTGTATTATTATTAATGCTCAGCACGTTGATTTGTGCTGAGCAATTAATATAAACTAGCCCTTTACAACTTCTCTTGTATTCGCGTTGAAAGACTCAGTAAACGGTACATCAACTGTTACAGCGTCTACTGGTACTCCTGGCTCATCAGCATAAATATCAGGTAAATGAACTTTAAATTTTTTACCTAGTTCCCATTTTGGAAAGCCATTTGCATTAAGAGTTCCATCAAAAGGTATATAACCCATAGCTATATTTTTCCCTTTTTCAGGATGATACCAAGGTGAAGTAATAAAGCCACATGGGTCTCCACCTTCACCAGGAGACACAAGCCAAAAATCAGGCGCATACTCATCAATTGGTTTGCCTCCAATTTCAAATCCCACCAATTGTAACTTGTAAGGCTTATGACCATCTTTCAAGTCAGTCTTCATCTTTTCAAGCGCTTGCTTACCGATATAATCACCTTTTTTCTCCCACTCACCTTTTCCAGATAAAGAAACTTGATAGCCAAGATTACATTGGAAAGGATTGTGTTCATGATCTAAGTCCTGACCCCAAGATAATATGCCTGCTTGTATTCTTCTGTGGTGAGCAGGCGCTATAACCATTAGATTATGTTTCTTTCCTGCTTCCAAAACAGCGTCCCACATATCGTCGGCATAGAGCGTCGCATTTCGTAAATAAATTTCATAACCGGACTCGCCAGAGAAACCAGTTTGAGAAATCACACAACTTCTTCCACCAACTGTAACTTCTGCTAGACCATAGAAAGGAATATTATCAAGATCAACTTGATCACCCACTAGGTCTTTCATCAAGGCAATGGCTTTTGGTCCTTGAATCTGAACAGGGCACGCATCAATTTCATCAATTTCCACATCAAATCTTTTATCAGCGTTTACACCTTGTAAATAAAGTCCAATATCAGAGTCTGACAAACTAAACCAAAACTCATCTTTCGAGATTCTTAAGAGAATAGGATCATTTAAGACTCCGCCTTTATAGTTACATAATATTACGTACCTAGCTCGTAATGGTGATATCTTTGTGGCATCCCTTGTAATTACATAGTCTGTAAATTTTTCTGCATCTGGACCAATTACACGTATTTGTCTCTCAACTGCGACATTCCACATAGTCACATGATTTTTAATTGCTTCATATTCAACCATTGCTCCACCATCTTCAGGCTTTACATAACCTCTGGGATGATAAATACGGTTATAAACTGTTGCTCTCCAGCATCCTGCCTCCATCGACTTATGCCAATATGGTGACTTTCTTACTCGAGTTGAAATCAACATTTCAACTTTTGTTGGTCCACTTTGGCGTAAATTGTAAGGAACATGTCTGTCGCTTTGATCAACAGTAGTGTTATGTTCTATTTTTTTAGACATAGTAGTTCTCCTTTTCTAACCATTCGTTTGCTTTTTTTATTCCACCAAATGCATAAATGTGAAAATGTTCAACGTTCTCTTTTAATTCTTGAATTACATCATCAGGTGTCTGAACAGTCAATAAATCAAAAATCTTAGATGCATTTTTTTTTGCGAAATTAAGCGTATTCTTTAATCCAACAAATCCAGCGAATTTAACTAGCGTCTTCATAGAAGCCGGACCCGCAACGCCTACATGAACAGGAAGTGGTGCTCCAGAAATAAAAGACGATAATGCGTCTGTATCTTGTGTCCACTGTGTTACTATATAATCGGCAAATGGGGCCTTTGATTTCATTGCTTCTTCAATAGCTGTATCGCTCATATTTGGAGATCCTTCAGGGTGACCAGCAATGCCTATTTTCATTCCATCAAATAATCCGGTTTCAATAAGTTGAAGCGAGCAATGATATTTTCCTAGTATATCGCGATCGCCACCAATTATTAAAACTTGTTTAACTCCAGCCTCTTTAACTTGCTCTATATATGATTTTAACATATCTGAATCAGTAATTGAACGAGCTGGAAAGTGAGGAATGGGATTATAACCTGCACTAGCTAACGCTTTGGTTTGTTCAATAACGTCAAGATAACTTGTGCCAGGCAAAAATGTAATATAAATGTCATTGAGTTTAGGCAAATCAGACAGATTTGTTCTTGTAGTAACTTCCAATGAAAAATTTACATTTCCCATAATGCTGTAAATGAGTGTACCGCTTAAGCCACGCGAATTTTCAATTGCACTGCTTGGCTTAATTTTGCAGCGCTATTTGAGTCTCCTAAAACAAAATTTAAGTAAAAATGTGTTCTATAGCAATACATTTTTGTAGACTCCTATCTGTAAAGTTCTTAAGTTGTCTAGGTTTTTAATATTAGTATTATTTATGGCTGTACTCTCAGATATTGAAATTGCTAGAGAAAATAGCATGGCTCCTATTGAAGAAATTGCTTCAAAATTAGACTTAAAAGATCAAAATCTCCAAAAATTTGGACACCATATTGCTAAAATTGATACTCAACATATAGAAGGTAATAACAAGAACGGAAAACTCATTTTAGTGACAGCCATTTCACCTACCCCAGCGGGCGAAGGAAAGACTACTACATCAGTCGGTCTTAGTGATGGCTTAAATAAAATTGGAAAACAGTCATTGGTATGCTTGAGAGAACCTAGTTTAGGACCTTGCTTTGGTGTCAAAGGGGGTGCTGCAGGAGGCGGTTACGCCCAAGTAGTACCAATGGATAAAATTAATTTACATTTCACGGGTGATTTCCATGCGATCACATCAGCACATAACCTCCTTGCATCGATGATTGATAACCATATTTATTGGGGAAACGATTTAGGAATTGATACAAGAAGAGTGGTTTGGGGACGTGTTGTAGATTTAAATGATCGTGCTTTAAGAAATATTAATGTTAATTTAGGCGGTATAGCCAACGGATACCCACGTGAGGATAAATTCGATATTACTGTTGCATCTGAAGTGATGGCAATTTTTTGTTTATCTACAAGTTTAGACGATTTACAAAATAGACTTGGGAATATCATTGTTGGTTATACAAGGGAGAAGAAAGAAATTACGGCGCGAGACTTAAATGCAGATGGCGCGATGACTACTTTGCTAAAAGATGCTTTCTTACCTAATCTTGTTCAAACACTGGAGAAAAATCCTGCTATCATTCATGGGGGTCCTTTTGCAAATATTGCCCATGGATGTAATTCTTTAGTTGCTACTCAAACTGCTCTTAAATTAAGTGATTATGTTGTAACAGAAGCAGGCTTTGGTGCAGATCTTGGAGCAGAAAAATTTTTAGACATAAAATGCCGTAAAGGAAAATTAAATCCTTCAGCAATAGTAATAGTTGCAACAGTTCGAGCTTTAAAAATGCATGGCGGTATGGATAAAAAAGAATTAAAAAATGAAAATGTTGAAGCTGTAAAAAAAGGTTTATCAAATTTAAAGCAGCACATTGCAAATATGCAAATGTATGGGGCGCCTGTTACAGTTGCTATTAATCATTTCATATCTGACAGTGAAAAAGAATTATCAGCAATCAGCAATTGCTGTGACTCATTAAATGTAAAGTCATTTAATTGCACACATTGGAGCAATGGTGGTGCAGGCACAGAGGACCTAGCAAAGCACATAGTAGAAATTACTGAGCAAAATGCTCCAAAGATAAAGCACCTGTATCCGGACGAAATGAAATTGTGGGATAAGATGAAAAAAATTGCACAAGAAATATATGGAGCGAGCGATATTATTGCTGACAAAAAAATAAGAATGCAGTTTGACGACTTGGAGGAAAAATATGGCCATTACCCAATATGTGTAGCTAAAACTCAATACAGCTTCTCAACTGATCCAAATCTAAGAGGCGCTCCAAAAGACCATGTAGTTCCTATCAGAGAAGTTAGACTAGCAGCGGGTGCAGAATTTCTTGTAGTTGTATGCGATAAGATTATGACTATGCCAGGTCTGCCTAGAGTTCCAGCTGCAAATGCTATACACTTAAATAAAAATGGCGACATAGAGGGATTGTTTTAATGGCTCACATGTATGATACAAATTTAGACAAAAACGATGCAAATTTTACACCGTTGTCTCCTTTAAGTTTTCTCATACGAGCAGCGGAAGTTTATCCAAACAAAACTTCGATTATACATGGCAAAAAACAATTTACATGGTCTGAAACATATAAAAGAAGCAAACAACTTGCGAGCGCACTTTCTAAAAGAGGTATAGGAAAGGGAGATACTGTTGCGGTTCTTTGTTTTAATACTCCTGAAATATATGAGACACATTTTGGTGTTCCGATGATAGGCGCTGTATTAAATACGATAAACATTAGATTAGATGTAGATACAATTAGCTATATTCTTGAGCACGGTGAAGCAAAAGCGTTGATTACTGATAATGAGCTTTCACCGACGATAAAACAAGTACTCGATAAGATAAAAAATAAAATTCTAGTAATAGATATTGATGATGAGCTAGCGAATCATCCTGAGGGAGCTGGAGAGAATCTAGGAGAAATTAATTATGAGGATTTTCTTTTAACAGGTGACAGTGATCTCGAATGGAGTTTACCAGATGATGAATGGCAATCACTAGCACTCAATTATACATCTGGCACCACTGGATTACCAAAAGGGGTTGTCTATCATCATAGAGGCTCCTACTTGATGGCACTTGGATCTGTTACTGCTTTTAGTATGCCAATGCATCCTACTTATATGTGGGTAGTTCCAATGTTTCATTGTAATGGTTGGGGCAATCCCTACACGCTTACAGCCCTAGCAGGCACAAGTGTATGCCTTAGATATGTTTCAGCTAAAAATATGTTTGATGCTATTGCAGATCATAAAGTAACTCATTTTGGTGGCGCACCAATTGTTTTAAATTTTCTAGCACAAGCAACAGCTGAGGAAAAAAGAGAATACTCTCAACAAGTATATGTAGTAACAGCTGGAGCTCCTCCACCCGCAGCCACATTAGAAGCGGTTCAAAAAATGGGTTTCGACGTTACTCATGTTTATGGACTGACTGAGACATACGGACATATTTCATTATGCGCATGGCAGGATGAATGGAATGAGCTATCAGTTGAAGAACAGTCAAAGCTTAGATCAAGGCAGGGCGTAAAGTTTCCGATGATGGATGGTCTAGCCATTATGAACCCTGAGACTATGGAGCACGTTAAGAATGACGGTGAAGAAATAGGTGAGATCATGATACGCGGCAACTGTGTAATGAAGGGATATTTAAAAAATAAGGAAGAAACAGATAAAGCTATGGCAGGAGGCTGGTTTCACTCAGGTGATCTGGCTGTAATGCATCCTAATGGTTACATTCAAATAAAAGATAGAAGCAAAGATATAATCATCTCTGGTGGTGAAAATGTCTCATCAGTTGAAATAGAAAATACACTTTATAAACATCCATCTGTATTATTTGCCGCAGTGGTAGCAAAACCAGATGCAAAATGGGGTGAAACACCATGTGCTTTTATTGAATTAAAAGATCAAAATGACAGCGTGAGTGAAGACGATATTATTTCGTTTTGCAAAGAAACTCTTGCTGGCTTTAAGTGTCCTAAAAAAGTCGTTTTTACTGAACTGCCAAAAACTTCAACAGGCAAAATATTAAAATACGAACTGAGAGAAATGGCTAAAGCCGCCGACGCTTAAGAAAAATGAATAGAATCGTCGTTTAATCGGCCAAATTTAATACCAAAGAAATCTTTGAAATAATTTTGTGTATTGATCCATGGTGACCTGCTGCCTTGTTGGGGGAATAAATGAATAGCACGATGTATATATCCTGAGGAAAACTCAGTTGCGAGCCAGTCTTTTTCAGCTTTCACATCCACTGGCACTCTTGGTACACAATGACTGTAATTATTCTTATCAAGATAATTAATTAATCTACAAGCATATTCACAGGTTAAATCTGCTTTCAAGGTCCAAGATGCATTAATATAACCAAAAGAATTTACAAAATTTGGAATTCCACTGAACATCATACTTTTATAAGTCATTGTTTCAGAAGGCTCGACCAACTTGCCATCGATATGAACTTGGACACCACCAAAAGATTGTAAGTTTAAGCCTGTAGCAGTTACGACAACATCAGCCTCAATATTTTGACCTGATTTAAGCTTTATACCCTTGCTAGTAAATTTATCGATGTGATCTGTAACAACCGTTGCTCTGTTGTCTCTTATAGACTCAAACAAATCACCATTTGGAATAAGGCACATTCTCTGTTCCCAAGGATAATATCGTGGAGTAAAATGTTTTGAAATATCATGGTTAGGCAATAGTTGTTTAACTCCATCGATGAGCTTTCTTTTTACATACTTCGGATATGATCTACAAATTCTGTAGAGAAGTTGCTGAAAAAAAACATTTCGTAACCTAACAAGAGTATAAGACATTTTTTGTGGTAAAACTTTTTTTAAAAAATTTGCAAATCTATCTTCATCTGGACTTGGAAAATAATATGTTGGTGAGCGTTGCAACATCGTTACGTGTTTCGCTTTTTTTGATAGTTCGGGAACTATAGTTGCTGCTGTTGCGCCACTGCCGATAACAACCATTTTCTTATCTGTATAGTCATAGCCTTCAGGCCACTTCTGAGGATGTATTAATTTACCTTCATACTTATCTAGGTCATCAAATTCAGGTGTGTATCCCTCATCGTAATTATAATATCCTGTTCCCATGAATAGAAAGTTTGCTGTGAATAATATTTCTTGCTCATGATAAGCAGCTCTTACTTCCCATTTTCGCTCTACAGAATTCCAGTTAGCGCTTAAGACTTTATGACTAAATTTTATTTTTTCGCGTAAATTATTTTCTTCAACTGTTTCTTCTAAATAACTTAAGATGGAAGGTCCATTTGCTATTGTTTTTTGCTCCTTCCACGGCTTAAATGCATACCCGAGTGTGAACATATCTGAATCTGATCTTATTCCTGGATACCTAAATAAGTCCCATGTGCCGCCTATGTTTTCTCTCCCTTCAATTATACAAAAGGATTTATTCGGACAATTTTTTTTTAAGTAGTATCCAGCTCCTATACCAGAGATTCCAGCGCCAATTACAATTACATTAAAATGGTTACTATTTTCCATTGATATTAATTCTTAATCGATATTTCCACTGCATCATATATATTATTTCTATACTCTAATTTCGAGCTAAAATTTTGAGAAAGATATTCCCCGGATTCTCTCACATGGTCGAAATATTCAGCCATTTCATCTTTAAAAATCCCAACATTATCTGCAAATACTACACAATTTTTGAGTATCATACCCTCTGATTCCAAAAGCTGTAAATCCGAAAGGTACTTTTTCTTCGCATGATCAATAAATACAAAATCAGCGTTGAAATTTAATTTTGGTATTATTTCCTCAGCACTTCCGTGTATCAAATTTACTTTATGATCTAGTCCAGCATAGTTAATTAATTCTTTCGCTATTTCTATAGAGTGAATATCTGAGTCAATCGAAGTTAATTGACTTTTTTCTCCAATAGTAGACGAGATTAATACTGCTGAATATCCAATAAAAGTTCCTAACTCTATTACATTATTTGGTACTGACTTTAAAAGATGATTTTTTAAAATTTCCCCTTTTTCTGGACCGACATTCATTAAGAATTGGCCGCTTTCTAGAACAAAATTATCTATTGTTTGCAGAATAGATTTTGGATTGTTTCTTTCAGCATTTGAAAAAACATAATCCAGAGTTTGTCGCATCAACATAACTTATTTTAGCGGACTAGCGGCGCCCCAGTAATGATAACTTAAAAATTTTGGTCCAGGAACATACATGCTGTCTATTTTATCAAGTTTAAAATTAGCTTTCGTTATCTCATTTGGAATATCTACATCGAGATGACAACCACCCGCTATTCTTTTTTGAATCCCATTCATTCTTTTTTGCCATTTCAAAATATTTGAGTCAGGAGATTTGCCATGTTCAGAAAAAAGAAATTTAGCGTTTGGTTTCATAACTCTATTTATTTCAGACATAGCACTGCCTAAGCCAGGAATGGAACACATTGTGTAAGTGCTTATTACTGTATCAAATGAGTTATTATCGAAAGGCAGCTCCTCAGCCTTAAGTTGCTGGATATTCAAATCTATATTGTTTAATTCCGCATTTTGTTTTGCTTTTTTCAACAATACACCATCTGGCTCAACAGCAAAAACCTCAGATACATTTGCTTTATTGTAATAATTAAAATTTAATCCTGAACCAATACCTATTTCTAATATTCTACCGGACGCAAAGGGTATTACTTTTTCTCTTTGTTTTCTAAAGGGTTTCATTTGCATCGCATAATTAATGAGATGCGGACAAATATATTTATCGTATAGTTTTTGCAGCAATTATTTTACACCTAATTTTTTTTGAATATCGCTTGATGAAGTTGTATATCGAAAAGTTAGCGTTTCATCTGGTCTAGCACGTATAAATGCTTTCTGTGCTGCCAGGGCGGCTTCATGAAAGCCTGATAGAATTAACTTTAGTTTACCTGGATAATGAGAGATATCTCCCATTGCAAATACACCTGGTAAATTTGTTTCAAAATTTTCTGTATTTACCTCAATTTGTTTTTCATTTAAATTTAAGCCCCAATCATTGATAGGTCCAAGCTCCATTTTAAGTCCATAAAAAATTAAAATTTCGTCACATTCTATTATTTTTTCGTGTCCATCAATATCTTTAATGATTGCTTTTTCGACTCTATTACTGCCCTGAACATCACCAATTTGATTTTTAGTGATCAATTCAACTTGACCTTCTTTAACGAGTTGTTTCATTAAATTAACTGTGTGATTAGCTGCTTTAAACTCGTCACGTCTATGAACTAATGTTACATGAGAAGCAATTTTTGAAAGTTCAACAGTCCAGTCAAGTGCGCTATCACCTCCGCCAAAAATTATAATCTTTTTATCCTTATAAAAGTTTTTATCAGGTATCGAATATTGAATGCCTTTATTTTCATATTTAGATACATTTTCAATTGGTGGTTTTCGTGGCTCGAATGAGCCAACGCCACCAGCTATAAATATATTAGGAGTTTCAAAAACTTTATTACCCGTAGTTTTAAGTTTCCATAAGTTGCCAGTATTTATTATTTCATCAATTCTTTCATTTAGGTGAAACGGCGTATTAAATGGCTTGATTTGTTTTTGTAAATTTTCAATTAATGATAATCCAGTACACTCTGGAAGCGCGGGTATATCGTAAATTGGTTTGTCTGGATATAATTCAGCACATTGTCCTCCAATTTTGTCAAGATTATCTACAACGTGACTATCAAGTCCTAATATACCCAACTCAAATACTGCAAACAGACCCACAGGGCCCGCTCCAATTATTAGACAATCTGTCTTGATAGTTTCAGACATATATTTATTCCTTGTTATATGATAATAAATAATATTACTTATTGATTATACAATGATTTTATTGCGCAGATACCTATTATATTTAATTGCAGTAATATTGATTGCTGTAGCCTTTACTTATGCCTCCGCCAAGCTTTACGAAGAATTTGCATTTATCAAGAACGACAATTGGCAAATTTTGCCATCTCCAGGCGATAAAAATAGAGATATTTACACAAGGGCCGCTGTCGCAATGAGAGGAACATTTGCTTTGGCAAAGCCTGAAGCTGCATATTTCCATGCATTTAATGACATTGAAGAACTAGAATTACAAGGCAACTGCAATTATCATTTATTTGGTAATGACATTGAATCTAGATGGTGGAGCATCACTGTCTACAATGAGGAAGGTTATTTAGTTGAAAATAATGAAAAAATATATGCTTTAAATAGTGAAACAATTGATTTCAATATTGATGGTGGGTTCGATATTTTTTTAACTAGTGACAATAATTTTATTTCAAAAATAGCCGACAAAAATTGGATGAGAACACCTAGTGATGAGAGTTTTTCTGTCGCATTAAGAATTTATTTACCAGGCGAAGAATATTTCTCAAAATTAAAGAGAGTGGATTTACCAGTTATTGAAAAATTGGAGTGTGGTGATGAGTAATTTAGCAAAAAAATTATTTGCACTTGTGCTCATTGGGTTTTCACTTCATCTAGTGATAATTTACTACACACCTAGTTTAATGATGATGTTTATCGGTAGAAATTGGGAAGATCAAAATATGATTAATAATTCCTTTGCTCGTGATTTACCTGACTCAGAATTTACAGAAGTTATAAGACCAAGCGCTGATATACTTTATGGTGGATGCGCTTATGACGTTAGTTACTTTCCATTGGTTATAGAAACTGAAATACCTGAGTCTTACTGGTCGATATCGTTCTTTTCAGAGAACACTGACAACTTTTCTACAATAAATGAAAATGCGCACAACTTTGGTAAGCTTAAAATTTATTTGTTTGGACCAAATTCTATGCCAACTAAGGTAAATGATGGGTTTATTGTTGTTTCTCCGTCTAATAAAGGCCTTATGTTAATGAGACAATTTATAGGAGATGGTTCTAAAATTGATAAATTAAATGAGATACAAAATAGTTTAGGCTGTAGTCTTGAGGGGTCTTAAAACTGCTTCTCAGGCATATTAACAACTAAACCGTCTAGCTCGTCAGAAACAGTAATTTGACAGCTTAATCTGCTATTATCTTTTACGTCGAAAGCAAAATCTAGCATATCTTCTTCAGAATCCTCTTTTGGAGGCAGTTTTTCTATCCATTCTTTTGCTACATATACATGGCAAGTTGCACATGCGCATGCACCGCCACAATCTGCATCGATGCCAGGTATTTTATTCTTAATCGCACCCTCCATGACAGTCAGTCCACTACTGACATTAATTTCGTGCTCCGCGCCGCTAAATTCGATATATTTGATCTTTGCCATTGAGATTTTTTTAAGAATATTTAAAAATGCATTGCTTAAGGGGATCAAATACATCAAAAAAGCGCCAAGGCAAGAATTTTCTCACTTTAGCGCTTTTTCTGGGGCCGGTCGAACCCCGAAACGCATGAACGTCTCATTGCGAACGATCATCTTAGAAAGGTATTTTTTTTGAAACAAGGGGTTATTTATGCAAAAAAGTTATCCACACGAATTAAGCTCACTTATCCCCACTCAAGCAACAGCTTATTAACATGATATCAAAACCGTATTTATTATTTCTTGGTGATGCTCAAGATGATTTGGCAATAAAAACTGCTGCAGGGGTTAATTACTGGCGTCCAGATTGGTGCATTGGCCAAATGAGACTTCCAAATGCTAAATCAAGCTTAGGTTTACAAGAAATGAGTATAGAGGAAGCTGTTAAGAATGGCGCTAAGACATTTGTTATTGGCGTGGTGAATGCCGGAGGTGTTATGCCTGAAGAATGGAAATCCATTATAATTAATGCAATATCATCTGGAATGAATGTAGCCAGCGGAATGCATTCAAGACTATCTTCGTTTAGTGTAATTGCAGAGGCAGCTGAAAGAAACAATGTTCAACTTCATGATTTACGGTTTAGTGATAAACAATTTCAGACAGGAAAAGGAGGAAAACGATCAGGCAAAAGACTCCTTACTGTTGGAACAGATTGTTCTGTGGGAAAGAAATATACAGCACTCGCAATTGAAAAAGCGATGCAGAGCAATCAAATAGATGCATCTTTCAAGGCAACTGGACAAACTGGAATCTTAATTGCAGAAAGTGGCATTGCGATTGATGCTATTGTTTCTGATTTTATCTCAGGAGCAGTTGAATGGTTATCGCCTGACAATGATGATAATCACTGGGATATTATTGAAGGTCAGGGATCTCTATTTCATCCTTCATTCGCAGGAGTTTCACTTGGATTGCTTCATGGAAGCCAACCAGATGCATTTGTTGTATGTCATGAACCAACACGAACTAATATGAGGGGCGTGGATACACCTTTACCGAGCATCAGAGAGGTTATCGATCAGACAATTCAAAATGGTAAGCTCACTAATAAGCAAATACAATGTATTGGCATTGCACTTAATACATCAAATTGTCAATCTGAGGCAAGTGATCATAAGGACAGATTATCTAAAGAATATAACTTGCCATGTTTAGACCCTTTACAAGACAACCTTGATCCATTCATTCGGATTATTGAAAAAATTTGAAACATTAATGTCCAACATTCAGATAAAGCATATATCTTGGGATTTAAATAAATCATTTAATATTTCTAGAGGCTCTAAAACTACAGCCGAAACAATCGAAGTAAAGATAGAAACTAATAATTTCTATGGTTATGGCGAGTGTGTTCCTTATAAAAGGTATGATGAAACTATTGATAGTGTAACTTCGGAAATTCACAATTTAATACCTGAAATTGAAGAAGGTAATATCAACTTAACTAATCTCGATCGTTTCTTAAAAAATGGGGCAGCAAGAAATGCAATTGACTGCGCAATGTGGGATCTCGAATGTAAGATGAAAAATACCTCGATTTGGAAAGTAATGGGAGTTACAAAGCCGACTACATTACCTGGTAGCTATACCGTAGTATTAGATGAACCAGAAAAAATGATAGAGGATGTTAGTAATCATCAAGAATTTCCAACATTAAAATTAAAAGTTAATAAAAACAATCTTCACAAAATCTTAACAAAAACAAGAGAACTTTCTCCAAATAAAGTAATAATCGTTGATGCTAACGAGGCATTCAATATAGATGACTTAAAATCAAACGCTGATTTATTTGTTAAAACAAAGATTGATTTAATAGAACAACCACTATTATCTGAAAATGACAATGAGTTAAAAGGATTAAATTTTCCTATTTCTATTTGTGCAGATGAGTCATTTCATGACAGTTCTGATTTGGCAAAAATGGCTCATAAATATAATACGATAAATATTAAACTTGACAAAACTGGTGGCCTTTCAGAAGCATTAAAAATAGTCAAAGAAGCAAAAAAGTTAGATCTAAATATCATGCTTGGATGCATGGTCTCAAGTTCCTTATCAATGTTGCCGTTATTACCGCTATATGAATACGCAGATTTTATAGATCTCGATGGACCTTGCTTTATAGCTAACGATAGAAAAAACGGACTTATTTATGAAAAAGGTATGATGCTAGTTAAGGAAGATCTTTGTTGGGGTTAAATTATTTTTCTGCTTTTGGTGTAAAGATTTTCTTTCCATTATAAGTACCAGTTGTCATATCAACATGGTGAGAAAGTCTCATTTCACCAGACTCTTTATCTTCAATAAAATTTTTTCCCTTTAGACGTAAATGAGATCGTCTCATGCCTCTTTTAGAATTCGATATCTTACTCTTTGGGACAGCCATTTAACTTTCCTTTATAATTTAGTTGGATTAGGTTCATCTCCGTAAACTTCATCAGGATCAAAAACTTTTTCTTCTGTAGTGAACCTTAATCCAGACTTATTTGCAGTATCTTCTAAGTCAATTTCGCGGTAAAAACAAGACTTATAACCAACATGACAACTAGCACCATTTTTTCCTATATCAACCTTCAAACAAAGAGCATCTTGATCATCGTCTATTAGGATTTCCTTTACTTTCTGAGTATATCCACTTTTAGCCCCTTTATGCCATAAGGCATTTCGGCTTCTGCTAAAGTAGAATGCTTCTTTCTTTGTAATAGTTTTTTCAAGTGCCTCTTCATTCATAAAACCTGTCATTAAAATTTCATTAGTTCGATAATCAACTGTTGTAACAACTATCAAACCATTATCATCAAATTTAGGGGCAAGTTCATTGCTCTCTTCAACTTGCTGTACTGATTGTCTTTTCTTAAACATAATTTATACTTGTCAAATAATTTAGGGTGGGTTTAACTTAAAAAATTAGATAATTCAATTAATTAAACATAAATATGGCAAACAATAAAGATCCTATAAAACCAGTCAGAGCCCAAGGGGCTAGGACAACGTTTTTTCCTCCTTACGCCTTAATGATTGGATTGATAGCATCAAGCCTCCTTGATAGTTTTTTCATACATTTACCCCTCTTTAAGGGAAGTATAATAGTTTTAATCATCGGGTTAATTATTGCAGTTTGCTCATTTTTAATGGCTATTTACACCTTAAAAATATTTTCTGACAATGAAGAAAACCCTCACCCAAAATCAGTTCAAAATCAATTATTTGTTGGCGGAACTTTCAAATACTCAAGAAATCCAATTTATTTAGCAATGGTTATAATTCTATTAAGTTGCGGACTAGCATTCAACTCCTGGTGGTATGTAATTAGTGCAGCTATATCAATACCGCTATTGACGTATGGAGTAATAATTCCAGAAGAAAAATATCTTGAAAAAGAATTCGGAAATGTTTACTTAGACTATAAGAAGTCCGTCAGAAGATGGCTTTGAAATAACTTCATAAATTTTTATATATGTACAGCTTGCTTAAGGGAACGTGGGCCCTATTTTTTGGTGTTGCAATGATAATGCTTGCGAATGGGCTTCAAGGTAGCTTGATAGGAGTCAGAGCATCAATCGAAGGGTACTCTGCTGCATCAGCAGGTATTATACTCACTGGATATTATGCTGGATTCTTATCTGGAGCCCTCTTGATACCCCGTCGCATAAAAAGTGTCGGACATGTAAGAATGTTTGCAGCGCTTGCATCAATAGCCTCTATCTCAATTCTCTTGCATTCAATTCATGTAAGTTTCTTTGGATGGTTTTTAATGCGTTTTATATCTGGAATATGTTTTGTAGGCATGTACACCGTTGCAGAAAGTTGGATCAATGACCTATCAGAAAATAATAATAGAGGTAAAGCTTTATCTATTTATATGATGGTTAGTATGGCTGGAAGTGCAGTAGGTCAGTTATTTCTAAATATAGCAAACCCAGAAACTGCATCTTTGTTTATGCTCGTTTCAATTCTAATTTCCATTTCTCTCGTTCCAATATTAATTGTTGTAAGTAAACAGCCAGATTTCAGTGTTACCGAGTTTTTGAATATCAAACAGCTTTACGAAGCATCACCTCTTGGAGTGATTACTGCTATGATGACAGGTTTAGCTCATGGAACTCTTTGGGGTATCGGAACCATATATGGTTTAAAAAGTGGACTATCAATTGAGCAAGTATCAATTTTTATGTTTACATTTATTATTGGAGGAGCGCTCAATCAGTATCTTATCGGCTATTTATCAGATACGTATGACAGAAGAACAATTATCGTAATTGTTGCTTTTTTAGCAGGTATCTTCTCTATTTTAGCTCTTATTTTTGGTAATACTTTCTCAGTTCTCGTGGCAATTACTTTCATATTCGGAGGTCTGACTGTGCCTCTTTATGCACTTTCGATTGCTCATACAAATGACTTTTTGTCAAAAAGGGAAATGGTTGCAGCAAGCTCTGGCCTTCAATTGGCAGGCGGTATAGGTCTTACATTAGGACCTGTCATAGGGGGATTTGTGATTGACGTTATCGGCGCCTCTGGATTTTGGATATACCTATTTCTTATACACACAAGTTTGGGTCTATTTGGAGTTTATAGAATGACAATAAGGACTGCGGTTCCACTAGAAGAACAAGGTACCACTGTTTTAGTTAGTAGTCGTGCGTCTCCAGTTTCTATGGAGTTATATCCCGTTGCGGAAGAAAAATAAATTAGATTGAGCTTAGCCAGTCTTTTAAACCATCACTTATTTCGTCTGGTGCTTCTTCCTGAAGGAAATGGTGTCCTTTTACCGTAATCTCCTTTTGATTCTTAAATTTTCTACAAAATTCGATTAAGGGTTTTGGCATTATTCTTCCAGGATTACCTACTATGAGGAACTTTGGTAAATTAGTTTCCATCATAAATTTCAAATTATCTTTAACCTCATTATAAACTTCAATTGGTTCATTATCGATTGGAATTTGCCGAGGCCAATCTAATGTTGGTCTTCTATCTTCACCAGGATTAATAAATGGTTTTCTGTATTCATTCATAACCTCATCACTCAATGGTTCTATGGGATCAGTTCCGAGCATTTTTTCTACAAAAAAGTTTTCTTCAAGAACTTTTTTGTCTCCTTTTTCAGATCTAATCATAAGAAAAAGTCCTCTAGTTGGCTCAACCATTTCATCTGACTTAATTGGTGCAATTACAGTTTCAAAATAGCAAATACCTCGAACATTATCATTATTTTCTCTTGCCCATTTAATAGCAAGAGGTCCTCCCCAATCCTGACCAACTAGTGTAACTGGTTGAGTTAATTCTAAGCTTCTAATAAATTCTGATAAATATTTATAATGTAATTCAAAGGTATAGGACATATGACCTGAATTTTCCAACTTATCTGAGTCACCCATGCCCAACATATCAGCTGCAATACATCTGTAATGATTTTTAAGATTCTTAATTATATTTCTATATAAAAAAGATGATGTGGGATTTCCATGAAAAAAGATTATAGGATCTCCTTCGCCTTCATCTACGTAAGCAATTCTCCTATCATCATATTTAAAAAATTTTTTTTCTGTCACTTATCTATAATTTTACACCAGGTATCAACTGGTCTTCTATTCGTTTTATAATTGTTTAAAGGCGAGGAAACATCTCTATATCCAATTGCCATACCACAGAATAACATGAGATCAGAGTCAGCTTCAACAAATTCAGATACCATTTTCTGCCTAAGTGACCAAGATTCCTGTGCACAAGTATCAATTCCTTCTTCTTGAGCAAGTAGCATAAATGTTTGTAGGAACATTCCTAAATCTGACCACTGAGGTTGGTTCATTTGGCGGTCTACAAAACAGAATAATGCTGCTGGTGCACCAAAAAAAGAGAAATTTTTAAGCATTTGATCTACCCTTGCTTGCGAATCTGATCTTTCAATTCCAATAGAACCATATAACTGTTCACCAACTTCAAACCGTGAAGTTCTATAAGGCTCTTTTAGTTTTGCAGGATAAATTGGGTACTCAGGTGTATCTGTGCCCTTCCATTTATCCTGAAATTCAAGAAAACGTTTCATCGAGTTCCCATTTATTATAAATATTCTCCATGGCTGTAAGTTTCCTCCCGATGGGGATCTAGAAGACTTATAAATTAGGCTTTCTAGTATTTCATTCGATACCAGCTTTTTTGTAAAAGCTCTAACTGATTGGCGATTGTTTACGGCCTCTGAAACGGTTGTCATAATTTAATTTTTATTCTTTTTTTTTCATGAAGTTTTTTTTTATTTGCGACCTTTTTTGGTCTAAACTTATCTGTCCTTAACTGTCTTGCAATAGGATTGCTTTTTAATTTACTTCTTTTCTTTTTCATTCTTTACAGAAGCACACTGCCTCCATCTACCATCAGGGTTTGTCCTGTAACGAATTTACTTTGATCACTTGCAAGATAAAGAACGGTTCCATATATATCATCAACTTCAAGTGTCTTTTGTAATATCTGTCCTTTAGAAATAACCTCAAAACCACGTTCTGCTTTTTCTCCTAAAAATTCCTTTGCCGACTCGGTTCTTACCATAGATGGTGCTACTGCATTTACACGAATGTTATCTTTTCCCATTTCTCTTGCCATAACTCGAGTAAGTCCAATCACGGCAGCTTTTGATGTAGCATAATCTGCAGCGTAAGGCATGCCAAATTTAGCTGCTAGAGAAGCGATATTTATTATTGAGCCACTTTTGTTTTCTCTCATGATTGGAGATATTGCTCTGCAGCAATTCCAGAGTCCTTTGACATTAACATTCATCGCTTTGTCCCATTGATCTGGATCAATATCTTCAAATCTTGAACTTTTAAGAGCGCCATATAGTGCGGCGTTATTTACCAATACATCTATTTTAGAAAATTTATCAACAGCCTTCGCCATCATATTTTTGCATGAGTTTATATCTGTCACATCAAGATTTAGACTCAAAAATTTATCTGTAACTTCGCTTACTTTTTTTTCTGTCTCAGAACAATCAGATATATCTGCAAAAATGATATTGGCTCCTGCTTTCGCAAATTCAAAGGAATATTTCTGTCCCAAGCCTCTTGCGGCACCTGTAACAATAATTGTTTTATCTTTGATCATAAATATCTTCTAGCTCCTCCTTGCTCATTTCAAATAATATCTTCTTTACGATGTTATATGAAAAACCTGCTCTTGACAAAACTCCAAGCTCTCTCATTTTTATTTTTTCTGTAAGTTCATTTTTCCTATAAGGTCCTATAGATTTCTTTTTTGCTAACCTACAAGCGGCTATAAGATCAATATTTTTAACTGAATTTCTGATGTTCTGTATTGCATCGATAATTATACTATCCTTTACGTATAGTTCCTTAAGTTTGAATTCAATTTTTTTTAGTGACCAACCCTTATTTAGATAATTCCTGATTTTACTCTCAGAAAAAAGCTGATCATTAAGAATTTTTTGTCTTTCTAATGAAAAGATTATTTCATTAATAATTTCCTCTGAGTTAATACTTAAATGGCTATCTTTAACTTTTCGTCTTAGATAATTTCTTAAGTTTTCTGAGCTTGATGCATATCTTTGTAAGTACCATAACGCTTTTGACTCTATTTCAGTATAATTAGATTTATTTTTCATTCACTATCTGAATAATTTTTTCTGCTGCCATTATGCTTGGTGTGCTTTGAGATTTGAGTTTCGCAGCAGCTTCACTTGCATTTGATAGAACTTCTTGAAGGTAATCATTATCATCTAAAAATTTTTTTAAATAATACATAATGTTATCTTTATTACTTTTACTTTGTAGCAGTTCAGGAATGATAAATTTCCCTTGTATAATATTAATCAGATTGCCCATTCTAGTTTTAATAAGAAATTGCAGTATAAAATAGGTTACAGGATTGAATTTATATGCTGTCACATATGGTGTATTAAAATATGAAACTTCTAGAGCTGCAGTCCCTGAGGTCACAATACCAAGTTTTGCATGATAGTAATAAGAGTATTTAATATGCTCATCTAGAATTATTTTTATTCTATTTTGTAAACCGAATTGACTTAAGATATCTTCTGCATAAAAGGTCATTTCTTTTGTAAGTGGCATTACAAGCTCATACTTATCATCTAACTTCATGGCCCTTATTACTTCTAAGTAAATTGGTAAAAGAGATACAACTTCTTTTTTTCTGCTTCCCGGTAAAATTAGGAAAACTTCTCTGTTTTTTTCAGTAATTTCATTCTTTTTAAAGTTTTCAATATTTATCTCTGTTATCGGATGACCTACAAAAGTTGTCGGCACTTCATATTTCTCAAATATTTTCTTCTCAAAGGGTAGAATTGTAAGCAAGTGATCTACTGATTTTTTTACTGTATGGACACGTCCAGGCCTCCATGCCCAAACGCTAGGAGCCACATAATGAAGAATTTTTAATTTATTGTTTCGTTTTTTTATCTGTTCAGCAATTCTCAATGTAAAATCCGGACTATCAACTGTGAAAATAATATCAGGATCAAGTTCAATAATTTGATTAACCACTGATTTTATTATGCGATTTATTTTAAATATCTTAGGAAGAACTTCAATTAATCCCATAACGTTAATGTCTGATATATCAAAAAATTTTTGAATACCCTCTTTTTCAAGGGCTCCTCCACCAATACCAAAAATTTTAAGAGGCTCATTTGAAATTTTTTTTAGTTCTTTTATAGCTGATGCGGCTAATTTATCGCCAGACTCTTCACCGGTTATTATTACAATCTTCATTTTACTATTTGATCTAATTGTTTATATTTATAACATTATATATGTCTAAAAACGTAACATTTTGCTTTGATTTTGGAAGTCCTTACTCCTACCTAGCCTATAATAATCTTAAAGCAATTAAAGACGAAGGAGCAGAAATTGAAATTATGCCTGTTCTGTTGGGAGGCATATTTAAGGCTACAGGAAATCAACCGCCTGCAACTGTCCAAAAAAAGGGAGAATATATGTTTAAAGATATTACTCGTTGGACAAAAACACTCAATATTCCATTTAAGATGAATCCCTATTTTCCAATATTAACAGTGCCTCACATGCGAGGGGCGGTCTTAGCCCAAAAAAATGATATTTTAGAAAATTACATGCAAGTTATGTTTGAGTCTATTTGGACAAAAGCAATGAATCTTAATGATCAGGAACTTCTGACCCAAGTCGCTACTGAATCTGGAATGGATGCAAATAGTTTTGCTGAGGGAATTTCAAGTGATGAAATTAAAAATAAATTAAGAGAGAATACTGAATTTGCTATTAATAAAGGAGCGTTTGGAGTACCAACATTTTACATCGACGATGAAATGTATTGGGGTATTGACAGTATGAAATTTCTTGTTGAATATTTAAAAAATCAATAATCAGCCATTATCCTCTTCATTATAATTACGAGCAATAATAGCCCCTAAACCAGGGAAATATCTTGATATATATAATGCTATTTTTGGAAAGCTTATTCTAGGAACAATATAAGCTTCTCTTTTATTTGCCTCTATTGATTTAATAATCATTTCTGAGGCTTTATCCAAATCCATACCTTGACTTTCATGGCCTCTATCATTGGCACCATAAGGAGTGCCGTCTCCAGTTAAAGCTTTCATACCTATCTCAGTGTTAACAAATCCCGGTGCGACAGTATTAACTTTAATATTATGTTCATGAACTTCAGCTCGAAGAGAGTCCATAAAACCGTGCAAAGCGTGTTTTGATGAAGCATAAACAGTTCTTTTTTTTGATCCAAATTTTCCAGACAAACTAGTATTCGTTACTATCTGACCTTTTTTATTTGATATCATTTGTGGCAGCAAACACTTAGTTAATTTAACAACAGAGAGGAAATTTAGATTCATAACTTGTGTATACACATTAAAATCTGTTTCATTTGCCGCAGAATATGCAGATACTCCTGCATTATTAAAGAGTATATCTATTGAGCCCACCTCACGTGTAACTCTGTTTACTAAATCATCAATGGACTCCAGATTTGATAGATCGTGGTCAAAAATATGAGTCTTTGCATTTCCACATTCTTTTTTTACTTCTTCTAATTTTTCTCTATTTCGCGCAGTTATTATTACTTCTGCACCTAATTTTGATAACTTAATTGCAACTGATCGACCGATGCCAGATGAAGCGCCCGTAACCCAAATTCTTTTATTATGAAAATAGCTCATAGAATTATATAATCTAACATTATGCAACTAAGACTAGCAAGAAATAAAGACGGAAATCAAATAATCAACTTAATCAAAAGATGTTTTAAAGATTATAAAAATTGCTACCTTGATGTAGACAACGACTCTCCAGAGTTAAGAGATGTTTATTCTTACTTTAAAAATAAAAAAGGAAAGTTCTGGGTATATGTTGATAAAAATAAAATTATCGGATGCATGGGTTATCTACCACATGAAAAAAATAACTTAGAAATACATAAACTATATATAGATAAAAATTATCGAATGATGGGCTTGGCAAAAAAACTAATATTAAGGATTGAGAGTATTGCAAAGAAATATAAAAAAAGAAAGATAGTGCTATGGACTGATACTAGATTCAAGGAAGCTCACAAAATGTATAAAAAATTAAATTATAAAAAAATGTCAAAAACAAGAAAGTTAAATGACATAAGCAATACAACTGAATATGCCTTTCAAAAAGTAATTAATTAGCTTTCACTGTTCCTAATTTTCTCTCCGCTAACCCAACAGCTAAAACTATAATGAAGTTGATAATTAAATATATTGATCCCGCTACTAAAAATATTTCAACAGGTGCATAGGTTTTTGAGATTATAGTTCGAGCTATTCCAGTAATTTCCATGAGCGTGATAATTGAAATCAATGAACTGGCTTTAACCATTAATATCAACTCATTACCATAAGCTGGCAATGCTTGTCGTACAGTAATTGGTAGTGTAATTAGCAAAAATGTCTTAATTTTATTCAGTCCTAATGCTCCTGATGCTTCTATAAAATTTTTTGACACAGACAGGATACCTCCACGAATTATTTCTGAGGAATAAGCACCAGTGCTGATAGTCAGTGTGATGATACCACACCAATATGGCTCTTTTAAAATTGGCCACAATATACTCTCTCGAATAAATGAAAATTGACCAAGCCCGTAATAAACAAAATACAACTGCAGTAACAGTGGTGTCCCCCTAATTAAATAAACAAAATAATAAGCAGGAATTGACATTGATTTTCTTCCAGAAATTCTCATCAATGCCACAATTATTGCTAATGCAAGTCCAAGTACTGTTGAAATAGAAACGACTTGTAATGTAAGAGGAATACCCTCAATTATTTTAAAAAATGACTCATACATTAATTCAAATCTCATAATGCCCCCTTGGATATAAAGCCTTTGGAGTAAGTGTCTTCAGCCTTATCAAATAAAATGTTAGAAAGCCTGGTGATTACCAAATACAAAATAATTGCAGCCGTATAAAATATAAAAGGTTCATGTGTTGAACCTGCCGCAATACGCGACTGACGCATTATCTCAACCAACCCAGTTACACTTATTAGTGCAGTGTCTTTAAGAGTGATTTGCCAAACATTCCCAATTCCAGGTAGTGCAATTCTTGCAACCTGTGGAAATATTACTCTTCCATATAGACCATATCCACTCAGTCCAAGAGTTTTGCCTGCCTCAAACTGACCTTTATGAACGGAGTTAACCGCACCTCGAATAACTTCTGTTGAGTAAGCCCCTGAAATTGCACCAACAGCAATTGTGCCAATAGTAAATGCATTCAGTTCAATATAACCATCATATCCGAAAATTTTAGCAATATACATAACTGCCCCACTGCCACCAAAAAAAAGAAGATATATGACTAGAAGCTCCGGTATTCCTCTTATTATTGTTGTGTATGTGTTGGCTATTATTTTTAGAATAAAAATATTTGACAGTTTACATGCAGCAAAAATAATTCCTATTAGGATACCTAAAAGTAAAGATGACGCGCTTACAAGAACTGTCATCAGTGCACCCATAAGCATTTCATCTCCCCATCCAGATGAACCAAAGGAAAATACTTCAAACATATTTATTTATATAAAAAAAAACGGCTGATTATTAAGTCAGCCGTTTTTTTACATTATTAATTAAAATTTATGGCGCAATATCTTTCTTGAACCACTCCATAGAGATTCTTGAAATAGTTCCATCTGCATTTGCCTCAGCTATTGCTTTGTCAAACATTGCTTTTAAGTCGGTATCACCTTGTCTTATACCGGCACCAACGCCAGAACCAAGTAATCCGCCAAAGATGTTAGGTCCAAATGTAACAACATCTTTACCGCTTGAAGTTTCCATAAGTGATTCTGCAGCTCCAGTGTCACATAACATTGCATCGATTCTTCCAGCTACAAGATCAAGGTTCATCTCATCTTGAGTAGGATAAGTTTTTAAATTTACATCTAAATACTCGTTTGCAAAATTTTCATGTATTGTTGCTACAGTAACACCAATATTCATACCTTTCATTGCATTATTAAGCGACGAGATAGTGCCAGAAGTAACACTAGAATCTTTATCTAAATTTAATGTTTTATCTCCAGATTTAAATGTACTTAAACTATTGCTGTTTGTGGTATAAAATCGTGCAGGTTCTGTCATATAAACATCAGAAAAGCTGATCGTTTTCATTCTTTCCTCAGTAACTGACATTCCTGCCATGATCACATCATATTTACCATTAACTAATGCAGGAATAATACCGTCCCAATCTTGCTGAACAAATTCACATTCAGCATTCATTCTTTTACAAAGATCTCTTGCAAGGTCTAGCTCAGCACCAACAAGATTTCCAGACTCATCTGTAAAATTCCACGGCTTATATGCCCCTTCTGTACCAATTCTAATTTTTGACCAATGACCGTCCGCTAATGCCATTGAAGATATGGTACTTATTACGAGCCCAATTATTAATAATTTTAAATTTTTCACTAAATTTCCTCCAAATTGAAATAAACAGAAAATTAGGGTCTATTAAAATTGCTAAATGAGCAAGAAAAATGTTAGTTTTACCTATTATTTTTGAAGTCTATTCCAAAGGTATATAACAATTGCTACAGAAATTATGCCCACAACACCCTCACTTCCTAGTTGGTTAATCAAACCTACCAAGTTTTGAGTAATATTTTTTCCTAAAAAAGGTGATGATGGTCCAAAGAGTACTTCCAATATTATAGCTATTGCAATCAACAATAAGCCAAAATCTATGATTTCTCTTAATATTTGCTTAATTTTTGAGATCATATTTTAATTTTTTATCACTTCCCATGCACAAACATGGGAAGTGACAATATATTTAATCTCTAAATAACCAGAGAATAACACCAACAGCAATTAATCCAACAACTCCGGCATTACCTAACTGATTTACAAGAGAAACGATATTGTTGGCTATATTGCCAACAAAAGGGATACTTCCTCCACTAAGCAGGCCAACAACTATACCCAATGCTAGCAGTGAAAGACCAAGGCTAGTAAGAGCCTTTATCGCGTTCTGTGCGTTTCTAATCATAACTTTCCCCTCCGTTATGTTTATTTAGAAAGTAGTACTATATTTAGTACATACATGAACACTATATTCAAAATATGGTAAAACAAGCTTCTTTTTAAATTTAAGTAATTGAATTTATTTGTTTTTTTCTAAAATTTAAAAATGTAACATTTATACAACATTTTTTTTATCTGTGTGCAATGAGTTGATTCTATTGAATCTGCGTTAATAATTCAGATGCGAGTTGATTAATATTCAGGTTTTTTGATGAGAGTCCGTATATTTTTTTGTCCGGCCTTATAATAATTTCACCTGTTTCTAAATATTCTGACAACTCGGGTCCAGTATTAAGATCTTTAAAGTCAAAAATAAATTTAAAATTTAAATTAATCAATTTTTTGTATACATTTTTATCCAATTTATCTTTGATATCTTTTCTTGAAAATATCACAAAACTGTTACCAACCATTTTATCTAAACAAGCCATATCAGCTTTATCAGTGATTTCTCTGTTGGTAAGACGTCTATTTCTGATCCTTTCACTCTGTGAGTGAGAAAAAATACCTTTGTTTGAGTCTATTTCTTGTATACTTTTTCTTCTTCCAAATGCTTGGTCTCTTGCCTCAGGAGCAATTGCCTCCTCTAATGGAATATTTTTCTGAAATGCCATTGATAATGAGTCAATTAATTGACCAAGAGCGATAGATGATTTAATTGTTTGCTTTACTTGGTGGCATCTCTCTAAACTGTATGTATGTAGTAAATTTTTATTGCAACTTAAATTCACTACTAAATTTATTTTCCATATCAAATTTAATATATCTCTAATTCCAGTATTTAGCCCTTGGCTCGCGTATGGAGGGATTTGGTATGCGGAATCACCAATTAAAAATATATTGTCTTTCTGGAAAGTTTTAGAGTAATAACCTCTAAAACTATGTATTGAAATATTTATTATTTTATATTGATTAGGCTTTATCCATTTTGACAATAATTTCTGAATATTATTTAGTTGGACAATTTTTTGATGCTCTTCACCAGCAAGTAATTGAAATTCAAATCTATGTCTTAACTTCGATAATGAAATAAATGAGGTTGGTCTTTTTTCATCACAAATTTGCCTAAAAACATTTTCTAAGACTTCATTTTCATTTAACAAAATGTCAATTAAAAGCCAATTTTTTGAGTATCTTTGATCGATAGTTTCAATATTTAATTTTTTTCTTACAAATGAATTTGAACCGTCACAGGCTATAAGATAAGAGACGTCAAAATTAATTAATTTGTTATTTTTTTTTGTATCTAGTCTCACTGTATTGTTATTTGATTCAAAATTAATTAATTCATTATCTAAATACAAATCTATATTTTTATCAGCTTTGCATATCTTTTTTATTATTTCTTCGATTTCAGGATGAAAAAAAGTACTAATAGATGGAAATTCATTATCAGTATTTAGAACAGGATTACGTTGAATTACTCTTCTATTAGAAAGTATAATATCTGTAAAATCTGGCTTATTTAGGAACCCTTTTATAGAATCATATAAGCCAATGCCTTTTAGTAATCGTGAACTTTCATCGTCAAGTGATATCGCATTTGAAGATAATTCAACATTTGATCTAGACTCAATAACTAATGTTCTAAGATTGAAGTCGCTACATACCTTTGCACATATTTGGCCAATTAGTCCAAACCCAACAATTGCAACATCATATTGATTATTATTTCTAGTCAAATACACTCCTAGATAATGAAATCGCTTGACTCTTACTTTTAATTTAGTTTGAATTCAAGCCATTATTTTATTAGATCGCAAAATATCTTTAATGGTTAAAATAGTAAATTCTTGGAATGAATGGGACCCGCTTAAACACATAATTGTAGGAAGAGCAGATAATTGTTGTATTGCTCCCGTTGAACCAGCCATGGCACCAAAAATTCCAGAAGACTCTGACATGAAAGGTAAGTTTGGCTTAAGACCTAAAGATACAATTGATAAAGCCAATTATTTACTAGATAACTTCTCCAATATTTTAGAGAAAAGAGGAATTAAAGTAGACCGTCCAACCCCACTAAATTTCAATCAAAAAATCGGTACTCCAGATTGGAGTATTGAAACAATGTTTGGCTGTATGCCTCCTAGAGATGTGATACTTACTCTGGGCAATGAAATGCTCGAAGCTACTATGTCATTTCGCTCAAGATGGTTTGAATATCTATGTTATCGACCACTTCTGCAAAGTTTTTTTGATCAAGATCCAGAAATGAAATGGGAAACAGCACCTAAACCACGGCTTACGGATAAGTCATACAGAGACAATTATCTTGCAGATGAGATTACACTTGATCAGAGGTACGAATGGGTTGCCGATAAAAAGTTTGTCACTACTGAAGAAGAACCATTATTTGATGCTGCTGATGTGTTAAGAATGGGAAAAGATTTATTCATTCAACATGGCTTTACAACAAACTTAAAAGGCATTGATTGGATTAAAAGACACTTTCCAGATCAGCGTATTCATGTCTTAAACTTCCCTACAGACCCTTTTCCCACACATATTGATGCTACATTTACGCCCTTAAGGCCAGGATTAATATTAAATAATCCTGAAAGAAGACTTCCTGATGAACAAAGAAAGATCTTTCATGATAATGATTGGGAAATAATTGAAGCAGCTCGACCTGCACATAATTCACCTCCTCCATTATGCTATTCTAGTGTATGGCTAAGCATGAATGTTCTTATGCTAGATCCAAAAACAGTTTGTGTTGAGGAAACTGAAGTTCACCAGATGGATCAGCTAGATAAACTAAATTTTGAAGTTGTTCCAATTCCTTTTAGGGATGCCTATCCATTTGGTGGTGCTTTACACTGCGCAACAACTGATGTTTATCGTGAAGGTAGTAAAGAAGACTTCTTTATAAAGCAGTAAGTTAATAATTTGTTTTCTCAATTATGGTATTTCGGTTTATGTAACAATTCATTAAGAGTCCAAATCCAAACATAACTGCTAACATCGAGCTTCCACCGTAGGATATGAATGGAAGTGGTACTCCAACTACTGGAAGCAAACCTGTGACCATACCAATATTGACAAACACGTAAATAAAGAAAACATTACATACTCCTAAAGACAAATATTTACTGAATAAGCTGCGACTTTTTAATGCAAGCCTTATGGAAATCATAATCAAGGCTGCATATATTAATAATAAAATTAATGTTCCTAAGAAACCAAATTCCTCACCTAGCATTGTGAATATGAAATCTGTTTGCATTTCAGGAAGAAAATTTAGATGGCTCTGAGTACCTTCCATGTAACCTTTACCAAAAATACCACCAGAGCCAAGAGCAATTTTTGATTGCATTATGTGGTATCCATTTCCAAGGGGATCACGTTCAGGATTAAAAAAGGTGAGCACTCTATCTTTCTGATAATCTTTGAGATATTGCCACAAAACTGGTAAGGAACATAAAATTGAAAATACGCCTACTATAAAATATTTATAATTTAAACCTGAGATCCAAAAAAGACTTATCCCACCAAGTAGAATTATCAGAGCTGTACCTAAATCTGGCTGTGTGATTACTAAGAATACTGGGACTATAGTAATGAACAGTGGAATAATCAAAGTCTTAATAAAACCGCTATCGTTATTTATTGAATGAAAATACTTAGCCAAAGCTAAGATTAAAGTATATTTAACAAACTCTGAAGGCTGTAGACTTATACCAGCTATATTGATCCATCTAGTAGCACCGTTACTCTCAATTCCGAAAAAAGGAATGATGGCCAAAGATACAATACTCAGGAAAAAAATTACATATGCATATCCAAATATTAACCTTAAATCAAAGAGTACAAGTATAAAAAAGATGATTAATCCAAGTATAAATCTCTGAGAGTGCTTCAATGGCCACGAGTTAAAGTCACCATTTGAAATACTATATAATGCAGCTAAACCTACAAAAAATAATGTAATTATTAAACCCAATAGAGGATAATTGATACTTTGTAGCTTAGCAAAGGCTGAACTATATAAATTATTTTGATTATACATTAAATATTTCGTTTCGCTTTAGATTGATTTTTTTTTCAAATAAATATTTAAATATGTCTGATGCAATTGGAGCTGCAGATCCAGATCCACTTCCTCCGTGTTCAACAATTACAGAAACTGCATACTTAGGGTCTGTGGTTGGGCCGTATCCAATAAAAAGACCATGATCTCTTTTTTCCCACGGTAAATCTTGGTTTTTTATCAAACCTTCTTCTCTTTCTTTAATTGATATTGCTCTTACTTGAGATGTACCTGTTTTACCAGCCATTTTATACTTACCAATAATTCTAGATCTATAAGAAGTCCCGCCAGGAGCATTGGTAGCTTCGTCTAGTGCGTTTTTAATAATTTTTAAATATTTGGGATCTGCAATAAGTCGCTCATCATATACATTTGGGATTTCATTATTATATATTAATTTTGGATTAAGCTTATTTCCATTATTAATAAGTTGGGCTAACGCGAGAGATAGCTGCGCTGCGGTTGTTAAAAAATATCCTTGGCCTATACCAGCAGATAATGTTTCTCCAACCATCCATCTACTACCAAGATTTTCTAATTTCCACTCTTTGTTTGGAACTACTCCACTTTTTTCTTCATAAAAAGATTTAAAAACTTTTTCTCCAAACCCATATCTTTTACAAACCTCTGCAATTTTATTAATACCTATTCTTCTTGCAATTTGATAAAAATAAACATCGCAGGATACCTTTATAGCCTCTGTCATATCTACATTTCCGTGTCCTTCCTTTTTCCAGCAATGAAATGTTTTATATCCTGAGTCTAGACTAGTATCCTCTATCAGGTGTTTCCCGTCACAAAATAAAGTTTCTTTATGAGAAACTCCTGACTCTAAGGCTGCAAGCGCAACAAATGGTTTTATGGTTGATCCAGGAGGATATTGATTGGATATCGATTTATTAATCAATGGTTTATACTTATTTGATAAAAGATTTTCCCAAGTTTCATTTGAAATAGATTTACTAAATATATTTGGATCATAGGATGGTGAAGAAGCCAGCGCATAAAACTCTCCATTTTTAACATTAATAAC
>CACHAK010000004.1 GCA_902577765.1 uncultured Pelagibacteraceae bacterium | reverse complement strand
CTGGTGACAGAAAAGTCTTCAGCCGTTTAAGTCACTTTCGCCGATCAGTTTATGGTATTAGAATATGCTATGAGATAATGAGACTATATTTTGACTCAAATACTGATAAAATTGAATGCACTAAAGAATATCTAACAAAAAACATGTCAGATCTTGCTTCGAGAGCAACTATAATTAACTTTATTAACGATGAAATAAGTAAAGGATCGCTTGTTACTCAAGTTAGCTCAAAAGACAAGAGAGTTAAGATAATCCAGCCAGCAAGTGAATTAATTGATGAATTCACAATGTGGCTAGATATGATAGATAAAGCTGCTTAATTATTCTGCTGCTTGTAGATTTACTGCTGAGACTTTTCCATCTTTTTCCTCAGCATCATATGATAGTTTTTGGCCTTCATCCAATTTTTTCATACCAGCAGCTTGAACAGCTGTGATGTGAACAAAGATATCTTTATCACCTTCCTCAGGTGCAATAAATCCATAACCTTTTTTTGGATTAAACCATTTAACAGTACCAGTAGCCATAGTTGTTATTCCTTTTTTATTTAATTTAGACTTCGTATTACTCCAAAAAAAGGAACAAAAACGTAATCTTTAGACGGATCTTATAGCTATATATAGACTAAAAGTAAATTGTTTTAATAATAATAATTGAATTAACTTTACATTTAGATTTGCAAAATACTCATATCTAAATAGAAGGTATAACTTGATTATATGGATCTCACTAAAGATAATATTTCAACTTTAATAAGACAAATTGCAATACCCTCAAGTATTGGTACTCTTTTTCAAACGCTCTATAACATCGTTGATGTTAAGTTTGCTGGTTTAATATCACCAGATGCCATCACTGCTATTGCAAAATCATTTCCAATTTACTTCATTATTATTGGGTTTACCGCAGGATTATCCATAGGTGTTACAGCACTAATTTCAAATGCTCTTGGAAAAAATGATGAGAAAAAAGCATCGCTCCTTCTTGCTCAGGCTATTCTTACTAGTGTAATTGTATCTGTTCTAATTTCGTTAGTTGGAATTTATGGAACAGAACCTATTCTTATATTTTTGAAAACAGATCCTGAAATTATATTCTATGCGAAAGACTATATGGATATAATTTTCATTGGTGCCTCGTTGTTTTTCTTACAATTGACTATTAATTCATTTCTAGCTTCTAAAGGGGATACAAAGTCTCTAAGGAATGTCCTAATTATTTCATTCTTTCTTAATCTAGTTTTGAATCCCACACTTATTTATGGAATATATTTTATTCCTGCAATGGGAGTGAAAGGCATAGCCTTAGCAACATTAAGTTCACAACTGTTTGGGCTAATTTATATTGTTATGAAGGTAAATAAGACAAATTTAAAAAAATTTCTTTACCCACAATGTTTCGTACCCATATACAATTTACAAAAGGAGATTTTATCTCAAGCAGTTCCCGCTACAATTTCAATGATGTTCATTGGTTTGGGGGTTTTTGTCTTATTGTTTTATGTTTCAACCTACGGGGATTATTCAGCAGGTGGGTATGGTGCAGCAATTCGCTTTGAACAACTTTTTCTATTACCTGTTTTAGGCTTAAATGCTTCTACTCTCGCTTTAGTTGGTCAGAATTTTGGCGCTATGAATTTTAGCAGAATTCATGAGACCTATAATAGGTCAATTTTTTATGGAACTTTATTTATGGCTATATGTGGACTATTTATTTTCTTTTTATCAGACTACATCATGTACTTTTTTAGCGATAATAAAGAAATTATTTATTATGGATCAACTTACTTGAAGATCGCTGCATTTGCCGGACCTTGCTATCCAATTTTCTTTATTTCGTCCGCGTTACTTCAAGGACTTAAAAAACCAAAGTATCAAATGATAATTAATTTAATGAGAATGGTGATATTGCCAGTTTGCGGACTTTCCATTGCAGTTCTCTATTTTAAAGTTGATTTTACTACAATGTTTTTAGTGATATTAATAATTAACTACATATTTGCAGCTGCAGTCTACAAGTTTTCGACTTACCAAATCAGCTTTATGCAAAAAAACTATAATCCAAACTTTGATGCCGTTTGATTAAAAAATCCTTTATTTTTTTGATCTGAAATCCAATGGTTTATAAAGTTTATCCATTCTTGGTCACCTCTCGGTAGCAAAATTGCGAATAGTTTTGCATTTTTAGGCTCATCAATATTTATGATTGATAGCTCTGGATATAAATTGATAAGCTTCAAAGCATCAACTTTGCTTGTTAATGATACATCAGCTCTTCCTGACAACACTTCCTGATACTCACGTGCAGGAGCTTCAACCATCACAATTTTAGAATCTGGAAAAGATTTTTTAGCTTCATTTTCAAAGACTGTTCCGAGCGTAACAGCAACTGTTGTGTTGGCATTATTGATGTTATCCCAGCTTCCAATATTTTCTAAATTTTTAGCCAATGTCATTGCTACCGTTCCAGTACCATAATATGAATTCGAATAACCAGCAGTAAGTGCTCTCTTAGTCGTTATTGAAGCGCTGGATGTCATGTGGTATTTAGAGGCTACCACACCTGAAACAAGATTTTTCCAATCTGTTGCAACAAACTCAATATCAACACCCATATCTTCAGCGAGTTTTTTTGCTACATCAATATCGTAACCTTCGTATTCATTTGTTTCAGGATTCATAAAGCTCCAGCCTGGAAAATCGCCAGTTGTTCCGACTTTAAGTACACCAGTTTTCATAATTTCATCTAATGTCGATGCATATGATAAAGATGAAATAAATAATGCTATAGAAATTAATAGGGCTTGAATGAGCTTCATATGATTTTCCTCTTTTTAATATTTTTTAAAAATTATACGTTACTATTTAGATAATATAATTATATTTTTTATCATGAATTTCAACATAACCGGAAAAATCAATGTCTACCTGCTTTTGTCTTTATTACTATTAGCAGGATGTTCATCAAATTATCAATGGGGTTGGTATGTAATTCTGCCAAATAATAAGATTGGAATATCGAATATAGAATTCTTAATTGGTGGTTTGGGTTACACCATAATCTTATCGGTAATTTCAATTATAATAGCAATATTTTTGGGCTTAATTGTATCTGTTGCAAGCATTTCAAGAAATAGAGCTCTTAACTACATAAATGTTGGCTACACAGAGATAATTCGAGCAATACCAGTTTTAGTCATGATTTTGTGGGTTTACTATGGATTACCTGTTTTGCTAAACTTAAATTTTACTGCATTTACTGCAGGGATCATCGCATTAAGTATCTGTGAAAGCCCATTTATAGCAGAGATTTTCAGATCTGGAATCCAGGCCGTGCCAAAAGGTCAAAAAGAAGCCGGTTCATCTATGGGCATGAATTTTTTTCAAATTTTCTACCACATCACGTTACCTCAAGCGGTTAGAATAATTTTACCTGCATTGGGCAATCAATTTGTGTACATGCTCAAAATGTCATCACTTGTATCGATCATCGGTCTAAATGAACTAACAAGAAAAGCTAATGAGCTCGTAGTTAGTCAGTATCGACCTTTGGAAATTTATACATTTTTGGTATTAGAATATTTAGTACTAATTTTAGTAGTTTCTTTTTTAGTAAGACGCCTTGAAAAGAGACTTAAGGTTTTTTAAGTCCCACAAAAAGTTTTATAGGGAATATTTGTTTTGCTTGGCGTTTCCAAATATTTGATATTTACTTTTTTTAACTGGTAAGGTGAAGAAATGATTTCATTAAGCTCATTAAATTTATCAAACTTTCCGTCTGTTTCTGCTTCACTAAGTGCTTCTTCAACTAAATAATTTCTTGGAATTAAAGTTGGATTACAATTCATCATGACATCTATATATTTCTTACTTTCAACTCTTTTTTTCCATTCTCTTTTCCAATTATTAAACTCATCATCTTCAAATTCTTCATCGTCTGCATGATCATAATTCATTAAATTACAAAAAGTATTTGTAAAATCCGGTTTTTTTTGTTGCATCCATTTGATTAAGTTGTTGATGAGTTCTTCATCATCTTCACTATGATCATTAATACCCAGTTTTTTTTTCATCATTTTAAGCCATTTGTCCTTAAACAATGAACTAAATGTGTTGATTAAGTTTTGAGCTATTTCAATTGATCTTTTCTCATCTTTATCGATAAGTGGTAATAAGCACTCTGCTAACCTCACTAAGTTCCATTGAATTATTGAAGGTTGATTAGCATAAGAATATCTTCCTTGCGTATCAATTGAACTAAAAACTGTATTGGCATCATAATGATCCATGAAAGCACATGGCCCATAATCAATTGTCTCTCCTGATATTGTTGAATTATCTGTATTCATTACCCCATGAATAAATCCAACACGCATCCATTCTACAATCAAATTAATCTGTTTTTGCATGACAGCTTTTATGAATTCAATCGCTAAATTTTCCGAAAATTTTAAATTACTGAAATGTCTTTTTATTGAGAAATCCAAAAGAGATTTCATGCCCTCATAATCTTTATGTGCCGCTAAAAATTGAAAAGTACCAATTCTTATATGGCTGCTTGCTACTCGTGTTAAAATAGATCCTTTTAATGGAACTTCTCGGTAGACTTTTTCGCCAGTCTCAACAACTGCTAAACTTCTTGTTGTTGGAATACCTAAATAGTACATTGCTTCACTTATCAAATATTCGCGTAACATTGGTCCCAATGCAGCCTTACCATCTCCGCCTCTTGAATAAGGTGTTCGCCCTGAGCCTTTATACTGGATATCAAATATTTCACCGTCTGGAGTTACTTGCTCACCAACGATGTGGGCCCTGCCGTCTCCAAGAATTGTAAATTGTCCAAATTGGTGTCCTGCATAAGCCTGTGCAAATGGCTTTGAACCATGAGGCAGTGAATTTCCCGAGAATAAATTGGATAAGTCTTCTTCTGAGATACCTTTTAAATTTAGGCCAAGCTTTTCGGCCAGCTCATTATTAACAATGACAGTACTTGGATTAGTAACTGCATCTGGTTTTAATTCTGAGAACAGCTTGTCAGATATTTGGGTATAACTACTTTGTAAATTCCACCCTGAATCAGAAAGGGATACATTATTTTTCATTGTTGCTGTAAACTTAATTTAATTTTACATATATTTATATCAAAATGTTAATTCAAAAAGAACTTGAAATAGTAGTTGAAGGAAAAGGGCTCTATAATATTACAGATATTATAAATCAAGCTATTAGCAAACATAGAATATCAAAAGGTATCTGCACTATTTTTATCAAACACACATCCGCATCTCTAATTATACAGGAAAACGCTGACCCTAACGTCCTTAAAGATTTAGAAAATTACTTCGACAAAATAGTACCTGAAAACGATAATTATTTACATAGTGAGGAAGGTCCAGATGATATGCCTGCACATATTAAATCTTCTCTGACAAACACAACGCTAAGTGTTCCAATTAAAGAAAAAAAACTTGACCTTGGAATATGGCAGGGAGTGTATTTATTTGAGCACCGATATAAGAATAATGATCTTGGAATAAAAAGAATTATTTCAATGACAGTGATTGCTTAATGAGGCATTCTAAATTTATCGTGACAAGCTTTGCAACTCGACCAAATTAAATTCTTCTGAGCCTCTTTTAATTCATCTCCTGTAAGGCTAGCAGCAATCTGGGTAAATTTTTTAACTTTGTCTGAAGTTTCAATCATCAAAGCATTAAATTCATCTTTTTGAAGCCAAATAGTAGGCAAAACTTCTGTATCATAACCTGTTTTTGAATTTTCAGGAAAAAGATCAATGAGTTTATCGTAATTTGCGCTCATTTTCTCTGAAAGCTCTATGACTTTATCATTATTACCTTTTGCTATTTCTGCAGACATTTTTTTTGCATGGCTATAATTTTGCTTAAATAATGATTTTCTTTCTTTTATAATTTTTCCATGGTCGTCAGCAAAACCAATAAAAACAAAAAATAAAGATGCTAAGATTGACGAAAGCAGTATTTGCAAAATTATTCTCATGTTTTAATTATATATTATGAAAATTAAAAATGACAATAGTACTTATGGGGTTCTTGCTCGACTCTTTCATTGGCTCACTTTTTTAATCCTATTAATACAATTACCTCTAGGACTTTATTTGGAAAATTTGGAGTTTTCTGAATTTAAATTAACTGTTGAAAATACACACATCATAATTGGTATGAGTATTTTTTACATAACATTATTAAGAATGATTTGGAAATTTTTGAATCCAAAGCCAATAACTTCAACTGTGAATAAATTACAATTAATAGCATCAAAGGCAGTACATGGACTTTTTTATATTACTCTTCTTTTAATTACAATCAGTGGAGTGTTAAAACTTTTACTTTCCGGCGAGGAAGTTAATTTGATTATTTCCACGGTATACATTGACTATTTTAACTTCGAGCTTGCAGACCGATTCCAAACAGTTCATGTTATTTCAGCATATTTTTTGATACTTCTTTTCACTATTCATTTAGGAGCTGTTGTGTATCATCATCTCATACAAAAAGACCCAATTTTAAAAAAAATGCTGTGATCTAATATGACCGATAATCCTAATTTGTCTCAATTTCTCGATAGGCTGGAAAAATTAAGTGACAAAACTCGAACTGAAGCAAAAAACAAAAGGCATAAACTTGGATTAAGAACAGCAAGAGAGAATCTCGATCAATTAGTTGATGATCAAAGCTTTTTAGAATATGGCGCTTTTGCGGTAGCAGCACAAAGAAACAGAAGAAAATACGAAGATCTTCAAATTGATACTGCGGCAGATGGTATTATTACTGGATTTTGTAAAATCAATTCTGATCTTATTGGTGAGGAAAAGTCTTATGCGGTCAGTATTGTTTACGACTATTCAGTATTGGCAGGTACTCAAGGTTTTTTTCATCATATGAAACTTGATCGCATCTGTGAAAAAGCAAAAGAGTTTAAACTTCCAATAGTCATCTATACTGAAGGTGGAGGTGGAAGGCCTGGAGATACAGATGTAACAACATCTGTTGCTGGTTTGCATGTCCCATCTTTCGCACTCTGGGCAAGCTTGTACGGTAGATGTTTGAGGATTGCTATTAATAATGGATTTTGTTTTGCTGGTAATGCAGCTCTTTTTGGAAGTGCAGACATCAGGATTGCTACAAAAAATTCCTGGATAGGAATGGCAGGTCCTGCAATGATTGAAGGTGGTGGACTTGGAAAGTTTGATCCAAAAGAAATAGGACCGTCAGACATTCAAAAAAATAACGGAGTGATTGACTATGTTGCTGAAGACGAAAAAGAGGCAACTATTATTGCTAAAAAAATACTCTCATACTTTCAAGGAGACATTAAAGATTGGAAAGCAGATGATCAGACTCAACTGAGTAATATTATGCCCAAAGATAGAAGATGGTCTTATCCAGTAAGAGACATTATAAAAATAATTTCTGATATTGAAAAATTTACCGAGATAAAACCTGAATATGGAAAAGGAATTGTTACGTGCTTTATTAGAATAGAAGGAAAGCCTTTTGGGTTATTGGCAAATGATAGTCAACATTTAGGAGGCGCAATTGATTCCGAAGGAGCTGACAAAGCATCTTCTTTTATTGAAATATGTAGTGAGTATGGTTTGCCGCTTATTTCACTAGTTGATACGCCTGGATTTATGGTGGGGCCAGACAGTGAGAAAGAAGGGGCTGTAAAAAGAATGTCAAATCTCTTTAAGATTGGATCGAAAGTAAAAGTACCTTTAACAGCAATTTTTTTAAGAAAAGGTTATGGACTTGGAGCTCAGGCAATGGTTGGCGGTAGTCTTCATGAACCAGTGTATACAGCAGCCTGGCCAACAGGTGAGTTTGGAGCAATGGGGTTAGAAGGAGCTGTAAAACTTGGGTTTAAAAAAGAGTTAGAAAAGATTGAAGATAATTCAGAAAGAGAGAAATTATTCAATAGTCTAGTTGAAAAGCTCTATGATAAAGGAAAAGCCATAGAAGCTGCTGCTCACCTTGAAATCGACGCAGTAATTAATCCATCTGAAACACGAAGTGTTATCTTAAAATCACAAAAGGCCTTTGTATGAGAGATTATGAATTGGATGACAATGGATATTACAAAGCAAGATTAGGATTGATCGTTCTTCAGAGCGATGAAACTATCGAGCAAGAATTCAGAACCATTCTTGATCAAAGTATATCAATCAATCACTCACGCATTTACTGTGACAATATTGTAAGTAATAAAAATCTTAGACTTATGGAAAAAGAATTGCCAGCAGCATCTGCGTTATTACCTGATATCCAGTATGATAGTATTGGATATGCTTGTACATCAGGCGCAACAATTATTGGCTCAGATAAAATTGAAAGTCTTATAAATAAAAAACATAAAACGGCATTTGTAACTGATCCAATAAGAGCTGTAAAAAAAGCTATGCGTACATTGGGCTGTAAAAAAATTAATTTTGTGTCACCTTATCAAGAATCGGTAACAAAATCTTTACGTGATCATTTACATGCTAATAATTTTATAATTCAAAATCAAATTTCTTTTAATGAATCCGATGATAAGAATGTTGCAAGAATTTCAGATAAAGACAGCCTTAAAGCTATAATAGAAGTTGGCAAACAGGATTGTGAAGCTGTATTTATTTCATGCACTAACCTTAAAACATTTAAGATTATCAATGAAGCAGAGAAAGTATTAGATAAACCAGTAGTCTCTTCAAATCAGGCGATTAGCTGGCAAATGTTAAGAGAGGCTGGAATTAATAGTACAACTGGTCCAGGAATTCTTTTTTCAAAACATTAGCTAAGAGCTAACCAGATACCAACACCCACCATTAAGAAACCTGCTAACCCATTAATAAGCCTGATATTATTTTGTTTTTTTAACATAATGCCTAAAGCTTGACCTCCAGTTGCATAAATCATAAGTGAAATAAACTCAATTATAAGAATAATTATTACGAGTGCTGACATTTGTGGGATTAAATTTGCTTCGTAATTAATAAATGCAGGTACCATTGCAATAAAAAATGCCCAACCTTTTGGATTCGCAACAGCAGTTATAAAGCCTTGCATTGCTAACTTAAAAAAATTTATTTCAAATGAATGTGAACCATCCAAATTTAATGCTAGTGATCCTCTTGAGTTAATCATCTGATACCCAACAAACATCAAATAAAGACCTCCTCCATATTTGAAAACAGCAAATGTAATTGGAAAAGATGAGATGACTGCTCCACCTCCTACCACCGCTGTACCTGCCACAATTAAAACTCCAATCAATTCTCCAACCATCATTTTCATTGTATTTTTTACGCCTATTGTAATTCCCATTGTTAAAGCAAGTGTCATGCATAAACCTGGTGTAATGGATATTATGAAAAAAACTGGTATGAAAAAGTAAAGTAATGAGAAATCAAAGATCATATGAACGAGCAATAGTATTTAAGGGAGCAAAAAAAAACGGGGCGCAACACAAACCCCTAAAGGTCTCCATTCCGCCCCGAAACTCGGCTTCCCGCCGACAAACTCCCCGAAGGGCTTTCGTTCTTTGTTCGTCCGATAGAGAAATATTAGCAAATAGGAAAAATATTTTAAATAAGTTTTATTAAAAAAACTCCTTATACGATGTGGATAAGTGGATAAATAGTTTTTACTATAAGAATCAATATTTAATAAAAAATATTTAATTAAGACTCCATACCCCAAGATAAAGAATTCCATATTCTTTCATGAAAATAATAAATAGTTACCTTTGTAATTACTTCCAATGCGGCAATTAAACCAGCAGTTTCAAGAACTGAAAAATCTGATTTTAAAATTACTAGATAACTGATTAAGAATGTGTCTGCTGTTGCAGTTACTCTCCAGGTAAGAGCTTTTACCAATGATCTTTTTTTTGAACTCTTAGGCACAATATTTAATTAGTTATCTAAAAAAACATTTCAAATATAAGTTTTTTTATATTTGTTCAAACAATTAAACTACTGATTTAATTTGCCATTTTGACTAGTGGTGTTTCTTTAATTGGAAAATGAACTACTGCAGAAGCAAACCCTAAAATCACACAAGCCCACCACATAATATCATAAGAACCATAATAATCATAAAACCTGCCTCCAAACCATGACCCAACAAACGAACCGACTTGGTGAGATAAGAAAGTAAAACCATACAGCATAGACATATATTTTGATCCAAAAATAACTGATATAATTCCACTGGTAAGAGGCACTGTAGATAGCCATAGAATTCCAAGAAGTGACGCAAAAATTAAAACTGTTATTTCAGTTTTTGGCAAAAAGATAAAAATTAAAAACAGTAGGGCACGAAGAGTATACAAGATTACCAACAGATTTTTTTTAGACCTTAGGTCACCTAAGTGACCAAAAACAAGTGTGCCTATTACATTAAATAAACCGATTAGTGCTAAAGACCAGGAACCGATCCACATGGGCAAAGATAAATCATCGAGGTATGCGGGTAGATGAGTTGCTATAAAAGAAATATGAAAACCACAAACAAAAAAACCAATTGTTAGTAAGACATAGCTCTTATTTGCAAAGGCTTCATTTAAAACAGATACTAAAGACCTATTAACTTCATCATTTATTCCACTTTTGGATGAATGCTTTGTTAATACTAGTGAGAATAAAATCATGATAAGTGAAATAAAACAAAGATATAAGATTGATCTTTGCCAATCACTCATTTCTATTAAGAAGCCTGTAAGAGGAACAATTAAAAATTGACCCAGAGAACCAGCAGCCATTACAACACCTAGAGATAATGTTTGATATTTGCCTGTTACAGCTTTACCAACAGCCCCTAATATTACAGCGGTACCACATCCAGCGCATCCAAATCCAAAAATTATTTGTGAAACGATTAGAAGTATTGAACCTTCAACAAGTGACATCAAGTAAAGTCCGATTAAGAAGAAAATTACTCCTAATAGGCCAGCTACCGATGAACTATATTTATCTGCTATGGCACCAAAAATTGGTGATCCGATGCCAATCATAAGAAATTGTATTGCAATGGCAAATCCAAATACTTCTCTACCTGTTTGTATATGTTCAGAAATCGGGATCAAGTAAAGTCCAGATGAATGCCTTATTCCAAAAGAAACGAGAAGGAGAACGCAACCTCCAATAATAACTAATGTTGAATATGAATGTCTGAATAACTGCATGCTTTAATTTATATACTTCCAAGGCTGAATTGATACTATTAATCACATGATATTTACAGTTATATACCTTTTAGTCTTAGCAATACTTTTATCCATGGTAATATACAAACAGATAAAAAATATTGAAAGTACAAGAGCATTTAATGAGAGAACAATGCTGATATTATGGCTTGTTATGGGAATGGTTGGCCTTATAACTGGAGGGCTATAATTCTTAAATTTTTTTCATGAAAATAACTTACCGGCCAGAAATTGATGGATTAAGAGCAATAGCTGTTGCATCAGTTATAATTTACCACGCGCAAATAACTTTATTTGGGAAACAATTTCTTAGTGGAGGCTTTATTGGTGTTGATATTTTTTTTGTAATATCAGGCTATTTAATTACCTCAATAATAATCAAAGAATTACAAGGTACAAAAGAATTTTCGTTTAAGTACTTTTATGAAAGGCGTATCAGAAGAATTTTACCAGTACTCTTTGCGGTAATGATTGCTTCAATGGCTTTTGCATGGATTTTTCTTTTACCTAAAGATTACATAAATTTATCAAATTCGATCATTAGTTCTGCCGGATTTGTATCTAATTTTTATTTTTATTTTACTGGTCTTGAGTATGCAGCTGAAACAAGCTTTCACATTCCTTTTCTTCATACTTGGTCACTTTCAGTTGAAGAACAATTTTATATATTATTTCCAATTATTTTATTGCTCATATTTTTGAGATATAATTCAGCATTATTTCCATTTTTAATTATTATTTTTTTAATTAGTTTGCTTTTAGCAAATTATTTAAGTTATATAAATCCATCCTTAAATTTTTATATTTTGCCAACAAGATTGTGGGAATTAATGGCAGGCTCAATAATTAGTTATATTAAGCTGGTCATTCAACCTCGAAAAAGAAGTATTATTACAAATACAGTTTTCTCATCTACTGGCCTTATTCTTATCATCTTGTCATTGTTCATTTTTGATGATGATTTAAGACATCCATCATTTATTACAATAATACCAATATTAGGTATTTCACTTTTGATATTTTTCTCAGAAAAAGGCGAAATCATTGCGAGGCTATTATCTATAAAAATAATTGTTTTCTTTGGACTAATATCATATTCGCTGTATTTATGGCACTATCCAATATTTGCTTTCGCAAGAATTACAGAATTTGCTTCGGGTAGTTTAGTTAAACAATCGTTTCTCGGTATATTAATACTAATACTGTCTGTTTTTACCTATTATCTTGTAGAAAGACCAGCAAGAAATAAAAATCTTAGTTTTAAAAAAATATCATACTCACTTGCTTTAAGTTTTTTTATCATAGTTTTGTTTGGCGTATCAGTTTCACAAAATGAAGGGTACAAAAATAGGGTCCCCGAACAGTTAAGAAGTATTTCTTCTGAACCTTGGAAAGAATTAAAAGATTCAAATAATAATGAATGCTATAATAAAAAAATTAATTGTACTTTTAATAGTTCATCTAAAGATAAAGTTTTTCTCATTGGCGATAGTCATATGGGGTCAATAATGAATGATTTGAAAGATAAAGTAATTTCAATGAATTTTAATTTTATTACCTCAACATATACTGGATGTTTATTTTTTCCTGGGTTTGATCAGTTTTTAACTGAAACAAAAATAAGAGACAAGAAATGTAATAATGAGTATTTTCAAAAAACCCTGAGATTGTTATCCAAGAATGATAATTCTATAATTATTATAGGTGGAAGATTTCCACTATATCTAAACAAAGTTTTATTTGATAACCAGGAAGGTGGTATTGAGAATAATGGAAATCCATGGGGAAGCGATTTTATCTCAGTTGGAAACTATGAAAGTATTGAAACATCTTTTGAAGATACTATTTATAGTTTAGCCAAGAAAAATAAAATTATTTTGGTATACCCTATACCTGAAGTTGGCTGGAACGTCCCAAGAAGAATATTTTACAATAGATACAATGTAAAAGATATTACAACTTCTTACGAGGTATATAAAAAAAGAAATGAAAGTAGCTTCAAATTATTGGATAGTTTAATTCATAAAAATATCTACAGAGTGTATCCACAAGAACTCTTTTGTGACAATCAAATAAAAAATAGATGTGTTGCTTATTACGATAATAAAATATTTTATGCTGATGATGAACATCCATCTGAGCTTGGGGCTGAAATGATTAATAATCTAATTATCGAAAGGATTAAAGAAATCAATAAGAAGTAATTTAGCTATACTTAAATGGCGGAAAGGAAGGGATTCGAACCCTCGATACGGTCACCCGCATACACGCTTTCCAAGCGTGCGCCTTCAACCACTCGGCCACCTTTCCTTATTCAACTTTTAAAGCAGCGATAAAGGCTTCTTGTGGGATATCGACCTTACCGTAAGTTCTAAGTCTCTGTTTTCCTTTTTTCTGCTTATCAAGTAGTTTTCTTTTTCTATCAGTAGCTCCGCCACCATGTATTCTCTCAATAACATTTTTTCGATATCCTCTGACAGTTTCGCGGGCAATAATTTTTCCGCCAATTGCTGCTTGAATTGGAATATGGAATTGATGACGAGGAATTAATTCTTTTAGTTTCTCACAAACAGCGCGACCTTTTTTTTCAGAAAAACTTCTGTGAACAATAATTGACAGAGCATCTACTGACTCATCATTTACTAATATACTAAGTCTTACCAAATCACTTTCAATATACTCATCAATTTCATAATCAAAACTTGCATATCCACTAGAAATTGACTTCAAGCGATCATAAAAATCAAAAACAATTTCATTTAGAGGTAACTTATAATTTAAAATTACTCTTGATCCAGAATAAGATAATTCTGTTTGCATTCCTCTCTTATCTTCACAGAGAGATATGATGCTACCTAAATATTCATCAGGACAAATAATTGTTGCTTTAATCCAAGGTTCAGAAATACTTTTAATTTTCATAACCTCAGGCATATCTGCTGGGTTATGTAATTCAAGTGAGCTTCCGTCATTTAATACTAAATTATAAATAACACTTGGAGCTGTAGTTATAAGATCTAAATTGAACTCTCTATCAAGTCTCTCAACAATAATTTCTAAATGTAATAATCCAAGAAAACCGCATCTAAAACCCATTCCAAGAGCCGCTGAGGTTTCTTGTTCGAAATGAAAACTAGAGTCGTTAAGCTTTAACTTGGCTAACGCATCTTTTAAGAATTTAAAATCAGCAGCATTTGTTGGAAATAATCCACAAAATACTACCGGCTGACTTGGCTTGAAGCCAGGTAAAGGCTCTGTTTGTTTATCGTTAGCTAGTAGTATTGTATCCCCAACCTTAGTTTGAGCTACTTCTTTAATTGCAGCTGTTATAAAACCTAATTCACCAGCATTGATAAGCTCGTTATCTAACATTTTTGGTGTGAAACAACCAATTCTCTCTATTAAATGTTTTGTATTAGTTTGATGAAAACGAACCTCCATACCCTTTTTTAGAACTCCGTCTATCACACGAACCAATATCACAACACCCAGGTAGGCATCATACCAACTATCTACTAACATTGCTTTTAATTGTTTACTTTCATCACCTACAGGAGATGGTAATTCGTTTACAATATTTTCTAAAACTTCTTCAATGCCGTGACCTGATTTAGCAGAAATTTCAATTACGTTACTGGTATCAATACCTAAAATGTCTTCTATCTGTTTTTTCACTCTCTCGGGATCCGCTGCTGGTAAATCTATTTTATTTAAAACGGGTATAATTACATGATCATTTTCTACAGCTTGATATAAATTTGCTAATGTTTGAGCTTCAACGCCCTGACTTGCATCAACAACCAATAGCGATCCCTCGCAAGCAGATAATGATCTGTTTACTTCATAGCTGAAGTCAACATGGCCAGGTGTATCAATAATATTTAGTGTGTACGTTTCGCCATTTTTTGCTTTGTATTTTAATTGTACAGTTTGAGCTTTGATTGTTATTCCACGTTCTCTTTCAATATCCATAGAGTCAAGCACCTGTGCTTTCATTTCTCTTTCAGAAAGCCCTCCACAAAATTGAATCAATCTGTCAGCTAAAGTAGATTTTCCATGATCAATATGAGCAATAATAGAAAAATTTCTTATGTTTTTAGTGCCAGTCATAATATTTTTAGTTTAGGATCTTACAGTTCCGGAAGTAGACTTTTCCACAGATTTAATTATTTTTGAACTTATTTCAGAAATGTCATTTTCGGCAAGAGTTTTTTCGTTAGATTGTAATGTAACCTTAATAGCAATGGACTTTTTGTCTTTTCCCAGACTATCATCTTCAAATAAATCGAAGATTTCAACATTTCTAATTAATTCCTTATCTACTTTAAAGGCTGAAGTAACAACTTCTTCGCTTTTTACTTTTTTATCAATAACAAAAGCAAAGTCTCTTGTGACAATCTGAAAATCACTTAAGTTAAGTACAGGCTTGTTGGTAGTTTTCTTTTCTGTGTTTGGCAATTCATCAAGGTATAACTCAAATATATTTGTTTTATTCTTAATTTTAAATTGATTTGCAACTCTTGGATGCAACTCTCCAAAATATCCAGCAATTACAGAATTATTAATTTTTATCGAACCAGATCTTCCAGGATGATACCAGGAAGGACAGTCATTAGAGACAGATATTTTTTTGTTACCTGGCATTAAATAATCAATTAAGGAAGTTAAATCTTGTTTTACATCATATATATCAAATTCCGTCTGCATATTCTTCCAGGACTTTTCTGTCTTAATTCCTGATTTAATTCCGCATGCAACGTTCAATTGATCCTCGGGAGATGTTGATCTGTACTGACTGCCTATTTCAAAGATCGAGAATGAGTCAAAGTTTCTATTCTTGTTTTTTTTAATTGCTTGAAGAAGATTAGGCAGAAGATTAGGTCTTAATATGTCCAGCTCTTCTGAGATAGGATTTACAATTTTTAGTTTATTTATATCGCCAAACACTGCACAATTTTTTGAATCTGTGAATGAAAATGTTACTAATTCATCATATTCAATCGAAGCAATAAAGTGTCTTGCTTTCATCAATTTCTTTTGTGCGTAATTTAAGATATTTTTATTAATTTTACTTTTTAGTCTAATATTACTTATCGGAATATTTTCATATCCTTTAATACGAATAACTTCTTCACTTATGTCGGCTTCTCCGTGAATATCTTGTCTCCAAGAAGGTATTGAACATTTGATAACTTCACCTGTTTGGCTCGTTTCAATTCCTAAAGAACTAAGTATTGATATCAATTCTTTATCAGAAACTTCAAAACCAAGTCTTCTTGAAATATAACTACTAGAAGTTGAAACCTCATTTTTATTTTCTTTAATGTTTCCAGCCAACTCAACCTCACTGCACTCACCACCACATATTTCAAGAATTAATTGTGTTGCAAGGTCTATTCCTTTTAAGGTTGAATTTGGATCAATGCCTCTTTCAAAACGATATCTTGCATCACTTAGAATTGACAAGTTTCTTCCCGTCTTGGCTGTATTAATCTCATCAAATAAGGCTGATTCAAGTAAAACGTTCTTTGTCCCAGTGCTGCAACCTGTACTTTCGCCCCCCATGATCCCCCCTAAGCCTAGTACCTTTTTTTCATCCGCTATTACGCACATACCATTTTTTAGGTGATAATCTTTTTCATCTAGCGCTAGGAAACTTTCTCCATCATTTGCTGTACGTACTATAATTTTGCCATCTATTTTGTCTGCATCGTAAACGTGAAGTGGCCGGTTCTCGTCAAACATTACAAAATTAGTGATATCTACCAGCGCAGATATTGGCCTTAAACCTATTGACTTAAGTTTATTTTTAAGCCATTCCGGGCTTTCAGTATTCTTTACATTTCTAAAATATCTTCCAGCAAAGGCTGAGCATATTTTATTATCTTGTATTTCAATTTTAATTGGTGATTTAAAGGAGCCTTTTTCTCTAGATATTTTTCTCTCTAACAATTCCCCCATGCCAGCTGAAGCAAGATCTCGAGCTATTCCTTTTACACCAAGACAATCTTGTCGATTTGGAGTGATACCAATTTCTATTACAATATCATTAAGGCCATAAATCTCTGAAAAAGATCTTCCAATAGTTTCTTTTTCCTCAAGTCGAATTATTCCATCATGCTCATTTGAAATACCAAGTTCATATTCTGAACACATCATTCCATAGGATTCTACCCCTCTAATCTTGGCAGCTTTAATTTTCATTTGATTAACCGGAATTGTTGAACCAACTGGCGCATAAACCACCTTCATGCCTTTCTCTACATTTGGCGCACCACAAACTACATCAACTTTTTCCTTGCCAATATCAACTTTGCATAGTTTTAATTTATCCGCATTTGGGTGTTTTTTTTCTTCAAGCACCTGTCCAACAATAAAATCCTGATATGTTTTTCCTGTGTCTTGAATATCTTCAACTTCAAGACCGATTGAAGTGAGTTTCTTTTCAATTTCTTCGAAATGAGCACTTGTCTTAAGATGCTCAGTTAACCACGAATAACTAAATTTCATCTAGCTTAAGTCTCCTATGATCGAAGGTATATTCAAAGGTGAAAAGCCATAATGCTTATTCCATCTAAGATCACTATCAAAGAAAGTTCTTAAATCACTTATTCCGTATTTGAGCATTGCAAGCCTCTCTATACCCATACCAAATGCATAACCTTGATATTCATTTGAATTGATATTTACATTTTCAAGCACATTTGGATGAACCATTCCACACCCTAAAATTTCCAACCAATCCTCACCCTCTCCAATAATTAATTGATTTCCTTTCTTAGTGTATCCAATATCAACTTCTGCAGATGGTTCAGTAAAGGGGAAATGACTAGGTCGAAATCTCATATTTAATCTATCAGTCTCAAAAAAAGTCTTGAGGAATATTTCTAAACATCCTTTGAGGTGGCTCATGTTGCTTTCTTGATCTATTACTAAACCCTCAACTTGATGGAACATAGGAGAGTGCGTTTGATCATTATCACATCTAAACGTTTTTCCGGGAGCAATTAATCGAATTGGTGGTTTTTGCTTTAACATACTTCTTATTTGAACTGGCGAAGTATGAGTTCGCAGAACATTTGGCATTCCATCAGTCTCAGTTTCAACATAAAAAGTATCATGCATTTGTCGTGCAGGGTGATGTTCAGAAGTATTTAAAGCAGTAAAATTATTGTAATCAGTTTCAACTTCAGGTCCTTCAGCAACAAAAAAATCTAAGTCGCCAAATATAGTTATAACTTCCTCTATAACCTGACTGATTGGGTGAATAGTTCCGTATGACTTTGAAGTAGATAGAGTGATATCTAAAGTTTCAGAGTTAAGTTTTTTTTCTAATTCCTCGTTATTTAACTCTTCAGTCTTTGAAGCTATTATTTCAAGAACAGAGTCTTTAATTTTATTTAATTTTTCAGCATGCTGCTTTCTTTCATCTCCAGAAAGACTGGCTAGCTCTTTCATTTCGAGAGAAATAATACCCTTCTTACCAAGAAATTTTATCCTAAATTCATTTATGCTTTCGATATTTGTAAATTTATCTGAAGCTTTTTTAATTTCAGTTTCTAGCTCTCTAAAATCTTTCATCGTAGAACAACAATATCAGATTTAGTTTTTTCTGTAATAATAATATGCTTGAGAATATGATGCCAACTGAATTATTTGGCTGAGGACTGAACCTGTTTTGCTAAATGCTCAAAAGAAGTAGGTTCATTCATAGCAAGATCAGCTAAAATTTTACGATCTAATTCGATGTTTAATTTTTTAAGACCATTCATGAAAACTGAATAAGAAATTCCATGTAATCTAGCTCCAGCATTTATTCTTTGGGTCCAAAGTGATCTAAACTCTCTTTTTTTCACTCTTCGATCACGATAGGCGTACTGCATTGATTTTTCTACAGCTTGCTTTGCGACTTTAAAAGTATTCTTTCTTCTGCCTCTATATCCTTTGGCTTGCTTAATTACTTTTTTATGTCTTGCGTGTGCAGTAACTCCTCTTTTAACTCTTGCCATTATATCTTCCTATTTATTAAGCGTAGGGTAAAAACTTTTTAACTATTCGGGCATCTTGTTCAGATAAAATAGTAGAACCTCTTTGGTTTCTTATCTGATTATTCGATCTTTTAATCATACCGTGTCTTTTTCCACTTTGATATGATTTAACTTTACCTGAAGCTGTAAGCCTAAATCTCTTATTAGCACCCTTTTTTGTTTTTAATTTACTCATATTGGATGAACGGTTTATAGACCCTAGGTAAGAAAAAATCAAAAGTTTTTTATTAATGATAAGAATTAACTAATGCTGCTAATTTGCAGTGAAAATCATGGTAAATTGGCGACCTTCAAGTTTTGGCTCTTGCTCGATTTTACTTGTCGTACCCATTGTTTCTCGAATTCTTTCCATCAAATTTTCAGCAATATCATGATGTTCGAACTCTCTACCTTTAAATCGGATAGTAAATTTTACTTTATCACCTGAAGCAATAAATTTTTGAGCAGCCTTTACTTTGAAGTCATAATCGTGAACATCAATTCCCGGTCTCATCTTAATTTCTTTAATTGTAATTTCTTTTTGTTTTTTCTTCGACGTACTAGCTTTTTTTTGAGCCTCATATTTAAATTTTCCAAAATCAAGAATTTTGCACACAGGGGGGTCAACTTGTGGTGATACTTCAACTAAATCAAGGCCTGCATCTGAAGCTTTTTGCATCGCCTCATCAGTATTAACAACACCTAAGTTGTTACCTTTTTCATCAATTAATCTTACAGTGGAAGAAGTTATAAATTCGTTTATACGAAACTTTGGACCTTTAGTAGATAGCTGGGCTCTATTATTTTTTCTTTGAAGTGCTATTTTAATCTCCTTTGTCTATTGATGAGACGGCATCATACATTTTTTTTGAAAAAAATCATTTAATTTTTCAAATTTAATTTTTTCTTGCTTGTCATTACCAAACTCCCTCAATGTTACAGTATTGTCTTTCATTTCATTCTTACCTAGGATTAATTGATAAGGTATTTTTTTTAGAGAGTTTTCTCTAATTTTATAGCTTATCTTCTCATTTCTTAAGTCCTTTTCAACTCTAATACCATTATTTTTAAGAGATGAAAAAACACTCTCTGCATATTCGTTTATGTCAGAAGTAATCGGCGCTACCACAGCCTGAACTGGTGACAACCAAATAGGCAAATTACCGGCGTAATGCTCTATTAAAATTCCAATAAAACGCTCTAAAGATCCAAATAATGCTCTGTGTAACATAACCGGATTGTGCTTTAAACCGTCTTCGCCTACATAAGTAGCATCAAGTCTTTCAGGTAAATTTAGATCAACTTGCAACGTTCCACACTGCCATTCTCTTCCAATTGCATCTTTGAGAATAAATTCTAGTTTCGGACCATAAAATGCTCCTTCACCTGGATTTAAAGTATATTCTAACCCTGTAGCTTCCATTGCCTCACGAAGAGCAGCCTCAGATTTGTCCCATACATCATCATTGCCGACTCTTTTTTCAGGACGGTCAGAAAATTTAATTGATACATTTTCAAATCCGAAATCTTTATAAATACTTAAAACTAAATCGCATACCTTTTTGCTTTCTTCGGTAATTTGGTCTTCAGTACAAAATATATGTGCATCATCTTGTGTAAATGCCCTGACTCTCATTAAACCATGAAGAGCACCCGATGGCTCATATCTGTGAACTTTTCCAAACTCAGCAACTCTCAAGGGAAGATCTCTGTAACTTTTAAGTCCTTGTTTATAAACTTGTACCCCACCAGGACAATTCATTGGCTTCAGAGCATATACTCGATCTTCTCTTGGTTCAGTAGTAAACATATTGTCGCCAAATTTTTCGAGATGCCCTGATTTTACCCATAAGGACTTATCCATTATATCTGGTGTATTAATTTCTTCATACCCAGCCTCTTCTTGTCGCTGACGCATATAATCAATAAGTGTTCTAAACAAAGTCCAACCATTATTATGCCAGAAAACTGAACCTTGAGCTTCCTCTTGAAAATGAAATAAATCTAATTCTCTTCCAAGTTTCCTGTGATCTCTTTTTTCAGCTTCTTTAAGTATGTTTAAATGATTATCTAGTTCTTCCTGAGACTCCCAAGCAGTTCCATAAATTCTTTGAAGCATAGGGTTGTTTGAATCTCCACGCCAATAAGCACCTGCTACTTTAGTCAATTTAAATGCTTTTCCAATTTTACCTGTTGATTCTAGATGAGGCCCCTTGCAAAGATCAAACCAGTCACCGTGATAGTATACTTTGAGTTCTTCACTCTCAGGTAAGTCCTTAATAATCTCTACCTTATAGTTCTCTCCCTTATCAGAAAATAGCTTAATCGCATCTTCCCTGCTCATTACTTTGAATGAAGTCTTTTCGTCACGATTAACAATCTCTTTCATTTTCTTTTCAATAGTTCCAAGATCTTTTTCGGTAAACGGCTCTTTTCTATCAAAGTCATAATAAAAACCATTTTCAATTACTGGACCAATCGTAACTTGCGTATCAGGAAACAACTCCTGTACAGCCATAGCTAAAACATGGGCAGTATCATGTCTTAAAGTATTTATAAATGGTTCGTCGTTACTCATAAGGCTTAAGTATTATATCATCTATCTATAAATGAGAATCTATTTTATCGAAGACATCTTCCATACTAATATTTCTTATATTTTTGGAAGAAATTGATAAAAAACTGCCTGTTTCAATACTTACTTTCTCTGGTGTAGTGTGACCACCAAATAATGCTAAACCTCTGCATCCTAAGTGAGCAGCTAGGTGTGCAGGACCTGTATCATTTGAAATTACATATTTTGCACCAATAAGTAATTTCGCTAATTGAAAAAAATTTGTTGGCTGATTGTTATGTAAACATAACTTTACATTATATTTTCTTGCTGCATTTATTTCTCCTGGTCCTGGAGCAATAACAATATCCATTTCAAGTAACTTTGATTTAAGCTTTGAAATGAGCTCTTCATAATAAGGCCAGATTTTTTGATGATGTTTTTGAGAACAAAAAGGAAATAAAACTATGTAATTTTTTTTAATTTCAGAAGAAATATGAAAATCATCATCTATCATCCAAGAAACTTGGGGTTTTTCTGTGAACTGCGTATCTATTTTTGATCTTGATAATTGTAATTTAAATCTTTCTAAAATACTTTTTTTATCAAATTCTTCTTTTGTTTCATTAAATCTTAACATTGTCCTTGAAGAGATCCATTCGGAAGAAGATAAATACTTTCGATAAAATTCAGTTCGATGGGAATTTTGTAAATCAAAAATTCTTTCAAATTTATATTTAGTGAAAAATTTCTTTAATTGATATAGGTAGATTAAATTCCATCGAGACTTCCTCTTATCTAAAATTACTTCATCAATAAAAGGGCACTTACCAAAATAATTATTAAATGCCGGTGTAGTTAAGATATATATTTTATGTTTTGAGTAATGCTCTCGAATATCTTTCAAACATCCATTTATTTGAATAATATCTCCAAAAGAACCGTGCTTAATTACCAAAATATTCTTTACCATTTAATTTATAACTTCTTTGTAAAAATTTATTGTCTCCTCACACATTTTAATTTTTGAATATTTTTCTCTAACATGTGAAATGCATGCTTTTGAAGTCTTTTCTGATTTATATTTTTCATTAGAAATTGCATCGATAATTTTTTTGCATAGATCCTTAGCGTTATTATTTTCAAATAAGTAGCCTGTTTCGCCGTCATTCACTGTCTCGACTGATCCACCATGATTTGACGCTATTACAAATTTACCCATTGCTTGGGCCTCGACAGAAATTCTACCAAAAGCTTCTGGATCTGTTGACGCAGATATTACTAAATCAGCCAAACTATAAAAATTATTCAGATCAGTTCTTGAACCTACAAAATGTAGAGATTTTGCAAGGTTGTGTTCATTTGCAAAATTTTTTAATGAATTCTTTAGTTTATAATTTTCATCAGGACCAACAAAAATTATCTCGAATTTATGATTTGTTTTTTTAATAATATTAGAAATCGCTTGAAGAAGAAGTTTATGTCCCTTCCACCTCGTTATTCTCCCGGCAAGAAGGATCTTAATTGCATCATAATCAATATTGAATTCTTTTATAATTAATTCTACTTGCTGAGCTTTAACGTTATTTGGATCAAAAAAATTGAGGTCAATGCCTCTGGCAATAGTTCTAATATTATAATTTTTAGTTGGGTAACAATTATTTATATGATCATTAATAAACTCTGAAATTGCTATTGTTCCATTTGTTTTTAACATAATGGAGTTATAGTACTTTTTTAGTGGATTACTAAAATTGTATGTACCATGAAATGTTGTAATAAATTTAGTGCCAGTTACAGCGCATGCAAAGTATGAGCTCCATGCAGGTGCTCTACTTCTAGCGTGAACAATTGTAATATTTAGTTTTTTGATAAGTTTTATAATTTTAATTATATTAAAAAAGATTTTGATTGGATTTTTAGAGTTAACAGAAGCATAGATAACTTTTTCATTGTAGTCTTTTACTTCTGATGTTTTAGGCCCTGAATGCGTTAGAATATAAGAATTATAGTTCTTCTCTGACAAAAAATTTGCAACATCTACACATCCTTGAGAAGCACCACTTACATCAAGATTAGGTATTACTTGTAATACGCAAATTTTTGATTGCATATAGTATTTCTAATAGTTAAATGATGAATAGTAAATCATTATGCAAAATAAAATTAGTTATATTAATACTTCTTTTGATGAGCAAATCGCTTATTCAAAAGATGATCTTAAATCGCAAACAACAATTTTCTTTTTCGGAGGATATAGCTCAAGCATGGATGGAACTAAGGCAACTGCTTTGAGTAAATGGTGCGTTGAAAATAAATTAAATTTTTTGAGATTTGACTATTCTGGCCATGGCGTGTCAAAGGGTAAATTTGAAGATGGCGGAATTAGTAAGTGGTCAATAGAAGCGAGTGAAATATTTGAAAAATTTAAATCAAATAAAAATATTATTATTGGTTCGAGTATGGGTGGATGGATTTCTATGATCGTATCTAAGCAAAAATCAAATTATGTGCATGGTCTAGTAGGTATAGCATCAGCACCAGATTTTGTTGTAGGTGAATGGAATAGGCTAAGTGTTGAACAAAAAAAACAAATTAAGTCTGAAGGTAAAATTATAATTAATTGGGATAAGTACGCTGAAGATTACACCATAACTTATAAATTTCTTGAAGATGGAAAAAAAAATATGCTCTTAACAAAGCCAATAAATATCTCTTGTCCTGTAAGGCTTCTTCATGGAAGGAAAGATCAGGTAGTAAGTTTTAGAACCTCTGAGAAAATTATTGAATTATTGGAAAGTAAAAATAAAAAACTGACAATTATTGAAGATGGAGATCATAGTCTTTCAAGAGAAACTGATCTAAATACTTTATACAAAAATATCGAAGAATTATTGTAATGAATTCAACTCTTAATAATTATTCACTTTTGGTATTTCTTGGTGCTGTTTGGGGAGCCTCTTTTGTAGCCATAAAATTTTGCAATTTTATGTTTAATCCAATTGAAATAGGGTTTTTTAGAACATTTATTGGGGCGATTTTTCTTCTTATAGCAGTTCTATATAGAGCAGGAAACCTTCAGCTTTTTAAAGAAAATACTTTTACTTACGCAATCATCGGATTATTTAACGCCGCAATCCCTTTCACTTTGATCCCTTACGGATTATTAACTCTGCCTAGCAACATAGGTGTAATTATAATGTCAGCCAACCCTTTTCTTGCATTGATATTGGCACATTATTTTACAAATGATGAAAAATTAAACCTTAGAAAAATGATAGGAACTATAATTGGTTTTTCTGGAGTTGTGTTCGCGGTTGGCGTGCAAGTTTTTGTAACTGATATGTCAAGTTTTATCGGCGCTCTAGCGATTTATTTAGCGGGTTGTTCATATGTAGTATCAAATTTAATTATTCGAAAAGTTTCAAACTTGCCTTCCGATATGGTTACGATGAATACGCTCGCATGGGGAAGCATATGGCTTATTCCATTGATGCTATTATTTGCTGAACCAATAAATTATGAAATGAATCTTACGGCGATTTCTGCATTATTTTATTTAGGCATAATTCCAACTGGCCTAGCATTTAGTCTGAGACAAATATTGATTAGAACTGCGGGAACTACTTTCATGATGCAGGTGGCATATTTAATTCCTGTATTTGGAATATTTTATGGCTGGGCATTAATGAATGAACCACTGAAATTTTCATTATTAATTGGTGTTATACTTGTAGTAATTGGGATCGCAATTAGTAGACTACAAGTTGAGTCGAATACAGGAATTTAATTATTTAAATTAATGATTTGATTATAACCTTCTTTATATGAAGGGTATTCTAAAATAATACCAAGTTCTTCTTTGATAAGCCTGTTGCTCACTTTTTTATTTTCAGAAAAAAAACTTTCTGTTTGTTCTTTTTTACTTAACGTTTCATAGAGAACTTCATTGGGTATGATAATTGAAATCTTTTTTGAAATATAGTCAATCACATCATCAAGAGTCGACGGACAGTCGTCAGCAATATTGTATATAGAAATAGGATTCGGTTTGTTCATTGAAGCTAAAATAATATTTGTTAAATCATTGATGTATATTCTTGAAAAAAAATGTCCCTTTTTTATTACTCTTATGAAATTTCGAGATTGAATTCTCCCAAGAATATTTCTTTCTGGTCCATATATGCCAGCAATTCTAAAAATATGTAAGGGTAGATTATATTTTTTAGATATCTGATTCCACTGATCCTCTGCAAGCTGGCGGCTAATTCCTCTTTTAGACTTAGTAAGTAATCTTGAGGTTTCACTCACAAATTGACCTTCATGATCGCCATAAACACTGGTAGCAGATAGGTAGCCAATCCATTTAAGATTAATTAATTCACGTAAATTAAATTTTATATTTTTTAAAAAAATATCACCACTTTGATCTGGTGGCACAGATATAACTAAATGAGTTATTTCATTTTTATATTTTTCGAGAATATTTGGGGTCTTCGAAGGGTCAATGACTCGAATGTTTTTTTGATTAATTTGTAAATTATTTAGACTTCGAGAAGTGGCAAAAATTTCTTTGTCACTTACCTTGCTTGCAAGATGTTTGGCTGTATATCCATAACCAAATATAAAAATCATAAGTTTAATTTAACCATTCTTCTTGGACATTTTTATTTTTTTCAAGAGCGAAATATTTTTTTTTATAGTTTTCAATATGATTACTATCAATCACTTGCTTTAATGACCAAACAGCCATTGCTCTTACAGTAGAAGATTCATCTTCTAAAAGTGCCTCAATATCTTTCTTGTATTTTTTTTCTTTACTATTTCCAACTGCGATCAATACATTTCTTAAAAATCTATCTCTGCCAATTCTTTTTATGCTGGATTTAGAAAACTTTTTTCTGAAATCTTCACCTGTTAAACTTAAAAAATCACCTAGATCAGGCTTGATAAGATCATCTCTTGGATAAAAACTAATTTCTTTAGATTTTTTTGCAAATTTATTCCAGGGACAAACAGCTAAACAATCATCACAGCCATAAATTCTATTTCCAATTAGTTTTCTCATATTTTTATCTATAATTCCTTTATATTCTATTGTGAGATATGAAATACATTTAGTAGCATCTAATTTGTAAGGCTCAACAATTGCACTAGTTGGACATATATCAATACAGTTTGTACATGAACCACAATGATCAATTTCTGGATGAGTATTATTTATTCTTTTATCAACAAAAATTGATGAAAGAAATAACCATGATCCAAAGTCTTTTGAAACTAGATTTGTATGCTTACCTTGCCAACCAATGCCGCCTTTCATAGAAATAGGCTTTTCCATAACAGGAGCTGTATCTACAAAGTACTTAAAACTACAATTAAGCAACTTTGAAATTTCAAATGAAAGGCTTTTCAATTTTTTTTTAATTATTTTATGATAATCAGAATTTCTTGAATAAACAGAAATTATACCCTTATTTTTTTCAGACAATAACTCAAGCGAATTACATTCAAAGTGATAGTTGATCCCAAGAACAATTATTGACTGAGCTTCATCCCACAAAATGTTTGGATTTGATCTATAATTGGATCTTTCCTCCATCCATACCATTTCGCCGTGATGATTTTTTTTCAAGAACTCATCTAGTTCTTTTTTAAAATCCAAGTTCGGGTTTATATCTACAATACCAAAAGTATCAAAACCATGCTGCTTTATTAATTTTTTAAGTTTATTACTTTTATCTAGTTGACTTTCTTCAACTGATCTTTGAATCCTAATGGCTGAGGAAGAATGTTTACTATCTCTTTTGGACATACGTGTATAAATTTATGTATTTCAGTTTCCCAGTTGTCTAATATGCTTTTCGCATGAAGACTTCCCGTATTTTGGTAATGTGAAAGAATAATTTGGTTAAGTTCATTTGTCCAATAATCAGATACTATAGTATCAAAAATTAGAGTTTCACCGTTAACTCTCTGATTAAATTTTTTATCCTCATCATAAATAAAAGCCATGCCTCCTGTCATTCCCGCTCCGAAATTATCTCCAGTTTTTCCAAGCACAACAACAGTGCCGCCAGTCATGTACTCACAGCCGTTTGAGCCACATCCTTCTACAACTGTAATCGCCCCTGAATTCCTAACGGCAAATCGCTCACCTGCTTGCCCAGCGGCATATAATTCTCCTGAAGTAGCACCGTACAAAACTGTATTTCCGATTATTGTATTTTCGTTTGTAACTAAATTACTATTCTTATGAGGTCGAATTGAAATAGTTGCACCAGATAGACCTTTACCAACATAATCGTTTGAATCCCCATAAAGATTTATTTTTAGACCCTTAATAGCAAAAGCTCCTAGCGACTGACCCGCAGATCCAGTCAGATTAATTGTTAGATGCTCTTTATTAACTTCTTTGTCTTTGAAAGTCCTGTATATAGTCGAAGATAATCTTGTGCCAACAGCTCTATCGGTATTTCTAATGGGGTAGTTTAGTTCAGTTTTTTGTCCAGTTTGTAAAAATTTAGATGCATCCTCAATAATTTTTTGATCAAGTGTTGAACCAACATCATTGATAATAGAGTGGTTAAAGTATTCGACGTTTGGATCTTTTTCCGCTTGAATAAGCAATGAATTAAGGTCTAAGTCATCTAAATGAGTTGATCCCCTTGATATTTGATACAACAGGTCAGTTCTTCCAATGATTTCGTTTAGGCTTTTGAATCCAAGTTTTGCTAAGATTTCTCTTACCTCTTCAGCTATATAGCTAAAAAGATTAACTACTTTTTCAGGACTGCCTGAAAATCTCGCTCTTAAGTCCTCATCTTGAGTACAAACTCCAACTGGACATGTGTTTGAGTGACATTGCCGTACCATTATGCACCCCATTGCAACAAGTGAAGTTGTACCAACCCCAAACTCCTCGGCACCCATAATTGCAGCAATTACAACGTCACGACCAGTTTTGATGCCTCCATCAGTTCTGAGTACAACATTTTGCCTTAAGCCATTGAGTGTTAAAACTTGATTCACTTCTGTTAAGCCCATTTCCCACGGGATACCAGCGTATTTAATACTCGTTTGGGGACTAGCTCCAGTTCCACCATTGTGCCCTGAAATTAAAATGACATCAGCTTTAGCCTTCGCAACGCCTGCTGCTATAGTTCCAATTCCAGATGACGCAACAAGCTTTACGCAAACTCTAGCATCTGGGTTTGCCTGTTTTAGGTCATAAATAAGTTGAGCAAGGTCTTCTATCGAATAGATGTCGTGATGTGGTGGAGGACTTATTAGTGTAACACCTTCTGTTGAGTGGCGAAGCTTGGCTATTTCAGCAGTTACTTTAAATCCGGGAAGCTGACCACCCTCACCAGGCTTAGCTCCTTGAGCTATCTTAATTTCAATTTCCTCACAGTTATTCAAATATTCAGTTGTTACACCAAACCTTGCTGAAGCTACTTGTTTCACTCTTGAGTTGGCACTGTCTCCATTATTGAGAGGTTTTGATCTCTCTATTGACTCACCACCTTCGCCTGAACAAGAAGCGCCTCCAATGCGGTTCATTGCTATTGCTAGTGTTTCATGGGCTTCTTTTGAAAGTGCTCCATGTGACATACTTCCTGTACCAAAGCGCTTTCTGATAGACGTTATTGACTCGACTTCGCTTAATTCAATTGAACTTTCACTTTCTTTAAACTCGAGCAAATCTCTAATATTGATTGGAGCAAAATTGCTCATGGAGTTTGAATATTTTTTAAACATCTCATAAGAGTCATCCGCAACCGCTGTTTGTAGAAGATGTATCAACTTGCCTTCATAAGCATGAGTTTCGCCACCGTTTCTGTACCGATAAATGCCACCGATAGGCAATGTTTGTATACTATCTGAATACGCATAATTATGAAGATCGGTTAGTTTTTTTTCAATTCCAGATAGACCAATGCCTGACATACGACTTTGTACACCAAGAAAATATTCATTGACCATTGAGCGGCTCAAGCCAACAGCTTCAAAATTAAATCCGCCCCTGTAAGCACTAATAACTGAAATTCCAAGCTTAGACATAACTTTAAGTAAACCCTGGTCTACTGCTTTTTTATATCGCTCAACACATTCCTCGTACGATAAATTTCCAAAAAGTCCCTTTTGTTGTCTTTCATAAATACAGTCTAATGCTAAGTATGGGTTTACTGTCGTGGCACCAACACCAATGAGTACAGCAAAGTAATGAGTATCCAGACACTCTGCAGACCTTACGTGCAATGATACAAAAGATCTTATACCTTTACGCGTCAAATCTGTGTGAACTGCAGCGGTGATCAATATCATTGGTAAAGATAATTTGTCGTGGTCCGCACTAATATCCGACAGCACGATATGAGACTTTCCGCTTAAAACTGCAGTCTCTGACTCGAATTGAATACGCTTTATTTCCTCTTTTAAATTAAATTTATTCTTATGAACTGTACAATCAATCACAGTTGTGGATTCTTGTCCTCGAGCAGAAATCTTTTTGAACAATCCATTTGTTATAAATGGACTATCAATTACAAAAACATTTTCTTCATACGGATTAGGAGATAAAATATCTTGCAAATTTCCAAATCGAGTTTTTAAACTCATTCTGCTTTGCTCTCTTAGACTATCAATTGGAGGGTTTGTTACCTGACTAAACTTTTGTCTAAAAAAATGAGATAATGGCCGATACTTATCCGATAATACAGCAACAGGAGTGTCATCACCCATGCTTCCAGTAGACTCCTTGGCATCACTCACCATTGGATGAAGAATAAGTTCTAGTTCTTCCATTGTGAAGCCAGCCGCGATCATTCTCTTTCTTAATTTTTCAGTTTCTATAACTGTCGACTCTCTTGAAACTGTCACTCTTTTATCTAATCGAATTATTTTTTTGACATACTCTTCATAAGGAGCTTCTTTCGCAAGATAGTCTTTTAAATCAGAGTTACGATAAATCTTACCTTCCTTTAAATTTATTCCAATTATATCTCCAGGGCCCAGTCTCCCTTTTTCAACTATCTTTGACTCATCAACTCTGACCATTCCTGTTTCAGAACCAACGTATATTATTTTATCATTTGATACAGAGTACCGCATTGGCCTCAAGCCATTTCGATCCATACCACCAATAATCCAATTTCCGTCAACTGCAGCTATAGCGGCGGGTCCATCCCATGGTTCTACAATAGCATTGGAAAACTCATACATATTTCTATGCTCAATTGGCATCAGTTCACTCCTTTTTGACCACGCCTCAGGAATTAAAAGAGTTTTTACAAGGGGGACTGATCTTCCAGCTCTAACATATAATTCAAACGCAGCATCTAAGGCAGCAGAGTCAGAAACATTTTTTTCTATAATTGGTTTAACTTGTTCACTATCATCACCAAAAATTTCTGATGTAATTCTTGTTTGATGATTTCTCATCCAATTTGTATTTCCAGAAATTGTATTTATCTCCCCATTGTGAGCCAACATTCTAAATGGTTGCGCCAAACCCCAGGATGGAAAGGTATTTGTAGAATATCTTTGATGAAACACCGCATAAGAGGATATAAAATTATTATTAGCTAAATCAGGATAGAATATGGATAGTTGTTCAGCTAAAAACAATCCCTTGTAAATAATTGACTCAAAACTTAGTGAGCATACATAAAAACCATTTATTTGCTGTTTTGCTATTCTCTTTTCAAGTCGACGTCTTACAAGATACAATTCTTTTGAATAATCAAAATTACTTTCTCTTTCAATATTGTTAACAAACATAACCTGCTCAATCTCAGGTCTAGTTGAGTTAGCTTTTTCACCAATAACACTATTGTTAATAGGTACTTGTCTCCAACCGTATATGTAATATCCATGATCAAGAAGTTCTGACTCGATTATTGTTCGACATTTTTCTAATGCTGCATAATCGTTTCTTGGCAAAAACATCATACCGATTCCTAGAGGTTCATCTCTTTTCTCGTGACCAGTCTTAGCAATTTCGTCATCAAAGAAGTTAATAGGTATTTGTGTAAGTATGCCGGCACCATCCCCTGTCTTACCATCAGCATCAACGGCACCTCTGTGCCATACAGCTTTTAGCGCATCAATACCACCTTCGACAACTTCTCTTCTTTGCTTGCCATCAACTGATGCTACGAAACCAACACCACATGCATCGTGCTCTTGTTTAGGGCTATAAAGGTGCCCTTCTTCCAAGACTTGCTTATTTTTTCTGTATCTATTTAAATCTGAACTCACGATGCTTTAACCTTACTATCCTCTGCCAGTTTTTTAGCTTCAATATAACTATGTATTGAATTGGCCACATCTCGACCATCCCTTATTCCCCAAACTACTAGAGAAGCCCCTCGAACAATATCTCCTGCAGCAAAGACTCCATCAATATCAGTCATCATAGTATTGAAACCAACTCTTACTGTGCCCCACTTTGTCACTGGTAAGTCTTTAACATTAAAAAGTGTGGGTAAATTTTCAGGAGAAAAACCTAGAGCAGCTATGACCATATCAGCCCTCAAATTAAAATCAGATCCATCTATTTGTTGAGGTGTTCTTCTTCCATCGGCATCAGGCTCACTCAATCTCATTTTGACACATTCAATTTGGTAGCTATTTTTTAAAACATTCATATTAATTGGGAGAGATTGCCACATGAATTCGACGCCTTCCTCTTCAGCATTATTTACCTCTCTTGCAGAACCGGGCATATTTTCTTTGTCTCTACGATATAAACATTTCACAGATTTAGCTTTTTGTCTTACAGCTGTTCGTACACAGTCCATTGCCGTATCACCGCCACCAATGACCACAATGTCTTTACCTTTTGCATCCAACTCACCTTCATCAAATTTCTTGACTTCATCTCCAAGTCCTTTTCGATTAGATGCGGTTAAGTATTCTAATGCTGGAATTATGTTACTTGTACTTTCACCCAGGTTAATTTCTTTAGCTTTATAAACACCTGTAGCTATTAAAACTGCATCATGTTTTTTTTGAAGATCTTCAAATTTTATATCTTTGCCAATTTCAACATTAAGATGAATATTAATTCCAGAATCTCCTAAGTATTGCATTCTCCTTTGAACGATATCTTTTTCTAATTTAAAATTTGGGATACCATAAATTAACAAACCACCGGCTCTGTCGTAACGATCATAAACATGAACCTTATAACCTTTTTTTCTAAGCTCTTCTGCCGCAGCTAGTCCAGCTGGTCCTGCACCAATTACACCTATGCTATTTTCTTTTTCTATCCTCTTTTCAACCTTGAGAGGGGTTATCCATCCATTCTCAAATGCATTATCTGTTAAATATTTCTCTACTGAGCCAATTGTTACTGATCCATGTCCTGATTGCTCGATTACGCAATTACCTTCACATAATCTATCTTGTGGACAGATCCTACCACATATCTCAGGCATATTATTTGTACTTGATGAGATTTCATAAGCCTCTTCCAACCTGTCCTCTGCTGCAAGCTTTAGCCAATCAGGTATATGGTTATGAAGTGGACAGTGGACTGTGCAATATGGAACGCCACATTGAGAGCATCTGCTAGACTGCTCTTTTGCGCTATTTTTAATGAAATTATCATAGATCTCTCGAAAGTCTTTTTTTCTATCTTTTGATAATCTCTTATCAGGATACTCTTGATTTAGATCAGTAAATTTTAGCATAACTTTAAATTATGTCATATTTATTGACATATATAGAATCTCATTAATAATTTGAATTGTTTTATATCAGTCTAATAATATATTAATAGTCATACATTATGACATAAATAGAACTTTTGCTTGCCTATTTGGCGTAAAACTCTATTTTTTCTTATCTATTATGCATATTTTCCCAATTATTTTATTAGCAGTTATTCAAGGTATTACTGAATTTCTACCTATTTCGAGCTCAGCGCACCTACTAATTGCCGCAGAAATGATGCATATTGGTGATACTTTTTCACTTGATATAAGCCTCCATTTAGGAACTTTAATGGCAGTATTAATTTACTTTAGAATTGAAGCACTTAATTTTTTTAAGTTTATGTTATCTCCCTTTTTGACAAATCTCATATTTAAAACAAAGTTAAACCAGAGTTTGATTATTGCTTCAAGAGCAGGCGTAGTTTACACTGGTTCGAGAATAATCGGATTAAATAGAGTTGATGCAGCAAGATTTGCTATGCTTTTATCAATTCCTGTAATTATGATTTCAGCATCAATTCCAATAATTGAGATTGCAAAAAACTCGGTAGCAATAAATTATATAAATTTATTAATTGGATTTCTTATTGCCTTTATTACTGCCTACTTATCAATACGAATATTATTAAGTTGGGTTAAAAATAATTCAATGATACCGTTTGTAATTTATAGAATAATAATTGGATCAATAATCTTAATTTATTTCACTTAAACTATGATATATACGTTTTTATAATGTCTCGAGGTGAGCTTGGTACTATTCCTAATTTTGCTAGAGTATAATCAGTCTTTGAAATGACATTGTCTTTTCGCAGTAATTTAACTTGATCAAAAGTAATAAGTGGAGATGGCAAAGGCAGCATCATTAAAGCAACAAAATTTGCAAATGATAATGGTACAGGGAGTATAATCCTTTTAATTCTTAATGTATCGAGAATTAATTGATAAATTTCTTTTAAACTCATTGTATCTGGTCCACCAAATTCAAAAATTTTACCATTATAGTTGTCGTCCAAAATGAGTTTACTTGTTGCTTTTGCTATATCTTTTACATAAACACATTGATATTTATTATTGGCAAACAATGGTATCACAGGCAAATTTTTTATTAGTTTTGATTGAACTGAGAAAAAACCATCTCCAGGCCCAAAAACAATTGATGGCCTTAATATAATCGCTTCAGGAAAACTATTAAGTATATTTTTTTCACCTAAACCTTTTGTATATTGGTATTTGGAGTCACTTTCGATATCAGCCCCAATTGAAGAAAAATGGATTAGTTTTTTAATTGAGTGCTTTTTACATAAACTAGCGATATTTTTGGGGCCTAGTGTATGGCAATTTTCAAATGATTGGCCACCAGAACCATCTTTTAAAACTCCCACAAAATTTATAACAACATCAGAATTACTAATAACAGGTTCAATAGTATGACTCAGCATCACGTTACCCTTTACTAAATCTAATTGCTCAATAGGCGCCATCATTCTTAAATGACCAGCTAAATGAGGGTTTCTGCAAACTATTTTTAAGTTGTGGCCGTCTTTAAGAAGTTCCGAAATGCAATATTTAGCTAAAAACCCTGATCCACCTATCAATGTGATCGTTTTTTTCTTCATATTTGTTAAATATACCTTTATGTACAGATCTCAAATAGAATAATTCTTACACAATGCAAACTATTTTACATAAAAATGATTTAAGTGATGGAATAAAATTTTCAGATATTATAGCGGCTGATTGCGAGATGATGGGACTTCAGCCAAATCGAGACCCTCTTTGCTTGATACAGCTGTATGATGGTGAAGGTGATTGTCATTTAATACAATTTTTAGATCAAAACTTTAATGCTCCTAATCTTAAAAATTTACTAAGTAGTGATAAAACATTCATCTTCCATTATGCTAGGCATGACTTAGCAGCGATTAAACATGACCTGAATGTTATGATAAAAAATGTTTATTGCACCAAGATAAGCTCAAAAATTGCTAGAACATATTCACAAGGTCATGGATATAAAGACTTATGTAGAGAATTATTGAGTGTGGATATATCAAAAAAGCAACAATCGAGCGATTGGTCAAATCCAAAACTATCTTCTGAACAAATAAATTATGCAGCGACTGATGTAATATATCTTCATGATATCAAAATGAGATTAGATGAAATTTTAAAAAGACAAAATAGAGAAGCGCTTGTAAAATCGTGCATTGAATTCTTACCAACAAGAGTGGAGCTTGACTTAAGAGGATGGAATAATGATATTTTTTCTCATTCAAATTAAAATATGAATAAAAATACAATCATCGCTGACGGAAAACAAGTTATAAAAACTGAGCTAATCGGTATTAATAAGCTTTTTAAATCCATTGATAAAAATTTTGATGAAGCTGTCCGAGCCTTGAGTAAAGTTAAAGGTAGAGTGATAGTAACAGGAGTAGGAAAATCAGGTCACATTGCTAGCAAAATTTCAAGTACAATGAGCTCTACTGGTACTCCCTCACAGTACTGCAGTCCTACAGACATGAGTCATGGAGATCTTGGAATATTATCCAGTAATGATGCTGTAATTATAATATCAAATTCTGGCAATAGCGATGAGTTAACAAACATACTAAAGTTTGCTAAATTAAATAATGTTTTGGTGATTGGTATATCATCGAATATAAAAAGTGAGTTAATTAAACTGAGTAATATTAGTCTTTTGATCCCTGACTCAAATGAAGCATGTTCAATCGGTCTGGCACCCACTACCTCTACTAGTATGGCACTAATTTTAGGTGATGCGCTGTGTGTTGCTCTTATGAAGTTAAAAAAATTCAAAGTCTCTGACTACAAAAAATACCATCCAGCTGGTTCATTAGGGACTAAAATGCTTCAAGTAAAAGACATAATGCATAAAAAAAGTAAAATGCCAATTGTTCAAAGTAGCGCAAATATAAAAATAGTTTTAATAGAAATAACAAAGAAATCTCTCGGGCACGTCGGTGTAAAAAATAATAAGGGTGAATTAATTGGAATAATTACAGACGGCGACATTCGTAGATGTATGAACAAAGATTTTATGAAATTTAAAGCCAAAGATATAATGACAACAAAACCTAAATTTGTTTATGAAAATGACCTCATGTTAGATGCTTTGAAGCTTATGCACTCAAATAAAATTACATGTCTATTTGTAGTGAGTAAAAAATCAAAAAAAATTCCAATAGGAATAATACATATTCATGATTGCTTAAGATATGCAAATTAAAATTGGCAGTAAGCTATTTGTAATTTTTCTAGTATTTAAATTATTTTGGTATCCAAATCTATATGCCAATGAAAGTGATTTAATCATTGAAATTGATAATCCTAGATTTTCTGAGAAGGGGCTTGATGAAAAACAATACGAAATAAAAGCTGAAAAGGGTCTCAAATCTGGAGAAAACTTGAAATTATTTTTTGTAGAAGGAAAATTTAAAACTTCAAAAGGTACATGGATTTACTTAAAGGCCGATAACGGAGACTTTAATCAGGTATCGAATATCATTAATTTAAACAAAAATATTGAAATAGTTTCTGATGATAATGACAGTATAAACGCAGACACTGCAAATTTTGATATAAATAATGACATAATCTTATTAAAGAAGAATATAATTTATAAAAAGAATAAAAATATCATTACCTCAGATATTTCTATGATAACAGATAATTTTGATAGTATTACATATCAAGGTAATGTAATTACAACTTTATTATTAAAATAATTATATGATTAAATTAATTACCATTTTTTTTATTGTAGTAATCAGCACATTTGTAAATGCGCAAGAATTGAAAATATATTCGGACCAACTTGAGGTAAATAGGAATGAACAATTATCTACTTTTACAGGAAATGTTCATGTCATAGGAGACCAATTTGAATTATGGTCAAAAGAACTATTAGTTAAAACTGATGATACTGAAAGAACAATAAGTGAAATATTGGCACTAAAAGATGTGAAGATAAATAGAGAAAATGTTATTGCTCAAGGCCAAAATGCTACATATTTTCCAGAAAAGAATACTCTTCATATGCGAGGAAATGTGGAAGTCACTGAAAATAATAACACTATCTATTGCGAAGAATTATTTATGGATATTGATAATTCTTCAACTATAATGACAGGTAATTCATCTGATAGAGTAGAGGCAATAATTTTCAGTAATTAGTTATGAATGTAAAACCACATTTAGTTTCATCAAATAATGGCTTGGTCGTAAAAAATTTAAGAAAGTCTTTATCAAGAAAACAAATCGTAAGAGACGTTACCTTAAAACTTCAAAGAGGAAAAACAATTGGACTACTCGGACCGAACGGCGCAGGTAAAACAACAACTTTTTACATGATTATGGGATTAATAAATAATGATGGCGGAGAAATATTTTTAGATGATAAAAATTTGACTGCTCTCCCAATGTATAAGCGATCAAGATTAGGCTTGGGATTCTTGCCTCAACAGCCCTCAATATTTAGAGGCATGTCTGTTGAAGATAATTTATTGGCAGTGCTTGAAACTAAAAATTACAGCAAGGATAATAAGCAAAATATACTTGAGGAATTGCTTATAGAGTTTTCTTTATCACATCTTAGAAGGGCTATGCCGCATATGTTAAGTGGTGGTGAGAGAAGGAGAACAGAAATTGCAAGATGTTTATGTTCAAATCCTAGTATTATTTTAATGGATGAACCGACTGCAGGTGTAGATCCAATCGGGATTGATGACATAAAGATTTTAATTAGGCAACTAATGAAGAAAAATATTGGTGTATTAATTACAGATCACAATGTTAGAGAAGTTCTAGATATATGCGACTATTCTTATGTTATGCATGCAGGGGAAATAATTGCTGAAGGAGAAAGTGACCGCATATTAGGAAATAAAGAGGTTCGTAAATTTTACTTGGGAGACTCATTTAAATTTTAATGGTGGAGCTAGTCGGACTCGAACCGACCACCTCGTCACTGCCAGCGACGCGCTCTCCCAGATGAGCTATAGCCCCAATGATAATAATTATTCTTCGCGATCAATATTTTCTTGGGCACTTTCGCCTATATCAATGTCATCTACATCCTCAGAAATAACTGATACATCATTTTCTGTCTCCTCGAGGCTTATGGTATCATCGTCCATTTCATTATCAATTTCTAAATCTTCAACTTCTGCAATTGACTCAGAGGCATCGCTTCCAACTAAATTATCATCTGAAACAACATCTACATTTTCTTTAAATACTTGCTTTGCGCTTGTTGTTTGAATTTCAATTGATGGGTCAGATTGCTCAGTGCCACAGATTGGACATATAGCTGGTTTTCTATTTAAATCATAAAACTTGGCTTCACAGTTAGAACAAATAACTTTTTTACCCCATTCAGCTTTTGGCATATTTTTCCATAGATTATATTGGTTAAGATTTAGGTATATCTAAAATATACAATTCAGTATAACTTTAACCTAACATATTTAATTGACAATATAAAAAGTGTTAAAATTAAAAGGTTCTCTAAAAATATCTGGAGATAAATCAATATCCCATAGGGCTCTTATCTTAGCGGCTTTATCAGTAGGAAAAACAAAAATATCAAATCTATTAGAGTCAGATGATGTTTTAAGGACTGTTAAAATTTTAAGAGATTTAGGCATCATAATAAAAAAAAAAGATCCTTACTGGATTGTATATGGTAATGGAACATGTGGTTTTTTTGAGCCTAATACTGCTTTAGATTGTGGGAATAGCGGTACAACTGCACGATTAATGATTGGAGCAGTTTCATCAAATCCGATTAATTGTACATTTATCGGCGATAGTTCGTTACAAAAAAGATCCATGTCTCGGGTTACTGACTATCTAAAAACCATAGGAGCAGAAGTAAGCTTAACAAAAAACGATTATTTACCCCTAATGATTACTGGAAGTGAAAATTTACTTCCAAAAGAACACAAGATTAAAACACCATCTGCACAGATTAAGTCTGCTCTTCTACTTTCAGGCCTTAATATACATGGTATAACGACTGTTGTTGAGACAAAGCCAACAAGAGATCATACAGAAAGACTTTTAAAATATTTAGATGTTAAATTTAAATTAAATAAATTAAAGGGCGGAAGGACAAAAATTGAATTAAATGGACCCTATGAAATTAATGCAAAAGATATAAAAGTTGCCAGCGATCCATCTAGCGCAGCTTTTTTTATTGTAGGAGCACTGATTACACCTAACTCAGAGATCGAGCTAAAAAATATCATGTTAAATCCATCAAGAATTGCATTCATTGATGTTTTAAAAAAAATGGGTGCCAAAATTACAGTTAAAAAAACAAAAAAAATATGCGGTGAAGATATTGGCACTGTTAAAGTTAAATATAGTCGCCTAAAGGGAGTAAAAATCAACTCATATCTATCACCTTTGATTATTGATGAATACCCAATACTTGCAATTGCTGCAACGCAAGCTAAGGGCAAAACTATTATGAAAGGATTAGCAGAGCTTAGACATAAAGAGAGTGACAGAATAAAAAGTATTGTTTCAAATTTAAAAAAACTTAATTTTGATGTTATTTCAGAAGAAGATAACATCATCATTCAAAACAAAGATGTGAAGATGATGAACAAAAAAACTATAAAAACCTATAATGATCATAGGATCGCAATGTCCTTTCTTATATTGAGTATAATTTACGATAATAAAATTTTAGTAGACAATGAAGATTGTATATCTATTAGCTATCCCAAATTTCATACTCACTTAAATAAGCTGCTCAAAAAAAACTGATGGGAGAAATAATAGCAATAGATGGACCTGCATCTGTTGGCAAATCTACAATAGCAAAAAAGATTGCTAATAAATATAACTCGCCAATATTATTTAGTGGAAGACTATATCGTGCTGTAGCTTTAGCTATAATCAAAAATAAAGTCGATTTAGAAAACAATAAATCAATTTTAAGAATTATCGAGTCAATAGATTATAATGATCTTAGCTCACATGAGCTGTTTACTAGTCAGGTAGACAAAGTTTCCTCTGAAATCTCAACAAAACCATTCCTAAGAAAAAGACTTTTAAAATATCAGCGCGAATTTCCGAAAAGATTTGGTAAAGGCAAAAAATTTGTTGTTATTGAAGGTAGGGATATCGCATCAGTAGTATTTCCTAGAGCAAAATACAAAATATTTATGTGGGCTGACTCTGCGATAAGAGCCAAGAGAAGATATCAACAAGTTCAAAAAAATGGCGGAAAATCAAGATATAAGAAAATACTCACTGAAATTAATACTAGGGATAAAAAAGATTTTACAAGGACTATAGCCCCCCTAAAACCTGATGTAAATTCGGTGTTGATAGATACGAGTTATCTTGATATAGAACAAGTCTTTAATGTAGTTAAAGACATTTTATCTAATAAAAGATTATGAATCAAGGCCAGGTAAACACTAGTAACGAAACAGAATTCGACTCACTATTGGCTGAGTCTATTAGCAAATCAAAATTAAAAGAGGGTTCTATTATACAAGGTGTTGTTCTAGAAATCGAAGATGAAGCTATAATTGTCGATATTGGAGCAAAAGTTGAAGGAAGAATTTCAAAAAGAGAATTTGCATTTCAAAAAAACAAAAATGAAATTTCAATAGGAGACAAAATAGACGTCTATCTCGATAAGATAGAGAATCATAATGGTGAATGTGTACTTTCAAGGTCAAAGGCTAAATCAAAAGAAATTTGGGGTGAGATTGAAAAGTCATTTGAAGCAGGTGAATTAGTTGAAGGTATTATTACTGGTAAAGTCAAAGGTGGACTGTCATGTGAAATAGGAGTAACTGCTTTTCTTCCCGGAAGTCAAATTGATACAAGGCCTATCAGAGATATCTCTCATTTAATCAATGTTCCTCAGAAGTTTAAAATATTAAAAATGGATCTAAAAAGAAACAATATTGTAGTTAGCCGAAGAGCCGTATTAGAAGAAATGCATAAGGAAGTGAGGGAAGAAAGATTCTTACAATTAAAACTGGGAGATACAGTCGAAGGCAAAATAAAAGCAATAACTGATTATGGGGCGTTTGTAGATTTAGGTGGCTACGACTCTTTACTTCACAGCAGCGATATTACTTATAAAAGAATAGCTCATCCCTCAGAAGTTTTAAAAATTGATCAACAAGTAAAAGTAAAGATAATTAAGGTAGATCCAGATAAAAACCGTGTTTCAGTAGGCATGAAACAGTTAGAAGATGACCCTTGGAATAGAGTAAAAGACAAATTTAGTGTAGGTGACAAAGTGAAAGGCATATGCACTAATGTTACAGATTATGGAGTATTCATTGAAATTGATAACGGCGTTGAAGGTCTCTGCCATAAAGATATGTTAACATGGAGTCAAAAGCTTAATTCAAAGCCTGGAAATCTCTATGCAAGATCTCAATCTGTTGAATGCCAGATATTAGAAATAGATCATGAAAAAAGAAGACTAAGCTTAGGAATTAAACAATTATTACCTAATCCTTGGCATAAATTTAATGAGATGAACCCTATTGGAAAAATATTAACATCTAAAATTACAAATATTAAGGATGGAGTAATGTTTTGCAATCTAGATGAAGAGATTGATGGAGCAGTTTTCAGTAAGGACTTATCATGGGACTCTGATCCAAAAGAAGAAATAAAAAAATATAAAGTTGGCGATGAAATTAAAGTTAAAATTATTTCTAATGATAATGAAAAAGTGGCTCTTTCAATAAAAGAAGTTGATGGAAATCCTTTCGATGAGATAAAATCTAAAAACAAAGGAGACATTGTCACTTGTAATGTAATTGAAACTGGAGATTTTGGTTTGAAAGTTAAAGTAGGTGAGACAGGTCCATCAGTTATAATCAAAAAATCCGAGCTCGCTCAAAGAAAAAGTGATGCAAGACCTGATAGATGGGCAAAAAATGATAAGCTGGATGCAATCATAACTTCTATTGACCTTACAAACTATAAAATCAGTTTGTCTATTCGCGTTATGGAAGAGCAGATTGAGCGAGAAGCAATGGAAAAATATGGATCCAAGGACTCAGGAGCATCTCTTGGAGCAATACTAGGTAAAGCTCTCGGAAGAGACAAAAAAGAATAATAAATATTCATTACATTCAATTATTTACAATAATTATTAATGCCATATAATTATTTATATGAGCCTAATTAAGTCTAAACTAATACAAAACATAACTGAGGCTAACCCCCACCTTTATGTTAGAGATGTTGAAAGAATAGTTAATACAATATTTAATGAAATTACCCACTCTTTGGCAGAAGGTAAAAGAGTTGAGCTTAGGGGCTTTGGTGCTTTTAGTGTGCAACATAGAAAACAACGAACAGGAAGAAATCCCAGAACTGGAGAGTCAGTAAATGTTGACGAAAAATACATACCAAGATTTAAAACCGGAAAAGAATTAAGAATAAAACTAAACAAAAAAGAAAATTCACATAGTGAAGACTAGGTTAATAACTAATTATAAATTCGATTTTGAATAAAAATCCTATCTATTGTGCAATTGATACAAGTAGCATTGATAATGCTCTAAAACTAATTGATGAAATTTCTCCTCATATAGGGGGTGTAAAATTAGGTTTAGAGTTCTTTACTTCCTGTGGTGTCGAAGGAGTCGAAAAGGTTGCAAAGTGTAAACTTCCATTATTCCTAGATTTGAAACTTTATGATATCCCTAATACAGTAAGAAAATCTCTAAAGAATATTTTATCATTGGAGCCAACATACACTACACTGCATGTATCTGGTGGGTCAGATATGATAAGAGAGTGCGTTAACTTAAAAAAACAATTAAATAGTTTCACAAAGTTAATTGGGGTCACAATGCTCACAAGTTTTGAGGATAACTCAATGAATGAAGTTGGCATCAGTGGGTCAGTTAGTGAAAATGTTAAAAAACTATCTCATCTTGCACTAGATACAGGTATGGATGGAATCGTTTGCAGTCCCATGGAAATAAAAGATGTAAAGAATATGTTTGGCTCTAAATTGGAAGTTGTTGTGCCTGGAATAAGAAATCAAACAGACAATAATGATGATCAGAAGAGAACGCTTTCAGCTAAGAAAGCAATTGAGTTTGGCGCAGATGTTATCGTAGTAGGAAGACCGATAACTTCAGCGGACTCACCTAGAGATGCAGCTAAAATTTTTCATCAAAGCATAAAGTGAATAAAGTACAAATTAAGATTTGTGGTGTAAAAGATATTACTATCGCTGAACACGCAATATCATGTGGTGCATCTTTTTTAGGTTTTATTTTTTTTGAAAACTCAAAAAGAAATATATCTACTGAAAGTTGCACAAAAATTTTAAAAGAAATAGAAGGAAATGTTAATACTGTAGCGGTTACAGTTGATCCATCAGATAAGGATTTGGAAAACTATTCAGAAATGAAATTTACTCATCTTCAATTGCACGGGAATGAAAGTTTAGAGAAAGTACAAAATATAAATAAAGCATATAATTTTAAAATAATTAAATCCTTTAATGTTGCATCTGAGTCCGATCTGATGAACATAGATAAGTATACCGATTTTGTAGATCATATTTTATTAGACTCAAAACCAAAAAAAAATATGCCAGGTGGAACGGGAGTTGCATTTGACTGGAAAATAATAAGAAATTTTTATCCTAAAAAGCCATTTTTTTTATCGGGAGGCCTTAATTCGAATAACATTTTAGATGCTTTAAGAATGAATAAAACAAATTATTTTGATGTTAGTTCTGGCGTTGAGAATTCAGAAGGTATAAAAGATAAAAAATTAATCTCTGAATTTATTTTAAAGGCAAATAAAATAACAATATGAAATTAGAAAAAGGAATTCCTCTAATTGATCAACATGACGAAAATGGATATTGGGGTGGTAAATTTGGAGGAAACCAAATAGCTGAAAGTCTCAATTATCCAATTGAAGAATTAACTCATGAATTTGAAAAATTAAGAAATGATGAGACTTTTATTACTGAAAGAGATTATTATTTTAAAAATTTTGTTGGAGCGCCTACTCCATTTATAAAATTAGAAAACCTTACGAAGCATCTTGGTGGAGCTCAAATTTATTGCAAACTAGTCTCTAAAGCAACAGGCGGGGCACACAAAGCTTATAATGCAGTCGTTCACAGCTTGATATGTAAGCGATTAGGCAAAACTTATATAGGTGGCGATACTGGTGCCGGATATGCGGGAAAGATGCTCAGTATGGCAGCGGCAAAATTTAATTTAAAATGTAAAATATTCATGGGTGCGAAGGATGTAGAAAGACAATCTATAAATGTATTTTCTATGCGGAGCTATGGCGCTGAAGTCGTGCCTGTAAACTCTGGCTCACAAACTCTAGTAGATGCTGTGTCAGAATGTATGAGATGGTGGACAAGTGAGAATGAAGAAGCGCATATGTGTGTTGGAAGTACTGTTGGCCCTACTATCTTTGTGAAAATATGTGCATGGTCTACCGCACAGATATCCAGAGAAATGAAAAAACAAGTAATAGAAGAATTTGGTGAAGTTCCAAAAGATATGAGATTAATTAATTGCGTTGGTGGAGGATCGTCAGCTGCAGGTTTTTGGAATGAATGGATTGATTATGATAATATTGAACTCATAGGGGTAGAAGCTGGGGGACCTGAAGGGTCTTCAAAACATGCCGCGCCTCTGACAAATGACTCACCTATTGGAGTCCTTCACGGAGCCACTCAATATGTTATTCAAGATGATCAGGGAGAAATTGAGGAAACAGAATCAATAAGTGCGGGACTTGATTATCCAGGTGTAAGTCCACTTCATTGTTTCTTAAAAGAAACTGGAAGAGCAAGATACACTTCTGCAAGTGACGAGGAGGCCATAGAAGCTTTTCAATTAGTAAGTAAAAATGAAGGCTTTGTAAGCCCCTCTCTTGAGCCTTCACATGCATTCGCAGAAGCAATCAAAATTGCACCTAAATTAAGTAAAGATACAATTATCGTTGTAGATTCTTGCGGAGACTCTGCAAAAGACTCTAAAATCATTGCTGAGAGACTTGGTTACAAAATATGACATCATCTACTTTAATTAAATCTTTTGAACGAGCAAAAGAAGATAACAGAGCTGCGCTATTAACTTATACAGTTGGCGGAGACCCAGATAAAAAAACTTCTCTGAATATATTTAAATCAATTGCAGATTCAGGTGTTGATATTATTGAATGTGGACTTGGACATGGAGCCAACATTGGTGATGGTGGCGCAATTCAAGACAGTACTTACAGAGCGCTATCTAATGGTATTAAAACAAATGACATTTTTGAAATTATTGAAGAGTTCAAAAAAGATTATGAGACAGATGTAATCATAATGACATACCAGAATAAGATTATGGCTTATGGGGAAGAAGATTTCCTGAAGAAATGCGTCAGTAGTAAAGTTTCAGGCATAATATGTGTTGATTGGCCGTGGCCACTTAATCTTGATTTTGCAAAAAAATGTAAAGAAAATAGTATTATATTCATACAATTGCTTTGCCCTACTACAAATGAAGACCGACTAAAAAGTATATTAAATGATGCTCATGAAGTTGTTTACTATATTTCAATGCTTTCTACTACAGGCCAAAAATTAAAAGTAAGTTCAGATGAAATTAAGAAAAGGTTTAATTTAATTAAAAAGATATCTCCTGATAAAAAATGTATAATTGGCTTTGGAATTACAGCAGATACAATAAATGATTTTAAAGATACTGATGCGTGCGTTGTAGGATCGGCTTTGTGCAGAGAAATAACAAGATCAATTGATGAGGAACTTAATCCTGCCACAAATGTAGGCAATATGGTAAGTGATTTAAAACAAAAGCTAAGCTCATGAATTGGTTAACAAGAACTATTTCAAAGGTATTTCCTAGAAAGAAAAAAAGTTTAGATATCGCAGAAAATGCTTGGATTAAATGCTCTCAATGCCAAACAATGCTCTATTCGAGTGATTTAGAAAAAGCTCTTTTTGTATGCCCAAATTGTGATGAACATTTACAAATTCATCCTCGTATTAGATTTAAAAATCTATTTGATGGCGGTGTATTTGAAGAAATAAAATATCCCTCTGGATTCACTGATCCACTTAATTTTAAAGCGTTAAAAACTTACAAAGAGCGATTTAATGATGCCCGCCAAAAAACAGACATGGATGACTGTTTTCTTATTGGTTACGGGCAAATTAATAATATCAATGTAACTATTGCTGCTCAAAATTTTCATTTCATGGGTGGTTCTGTGGGAGCTTCAGCTGCAGAGGCAATGATTAAAGCAGCAGAACACTCAGTCACAAACCATACTCCATTAATTGTATTCACTTGTTCGGGAGGAGCAAGAATGGATGAAAATCAGCATTCTCTTCAATCACTTCCAAAAACAACAATAGCTTGTCAAATGGTTAAAGATGCTAAGTTGCCTTATATCGTAGTTAATACAAATCCAACAAGTGGAGGTGTGTCTGCGTCTTTTGGATCATTGGGATCAATTACATTGGCTGAACCAAACGCATTAATTTGTTTTGCAGGTCCTAGGGTAATTTCAAATACTGTAGGTGAGACTCTGCCTGATGGGTTCCAAAGATCAGAATATCTATTAGAACATGGGTTTATAGATCAAGTGGTTCATAGAAAAGAGCTTAAAGATAAATTGTCTCAAATAATTTCATTATTACTTAAAAGAGTAGCCTAATTGAAAATATCAAGTGAACAAATTGATAAACTTTTAGACGAGCTTCTTGAACTTCATCCAAAAAGAATAGATTTATCACTTGTTAGAGTTTGTAACTTATTAGAAAAATTAGATAACCCTCAAAATAAAATAAATAATATTGTTCATATTGCTGGGACTAATGGAAAATTTTCTACACTAAAATTTATTCAGGACATCTTAAAAAATAATAATAAATCGACGAATGCCTATATCTCGCCTCATTTAATTAGATTTAATGAGAGGTTTCAGCTTATGGATAAAGAAATATCAAATGAGGAGCTGTATTCCGTCTTAAATAAAGTAAAAGATTTTAATCATAGCGATCCGATCACTTTCTTTGAAATAACTAGTTCCGCTTTTTTTGAAGCAGCCTCAAATAGCCCGGCTGATTACACGCTTCTTGAGGTAGGTTTAGGTGGAAGACTGGATAGCAGCAATGTAATAACTCCTACAATCTCAGTTATTACTTCAATTTCTAGAGATCATGAGGATTTTTTAGGAGATAGCATTGAGATGATAGCATTTGAAAAGTCTGGAATAATTAAAAGTGATATCCCAGCTATCATTGGTTATCAACCTTACCCAGAAGCTAGAGAAATGCTTATGGATCAGGCGGAATATAAAAAAGCTCCGATATTTGCCCATGGAATTCACTGGAACTTAACGGAACATAATAGCAAGTTAATATATGAAGACGACCAAAATAAAATTGAATTTGATAACCTATATACACATAATGTATTTCAAAAAAAGAACCTTGGACTTGCATTGGCTACAGCTTCAAAACTACCCAATATTGATATCAAGTCTTTTTTATCTAAAAATCTTCACAATAAAACTTACTTTCCAGGAAGAATGGAAAAGATATCTGATGGCAAATTAGGATCTACTATAGCTTCAACAAATGAATTGTATTTAGATGGTTCTCATAACGAGGATGCTGCGAGTAATCTTAATGAAACAATTAATCAGCTTACTAATAAAAAGTTGTGTATAATTTTAGGAATGATCAATACAAAAGATCCAATTAGTTATTTAAGTAAGTTTGATAAAATTGATGCTCTTACTGTAATTACGATACCAAATGAAGAGAGCGCAATTGATTCAAATGAATTATATGCTGGGCTTAAAAAGTATTATGAAAATATAAATAGAGCCGATTCAATTCAGGAAGCATTGGCTAATATAAATAATAATTACCAAGATGCGCGCATCCTAATATGTGGATCTTTATATTTAGCCGGAAAAGTTTTAGAAATGAATTAAGCGATTGAGTCTTCAATCCACTCTACGATTGCGGTTTTAGATACCGCTCCCACTTTAGATGCAGCAGCCTCACCATTCTTAAAAACTAGCATAGTTGGGATTCCTCTAACACCAAACTGTGTAGGTGTATTAGGGTTTTCATCAATATTAATTTTAGCAACGGTGATTTTATCAGCCATTTCATCTGAAATCTCTTCAAGAGATGGGCCAATTTGTTTGCAAGGTCCACACCAAGGTGCCCAAAAATCAAGCACAACAGGCTTATCTGATTTCAATACTTCATCTTCAAAAGATGCGTCTGTTACATTAATAGTTGCCATAGTGATTCCTTCCCTAAAGTTGTCAGTAATTTATGTATGAGGGGGGCCAAAGTCAAGGCTAAATACAAGATAGTTTGATCCTAAATTACTGATATTACTTGATTTTTTTTATTTTTGTGGACGAAATTTCATCTGTTTCTGGGATTTCTTTATCAGGTTTTAAACCCCCCAGTTTAATCATTTTTTTGACTCGCGATACCAAGCTTCCTTTTCCATCTCTTAATCTGCTCTTTGCAGTTTCAATTGATCCCATTGATTTACTCAATTCATATCCTGCATTTTCAAAAGCACTATATACCTTTTCAACCTGAGAATAAATTTCAAGAGCTGTACCTGCTATTAGATCTGCATTCTTATTTCTTTCGTTAATTGACCACATGTTATCAATTATTTTTAGTACAGATATTAAAGTAGATGGGCTTGCTAAAATTATCTTATATTTATTTGCCTCAAGAATGATTTCCTCAGTTTTATCTAGCATTGAATCAAAGGCACTCTCATAGGGCATGAACATTATAACTGCATCTAATGTTTTAATTTCATATATCTTTTGATAATTAGCTTCACTGAGTTTTTTTAAGTGACTGCGTATCGATTGAATATGCCTCTTATGAGCATCTTCTTTTATTAATTGATCTTCAGAATTGCAATATTCTTGCCAAGCGCTGAGTGAGACTTTTGAGTCAATTATTATGTCTCTGCTATCTGGTAGATGTAAAATAATATCTGGATATTTTCTTTTTAGCTCACCATTCACCTCATCATCAAACTTTTTTTGTACTTCAAAATCTTTTCCTTCCCTTAACCCTGAATGTTGCAAAATATTAATTAATAAAATTTCACCAGCTGCACCTTGTTTTTTTGTTCCACCTGTAAATGCAGAAGTTAATCTATTGACCATTTCATAACGTTCTTCATCTTTACCTTCTTTAAGAGAAATTTTATCACTTAGATCTTTAACTAGATCTTTTACATCGTTTAAACTTTCACTTTCTTCGATATTATTCGAATTTCTTTTAAATAAATGAACAGTTATTCCGCCAATTACTGCCCCAATTGCAAATATTATGATTGTAATAATACTATCCATCTAATTTGCCTCTATGATATTCATCTAGCTCCTGAATGTAGGTATCTATTTCTTCTAGACGATTCATGTCAATTTCATCATCACTTTCTCTTAAATCATCTATTTCTGTCATAGCCGCTGGAATAGTATTCCATGTACATTTATCCATTGATAATATTTTTTCAGCTACTTCCTTATCTCTTCTTTGAATTTCTTTTTTTGGTAAATATTCGGGTTTTTCATTGTAAATTACCCTTTTTGCGAACTCTTTTGATCTAATATCTGTAATTTTTTCTGCAATTTCGTATTTTTTTTCCCATTCCGCCGCGTGAAAATCTGACATCAAATAATTGTCTTTGGAACTTGGAAAACCATTGTATATCTGCTCTTCAACTGGCTTTACGGTTTGATCTTGGGTTAATTCTCTGTCTTCTCCTTTATCAAGAAGTAAATTTGTAAATTTCTCAATAAAATTCTTATTGCCCCTAACTTTTTTCATTCTCTCATTTACAATTTCTGGCGTGAGGTCTTTATAGTTTTCTGATCGATATAAATATTCTTCATTTAAAAGTATCGGTTGCTCATTTGCTTTGATCATATGAAAACACTTATTTTTTCCTTTAAATAATTTTTTTAGTTCCGATCGATCTAGATCAAAAATATAATCAGGATCGACAGTTAAATCATAACAATAGACATGGTTTTCATAAGATGGATCTTTTGTTAAATAGGCAAGACCATGCGTATATTCTTTTCCTCTGAAAAATCGACTTGCACAAAATACTTTATCTTGATTCACATATGTATACACATCTTGCTTTGAAGCTGTTTGAAGAGCACTCTCCCAAACATCATTACATTTTTCTTTAACAAGCTTACATACACCAAGTGTTGCTTCAACATCTGAAAGAGCATCGTGAGCTTTAGAATGTTCTATGCCATTTGCTGCAGCAAATTTTTCGAGTCTAAAAGTTATTTTTCCTGTTTCATCATCAAGAGGTCTTACAAAAGCATTTGGATAAACGGCAGCAGCAGAGTGAAGCAGTTTCATTGCATCACCTCTTTTATTTCCATTTGTATTTGTAATGTAAGGTGGAAGTGCTGATTGATAAAGAGATTGTCTTAAGTGCATGTCATCAAATGATATTGAATTGTATCCGATAAATAACGACTCGCCCCAGGAGAGAAATTTACTTTGCATTTGAGAAATCAAACTAAAATTGGAGTTTTCATGATTTTTTAATTGATCTATGGAAACCCCATTTACTAATAATGCTTTTGCTGAAGGAACAGGATATTCCTTCTTCATCCGACCTCTTAAATCAAATTGGTCCAAAATATTGAAATCTTCGTCAGTGCAAATTGCGGCTGCTTGTATTATTGATCCATAGGCAGCATTCAGCGTTGATGTTTCAAGATCCCAGAAAATATATTTCATTTAATTTCCTTCTTCTCCAAGCATCTAAAATCAACCTCTGGTTTCTGCCCATTAAAATTTATGTGACAAATATTTATTTGGTGTCTTTGGCACCATAATTGAATGCCTCTCTCAGTAAAACCTACATCGATTCTTGAGTAATCCTGAAGTGATTTTGCATCTGTCTGGCCAGTCATAAATTCATCAGAACACTTAATGCAAACAATTGGCTCTTTGATTTGATTTAACAGATAACTGAGTTTTCCTATATCTTGCTCTAGGCTATTATCCTCACTCATTCACACCAGTCTTTCTTATTATTTTTATCATACAAAACTCCTAGACTGTGTGAGACCATCAATTTTGAAACATTTTCACCATCTACAATTATATAAGACAAGATTCTACCGAAAAAGTCTCTATTGTATTCGGTTTCAAATTCAATTCTTTTTCCTTCTGAAATTAATTGGTTAATGTACTCACGAGCTTCAATCCCAAGTATATACTCTTTCTCACATTTAGGATTTGAAATTTCAGGAGTATCTAGATCAAGCAGTCTAACTTTATCTTTTTTTCCTTCATATATTACATAGCATGTATCGCCATCGTAACAAAACAGGTCATTTTGTTTTCTTATTTGTATATCTGCAAATGAATTAGAGATAAATAAAATTAGAACAGAGAAAATTCTTATCATTAATAAATATTAATTGATAATTTCGTGAGGGTATACTCCTAGTAAATTATTTTTTTCAATCCAGACTTTAATTTCCTTCTCATCATCTGTGATCGTAATCCTACACCAACTTGAGTCACACTTATTAATTTTTGCATGAACAAAAGGATCTATTTTAGCAAGTATCTTGTTTTTGTTTGGTTTATCATATCCATAACTGAAAGGTTCTTTTGATGTAAGCGCATATCTTTTACCTGAAAAAAGAATATGAGACATCCAACCAGTTACTCCATCTTTTGGGTCACGCACCTGTCGCCAACCTTCAATATCCCTAATAATCTCCATTGGATAACCTTTAAGTTGATAGCGATAAATAATTGTGGCCTCAGGGAATGGGCCTTTTCTTAAGTTTGCATCACCTTTTAATGAAACCCATCGAGGAACAGGAAGATCAGATGAAGACGTTGATAATGTTGTAAAAAGTAGAAGAAATATTGGTATCAGTATTTTATGCATCAACAAACTCTTTTTCCTCAATAACATTACTTGGATCGACATGTAATATTATTTCTGCATCTGGAAATTGATTAAGTATGTTTTCTTCTACTTGATCAGCAATATTGTGCGACTCTTCTAAGCTTACATGCTCTGATACCTCAATGTGCATTTGCATAAAAAACTTTCCTTTACTCGACCCACTTTGACGAGTACGAACATCATGAAATCCAAGAACTTTATTATGGCTTTTTACAATGTCAAAAATCTCAGACTTGAGATCATCATCAATTTCACGATCAATTAATACAGCAATTGATTTTTGAAAAATAGCAATTGTTGTATAGATCATATAAATCGCAATTAAAGCGGCAATTAATGGATCCGCTCTTGAGAAATCAGCAAACATCACAAGCATAATTCCAACAAAGGCTGCAATATTAGTTAATAAATCACTTAGGTAATGAAGTTTTTCTGACTCTACGCTTAATGAGGCCGTGTCTTTCATTATTCTTGTTTGAAACCTCACCAACATAAGAGTGGCAAATATTGAGATTGCAATAACAATAAGTGCTATTTTGGAATTAATAATTGTAATTTCAGGATCAATAAAGTTTTGGTAGGCCATATACAGTATAAATATTGAAATTATTAAAATAATAATTCCCTCTATAAATGCAGATAATGCTTCAGCTTTACCGTAACCAAAGCGGTATTCATTAGTATTTTTCTTTAATGAGATTCTAACTAAAGTAAATGTAGTTAGAGTGATAATGAGATCAAAAAAACTATCTGCAAGTAATGACAAAATTATAATTGAGCCAGTGGCAAAATATGCAACTGCTTTGATAAAAATTAAAAAAAGAACAACTCCAAGAGTGATCAAAGAAGATTTTTTTATTTTTTCCCCATACTCATTTTGAGAAATATTTACGTAAGTCATTATGGATAAAGTCTTGATTTAATCCATTGATCATTTGATAATGTAAAGACAATCCTATCGTGAAGTCTTGCTTTATAATCGTCTCTACTTTTCCAGACTTCTACTTTTTCAGGTTGTATAATTACTCCTCCCCAATGATCAGGTCTGGGTATCTCTTTACCTTCATAATCATCTGCGAATTTTTTAAATTCTGCATCAAGCACTTCTCTGCTTTCAACTGATTCTGACTGTTTAGAAATACTTGCTGAAATTTGAGCATTACGATCTCGAGATGCAAAATAACTGTCTGAAATTGAAGCATCAATTTTATGTACTTCACCTTGAATACGAATAGAAACACCTTGCGCTCGACTGTACCATGTGAGGTGTCCTTTATTATTATGAAAAAGTTCCTTACCTTTTTGAGACTGATAGTTTGTATAAAAAACAAAGCCTTCGTTTGATACATCTTTTATGAGTATAACACGTGCATTTGGATTGCCTTCCGCATCTACTGAAGAAACAAGCGCGGCATTAGGATCGAGTTCTACTAATTTCTTTTCTTTTTCGTAAAAACCATTCCACGCATCTAGCCAGTTGTTGTAATTAGAAATATCATTGATCATTAGTTTACTTATAGTCAAATTGTAAAAAAATTGAATTGAAATAAGAGCGAATGAGATGCATTATCAAAAATAATGATTGAAGTGTTAAAAAAAATTTTGTTTTTACAGCTCAGATTTGTCAAAATTTATCTATCAACAGGTGTGTATCCACCTTTAATTAGAAATAGAAAACGAAATAATTGGAGTAAAAAGAAGTAATTATTCTTGTTTTTCTTGATTCTTGATAACAACTTCAGTAACACGCTGCATTTGACTTTCTATCCTTACAGAATGATCCTTAAAGTCCTGTCGAATTAAATAAACAAGATAAATTAATACACATACAGCAATGAATGTTAAAAATTCCATGCTGTTATTATAGCTCTAAATACATATTTAAAAATGATAAAAAAGAATAGGAATTTTGCCTACTTTTCACCTCTAATTTTTAAAATTTGTTCGTATGCATCATTAATTCTTTGAAAGTTCTCTTTTGCTTTTTGAATAAGGCTTTTATCAGTAATGCCTTTTGCCCGAACGATATCTGGATGGTTTTTGCGAGCTAAATTTCTGTAAATTTTTTTAATTTCTGCAGACGTTTGAGATTTAGAAACACCAAGCACCTTGTAAGGGTCTTCTTTGACAAATTCAGGTCGAGAATTTCTTAATCTATTGAACGTTGCTTCATCAATTCCAAAAATCTGGCTAACTTTTTTTATATATTTTAGTTCTGGAGCCGATAAATCATGATCAGCATATCCAATTTCAAATAGACCTAATATGACTTGCTCTAACATTTGTGGAGTTCGGTAAAAAGTGTCTCTTAACTGCTGAGCGTAAGGTTCAAATCCTGCACTGGTTTGTGCAGCTTCTTTCCATATTGCTCCAACCTGTTTCATATTTTCTTGAGGTATTTTAAATATTTTTTTGAACTTTCTTATTTCGTCGTCAGTGACTCTTCCATCAGCTTTTGCCAACTTTGCACAGAGAACAACGAGCCCTAAAGCATAAACACCTTGATTACTATTAAAGTTAGCCCCAGGATTTCTAAAGTTTGTTTTCTTTCCAAGAAAGTATGCGCCAGCCGTGAATGCAAGTGCGCCCAAAGGGCCTGCTATCATATTCCCTAAAGAAGCTGCTATTAAATATTTCCAAATGTTCATAGGTTTAAAAATTGATTAATGATAATCTAAATTTTAATAAAATCTATATGAACAGAAATAATATTAAGTTGGGCGCGCTCTATATGCTGATATCTGTTACAGGTTTCAGCATCATGGATATAGCGGTAAAATGGACAACCGCAGAATATTCTATAGGCATGGTCATTGCTGCACGTATGATTGGAGGCTTGATCCCTCTTTTTCTTGTTGTGCCTAAAGAAAGGTGGGGTAATTTTTTTCATACTACTAAACCTGGCTTGATGTTTATTAGAGCATTCACTGGAACAGCTGCACTTTTTTGTGTTTATGCAAGTCTTCATTATTTGCCCCTTGCAACTACTGTAAGTCTCACGTTTGCATCACCAATTTTTAGTACGCTGCTGTCAATATTTATACTTGGTGAACTTGTAAGAGTAAGAAGATGGATTGCAATTGTGATTGGTTTTGCTGGAGTCTTGATCATAATCAATCCAACATCCAGTGAGTTTAGTGTCTACATGTTATTGCCAATTTTATTTTGCGTATTCTTTGCGATGGTGTCGATTTCAATCCGTTTATTAAGTGAGACCGAACCATCCTATTTGATTGCTTGGTATTTCACTTTATTTGGTTTCATTGCATCTTTATTTACAATTCCTTTTGGAGGATGGAAAATACCAGTGTCTTGGTTTGACTTTGGAATTTTAACAGCCGTTGGAATTTTTGGAGGAATTGGAAACCTTGCTCTTACCTCAGCATTTAAACATGCTGAAGTCTCTCTGGTTACACCTTTGAAATATCTAAGTTTAATTTATGGGATAATATTTGGTTATATGATTTGGAATGAGATACCTGCGTGGAACACTTATGTCGGTGCTGGATTTATTATCTTATCAGCAATATTTATTCTTAGACGTGAGACTGCTCTTAAAAAAGAAATCCAACCAGAAAAATTCTCAATTCAGCGTTAGTTTTTATTTAAAAAAGTGTCTATACCTTTTTTAGTTTCAGGCATTTGTAGATTTTCAACCATTGCTTTACTTGCAAAGTCGTAGGCATCAGAAATTTTCATTGCTGACTGTTTGTATAATGTTTCTTTCGTGAGCGCGAGTACTTCGGGCGTGTGATCACAAACTTGTTGAGAAAATAGTTCGACCCTTTTATCTAATTCGTGATCTTCTAAATATTCGTTGATGAGTCCTGCTTCTTGTGCTCTTTGAGCATTAAGAGGCTGACCGCTCACTAATAATTCCATTACATTTTTTGAGGATATTGCACGGGCTACAGATACTGACGGTTGATGACACCCAAAATTAAAGTTTATACCACCAAGTGCAAATCTTGCTGATTTAGAACTAAAAACACAATCCATTATACTTACTAATCCCAGTCCACCTGCGGTTGCAATACCTCTTACTTTAGCAACAAAAATCTTTGGACTTGTTCTAATTTTCATTAACATTTCAGAGCACTCCGCAAATAGAAGTTCTTGTGATTTTTTATCATTATTCTTAATCATCTCTTGAACTTCATTAAAACTATGCCCGCTACAAAAGATTTTTTCATTTGAACTTTCAAATATAACAAGTTTGTGATCTTTGGATTTATTGACGCGATCTATCTCCATTTTAATTGCTGACATCATTTCCATGGTCAGGCAATTTGCTGGTGCATCATTAAGAGTGAGCGTTACAACTTGTCCATCATCTTTACTAATTAAAATATCCGTCATGAACTAAACCTTATATTAATTCGCCTGTTTCTTTTACCCTTATTTTCGATCTTTCCAATCTCAAGTGGTCCAATTTCTTTTGTAGATTGGCAATGTGTTCCTCCACAACATTGAAGATCGATAATGTTTTCTCCCTCACCAATTTGAACTGTTTGTACTTTGTTATCTATAACTGGAGGTGAAACGGCAGCCCCTTTTGCTAAGTGAGGATTTGATTTAAGTTCATCTCCTGTAATTTGATTTATGATTATGGGATAGTCTTTACTAATAATATCTCTAATCTTCTCATTTAACTCTTCTTTATTGAGCGTTGATGGATCAACATCAAAATCTATTCTTGATTTAGTACTTCCAACCGATGCGCCTGTTATAAGAGCATCAACTAAGCTACACAAAATGTGGCAACTCGAATGCATTTTCATATGCGCATATCTGAGTTCCCAATTGATCCTAAGTTCGGCAGATTGACTAATTAAGCTTTGATCAATGGGACCATCAACAATATGCAAAATTTCATTCGGCTTTGATCCTTTTTTAGTATCTACAACTTTGAGTACTTGGTCCTTTAATACAATCTCGCCTTGATCTCCAGGTTGCCCACCAGACTCCGCATAAAAAATTGTTCTATCCAATTGTATAATATTTTCTTCAACTCCAATAATACTGGCTTCTGTTTCTTTTAAGTAACTATCTTGATTGAAAAGTAGATCAGTCATAAGTCTATAAATAAAAATCGTATTCTTCTGAAGGTATGAAACTGTTATCCATATGTTCAAATTCACCTTCTTTGGCTGATACGTACAAATCAAGATACTCTTTTCCTAAATACTTAGATAAAATTTTTGATTCTTGAAAACGATTTAATGCAGACTCCATATTTTTTGGCATTTCAGGATCAGCAGTCTTATCAGCACCTTCAGTGTTATCAAAACTTACTTGGTCTGTTGGTGAGAGTTTTTTTGTAAGTCCATAATGAAGTCCGGAAAGGATACAAGCTAAAACAAGATATGGATTTGCATCAGCTGATGCCACCCGGTGTTCAATTCTTTTTGCACTATCTGATCCAGCGGGTATTCTCAATGAAACATCTCTTCGATTCCAAGACCAACTTTTGTTTACAGGAACAAAATTTCGGGTTTGTATTCTTCGATAACCATTTCTATTTGGAATAAATATTGGAAATGAGTCATAAAAAGTTTCTTGAAAACCAGCTAAAGCATTTTTTAACTTATCATTTCCGTAACGATTTTTAGTTGCAAAAATATTTTTTCCATCATCATCGTACACTGAAATATGCAGGTGCATTCCATTTCCAGTCTCCTCAAGAAATGGCTTTGCCATAAATGTTGCTTCAAACCCATGCTTTGCAGTCGTTTCTTTTATTATTCTTCTTAACATTGCTGCATCATCCGCTGCTTTAAGCAGATCACCGGTATGCTTTAAATTAATTTCATACTGACCAGCAGCAAATTCACTTGAAGCTGTTGTTGCAGGGATATCTTGAATTTTACAGTTCTCGTTAATTTCATTAAATAAATCGCCAAACATATCAAGATCAGGAATTCCATATACATGAGTTTTACTTGCGCCTAATGCAGGAACTGGCTTGCCTTCCTCATTTCTTTTCCTATCCAACAAATAAAACTCTAATTCAAATGCCACTACTGGATTTAAGCCGGTGCCTCTGAATTTATTCATTACTTTTTCTAAAATATTTCTTGGATCAACTTCCGCTGGATTTTCTATTACACCCCATTTTTCCTGATCTTTTCTCATAGAAATTAGTACTTGAAGAACCTTGCTATCCCAAGGGACGGGCTTTATGGAATTTTTAACGGGCATTAAAACCCCATCTGGATCTCCGTCAGTCCAACCAAGATTCATCGTGTTGGTTACGCCACCGAGGACATCTAAATAAAATGCTGAAAAAGGTAACAATACACCATCTGAAAAAATTTTATCTGCCTCTAGTACTGGAAATCTTTTTCCCCTCACATATCCACAGAGGTCTGTAAATATTGCGTCTACATATTGGATATTATGATGACGATTAAGCACTTCATCAAATTCTGATTGTGTTGCAAGTTCCATATAGGTATCGAATTAAGATTAGACTAAGTCGTTCAGGTGTGTCTGTAAATGATTAAGGTAAAATTTCTGATATTGAACTAAGCTCGTCTCTAAATCCCCGTATTTGCCAGGCTGATAGGACCTACTTTCAATTCCCTTTTGATTCATTTCACATAACTGGGAATCTTCAGTAGAAGTTTGGTCCCACAAAAAAATCATTTTATCGACATCAACTTCCGCATCTTTATGAGTTACCCAATATTGGGTCACTACTGTTTTATTTTGACTAATTGGTGAGAATAAAAAAAGTATCACAAATTCATTATTTGCAACAAAGCTGTTAAATGGGCTGAAACCAATTGCAGTATAACCATTGTCAGCACCAATCTCCCTAAAATCACCCATCAATGTTGAACAAGAATAACTACCATCCATTGTTTCTGATGCAATACCTTCAGGTAAAGGTGTGCGCTCTGCAATTCTAAAATATTTTGAGTCATGTTCACTGAACTCTCCAACAAATAAACCTCTTTTTAAAGTTTGTTCTGTCCACTCTTTAATACGTTTTGTAAGTTTAGGGGCCTCAATTCCTGAGCCAACACCTGCTCCATAAGAATTGCAATAATCTTCACCATGCACACTTAGATAATCTTTGTGTGTAAATTCACCTCCCCAGCAATGAGCGCATTCTTTAAAATTATGAATTGTAGCTAAATGTGAAGCATTAAAAATAAAATCTTTTTGAAAAGCAATCTTACCATCATTCAGTCCATGTATTTTGATGTATGGTTCAAGTGGTTTAATGAATTCATCAAATGAATAGGGAGAGTTTGATAAATTGATAAATACTAAACTCTCATACACTTTTAAATGACACTTAATATTTGGATCAGATGCGGAAATTGAAAGTTGATTATCATCTGTTTTTTTTATCTCTATAAATCCTTTATTTAAGTTGTATGTAAAGATATCGGTCTGATTAAAGTACGAGAGATGGGTGAGAAAAACCCATTGTTTTTTGAAAATTGCATCATAACTTGCATGAAATATCTCTGAATTTGTAAAGAAAAGTTGATCCATTCCTGCGTGTGGATCTTGGCTCTGTATTAAACTTTTGATTTTTTCACTTATCATAGATAATTTTCAATATATTTTAATAATTGTTAAATTTAAATAAATAAATCATCATGAATGATACTGATATTGAAATTTGTTATTTATCCGCCTCGGATACATTACAGAAGTATAAAGAAAAAAAATTATCTCCAGTTGAAGTCCTGTCGGCTGTAATTAAAAGAATAGAAACAGTTAATCCTAAGATAAATGCTTTTAATTATCTTGATTTTGATAAGTCTATAGAACTTGCAAAAGAGTCTGAGAAAAAATTTTTCAATAATAATGATGTTCTGCCTCTTGAAGGATTACCTTTAGCAATAAAAGACGAAGTGAATATAAAAGGACAACCAAATCGTAATGGTTGCTTACTTCTCAAGAATAATATTGCACAGAAAACTGATATTGATGTTGAAACAATCGTCAATTCTGGCGCGATACTTCACGGTCGCACAACCAATCCAGAATTTTCTCTCACTTCTTTTTGTCACTCAAAACTAAATGGCGTAACAAGAAACCCTTGGAACTTAGATATGACACCTGGTGGATCAAGTGGAGGCAGTGCGGCTGCATTAGCTTCAGGTTGTGCAATGTTGACAACAGGAAGTGACATTGGAGGTTCAATAAGAATACCAGCAGGCGCATGTGGAGTAGTTGGATACAAGCCACCTCATGGAAGAAATGCTCAAAGTTATCCATTCAATCATGACCCTTACTGTGTAACAGGACCACTCGCAAGAACAGTGGTTGATACTGCAATGATGCAAAACATTATGTGTGGACCAAACCAAAAAGACATAACATCTTTACGTCCAAAAAAAACTTTACCATTAAATTACGAAAATATTAAAAATTGGAAAATAGCTTATTCAATGGACTTAGGATTTTTTGAGATTGATAAAGAAGTAGAACAGAACACGCTGACAGCATTAAAAAAATTTGAAAGTCTTGGATGTCAGGTCACAGAGGTGAAACTTAATTGGAATAAAGATGAAGTAAATTCGGTTTGCTTTAGTCATTATGCAAATTCTTTTTATAAAGAAATTTCTGAGCTTTCAGATTCTGAAAAAGAACAGCTGAGTGATTACACAAAAATGTTCAGCGGTGTTACTGAAATGCACATTGACTCCTTAAAAAATAAAAAAAAAATTTATCACGAACAAATTGGTGCTCACTTGGGTTATGGCGTTGAAGAAAGTGCAGTGGTGACTGGAAAAATGTATGAAGAAATTGGTCCAATATTGGAAAAATATGATTTATTTATTTGCCCTACCAATGCCTTACCGGCAATCAAAGCAGATATTGATATAGTTAACGAACGCATCATTATTAATGGAAAAGAACAAGAATGTGCTGACTTTGCATGGTGCATGTCTCACCCATTCAATATGTTGGGTAAACTGCCAGTCCTTTCCGTACCCTCTGGCTTTAGTTCAAATCAAGTGCCTACTGGCATTCAGATTATTTCACGCTCCTACAGTGATGAACTAGTATTTCAAGGAGGATACAACTACGAAATCGTGGATCCATGGCTAAATAATGCCAAAAATCGGCCAGTTTTTGATTGATATAGTATTGACCAGTTTATCCAGAGGTGTACAATTTTTTCAGATTAAACAAAAAAAAGGATAATTAATTATGCCAAAATACGATGTAACTAAAAAGTTCATTGATAACTTGCGAGAAGGCAAGGTAAGTCGTAGGTCTTTTGTAAAGGGTATGGGTGCAGCTGGTGTTCTAGGTTTAACATCCGGTCTTGTTCCTGCTACTAATGCATTTGCATCTACTGGACGTGCTTTTGTTTGGGGCGGTTATGATGACGATGGTCTATTTGGACCATATGTTGAAGCTCACGGGTCACCAGAATATTCAACTTTTGGAGATGCAGAAGAAGGTCTTCAAAAATTAAAAGCTGGTTTTGAAGTTGATGTTGCTTGGCCTTGCCAAGGTGAAATTGCACGATGGGTAAGAGCTGGTGTTATTCAGCCACTTGACACATCAAGATTAGAAAACTGGGGAGATATGTTCCCAGAAGTTAGAGACTTACCAAGTGGTATAGTTAACGGACAAAACTATTTTGCACCGGTTGACTGGGGAGACACAAGTATTGTGTACAACACTGATAAAGTCACTTGGATGCAACCAGGTAATGAAAGTCTATATCTTTTAGAAGATCCAAGAATGAAAGGTAAAGTTGGAGTACTTGATAGTGCTGCAGATAGTTTATTCTTGATGATGCATTATCTAGGAACAGACATTAAGGACATTAACCAATTAAATAAAGCGGCTATTGATCAAGGTATCAATAAGTTCCGTGAACTCAGAGATAATGGAAACATTAGAACATTCTTCGCTGACTCTGCTTCTATTGCTGAAGCAATTGGAAACGAAGAGGTCTGGGCTTCAATTTGTTGGAATGAAACATCATGGGAGACTGGTTACCCGATGATGCGTCCTGTTGAAGGAACTATGACATGGGCATGCGGACTTGCAATTGCGACAGGTGCAAATCTAGATGTTGCTTATGACATGATTAACGCTGCAACTAGTGCCGAAACTTCAGCTTATCTATTAAGCGAATGGGGATATGGACACTCTAACCAAAAAGGCTTTGGCTCACTTACCGCAGATGAGTTAGCTGAAAGAGGAGTTGCTCCAAACCCAGCTGAACACTTAGCGAATGGTGCGTTCTCAGTAATGCCACCAGATGATGTAACGGATTACATGGAAGCTCAGTGGGCAGAAATGACTGCTGGCGGTTAATCTTAAATTTGTGAAATCATTAATAGCCTGTTCTCTTATTGAGAGCAGGCTATTTTTTTTGCAGTAAGCTAATATCTTCTAAACTGATACTTATAAAACAAGTATTGTTCTCAAATGACTGATTATCAAAGTGCTGGGATGATACAGTTATTACTTTGTTTATTCCTGATACCTCAACATAAAATCTTGTCATTTCTCCTAAGTAAGAAGTCTGATTTATTTTTGCTTCTAAGCAAATATCCCAATCAGATTTATCTCTAGAAATCATCATTGACTCTGGTCGAACACTACAAACAACATCAGACGAATTCTCTGGAATATTTAGGTTATTCTTTACTTTGAAATCACCAAGATCTTCAATCGCAACATTGATGTGATCGCCATCTTTTGACCTTGTAGATGCTTTTAAAAAGTTTGTTTCTCCAATGAAATCACTTACAAAAATATTTTCTGGGTTCTTATAAAGTTCATTTGGAGCAGAAAGTTGTTGTATCTTGCCTTCACTCATAACAGCAACTCTATCAGACATGCTTATAGCTTCTTGTTGATCATGAGTAACAAATACAAAGGTAATTCCAATTTCTTTCTGTAGCGTTCTCAATTCAAGTTGCATTTCGTCTCTTAATTTTTTATCTAATGCTCCAAGAGGCTCATCCAATAAAAGAACTTTTGGTTGTCTAACTAGAGCTCTTGCTAACGCAACACGCTGTCTTTGCCCACCAGATAATTGGCCACTGAATCTTTCCTCATAACCCTCAAGCTTTACAAGGGCTAAAACATCATTAACTCTTTTTTTAATTTCGTCATCAGTCAAACCAAGTTTTCTTAATCCAAATTTTATATTTTGCTCAACATTAATGTGAGGAAATATGGCATAGTTTTGAAATACCATATTTGTAGGTCTTTTATCAGGAGGCAATGCAGTGATATCACTGCCATCGATTAATAAATTACCGTTTGTTGGATATTCAAATCCTGCTAACAATCGGAGTAAAGTTGTCTTTCCACATCCTGATGGACCCAACAAAGAAAAGAACTCTCCTTCTTTAATTGAAAAAGAGACGTCATCAACTGCTTTGACATTTCCAAAATGTTTTGAAATTCCGTTTATCTGAATAAAATTTTCGTTCATATTTTTTATAATTTAATAGCTATGTCCTGTTTCTCTTTGCCTTGTCCAACATTTCTCAGCCAGAATGCTAACAAAACAATAAAAGTAGTAAACACAATTATTACTGCCCCCAAAGCAAGTACATGTGGGAGTTTTTTTACAAATCGCATTTGATTCCACATATACATTGGTAAAGTTGCATCACTGCCAGATAAAAAGAATGCCAGAATAAATTCATCAAAGGATATAATAAAGCTTAACAATAAAGCTGCTATTATACCTGGCAAATATAAAGGAAGTGATACTCTATAAAAAGTTCCCCATGCATTTTCCCCTAAATCACGTGAAGCTTCTTCTAAAGAAAAGTCAAAACCTTCTATTCGCGCAATCAATATCAACATTGCAAATGGAGTACAAAACAATATGTGTCCTATAGTTACTGGAACCAGACCCAATGGAAAACCTAGGTTGATCCATATAATTAATATTGATACTGCTAAAATAATTTCTGGTATTAAAAACGGCATCATTATGGCTCCGTAAGAAACATTCTGACCCCTAAATTTATATCTAACAAATGCCTTTGCAGCGAGAAGTGCAATTGCTGTACTTACAACGCTTGCAACAACACCAACCTTAACGCTCGCCCATAAAGCTTTATGTAAGTTCCGCTTTGACCACATTTCCTCATAATGATCTGTGGTAAATCCTGCTAATGGAAATGACATATAATTTGCATCATTAAAACTGAAAATCGGTAAAAAAAGAACCGGTATATAGAGAAAACCAAAATATATTAATGTGTAAACTAGCAGTGAATTGTTTTTTTCATTCATGATTTAAGAAAGCCTCTGTGTAAGTCTTTTTGTTGTGTATGAGACAATTGCTGTTATGAGAATAACGGTCGTCAGCATGATTGTGGCTGATGCCGCTCCAAGTGGTATATTGTTTATTTTTCCGAAATAAGCTTGGATCATATTTGATAACATTCTTCCTTCAGTACCCCCAATTAAGGCAGGCGTTACATAATCACCTACAGTTGGAATAAATATTATTAAAATCGCACCAATGACACCTGGTAAGGATAGAGGAAATGTCACTTTCCAAAATACTTCAAATTTTGATAAACCGAGATCTCTTGCAGCTTCAATATATGAAAAGTCTATTTTCTCAAGAGACACGTAAAGTGGTAATAAAGCAAATGCTGCCCAAGCATGTGTTAGAGTAATAATAACAGCTTCCTCCGAGTACATAAGAAATGTAAGAGGCTCACTAATAATGCCTGCGCCTAATAATGTTGAATTGAAAACTCCTTTAGTGCCCAGTATGATTTTCCAAGAAAATACTCTTAATAGGTATGAAGTCCAAAAAGGTAAGGTTAATAAAACTAACCATAACATTTTGTTTTTTTTCACATAAAAAGCGATGTAATAGCATACAGGGTAAGCTGTTAGAAGAGTGATCAGTGTTACGATAAATGATATTTTAACCGACTTAATGAGAAGTGAGACAAGCAAACTTTTTTCAAAAAAGTCAATGTATCGCTGAAATGTTGGAGTGAAATCAATCTCCATCATGCTTACTTGTGTAAAAGAACTAAAACTCAGCATTAAAGCCATAGGAATAAGCATTACGAGAATTATTAAAAATAATGCAGGAGACAGTAATGAATATGCTTTTGCATTATCACTCTTAGAGTATAAATTTCGCCAAGCTTGAAACATAAGAAAAATTTTAATTTATATAAATAATAGATGCAATTTATATTTCTTTTTTGCTTCTATCCGTGAGATTAGCATACCACAAATATAATCTTAAATACCAAAGTCTTAAAAATCCAAATGGGATTTTAGGTGAAAGGCCCTGATAGACTTTTGAAATGTTTGTCTCTCCACTATTTGACTCGTAAATCATTTCAGCTAATTTTTTACCACAATACACAGTTGTATTATTACCATTAGCTTGATAGCCGTATGAAAAATATACAGACTTATCTTCTTCTAATGCACCAAATGCCGGAACAAAGTCACGTGTCATAACAACGGTGCCTCTCCAATAATGATCAATATCGACCTCGTCCCAATTTGGGAATACCCCGCGAAATTTTTTTGTCATGAATTCTTGCATTCTCTCTGCGCTCTTTTCATCACCGTAGGTGTCACCTCTTGTTCCAAATAGCATCCTGTTTGAAGGCATTCTTCTATAATAATACAAGATCTCTCTAGAGTTGCAGATTGGATTAAGGGTTTTATAGTTTTGTAGATTAAATTCATCTTCTGACATCTCTCTAGTAACAATTATATTAGATAAAACAGGCATCATTCTATTTGCAAAACTTGGATGAAGAGACTCATCTGTGTATCCATTTGTTGCAACAACAACCTTATTTGCAGTAATCGACCCACTATCTGTAATTAATTTATGTGAACCGTTTCTTTCCCATTTTTTCACTCTAGAAAAACTATGAAGTTTCGCTCCCACATCTACAGTTGCTGATGCAAAACCATTCATAAAAGCCATTGGGTTCATTGCAAATCCTGCTTCAGTAAAAACAGCTCCAAATTGTTCTGTTGATTGATGTCCAACTTCATCAAACTCCTCTTTGGGTATCCACTTGGTGTTAATGCCAAAATATTCTTTAAGATCATTGCCCCACTCCTTTAGTTCCTCACTGCTATCAGGGTGATGAGCAACATCTAGATTGCCTGTGCCAGTTTTTTCACATTCAATATTATTTTCCGAAATAAGTGAGGATAAAAGTTCAACACCTTCAATTTGAGAAGAAAAAAATTTCTTTGTTTCATCCAGGCCAAACTTTGCAATCAGTTGGTTGACCGATAGTTTTGTTGCAGGCAAACAACAAAAGCCAGCATTCCTTGCACTGCTTGCAAATCCAAAATGCCCTGCCTCTAGTAATCTTACGTCACCGCTGTAATTTTTTGCAATGTGATAAGCTGTACTTATTCCAGTAAAGCCGCCACCTATTACACAAACATCACAGCTTTCATCAGTTGTGAGCTTAGGATATTTGTCTTGTTCTATTTGACTGACTTTTTCCCAATAACTTTTTACTGGCTTATTAACGTCATAAATATCTTTGTTATAAAGTTGCTTCATACTCTCTCGCTTAGAGATTATGGTAACTGCATGTTGGTAAAATACCAATTATAAAAGTAAGTTACCGCTGACTCATTTTCAGATAAAACTCCAGGTTTAAAAGACTGTGATAGAAGGCCTTCCTGGTTATTTTCAATTATTGTTGTATCATGCGCCGTAGTAACATCCCAAATATAGCTTACTTCCTCGGGCTTAAAGTCTTTATTCTCCTCAGCTTCCTCGTTTACGAGCCATATGAGTTCCACTTCAGACTCTAGAAGTGAGATGGGTTTAAAAATAAACATGACGCCAAAATCATTTGTGAAATAACAACAGCCAAATGGATTAAAGCTTACTTGGGTTAATCCTCCATCAAAATCTTTAAACTGTCCCATTAGTGAAGAAGCTGGCTTTCCATCTTTGGTTTGTGATAAGTTTCCGTTTCCAATTGGAGTTCTGTCAACATATCTGTTTAAGCCTTTTTTTAATCCTTCTTCTGTTTCAAGATAAACCTCAGACGGAGTTCCATTTTTTTTACATTCCTCGACCCAAGGTTTAATTTTATTTAGATATTCATCAGTCTCTTTTTGAGGTGCAGTACCTATTCCAGCACCCATTGCGACAACCCAGTCTTTATCCTGTACTGCACAAAGCTCTGGATGTGCTGTAGGACAGTGATAACACTCCTGAAAATTTTCAAGAACTAATTTAAAATTTGCATGAGTTGGATATTTTTTTCTTATCGCAATTTTTGACTTACTCGTCTGATGAAATTCCATCATTTCTTTTAGAGGCTCAATGAATTCATCAAAATTCATTGGTTCTTCTAATGATAAGTTAATAAATATTAATCCTTCATAAATTTTAAAATGGCACTCTCTAAGACCCCACTCTTCTTTTTTAAAATCCTCCGGCATAAAACGTGCAGCTTTAAGCTCACCTTCTGCTGAAAAACTCCAAGCATGATAGGGACACACTAAAAGTTTTTTTGATCCCTCTTCATCTAAACAAATTCTTGATCCTCGATGAGTGCAAACATTATAAAATGCTCTTACTTCATTGTCTCTTCCTCTAATAACTATGATGGACTCCTTTTCGGCATCAAAAACAAAATAATCACCTGGATTAGGAATACGACTTATGTGATCTACCATTAACCACTGTTTGAAATAAATTCGCTTCATCTCTTCGGAAAAAATATTCGAATCTGTATAAAAGTCTTGGGGTAATGTTTTACCCTCCTGATAGTTTTTTAGCAGATGGTTAAACTCAAGCATTTATTTAAGATGCAGACCAAAGGCCTTCTTTCTTGATGTCATCTGTAGCTAACTCAATTCCTTTTCTAAGTATACTTACGAGATCATCTATCTGTTCCTTAGTGATGATCAAAGAAGGAGACATGACACACGTATTAAATAGCGGTCTAACAATTAAACCAAGATTTTGACAATGAGAATTGATGCGAGAAGCGATCTCGTATTGTAAATTCAGAGGATCTTTTTTTTCTTTACTGATTACACATTCAACAGCAGCCATTAATCCCTCACCACGTACATCGCCAACAATCGGTAGATCAATTAATTCACTTAATTTAGATTGAAAATAAGGGCCGACTTCCTGTACATGTTCAAGGAGGTTATTTTTTTCAATATAATCAAGTGTTGCTGTAGCTGCTGCCATGCTCACTGGGTGACCCGAGTCAGTAAATCCATTTGAAAATATAACTTTTTCTTTATTATCAAGTTGAGACATAAGCTTTTCAGAAATAACAACCGCACCACAAGGTACGTATCCTGAAGTAATCCCTTTTGCTAAAAGGATGATATCAGGTTCTAAATCGAAATAATTTTCTGAAGCGAATATATGACCTAACCTTCCAAATCCGGTTACTATCTCATCAGAAATATAAATAACATCGTACTTAGTACAAATTTCTCTTGTCTTTTTGTGATATCCTTTAGGAGGAACAATTACTCCGCCTGATGCTAGGATTGGCTCTGCAATAAATGCCGCGACCTTATCTTGACCAAGTTCTAAAATTTTATTTTCTAACTCTTTAACTTTTAAATCGCAGAATTCTTCATCACTTAAATCGTCTGGTTTTTTAAACGGATTTGGCGCAGACAAATGATGAACTAAGTTATCTGCAAAATCAAAGTTGTTTTTATCTCTTTCTTTACCTGAACATGAAGCCCCTAAAAATGTACTACCGTGATATGCATCATGACGTGAGATAATTTGTTTCTTATCTCTTAACCCACGAACGTTATTATAAAACATTACAAATCTTAATGCAGAGTCTACTGCTGAAGATCCTCCGGACGTGAAAAATACTCTTTTAAGATCACCGGGCGCATATTTAACAAGTCGTGAAGCATATTTATATGCAATCTCAGTGGACTCCGTGAATGGGCTGGCGTAGGGCATTCTTGTAATCTGATTATAAACAGCATCAGCAATTTCTTTTACGCCATGTCCTACGTTAACATTCCACATTCCTCCAGGACCATCAATAAGCTGTCTTCCTGTTTGATCGTAAAGATAAATTCCTTTTGACTTATCAATGAATGTTCTGCTGTCTTCACCACGATACTCAAGATACTGCCATGGGTATAGAATTCTATCGTCGAGAGTATTAAGGAGATCTTTTTTTTCGGGAATCGAAGTTGATTTGGGCATATTGAAGTATAGCCTATATTGAACAGCTGTTCAATAATTGAATTTTAAAAAAACAGCCTATTTTTGGCTATTCATAAAGGTCTGCAGGTACTTTGTTACGTCTTTCAGGGCTAAAAAATTGTCTTTTTACAACCTTACACTTAGCCCATATTTTTTTATATTCCAATTCTTCTGGGTGATAAATTTCTGCAAAAATATTTTCTTTAATCTTAATTCCATATGGACGCTTTAGAGACGCAAGCGCAACGTTTCTTTTCATGGTAGGTGACCACATTGCTGCGGTAACAATTCCTATATCTTCTTTTTTTTCATTATAAATCACAGAGCCTACTGCTGGCTTATCGCCATCTATGTCCAATCCAACTAAACATCTTTCAGAATTACCTGTCTCTTTTTCTTTCTTTAAAGCGCGTTTGCCTACAAAGTAACTTTCTTTATTGAGATGAACAAGCCAACCCATTCCAATTTCATACGGTGAACGCATTCTCACTGGTCTTAAGGAATCTTCAGCTGCCATAAAATCAGTATTGGTTTGAATAAAGCCAGCTTCAATTCTTGTCATCTCAAGAGCATGCATGCCAAAAGGTCTTATCTTTAATTCTTTTCCAGCTTCCATGATACTATCCCACATGTTTTCTGCATTAGCTGGATCAGTCCATAATTCATATCCTAAATCACCTGTGAAGCCTGTTCGTGAGATCAAAACATCATATCCGTTAATATTATATTGTTTCATTCCAAATGGTTTTAATAATTCAAGGTCATCTGCTCCGTAGTTTTTTAGTGTTGAACAAGAAGTAGGTCCTTGGATTGCTAATGCAGCCGTTGTGTCTGTTGCATCCTCAAAAGAAACATCAAAACCTTCAGCAGAGTCATGTAGCCAATTATAGATCTTTACTGCGCAGCAAAGCATAAATTTTGTATTCGAAAATTTAAATATGGTACCATCGTCCATTACTTTACCATCTTCATTACACCAAATTATGTATGCTACTGTATTATCTTCCATCTGTGATAAATCTCTTGTTACAAGATAATCAACAAATTTATTAGCATCGCTGCCATTGATCATATATTTGCACATAGGTGTGAGATCCATAACTGAGGTGCCATTTCTAGCAGCAGTATATTCCAACTCAGTTGTTGAGTATTCTGTGGGTACAGTAAAACCGTTCCAGTTATAATATTTATTTGTTCTTGAAGCTAAGCTTGTTCTAGAGTGAAAAGGGGTTTTTTTTAGTGCTGTAAATCTTAAATCTCTATTCATATTTATGCGTCCTCCAAGATAGCTTGAGCCGCATTTTTTCCTGGAATTCCAGTTAAGCCTCCACCCGGATGAGTACCTGCACCACACATATATAGTCCGTCAAGATGGGTTCTATATTGTGATGCCCCAGGAATTGGTCTGAGCATAAAAAGCTGATCGATTTGAATTTCTCCATGATGCCAATGTCCGCCTGAAACATAAAAATTTTTCTCTATGTCGTCGGGAGTAACAATTGTTTTAGTCTCTATACAGCTTTGAATATCAGGTGCATATTTCCCTATTAATTTTATAACGGCATCTACATAGTTATCTTTAATTTTATCCCAACCCTCCTGCGCACCGTAGGAAGCATATTGAACTTGAATATCTAATACAGGATTACTCTGGTCAGAATTTTTTAGTTTCATTTCTAAAATAGGTTCCATAGAAAGTTTATCAAACTTACTTGGATTGAATGCCTCTTCTATATAATCAATTGAAGGAGCAATTACCATTCTACTCTCTAAATCATTTTTATCGCAGTTAATAAATTCAGGTTGTTTATTGAGACTTAATGATAATTTCGCAACTTTTCCTTTTGATCGATGATGTTTGATTCTTCTTTTCACATCAGTGTCTAAATTCTCAGTTCCTAAAAGACTGAAATAAGTCGATCTTGGATCTGCATTAGAAATAATTTTTTTTGCATAAATTTTTTCACCGCTGTGAAGTTCAACTCCTATTGCTTTATCATTTTCAGTAATGCATCTTTTAACCGATGAAGACGTTTTAATTTCAACTTTATTTTTATTACTGATATCTAGCAAAGTATCTACAAAAGCTTTACTGCCACCATCAATTTCATATATTCCCCCAAAGATTGAGTTGTCATGTGTGGCCATGCGATAAAGTAGATTAATTAATGAACCGGGTGATCTTGGGCCCAAGTTAGAACCAAGCACCGCGTCATGGGCGATTAGGCCTTGCAAAAGAGTATTTTCAAAATTGTCTTCCAATTCGTCCGCAATATTAAGCCCTATCATTCTTGCAAACTCATTAAATTTTTTCTTTCCAAGCATTCGAACATTCATGCCTAGTTTGAATAATTTAAAATAATCAGAGAAAGTATTGTTCATGATCCTTGGTGGTGAAGCCATCATGAAAGAACCTAAAGCCTTTGAAAAGGACGACATTTTATCATGAAATTCTACATATCTGTCTGCATCCTTCGAAGAGAAACCAGAAATAACTTTATGGTCAATATGTTGGTTTCCAACTAAGCGAATATGTTGACCGGACTCTGACAGTGCGATCGTAGACTTTGCTTTATACTTTACTGGCAGTCCACCAAGAGAGCTTGATACGCTCAGCGGTATCTGAGGAACGAAGTTAGTTATACTCTCTTCAACAAGTCCCCCGCAATTCTCACGTGCCTCACAAATCAGAACTTTACGGTTTTTTTTTGCGAGAATATTAGCGCAAACAAGACCATTATGGCCTGCGCCAATAACTATTACGTCATAATTTTCTGACATTAATAATAATTACCTGTTTGAGGGATATTCATATCAATTAGAACCTCCCTTGCAGCATTCGCTCCTGGTGCACCCATAACTCCACCACCTGGATGAGTTGATGAACTGCACATATACATATTTTTAAGTGGTGTTCTGTACTGTGCATATCCAGGCACAGGTCTATTAAACATGAGTTGATCCATTGTTAATTCGCCTTGAAAGATGTTTCCTTCTGTCAATCCTACTTCATTGTCTAATTCTAATGGAGTACGAACTTCGTAGTGGTTAATTAAATCTTTAAAATTAGGAGAAAACTCAGCAATACAATCAACAATATGTCTTCCAAATTCTTGCTTTCTTTCTTCATTCCATCCGCCGTTTGCAAGATTGAATGGAACATATTGAATAAAGACAGACATATAATGCTTTCCCGGAGCTGCCATTGTTGGATCGCTTTTAGAGGGAATACACATATCTACGTAAGGATTTCTTGACCATTCACCTCGTTTCCAATCATCGTAAGCTCCTTCCATTTCTTCAATAGTTTCTGTGAAGTGCATATCACCTCCACCACCTGGATCACCTTCTGGAATACATGGAAATTCAGGAAGGCCATCTAAGGCAATATTCAGTTTTCCCGATGAACCTCTTATTTTAAAGTTTTTAACTCTTTCAACAAATTCACCAGGTAAAGAGCTTTCTTCAGTAATTTTTAAAAACGTTCTTTTAACATCTAAGTTAGATACAATTTTTTTTGCGTAATATTCATCACCTTTTTTGGTAGCAACTCCAATCGCACGACCGTTTTTAGTAATGACATTAACGACTTCATTATCTGGTTTTACTTCACCGCCGTGAGCATTGAGACAACCTGTCATTGCTTTTGTAATAGAGCCCATACCTCCTCTTGAATACCCCCACGCTCCAACAGAACCATCTACTTCTCCCATATAATGGTGGAGTAATACGTAAGCAGAGCCAGGTGAGCAAGGACCAAGAGCAGTTCCGATAATTGCACTTCCAGCTAAGTGAGCCTTTGTAATATCACTTTCAAAATATTCATCTAAATAGTCTCTGATGCTCATTGTGTAAAATCGAATAGTGTCATAAATTTCTTTTTCACCAAGACCTCCTAGCTCGTCTTTAGCTGCAAAATGTTTTGCGAACTCCAGAGCACCAAATAAATCTTTTGGTTTAAAAGAAGTTAAATCTGGTGGTGTCATTTTTAAGAGTGGTTTAATAATTTTACATTGTCTTAAAACATCGCGACTGTACCTTTCATAGGCCTCCGCATCTTTGTGAGAATGTCTTCTGATAGAATTGATCGTCATATCATGATCATGATAGTGGGCATAGTAGTCCCCATTTCTCATCATTGTTGCGCTACCTTCGTAAGGAATAATTTGTAAACCATATTTGTAGAGTTCAAGATCACGCATGATCTCAGGTCTTAGTAAGCTGCAAACATATGAACAGTTAGAATATTTCCATCCAGGATAGAGCTCGCGACTAACAGCAGCCCCTCCAATCCATTCATTTTTTTCTAGAACAACAACATCTAGTCCTGCCTTCGCCATATAACTAGCAGCGGTCAAACCATTATGACCCGCACCAATTACGATTACATCGTGTGTATTTTTTGCCATAAAATAAAGAATATTTAGGAATCATGATAATAAAAATTGAATGATTATTCAATACAAAACTATCTTTAATAGTTATCTTTGTGTATTGTTTATTCAATATGATGAAGGCTTTAGTTAATAAAAAATCTTCAGAACAGGCCAGTGAAACTGAGATTTCTGTTAATCATCAAAAGTTGATTGACGCTACGATAGAAACAATTGCAAAAAGAGGCCTAGCGGATACTACGATTGCTCATGTAGCAAAAAGAGCTAAAGTTTCTCAAGGTTACGCAAACTTTAGATTTAAGTCGAAAGATAATTTATTAATAAGTTCGCTGCAGTATTTATCTGATGAATACAAAAAGTCATGGCAAAAGATTTTTGAGGAAAAGAACATAGATCCAATTGATAGAATAATTCGTATAATTCAAAATGATTTCAGTTCAAAAATTGCCAACAGAAATAAAATTTCAGTATGGATTGCGTTTTATAGTGAGGTGAAATTCAGACCTTCTTATTTAGCGATTTGTCAAAGACAAGATGAAATTTATTCTCAACAAATGGAAAAGTTAGTAAGTGAAATTAATAATATTGCCAATCAAAAGGAATTTACTCCAAAAGAAGTAAGTGAAACCTATCATTCCATGGTTGATGGTTTGTGGCAGCGAATATTGTTTGATCCAAAAATATACACAAATGAATTTTGTAAAAATTTAGTGCTTAAATATTTTAAAAGCATCTATGTTAATGAAGATAGGTTTGCATGAACACTACAGTTCAGAATCTTTTAGGAACAAATTACAAGACATACATTGTCCTATTTCTTTGCGCATTAATTATTGGTATTAAGCTTGGTACTTTAATTCCTCTACTTGCACTTATTTTAGAAGCACGAGGATATAGCAATACTGAAATTGGCCTCAATGTAGTAGCACAACCACTTGCTGTAATATTATTTGTAAGAATAACACCAATAATTATTCACAAGATAGGTTTAGCGAAATCAATTATCATTGCTCAAATATTTACAATAATTCTTTATTTTACTTTTCCAATTTTTGATAGTTTGACAGCTTGGTTTGTTATCAGATTCATAATTGGTTTTGCTGGAGCGCTTGCTTGGAATGCATTTGACACATGGATGCTGTCAATGGCTGATGATACAAATCGCGGCAAAATAGTAACGATTTATAACACAGTTTTTGTCATCGGTTTTGCAAGTGGCCCGATGGTATTGTCCCTAACCGGAATTGAAGGCTGGTTACCTTTTATTGTTATTTCTTCTCTTTCTTTTATCGCCATTTTACCGCTTATTATGCTTGAGATTGAAGACCCGAAATTACCTGATAAAAAGTCTCTTCCAGTATTTGCGGCTATCATTGCAGCTCCAACTATTTTTGGCGCAGCTATTTTATGCGGTTTAGATGATGTAATGTTTGTATCTTTCTTTCCCATTTTCATGATTAAGAACCAATTTACTCAAGAGATTGCATTGCAATATGTAACTATTACTCTTGTAGGAGGTGTGATGTGCCAACCCTTGATTGGCGTATTGCTGGACAAATTTAATAAAAGACTGCTATTGAACATAGCAGTTTTAATTACGTTCTTTTGTCCAATTCTATTCGCTTTCTATCTAGATAATTTTTATGTAATGGCAGCGAGCTGTTTTATATGGGGTGGCGCTGCAAGTGGACTTTTTGCAATTTCACTCACTATGCTTGGTGAGAGATATAGTGCGTCTCAAGTTGCAGGTGCTACAGCAATTCTTGTGATGGTCTTTGAGGTTGGCTCGCTTATTGGTCCTTTAATTGGAGGAAGAGTCATGGATGCAGTTGGACCAATGGGCTTTATCTATACAGTTACATCTTTTACTTTTATTTTCTTAGTGATATCAATATATCGAACTATTTGGAGATAAAGTATATGTCAGAAGATTTACAAATAAAAATTGCTCAACCAGATGATTTCGAAAAAATTGGTGAGATCTTTGATTTATATCGGCAGTTTTATAAAAAGGAGTCAAATGTAGAAGCCTGTAAAAACTATATTAAGGAACGCCTTAGTAATAAAGAGGCACAAATATTTTATATTGAAAATGAAAAAGAATGTATGGGTATGACCCAGTTGTACACAACTTTTGACTCACTGGAGTTGAGTAAAAAAATAATACTCTACGACTTGTATGTGAGATCTGAATATAGAAATAAAGGTATTGGACGTATGCTGATGAATGCTGCAAAAAGTTTTGCTGAAGAAAAAGGTGTAACAAGTGTTGAGTTGTCGACTGCTATAACAAATAAAAATGCTCAAAGTCTCTATGAGTCATTAAACTATCAACGAGATACCGAATACTACGATTACTATCTACAGATTAAGTAAGTTTTATTTTGAAATATGATCTAGTGTTTGGTCCAGCGAGGTTTTTAGCTTTTCGCAAAGTTCATCCACATGGTTATTATTGAATATAAGAGGTGGACAGAAAATCATGCCATCTCTTACAGCTCGCATTACTAAACCGTTTTCAATACAATAGTCTCTGCAAATCGTTCCAACTGTGCCAGTGTCTTCAAACATTTCTTTAGTTTCTTTATCTTTCACTAATTCCACAGCTCCAATAAAGCTCTTCATTCTTACTTCTCCAACTAAAGGGTGCTTTTCAATTTCGCGCATTTGCTGCTCCAGGTAAACTGAAACATTTCGTGATTGTTCAATAAGATTTTCTTCTTTGATAATTTTAAGATTTTCAAGGCTCACTGCACAAGCTACTGGGTGGCCTGAATAAGTATAACCGTGGTAAAATTCGCCACCTTCATTGATTAAAGTTTCACAAACTCTGTCGCAAATCATGATTCCAGACAGTGGGATATATCCTGAGGTAATCCCTTTCGCCATCGTGATAATGTCAGGTTTGATGTTATAAGTATCTGATCCAAACCAGTTTCCAGTTCTACCAAATCCACAAATGACTTCATCAACTACAAGAAGAATGTCATATTTTTTACAAATTTCTTGAACTCTTGGCCAATAGGTATCAGGTGGAATAATAACTCCTCCAGCTCCTTGAATTGGTTCTCCTATAAACGCCGCAATATTATCTGGGCCAATTTCATTTATTTTTTCTTCAATTTTATTAGCTGCATGAATACCAAAGTCATCATGAGACATATCGCTCCCATACTTGTACCAATAAGGAGGCAACACATGTTCAAAGCCAGGCATCATATCCCCTTGAGCATGCATCGCTGTCATGCCGCCCAAACTCATTCCAGTCATCGTACTTCCGTGATAAGCGTATTCTCGGCTGATAAATGTTTTTTTATTTGGCTTCCCTTTTAAATCCCAATATCTCCTTACCATTCTTACAACAGTATCGTTGGCTTCAGAGCCACTTGAAGAAAAGAATGCATGATTTAAATCGTGTGGACTAATTTCAGCTAATTCTTTAGCAAGTTCAATTGATGGCGGTGTCGCTGTTTTAAAAAAAGAATTATAATAAGGTAATTCTTGCATTTGCTTATAAGCAACATCTGCAAGATTCTTTCTTCCATAACCTACATTTACACACCACAAGCCAGACATGGCATCAAGCAACTGTTTATCATCTGATGTAGTAAGGTGAACACCATCTGCTTTTGCAATGATGATACTGCCTTCTTTTGCAAGCGACTTATAATCAGTAAAAGGATGCAGATGATGAGCTGTATCAATTTCCTGCCATTGCTTTGTTGTACGATTTAGATAAGCCATAATTATTTAAAAGCCTGTATGCCTGTTAAGTTTCTTCCCATAATTAAAGTATGTACATCGTGTGTACCTTCATATGTCTTTACGGTTTCCAAATTTACCATGTGTCTCATTACATGATACTCATCTGAAATACCGTTGCCACCAAGAATATCTCTCGCACTCCTACAAATATCTAAACTTTTTCCAACATTATTTCTTTTTATGAGACTTACCATATTGCTATCTGACTGATCTTCATCCATCAGACGCCCAACTCTAAGTGCAGCCTGCAGACCTAATGCAATTTCTGTCTGCATATCAACTAACTTAGACTGAACAAGCTGAGTGCCAGCAATAGGTTTTCCAAACATCATTCTATCCAACGCGTATTGTCTAGCTGTTGCAAAACAAAACTCTGCTGCTCCTAGAGCACCCCATGAAATTCCGTATCTTGCACTATTTAAGCATTGAAAAGGTCCGCCCAAGCCTGATGCTTTTGGTAAAACTTTATCTTCCGAACAAAAAACATTTTCCATAACAACTTGCCCCGTTGCTGAAGCGCGCAAAGATAATTTACCTTCAATTTTAGGTGTTGATAGGCCTTTGGACTCTCTGTCCACAATAAATCCTCTGATTACATTATCTTCATCCTTGGCCCAAACAATAATTACATCTGCGAAGGGTGCATTACTGATCCATGTCTTGGTACCAGTCAATTCATAACCCCCTTTGACTTTTACTGCTTTGGTTTTCATTGCACCAGGATCACTACCTGCATCAGGCTCAGTCAGACCGAAGCTTCCAATGATTTCCCCTTTTGCAAGTCTTGGTAAATATTCTTCTTTTTGCGCATCAGTACCAAATTGATATATAGGAAACATAACAAGACTTGTTTGAACCGACATGATAGATCGGTATGCACTATCAATATTTTCAATTTCTCGAGCAATAAGCCCATAAGAAACGTAATTTGTGCCCGCACATCCATATCCATGTAAATAAGAACCTAGAATTCCAAGCTCACCCATTTCATTGAAAATCTCTCTACTGAAATTTTCATTTCTGTTGTCCTCTATGATTCTAGGTAAGAGTTTTTCCTGGCAATAAGATCTCACTGACGACTTTAAAATTTTCTCTTCACTCGAAAGTTGATCATCGATGACCAAGACGTCATCCCATGCAGACATTGCTTTATGTTGTGATTGTTTATCTTGAATATTTATAACCATTAAAGTTGTTATATGATATTATCCTGATATTAGTAAACTAATTTTTTTATGGATACTCAAAATAAGCCACTAATTGCTGTATTTGCCGACGTAATTGAAAAAGCTGAATTGCATCGGACATATCATGCGTCAGGAACGAACTATATAAAAGCTGTGGCTGAAGCTACTAGCTGTATACCTGTCATTTTACCAGCCCTTGGCTCAACAATTGACTACAGAAACACTCTGAGAAAATTTGATGGGGTGATGCTAACAGGCAGTCTCTCAAACGTTTATCCTGAATTTTACAATAAAGACAAAATAGTTGAACCATTAGACATCGATCGAGATAAGACTGTTCTACCTATGATTGATTTCATATTTAAAAATGAAATTCCTATGTTAGCTATTTGTAGGGGCTTTCAAGAAGTTAACGTTGCAATGGGGGGCTCTCTTCACGCAGATATTCATGATGTACCAGGAAGAATGGATCACAGGTGCCCAGAATCTGATGATCCAGAAGTACAATTTTCAAAACAGCATGAAGTTTATTTAACTGAGAATGGAAAATTTGAAAAGTTGGCCGGTACACCAACTATAGAGGTAAATTCACTTCATACTCAAGGAATCGATAAAATTGCAAATAATCTGGTTATTGAAGGTGTCGCTAAAGACGAAACAGTTGAAGCTATCAGTTTATCAAATTACAGCGGTTACTTTTATGGAGTTCAATGGCATCCAGAGTATTCAGCAACTACAGATGACTTTTCAAAAAAATTATTTGCAAGTTTTAGTGAGTCTGTCGAAAAAAATAGTCTCAGTAAAATTAAATAAAAAAATTACTGTAAACTACTGTCCCAATCGTAAGTAAAGCAAGAATAATCACTACAGCTTGTCTTATTACATTTTTATTACTTAAAAAATTAAATATTAAGCTTCCGGACCAACACCATATAGAATGAGAAATTGACTGAATGAAAAAAAATGTCCCTGCAACAATAATGACTTCCAATACCCAGCTTGAAGAAGTGTATGTATTCCCAAAGGAAGTGAATTGTGTATAAGCAGCGATTACCATCGCCCAACCTTTAGGATTTAACGGGTGAACCAGTAAACCATTTAAAAAATTAGGTGCCTTTTCATTTTGTTCACCTCCAGTTGATTGAAAATTCAAAAAAAGTATTTTCCATGAAAGCCAGCATATATAGGCTGTGCCAATTACTTTAATAATACTCACCAATATCGGGTTTGAGTTCAAAAGAGTTAAAAATCCAATTCCTAAACCAATTGTTAAAAACAATTTCCCACAGGTAACGCCTATAACAAAAGGTACTGACTTGTAAAATCCATGTTGGGCTCCAGCGCTCATTAGTAATAAATTTGCGGGGCCAGGCGTTATAACCATAATGGTCGCAAAAATAAATAATGCAGAATAAAGTGATAAGGTCATTTTCTTCTAGCTTGAGCAATTTTTGACGCCAACTTCAAAGCTGCTATTAAGCTATTGGGTGATGCAATGAATTTCTTTGCAATATCGAGACCTGTTCCGTGGTCTGGGCTTGTTCTTACAAATGATAGTCCAGCCGTATAGTTGACTGTCTCATCAAAACTTATCATCTTTACAGGTATCAAAGCTTGATCATGAAACATACAAATAAAAATGTCGTATTTATTTTGATTATTTTTTATAAATGCTGAGTCAGCGGGCAAAGGCCCCTCAACAGATATTTTCTTTTTTTTACAATACTTAATAGCCGGTAAAATTTTTACTTTTTCATCATCACCAATAAGTCCACCGTCACCTGCATGTGGATTTAAAGCTGTAACAGCTATTCGAGGTTTTTTTATTTTAAAATCTTTTCTTAAACTTACATTGGCATTAATGATGGCTTTAATTATATTTTTTTTATTTATTTTGTTAGAAACTTTATTAATTGCAATATGAGTTGTTAGAGGAATAGTTTTCAAATTTTTATTCATCATCATCATTAGTTGATCATTTGTTCTATCCTTTTTTGCAAGGTACTCTGTATGACCTTTGAAATTTTTGACTTTTTTTCCAATTACATCTTTGTTAATTGGATTAGTTACAATTGCTGCAACTTCTCCATTTTTTGCGAGTTTAACTGCAAGATCAATTGATGTCAAAATAGACTTAACATTAGATAAATTTTTTTTTCCTAATTGTGTATTTTTACTAATTTTTATTGGCAAGACTGCTAAATAATTCTTTGGTAATTTTTTAACTTCTGATGGACTACTTATTTCTCTAACTTTCAATTTTGATTTCATTTTTTTTAAGATTTTTTTTACAAAATCTATATCGTGAATAATAAAAAAATCTGGTTTTTTTATTTTTTTTATTTTTGCCCTGATTGCAATCTCAGTGCCAACTCCAGATGGATCACCCATCGTTAAAGCTATAATATTTGAATTCGAACTCATTAAAATATCCCTAGAAATTTCTTTTGAAATTTATGTTCACAATTATCTAATTGATTTTCATACTTATCTGAACGAATTTTAACTTTTTTTGCAACATCAATCAGCCAACTTTGACTTTGGTATGATTTCTTTTTGAAACCACCGTGACCCTCATGATAGGCTAAATACTGATTGTATGCGTCGCCTTTATTGATGCCATTAATTTGATAAGATTTATTTATATACCATCCTGTGAAATCAATTGCGTCTGCAAAATTAACTCTTGATGCAAGGGGTTTATTGTTTTCATCACGATACCAATCCCAGGTTGCGTCGATTGCCTGCGTGTATCCGAACGCACTTGATTTTCTTGACCAAGGAATAACACCTAATAATTTAGTTCTCTCAGGTTTAACCCTATTTTGAAAAGCGGATTCTTGTCGGAGAATTGACATTTGAACATGTATAGGTGCTCCCCATTTTTCAAACGATTTATTGGCTAATCTATACCATGAAGATTTTTGCTCAAAGATAGAACAAATGTTTTCTTGTTGAGATGGAGGTTTACTGGCACAACCATGAAGAACTAAAAAACTAAAAATTAAAAGAGCAAATAATCTCATTTTTTTTATTCATTTACTTTGAAAGTTTAAAATAATACCTTTCTCAAACATTAAATGAAACAAATAAATCAACCGAGTATTGTTAGTTGGATACTGCTCTTTTCACTTGCCATCATATGGGGAGTAAATTTTTTATTTATTAAAATTGCAGTTACAGATGTTGGTCCAATAACCAATGTATTTTGTCGTCTATTTATGGCATCCATAATTTTATACATTTGCATGAGATTTACTGGAAATAAAATTGTTCTTACTCGAACATATCTTGTTTTTTACGTATCTATTGGAGCATTAGGCTCAGCAATACCCTTTTATTTAATATCAGATGCAGAGAGAATTATTGATGCTGGAATTGCTGGAGTTTTAATGAGTCCAATGCCACTAATTACTCTTGCTTTGTCAGCTTTAATTTTAAAAGATCAAAATATAAGTTTAATTAAAGTACTTAGCTTTATTTTAGCAGCACTGGGTCTGGTTGTACTTTTTGGTTTTGAGAATCTTTCTAAATTAGGTGGGAATAACAGAATTGAATTTTTCAGCCAAGTTTTTGTTTTACTTGCTGCATTATGCTATGGCGTAAATTCTATTGTTTCAAAATTAGTCCCAAAAATAAATTTTATTTCTTTAGCAACAGGAACAACTATTGCGAGTACAATAATTATAAGCCCTTTTGCTTTTTTTTATGAACCATTTTGGCTTGAAAGTTTCACCAGCCCATCAATAACAGCCATCATAATTCAGGGGTTATTTGCCACAGCAATTGCAAACTTATTATTTTTTAAAATTATTGAACTTCAAGGCCCAGTATTTTTATCTTTAATCAATTTTATGATACCTCTCATTGCCTATTTTTCTGGAGTTTTATTTCTTAATGAAATTATCAGGGTGAATGTACTAGTTTCACTCGCTATGATACTATTTGCACTTTATCTTAATCATGTTTCTTCAAAGTAAGTATAGAAGCATTAAGTAAAGAAAATTTAATAATTTTAAATGTTAAGCATTAATCAATTATCAGTAAATTTTGGGGGCATTAAAGCAGTAAATAATGCAACTATGGAGGTTGAAAAAGGAAAAATTACTGGCTTAATTGGCCCAAATGGAGCTGGCAAGACTACTCTTTTTAATATCATAGCGGGTAATATTGCACCAACAAATGGAACTGTATTTTTGGATAGTAAAAATATTACAGGACTTCAATCACATGAGCTATTTGATGAAGGAATATTAAGAACTTTTCAATTAGCGCATGAATTCTCAAATATGACTGTGCTTGAAAATTTAATGGTTGTTCCAGGATCTCAATCAGGTGAAAGAATACTTAATACATGGTTTAAAAGAAAAATTATTGAAGAAGAAGAATCAATTATTAGAGAGAAAGCAATTGAAGTTATAAATTTTCTTAAACTGGAGCATCTAACTTTTGAGTTAGCAGGTAATTTATCGGGTGGACAAAAAAAATTACTAGAGCTTGGCCGCACTATGATGGTTGATGCAAAGATAGTTTTATTGGATGAAGTTGGTGCAGGTGTTAATAGAACTTTATTAAATGATATTGCAGATACGATTAAAAAATTAAACACTGAAAAAAATTATACTTTTTTTATGATTGAGCATGATATGAATTTTTTAAGTCAACTCTGCGATAAGGTAATTGTAATGACTGAAGGGTCTGTTCTCGTAGAAGGTAATATTGAAGAAATAAAAAAAAATGAAAAAGTAATAGAAGCCTATTTAGGTAGAGATGATAATCAATGACTAAGTTCTTAAGTTGCACAAATATGACAGGTGGATACGGTGGTGAAGACATTATTCATGGTTGTGATATTGAAGTAGATAGAAATCAAATAGTCGTAATCGTAGGTCCAAATGGTGCGGGTAAGTCAACCGCCATGAAAGCAATGCTTGGCATGATTTCTTTAAAAGAAGGTAGTTTGATATTAGATGGCTCAGATATTTCAAAATTAACACCTCAAGATCGAGTTGCGGCTGGTATTGCTTTTGTACCACAAACAATGAACATTTTTAGCGAGCTTACAGTTGAAGAAAATTTAGAAATGGGTGCTTTTCTTAGAGAAGATAACGTTAAGGAAACAATTGAGGAAATTTACAACTTATTTCCAGCAATGAAAGATAAGAGAAATCAGCTTGCAGGTGAATTATCTGGTGGGCAAAGACAACAAGTTGCAGTTAGTCGAGCATTAATGACAAGACCTAAGGTTCTCATGCTCGATGAGCCAACAGCGGGTGTTTCACCAATAGTTATGAAGGAAATTTTTGAGAGAATTATAACTATTAAGAACTCAGGAGTTGCAATTGTGATCGTCGAGCAAAATGCCAAACAAGCATTAAATATTGCAGATTTTGGTTATGTTTTGGTCGGAGGAGAAAACAAGTTTAGTGGCGAAGGACAAGCGCTATTAAATAATCAAGAAGTAAGAAAGAGTTTTTTGGGAGGATAAGTTGGAAGATTTTGAATTTATTAATGCAATGGTCCTGTTGGCAAATTTTGTAATTGTCCCAGCTTTGTCATATGGAAGTCAACTGGCATTGGCTACATTAAGTTTAACAATTATTTATGGTGTATTAAGATTTTCAAATTTTGCTCAAGCTGATTGGATGTCATTTGGAACGATGGCAACAATTTTATTTACATGGTTATTTCAGAGCGCGGGAATAAGTGCTGGAATTCTTCCTACCGCATTACTTGCTCTACCTTTTGCTATAATAGTAACAGCTTTGTTTTGTCTTTTAATTGATCGGTCAGTTTATAGTTTTTATCGTAAACAAAAAAGTCAACCTATAGTGCTCATGATCGTTTCCGTAGGAGTTATGTTTATTCTGCAGGCAGTTGTCAGATTTATTATAGGACCAAATGATAGAAAGTTTTTTGATGGTGAAAAGTATATAGTACATGCACTGGACTTTAAAAATTACTTTGGATTAGAAGAAGGATTAACAATCAAATCAACTCAATTAATCACAGTCGTTGTAGCTCTAGTTGCGATGATAAGTTTATTCTATTTCTTACAGAAGACTAAACTGGGTAAATCAATGAGAGCGTACTCAAATAATGAAGACCTGGCACTATTATCAGGAATTAATCCTGAAAAAATAGTGATTGTTACTTGGATTATATCTTCAATATTGATTACTACAGCTGGGGTTCTCTATGGGCTAGATAAAAGTTTTAAACCATTTACATATTTTAATTTGCTATTACCAATGTTTGCAGCTGCGATTGTAGGTGGAATCGGATCCCCAATAGGGGCGGTAATTGGAGGTTATGTTATTGCGTTCTCTGAAATTACATTAACCTATGCTTACAAAAAATTCTTTGTGTATCTTCTTCCAGAAAGTTTAGAACCGTCAGGATTGATGCAAGTTCTCTCAACAGATTATAAGTTTGCCATTTCTTTCATTATTTTAGTGATTGTGCTGATCGTCAGGCCAACAGGAATTGTAAGGGGTAAAATAATATGAACGACGAATTAAGAGCTCCAATTGCTTTCGCTATAATGGGGATTTTGCTTGCAATTGTCGGCTTTACTCAGTCATGGTCTGTGTCTCTTAGTGTTATTAATCTTTGTATTATTTCTTCAATCATGGCGATTGGGGTCAATTTGCAATGGGGATACGGGGGTTTGTTTAATGCAGGAGTAATGGGTTTTACTGCGCTTGGAGGTTTGACAGCAGTATTGGTTTCACACGATCCAATTTATGAAGCATGGGATAAAGCAGGTGTCGGAATTGTCATTAGTGCAATTATATTTGTATTATCAATCACTTCACTCTTGTTTGTATTCAGAAATATTGAAAATAAACAAATAAGAAAAACTCTTATAATCTTAATAATTGTTTTTGGTTTAATTGGTATTAATAATTTTTATGGACCTTCAATAGATATTATCGAGTCGATTAATCCTGCTAAAACAGGTTTTCTTGGAGGTTTGGGATTACCAATTATTTTCTCTTGGCTGATTGCTGCAGTAGTCGCTGGACTTGTTGCATGGGTAATAGGAAAAATTACTCTCCGATTACGGTCAGACTATTTGGCTATCGCAACTCTTGGAATTTCAGAAATTGTAATTGCAGTAGTTAAACATGAAGATTGGTTATCTCGAGGAGTTAAAAATGTTTCAGGTTTAGATAGACCTGTTCCATATGAAATTGAACTTCAGCAATCTGAATGGTTCCTTAATCTAGTTGAGAGAATAAACTTTTCAAAACTAGAAGCTATACAATCTCTTTCATCAAGACAAGATTTGCTGAACGATCTTGTTATTGATAGTTCAGGAATATTTGTAAAACTCTGTTATGCAGGATTATTTTTTTCTGTTCTTTTGTTAATCTTCTATCTAAGTCAACTTGCTTTAAACTCACCATGGGGAAGAATGTTAAGAGCCATAAAAGATAACGAAGAAGCAGCTAGTGCAATGGGTAAAAATATTTTTGCACAACATTTACAAATTTTTATTATTGGCTCAGCAATTATTGGTATAGCGGGAGCGATGCTCACTACCTTAGATGGCCAGTTTACACCCGGGTCTTATCGTCCATTAAGATTTACATTTATTATCTGGCTAATGGTTATCATTGGTGGATCGGGTAATAACTTAGGATCAATTTTTGGAGGATTCTTTATTTGGTTTATTTGGATTGAAGCAGAACCATTGTCCATTGGTTTTATGAACATGTTGGCTGGTGGGCTCGAATACGACAATCCTCTTAGAATGCACCTGCTGGGAAGCGCAGCACATCTTAGATTATTTATAATGGGTTTATTGCTTTTATTGGCGCTGAGGTTTATGCCTAAAGGGGTGATACCCGAGAAAATCCAAAAAAAATAGGGGCCAAAATCGGCCCCTATTGATTAAAATGTTAAGATCTTAACGAACTGTAACTGTATTAAATTTACCATTACCTATTTCAAGCTCTTTATAAGAACCAGAAGCTTCACCAACATCAGAGAACTCAACATTTGTTGCGCCTTGATAGTTAACTTGGCCTCCATCTTTTAAAATTTGTAATGCTTTGCCTAATTCACCTGGAAAAATTTCTGTTCCAGGAGCGTTTGCAACTCCCATTACATTTTGAGCGATTGAAGATCTATCCGCAGAATTACCTGCTTGTATTGCAAGCAATATTAAAGCAGCTGCATCATAGGACTCTGGTTCGAATGGTCCATCACCTGGGATGCCGTTTGAAGATGCAATTGATTTAAACATATTTGCTCCTTCTGATTCAGATCCTGGTAAAGTTCCAAAAGTTCCTGTCAAATCACCATCTACATTTTCAATTAGACTGTCACCAATCATTCCATCGGCAAGAATAAATCTTGAAAATGCTCCAGTCTCCATTGAGTTCTGAATGATTCCTCGACCGCCTTGGTCTACATAACCAAGAACAGCAACTTCTGAAGCTCCTGACGCTGATAGTGTTGATACTTCTGCTGAGTAATCACCTTTGCCATCTTCATGAGGTACTTCAGTAGTAACAGATCCACCCATCGCTTTAAATGCATTTACAAAACTATCGGACAGTCCTTTACCGTAGTCATTGTTAGTATAAGTAACAGCTACTTCGTTGATACCTCTATCCATAACTACTTGAGCCAATACTTGACCTTGTCTTGCATCTGACGGTGCAGTTCTAAAGAAGTAACCTTTATCATCGATGTCCGTTAATGCTGGTGAAGTAGCTGATGGAGAAATCATTGTTACCCCATTAGGTACTGCTACATTATTTGCAATTGCAGTTGTAACACCTGAACAATCTGCTCCCATTATTGCAGCAACATTATCAGAAGTTACCAGTCTCTCCGCAGCTGAAGTTGCCGCACCGGCATCAACACATGTTGAGTCAGCACGGACTGAACTTACTGTTGCTCCGCCTAAAAGTAATCCAGAGTCACTTGCTTCTTTCATTGCGAGTTCAGCTGAGCTGGCCATCGTTGGTGTGAGTGACTCAATTGGACCTGTAAATCCAAGAATTACTCCGATTTTTATTTCGTCAGTAGATGCTTGGTCTGACTGTCTGTCACAACCATAGAACAGTCCTAAGACCAACACCCCTGCGATTAAACTGAATATCGTTTTTTTCATTAATAATCTCCCATTTTAATTGGCCTTTATGCTAGCAAATCAGCTAATTAGGATCAACTTTGATTTTATTTATTAAGTAATTATAGTTGATAAAAATGAATATTTTGCAGAGTTTATCTACGATTACACTTCTTGTACTTCTAATCATCATAATTATTCTCACAGTTATTTATGCATTTAGCAGCTTTGAAAAAGGGGACTTAAAATCTTATCAAGAGAAATCAGACTATAATTTTGTCAATCTTTCTAAAGGGCAAACAGCCTATAAGGATTATGGAAATAAAAATGATCCTGCAATAATTATTATTCATGGGGCAACTTTACCTTCAGAAGGATATATTGGTTTCTGTGAGGGATTAAGTCTAAAAGGCTATAGAGTGATCTGTTATGATCAATATGGAAGAGGTTACTCTGACAGACCAGTTTCTGATTACAACATGGAATTTTATTTGGATCAACTTTACGAGCTGTTGAGTTATTTAGAAATAAAGAAATCTATTTTACATGGTTCATCCATGGGAGCCCCAATTGCAATCAGTTTCGCTAACAAATTTCCAAATCAAGTATCTGCTATCGGTTTACAAGTTCCTCTAGTAAACAGTAATAGTAAAATACTTAGTATTCTTAAAACTCCAATCTTGGGAAATTTTGTTTTAAGAGTTTTGGGAATTCCATTTTTAAAAAATAGAGCTGATCAATGGGTAACCGATAATCCTGAACAGAGAGATTTGGTTGACAGATATATTGCTCAACTTACACTACCTGGAACAGAGCAATCACTACTTTCTTCATTACGTAATATTGTAAATACTAACTTTATTCCTGATTATAAAAAATTCTCACAGTTTGATATTCCTATTCATGTAGCCTATGCAAGTGATGATGATGAAATTGATCCAAAAACTGTTGAACAGGTTTTAAACTTAATTCCAAGGGCTGAAAGTTTTGTTTTTACAGGTGGTCACGGTGGCGGTGGATTTATTGTTGATGAACTCAATAATATATTTACTGACTTTCTAAATAAAAATTTAAACTAAGAGCAATCTATCAATCTGCGTTGTATAGTTTCTTGTGCAGTTTTCTCTTTTTTGTTTCCAATTACCAACTTTACATTCTGATGCCATCTGAAGTGTGTCCCGACCATAACGATAGTTAATGGCATCAATTGCTGACATAAGATCAGAATTTTGATTATAATTTTTTTCAAATAGTGTCTCTTGAATTTCTGACTCATCACATAAACCACTAAGAAGCACACCTGCTTTTTTATACTGATAGTTGTTTTTAAAAATTCTCTTTGTAAGCAATAAAGCTGTTTCAATAATTGTTATGCTGTCGTGAGTTGGATGAGAAAGTGTTCTTGATGCTCCGTTTGAATAATAAGTACTTTTTTTGTCAAAAGGATTAGTTCTTACAAAGACCGAAACACAAGACGCCGCAAGGCTTTCAGAGCGTATACGTTCAGCGGCTCTTCGCGCAAAAGTTGTGACAGCCTGCTCTATGTCTTCTAAATTTGTTAGAAGTTTTCCAAATGATCTCGTGGTGCAGCAGCTTTTTCTTGTCATTGAGTATTCTTCAAGGGGAATACAAGAAATCCCTCTTAACTCTGTAATTGTTTTCAAGCCATTAACGCTCATCATTTTTCTTATCCATGAATCACTGCAATTCTTTAGTAGTTCTGCATTATGTATTCCATGGTTAATTAATTTTTTTGATAAACGTCTTCCTACTCCCCATACATCACCCACTTCAGTTAATTCAAGTATTTGGTCAATATTATTATAATTCACAAGTGAACATACACCGTTCAAAGAATCATCTTTTTTAGCCTTATGGTTTGCAACTTTTGCAAGGGTTTTTGTTGAGGCAATACCTATGCTGACTGGAATTCCTGTATGCTGTAAAATAGTTTGTCTCAGTTGATGGGCATAAGACTCATAATCAATCGGTAAACTGCTCAACTCTACAAATGCTTCATCAATTGAATATATTTCTGTATACGGAGAAGAACTGGAAATAATATTCATTACCCGGCGTGACATATCCGCATACAATGTGTAGTTTGAAGAAAATACAACTACCTTTTCTTTTTCTACAATATCTTTCACCTTAAAAAGTGGAACACCCATTTTTATTCCAAGAGCCTTTGCTTCTTTGGAACGTGATATTATGCAGCCATCATTATTTGACAGAGCTACGACTGGTCTATTGTTAAGTTTCGGGTTAAAAACACGTTCACATGAGACATAAAATGCATTGCAATCGATTAGTGCAAAAACTTTGTCTCTCATTAATTATCTATTCTTTGGACTTAAACTATGAACAACGTTTGTGCATACTCCCCATATGGTAAAATCCATTTCTTCAGAGACCAAAACATCAATATAGTTCTTGTTAGATGATGATAAACAAACTTGTTTATTTTCCATTTTTAAAATTTTAACACTCAGTTCCCCATCTAAAACTGCTATGATTATAGAGTTATTTCGAGGCTTAATACTCCGATCAACAATGAGAAGGTCTCCTGGATAAATACCTGAACCAATCATAGAGTCACCGCGTGCTCGGACTATAAAAGTTGCATTTGGGTGCGGAATAAGTTCCTCATTTAGGTCAATTGTCCCCTCTGTAAAATCTCTTGCTGGAGAGGGAAAACCGCATTCTACTGCTTCTTTATAAAATGTTAAAAACATTGGATAAATTCTATTTTGTTCTTGTTTTGTTCTAATTATTGCACTAGTGGAGCTAAGAGTCAATACTGCTCAATAAATTTTTATGAAAAAAATTGTTTTTGAAAGAATGAAACAGCGTCTTTGTGACATTGCTTACGAGCTGCCCAATTACCTCCTGCGTGAGCTCCAAGGATATCAGGCGTTTCTTTTAAGAGGCGCATTCTTTCTTCAAGTGAGTCTAAATGAAAAGTATTATTGTTTTCATCGGTAAAAATTTGTCGTCCATCCATCTTTAAATCAATGAACATATCTTTCAGCCTAATGGCATAAGGAATAAATTCAACAGGGTCAATGGAGTCAAACGAATGATGAGCGTTTGGATAAGTTGTAAGATCTACACTACGAACTGGCTTCATGTACTCAATCATTTTCTTACAAAGGCTTAGAGGAGTATAGTCGTCGTCTTCTCCAAATAAAACATGCATTGGAGCATCTGACCAACGATTATCCTCAGGCTTAAGTAATGTTCCTGGATAAATAGGTAAATGTGCAGCAAACTTTTCACCATTCTGTGTAAGCGTGTCGATAATAGGTTGCCAGGCTGCATAGAAAGCTGTACTACCACCAAGACTCCACCCCATGATACCTATTTTATCACTATCAACATCAGGATGTTTAGAAACTAATGTTAATGCACGAAATGCATCAGTAATCATCGAGGCAAGAGTAACCTCGGTTTGATTTTCAACAATTGAAATAACTCCTCTAGATTCAAAATGATGAATCCTAAAAATAGCAAATCCAGCGTCTAATAAATTAACCATGTGAGTGTGATGACCTTCTCTCAACCCTGCGCTACCATGAATAGGAATAATCAGAGGGCATGGCTTCTTCATATTTTCAGGAAAAATAAGTGTACCCCAAACATCTTGTTTATCATCCATGTTTTTGCCGTTCAAAAGATCATAAAACTCATATGGATTAGATGACTTAAAAAAGAAGACACCTTTTTTTTTCTTTTCAAATGGATTTATTTCATTCGACATGACGAGGAAAGATTAAAGGAAATAAAATACTAATACAAACGTAAAAAAGGGTCCACTTGAATAATCATTGGGGAAAAAAGTGGACCCTTTTTATTAGTTTAAAAGAATGAACTTAGTCTCTTATTGAGTAGGCAATAACACCTGTCTCAGCTACGTCAGTTCCTTCTTTTTCAGCTTCTTCGCTAATCCTTATACCGATTGTGGCTTTCATAATGCCCCAAATAATTATGGACACTACGAATACGAACACACAAATTGATGCTGTGCCAAGGAATTGTGTTCCAAAGCTAGTATCTGGATTAGTAATTGGTACAGCAAGAGTACCCCACACACCCGCAATAAGGTGAACAGGAATCGCTCCTACAACGTCGTCAATCTTCATGGCTGTGAGTAATTCAGTACCAGCAAATACTAGTGCACCACCAATACCGCCGATAATGATTGCCATTAAAGGTGTTGGCATTAATGGCTCTGCAGTAATTGCAACCAAACCACCAAGCGCACCATTCAACATCATCACTACATCAGTTTTACCTCTGACTAATCTTGTAATGGTCGCACATACTAGTACACCAGCACAAGCTGCAAGGTTTGTATTAATGTAAATTGTAGCAACAGCTGTAGCATCATCAAAAGATCCTAATGCTAACTGTGAACCACCATTAAATCCAAACCAACCTAGCCATAAAATAAATACACCTAGTGTTGCAAGAGGTATAGATGAGTTTGCAAACGGCACTAATTTACCATTATCAAATCTTCCAAGTCTTGGACCAAGAACAATTGCACCAGCTAATGCTGCTGCACCACCTGCTGCGTGTACAAGAGTTGAACCAGCAAAGTCTGAGAAACCAGCAGCAGATAACCATCCACCACCCCATTGCCAACCCATTTCGATTGGATAAATTACTCCAGTTAAAATTGCTACGAATAAAAAGAATGGCCAAATTTTTATTCTTTCAGCTAATGTACCTGAAACAATTGAAGCTGTTGTTGCACAGAACACCATCTGGAAGAACCAGTCTGATCCATCAGAGTAACCAGTGGCAATTGCAGAACCATCACTCCATGAAGTAAATGATCCGATATAACCACCTTCTGGTATTCCGTAAGCTAAGTTGTAACCAACCAGCCAGAACATGATTCCGGCGATTGAATAAAGACCTATGTTTTTTGCTGCAATCGTAGAAACACTTTTCGATGTAACTAGACCCGACTCCAACATACAAAAGCCTGCAGCCATCCACATCACTAAGAACCCACTAATCAAAAACAAAAGTGTATTTAATGCATAAGCAGTTTCGTCATCGACACCAGCAAAAGCATTAGCAGATAATAGTGATGAAAATAATACTGTATAAAGTAGAACTTTTTTTAACATGTATTTTTTCTCCCTATAATTAATTTTATGACTGCATCATTTATTAAATAAATGGATTCACAATTATGGTTGAATGCCAATATGACAACGTGTGGAAAAAAATTAAAATTAAATAAAATCAATAATTTAGCAATTACTTTCTAATGCTAAATATTCACTTATCTCTATTCCTCCAAGCATCGGCAGCAAGAAAAACTACACCAACCATCATCGATAAGTAGACAAAGTATAAAATAGTGAGTCCATATGCAGTCAAATATGCCCAGCTAAACAAGGAACCTACGACAACAGATATTATGCTTGGAATTAAAAATTTCATGAATTCAGAAAATTATTTAAGAAAGAAAATCTACATAGATTGGTGACGACCATGCGCGATGTTCATCAATTTCAGAACAAGTTTCAATATCTCTAGGATGTCTCCAGTCTTGCGTACACAATTTAAATTCTACACAATTACCTTCATCATCAAACGTGCATACACCACCCTTCACATTTATCTGAGGTGATGGCAATTCAATAGCGCGTACATAATAACTTGCATCTTTTTGATCTTTAAGAAAATCCTCATCCTTAAATCTAAACGTACACCCAATATCATCTGGATTACAATAATGCACTTTCCACGTATCAATTATACGGTCATCTATTGGTTGATCAGAATATTCTTGAGGTAAAACTTTTATGACTTCAATGCGTTGTATAAAATTTCTCTTATCACTTGGATTATAACATTCGTTGTAACACAATTCATCCACCCTGTCTTCTCCAAGAGCATTATACGCATCTTCTGGGCATCCTGGCTTTTGTTCAAATGATCCCATAGCTTTGACTTCAAATTCTGGCACAGCATACATTTCAACAGATGAACCCATAGGAATTTTTTTGTCACCGCTAATCATATTGAACCAAAGAAGAATTCTGGTTCCACTTGTTGCGTAGGTTTCTTTTCTCTTAAGAGCATCCCATATTTCTTCTTTTGAACGTCCATCTGAATGCACAGCAGCTAATCCACCTGTGGTGAAGAAGCCTCTTTGTTTTTCCCATTCAATTGTATTAAATCCAACAATCAACTCTGGGATTTCATATTGTTGAGGTTGGGAGTCAGATATGTATGAGTCTTTAATTGGGTTTGAATTCTTACCAGTGGGGCTTAGACTTTTTGGAAAATACCAAGGATCCATGTGAAGTAGTCTGTCAAAAAATTTAGTAGGCGGACCGCTTCCATCAATGTTATTTCCAAATAATTCTTTATATCCACTTCCCGGCGCAGAAGAGTGATTGTCGCTTGAGCCTATAAAGCCGTATCGAAACCTATGTTTAGTGCCATCATCTTTGAATTTAGTGAGAGCCAAACCATATTGAGCGCTTGCACCAGGCACGTGATTCATTGGGGGACTGTAACAATCAGTACATTGACCAGAAATATTACGATCTAAGAAAGTATTTTTTGGAACCACTTGATAACCAGCTCGTCCCCTATCTACCACCGACTGTTTTGTTTGTTCTCTTCTCGATGAGCACTCGGATTCATCGGTGCCTTCTTCAATGCATCGTTCATATATTGTCTTTCCAGCCTGCCAACATTGAGGAATATAATTGTCTGATGGATCAGGGCATGTTTGAGTTCCAATATCGATTACTTCTTCCGAGCCATCAGGGTTTTCAATGGTAAAAGTTCCTTGATTTAAATCAATATCACCCATTGTAAAAGTAAATGGCCTTGATTCTTGTTGACCATTTCTAACAACGTCAACAGCGCGCCAAGAGCGGTATTCTTCAGCATTGCCGTGTCCTGAGTAGGTTTCGAGAAGCTCAAACATTTTTGGAAATTTTTTTGAGTGCTCTAAACTTTTATCAAGAGTATAACCAGCAGGTGTATAAAGTCCCCATGATTGGCCATGAGGTATAACCATATAGTCACTGTCGTACATCTCTAATCTTGTAACTAAATCAAGTGGCGTGACGGCTTGTTCGTAACAATCAAGTGGTAAATCTTTTGACGGTGTTCTTAAATTACAGTCAGGCACTTTAACTGTTTCGACCTGATAACGTTGAAAATCGTTATAGCGTTTGAAATTTTCAAGATCGACAAATGGGTACAATGTTCCTGGCAGCAGTGGTCTTGCAGTCATTGCTTGTCGTGCTACAGATAAAGATGCAATTGCTCGAGGTGGTACCAATTGATCATCTTCTTCTTTCAAAATTACATTATGATGTCCCCAATGATTGCCTCTTACAACACCAACTTGTGTCCACTCCCAACCTAAGAATGCCACACAATCAGGATTTCCTGGGTCAACATTTAAAGCATTACATTTTCGAATTGTTTCTTTCGTTTCCATCCATCTCTTTGGGGTGGTTGCTTCTGCATGATCATTAATTGACCAAAAATCTAATGCTGAGCAGTGTCTAGCAAAATCACAGGCATCTGCGACAGGATGTACACCATTTCCTCCAGTAATAGGTAAGCTCATTGCATGCGCGTCTGCAGAAAAAGTAGAATGAACATGCAAATCACCGAATAGGATTTGCTTTTTTGGTATTTCGTTTAGTGATTCCATTGCCTGAAGTTGCCGTTTTTTCTTATCTTCGACAAATTCGACAGTATTTATTTTGCCAGTTATTTCACCGGGTCCAAGGTCTTCACTGAATAAACCAAATTGTAAAACAACAAGACAACTAATGATAAAAAGAATAGATAGTATAAAAAAGTATCTTATAACTTTTAAAATATTCATATAAAAAAGTATAGTTCTGGCACTGCTTATGTCAAAAGTATTTTCATTATAATGATAAAAAAACATATGCTAATCTCTCTATAATGATGAAAATTTTTAATAAACTGAATGTATTATTTTTTACTGCAATATTAGCAGGGCTGTTTTTGATTTTTTACGATACAATTAGTTTCAATGATAATTTAACTCTTAATAATAAAAAAGCTGTAGCTTTAGTGAATGAGACAGTAATCACAGAAGACCAATTTCTCAGATATGCAACTAATCTTGGAGCTGATTTAGATCTTAGTAACGATTTTGAAATACTTGATCTTCTTCTTGAACGTATGATTGAGGAGGAACTCTTAGTTCAAAGGGGCATAGAGTTAAATCTACATAAAAAAGATATTGGTGTGAGAAAAGAAATGATTACTCAGGTCATTGATTTTATTATTCAAGTTGAAGATAACCAGATTACTGAAGCTGATGTAAGGAAATATTTTAAAACAAATATAAAAAAATACGCACCAACAGAAAAAATTAAATTTGATTTTATTTTTTTAAAATCAAATAATCTTAATTCTGTTTTGTTAGGAACTGAGTCTGATCTAAAAACCCTTGAAACAAAAATAAATAAAATAAATCTTGAATTAGAAACTAAAGCTTTTTCTGAGGTAAAGCAAAAGTATAACGAAAATAATTTGTTTGATGTGCCTCAAAAATTAATCAATATCAAAGATTGTGAACAATTATTAGGCAAAGGTATTTGTAATCAAATAAGCTTAATGGAGATAAGTTCCGTTTCTGAACCAATTTTTGGAACCAATGGATTTTATATTTTTAAATTATACGATATTCAAAAATTAGAAGTGAATGATGATTACTTTGAGGAAATTAAAGAGAGTATTATATTTGATTATAACAATCAGCTAGATGATCAAAAATTAAAAGATTACCTTAAATACTTAAAAGAAAATTCATCCATCACAAGGTATGATTTTAAATAAATAATGAATTTCATTATTTCAAACATAGTCATAATCTTCTTTTTTCTTTCATCGCCGTTGAATGCCCACTACTTCAGCGAATCATTCTCTAAATGGAATGTGGTAGATAACAAAGTTGAGGCAAATTTTTCTATTTTAACACTAGAATCTACTCGTATTTTTCAAGTCGAAAACTATCAAAAAATTATGTTTGAAGAAAATTTAAGTGAGACAGATGTGTTCAAAATCTATCTCAGCCAACACCTAAAAGTCACCTCAGAAGGCAATGATTGTTCTCTTGTAGATAAAGTTAAAGAACTAAATACGCAGGAAGGAAGTTTAAATCTCGCACTAAGTTTTGAATGTCCATCAGACAAAGAAATTAAAATTATTAATAATGCACTATTTAATCTTGTACAAAGCCATATTCATATAGCACGCATATACATTGACAATAATTTATATACTGAAAAAGCCTTATTTTTTAATGATCAGTCAATTAATTTAAGTGAAAAGAAAGAAAATAATAGTTTCTCAAATAGTTTTTATAAATTTTTTTCTTTGGGTCTTGATCATATTCTAAGTGGTTATGATCACTTGCTATTTATTCTTGGGCTGTTACTTTTAGTAACAAATTTAAAACGATTGCTTCTGGTTATTACTGGATTTACTATTGGACACAGTTTAACATTATCACTTTCAGTAATAAATATTATTCAAGTAAAATCATCTTTGGTTGAAGCATTAATTGGTTACACAATAATGTTCGTGGGCTTAGAATATTTGTATAAAGAAAATAATGATCATAGAGTAAGTATGATCTTTATAACAACACTAAGTTTATTACTTTTAATATTTGGCAATTTAATCAATCCAAATTTCCCATATTTCTTAATATTAGGAATACTTCTATTTTCTCTGGGTTATTTTTACTTACTTAAAAATTTAAATTCAGAAAATAATTTGCTATCTATTATAACAATTATTTTTGGACTTATTCATGGATTTGGTTTTGGAGGATTTTTACTTGGCTCAAAAATAAGTAGTGAAAATATTTTCTCTGGATTGTTAGGTTTCAATTTAGGGGTAGAAGTAGGTCAAATAATTTTTGTCTTATTAATTTTATTAATATACAAATTATTAATGACATTAAAAATTACAAAAATAATAGAAGTCATGAAAAATCTTTCATTCTTTGCGGTTGTTTTCTTTGGTTTCTTCTTTTTTATTCAAAGACTCATAGCTTAAAAAACAAATAAAAACATCAGGCTCGTAATAACTATCACTATTGATGAAAGAGATATTCTCATTGTTATAAACCATAATTGTGAGATTTTTTGTTGTTGATACAAGTAATAATCATGAACTGCAGATATTAGAAAGCTTACAAGAATTAAACCTAATGAGAGACTTAAATTCTCAATACTCAAAAGTGCGGCCCAAGCAATCAATGGGGGCATAACAGAAATAAAAAGTGGAATAAAGAGGTAGTAAATTTTGTCTGCAAAAGCTGTGATTAGGCCCCACTGAATACCACCCAGAAATGATGAGATGATTGCTGCATATGCAACATAAATAAATAAAAGTAATCCATACAATTCTTCAGTTGGAGGTGATATTGCGCAGGCAATTAAAATTAAGATAAATGGAATTAATCCAAGTCCACCTAAAATAAATGATTGTTTTTGGCCCATAACTAATCGGTAAATAATCCCAAGAATTTTAGAAATTCAAGTTTTCCACCTTCTACTTCGATCGTGTTATTTGCTAGGAGAAGAGAGATAGCAGCTACATTTTTTAGACCGGCAAATACTTCCTTAAGAGTTTGTTGATCAGTGATGACTTTAACTTCAGCACTAGAATCTGGTATTTTACTTAACTGGGCTACTCCTTTTCTTATATGTATAGTGTATACTTCTTCGCTATCGATAAATCTAAATTCATATTTTTTTGTTATTTCAACAGATTTATCCGCGTTAAGATTTACGGGAAGTGACTTCATTATTGCTTTCATTGGTGTGGCCTGTAATTGTTCAGACGTAACACTATTCGGAGTTGATGGATTTACATCAATTTCATTCCTTAATTCACCTGCAACTGTTTTATAAAAATAGTAATCGTTAGATGCAAGTTGAAACTTGGCTAATTGATCAGCTGCAGCAGCTTTTATATTTTTGGCTTGTGTATTGTTTGCATCAAGTGCGATTAACATATCTGCTAGTTCCAAGGCCCACTGATATTCTCCATTATCAAGAGCATTTTGTGCCTCATCGGATATTTTAGTTTGCCTTTGAGCCATACCTTCTAATTTTTGAGCTCTCTCTTCAACAGTCAGAGGATGAAGGTCAGATATGTTTCCACTAAACCAGCCAATATACCCACTAAAAGTTGATCTAACATAAGACGATATAGAGCCATAAAAAGGTTGTAAGTATGGAGACTCAGCTAGGTGCTTTGGTAATTTTACTTTTTGTACAATCTCATCAGGCGTTAATCCTTTATTTGCATATCTTATAGTTTGGTCATGAACAAACTGAATGCCATCTCTATAATCAGTGAGAGCTTTTTCTACATTTTCTTTTCCACTTATAGGACGCGAGTGACTTGGAACCAGATGCTCTGCATTAAGTAATCTGATTTTATCGAGACTATCGACCCATTCCATAGGATTTCTAAATTTTGTACCTCTTATTGCGTATAAATTTGCAAATGATCTATAAAAATTATCACCAACCATCACAGCTTTTTTCTTAGGTATCCACACATATAGATGATCATCTGTCTCACCAGGCACATGTGCTAAGACAAATGTGAGATTATCAATTTCAATAGTTAACTCATCATCAAAAAGTATAGTTGGTCTGACAAGGCCAAGTGTTTCTTGATCATTAATTTCTAAAAACCCTCCAATGCCTTGATGAACTATTTCTTCCTCGGGTAGAGGTATCCCAAACTGCCTTGCAGATCTTTGAAAGATTATCGGTCTTATAGTTGTTGCTATATTATCTAAATTATAAATTATATTTTCTTGCGCATATATTTCTGTTTCATTTTCGTTATAGAAAACAGTTGCACCACCAAGATGATCTAAATGATTATGAGTGTAAACGATAGCTACAATTGGTTTTTCTGAAATTTCTTTAAAATCTTGATATAATTCTTCCGCTCTTTCAACAGAACCCAATGTATCAACAATGACTAAACTGTTTTCCGTTTCAATCATAATTGAGTTCGCAAGGCCATATCCTACACCAACATAAATATCCTCGGTTACTTCAATTAAATCCTTTTTAAATTCTTTTTTATGCTCCTGAGACAATCCTTGATCTGAGCTAAATGTCTCATTAGACTGGTTTTGATCACCACATGAAACCAAAAAAGTAAAAAAGAAAAAGCTTATTAATATTTTCATGAATTGATTATTGAGTAATAAGTATTGAAATATTTTCTACGAAAAAATGAAAAAATACAACAATGAAATTTTTGGTGCAATTTGTCTTCTAGCAGCTGGATTTTTTTTAAGTTTTGGTGGTTTGCTTATTAGACTTGTAGATGATGCAACTACAATGCAAGTAACTTCCTATAGATCGATTACATTTTGCTTAGTAGCTTTAATTTACATATTAATAAAATTTAAATCTGAAACACCTAGAGCCTTTATTAATATTGGTAAAGACGGATTATTACTTGCTGTAATTTTAGGACTAAGTAATATTTTTTTTGTTTTTGGGATGAGCAACACCTCTGTTGCAAATGCTGTTTTTTTAATGAGCACTGGACCATTGTGGGCTGCCTTAGCAAGTTACTTTTTTTTAAAAAAAATCGTTGGCACTAAAACTATTGTTGCAATAGCAGGATCAATGATTGGAATTGCAATTATGTTTTCGCAGGGATTAGAAACAGCTAACAGTCTTGGTAATTTAATCATACTTGGTGTTCCAATTTGTTTTGCATTACAGCTCACATTAATTAATAGACAGTCAAATATAGACTTTATGCCATCAACTTTTCTTTCTGGTATATTGGTTATTATTGTTGGCTTATTGATTATTCAAGATCATTCAATAAGCACAAGAGACCTGTTGCTTGTCTTATTTATGGGTGCATTTCAAGTAGGTCTTGGTTTTATGTTTATTACAATAGGATCTCGCTATATTCCACCGCACCGAGCAGCTTTATACATTCTATTAGAACCTATCTTAGCTCCAATTTGGGCATGGGCTGGTGTTGGAGAAAAACCTCCGATGATAGAATTGCTGGGTGGCCTGATAGTCTTTGCTTTTGTAACGTGGAGGCTTATAGATGAATTTATTGAGAAAGAAAAAAACAATTAATTATCGGCCAAGTTTTTTTGAATAAAAAATGCTTGCGAGAAAATAAATATAAAAGTAAGACCCATAATTCCAAATAATTTGAAATTTACCCAAACTGCATCAGAAAAATTTCGATAGACTATTTCATTGGCAGCTGCCAGGAATAAGAAAAAAAAAGCCCATCTTTTACTTAATTGTGTCCAGCCATAATCAGTGAGTTTTATTGCAGTGCCCATTAAAGACTTTAATAGTGGCTTTTTAAAATATAAACCACCAAATAATACAAAAGAAAAAATGAGATTAACCAAGGTAACCTTAAATTTAATAAAAAAGGGATCATTAAAGTAAATTGTTAAAGCACCAAAAATAAATATTAAAATAGTACTAAACAACAGCATTGGAGAAACTTTGCGATCTATAATGTAAGACCCTACAATTGCAACTCCTGCAGCAATCATTAGAGGTAGAATTGCTTCTTCAATTTTACCAGTCTTGATAAAAAAATAAAAGAATACAACAAGAGGGCCGAGCTCAAATACTTGTTTTAGTGAACTTCTCATTAAATTAAATTTAGTTATGTTTTGTCTTAGAAATATATTTTCCGTTTTTTATACCAGTAAACATCTCTTCAACAAGTGGATGTGAAACAGGATCATCTGTTTCATCTGGTAATAAATTTTGTTGAGAGACGTAAGCAACATAAGAAGGTTGGCTAGGCGCTTCGGCTAACAAATGATAAAAAGGTTGATCCTTTCTAGGTCTTACTTGTAACGGAATAGATTGATACCATTCTTCAGTATTATTAAATTCTGGATCAACATCAAAAATTACTCCTCTAAAGTCAAAGTACTTATGCTTTACAATAGAACCTATTTGAAATTTTGCTTTATTAATCATTAATAAAGAGGTTACTGTATTCGTGATGAAATTCAAGCATCGAAATTTTATTTACGAAATAGCTATTTAACTAAGTTACTTAACACTTCGTATTTAATATACCAGGGATAAATCGAATCATTAATTACAGATGCTGGGGTTCCTCTTAATCCTAAACTTTGTGCTAATTTAAAATTTTCATTAATCACTTCATTCTCAGTTTGATCCAACGCCTGATTAAAAATTTTCTCACCATCAAAATTGTTTTCATTTAAAAGAGTAATTATTGAGTCTTTTTTCATTCTCGGTCCAAGTTTCATTAGTCCATTATGAATGTCAAAATACATATCAGGATAATTATCCCAAATAATTAGTGCAATTTTTGCTGCTGTATCTGATATGTCGCCAAAAATTGGCCATTCAAGATAAACAATTTTAACATTTTCTGATTCATTTAATATTTTTTCGAAATCTTTTGCCTGTTTTCCACAATAGCCACATCTATAATCGAAAAATTCTACAACTGTAATTTCTGCATCACTGTTTCCAACTGTTGGGAGAGCGCTCGCTTCGTGATTTCGAAGGATAAAACTCGCAAGATTCTGGTCATCTTGTGCAGATGCTAAAGTTGAGATAGTCATTAGAAGTGTGGTGATTATAAATATATTTATTCTTTTAATCATAATTTATCGTCGTATTTTTTTAAAGCTGCTGTAGTACCAAGATGTAAAACATTTTTATTGAATTTGTACCCTTTGATCAAATTTTTTGAAATTAAATCATCCCATACTTCATTAATTGAAAAAACATTACTTTTTAAGTCTTTGAATGCTTCTTTTCTAATAATCTGAGCACCATTAAATACGTAGCCTTTACTAATTGTATCATTATATCTTTGTATATAGTCATCTTTCGTAAATGAAAAATCACCTTTACCATCATAGCCACTTATAAGATCTATAGGCGTTAGAGCAAGTAAAGACATTGTATCTTTTGGAAAATTTTCTATCATTTCTCTAAAGAAGACAGTGTCTTCGTCTACCCATAAATTGTCGCAATTTAAAATAAATGCATGTTCTATTTTATTTTCATCCATAATTTTTTTTATTCCACCACCAGTATCTAATAGGCAATCTGTCTCATCGGAAATTTTGATTTTTGGATTATTTAGATTTTTTAAATACGAGATAATTTGATCAGATTTGTAATGAACATTTATGAAGATTTCCTCAAAGCCTAACTCCTCCATAATATTTATTGAATATTCTATAAAGGGTTTTCCGTTTACTTCAATCAGTGGCTTTGGTAAA
>CACHAK010000003.1 GCA_902577765.1 uncultured Pelagibacteraceae bacterium | reverse complement strand
GTAACCTGCTGCTGCTCCAGACCAATCATTATTTTTATAGAAATGCCAAGTACCCCCAATCTCTTCTCCTGTTGGTCCAAAAAAATCTCCAACTATTGCACTTGCGCCTGCTGACCAAGCATTGAAAGAGGGTCCTTGTATTGCACTCTGAAAATTTCCTTCACTTATGCTTACAGCATGAGGATTGCCAGAAAAATCTACCATTGTGAAATCACCAAGTGTAGTTGTAGAGTTGTTATACGTCTGCTTAACATTAGTAAATCCTCCACTTATCACTTCAGTTCCCCAATTAACTGCAAATAGTGCATCGCCTTCAAGCACCATATCTGCTAAACCTTGCATATGATTCCCATACATTCCTCCTCTATATGTTGCAGTTCCTGCGCTTGGTAAACTAGATGTCTCGGTAAAAGTTCCCGTTACTGCATAGTTCCTGCTCGTATAGTCTGTAAGGTGAGTCGGAAAAACACCATCAGTCCAATAAAAAAAAGTTTGATACGAGTAGTTATCTGGAACTTCTACGTAAACAAAATAATTATTTGTACCCGTAGTATAACCATATTCATAAATTGTTGAGCTTAAGGTGTTTACGCTATCATAGGTAAAAGTATCATAAATATCAGAAGTACTAAAATTATGACCTATTTTTGGTGATGCATAATATTCTGTTATACTTATAGAAAAGGCATCTGTAGCGGCATTTACTGTAAAGGACCCAGTATCTCCAAAGCCGTAAAATGATGAGGCGACATCGGTATCAAAACCTCTTAAAATATGAGATGAAAGAGTTGGGGCGCTACTAAGTGAAGTTGTAAAGTTTAAGGCTACCGCATCTGCTTCTTTATAAGCACTTAATGTCGCCGCTGAAGATGAAGATGAGGAGGATGAAGAGGAAGAGCTACTTGTTGTACTTGAGCTACCTCCGCCACCACATGAGTACAGCAATGAAATTATAAATGTTATTGCTAATGATCTTAAAAAAAACATTCAATCATAATAAGATAAAAGATGAAATATTATATCACTAAAATCTTAACTATTAATGATGTTTATTAACCTGCAATGTCTTTAAAATTCATTAAAAAGATCAAAAATCTGATGTGATTCCCTTCTTTTCCCAATCTCCGTAACGCGTGGGCTCTGGTCCATCAGCCCCTCCAATTTCTTTTTTCTTTTTTTGTGGAGGTTCTGACTCTTTCTTCTTTTTTTGATCTGTGACCTGACTTTTTTTTGTGATCATACGATACAATGTAATCCCAATTTAAAGTTAATCAAAGTATGAAAATAGTGGGAAACAAAAAGGGTTTCTGCTATACAGGGAAATAATGCTTCATAATAATGACGGTTAAAATATCTCCTTCTATACTAGCATCAGACTTTTCATCATTGGGAGATGAGGTTGTTAATATCACTCAAGCTGGAGCAGACTACATTCACGTAGATGTTATGGACGGGCACTTTGTTCCCAATCTCACAATTGGTCCGGATGTTGTTAAATCTATAAGAGATAAATCGTCATTGCCATTTGATGTTCATTTAATGATTGATCCTGTACAACCCTATATTGAAAAATTTGTTGAAGCTGGGGCAGACATCGTTTCTGTTCACCCAGAAGCAAATGATGATACAGAGACTTGTTTGAATAAAATTAAATCTTTAAATGTAAAAGCTGGGCTTGCTATCAACCCAGATACAGAATGGGAAGTTGTTAAACCTTTTATGGATAAACTTGATCTCATTTTAGTAATGAGTGTTCATCCTGGTTTTGGCGGTCAGAAATTTATTCCAACTGCACTTGAAAAATTATCAAAACTTCGAGAAGAAATTAAGAAATCTGGTAGAGAAATTTATTTGGAAGTTGATGGGGGTATCAACTTTGAAAATGTTCAATCAGTCATCGATGCTGGGGCTGATATGATTGTTGCAGGTACCACAACCTTTAAAGGCGGCCCAGGTGAGTATGCAAATAATATTGAAAAACTAAGAGGCCATTAAATTGGATATAAAAATAAAAACTGCGCTGATTTCTGTTTCAGATAAATCAGGTTTAGAAAAAGTCGTTCAGTCACTCAAAGAACATGATATTAAAATAATTTCAACGGGAGGTACTGCGAAATCAATCGCTGGCCTAGGTGCAGAAGTAACGGATATATCTTCTCTCACTAATTTTCCAGAGATGATGGATGGTCGAGTTAAAACGCTGCACCCAAATGTACATGGGGGTTTACTTTCAAAAAGAGACGACAAGAACCATGTGCGGTCCCAAGAGGAGCATGGAATAGAAGATATTGATTTAATAATTGTAAATCTCTACCCCTTTGAGGAAACAATAAAATCAGAGGAAAATGAGGAAATTTGTATTGAAAATATTGATATTGGGGGTCCAGCAATGCTGAGATCAGCTGCAAAAAACCACAAGTTTGTCACTGTAATAACTGACGCGAACGATTACGACGAATTAATTGATGAAATGCAGAAAAATAAAGGATCAACGACTTTGGAATTTAGAAAAAAACTTGCGGCAAAAACTTTTTCAACCACCGCTTACTATGACTCACTTATTAGTAATTGGTTTTATCGAGGTCAAAATGAAGAGATAGAGAAATTCTCAACTGCAGGAAAATTATCATCCACTCTACGGTATGGTGAGAATCCGCATCAATCCGCAAGTCTCTATAAATCATCAATGCAACATTCAGGTATCCCACAAGCAACATTACTACAAGGTAAAGAATTAAGTTATAATAACATTAATGATGCTGATTCTGCTTTACAGATAATTAAAGAGTTTGATAAAGCGATTCCAACTGTAGCTATTATTAAACATGCAAATCCATGTGGTGTTGCAAGTGGATCAACTTTGCATGAAGCGTACACAAAAGCATTCTCATGTGATACAACAAGTGCGTTTGGTGGTATCATTGCACTCAATCAAACAATTGATAAAAACTCTGCAGAAGAGATCGTAAAAATATTTACAGAAGTTATTATTGCACCAGGAATTACTGACGAGGCTAAGGCAATTTTTAAAACAAAAAATAATTTACGTGTTTTAATTTTAGCTTCGCTGCACGAAAATGATAATTCACAAAACTTTAAAAGTATTGAAGGGGGAATTCTTATCCAATCAAATGATTTCAAAAAAACAACCAAATCCGATTTAAAAGTCGTTACAGAAAAAAAACCTAGCGATAGTGAAGTTGAAGATATGCTGTTCGCTTTTAAAGTTTGTAAACATGTAAAGTCGAATGCGATTATTTACGTTAAAAATAAAAAAACAATTGGAATTGGTGCTGGACAAATGAGTAGAATTGATAGTGCTAAAATTGCTTCACAAAAAAATAGTGAAATGGAAAAGTCTGATGAAAACTCTCTTGAAAATTCAGTAGTTGCATCAGATGCATTTTTTCCATTTGCCGATGGATTGCTTGTTACGATTTCATCTGGCGCAAAAGCGGTTATTCAGCCTGGGGGCTCTGTGAAAGACAATGAGGTTATAGAAGCTGCAAATAAAGCTGGTATTTCAATGGTATTTACAGGTGTAAGACACTTCAGACACTAGAAATTAGTATAAAAATAGTCTTTAACTGTATCTTGGTGAGTAAATGTTCCCTTTTCAATTAATTTAAAATTATGTGCATCAAGGAAGCTTGAGGTTTTTGTGAATTCTTGATCAAAAATTTCTATTTGTAAAAAAATACGATTATTTTTTATAAAATTTACAAGTCCTTGTAGAACCAATAATTCCAGTCCCTCCACATCAACTTTAATTGCAATTGTTTTATCTAAATCTTTCAGTACATTGTCTCCACATACTTGCTTTATTTTCATCTTTCCATCAGAACTTAATTTTGCACCGCCAGATTGATACTCTCCAAACCTTTCACTCGCCGAAAGGTAACCCTCTTTATTCTCATTGGATAAAGCAAGGTTATGGCATTTAATAATATTTGAAAAATTGTTTTGCATAATATTCTTTTCCATTCGTTCAAAAGCTCCTTTATGCGGTTCAAAAGCATCGATTATTACATTAGGAATACTGTTTGCTATTGTTAAAGCGTAAACGCCAATGTTGGCACCAACATCAATAAAGCGTTTTATATTATGCTTTTTTATATTTTCTATTAAGTATTGAATCTGTTTTTCTTCATAATAACCAGTAAAATAAATTTCACGGTCGATTGAATCTCTTATATCAAGATTGAGTTCAATATCATTTAGTTTGAATAATAATTTTTCTCTCTTTATTAAAAATAAAAACCGTCTTAAAAAACTTTTTCTAAATTTCTGAATTTTTTTTTCGAACATTAAGAGATTTGCTTTTTTTTCTTTTTGACTATTCCATAAATTAATACAAGAAATGCAACTAAGATAGCAATCCACTTAGCCGATGTAGCCATACTTGATAAATAAACTTTAGTATCATTAATGTCAGGAAAGTTTAGATTCAACATTGTAATCTGGATATTCTCTAAGATGTCAAAGCTGAACGCTATTAAAGGTAAAATTAAAATTACTTGGGAATTTTTAAATAGCTTTACATAAGCCCCAAGAATTAATGATGTATATAAAATGGGATACAGTGTATCGAGTAGAAGTGACGAAAAAACATAAATACTACGACCATCAGGGCCCATTTCGTTTAAAAATTTAAGAACAATATCTTCATTGTAAGAAAACTGAAGATCGAGCATGTTTGAAAAAATACTATAAGGAAGAAAAAAGAAAACCAGACCACAAATATTAAGTAATATAAAAATGATAATTTGAGATTTGGTGGAGGATACAAAAAGAAGATACTTACTAATCATTTTTCTGAAACAAAATACATTCCAATAATTCCAATTAAATTGAAAAATACAATTGATATCATTGCGTATTGAAGGCTACCTGTAAGGGCTAATATTATTGACATTAATCCAGGTACAAGCCATGCAGTCGATTTCCCCGCAAAAGCATAGAGTCCAAAAAATTCAGTCATCTTTTCTTGCGGAGATAACTTAACCATTAATGCTCGTGAAGCAGTTTGCGCGGGGCCATAAAATATTGAAATTCCAATTACAACACAAATATATGTGACTTGGCTCACAGAATTAAATATTCCAAATGTGAATTCTTCTACACCCGCTGAATATTCGTTAACTGTAAAAAAATAAAATATAGTATCCTTATCAATTGATAAGCCCAAAACTCCTGATACTAATAATCCCCAAAGTGATAAGTTAATTACATTTTTTGAACCTATTAGGTCATTTAGATAGCCTCCATATATTGAACTTGGTCCCGACAAGACATTTAAAATTATACCAAGTATTAAAACTTGAGTGAGCGACATTCCAACAACGAGGCTAGCGTAAACACCCCCAACGACAAATAGCGCATTTAGGGCATCCTGATAGAACATTCTTGTAATCAAGAATGTAAATATATTTTTGTATTTTCTTGCCTCCTTGAACGTATTGATAAAATTAGCAAGTCCAATTTTGATTGAGTTGATAACAGAAATGTCATTTTTTTTAAGATCTGGTGTAAATAAAAATAACGGGATGATAAATACCGCATACCATAATGCGCTGAGGGGTCCGACAATTCTGATGTGTTCGTATTCACCAGTATTCAAGCCATACAGACTATCTGTTTCGCCGCCAGGCCAAACGAAAATGATCAAAAATAGAATTAACGCGATAAGACCGGCTATATAACCTACACCGTAACCCATGCCGCTTAACCACCCTGAATTTTCAGGAGTCTCGATACTTGCTAAGACTGAGTTATTAAATACCTCTGAAAATCCAACCATTGCTGATGCCAATATCAATCCAAACATGACAAGCCAAATGCCCTCTGGTGCACCTGGGGGTGAGTACCAAAGTAATGCCATACCGATCACAAATAATGCTGAGGTAATTCCCATTAATAGTTTTCGGTTTCCCTTTATATCAGTGATTGATCCAAGAACTGGACTTAATATTGCAATTGCTAAACCTGAAATTGTTTGAGTAAGAGTTAACTTTTGAGCTCCATCGTCACCACTGATAAATACATCCGTAAAATAAACGGAAAATACAAATGTCATTACTAATGTGTAGAAAGGCTGATTAGCCCAGTCAAACATTGTCCATGAATATCGACCTAATCTTGAAGCTCTCATAGCTTATACAATATACAAATAATGTAATTCTGTATGTGAAAATTTACTTTGGTAAAAAAATAAAGTTGTTGTTTTCTATATCTGCAAGATTACCAACACTTTGCAGCTCAAAATTTTTATCTACAATAAAACATGAATAACCGAGTTTTTCTATTTCATTAATCGCATCAGAAGGTCTAATACCTGAATGACGCTCTTCAATCTCAATTAACATTATTGGCATATTTAAAAGAATAAGCCTTTTACCACCTTTTATTACATCCAGCTCATGTCCTTCTACATCGATTTTTATAAATCCAACTGGATAATCAAAAGTGTAATCATCCAAGGGCAATTTGTTCACATTTCTAATGGTCTCAAATTTTTTATTTTCTAAGTTATTGACCTCGTGGATTGTTGCAGTTCCAAGTCTATATTTTTGCTCAAAGTCATACTCTGCATTAATATCTCTTATTGGGATCCTAAGATCTGTGGTGCCTTTTGAGGAAGAGAGAGCAATGTTTTCTATTGTAATATTTTTTTTGTTTTTAAAGCTTCTTTTTATTTTTTCACATATTAAAGGATTTGCCTCAAACGCATAAACGTACTCGCTTAACTCAGTTAAAAAAAAAGAATATACTCCTCTATAAACACCAATATCAATTGATGCTTTATTGGGATCAACAAGCTGTTTTAGTATTCTAATTTCCTTTTCAGTATTTTTTCGTAAATACCTGTTAGCTCTTTTTTTTAATAAATAGCTATCAGATAAACCAAATAAGTTTTTTAAAAAAAATTCTATTTTTTTTGGATTGATAATTCTCACAGTCAAAACTCTATGGAGCGAGTGAAGGGAGTCGAACCCTCGACCTAAACGTTGGCAACGTTTCGCTCTACCACTGAGCTACACTCGCATTATATTTCAGCTTCTAATAGAAAAAGCCTTGTTTTTCAAGATAAGCGGATTATTTAATTAATTCAGTATTTATAGTATTATTAAAAGCCATAATGAAAAGTATAAACATTCAAGATCTATCTAAAAAAATACCGATTTTTCCCCTTACTGGGGCGGTGCTCTTCCCAGGCACTCAGTTGCCACTTAATATTTTTGAGCCACGATATGTACAAATGATTGATGATGCCTTGGCTTCACCCGGCAGACTATTGGGTATGATACAACCCAGCAGTCCCAATCAAGGTTCAGGGAATAAAAACCTCAAAAAAGTTGGATGCGTTGGAAGAATTTCTTCATTCAATGAAGCAGAAAATGATAGATACCTTATTACTCTATCTGGTCTTGTAAGATTCGAAGTAGATGAAGAAATGCACGTTACGACCCCTTACAGGCAGGTCTTAGCTAATTACGAAAAATTTAGATCTGATTTAGAGCCTCAAAAGATAGATGGCATCGATAGATCAAAACTTCTTGCCTTGGTGAAAAGATATCTTGAACATCGAAAAATTTTAGCTGATTGGGAAATTATACAACAAACACCAACTGAACAGTTAATTAATTATTCAGGCATTCTTGTTCCCTTCACTCCTGAAGAGAAGCAGTTACTCCTGGAAGCAAAAAGTCTTATAACCAGAGGTCATGCACTTGAAGCACTCTACCAGTCATATATTTTTGATCTTTCAGGTGAAAAAAGTGATCAACTTCATTAAAGATTTTTAAAAAAATCTTTACCAGTTGCGCTATTTACAAATTTATTTTTTATATATTTATTGCTATCAACAAATTTGAGCCCCTTGCTAGTGACAAAATTTAAAATTTTATTACGGCTTGAAAAGATATTATCCAATGCCAAGGTTCCAAAAGAATAAGCTGTATTGTCTAATTTTCTATTATAGTCATAGTCAGCTAAGATTTGATGATTATTTATTTCATAACCAATATTACGATATTTGCATATAGATTTGATCAACTGCGCAGTGTCTTTGATACTTAAATTTAAACCTTGACCTGCTATTGGATGAATGTTGTGTGCAATATTTCCCATAATAATAATATTTTTATCAAACAATTTTTTAGCGAAATTCATACTGAGCGTAAATTTTTCAATACTTGTTATTTCTTTAATACTGATAAGTTTATGTAATTTTTCTTCAAGCTTTATTTTTAATTCATCATTATTTAATTTTAATAACTTAGAACTTTTTTGAAGAGACCAGATAACCGAAGCTTCATCATGAAAGTAAGGTAGAAAAGCTAGAGGTCCATCTGGGGTGAATCTTTGATTAGCACAATTACTATCTGTAATCATACCTCTTACAATTATTGAAAGCGCATCTTGTTGAAAATCATGACGAATAAAATCAACTTTTATGTTATCCAAAAGTTGATCATCATTTACAGCAGTCAGTATTAACAGTTTGGAACTTATTTGCTCATCATTATCTAAAATTATTTTTACACCTGTTTCAGTGTTGTTAATTTTAAAAATCTTTGAATTACCACTTATATGTATATTTTGATTTTTTTGAATCTCATCAAGTAGACAACCACTTAGAACAGAATTTTCGACAACTTTTCCTAAAATATCGCTTTGGGCTTTAAAATTGACAGATTGACCTTTTGAATTTGTATTTTTTTCTATTTCACATTTAATTTCATTAATTGATTCAAATTGATCAAAAATTTTGTAATCTTTTATTATTCCGGTTAGGTAATTTATTGATCCATTAGATAAAAATGTAACAAGATTGGATGAATGTTTATCAATTTTGATATCATTATTCGGTATCATGCACACCTTAAAATCATTCTTTGCTAGAGCTATAGCTGTGATTTTTGCAGAAATGCCGTTACCAACTATAATTATTTCATGATCCATATATATTCAAAATTGTCTCAGATAAATTTACAAGAGGTTATATAATAATAAGATGAATCAAATACTAATAGAATTTTAACAAATTTGTCTTAATTCAAAAAAATGAAGCTTTTACCTGACTCGATAAAATTGTTTATTGCAAAAAGACTTCTAGAACTGACAGGCATTTCATCGATTCTTTTAAGTTTTTTTGTATTTATCTCAGTCGCAAGCTACTCAAAATTTGATCCAAATATATTCAATTTGTCGAACTATGAAGTTACAAACTTAGGTGGCCATATTGGAGCCAATACTTCAGAAGTGCTTTTACAGACGTTTGGCTACAGCAGTTATTTAATTTGTATTGTCTTAATTAGCTGGTCATACAAATTATTTTTTTCAAAAAATTTAGATCTATTTGCTTTAAATATCTTAATACTACCTTTAACAATATTTTTAACATCATTTTTGTTTTCCTTATCTAATCTAAGCTTTCCCAATGGGATGGTTGCTGAGAAATTGCTACTTATTTCAATTGAAAATGGCTTACTGAATAATAATTATTTTTATTACTCTTTAATTACTGCAGTTGTATTTTTATTACTTATCGCACTTTATTTCACAATGGGTCTTGAACGAAGAGAATGGAGTGAGATATTTAAATTTTCGTATAAAATTTTTAAAACAACTGTTCTCTATTTAGGAAAGTTATTTATTCGTATACAAAACAGTTTTTCAAAATCTTCCTCTGAAAAAATTGTAGAGTATGGTCGTAACGAGACTAGAGGAGTCGAACCCAAAATTGATTTTGACTCTTTAAAAAACCAACCAGTCACTTCATATTCAAAAGCAAATAACTTTCAAAAAACCGCTGATATACAAGACGAAATAATTTTTGAGGAGAATATATACAAAGCTCCTGACATTAACTTTTTATCAAAACCAGAAGTCAATAAAGAAAACTTTGTTGATCAAGATGAATTAAATATCAATGCTGAAAAACTAAAAAATGTTCTTACTGATTTTAAAATTGAAGGAGAAATAATAAGAGTATCACCTGGCCCGATTGTAACAATGTATGAATTACAACCCGCGCCTGGCATTAAAGCTTCTAAAATTATCTCGCTATCAGATGATATTGCAAGAAATATGAGCGCGATGTCAGCGCGTGTTGCAATAATTCCTGGCAAGAATGTAATCGGAATTGAAATACCTAACAAAATAAAAAACCCTGTTTATTTGAGTGAGCTTTTTAAAAATGAACAATTTATTAAAAATGACAAAAACTTAATAATGGCATTAGGAAAAGACATAAGTGGTAACGCTATTTTTGCTAATTTAGAAAATATGCCTCATTTATTAATAGCTGGAACTACTGGATCGGGTAAATCTGTCGGCATAAACGTGATGATTACATCTATTTTGTACAAGCATTCTCCGGAAGATTGTAAATTTATATTGATCGACCCAAAAATGCTTGAGCTCTCAGTCTATGAAGGTGTACCCCATTTAATAACACCAGTAGTAACTGACCCAAAAAAAGCAATTGTTGCTTTAAAGTGGGTGGTTAGGGAAATGGAGTCCAGATATAAAAAAATGTCTCTTTTAGGTGTTAGAAACATTGACAATTATAACCAAAGAATTTTGGAGGCGATTAATAAATCTGAAAAAATAGTAAGATCAGTACCTGACGGAATCAACCCTGATACTGGACAACCTGAAACTAAAAAAGTTGAAATTGAAAATAAAAAAATGCCTTTCATAGTGGTGGTCGTCGATGAAATGGCAGATTTAATGATGGTTGCTGGTAAAGAAATTGAGCATACAATTCAAAGATTATCTCAAATGGCTAGGGCAGCTGGTATTCATTTAATCATGGCGACTCAGAGGCCAAGTGTTGACGTAATAACTGGGACAATCAAAGCAAACTTTCCGAGCAGAATAAGTTTTCAAGTCAGCTCTAAGTTTGATAGTCGAACTATTTTAGGTGACGAGGGAGCTGAAAGACTTTTAGGCAAGGGAGATATGCTGATGATGACAGCGGGAGGTATTACAAATCGAATTCATGGGCCATTCATATCTGATCAGGAGATTGAAAATATTGTTAAATCGCTACAGAAGCATGGAAACCCTGAATATGATGATGCAATCCTTAAGGAAGAAGAAAATGGAAATAATTTGGATATCGTTTCTGAAGTTGAGCAAGATGCTTTATTTAAGGAAAGCCTTGAAATCATTAAAAAGGAAGGAAGAGCTTCCACTAGCTTGTTACAAAGAAAATTACAAATCGGGTACAATCGTGCAGCAAGAATCATTGATCAACTTGAGGATCAAGGTTTCATTAGTTCTGCTAATCATGTTGGAAAGCGTGAGATAAATTTTGAAAAACTAAATAATTAATGAAAAAAATTTTTTTTACTTTTTTTCTTTTTATTTTTTCCATTGAGAATGCATACACTGAAGAAATAATTTTAAAAATTGAAGAACACTGGAATCAAATTAACTCCATGTCGGGTAAATTTGTACAAGTTGATCCTAATGAAGAAATTTCAACGGGTGATTTTTATTTTCTTAAGCCCTATCAGTCAAAATTTTTTTATGATAATGAAAACGAGACAGTAATTACCAATAGGAGTCTTTTGAGAATTGTTGATAAGGAGGGATATCAAACCAACAGTTATGCTATTGGCAATAATATATTAAAAAAACTTTTATCATATCAGTTTAAAATAAATGAAGAATTTCAGATTGTAAAATTTGAGACACTTGAATCTAAATATAAGTTATCCATTAAGTTAAAAAATAATGACTCTGAAAACAAAATTACTCTTTACTTTGATAAGGACACTCTAGACTTAGAAAAATGGGAAATTTATGACGAATTTAGCAATAAAACTGTTTTAGAGTTTACAAATATAAAAAAAAATATATTTATAAGCCAAAATATATTCGCAGTAAAATACAGAAAAGATTAAACTGCAGGCAGGTTACCAAAAAGTACAATCGTTATGACTGTTAACACCATTAATGATCTTAAGCTATGGCTTAAGACAAATAAGATTTCTGAAGTTGAATGCGTCTTTCCTGATATGGCAGGCTCATCTAAAGGTAAAATTCTTCCTGTACAGAGGTTCATTAAATCAATTGAAGATCAAAGCTTAAAACTTGCAGATTCTGTATTCGGACAAACAGTTTCTGGAAAATGGGTCTATGAGAGTGAGGTCATTGACTATGTTGAAGAAGATTTATTTATGTCTCCTGACTTATCAACACTTAGAAAAATCCCTTGGAATAAAGAGCCAACTGCACAAATAATTTGTGATTTAAAATATGGTTCTAATGAGCCGTCAGAAATTGCACCAAGACAAGTTTTAATAAACATCATCAACGAATTAAAAAAAGACAATCTGAAAGCAGTGGTTGCTCCTGAATTAGAATTTTATTTGTGTGAACAAAATCTTGATCCAGATCTGCCCCTAAAAACTCCCGTGGGTAAATCAGGTCGTAGAGAAACCGGGAGTAGAGTTTTTGGAATAGATGCAGTTAATGAATTTGACTCCCTAACGGATGATATCTATGACTATTGTGAACTTATGGATATCGGCGTTGATACATTAGTTCATGAATCAGGGCCATCTCAAATCGAAATCAATTTAAACCATGGTGATCCATTAGCCTTAGCTGATCAAGCATTTATGTTTAAACGGGCAGTAAGACAAGTGGCATTAAAGCACGGAATCCATGCAACGTTCATGGCAAAGCCCTATCAAGGCCAGCCAGGAAGCTCCATGCATATTCATCAAAATTTAGTATCCTGTAAGACTAACGAGAATTTATTTTGTGATAAAGATGGCAATAACTCTAAAGAATTCTTTAATTATATTGGCGGTCTTCAGACTTACTTACCTGACGCCATGTTGCTTTTTGCGCCATACGTAAATTCCTATAGACGGTTTGTAATTGATGCGTCGGCACCAATTAACACTCATTGGGGTATAGAAAATAGAACTGTAGCTTTTAGGGTTCCAACTTCACAACAAAACTCGAGAAGAATTGAGAATCGTATTCCAGGTGCTGATACGAACCCATACCTTGCAATTGCCGCCTCTTTAGCATGTGGACTGCTTGGCTTGAGAGAAAAGATTGAAGCAGAAAAACCGATAGCGGGAGATGCCTTTGAGAGGCGCCATAACATTCCGAAATATTTACCTGATGCTCTTAAGAGATTAAAGGTGAGTAATGAACTATCTGAAACTTTGGGAAAAGAATTTGTCACACTCTTTACAGAAATCAAGCAAACTGAACACGACGCATACCAAAATGTAATCAGTGCCTGGGAGAGAGAGCACTTACTCTTAAATGTATAACACTTAAAGTAGAGAAAGATTAATTGAATATCCCCTGTCTTCTTCAAATACAATTAAGTTTCTTATTTTAAGCTTTGTGTCAATTTTTTTTCTTATTGAATAAATATGTGTCTCTAGAGTGTGCGTATCTATACTCTCGTCGTATTTCCAGACCTCATTGAGCAATTTTTTCTTTCGAATGTTTGTGTTCTTATTTTGAAGAAGATACTGAAAGATTTGTGCTTCTTTTTCAGTAAATCTAATTGATAAAACCTTATCATATAATTTTCTTAATCTTGGGTCATAGACAAAATTATTAAATTTTATTAATTTTTCTTCATATGCACGAGAATGTAAAATAGTATTATTTATCGCGCTAATAATATCACTGAATTTGAAAGGTAAATCAAAAATAATCAGCTCTGCTTTTGAATTTGTTAAAGAAACTTTTTTATTTGAATAATTAAATAAAAATATTTTTTTTAAATTTTTAAATTTTTTCTCTATATCAGAAAGATACTTTTCGTCGGTAATGATGTATTCACTTTTTTCATCAATATATTGAGGTGTTTGATAGCATTTTAAATTAAATCTATCTTCAATGAAACCATTACTTATTTCATTAATATAAGACTGCAAAGAAGAATTGTTAAGGATTACAGGAATTAATATTTTGCTCATTAAATAAACCAGATTTATAATAACTGAAATGGATATATTAGTAAAAAATAATTATTTTTATGCAGATGGTAAAAAATATCAATGTGCAATTGGTGCTAATGGGATTTCATCAGATAAAAAAGAAGGGGATTTAAAAACTCCCGCTGGGACCTTCTCTTTTACAAAAATTTTTTACAGACAAGATAAAGTCGGAAAGCTAAACTTAAAAATAAATACTCAGATAATTCATCAGACAGATGGATGGTGTGACGACTCTAACAGCATATTTTACAATCAACATATTCAGTTTCCTTTTATAGAAAGTGCGGAGAAGCTCTATAGAGATGATAATCTCTATGACATTGTCTGTGTAATTGACTACAATTCATCTCCGATTATTAAGTCTTTAGGTAGTGCAATTTTTTTACACGTTGCAAAGGAAGGCTTTCTTTCTACAGAAGGCTGCATTGCTCTTAATAAAGAAGATTTAATCGAAGTTATAAATAAGATTACACATGAAACGAAAATAACTATAGAGGCTTAAATTCTTTTTCCAAAAATTTGTGTACCAATTCTAATATGTGTTGCACCACATCTTATAGCAATTTTGTAATCATTTGACATACCCATGCTTAGCATTGGTAATTTAAAAGTCTCACCAAGATCTCTTAATTTTAAAAAATGTGTTTCAGGGTCATGATCAATTGGAGGAATACACATAAGGCCTTTTATGTCTAAGTCATAGTTATCTCGACAATTGTTAATAAAATCGCGAGCTTCATTCAAAAACACACCTGATTTCTGATCCTCATCTCCTGTATTTACTTGAATGAAATATTGTCTCTTTATTTTCTGATTTTTTTCAAGATCATTGAACAATTTAACTATCTTAATCCTATCTAATGAATGAATAACTGCGCAATGATTAAAGATTGAGCTAACTTTTCTACTTTGAATATTTCCAATATAATGAAGTTTTATGTCCGCATTATCATTTTTAAGATCAACCCACTTTTTTTCAATTTCTTGAATTTGGTTTTCACCAAATGATATGTGGTTAAGATCAATTACTTTTTGTATATCTTCTTTACTTTTTTTTTTGCTAACAGCAATTAGTTCAACTTCATCAACTGCACGATTTGCATCTGCAACAGCTTCTTCAAAGTTTTTTTTAAAATCTAAATAAAGGGTCATCTTATAAAGAAAAAAGCACCTTGCAAATTAATGCAAGGCGCTTTCTTAAGTTTAGAACTTTGGTTGATTAGAAACCAACTACATACATGAAGTTCCAAACATCAGTATCACCAGTATCAGTACCAGATACATCTGTTTCAGTATAATCTATACCGAATGATGCAGCACCCATACCTTTTGACATAGATACTCTCATGTAGTCAGTGTCTGTAGTGAAATCTTTATCAGCGAATGTAACACCGATATTCATTCCCATAGCAGATGTACCAACACCCATTTGAGTCTCTTCCATGCCGTTGTCACTGTCGTACATTGCATAACCTAAGCTTAAGCCAGCAATTGAGTAACCAACAGTTACGAAGCTTGGATCAACGTCACTTGCAGAACCGCCAGTGTAATCAATTTGAGATATACCAGCACCAACTGTTGCTCCCAAGATTGAACCTTTGATTGCATATGACATTGTAGGCTCTAGACCGTTAACAGTAGCAGTAGCAGCTGAACCAGAAGTTCTTGTTTCACCTGCAACACACTCTTGACCAGCTAGAATACCTCTTACTGAAGCGTCAACATCATTAACACAAGTACCAGCAGTTGATGGAACAGCAGCAGTATCAGAAGTAGCCATACCTCTTGAAACTTTTACTGTAAACCCACCTAAAGATGGAGATGTGTACATGATTGAATTGCCAGACGCAGAGTCACCATCAGCGTATGTTCCAGCACCACCGTCTTTACCGCTCAATGCAGAGCCGCAAGCGTTAAGTGAGAAACAAGCTGGAGATCCGTCCATTGCGTCAACAGCTGAGTCTTGACCATTTCCTAGGCCAATTGTTCCCATGCCAGTGTCAAGGTTAACGTCAGTAACAAGTCCTGAAGCAGTCAATGACATAGCTACAGAAACACCCATACCGTTATCCATTGTGTCACTGTAAGAAACATAAACAGAGTTTGTTGAAAAAGATGATTCTAAACCACCATCATTGTCTGTTAATGTTCCAGCAAAAAGACCGTTTACCGTCATTGCAGCATGTGCTGAAGAAGCAGCCATTACTGAAGCTATAGCGGTCGATGCTATAATTTTTGATCTATTCATAATTTATTCCTTTCATATGATAATTGATCATAGTTAAATTTAACTGAAACTATATTTATCAAAAAACAGCGATTTTTTAAAAGAAAAATTATTTATGCAACATTTTATTTAAGTATAGTGACTTTTTAGCAACACTTTAAAAATGTTGAAAATATAAGAAAATTCATTTAATTCATGGTTATATTTTTAAAGATCCATAATTTCAGAAAAACAACAAAGTAAAGCCTAATTTATGAAATTTTTATACCTTTTCGTCCTTTTTTTCTTTGTGACTGCATGCGCTCAGTTTCAGGATTATCAATCAGATGTTGAATCTGAGGATCAAATGTCAAAAAAAATTGAAAAAAGGGACATCAATTTACCTGAGGGTAGTACAATCTTGGACAGTGATCGATCTGGCTTTGATTTAGGAAGCTTATTAAGTGGTAGATCCTCAACTGACTTATCTTTCAATGTAATTGCATTTCAAGCTGCTTTAGACAAACTTGATTTCATGCCACTAGCTTCGGTTGATATTTCATCCGGAGTAATCGTTACGGATTGGTATAGTCTAGATGGTGGGAATGAGAGAATAAAAATTAATGTAAGAGTAATCAATGAAGAACTAAATGATGATAGTTTAGATGTAAAACTATTTAGGCAAATATATGAAAATAACCGATGGGTTGATCTCGGACAAGATGATGCTCAAGCTAAAAAAATTCAACAAAGTATTTTAGAAGAGGCGCGTGCCCTGCAAATTGCATCTGAACTTTAAATTAATGTAACATTAATTAATGTCAGAAAAATATAATTTCAAAGTCGCAGAAAAGAAATGGCAGTCCTTTTGGGAAAGTCAAAACACTTTTAAGAGTGAAGTAATTAAGAACAAAAAAAAATATTATATCCTTGAAATGTTTCCATATCCGTCTGGAAAGATCCACATGGGCCACGTGCGAAATTATACTTTAGGTGATGTGATAGCCAGATTTAAAAGAGCACAAGGTTACAATGTAATGCATCCAATGGGCTGGGATGCATTTGGATTGCCTGCAGAAAATGCAGCGATTGAAAATGAAACATCACCAAAGACTTGGACATATGAAAATATTTCTGCAATGAAATTACAATTAAAACATATGGGTCTTTCACTTGATTGGTCGAGAGAACTCTCTACATGCGATGAGTCGTATTACCATCAACAACAAAAACTTTTTCTAAGATTCTATCAAGAAGATCTTATTTATAAAAAAGAATCATTAGTTAATTGGGATCCTGTTGAAAATACTGTACTTGCAAATGAACAAGTGATTGATGGTAAAGGATGGCGATCGGGAGCTGATGTTGAACAAAAAAAATTATCGCAATGGTTTTTTAGGATTACTAATTTTGCTGACAGTCTTCTAAGTTCTTTGAGTGGTATGGAAGGATGGCCAGATAAAGTCAAAACAATGCAAAAAAACTGGATCGGCAAATCCATCGGATGTGAAATAGATTTTGAGATAAATTCTGCGAATAATGACCTAAAAACTAATAAAATTAAAATTTTTACAACTAGGCCAGACACAATTTTTGGAGCAACATTTTGTGCTCTCTCACCTTTTCATCCGCTTGTAGATGAGATAATTGAAAATGATAATTCCTTGTTAGAAGAAATTAATAAACTGAGAAGCCAAAAAATAAGTGAAGAGGCTATTGCTAAAAATGAAAAAATTGGAATTAAAACTCAGATTTCAATCAAACATCCATTCATAAAAAGTAAGTTACTACCTGTTTACATAGCTAACTTTATCCTTATGGATTATGGATCTGGAGCGATTTATGGTTGCCCTGCCCATGACCAAAGAGATTTGGATTTCGCAAATAAATATAATTTGGATATTATACAGGTTATCAAACCTGATGACCAAACTACATTTGATGAGAAAAATGCTTATGTTGGCAATGGAACATTAATGAATTCGGAATTCTTAGATGGGCTATCTATTGATGATGCAAAGAAAGAAGTAATTAAAAAAATAGAAAGTACTAAAACAGGTGAAAAAACTATTAACTATAGATTAAGAGATTGGGGTATTTCCAGACAAAGGTATTGGGGTTGTCCAATACCAATTATGTACAGGGAGGATGGTAAAGTAGTTACTGTACCAGAGAATGAACTCCCTCTCAAACTTCCTGAAGATATAAATTTCAGTTTACCAGGAAATCCACTAGATAACCATCCAACATGGAAATACACAAAATGTCCACACACGGGAATGAATGCAATTCGAGAAACGGATACTCTTGATACATTTGTTGACTCTGCCTGGTATTTTTTGAGATTTTGTTCACCAGCAAATCCAAACGCGCCTTTCAATGATGATGAAATAAATTATTGGATGCCCGTGGATCAATATGTTGGGGGAGTAGAACACGCTATTTTACACTTACTTTATTCTCGCTTTTTTACAAAAGCACTTAAAATAAAAAACATTGATGAACCATTCAAAAGTCTTTTTACCCAAGGTATGGTCTGTCATAATACTTATCAAAATGAATCAAAAGCTTGGGTTTATCCTGAAGATTTAGAAAAAAGAGATGGTGAATTTTACCAAGTATCTACTGGTGAAAAGGTACAAGAAGGACCAATTGAGTCTATGTCTAAATCAAAAAAGAATGTAATCGACCCACAATCAATCATTGAGTCTTACGGAGCAGACTCGGCCAGATGGTTTATGCTCTCTGATAGCCCCCCTGAAAAGGATATTAACTGGTCCGAGTCCGGTATTAATGGAGCTTGGAAAATATGCCAAAAAATATGGTCAATTGTGAACCTTTATAAAGAACTTCTCAAGCTGCCTAACGAAAATGAGGATTATTCTAAAAATGGTCATGAGTTAATAAAAGTTTTTCATCAAAATCTTCACTCAATAACAAATAGTTTAGAAAATTTTCAAATGAACGTTGCGATAGCAAAAGTCTTTGAAATGGTAAATGCAATATCAAAATTTAATATTGCTGATCAGGGTGATAAGCTAGCATTAGGCGAGTGCCTAAGAATTCTATTGCGCGTCATTGAGCCAATGGTGCCTCATTTAGCGGAGGAGTGCTGGTCATTGACTGGAGGTCAAAATTCACTCTCGGAACAAGCATGGCCCAAAGTCAATGAGAAGTACTTAGAAAGCAGTGATGTAACTGTCGTAATTCAAATCAATGGTAAAAGAAGGGGCGAATTAAGTGTTGAAAAAGACTGTTCCGAAAAAGAAATTTATTCTCGATTAACGAATATCAAAAATATTAATGATGCCTTGGTAGGAAAAAATATATTAAAATCAATTTACGTGAAAAACAGAATTCTTAATATTGTGATAGATTAATGAATAGACACGAGCGAAGGAAGCAGAAAAAAAATCAGTCAAAAAATACTTTTCATAGAAAATTATTACTAGCCATACAATTACATACCGATAAAAAATATGAAGACGCTCATAATTTATATAATAATTTACTTTCAATAGATCCAAACAATTACGATGTTTTACGTCATTTAGGAATACTTTTTCAAGATCAAGGGGACAATGAAAAAGCATATAATTTCTTTTTAAAGTCGATTCAGGTAAATCCAAATGGATTTGAAGCTTTGAATAATCTTGGGACGGTTCACGCAAAAAATAAAAATTATGAACTTGCAAAAAAATGCTACCATCGATCTTTGGAAATAAACGGTAACTATATTTCGTCAATAAACAATTTAGCAAGCTTGTATCATAAATTGAATTATCCACGCAAAGCCCTTGAATTTTCCTCAAGGGCATTAGCACTTCAACCCAAAAATCCTTTTACGAGGAATCAACATGCTAAAGCTCTAGTTATTAATAGTAAACCTGAGGAAGCAATTGTAATTTTAAAAGATCTGAATCAAGAGTTTCCTGAAACAGATGACTTTAAATATAATTTAGCATCTGCTTACAGAGAAATAGGTGAGTTCGAAAAAGCCAATTTTATAACAGTAGAAGGGTTTAACAGAAATTATAAAGTACTACCTTACTTCATTCCATATACGGCAGATAAAAATAATAAATTAAGTAATGAACACCTCAGATATTACAATGAGCAGCTGAGTCTCCCGTCATTAAGCAATGATGACAAAGTAGTTATTGCTCATTCTCTATTTGGTTATTTTAAAAATCAGAAAAACTATAAAAAAGCCGGGGAATATCTAAATTTAGGAAATAAAATTCAATATTCGATGAAAAATTTTGATTTCGATGAGGAAGAAAAATTCTTCACTAAAATAAAAGATCTTTTCACAAAAAAAAGAGTTTTCAAAATTAATAAGAATATCAAAGAAAATATACCAATATTTATTTGCGGAATGCCCAGATCAGGAACAACCCTCTGTGAGCAAATTTTATCGTCTCATTCAAAAATAGATGGTGCAGGAGAATTAAGTTACCTAGCAGAAACATCAAATATTAACAAAATTATTGGTCCAACAGATGCAGAGATAAATAAATTCGAAGAAACATTAAAAAGCGATAAAGAACTTAAACAAACTCGTGACCAATATCTTATGTACCTAAAATCTCACAGTGACAAAGGTGTAAAATATATTTGTGATAAGATGCCTCATAATTTTATTCTTATAGGTTTGATAAGATTGATTTTTCCTGAATCAAAAATTATTTATTGCAAAAGAGACCCAATTGACAATTGTTTTTCTTTATATTCTCATAAATTTATAGAAATGTCTCATCAGTATTCGTATGATCAAAAGATGTTAGCAAAATATTATTTACTACATGAAAAATTGATGCAATTTTGGCTTAAAAAATCAGGTAATGAAATTTTTGTACTTGATAATGAGGAATTGGTAAATAATCAGGAAAGTATATCTAAAAAGCTAATCAAGTTCTGCGACTTAAAATGGGAAGATCAATGCCTTGAATTTCATAAAAATAAAAGACAAGTTAGAACTGCTAGTATTGAGCAAGTAAGAACTCCAATAAATAATAAATCAATTGGTGCATGGAGAAAGTACGAAACATTTTTAAAAGATATGGTATCTGGTTTGCAATTATCATGATTAAAAAAATTTTATTAATTATTATATCAATTACTTTATTTAGTTGTGGATTTAAACCAATTCATAAGCTTTCTGACAGCAATACAGTTTCCGGTAATTACTCGGTTGAATTATTAAATGAACCTTCAAGAGAAATTATTGAAGAAATTAATTTAACATTCATTTCTGTAGACAATGAAGTTTATCAGGTTTTACTAGAAGTTGACGAAGACTTATCTCCTTTACTGATAAACACCAATGGAACAGTAGCTAAGTATAGAATTGAAATAACTATAAGTTATGAATTAATTTTAAAGTCTAACTCGGAAGTTTTAGCTGACGGTGTTGTACGAGGTGTAACACAATATGATGTCGGAACATCTGAGATTAATAATGAAGAAGCACGTAAAAGTATGACAAAAACTGCAACCCAAAATGCTTTACAAATACTAGTTTCCAAGATTCAAAGCAGCATTTCGCAAGTAAATGATAATTAAAGATTATCAGCTAGATAAAATTTTTATTGAAAAAGATAATTTTCAGTCTTACTTAATCTATGGCCCAAATGAAGGACTTGTGCGAGAACAAGCCAACAGAATTAAAGACAAGTGTCTTTCAACAAAAAAATACGAATTAATAAATGTAAGTGGCAAAGACTTAGATGCAAACGCTGATTTTTTGTATAATGCGGCTAATACGATATCTATGTTTCATGAGAAAAAACTGATTATCGTAAGTTCTTTAAAAGATAAACACATTGAACAAATAGAAACATTAATTGCCAGTCAACCTCTAAAAATAGTTTTATTACTTCAAACTGAAAATTTATCCAAGACTTCAAAATTAAGAAAGTTTTATGAAACAAATGAGCTTTGTTTTGCATTAGCTTGCTATGAAGATGATATTAAGTCTGCCATGAAGACACTTGATCAATTTATAATTCAAAACAAGATTCAGTTATCCAGTGAAGTAAAAAACTATATTCTACAAAATTTAAGTAACGATAGAATGATCACACTAAATGAATTAGAAAAAATAAAAATATACTTTAACTTTGACAATAATATTGATCTGGAAATTGTTAAGGAACTATTAAATGACGCAAGCTCAAATGATTTAAATAAAATGAACCAAACGGTTATGTTCGGTAACGCAATAAAAAGTTCGGTGATCGTTAACAAACTATTAACAGAGGGTGTTAGTCCGATAAGTTTAATTCGAAGCCTTATTAATTATATCATTAGAGTACAAAGTACTAAAATTGAAATGAAAAAAGGTAATTCTTTTGATGATGCTATTAAGGTTTTAAGGCCTCCAGTATTTTGGAAGGATAAAGACAGTTTTCAAAAACATTGTTCTATATGGCCTATTCTAGCTATTAACAAATGTTTATCAAATCTTTTAGAAACTGAGATAGCGTGTAAGTTAGATAGTAAACTAGCAAAAATAAATTGTGAAAAATCTATTTTGATTATTGCTAGCAGCGGACAAAAATATTTTCGTAATTAATTTTTTAATTTCTTTGTGACTAATTCTAATTGATCAAGAGACTTGTATTCTATTTTAATTGATCCCCCTTTTTTTCCTTTATGATCGATTAAAACATTTAGTCCAAGCTTAGCTGTTAAATTATTTTCAAGATCAATGGTATCAGGGTCCTTTAGTTTGACCTTTTTAATCCCAGATTTTCTCTGTTTTACCAGGTCTTCTGCGGCCCTTACACTTAAATTTTCACTAACAATTTTTTCTGCTAGTTGTTCTGGGAAGGCGCTATTCATAATAGCGCGGGCATGCCCTGATGAAATCTTTCCCTCAGAAATCATATCTTGAATGGACTGAGGTAAGCCAAGTAGTCTGATTATATTTGCAATATGACTTCTGCTTTTACCAACAATATCTGCAAGTGCTTCTTGAGTATGGCCGTGGTTTTCAATTAATCTTTTATATCCCGCAGCTTCTTCAATTGGTGATAGGTCAGAACGTTGTACATTTTCTATAATTGCGATTTCTAACGCTTCCACATCATCTAGTTTTCTAACAACTGCAGGAATTTCGTGAAGTTGTGCAATTTGGGCTGCTCGCCATCTTCTCTCACCTGCAATGATTTCATATGTTCCAGTTTCTGTTGGTGAGGGTCTAACTAATATTGGTTGAACAAGCCCTTTAGATTTTATGGACTCAGCTAATTCATTAATACTATTTTTATCAAATAGTCTTCGAGGCTGTGACGGGCTTGGTTTTAAATTTGAAATTGAAATTTTTGTTTCTTGATTTGAAGTTTCATTTTGAATTGAGACATCTTTGGTATCACCCATAAGTGATGAGAGACCACGGCCCAAACCCTTTTTTGAAATTGATGAACTCATTATGCTGCCTCCTGTTCTTTGTTTTGTCTTATAATCTCATCCGCTAATCTTAAATATGCCTGACTACCGGCAGCTTTTTGATCGTAAATCAATGCAGGCATACCAAATGAAGGAGCTTCTGAAACTCTTACGTTACGGGGTATAATGGTTTCATATACTTGTTGACTTAAATGTTTTTTAACGTCATCAGCAACTTGTGAAGAAAGTTTATTTCTTCCATCAAACATTGTTAAAACTATTCCATCGATTGTTAGATTTTGATTCAGATTTTGTTTAACCCTATCAATTGTTTTTATTAATTGACTAAGGCCTTCTAAAGCAAAAAATTCACATTGAAGTGGGACTATGACAGAGTCAGCTGCGGTCATTGCCATAACAGTAAGAAGACTTAAAGCTGGTGGGCAATCAATAAAAACAAAACTAAAGTCATTTAATGAGTTTTGGTCTGTTAAAATTTTTTTAAGTGTAAAAGCTCTATCATTTACTTCAGCAAGTTCAGGTTCAATACCTGATAGATCCACAGTGGATGGAATGATTTTTAAATTTTCTATTTCAGTATTTTGAATTGCATCAAATAAATTGCATTGAGATGCGAGAACTTCATAAATTGAGTTATTTCTGTTTTGATAATCTATACCTAAACCTGTACTTGCATTTCCTTGAGGGTCGAGATCAATAATTAGAACTTTTTCCCCAATAGCGGCTAAGGCTGTGGATAAGTTTATTGCTGTTGTAGTTTTTCCCACTCCACCTTTCTGATTTGAGATAGCTATTATTTTATTTTTCATTAAGTTATTGATTTTATTATATTTTTTAATTCTAAAATAAAAGAACCCTTTTCTCTTTCATCTTCATGCAATACATGAGTAAAATCCCAATATTTAGTGGCTTGCACGATTTCTTCATCTATATGTACACCTTTATGCAGAAGCAATGTAGTGTTTTTTTTGCATATATTATAACTAATTGATAATAAATGATTTAATTGGCTAACAGCTCTTGCTAAAATGATATCAAATTTTTTATTTTCAATTTTTTCCGCTTTGATGGGAATCACTTCAGTGTTTTTAAGATCTAAGTTAGCAATACATTTGTTAAGAAACGATACTCTTTTAGGTCTATTTTCGCATAAAAAAACCTTATTTTTAGAGCCAAATAATATCGAAACTGGTATACCTGGAAGGCCAGCACCGCTGCCAATATCAATGATATTATTTCCATTGCTAGTTATAAACTGAGCTAATCTTAAAGAATCATAGAAATGTCTTATCCAGATAAAGTTTTTATCATTCTTAGATATTAAGTTTTGGTCTTCTGCCAAAATCATTTCCCTGAATTCAGCCAATTTTTCAATTGTTTCACGTGAAACATTTGGCAAGAGCTCTTTTAGAGCATCAGGCGAATCAATCATTATTTTGATATTAAGCTAATTTTTGTGATTTAGCTTTGGTTTTTATATATGATAAAATAACACTGAGGGCTGTAGGTGTAACACCATCAATTCTTGATGCTTGAGATAAGTTTTTAGGCTTAATTTTTGTAAGTTTTTCAATGATTTCTGTTGATAAACTGGGAATTAATTCGTATCTGAGATTAGTTGGAATTTCAACTTTTTCTTCTTTAGTAAGTGAAATGATCTCACTTTCTTGCTTCTTAAGATAGCCTTTGTAATGAGCCTCTGTTGTTATTTGATCAAGAATTTCACTACTATATTGCTTTAGATTTAAGTTAAAGATCTGATCTATTTTATTAATATCGATGTTAGGATAAGCTAATAAGTCAAAAGCTGACCTTTTTTTACCATCTTGATTGATTTGAACTCCAATCTTTGAAAGTGCATTAGGTGTAACATATTGATTTTTAACAATTTTATTTACTTTTTCTAGTTCAATTTTTTTAGCTGAATGCTTTTCATATCTTCCAGCTTCAACTAACCCTAAATTGTACCCAATCTCCGTTAATCTTAGATCTGCATTATCTGCTCTTAATAATAGTCTGTATTCTGCCCTAGAAGTGAACATTCTGTAAGGCTCCGTAACCCCCTTTAGAGTTAAGTCATCTATCATTACTCCAATGTATGAGTCGTTTCTTGAAAAAACATGTTCTTTATTGTTTAGGGAGATTGCTGCATTCAAACCTGCTACAAGTCCTTGAGCTGCAGCTTCCTCGTAACCTGTTGTGCCGTTTATTTGCCCAGCAAGATAAAGACCTTTTATTTTTTTAGTTTCCAATGTTTGGTAAAGTTCTTGTGGATCAATAAAATCATATTCAATAGCGTAGCCATGCCTTACTATTTTAGCATTCTCTAAACCATTGATTTTACTCATGAATTTGTCCTGCACATCTGGCGGAAGTGAAGTTGAGATGCCATTTGGATATATTAAATCACTATCAAGCCCTTCTGGTTCTAAAAAAATTTGATGCCTCAATTTATCTGCAAATTTAACAACTTTATCTTCTACAGAAGGGCAATATCTTGGCCCTGTACCACTGATTTGACCTGAGTAAATAGCTGATTTTGTTATGTTTTTTTGAATTATGTTGTGAACGGCCTCATTTGTATAAGTCATATGGCACGGTAATTGTTCATTATGAGTTTTTGTGGTTAAAAATGAAAAGTAAGAGTGCTCATCGTCAGCTTCCTGTTTTTCAAGCTTAGAAAAGTCTATTGTATTTTTATCCAATCTGGCAGGCGTCCCAGTTTTTAAGCGTCCAATATTAAATCCAGTTTTATAGAGTGAGTCTGCAAGTCCTATTGAGGGAGAATCGCCGTGTCTTCCAGCTGGAATAGTTTTGTCACCTAAGTGGATTAAACCATTCAAAAATGTACCAGTTGTGATGATAACTTTTTTAGTAGATATTTTTTTACCACTTGCGCAAATCACACCAGCAATTTGTTTATTACTATCAAAAATTAAATCTTCTACAGGATCAAACAAGAGTTCTAAATTCTTTGTATTTTCAATCTCCTCCTGCATGTGTTTTTTATAGAGCTTTCTATCTGATTGAGCTCTTGGTCCTCTTACTGCAGGGCCTTTTGTTCTGTTGAGTAACCTATATTGAATACTTGATAAATCAGCTATACGCCCCATTATTCCGTCCAATGCATCTATTTCCCTTACTAAGTGACCTTTGCCAAGACCACCGATTGCAGGATTACAGGACATTTCCCCAATAGTATCAAATTTATGGCTGATTAAGAGGGTTTTTGCACCAACACGCGCTGAAGTAGTTGCGGCTTCACAACCGGCATGCCCTCCTCCAACTACTACAACGTCATAACTAGTCATGAATAAGTTAATTAAATTAACTTAGACTAATTGCAATCAATTATTTTTTTATTTACCGATGCAAAAATCTTTAAAAATAACTTCTAAATATTCTTCTACATCAACATGACCGGTTATTTTCCCGATTTCTTGAATAGCTAATCTTAACTCCTCGACCATAAGTTCAGAATTAACTTTTAAATCTATACTTTTTGCACTTAGTAAACTTTGTACAGAATTTTGAACACCTAGGATATATCGAGTCTTTGTTGGTATGGTGTCAGTATAACTTATGAATTTGTTTGATACATGCTCAGCAATTTTATTGATTAAATTATCAATGCCACTTCCATTTGAAACTGAAATATTAATACAGCCTTCTTTTTTGAAATTGTTATGTAAGTCACATTTATTGAGAACTGTAAGTCGATCCTGATGCAACTCAACATTATTTGGATCATCAAATAATTCCAAAACTAAATTTGCTTCTTTAATTTTACTTTGGGTTATTTCGATTCCTTTTTTTTCAATCTCGTCCTCAGTATCTCTTAAACCCGCAGTGTCTGTTAAAATGACAGGAAATCCGGCAATATTTAGCCTTACTTCAATCGCGTCTCTGGTCGTACCCTCCCTATCTGATACAATTGCAACATCACGATTAGCAAGTGAATTTATCAAACTTGATTTACCAACATTTGGGGATCCAATGATGGCGACTTTATAACCGTCTCTTAATATTTCTCCTTGATTACGTTGTTTTAGGTGTTCATTCATTTCGCCTAAAAGTTTTTCAATTTTTGAATTGATATTGTTAAGAACATTTTCAGGAATGTCTTCATCTGCAAAATCTATATCCGCTTCGAGATAAGCAACTAACTCTATTAGAGACTTCCTCCATGATAAATATAATTTGTTCAGTGAACCATTCATTTGGGACAGTGCTTGATTATGTTGAATTTCAGTTTGCGCATTAATTAAATCACCCATGGCTTCAATTGCTGTAAGATCCATTTTGTTATTCACAAATGCTCTTTTTGAAAATTCACCAGGTTGAGCAAGTCTTAACTGATCAATGTTAGAAAGTGATTTGAGTAAAAGCTGAACAGTTGTATGACCGCCATGAACATGAAACTCAACAACATCTTCACCTGTGAAACTTTTTGGTTTTGAGAAAAACACAGCGAGACCTTTGTCAATTAAGTTGCCACTTTCCGGATCATAAAAATCTGATTTTGTTAAGACGTTTGGATCGAAGTGACTCTTTCTAGAAATTGTTTTAAGAGCGGTGAGCGCTAGATGTCCTGAGACTCTTACAACCGCTAACCCCGCAACACCGCTGGCAGTTGATAGTGCAAAAATTGTCATTTTTTTATTTGGAGATTTTCGGCAATACGGTCGTTGATCAGATGTTCATTAATTACTTGGTCCACCTCTTCTTCTGTTTTACACGAGTACCAAACATTATCTGGATAAACAACAAGTGTAGGACCAAATTCACAATGATCTAAACAGCCTGATGCATTTATTCTTATTTTCTTATCAGAGACTAATTCTTTTGTTTTTTTCTTCATATAGGCTCGTAGCACTGTTGAATTTTTAGATGCACAACAACCTTTTGGGTGACCTTCAGGTCTTTGGTTTGTGCAAAAAAATACGTGTCTTTCAAAAAATTTGTTAGTCATAAGGTCAAAAAATTATAATATCTTATATATATGAGCAGCTACGTTTTCAAATCAATCATTGGCAATATTGAGCTTGTCTCAAGCAAAAATAGAATAATTGCAGTTCATAGAACAAGGAAAAAGCCTAACAAAACAGAGGATAAGCTTCTAAAAAGATCTGCGCTTCAAATTAAAATGTATCTCACGCGCAAGAGACGGTCATTTAATTTTCCAACAAAACAAATGGGTACAAAATTTCAAAACCGTGTTTGGAATTATTTACGAAGGATACCTTATGGTAGAACAACAACTTACGGGGAGATTGCAAGGAAGTTAAGAACTTCGCCCCGAGCTGTTGGGGGAGCCTTAGGGAAAAATAATCTTATGATGACAGTTCCATGTCATAGAGTAGTTGGAAGTGACGGCAAACTCACAGGATTTACATCAGTGGGTGGATTAAGTACCAAGAGAAATTTACTGAACATTGAACAAAAAACTAAAAAATAAACTCGAAAAGAAGGTTAGGGTAATTCCTAATTTTCCAAAAAAAGGTATTCAGTTTCAAGATATAACTTCAATCACAGACAACAAGCAACTTTTTACAGAGGTTATTAATGAAATTTCTAAATATTGTAAAAAAAATAAATTTACTAAAGTAGCTGGTATAGAAGCGAGAGGCTTCATCTTTGGATCAGCTGTTGCCTACAAGCTTGGCTTACCTTTTATTCCGATAAGGAAAAAAGGGAAACTTCCAGGAAAAATAGTCAAACAAAAATACAAGTTAGAGTATGGAATGGATGAAATCCAGGTACACAAACACTCTATCACGTCCAAAGATAAGGTTTTGATCGTCGATGACTTAATTGCAACCGGCGGAACAGCTAACGCGGCTGCAAAGCTAATTTCAAAACTTGGAGTTAAGAAAATTGAATTTTTTATGATAATTGATTTATGGAACCTTCAAGGCTCAAAAAAGATTTCTAAAAATTATCAGATAAGGTCTTTAATGAAGACGGAAGGATAGTTTACTTATTCATTGACTGAAAGAAATCTGCGTTATCCTTCGTTTCTTTTAGTTTACCTAATAAAAACTCGATAGAGTCCATTGTTCCCATTGGGTTGAGAATACGTCTAAGAACATACATTTTCTGAAGCTCGTCTTTATCAAGGAGTATCTCTTCTTTTCGAGTGCCAGACTTAGTAATATCAATTGCAGGATATATTCTCTTATCAGCAACTTTTCTGTCCAATATAATTTCAGAGTTACCGGTACCTTTAAATTCCTCAAAAATTACCTCATCCATTCTACTTCCTGTATCAATCAGAGCGGTTGAAATAATAGTTAGTGAACCGCCATCTTCAATATTTCTGGCTGCACCAAAAAATCTCTTTGGTCTTTGTAGTGCGTTTGCATCAACACCGCCTGTTAATACTTTTCCTGAACTTGGAACAACCGTATTGTAAGCACGACCCAATCTTGTAATGGAGTCTAAAAGAATAACGACATCTTTTTTATGCTCTACTAATCTTTTTGCTTTATTGATAACCATTTCAGCAACCTGTACGTGACGTGATGCGGGCTCATCAAAAGTTGAACTCACAACCTCACCTTTTACAGAGCGTTGCATGTCAGTAACTTCCTCTGGTCTCTCATCAATTAATAGAACCATCAAATAACATTCTGGATGATTATCAGTAATTGAATGAGCAATATTCTGCAGTAAGACTGTTTTACCTGTTCTTGGCGGTGAAACAATAAGTGCCCTTTGACCCTTACCAATTGGCGCAACTAAATCGATTACTCTTGAACTTTGATCGCTTGCTGGTTTTTCAGTTTCTAATCTTATTTGCTCATCAGGATAAAGAGGTGTGAGGTTATCAAAATTGATTTTGTTTCTACTTTTTTCGGTTGCTTCGTAGTTGATTGTATCAATTTTTAATAATGCAAAATAACGTTCACCGTCCTTTGGTGCTCTAATTGGACCTTCAACAGTGTCTCCTGATCTTAATCCAAATCTTTTAATTTGACTTGGGCTGACATAAATATCATCAGGACCTGGAAGATAATTGGCTTCCATTGATCTTAAAAAACCAAACCCATCCTGTAAAACTTCTAAAACTCCTTCACCGTCAATATCTTTACTGTCATTCGCAAGGGTTTTCAGTATTTCAAAAAGCATATCTTGAGTACGCATTGAGCTAGCGTTTTCAACGCCAAGTTCCTCTGCATAAACAAGAAGTTCTTGTGGAGTTTTTTTCTTGAGATCTCTTAATTTTAAGTTTTTAGGCATTCCTTGTAATGATGATGATAATGTGGAAAATAGTTTGGAAGGTGATTTCTAACCGTAATCGATAAATATATCAAGTTTTATATTGGTTTAAAAATAACCAGAAATATAACAATTATCATCAAAACTGTTGGAAATTCGTTGATAATTCTAAAAAAGCGCTCAGATTTTGGCCTTTTGTCCTCTTGGAACTCTCTTGTTAATCTTGAAAAATATCCATGAACTCCGGATAAAAGAATTACAAATATGATTTTGAGTTGAAGCCATAACTGAGACAGAGCATCAATACCTAAGTTTGAAATCAACGCCAAACCAAATAGCCATGAAAAAATCATAGCTGGATTCATAATAATTTTAAGTAAACGCAGTTCCATTAATTTAAAAGTTTCTGATGAGTCAGACCCCACTTCTTTACTCCAGTGGTACACAAACAGTCTTGGCAAATATAATAAACCCGCCATCCATGCAATCACACTAATGATGTGTAGGCTAAGAAATAAATTATATAGAAAAATTGAATTCATCTTAATTCTTGATCACATTGTTTGAATGTTACTGGACATATTTTTTGCCTTATGTTACCACTTTCAACTTTTTCTGACTCACGAACTATCTCAGATAAACTTTCTATAAAAGTCTGATCAATATTTAGAGATTCAGATCGATAATAGTGCTTACAACCTAATTTGCTAGCAAGTTCCTGGTATTCAATGTCTAATTCAACGAGTGTTTCAGAATGATCCGAAACAAAGGCAATTGGAACAATAACCAGCGCACGATCCTCACGAATTGCATTTTCAATTTCACTTGGCGTTGTAGGTTCAAGCCACTTAACCGGTGTCACTTTGCTTTGGTAAGCTAAAACGTGATCTTCATAACCATGAATCCCCTGCATGACCGCATCGACAGTTTGCTCTACCTGCCATTGATAAGGATCTCCTTTTTTAATTATTGATACGGGTAAGCTGTGAGCAGAAAATAGGACCCTTACTTTCTTATCTTTAACTTGGTCAATTTTTTCTTGAATTAGTTTTTGGTGAGCTTTGATTAAATTGGAATCATATGGGTAACAACAAGTATATTTTGTTTTTGAATTTAATTTCTGATTTTGAGCTTCTTTAAACCAAGCATCCAAGGATGATTTTGTTGTTGTTGTGGAGTACTGTGGATACAGGGGCAATAAAAATATTTTGTCTGGATTATAATCTTTTACTTTAGCAACAACTTCAGTTGTCATTGGATGCCAGTATCTCATGCAAACAAATACCTTGTTCTCGATGCCTTTGTTTTTTAACTCTTTCTGAAGGGCCTCTGCTTGGGAGTTTGTAATTTCAAGAATGGGTGATTTACCCCCTATTTCGGCATAAATTTCAGTGGCCTCTTTGGTGCGACGGGAAGAAATAAGCCTTGCCAATAAGTACCTGAAGGGATTTGGAAGTCTAAATATATTGGGATCATTAAACAGATTAAATAAAAAAGGTTTTACACTTTCTTGTTTGTCTGGTCCGCCCAAGTTAAATAAAACAACCGCCGTTTTCATTTTGACCTTATCTGTAAGAGCATTTGCTCAACCTTCTCAATTGATGTTGCAGGTAAAACCCCGTGTCCTAAATTGAAAATATGTGGTCTTTCTCTAAAAGCAAACAATATTTCTTCAATCTTCTGATTAAGATTTTGGGAGTTTTTTAATAGGTGTTTTGGATCCAGATTTCCTTGAAAAACAATATTATCGTTTAGCTCATTAACTTTATCTAAAGGAAAATTATAATCTAAAGTAATACAGTCAAGCTTCTCTATATTTGAATATTTTTTATAACATACAAACTTAGTGTTTCTAGGAAAGCCAATAATGGGAATGTCTTTTATTTTTTTTATACTTTCTATAATTTTTTTTGTAGGTTGAATACACCATTTATTAAACTGTTCGTCATCCAGATGTCCTGCGGCTGATTCAAATATTTGAAATGCATCAATCCCACTATCAATTTGCATTTCTGCATGTTGAATGATAGCGCGTGTCATTTGCTCAATTAAATTATCAATTTGTGAAGTCTTTTTTAAAACATCTTCGAATTTTAGTTTCTGACGTTCATTCTTTTCGTATAAACAATAAAACAGAGTCGTCCATGCTCCACCAGCAAATCCTATTAAGGGGACATCTGTATTTTCTTTTATTTTTTTTATTCCTGTTGCAAGAGGTAAAGTTTTTTCAAGATTATAACTTATGTTTTCATTAAACTTTACTGCCGGGCCCTCTCCTTCAATAAAACTAACGGTTGATCCCGCAGCATAGGGTGTTATCAAAATATCTGAAAACACAATACAGGCGTCCATGCCGTATCTTTTTACAGGCTGCATTGAAACTTCAAGTATTGTCAAAGGGTCTAGAAACATATCCATTAAGTTTCCAAATTGTTTTCTAATACTTATATATTCAGGCAAATGCCTTCCCGCTTGTCTCATTAACCAGACTGGTGTTGGCTTTGTTTTTTGTCCTTTAAGTGTATCTATAAATATACTCATTAAATTATATATATAATTGTAGTTGTTTATGTTCCTGTGGAATTGTGTATATATAAAAAGTCGCTTTTTGCCCACAATTCGATACACAGAACAATCGCTTTGAATTATATGCTTTTTAACCTTATACACCGTCGTGGAAGAAAACAGTAATTTCTCTAACAGGTGAACAAAGTTTGCGAAAATTCTCAATAAAAATAGAAAAATAAGTTAAAAATTACAGATGGGCAAAAAAAGTAAAAGTACTCACAGATCTTAGAGGATTTATACAGGTTTATGAACAGAGATATAATTTTAGCATCTAAAAGTAAGACACGAATTAAATTGTTACGGAGTGCCGGCATAACCTTTGAGCCCGTTGCTCATGGTGTAGATGAGGACGAGATAAAGTTGTCGATGAGTAAGAATACACCCGAAGAGGTAGTGGTTAAACTTGCTGAGATGAAGGCCCTGAAGCCTTCAATGTCTAATAAAAGTGCGTTTGTTATTGGATCAGACCAAGGCTTGGATCTGAAAGGTGAATTGATTAATAAGGCACGGGACAGAAACGAAGCTAAAGAACAGTTGTTGGAAATGAGCGGATCTATCCATACACTCATAACCGCCACAACAGTCGCCCAAGACAATAATATTATTTGGAAGCATGTAGACAGATCTAAAATGCATATGAGAAAGCTGAGTGAGGACATGATAAAAGAATATTTAAATAAAGTTGACGATAATATTCTTGGTCTCGTAGGTGTCTATGCAATTGAGGAAGAAGGAATAAAACTTTTTGAAAATATTGGGAGCGACCTTTTTTCTATACAGGGAATATCATTAATTCAATTAACCCGGTTCCTTTGGGACAACAATCTTTTATTTGAAAACAATGACATATAAAAAAACAGCAGTTATTGGAGATCCAATAGATCACAGTCTTTCACCTAAAATTCATAATCACTGGATTGAAAGTGAAAAAATTGATGTGGCCACCTACCAAAAAATAAATGTAAAAAAAGAAAACTTTATTAGGGATGTTGATCGTTTAATTGAAGAAGGTTACCACGGTTTAAACATTACAGTCCCCCTTAAAGAGGATGCTTACAAATATTGCGACAACACATCCGATGTTGCAAAAACTCTCAAAGCAGTTAACACGCTCATAGTAAATAAAGATGGTGTTTATGGGGAAAACACCGACCCGATTGGTTTTGAAAAATCAATAGCAAACAGAGGTTTAAATAACAAGTTATGTTTAGTGCTTGGAGCTGGTGGATCAGCAAGGGCGGTTGTGTATGCGCTAACACATATGAAGTGTGAGATTGGTATTTACAATAGAACAATAGAAAACGCGGAGTCACTTTGCAGAGACCTTGGCGTAGAGGCAACAATCTTAACAGAAACAACGCTCAGTGATTTTACTAGGTCCTCACATTTAGTTGTCAACACGACAAGCTTAGGACAAAAAGAAGGTGAAGAAAACAATCTAATAGACTTTAACAGCCTCAACTCGTCGGCACATGTTTACGATCTGATATACAATCCAAGCAAGACAACTTTTCTAAGGCACGCTGAGAAAAATGGCTGCACAGTTCAAAATGGACTAGAGATGTTAATTCATCAAGCCGCTCAGTCCTTCAATGTGTGGCACGACATAATGCCTGAAATCGATGAGGATTTAATGAGTGCATTGGAGGTTAACTAATGTTGTTGGTTGGTGTAACGGGGTCTATTGGAATGGGAAAATCAACTGTTGCTCAAATGTTTAAAGAGCATGGTTACGGCGTTTACAATGCTGACGATACAGTTCATTATATCTACGAAAATGATGGAGAGGTCATAGAAAAAGTAGAGAGAAAATTTCCAGGTGCAACGAAAAATGGTGCAGTAAATCGATTAGCACTAAGAGATATTCTTAATAAAAACCCAAATAAATTTAGAGATCTAGAGCAAATTGTTCACCCCGTAACAAGAAAATATCAAATAATCTACATAAAAAAGCTAATCGAAGAAGGAAAAATGGGTTGCGTTTTAGACATCCCCTTGCTCTTTGAAACCGGAGGAGAAAAATATGTTGACGTTTCTGTTGTGGTGACAGCATCTGAGGCAACACAAAAATCGAGAGTGGTGTTGGAGAGGAAAGTACCATTAGAGATTTTTAATGCTATTAAAGATCAACAAATGCCAGATAGAGACAAATTAAAAAAAGCAGATTACATCATTTCAACCGATAACAATATTGCAGATACCAAATCAGAGGTAAAAGAAGTTGCTGCAAAAATTAAATTGATTAATCCAAAGGCGTGGAATACCTTCTTTAATCAATGAGACAAGTCGTACTTGATACAGAAACCACAGGACTAAGACCTTCTGAAGGCCACAGAGTCATTGAAATTGCTGCAATAGAAATAATTGACTATCTTCCCACTGGTAAAACATACCAACAATATATTAATCCTCAGCGAGATGTGCCTGACTCATCATTTAAGGTGCATGGATTGAGCTATGATTTTTTAAAAGATAAACCTTTATTTGAGCATATTGTTTCAGAGTTCTTAGAATTTTTAGGTACAGATCCAATTATTGCTCACAATGTGGACTTTGATGTTGGTTTCTTAAATTATGAGCTTAATACTTGTGGCAAAGGATCTCTTAAAAATGATAAAATTGACACCGTCTCGATTGCTAGAGAAAAATTTCCTGGCCAGAGTGTTTCACTCGACGCACTTTGTAAAAGATTTGCTATTGATAACAAAGAGAGAGAAAAACATTCAGCTAGAATTGATACTGAGCTTTTAGCCCGCGTGTACATAGAGCTAATAGATGCTCGTGAACTAAGCTTGGATTTAAGCACTAAGTCAGAAACTGCAAATTCTGCATCATCCTTTGACACTGAAAAGATCAAGAATAGAAATTTAGCACCCCGGATTTCTGATCAAGAACAAAAATTGCATGAAGAATTTATTCAAACATTAGGTGAGAACTCCATTTGGAAAAAAATTAATCAATCTAAAAACAATCAAACGAGTGAATAATAAAATTAATCATACTCCTAGCGATAACGGCAATTATCAAAAAGTGCCTACACCAGCAGCATCAGTATTGCTTATACGAGACACTAACCAGCGGATAGAAGTATTTATGATTAAAAGATCTATGAAAACAAATTTTGGGGGTGCATGGGTATTTCCAGGGGGTAAGATCGATAATGAAGATATTTCATATAATTATTTAAAATACAGCCCTCATCTTAATGACGTGATGGCATCAGAAAGACTTGGATTAAAAAAGGACGGCCTTTCATATTGGGTTGCAAGTATCAGAGAGTGCTTTGAGGAAAGTGGAATTCTTCTTGCAAATAAAAAGGGAATAAATTTAAAAAATACTGTTCTCAATAATGATGATCTTAAGATAATAGATCAATACAAAAGTAAAATTTTGCAAGGTGAAAATAATTTTTATGAAATGATAGATATTTTAAATTTAGAATTAGCAACAAATGAACTTGCATATATTTCACATTGGGTTACTCCGAAAATAGAGAAAAGAAGATACAGCACTAGGTTTTTTATAGCCCGTACAACCAATCAGGTAGCCGTGCATGATGGCGTGGAGGGAGTTGAAAGCAAATGGATTAATCCCGAAGAGGCTCTTCAAGAGAGTAAATCTGGAAATTTTCCTATGATTATGCCAACAATAAAAAATCTCGAGATGATTTGCGGTTACACTGATACATCTGAACTTTTGTTCACCATGAACAACAAAGTTAAAAGTGAAATACCTAATGTTGAGCCAGTTTTTGAAATTGTAGATGGTGAACCCAAATTGATTCGCTATTAATTATTACCTGTTTTCTTTTTATAAAGTTCAGCAAAGTTCACTGGGTCCAACATAAGTGGTGGCAATGCACCATCAGTATGTAAGTCGTAAATAATTCTTCTTGCAAACGGAAAAAGTTGTCTCGGACATTCTACTAGTAAGTAAGCTTCTTTAACATCATCAGTGAGATTTTCAATTTCGAATATTCCAATATATTTCAAATCAATAATATATAAACTTTTTTCCACGTGTGCCGCGTTGACATGTATATTTAGTTCTACTTCATAGATGTTTGTGTCTTTTCTATTTTGTGCTTTCACATCTACATTAGCATTAATAATCGGTCTCTCAGCACCAGATTTAAATGAGCCTGGACCATTTGGGTTTTCAAATGATAAGTCTCTAACAAATTGTGTGATAATTTTTGTTTTTACATCCACTTTTATTTTTCCTCTTCATCAATATCAATGAATTCACCTTCAATGGTATTTTCATTTTGACTTCTTCGCTTACCATATCTAGAAAGAATGTAACTTGCTACTAACTTTATGAAAATTATTCTCGAGAATGGTGTCAATCCCAGAAAACCTAAAGCGTCAGTAAAAAATCCAGGAGTAATTAAAAGAATACCAGAGATAAGAATGACTAGTCCTTCGAACATCGTTTGAACAGGTGCTTCTAAATTTTGCAATTGAGATGTTAACTTTTGAAATGTGCTTATTCCTTGTTGACGGACAAAAAATACACCCACAATTGCAGTGATGAATATAAGCATTATGGTGTAAAACGATCCAATAATGCTCCCAATTTCAATAAATAAACTAATTTCAATGATAGGAATAAGTATAAAAAGTGCGATAAATAAAAACAAAATAAGTAAGTAATTGTTGAAAGTTTAGTTTAAATACCTAAATAAGGACTCTATAATATTTAATAATATGAGTGAAGCATTTCAATATATTGATATTCTAATTCTAGCAATAATAGCAGGAATAGTTCTCTTGCGCTTAAGAAGTGTACTCGGAAGGCGAACCGGCCACGAAAAAACAGATAAAACCTCATATAACTATGAAACTCCTCAAAAATCTTCAGAAGAAAAAGTTGTAACTATTGAACCAAAAGTTGCTTCAAGTTCAAGAGAGGACGGCTGGTTTGATAAGGATGATTTTTTACGCGGTGCATCAAATGCTTATGAAACGATCGTCACAAATTTTGAAAATGGCAATAAGGATGCCCTAAAACCTTTATTGTCTAATGAGGTATTAAATAGCTTTACATCAGTAATAGATGAACGAAATAGCAAAAATGAAACTGTAGAATTTAATTTTATTGGCATAGAAAAATCAGAAATCGTTCACAAAGATCTGAGAAAAAATCCCATGGAAGTAACGGTGAGATTTATTTCAGAAATGATTACATGTATTAAAAACAGTAAAGATGAAGTAGTTTCAGGTAGTCTTAATCAGGTACAAAAAATTACAGACGTTTGGACTTTTGAAAAAATAAAAGATAAAAAAACTTCTAATTGGTTATTAACAGCGACCTCTGATTAATCAATCAAATACTTATTTAACTTTTCTTTTATATTATCTGGAATCTTAGCAGACTTCATAGTTTCTTGATCTGTGTTAACCCAAGTAATAACTGCTTCATTTATAATTTCATCAGACCCCGACCTATAAATCTCTTGTGTAAAAGTCATACTCGAGTTTCCAAGTTTTTTTATTCCTGTGTAAACTTCGAGTTGATCATTTAATCTTGCAGGATTCTTAAAATTCATTTGCACACCAACTGTGTGAAAATCATTATTAGTTTTTTTTACATATTCATCTTGATCAAAACAGTCTTCGAGCATCTCACTGAGAGAAATGTCAAAATATGTTAGATAATGTGAATTATAAACTATTCTCTGACAATCAACTTCCGAGTAACGAACCTTTATCTTATTTAAATGAGTTTTTTTTGTTTTAAGTGACATAAAAATTAGAGAATGAACTTGGAAAGATCAGTATCTTTAGATAACTCATTCACATTATCTTTAACGTAGTTTGCATCAATTGTAATTTTTTCTCCACCTTTATCTGCTGCAGAGAAACTTATATCTTCTAACACTCTCTCAAGAATTGTATGTAAACGACGAGCACCAATATTTTCAATAGTTGAATTTATATCTACAGCCAAGGTTGCAATTGCATCGATTCCGTCCTCGCTAAAGCTGATTTTCACATCTTCTGTACCCATTAGTGCTTCATACTGTTTTATCAAGCTATACTTGGGTTCTGTTAGGATACGTTTAAAGTCATCTTGTGAAAGTGCTTTAAGATTAACCCTTATTGGTAATCTACCCTGCAATTCTGGTAATAGATCTGATGGTTTTGACAATTGAAAGGCTCCAGAAGCTATAAAAAGTATGTGATCAGTTTTGATTGTTCCGTGTTTCGTATTAACTGTTGTACCCTCAATTAGAGGCAATAAATCTCTTTGAACACCTTCTCTTGAAACATCACCACCAACCCTTTCACTTCTTGCGCAAACTTTATCTATTTCATCAATAAATACAATTCCATTGTCTTCGACTGCCTTTTTTGCCTCATTCACAATGTGATCAGTATCAATTAATTTATCTGACTCTTCATTAACTAGGATCTCATAAGAGTCCGCAACTGTTGTTTTCTTTTTTTTAGTTTTTGGTCCCATAGCTTTACCAAGCATGTCGTTTAGATTTATCATTCCTATACCAGCACCTTGTCCACCTTGAAGGTCAATTGTTGGAAATGATCCTGTATCTTGAACAGCTATTTCAATTTCTTTTTCATTGAGTTCATTATTTCTAAGTTTTTTTCTGAAACTTTCTCTTGTAGCAGGCCCAGAACCTGGTCCAACTAAAGCGTCTAACACACGTTCTTCAGCAGCTAATTGTGCTTTTGCTTTTACTTCTTTTCTTTTTATCTCACGAACCATTGTTATCGCTATTTCAATCAAATCACGAACAATGGATTCCACATCTCTACCTACATACCCAACTTCTGTAAATTTTGTTGCTTCAACTTTTATAAACGGTGCTTGTGCTAATTTTGAGAGCCTTCTAGAAATTTCAGTTTTACCAATTCCAGTAGGACCAATCATCAAAATATTTTTTGGAAGAACTTCTTCTTTCATATCTTCTGGTAATTGCTGGCGTCGCCAACGATTCCTTAATGCGATGGCTACAGATTTTTTTGCATCATCTTGGCCGATAATATATCTATCAAGTTCAGAAACAATTTCTCTTGGTGAAAATGCTTGCATTATTTAATACTCAATTTTTTCAAGTGTTATATTGCTGTTTGTAAAAACACAAATCTCACCAGCAATTTTTAGTGACTTCAAAGCAATTTCTTCGGCAGTAAGATCAGTATCAATAAGGGCTTTAGCAGCGGAAAGGGCATAATTACCTCCACTACCAATTCCGATAAGTGACCCATCAGGGTCTAATACATCACCCATTCCAGTAATTAGAAGTGATGTAGAAGAGTCTGCAACTGTAAGAAGTGCTTCAAGGCGCCTTAAATATTTGTCGGTACGCCAATCTTTCGCCAGTTCAACACATGCTCTGGTAAGCTGCTTAGGATGCTTTTCTAGTTTCGCTTCCAGTCTTTCAAATAAAGTAAATGCATCTGCAGTTGCTCCGGCAAAACCAGCAATAACACTACCATCACCTATTTTTCTAACCTTTTGGGCAGTGCCTTTAATGACAGTATTTCCTAGACTAACTTGTCCGTCTCCCGCGACAACAACCTGATTGCCTTTTCTTACACTAATAATAGTTGTGCCGTGCCATGATTGACTTTGTTGATTTTCCATGTTGAGTGTTATGTGGCTATTTATTTATTAACTTCAAGCCCTGACTTTTCATTAAAAATTACATTTTTTATAGATAATTCAGTGATTTATTGATAGAAACCGACTGGATTTTGTTATGAGAACAGCAGAGTATAAAAGAGACACGAAAGAAACCTCTATCTCTGTCGATATTAATATCGACGGAACAGGTAAGTATGATATCAAGACTGGCATAGGATTTCTTGACCATATGCTTGAACAACTGTCAAAGCATTCACTGATTGACATGAAGATAAAAGCAATAGGAGATACTCACATTGATTATCACCATACAACTGAGGATACAGGCATTGCTATTGGCGAATGTTTATCAAAAGCATTAGGTAATCGACAAGGCATTACACGTTATGCGCACTCATATATTCCCATGGATGAAACGTTATCAAGAGTTGCGCTTGATCTATCAAATAGACCTTATTTAATTTGGAAAGTAAAATTTAGTGCTCCAAAGATAACATCTTCTCAAGGTGACTTTGATACTGAATTATTTAAAGAATGGTTCCAAGCTTTTGCACAAGCAAGTGGAACAACATTACATGTGGAAAATATTTATGGAGAAAACAACCATCATATAATTGAATCTTGCTTCAAGGCTTTGGCAAGAAGTTTAAGAAATGCTGTTGCGATTAACGAGCGAGAGGGAATGAACATTCCTTCTACCAAAGGACAACTTTAACAATGATTAAAGAAGGCCAAAAGCTACCTTCATTCAAACTTAAAAATCAGAAAGATGAAGAAGTTAAATTTCCTACAAAAGAGGACACAGTAATTTATTTTTATCCTAAAGCGGATACTCCAGGTTGTACAAAAGAGTCTTGTGATTTCCAAAGCAATCTTCGAAAGTTAAACAATCTAAAGGTAAGAGTTTATGGTATATCCAAAGATACCGTTCAAAAACAAAATAAATTTGCTGAAAAATACAAATTAAAATTTGATCTTCTTTCTGATGAGAGTGATAGAATCTGTGAAAAATTTGGTGTATGGATTAAAAAAAGTATGTATGGCAGAACGTACAAGGGCATAGATAGATCTACATTTCTTATTATGAAAGGTAAGGTCGTAAAGGTTTGGAGAAAAGTGAAAGTAAATAATCATGTAGAGGAAGTTATTGATACTATTAAACAAATGAATAAATGAAGTTAGTAATTATCAACTACGGCTCAGGAAATTTACATTCAGTAAACAAGGCATTTGAAGTTGTAAACAATAACTTAGAAAATCCATATGAAATTATTGTTACAAACACACCATCTGAAATATTAAACGCTGATAAATTAGTTCTTCCTGGAGTTGGTGCTTTTCAAGACTGTAAGAACGCAATTCACAAAATAGACGGTCTATTTGACAGTCTTGAACAAGTGGTAATTGGCGAAAAAAAAGCTTTTATGGGCATTTGTGTTGGAATGCAATTACTAGCAGAAAAATCTTTAGAATTTGGTGAATGTGAGGGCTTTGGATGGATACCCGGAGAAGTAATCAAGATCGAAGCTCCAGCTGATTATAAAATTCCACACATGGGATGGAATGAAGTCACTTTTCGTAATCATGAATTATTGAATAATATTTCACAAAATACTGATTTTTATTTTGTGCACAGTTACTACTTTAGAACTCAAAAAAATGATAATTGTATTGCAACTACAAAATATCCAAATCCAATTACTGCAGCAGTGCTCAAGGAAAATATTTTTGGTACACAATTTCATCCAGAAAAAAGTCATAATAACGGAAAACAAATAATTGCAAACTTTCTCGAGTGGGAACCTTCATGATTTTATTTCCAGCAATTGATTTAAAAGACGGTAAATGTGTAAGATTAATACAAGGTGATTTTAAACAATCTACAACGTACAATGAGTCACCGTTAGAACAGGCTAAAATTTTTGAAGACTCTGGAGTGGAATATTTGCATTGCGTTGACCTAGATGGTGCGCTTAAGGGCAATTTTGAAAATATTAAATCTATTGAGCAAATAAAAAAAAATACAAATCTTAAGATTCAGTTTGGTGGCGGAGTAAGGAATATAGAAAGAGTTGAAAGACTCATTAATATTGGTGTTAATAATGTTATTATTGGAACATCAGCGTTTGAAAATAAAACTTTTTTTGAGAAATCAGTTTGCAATTATCCTAATAGAATTTCAATTGCTCTCGACATTAAGCAAAACCAAATTGCTACAAAAGGTTGGAAAGAGGTAAAAGATTTACAAATTTCTGATTTCTTAAAAAGTATAGAAGATCTTAATATCAACTCAATAATAATTACTGACGTTATGAGGGATGGTATGAAGCAAGGAATTAACTTTGAAATGCTAGAAAATGTAATGGTTCAAACAAAAATTGACTGTATTGCATCAGGCGGGGTATCAAATATCTCGGACCTTATTAACCTAAAGAAAAAAAATTACTCACAAATAAAAGGTGTAATTGTAGGTAAAGCAATTTATGACAAAAATATTGATATTGCTGAGGCATTAAAGATAGTTAAATAAAATGCTAAAAAAAAGAATCATACCTTGTTTAGATGTTGATCGAGGGAGAGTTGTCAAAGGTGTCAATTTTGTTGACTTAATTGATGCTGGCGATCCTGTTGAACAAGCAAAAATATATAATTCTGAGGGAGCTGATGAATTATGCTTCCTAGATATAACTGCATCAAGTGACGATAGAGAAACCCTCTTTGAAGTTGTAAAAAAAACTGCTGAAAATTGTTTCATACCACTCACTGTAGGTGGAGGTGTCAGGACCATTGATGATATATCTCGTTTGCTTCACCATGGAGCAGATAAAGTGTCTATAAATACAGCTGCAGTTGAAAACATTGACCTGGTTGCAAAAGCGGCAAAGAAATATGGTTCCTCAACAATAGTTATAGCAGTAGATGCAAAAAAAAATGGAGATAAAGGTTGGAATATATTTACCCATGGTGGAAGAAAGCCCACAGATATTGATGCATTAGAATATTGCATTGAAGTAGCTAATTTAGGAGCTGGTGAGATATTATTAACTTCAATGGACAGAGATGGAACAAAAATAGGATTTGACAATGATTTATTGAGTACTGTCTCATCCTCTATTGATATTCCTGTTATTGCTTCAGGTGGCGTTGGAAACCTTGAGCACTTTGTTGAAGGGGTATTAAAGGGGGGAGCTAGCGCTCTATTAGCTGCCTCTATTTTTCATTTCGGAGAATATAGTATTAAAGATGTAAAAACATATCTTGCTGAACAAAATATAGCAGTTAGGATTTAATTATGAAAGGTTATTGGGTAGTAAAAGTCAATGTGTTACATCCGGACAAGCAAAAATTATATGCAGAGTATGCATCTGAGGCGGTCAAAAAATACAATGGTAAATTTTTAGTACGGGGTGGCGAACAAACAACTATGGAAGGCAAAGAGTTTAAAAGAAACGTCATAGTTGAGTATGAGACAATTGAAATAGCTAAACAGGCTTATAACTCAGAAGAATATCAAAATGCAAAAAAAATCTTGGGAGATGAAAAGGATAGAATTTTTGCAATTGTTGAGGGAGTGGAATGAGCAGTAAAAAAGTTGATGTATTAGCTCGGCTCTTTGATACAATTATTTCACATGCTAATGAAGACCCTTCAAAATCTTATACGGCAAAACTTATATCAGAAGGTAAAAGTAAATGTATAGAAAAGTTAAAAGAGGAGTCACTTGAAACTGTGGAGGCCGCTGAAGAAGATAACGTAGAGCAAATAATTTATGAATCGGCAGATCTTATTTATCATTTGTTAGTCATGTTGAAAAAATTTGATATAACTCCTGATCAAGTCTATGAAGAGTTAGAAAAAAGAGAGGGTAAAACAGGACTTAGAGATTAATGTCATATGATAAGGAAAATATTTTTGCTAAGATTTTAAGAGGTGAAATCCCTTGTGATAAAATTTATGAGGATGAATATGTTCTGTCATTCAAAGATATTCGTCCGCAAGCTCCTTCACATGCCTTAGTAATTCCAAAAGGGGAATACATAGACATAAATGATTTTAGTGCAAATGCTTCGGACGAAGAAATAGTTGGTTTTAACCGGGCTATTTCAAACGTAGCAGATATGTTGGGTATCAGTGAAAAAGCTGGAGGAGGAGGATACAGGCTCATCGCAAATGCTGGTAAGGATGCGCATCAAGAAGTACCTCACTTACACTTTCATTTACTCGCGGGAAGACCATTGGGACCAATGGTATTTCCTGAAAAACCTGAATACGAATAATCAATATGACTGAAAAAATCTCAGATGCTGAACTCATCAAGCTGTTTAATAAGAATAAATTATTCGATCTTTTTAATATGACTGTTCTTGAAGCTGATACCACAGCTGGCAATATCAAAGTTGAGTTTGATATTGATAAAAAATATTGCAATCCTGCAGGTGACGTCCAAGGAGGTATTGTTAGTGGGATGGTAGATGATGCAACTGCGTTAGCTTTTATATTTCAAAATCATTTCAAAAAAAGACCACCAACAATAGAATTGAAAACAAATTTTTTGTATCCAACTAAACCGGGGAAAGTTATTGGATATGGGCGAGTGGTGAAATCTGGAAAAAATATTGTATTCTTGGAGGGTAGATTGGAGCAAAACAATAGGATTGTTGTTACCTCAACATCAACTTGTGTAAGTGTTGATATGCCTCAGGTAAATTTTAAAAAAATGATCGGAGATAATAATGAAAAATAAACAATGGATTTTAAAAAAATTTCCAGTTGGTGAAATTAGTGAAGGGGACTTAGTTTTGGAAGAAAATGAAGTTCCCAGTATTTTAGATAGTCAAATTTTAATAAGAAACATATACCTCTCTTTAGATCCTGCAAACCGCGGGTGGATGAGTGGACAAAAATCTTATGTTGATGCGATGCAAACTGGAGACACCATGAGAGGTGGTACAATAGGCATAATCGAAGAGAGTAAAAATGAAAAATTTAAAAAAGGTGAAATTGTGAACTGTATGGGTGGATGGCAGCAATACTGTGTAAGTGATGGGAAAGGAGTAAGGCAAATTCCTCAAGGAACTGGTTTTCCTCTTGATTGTTACATGAGTATTTTAGGAATGACTGGCCTTACAGCTTACTTTGGTTTGCTTGATATTACTGATCCACAACCTGGCGAAACCTTAGTTGTTTCTGCAGCAGCTGGCGCCGTTGGATCAATTGTATGTCAAATAGGAAAAATTAAAGACTGTCGAGTAATAGGGATTGCAGGCTCAGATACAAAATGTAAATGGCTTGTAGATGAATTGGGAATTGATTCTGCTATTAATTATAAGTCTGAAAATCTTAGACAAAAATTAAAAGAAACCTGTCCTGATGGTATTGACATATATTTTGAAAATGTAGGTGGTAGTATTACTGAGGCAGTCTTGACTCGCATGAATATCAACGGTCGAATAAGCCTTTGTGGTCTGATTTCAGGATACAATGCTGAGTCAGTTGTACCTGGTCCAGCATGGGGAAATTTGCTTATAAAAAGAATAAAACTAAAAGGCTTTATTGTTTTTGACTATTTCAAAAGATATATGGAGGCATATCAAGATATAACTCAATGGCTTAAAGAAGATAAAATCAAATACAAAAATCATATCATTCCAGGTATCGAAAATGCAGGTAGTGCAATTAAAAAATTATTTTCTGGTGAAAATGAGGGCAAATTAATAATTAAAATATCTGAACCAAATTAATAATTTCATCATGAAAAAAGTATTGATCTTTAGTAATGGAGAGCAAATAGGTGATGGAATATTAAAGCTTCAAATTGTAAATCAATTAAAAAACAGGTTTCCTGATTTTGAAATACATTGGATGACAGATAAGATATATACTGAATACAATGCAAGGTTAAAAAAATATACTTCTAATTATATTGATAAAGTTTGGGAAAAAGCAAATCTTAACCCTTTCTTCTGGAAAAAAATTTCGCCAATGTACGACTTAGAGTCTGAGAATTTTGATATAATTATTGATACTCAGAAGACCGTGATTAGAACAATGGCACTTCGTAGAATTAAAAATAAAAAATTTATATCATCCTCAGCTAACTGGTTTTTTTCTGATATCAAACCCAATCATATTTCTAAAAAAAGAAAATTTTATATTCAAAGCATAATTGAAATGCTTGATTTAGTCTCTACGTTTAAAGACAGTAAAAAAAGCCACATCACAATCCCAAAAGAAATTATTAATGAATTAAAAAAAATATTTTCTGCAAACAAAAAATATTTAGGAATATCACCCGGTTCTAATACCCCAAAAAGAGTTTGGTCATTTGAAAACTATATGAGTGTAGCAAAATATTTTGAAGATAAAGGGTTTAATATTGTTTATTTTTTAGGTCCACAGGAAACGCATATGAAAAAAGAAATAATTAAACAAATAAAAAAGCCAATATTTCCAGAAGAAACTTTGAAAAATTATCTCGGGTTAGAAGTAGTTATGGGTACTACAAAATTTCTTGATATAGCAATTGCAAATGATAGTGGAACAGGTCAAATGCTATCAACAAATTTATGTCCACTGTTAAAAATTTGTGGACCGACAAGTGCTGTTAAGTTTTTAAACGATCAATTTGATAATATTCATTTTATATCATCGGTAGATTTTGGAGGCAGTAATGTTAATTTGATATCGCCGAATGATGTTATTAATAAAGTAAATAAAATTTTACAATCATCCTGATCGACTTTTGATTAACCGATCTAAAATTCTGTCAGGCAATAACATCGGAAGAGTCCAGTACATCATTCTACTTGGTGTAATGGCATACCTTGTTTTTCTGTTTGGATTATGTAGCGCATTAAAAACTAATTTTCCCACTTCTTCAGCCGGAAAGGCAATCTTCTTAGCGTTTTTCATTCTTTTCGGTATTCCTTTCGCATCATTTGCATAATCAGTTTTTTTAAGGCTTTGTAAGAATTTTCTGTCAATTTTATCAAATATTTCGGTTTTTATTGGACCTGGTCCAATAACCACTACATCTACTCCGTACCTCATCAACTCTCTTCTTAAACTATGACTTAAGCCTTCCAATCCAAATTTAGATGCAGTATATGCTCCAACACCAGGCATACCAATTTTTCCAGAAATCGAACTTATATTGAAAATTACACCCTTCTTCGAACTATTATTTTTTTCTGCTCCACATAATGGCGCAAAATATTTTATGACTCTAAATGCGCCATTTAAATTAATATCAATTTGTTTTTCAAAATCTTTCACTTTTTGATGCAATAGAGGGCCAGATATTGCTACACCTGCGTTATTGACCAAAGCAAGAAGGTTCGAATTTTTAAGATCCTTTTTCAAAAATGCGACTGCCTTTTTTTAGCTGAGCTTCTTTTGTTACATCAAAAATTAAAGGTGTAAAATTATCTTTATAATTTTTTTTTAATCTGCTTGCATCTTTTGAATTACGAACACTTCCATAAACATGAAAACCGTTTTTTACAAAATAACTGAGTGTTCCTAGTCCAATACCAGTAGAGACACCTGTGATCATAATAGATTTTTTACTCATAGTCTTGCTCCATAAATTTGAATTATTTTCGAGGCGAATATTACACCCTCATTCCCACATTGCTCTAAATTTTCACCATTAATGTATCCAAGTAAGAAGCCTGCAGCAAATAAATCTCCTGCTCCAGTAGTATCGACTAAATTTTCAATTTGCTGAGCTTTTATCGTAACACATTGATCTTTATGAACAATCACCGCACCTTTTTCGCCAAGTGTGATAGCGAATATTTTATCATGCTGACTTATAATCTTGAGACAATCATCAAGGCTATCCTTTTGATAGAGAGATTTAATTTCCTCTTCATTTGCAAAAATTATGTCAGCTTCATTATTAACTAGATTTAAAAAACTTTCTCTAAATCGTTCAATGCAAAAAACATCAGATACACTAAATGCAACTAATCTGCCTGCCCCTTTGGAAATTTTTATTGCTTTTTTAATCGCTTCTTGCGCATCATCAAGATCCCAAAGGTATCCCTCAAGATAAGTAATTTTTGACTGTGCTACAACATCTTCATTAATATCATTTGAGTTTAGCTTTTGAGAAATCCCTAAATATGTACTCATTGTTCTTTGTGCATCTGGCGTTACCATTACTAGACATCTCCCAGTTTCGCTTTCATCTGATTGAGCCTTATTTGCAAAAATAACCTTTTCTTTTTCAAGACCCTGAATGAATGAATTTCCAATTTCGTCTTCGCCTACTTTACCGATAAAAGCGGTTTTGATATTATTTTGAGCTAATGCAACAATAGAGTTTGCGACTGAGCCTCCAGAGACATTTGCTTTTATTTCAATTTTTTTTGATAGGAATTTAATAGTATCTAAATCTACAAGTGACATAAGCCCTTTTCTAAGTTCTTGTTGATTTATAAATTCATCATCGACATCGGTGATTACATCTACAATTGCATTACCTATACCTACAATGTCAAATTCTTGATTCACCACGTTTCCACCCAAGGGCGCAGATCTAACTCAAACGTCCACGCATTTTTCGGTTGATTATGTATCATCAAGTAGTTTTGTGCAATATCATCTGGCTTCATTAGGCCATCAATTTTTTTCTTTTCTTTGACATACTCAGGAAAAAGCTTATTCACCCACGGTGTATCAATTGCTCCATCAACAATAACATGAGCCACATGAATACCTTTTGGCGCTAATTCTTTTGCCATACTTTGTGCTAGAGCTCTTTTAGCTTGTTTAGCACCTGAGAATGCAGCAAAACCCTCTTTACCTCTTATACTTGCTGTCGCACCGGTAAATATGATTGTCCCTTTTTTTCTTGGTACCATTTTTCTTGTTACTTCCCTTCCCATTAAAAAAGCGCCAAAGGTTGCCATTTCCCATACTTTATAATATTTTTTTGAGGTTGTTTCTAATATGTTGAAACGAATGTTGGCTCCAATGTTGTAAACAGCTACATTAATTTCACCAATCTCTGTTTCTATTTTATTAATGAAATTAATAACATCTTCTTCTTTTCTTGCGTCTAAACTAAACGCGAAACACTCTCCGCCATTTTTTTCTATTTCTTCTTTTAGTGGCGATAATTGATCCCCGTTCCTTCTAGCAACTACAGTAATGAAGTTATTTTGTGCGAATATTCTTGCTACTGCAGAACCAAGGCTGTCACCCGCGCCGATAACTAGTGCTACTTCTTTATTAATCATAATGAATAAAGTTATCAGCAAACAATAGACAGTTAAAGGTGTTTTATTTTTATAACCAACTATGCCTTTTTTGTTTTAATAGGCTTTTTTCTATTTGGATAACAAGTCTTACATATTTTACACCCGATTCCAAAACAACTTCGAGCTTCACAATACTCCCGTCCATAAAATATTATTTGCAAATGTAACTTGTTCCATAGTTTTTCAGGAAAAATTTTTTTTAAATCATGTTCGGTTTGCTTTACACTTTTGCCATTTGTTAACCCCCATCTTTGGGCAAGTCGATGAATATGAGTATCAACAGGAAATGCTGGGTGACCAAAACCTTGTGACATTACAACACTGGCTGTTTTATGTCCTACTCCAGGAAGTGCCTCTAGATCTTCAAAGGTTTCTGGAACCTCACCATCATAATTTTTCATTAATATTTTTGATAGCTTTGAGATAGCCTTTGATTTTTGTGGCGCAAGACCACAGGGTCTAATAATATTATAAATGGTTTTGACTGACAGTTTCTCCATTTTAGCAGGATTATTTGCTTTCTTAAAAAGCAAAGGAGTTACTTCATTGACTCTTTTATCTGTACATTGCGCACTTAGAAGAACAGAAATTAATAATTCAAAGTTATTTTTATGATTTAGCGGAATTGGAGTTTTGGGATAAATTTTATTTAATATACTTATAATTTTTTTTGCCTTATCAGCTCTCAACATTACGTTACTTTTTAAATTATTTAATATTTAGGACATCCGACATTTCAAATAGGCCAGGTTTTTTATTCATGCCCCATTTCACAGCCTGTATTGCTCCGTTAGCAAAAATACCCCTATCTTTTGCTTTGTGCTTAATAATTATATCCTCATCCTTACTCGAAAAAATAATTTCGTGATCACCAATTACTTCACCTTTGCGAAAGGACGAGACTACAATTTTATCTTTAGCGCTTCTAGCTTTTGTGTTTAGACGAGAGATTTTTTTTATATTTTCAAAATTTTTATTTTTACCCTCCGCAGCAGCCTGCCCCATCATTACTGCAGTGCCTGAAGGTGCGTCAATCTTATGTCGATGATGGGTTTCGTTTATGATCATGTCAAAATCATTTCTTAAACTTGTTGAACTTATTTTAATTAATTTATTTATCAGGTTTATACCTAAACTCATATTACCTGATTTTATGATCGTTGCATGCTGCGCAGCGAGTTTAATTTTTTTTAACTGTGAACTATTAAAACCTGTAGTTCCAATTATATGTATTATTCTTGCTTGAGCTGCATATTTTGTATGCACCATAGTTGCCTCAGGAGTTGTGAAGTCGATAACAGCGTCAGTTTTAGCAAATAATGGAATTATATTATCGGTGACTTTAATTTTTAATTCTTTTGTTTTAAGTAATCGTCCCAAATCTTTACCAATAGCTTTATGTCCGTTTCTTTCTGTTGCGCCATACAAAATAAGTGACTTATCTCTCAAAACTCTTTTAGCGATTTGCATTCCCATGCGTCCGGTTACGCCGGTTATGACAACTTTTATTTTTTTCATCAATTTAAGATAATAGAAATAATTGAAAAAGTAAGTTTTTTAAGCTTTAGTTTTCCAAAAATCCCTAGCTTTTTTAAAAAATGCTGAGGCTAAAGGACTATCATTTTGATCACTGGTTTCTTGAAAGGATTTCAATATCTCAATTTGCTTCTTATTTAAATTTACTGGTGTTTCAACTTTTGCCTGAATATACAAATCTCCTAAATAACCGTTTCGAACATTGGGCATTCCCTTTGATTTAAGCCTGAATTGGTCACCAGATTGAGTTCCTTGGGGTATTTTAAGCCTTGCTTTACCTCCGTCTATTGTTGGTATGTCAATAGCCCCGCCAACAGCTGCATCGACCATGGAAACAGGCACTTCAGCAAATAAGTTTTCATTTTCACGAGCAAATATTTCGTGCTCATTTACATTTACAAATATATATAAGTCTCCCTGCTGTCCGCCGTTCAGACCCGCTTCACCTTCTCCAGACAGTCTTATTCTAGAGCCATCATCAACGCCTTTTGGTATTTTCACCATCAAACTTTTTGTTTTCTGCATTCTGCCAGATCCACCGCACTTCCTGCATGGATCTGAAATAGTTGAACCACTTCCTTGACAAGTTGGACAAGTTTGTTGAATTGAAAAAAAACCCTGCTGCGAGCGAATTTGTCCTCTTCCACCACATGTTTGACAAGTTACCGGTTGGCTTCCTGGAGATGCACCAGAACCTGAACAAGAATCGCATTGAACTTGAGTTGGAATCTTTACTTTAAATTTTTTTCCATTAAAAGCTTCTTCAAGACTAACAGTAATATCATATCTTAAGTCTGAGCCACGATTGTTTGATTTTCTTCTACGATTTCCTCCACCACCAAAAAAAGATGAGTCTCCAAAAAAGTCTTCAAAAATATCTTGGAAAGCTGATGAATTAAAATCAAAACCAAAACCGCCCTGACCTGCATTACCATCAACCGCCGCATGACCAAACTGGTCGTAAGCTGATCGTTTTTCTTTATCATGAAGTATGGCGTAGGCTTCACTGGCCTCTTTGAACTTGACTTCTGCATCTGCATCGCCCTGATTACGATCAGGGTGATATTTCATTGCTAATTTTCTATAGGCTTTTTTGATCTCAGCATCATCGGCTGACTTGGAAACACCAAGAACTTCATAATAGTCTCTTTTTGACATAAGCTTACCTGCTTACGATTGCTTATTATCTTCTTTGACTTCCTCGAATTCAGCATCAACAACTTTCTCATTTTTTTGGTTAGATGCACCATCTGTATTGTCAGACTGCTCGTTTGGATTAGGAGCATCTTGTTGTTGAGCCTTATACATTGCTTCACCTAATTTCATAGATGACTGAGTTAATGCTTCAAGTCCACTTTTAATCTTATCGGTGTTATCTGAAGCAACAGCTTCCTTTAAAGCCTTAATATCGTTTTCAATTGCATTCTTTTCTTGCTCGGAGACCTTATCACCAAATTCTTTTAAATTTTTTTCAGCAGAGTGTATCATTGTGTCTGCTTGGTTTTTAACATCAACGCCTTCTCGCTTTTTCTTATCTGCTTCGGCATTAGCCTCAGCTTCCTTGACCATTTTGTCAATTTCTTCTTCACTCAAACCACCTGATGCTTGTATTTTAATTTGTTGTTCTTTTCCTGTGCCTTTATCCTTTGCTGATACGTTTACAATTCCATTAGCGTCAATATCAAATGTTACTTCAACTTGAGGAACACCCCTGGGTGCAGGAGGAATGCCAACTAAGTCAAAGTTTCCAAGCAATTTATTATCTGCAGCCATTTCTCTCTCACCCTGGCACACTCTTATTGTTACAGCAGTTTGATTGTCATCAGCAGTTGAAAATACTTGGCTTTTCTTTGTTGGAATTGTTGTATTTTTATCAATTAATTTTGTAAAGACACCTCCAAGAGTTTCAATACCAAGTGATAGAGGTGTAACATCAAGTAGCAACACATCTTTTACGTCACCTTGAAGAATACCAGCTTGGATTGCTGCGCCCTGTGCAACAACCTCATCTGGATTAACCCCTTTATTAGGTTCTTTCCCAAAAAAGTTTTTTACAGTCTCTATTACTTTTGGCATTCTAGTCATTCCACCAACTAAAACCACCTCATCAATTTCTCCTGCACTTAAGCCTGCATCCTTGAGAGCTGCGTCGCATGGTTTGATTGTTTTTTCAATTAAATCGTCAACAAGTGTTTCAAGCTTTGCTCTTGTTACTTTGATATTTAAATGTTTAGGCCCTGACTGATCAGCTGTAATAAATGGTAAATTAATTTCTGTTTGAGAGGTTGAAGATAATTCTATCTTTGCTTTTTCAGCTGACTCTTTTAACCTTTGAAGTGCTAACTTGTCTTGAGTAAGGTCAATATTATTTTCTTTCTTAAATTCTTCAGCAAGGTAATTTAAAAGACGAGTATCAAAATCCTCTCCACCTAAAAATGTGTCCCCGTTTGTTGATTTTACCTCAAAAACTCCATCGCCAATTTCTAGAATTGAAATATCGAAAGTACCACCGCCTAAATCATACACAGCAATTGTTTTGCCGTCTTTCTTATCAAGACCATATGCCAATGCGGCCGCAGTTGGCTCATTGACAATCCTTTCAACTTCAAGTCCAGCTATTTTACCGGCATCTTTAGTAGCTTGTCTCTGAGCATCGTTAAAGTAAGCAGGGACAGTAATAACAGCCTTATCAACCTTTTCTCCCAAATATCTCTCTGCATCTTCTTTTAATTTTTGAAGTACAAATGCTGAAATTTGAGAAGGTGAATACTTTTCAGATCCAGACTCTACCCAAGCGTCTCCATTTTCAGATTTAATGATTTTAAAAGGTACCATGTCGGCATCTTTTTTGACCATTGGGTCCTCGAAAGATCTACCAATTAGTCTCTTAATTGCAAAAAATGTGTTTTCAGGATTAGTGACCCCTTGTCTTTTTGCAGGTTGACCAACCAACTTCTCCTCGTCACTACCAAAGCTTATAATTGAGGGTGTTGTACGTGATCCCTCCGCATTCTCAATAACCTTTGGATCTTTGCCATCCATAATTGAAATACAACTATTTGTGGTTCCTAAATCTATTCCTATAACTTTTGCCATAATATATATTGATATTTGACCTATATATGGGTAATTGATTTTTCAGTACAACCCCTTGTTTAAAAAAAGAGTAAAATAAGATTAAGATAATTATATAGTTCTATGTTATTGATTTTATGCACTTTTTTTCTTAATGACACCCACAAGTGCAGGTCTTAGGAGTCTATCACCAATTTTATACCCCTCTTGAACAACTTCAGCAATGGTTCCTGCTTCTTGATCGTCTTTTTCAACCTCAAACATTGCTTGGTGTATGTTGGGATCAAACTGTTCGCCAAGAGATTTAATTTGCTCAATTTTAAACTTTTCAAAAATTGCAATAATTTGCTTTTCAGTAAGTTCTATACCCTCAAAAAGTTGTGAAAGGCTGTCAGATTTTTCTTTTAATTCTCTAGAATTAATAGATGTTATAGCTCTTTGGAGGTTATCAAGAACTGTTAACACCTCTTTTGCAAAATTAGAAATCACATAATTACTTAGATCTTCCTTTTCTCTATCAAATCTCTTTCTTAGATTTTCATTTTCAGCAAGGCTTGTAAGAAGCTTACTTTCAATTTCTTTAATTTTATCGAAAACATTAATATCAGTTTCTTTAGCCTTCTGCTCAGAACTATTCTCTGATTTAGTATTCTTTTGGTCTAAAGTTTTTTTACTTTTATTTTTAGCCATATTTATTATGTAATGATCTATATTATTTTCGTCAATACATAGTATAGTTTATCTATCGATGAGAAATGATAGAAGTGTAAACCAATTAAGAGACATTGAAATAATACCAAATTTTTCACCCTATCCTGAAGGTTCGTGTTTAATAAAATGTGGTAATACCCATGTAATCTGTAGCGCTTCAGTTGATAAAAATTTACCAAGATGGTTAAAAAATTCTGACTCTGGCTGGGTTACAGCAGAATATGGAATGATACCAAGATCAACTTCTGAGAGAATGTCGCGTGAGGCTACAAGAGGTAAGCAGTCAGGTAGAACGCAAGAAATTCAAAGATTAATTGGAAGATCGTTGAGATCTATAATTGATTTAGAAGAAATCAAAGATCTACAAATCATAGTTGATTGTGACGTTATTCAAGCAGATGGTGGAACACGAACTGCATCAATATCAGGAGCATTTGTTGCCCTTCAACTTTGTATAAATAATTTACTTACTAAAAGAATTATAAATAAAAATCCAATTATCGAAAATATTGCTGCAATTAGTTGTGGAATGGTAGAGAATGTGCCATGTTTGGATCTTGATTTTGAAGAAGACCAGAATGCAGATGTTGATGCTAATTTTGTTATCACTGACAGCGGTAAACTTGTTGAAGTACAAATGACTTCTGAAAAAAAATTGTGCTCTGAAGAATCTTTTAATATGATGCTTAATTTAGCTAAATCTGGAGTTGCTAAAATCATTCAATTTCAAAAAAAGACGATTAGTGATTAAAATTAAAAAAAAAATAGTTATTGCTAGTCACAACGAGGGAAAAGTAAAAGAAATTAAATCTTTATTAAAACCTATGGGTTTCAAAGTTATCTCAGCAAAAAAACTTAAAATTAATGAACCAATTGAAAATGGCAAAACTTTTGCAGAAAATTCATTAATTAAATCAAGAAATGCAGCAATCAAGTCAGGTATGCCAGCAATAGCTGATGACAGCGGACTCTGTATTAAATTATTAGATAACCAGCCAGGTATTTATTCAGCACGTTGGGCGGGCAAAAAGAAGGATTTTAATCTTGCAATTAAAAAAATAGAAAAAAAAATGATTAGTATTGGGGGATTAAAAAAATCGAAACGAGCATTTTTTTGCTGTGCGTTGTCCATTTATTTTCCGGATCATTCATATAGAGTGTTTGAAGGAAAAAAATATGGCTATATTCAATTTCCAGCACGTGGCCAAAATGGCTTTGGTTATGATCCTATTTTTGTCCCTAAAGGTTACAGAAAGACATTTGGTGAGATGAATTTTAATTATAAGGAAAGAATAAGCCATCGAAGTATAGCTTTTAAAAAAATGAGTTTTTTTTTAAAAAGGCTAAACTATTAATTAATTTTAATAAATCTTTCCTTATTAATTTTATAGATATTTGGTTTTCTATAAACTTTTCCATTTGTAGAAAACTTAAACCAACCGTTAATACCTATAAACTCCGCTTTTTGGTCGAATATACTTTTTATATTTTTTTCTTCTGCATTCATTTTACTAATTAGGCCAACTATGTCGTAACTAAGTGTAGATAGCTTATGAGGTTTATGGTTGAACAATGAAAAATATTCTTCATCAAATTTTTTTTTATTATTAATTTCAAGTGATGTAAAAAAAGCATTGTCTAAGCCAGGTTCTTTTAATGCCATATCTTTTGCTAGAATGGAATTACTCATATATTGAATTTTTTTTGGGTCAACATCATAGTAGGGAAGTATTGAGCTCAAGTTTGATATATCGCTGAACTTTTCTGCAAAAATTAATATAGCATCAAAATCAAGTTCTCCGTACGTATCTAACTTTTTCAATCTTTTTAATTCTTTTTTTGCCACATCAGTATTAAGCTTTTCCAATAATTGTATCTGCTTCTCAAGATTAATTTTTCTTTCTTCGTACCTAGAAACAGATTTAGAAATAGCATAAAAATCTGGAGATTGAGAATTATAATAAACAAATCTGAAATCTTTTGATTCATTTTTTGATTTAAAAGCATCTATTTCATTTTTAACAGCATATCCAAATGGGCCATCAGGAAGAATAACCACATATTTTGATAAACTATTTTTATTAGAGTATTCTAGTAATGCATTTATTTCATCTTGCAATGTGAGTCCAAAAACAAACGTATTGTTATCTTCCATCAATGAATTATTAGACAACGTAATCGCAGTTAAATTATTTTCTTTTAAGATATTTTTTACCTTAGCAATGTTATTAGAAAAAACAGGTCCAATAATTAAATCAATGTCATTCTGCAGAATAATATATAAATTCCGAAGGACTTTTTCAGGGTCGCCCATATCAGCGACATGAAAAATTAAATTATTATTGCTAGTTTTTTCTAGAGCTAATTGTGCAGAATTCAGAAGAGATACGCCAATTTGATAATTTGCGCCACTTAGAGGAAGTAAAAGGCCGATATTTAATAACTCTTTTTCTTTTTTAATACCTTTAGAAACTGTACTAACATCGTCTAAATCTTTACTAAGATCTTTATGGGTAACATTCTTTTTATTTAGAGATTGATTATAATAGAAATTTTCAGACTGATTTTTTTGACCCGACTCACAATTGATTAGTATAGTGAATAAAGAAAGGGCTATTGTGATACGAATAAGTTTTTTTATAAACATTTTAAAATGACCATCAATATAGATTATATTCATAAATTATTAAATTATGAAAAAATTGAGAGTGGCCTATATATTGTGCCTACACCAATAGGTAATTTGAGTGATATTACAATTCGTTCTCTAAAAGTATTATCATGTGTAGACTTAATAATTTGTGAAGATACAAGATTAAGCAAAAAGTTGACCTCTTCATACGAAATACGCACCCCTTTAATGCCATTTCATAAATTTAATTCAAAAAAGATGATACCAAAAATCATAAAGAAGTTACTTAAGTCTACATCCATTGCATTAATTACTGACTCTGGTACACCTGTAATTTCTGATCCAGGATCAGACTTGATAAAAGAAATTATTGCAAATGATATCAAGCTATTTTCATTGCCAGGCCCCTCAGCTTCTGTTGCAAGTTATGTAACCTCTAATTTTGCATCAACCTCTTTTTCATTTAAAGGTTTCTTCCCAAGAAATAAGAAAGAAATTTCAAGCATTCTAAATCATATTCAAACGAGTGATAGTCCAACAATTTTTTTTGAGTCACCAAAGAGAATTATCAAGACTTTAAATTTTATACTAGATAACCATAAAGATTGTAAGATTACATTTGTAAGAGAGTTAACAAAAAAATACGAAGAGATTTTGAATCTTAAGATTTCTGAACTCATAAATATCCTTCTCAAACGAGATAAAATCTTAGGAGAAATAACATTTATTTTAGAGCCAAGTACAAATAAGCCAGAAAAAAATATTTCAAAATTAGAAATAATAAATTTATCTAATAAATTGTATAAAGCAGGGTATAATACTTCAGATGTATCAAAAATTGTTTCAATAGTTCTTGGAATTTCAAAAAGAGAAGTTTATCAAATGATAATTAAAAAAAGAAATGATTTAAAAATTATTCAATGAATATAAAATAAATTGTTATGATAAAAAAAAATTACATATTAATCATTCTTTTTTTAATACCTTCTTTTTTGCAAATTAGTTGCGCCAAAGTTGTGACTGGCACAGCCGCAAAAGTTGTAACTGTTTCTAAGGAGGAGCGGTCAATAGGAGAGTTTGTTGATGATACAATCATTAAAACTGTAATTAAAAACGCATACTTTGATCAAAGTGAGGACATTTTTTTCAATGTGGATGTTGAAGTTTCTCAAGGTAGAGTTTTGTTAACAGGAACAGTAAAGACAATTGACTTGAAAATAGAGGCGACACGAATAGCTTGGGGAGCAAAAGGCGTTGCAACAGTTATAAATGAAATTCAAATAAGTAATTCAGATAATATTCTCAATTTTGCAGACGACCTTATAATAAGTACAAAGGTAATGGGTAAATTAATGTTAGACGAAAACATAAATTCTCTAAATTTTAGTGTCGAAACTGTTAATCAGGTTGTATATATAATTGGCATTGCAAGGTCAGTGAACGAAAAAAATAAAGTAACAAAAATAGCTAGTGAAGTATTCGGTGTTATTGAAGTCATTGATTATATTACAATTAGCAATAAAACTGATTAGAAACTATGAATGTTGGCTTTCAATTAGATCCAATAGAAAGTTTAAATATCAAAACTGATAGTTCATTACCCTTAATTTATGAGTCTCAAAAAAGAAAAAATAAAAATTTTTTTTACCTTCCAAGCTCACTCACTTATAAAAATAATTCAGTGTTTGCCTTAACGCGAGAGGTTAAATTTAATTCAAATAACTTAAAAGATTTTTCAGTTGGAAGGATGAAATCGACTAATCTAAATAAATTTGATTATATTTTCGTAAGACAAGATCCCCCATATAATATTGAATATATCTCATCAATGCATCTTCTAGAGCAGATAAATAGCAGAACGAGGATAATAAATAATCCTCAGGGAATTAGAAATGCACCTGAAAAGATCTCAATGCTTAAACATAATAAAATAATACCTCCAACCATGATCACAAGGTCTAAAGATGAAATCAATATATTTTTAAGTAAACATGGCACTTCTGTTATCAAACCACTCTATGGTAATGGAGGAGAAGGTGTTTTTCTGCTCAATAAAAACGATAAGAATTTTAATCAAATTATTGAAAGTTTTATTTTATACAAAAAAGAACCTTTTATATTACAAAAATTTATCCCTCAAGTGCGAAATGGTGACAAAAGAATAATATTAATAGACGGTGAACCGGTAGCAGCTATTAAAAGAATGCCGAAAAATAATGAAATAAGATCAAATATACACGTTGGTGCTAATTGTCAAAAAACTAAACTTACTAAACAAGATGAAAATATATGCAGAGCAATTAAAAAATTTTTGAAGCGTGAAGGCCTCTTTTTTGTAGGAATTGATATCATCGGAAAGTATCTAATAGAAATAAATGTTACCTCACCAACATGCATACAGGAAATCAAGAGGTTATATAAACTTGATGTTGCATCACTAATTTGGGATAAAATTGAAAAGAATAAAATTTAGTTTATGAGTATTCAAGCAAGCATACTTAATTTTTTTCTTAAAAAATATGTAAAAAATGTTCAACCTCCAGTTGAGGAACGATCTTATATTGAAGCAAGAAGAATGATGTATCAGCAAGGTTATGAGGAAGCATCGCCATCTTTTTTTTCAAAATTTTTGCAACAAATTATTTTTAATAAAAAAAAATCTAATTTAGATATTAGTGAAATATATCTTGATAAAATTAGAACACTTCATATAAACCACGAAAGTTTTGCTAAGGAAAAGTGTATTTTATATTTTCATGGAGGTGGCTATATTGCTGGCTCACCTGAAACACACCAAAATATGCTTATATCTATTGCAAAAAAATCCCTTATACAGATTTTTGCTATTGATTATGCACTGTCTCCAGAAAATATTTTTCCTTCTGCGATTAACGATGCTGTAAGGAGTTACAAAGAGTTACTAAAAAAGGGTTATCAATGTCAAAATATTTTTTTCGGTGGTGATTCTGCAGGAGGAAATCTGGCATTAGTAAGTACACTAAAGTTACAAGAATTAAAAATGAATCTGCCTTCAAAATTATTTTTACTGTCACCATGGACTGATCTTACTGGTAATGGACGAAGTATTAAGATAAATTCAAAGTCTGATCCATACCTTTCCTATAATGATTGGCTTAATACTGCTAGATCCATGAAAAGAACTGTTGAGGAATGGTATGCTCCTAATCAAAATTATAAAAGTCCGTTGATATCACCTGTTTTTGCAAAATATTCAAACTTTCCAGAAACTTTAATACAGGTAAGTGATATCGAAATTCTTTATAGTGACTCAGTTGACTTATTTACTCGAATGAAAGAAGGTAAAAACAAAGTTAGATTAAGCGAGTATAAAAACCTACCACATGTTTGGCAAATATTTGAGTTTTTGCCTGAGAGCAAGAAAGCTATTGATCAGATTTCTAATTTTTTATCAGATTAACTTTTATAAGCTGACAGTGTGGCCAAATTAACAATATCAGAAACGTTAGCTCCAAGAGGTACAATTTGTATGCTTTCCTTAAATCCTACCAAGTATGGCCCAACGAGAGTGCCTCCCCCAAGCTCTTGTAGCATTTTTGTGGATATGCTTGCACTGTGTATTGCAGGCATAATAAGAAGATTAGCTGGTCCAGATAACTTACAAAAAGGATAGAGCTTCATTAAATTTTCATTTAATGCTGTGTTGGCTCCCATTTCCCCATCATATTCAAAATCTAAATTTCTTTGATCCAGAATTTTTTTAGCATCTCGCATATATACAGATCTTTCTGTGAATGGCTTACCAAAATTAGAATAAGAAACTAGAGCTGCACGAGGTTCAATTCCAAAAATATCTCTTACAACTTCTGCACTTTCTTGAGTTATATTTGCTAACTGTGATGCATTTGGCATATCATGAACATTTGAGTCAGCTACAAAAATAGTTCTTCCATTACACAGCATTACTGTCATTCCAAGTATCGTTTTATTAGGAATTGGATCTAATACGTATTCAATACTCTCGAGTGAAGCCGCATAACTTCTTGTTAAACCGCACACCATAGCATCAGCTTCTTTAAGAGATACCATACATGCCGCAAACACATTTCTTTCTCTAGTAAGCAATTCTAAACAATCTTTTTTTAAAAATCCTTTTCTCTGTAATCTTTCATAAATATGTTCTGCATATCGGTCGTGCTCAGATTTATTTCTCGTACTATGTATTTCCATTTGATCGAAAAAGTCTAAACCCATTGATTTCATTTTATCTTTAATAATTTCGTCTCTTCCGATTAGAATTGGTGTTCCCATACCATTATTAAGAAATATTACTGCAGCTCGAATCATATCCTCTTCTTCTCCTTCAGTGAATATTACCCTTTTTGGATTTTCTTTTACCTCCTGAAAAACTTTCTGCAAAAGTCCTGCTGATGGATTGAGCCTTGCAGACAACTCATTTGAGTAATTTTCCATGTCAACAATTGCTTTTCTTGCTACTCCTGTGTCCATAGCAGCCTTAGCAACTGCTGGTGGTACTTTACTTATTAATCTTGGATCAAACGGCGAAGGTATAATGTAATCTGGACCATACTGTGGTCTTTGACCTGGATATGCATTAGCAACTTCATCTGGAACATCTTCTTTCGCTAAATCAGCAATAGCTTTAGCTGCAGCAATTTTCATTTCAAGATTTATTGTTTTTGCTCTAACATCAAGAGCTCCTCTGAAAATATATGGGAAGCCTAAAACATTATTGACCTGATTTGGATAGTCAGATCTACCAGTTGCTATAATGGCATCCTTCCTACACTCTTTAATCTTTTCAGGGAGAATTTCTGGCTCTGGGTTTGCCATCGCAAAAATGATAGGGTTTTTTGCCATTGATAAGACCATTTTTTCACTCATAATGTTTCCAATTGATAAGCCAAAAAAAATGTCCGCACCATTTAGAGCTTCCTCAAGTGTTCTACAATCTGTTTTTATTGCATGAGCAGATTTCCACTGATTTAAATTTTCCTTTCGTTCTGTATGGATCACACCTTTAGTATCACAAAGTATTGCATTTTCATTTGGCATTCCCATGGCTTTTAAAAGTTCTAGGCAGGCTATGCCAGCTGCTCCAGCTCCATTAACAACAATTTTAGCATCCTTGATATTTTTTCCACTTAGATCTAGAGCATTTAATAGTGCGGCGGCTGAAATTATAGCAGTGCCGTGTTGGTCATCATGAAATATTGGAATATCCATGATTTCTTTGAGAGTATCTTCAATAATAAAACATTCTGGAGCTTTTATGTCTTCTAAGTTTATTCCACCAAAAGAGGGGCCTAGATGTTTTACAGAGTCAATAAATGCATCTGCGTCTTCCGTATCGATCTCTAGATCAATTGAGTCAATATCAGAAAATCTTTTGAATAAAACTGATTTTCCCTCCATAACTGGTTTAGATGCGTGTGCACCTAAATTCCCAAGTCCTAATATTGCGGTTCCATTAGAAATAACAGCAACTAAATTTCCTTTACTTGTAAAGTCATAAACTGAGTTAGTGTTTTCTGCTATTGCATTTACGGGCGCAGCAACTCCAGGAGAATATGCAAGAGACAAGTCCCTCTGTGTTTCAAGGGGTTTTGTTGCCTTGATTTCAATTTTACCTGGTTTGCCCTGTGCGTGAAAAACTAAAGCTTCTTTCTCGCTAAAATGCTCTTCTCTATCTTTTTTAGTCATAAAGTTTTTTCAAATTTTATATAGGTTTTTACCTGCTTTTCAAATTCAAAAGATATATATTGGATTTGGTTCTTTTTTTTGACGTTATTTAGATCAAAATATAATAATAAACAATACCTATATGAATATTTTGAAGTCTTCAATTATTTACTCTTTTTTTACTTCTATAAGTAGAATTTTTGGTTTTGTGAGAGATATCTTTATTGCTAATTTTTTAGGGACAGGTTTAATTTCAGATATATTTTTTGTTGCATTTAGATTCCCTAACACTTTTAGAAGAATATTTTCTGAGGGTGCATTAAACTCAGCTTTTGTGCCTATTTATACAAAATTAGTAAAAGAAAATTTAATTCAAGAATCTCAAAAGTTTGCCGGCAATATTTTAACTATATTTTTCATAACAGCCTTATTCTTAGTTTTAATAGTTGAAATATTTATGCCTTATTTCATACACTTAATAGCACCCGGATTTTCCAATGATATAAATAAGTTTGATGAATTGGTTAGAATTTCAAGAATCATATTTCCATTTTTAATTTTTATAAGCGTTTCTTCAATTTACTCATCTATTTTAAATTCAAATAACAAGTTTGCTTTGTCAGCAGCACTTCCAATAATCTTAAATGTAACTTTAATATTCTCATTAGTTTTTGCCTATAAAATTGGTGAAAATTATCTTACTTTCTTAGCATGGGGCGTAGTGATAGCGGGTATATTGCAAGTCATAATATTGTACTTGTCTCTTTTAAAAGAAAAAATTTACATTATTTTCTCACTGAATTTTTTAAGAACGCAAATAAAAAGATTTTTAAACTTATTTACTGCAAGCTTCTTTTCATCTGGATTGCTTCAAATTAATATTTTAATAGGAACAATCATTGCCTCGTTTGAAAGTGGCGCAATATCTTATCTGTATTATGCAGATAGAATATATCAGTTACCATTAGCTTTAATTGGAATTGCTATAGGGATTACACTTTTACCATCAATTTCTAGTAAGATAAAACATGAGACTCAGGAAAGTATAAATCAAACCATTGAGGAAACTCTTATTTACTCGCTTTTATTTGCTATACCTGCTGCAATTGGTATTTTTGTCTTATCAGATCTTATTATTGAGGTTTTATTTGAACGAGGGGCATTCAATGAAAATTCAACTGCAAATACCTCTTATGCATTAAAATACTATTGTTTTGGATTGGTAGGTTTCATAGTAATGAAAATATATACTCCAATATTTTTTGCTTACGAAAATGCAAAACCTACGCTTTACATAACGGCTATAAATCTAATTCTAAATACATTATTAAGTATTATCTTATTTATAAATATGGGTTTTGTTGGTATCGCAATTGCCACAAGTGTATCTGCTTGGATCAGCGTAGCATTATTACATTTAGGTTTAGAAAAGAATAATTATTTTAAAATTACCAATAAAATCGTAGTACCAATAATTATCATATTTTTGGTATCTTTTTTGATGTATTTATATTTAAATTTTTTAATGAAATATGTTTCAGTGATATCTAGTTTTTTTTACTATAATGAAATTATATTTCTAGTATTTTCAGTGATTTCTTCAATACTGCTTTATTTAATTATAATTTCATTTTACAAGCCTTTTAAATATTCAGAATTAAAAAAGATTTTAAAAAAATGATTGAAACCAATAGCCGTACAATTTTATCAGGTGTTCAACCTTCAGGAGATTTGCACATAGGAAATTATTTGGGCGCTATAAAGAACTTTGTAAAAATGCAAAACGATTTCAAATGCTTTTTTTGTGTTGTAGATCTTCACGCTATTACTGTAAAACAAAATCCAGAGCTTTTATCACGCAACACTCTTGAAGTTGTTGCGACATATATTGCATCTGGTATTAATCCAGAAAAAAGCGTCATCTTTAACCAGAGTAGCGTCTCTGCTCATGCTGAATTATCGTGGATATTTAATTGTGTTACTAGAATGGGGTGGTTAAGTAGAATGACACAGTTTAAAGATAAAGCTGGTAAAGATAGAGAAAATGCTAGTTCTGGATTATTTATATATCCAAACTTGATGGCTGCAGACATTCTCTTATATAAAGCTACACATGTACCAGTAGGTAATGACCAAAAACAGCATCTTGAATTAACCAGAGATATTGCACAAAAATTTAATAGAGATTTTAATTGTGAAAAATTTTTTCCAATACCTGAGCCGATTATAGAGGATAACACTTCAAGAATAATGTCTTTAAAAGATGGAAATCAAAAAATGAGTAAATCTGATTTATCGGATAATTCTCGAATTAGTATGACAGATGAGACTGACTCAATTGTAAAAAAAATTAAAAAAGCCAAAACAGCAGATGTAAATATGCCAAGTACCATGAATGAAATTTTAAAATTAAGTGAGATAAATAATTTACTCAACATATATTCTGGATTTTCCGGTAAAGAGAAAAAAATATTAATTAATGAATATCAAGGAAAAAATTTTTCAAAATTCAAGGAAGATCTTTCAGAAATACTCGTGGATGTAATTAATCCAATATCTTCAGAAATAAAAAAATTAATGCAAGACCAGAAATTCCTTAAAAGAATAATGCTTGAAGGAACAAATAAAGCAAATCAGGTTGCAAAAAAAACAATAAACGATGTATATGATATAGTTGGATTGATTAGAAATGAAACATAGATCAAAATTTTTAGTAATAGTCGATGACTCTGAAGAGTTAAATGTCGCTATTAGATTTGCGGCTAAAAGAGCAGAAAATACAAAGGGAAGGGTCATATTACTCAATATCATCGAACAATTTGATCCTCAACAATGGCAATCAATTGAGGATATAATTTTACAAGAAGCTAGAGATAAAGCTCAGGAAAAGCTTCAAAAGTGGTCAAAAGTTATTAATGACCTTACAGGCACTGTGCCAGAACTAATTATAAAAGAAGGTATTCCAAGCGAGCAAATTATAGCAACTTTGGAGTCAGATAACTCAATAAGATTTCTTGTTTTAGCCGCTTCTAGCGATGACCAACCAGGTCCATTAGTTTCTTTGCTCGCAGGTCAAAAATCAGGCAAATTACCTGTACCGACGGTAATCATTCCGCAAGGATTAACAGAAGAAGTAATTGACGATTTAGCATCTAGAGCAGATTAAAATCAATTTAAAACAATCACTTATTAAATATCCTCATCAAATCTTTAAAATATTGTGAATCTGACTATATAAATAATCTTAAAATTATGTTTATACAAACTGAGTCCACTCCCAACCCTAACTCGCTCAAATTTATACTTGAGAGCCATGAGATTAGTTTACACCCTTTAGAATTTTATAAAAATAAAAGCACCACTAATTCTTTGTTAGCTGATGATCTTCTAAAGATTGATGGTGTAGAAAGTATTTTATTTAACAAGAATTGCATTTCAGTGAATAAAAGTAAATTTACTTGGGAACAATTAAAGGCATCAATCTTACAGGTAATTTCAAATCATATTAACTCTGGGCTTCCGACTTTAAATAATCATGATGAATTATCAGATAACTTAGAAGGGGTTATCTACGCTGAAGATGACACTAAAGTAGTTAACCAAATTAATAGTATTTTAATTTCAAAAGTTAAGCCAGCTGTAATGCAGGATGGTGGAGATATAAAATTTATTGAGTATAATAATGGAATTGTTTATCTGGCTTTACAAGGTAGTTGCGCTGGATGCCCAAGTGCAACGCTTACTCTTAAAAATGGTGTTGAGAATTTACTTAAACACAATATTCCCGAAATAAAAAAAGTGGAAGAGGTTACAAAGTAATGAGTGATTTATTAAGAAATCTCAGCACAAGAAATGTAAAATTAGATTTTGTATTTAAGCTGTATTATCTAATATTACTTTTATTGACATTATCTGTTTTAATATCTCTGGTTTTTAGTAGTAATATATACAATAAAACAATTGTTAATTCTGTCCCAAAAACAGAATCAATTGTTGATGGAAACAAAAATTTAAGTGAAAATCTCTATAATGTTAAACTGTTTGATAATACTTATTACGTAGATCAATTTGACATTGATAAAATTAGAAAAACAAAGCTTGTTCCAAATATTGTTGTTCCAGTTCTACCTGCAGAGCTAAAAGATGTTAAATCTGTGGAGATTAGAAAGGAAATATTTATTCAAATAGCACTACCTCTGATTGTAAAAGAAAATGAGGTTCTCCACAGGTTAAACAGGCAAATAAAATACATTGAAGCCAATTTTAGTCATTTATCTAGAAAAGATGCATTATGGATAAAAAGCTTAATGGATGAGTATGGTGAATACTCAATAAATCAATTGTTGCTCAAGATTGATGTAATACCTGTTTCACTTGCACTTGCGCAAGCCGTGATAGAAAGTGGTTGGGGTACTTCTAGGTTTGCTTATGAAGGAAACGCGTTGTACGGACAATATGTCTGGGACAATGGTTCAGCCGGAATAATACCTAATGATAGAGAAGTAGATGCAAACTATAAAATTAAATCTTTTAATAATTTAAGAGAGTCTGTCGCATCCTATATGAAAAATCTTAATACTAATTATCATTATGACGAATTTAGGATTAATCGTTTCGTGATGAGGACAAATAAGATACCACTAGATGGCGCCAATTTAGCTGACTACCTCTATAATTATTCAATCGAAGATGATTATCCTATAAAGATAAAGAATATAATCGAAATGAATAATTTTCAGGATTTTGAAAATTTAAGAATTGATACAAAATCACTTATCAAGGAAACTGTAGATATTATTTAACTAAAAACTGATAACCAAACCAGTACCACTCGTTATCAACTTTAGTAGTACAGTTTAGTCTTGCCCTTCCTTTGTCGTATTCATCCTTTAATTTAATTTGCACTCTATTAGACTTAATATTAACTACTTCTTGTAGATTCCAATTACCTCCAGGATTAGAGAAGCAATCAATAGAATTCCCTTTCAAGTCATTTACTATACTGAACTCAATTGTAGGTTTATTATTATTTTTTAGAAACATATCAATTGGTAAAAATTCTTCTACCATTAGAGCATTTGAGTTTACAGCAAATTCAAATCTGTCAGACTCACCAAATCTTTCATTTAATGAAAATCTTGGAAGATAATATGGATTACTATAACTTGAGATTACTCCAGAGTGTTGTCCAAATGCATATGTAATTCCGAAGTCGTTGAGTACTTTTATAACTGAACTACTACTTTCCCCATATGGATATGCAAAGAGTGATGGAATAAAACCAATATTCTTTAAGAAGCTTTTATGTGAATCTAAAATATCTTTTTTTATATAGTTTTCTTCACTTAAGGGCATATGAAGATGGGTAGATGTATGTTGTCCTACAGTTCCTCCCTCGTCTAAGAAATTATTGATTTCATCCCAACTCATATAGCCATTCGTACTTTTATCTATGATATCAGTAGAAACGAACAGAGTTACAGGAATGTTTTTTTCTCTAAAAATCGGCCAAGCAATCTCGTAAAATGAACTGTATGCATCATCCACTGAAAATGCCACAGATTTTTTCTTAAATTTTCTTTTATTTTTAAGAGTCTCAATTACCTCTTCTAAACTTAAAACGTTAATATTATTTTTTAAAATGTAATCTATGTGTGATAGAAATTGAGTTTCACTAACATTTGTTGAGGGGTATTTATTTTCACCAAATCTGTGATACATAAATGTAGACACTCCAGACTCAGCGTTTATATATGTGATCATGTTTAAAAATACAAAAAGATAAATAGTTAGTAATCTAGTAGAACTCTTTATTAAAAAATTATTCATATGCATTAATTTTTAGTCTATATGTTAAAAATATCAATAATATGTTTCTCATTCTAGATTTTACCACAACTTTTAATATTGCAGTTTTAGAAAAAAATAGTTTTTCTAAAAAAGAATTAAATGCAAAAAATAATACATCTGAAATATTAATAGATGAAATTGATAGATTTTTTAACAAACTGAAAAAAAATATAAATAAGATTAATTCAATTTATATTATAACTGGTCCAGGTAGTTTTACTGGTGTTAGATCAGCACTGACATTTGCGAAAACTTTAAGTTTAATAAAAAAAATAAAAATATTTGGTTTATCAAAGTTTGAAATATTAAACAGTTGTATAAAAGAAGATGACCGAAGAAGGAAAAGAAAAATCTTCATACATTTTAAAGATAGCCAATTTTTTTTGCAGAATTTTGTAGGTGATAACCCATCAGGCTTCCCAAAACTAATAAATCTAAGTAATTATAAAACCCAATATATAAAGAATACTGCCTACGTATGTGATAAAGATTTAATTTATTCATACTTAAGTAAAAAATTAAAAGAAGATATCTTAATAATAAATTTTAATCTAAATAAATTGCCCCATTTAATTAAAAAGAATATGATTGTTAAGAGCGAACCTAAGCCATTATATATCAATAATTATTTTTGAATTGATGATAGATGTAAAAAAATTATGTAAAGAAAAGGGTCTTAGAATGACTGAGCAAAGAAATATAATTGCTGATGTCATTACAGAAATGAGTACAGACGGACATCCTGATGTGAATGAAATTTTTCTATTTGCAAATAAAAAAGATAAGAACATAAGTATTGCTACTGTTTACAGAACAGTCAAACTATTTGAAGAATATGGTGTAATAGAAAAGCATGAATTTAAGGACGGAAGATCAAGATACGAGGCAATTGAAGAACACCACCATGATCATTTGATTGATATTGAAAGTGGAGAAATTCATGAATTCACAAATGACGAAATTGAAAATATACAGCGCACTGTTGCAAAAACTTTAGGGTATGAACTTGTAGATCATAGACTTGAGCTTTATGGAATAAAAATTAAAAAAAATAATTAAATGTCCGTTTTGAGATTAGTAATAATTTTAACATTACTTGTTATTTTAATTTTATTTTCCATTCCCTTACAATTAATATTAAATATTGTTGGATTTAAACTAAAAAGAAAATATCCATTATTATTCTATAATGCTATTAGGTTAATTACAGGAATTAAAATAAACTTTGACCACACAAAGCTTAATAAGAAAAAAAATGGAGTTTTATATATTGCTAACCATGTATCATGGTTTGATATAATTTGTTTAGGTACACTGCTGGATGCTCGTTTTATAGCAAAACAAGAAGTTTCAAAAATGGGAATATTTGGATTAATGGCTAAATTGAGTAATACTTTTTTCATAGATAATTCAAATAAAAATAAGATTTTAGAATATAATTCCATAATTAAAAGAAAGCTTCAATTAGGAGATAATTTTATAATATTTCCAGAGGGAACAACCTCAGACGGCAATGGTGTTATAGAATTCAAGTCTTCTATGTTGGAATGTGCATTTGGGAATGAACGAGAAATATCAATTCAACCTATCACCCTTTGCTATACAAAGCTAAACAACATACCAATGGGGATATATCAAAGAAGAAACATTGCTTGGGTTGGAGATATATCCATGGTTGACGCTATGAGAAATTTTTTATGCTCTGGTAAAATTACAGTAGACATTATTTTTCACCAACTAGTTAATATTAGGGAATTTGATAACAGGAAAGAACTTGCATATTTCTGTGAACAAGAAATCCTTAGTGGCTTAAATAAGACAATAAAAATATAATCAAATGAAAAACTCTTCTTTTTTTGTTAAATCTTATGGTTGTCAAATGAACCTATATGACAGCAAAAAAATTGTTTCCATTTTACAAAGCAGGGGTTTCAAACAAAATACTAGACCTGAAGACGCTGATTTAGTTATATTTAATACATGCAATATAAGAGATAAGGCTGCTCATAAACTTTACTCAGATATAGGCAGAGTAAATAAAACTAAGCGAGATAAAACTATCGCTGTAGTCGGATGCGTCGCTCAAGCTGAAAATTCCGAAATGTTTAACAAAAATAGCTCCATAGATATAGTTTTAGGACCTCAAAGTTATCATCTGTTACCTCAAATGCTTTTAGATTTAGAAAAAAATCCTAAACAAATAAACACTGAGTTTATTGTAAATGAGAAGTTTGATTATCTAAGTGCACAAAACAAACCACAAGGCATATCTTCATTTGTTACTATTCAAGAAGGATGCGACAAATTTTGCTCTTTCTGTGTTGTTCCTTTTACTCGAGGCCCAGAATATTCTAGACCTATAAAATCAATTTTACAGGAAGTTGAATCACTAACAATAAATGGAGCAAAAGAAATAGTTTTATTGGGACAAAACGTAAATGCCTATGAGGATCTGTCATCTAGTAAAAAGTCGAATATTGCAGATTTGATTCAAACCATTAGTGAGAATGAAAAAGTAGAAAGAATAAGATACACGACATCACATCCAATAAATATGTCAGATGAACTAATAAAGCTTCACTCTACGAACGAGAAGTTGATGCCTTTTTTGCATCTACCCGTTCAGTCAGGTTCGTCAAGAATACTAAAAAAAATGAATAGAAAATACGACAAAGATTTTTATCGAAGAATTATAAATAAATTAAAATTTGTAAATCCAAACATTGAAATATCCTCAGATTTCATTGTTGGCTATCCTGGTGAAACAGACAGAGATTTTTATGAAACTATTGATTTGATAGAGGAGCTTAAGTTTACCCAATCCTTCTCATTCATTTTTAGTCCAAGGCCAGGGACAAAATCAGCCACTCAAAATGACAAAACTCCTCTTTCAATTAAAAAAGAAAGATTATTGATTTTGCAGCAAAAACTTAAGGATATACAATTTAATTTTAATAAAGAGTTCATCGGTAAAAAATTAAAAGTATTAGTTGAAAATCAAAGCTCGAGTAATCCTGCATATTATTTTGGCCGAAGCCCATTCATGCAAGCTGTATATATAAAAGCTAGTAATATCAAGGCTGGCGAATTAGTAAATGCTAATATTTCATCTTGCAATCATAAGAATTTGTATGCTAGTTGTTAATTTAAAGGTATAAAAAAAATTTGAAGAACAAGACAATAGAAGAAAATCACTTATTTAATTTCGAGCAGAAACTTGGTTCAAAAATTGTAAACATTGAAAATTCTCATGTATTAGAAGTTTTTGGAATTAATAACGAAAATTTAAAATTTTTTGAAAATAATCTCTCAATCAAAATATATCAAAAAGGAAATCAATTAAATTTAATTGGTGATTTAAGAAAAATTAATATCTTAATAGATGCAATAAAAAAAACAATTTATGAAAAAAAAAACTTTTTAAGAAATGAAAATACTAACCTTATGCAGGAGAATTTAAAAATGAAAATATTAAGTGATAAGGAAAATATAAAAAATATCAATATTACAAGAACAGTGAAGTCAGATGTGATTGGAAAGAGTAAAATGCAAAATACTTATCTTGAAATTTTGCGTTCAAAACAAATTATATTTGCTATTGGTCCAGCTGGTACTGGCAAGACATTTCTTGCTGTTGCAGCGGCTGTCTCACAACTTTTAGAAAACAATTTTGATAGAATAATTCTTTCTAGGCCCGCGGTCGAAGCAGGGGAAAAACTTGGATTTTTACCAGGTGATTTAAAAGACAAAGTAGATCCCTATTTGAGACCTTTATACGATGCTTTATACGATTTAATCCCATCTGATGTCGCACTAAAAAAGATTGAGTCATCAGAAATTGAAATAGCACCTTTAGCTTTTATGAGAGGAAGAACGCTAAATAATTCTTTTGTCATTTTAGATGAGGCCCAAAACGCAACTCATAATCAAATCAAAATGTTTTTAACAAGATGTGGAAAAAATTCAAGAATGGTTGTAATAGGTGATCCCTCACAAACTGATTTAAGTAGGAGAGCAGACTCAGGTTTATTAAGGTCGATAAAAATTTTACAAGAAATAGATGAGGTAGCTGTAATAAATTTTGGTCATAAAGATATTGTACGTGACAAAATGGTTACAAAAATCATAAATGCATACGACTCATACGATGATCAAATAAAGGATCTATTTGATAAAAAGTCCTAAGATATGGTAAATATAAGTTACAATATTGATTACGATAAATGGACGAAAGAATATCCACTATATAAAAAATATATTTCACAAACTGTGTTAGCGTCTTTAAATTTGGCTAAGAAAAAAACAGGTGAAAATCTTGCTATAGGCTTTCTACTTACTTCCAATAAAAACATTAAGAAGCTAAATCAAAAATATAGAAAAAAAAATAAGCCAACAAATGTATTATCTTTTCCAATGATGAATATTTATGAGGGGACAAACTTTTTAGGAGATATTGCCTTGGCTCTTGAGACATTAATTATTGAGTCCGAGAAAGTAAAAGTCCCAAAATATGATTACCTTTGCAAAATGACAGCTCATGGTATGCTTCATCTATTAGGCTATGATCACGAAACCGACAAACAATTTAGGCAAATGTCACGATTAGAGAGTCAAATATTTCTTAAAATTAAAAACCAATGATAAAAAACTTAATAAAAAATATTTTTTTCAATCAAAGGCCATCAAATGGCTCACTTAAGCAAAGCATTGAGACCGTCTTAGACAATGAAATGAAAGACACAGAAGGTATTTCTAAGCATGAAAGACTTATGCTATTAAATATATTAAAAATAGATGGAATAAGATCATCAGATATTATGATACCAAGGGCCGATATCGGAGCCGTTGAAATAAATGATAGTTTCGAAGCTGTGCTTGAAGTTTTTATCAGAGAGTCTCATTCAAGGGTTCCGGTATACGAGAAAAACTTAGATAACATTGTAGGAATGTTACATATTAAGGATCTTGTCAGTTATCAAAATAAAAATAAATTGGAAGCTAATTTTCTTAATAATTTAAAAAGAGATATTTTAGAAATACCTCCATCTATGCCCGTACTAGATTTACTGTTAAAAATGCAAATGACAAGATTGCATATGGGCATTGTTATCGATGAGTATGGTTGTACTGATGGCCTAATTACGATCGAGGATGTAATTGAGGAAATTACTGGTGAAATCGAGGATGAGCATGATGAAAAGAGTCTTCCAATCATAATAAAATCATCCGTCAATACATTTGAAGCAAGTGCAAGAGTTGAAATTGAGGAATTGCAAAATATTACAAGTATCAATTTTCTTTCAGAAATAGAAAACGATGATATCGATACTCTTGGAGGCTTAATTTTTTCAATTACTGGTCGTGTTCCGCAAAGAGGTGAGATAATAAAACATACTTCAGGAACTACATTTGAAATTAAAGATGCTGATCCAATGAAAGTAAAATCTGTAAAAATTACAACCCCTAAACCATAATGACTTTTTTGGAAATTATTCCATCAAAGAAAATCTATTTCTTTTCTATTTTTTTTTTGTTGGGCTCATTACTTTCACTGAGTTTTGAGCCATTCAAAGTACCTTTTCTACCTCTTTTTATTTTAGGAATATTTTTTTTACTTAATGAACACATTTTCAAAATATACCCAAAAAAAATCAAAATATTTTTTTTTAATGGAATTTTTTTTGGTTTTGGATTCTTTACATTTAGTATGTACTGGATTTCAAATTCAATAATCGAACTAGATCCAAATCTAAATTATCTTATTCCAATACCATTAATTTTATTACCACTTTTACTCTCGACATTTATTGGATTAATGCAGTTAGCTAACCTCTATTTACGGGGCAATTTAACTTCAAGAATATTTTATTTTTCCGCCCTATGGACAATATTTGAATTTTTAAGAAGTATTTTATTCACTGGATTGCCCTGGAATTTATTAGGTTATTCTTGGTCATGGTCTCTAGAATTTTCACAGATTGTTTCAGTCGTTGGCATTCATGGGCTTAGTCTTATAACTGTTTTTTGCTCTACTTGTATATTTTCATTTATTTTTGATCACAAACTTAAATATTATTTTTTCAGTTCACTATTAATAATTTTAGTAATCTATATTTTTGGTTATTCTAGAATAGAAAATAATAAAATAAATTACTCAGATAGAGACATAAGAATTGTACATACATATTTTGATCAAAAAACAAAATGGCTTAAACAAACAATAGATTCAACTGCATCGATGGGTTCATTAGATATTCCAACTATTTTTCCAGAAACTTCTCTTGGATTGGAAGATGATTGGCCAGAAAATTGGTTATTTGGTTTTATAAGAAAAGATCAAAACAAATATTATAATTCTATTAAACATATGGGCTTTACATATGATAAAAAAATTCTTGTACCGTTCGGGGAATACTTTCCTTTTTCTGAATACCTCAAAGTATTTTTTCCAAAAAACTCTTTCTTTAATAACTCTCTAAGTGAAGGAAGTACTGAACAATTATTTAATTCAAATATTACACCTTTGATTTGTTATGAAGCTATTTTTTCATCTTTTGTGCGAGAAAATGTTTCCAATCAAACTGAGTTATTGGTAAACATTAGCAATGATGCATGGTTTGGGGAATTCAGTGGACCAAAACAACACTTTGTTCATTCTCGTTTTCGTTCTATTGAGCTAGGTATTCCAATGGTAAGATCCTCCAATAAAGGAGTTTCGGGACTGATTAGTCCACTGGGCCAAATTATTCATCAAGTAAATTCTAAAGATAGCGAATATCTAGATGTAAAAATCCCACAAAAACTAGAAATGACAATATATAAAAAATATGGAAATTTATTTACGTATTTTTTAATAGTTTTATTTTTTATTATTGGATATGCTAATGCTAGAAAAAAATAATTTGATATGACAAAAAACTATCTATTTACCAGTGAGTCTGTTTCCGAAGGTCATCCTGATAAGGTATGTGATATTATTTCTGATGCTGTAGTTGATGACTTTCTTTCACAAGAAAATCCAGAGAATTCAAGAGTAGCTATGGAAACGCTAGTTACAACTAACAAAGTTGTAATGGCAGGAGAAGTTCGAGGACCTGAAAATTATTTGTGTAATTATGAAGAGCTGGCAAGAGAAGCTGTTAAAGAAATAGGTTATGAGCAAGAAGGATTTCATTGGAACAATTTTTCTTTTGATTCTTCAGGCGTCCACAGTCAATCTGCTGATATAGCAATGGGTGTTGATGCTTCAGGAAATAAAGATCAGGGAGCTGGTGATCAAGGTATAATGTTTGGCTACGCTTGCAAAGAAACCCCTTCTCTAATGCCTGCTCCAATCTACTATTCTCATAAAATTCTTGAGCAAATGGCCTCAGATAGAAAATCAGGTAAAACGCCCGGAATTCAGCCTGACTCTAAAAGCCAAGTGACACTTCAATATGTTAATGGTGAACCAGAAAAATGCACAAAAATAGTTGTTTCTACTCAACATGATGAAAATCTAGATCAGCAAGGTGTAGGTGAAATCATTGTTCCAATAATTAAGCGAGTAATGCCAGAAGAATGGATGAACAATGAAACAGAAATTTTAATTAATCCAACTGGAAAATTTGTTATTGGTGGTCCTGATGGAGACACTGGATTAACTGGAAGAAAAATCATTGTTGATACTTATGGCGGAGCTGCGCCACACGGGGGTGGTGCATTTTCGGGTAAGGACCCAACAAAAGTTGATAGATCAGCGGCATATATTGCACGATACATATCCAAAAATATTGTTTCCTCTGGTATTGCAGATAAATGCACATTACAACTTGCTTATGCAATTGGTGTATCTGATCCTCTATCTATATATGTTGATACTCACGAAACTTCAAAAATTTCAGACACTGAATTAATTAATAAAATTTCGTCTATCGTTGATCTTACGCCGCGTGGAATAAGAGATCATTTAAACCTTCATAAGCCCATCTACAAGAAAAGTGCGGCCTACGGACATTTTGGAAGAGAACCAAGTGACGATGGTTCATTCTCTTGGGAAAAAACCGATATAGCAAGCAAGTTTTAGATTTTTATTTTTCTATAAAAATTGATACAAAAATACTATAGATATCAAGGAAGAAAAATTTCAAAAACAATTACTCAAACTAACCTAAATCTACTGCAAAATTTTTATAGTCTTTATTCCTATGATAAAGAAATTATTCAATACCTTGAGTCAAATAGAAATAACAAAAAGTTTGTTATAAAAAACACTAAATTTAATAAAATTAATATTGAAGTTGGTTTTGGTGATGGTGAATATTTATTAAAAAATGCAATTAATAATCCGCAAGAATTATTTATTGGTGTAGAGTTTTATAAGAACGGAATTGCAAAAGTATTAAAAAATATTTTAGATTTTAAGATAAGTAATTTGAAGCTTTCTAACATTAATGGAATGTATTTACTAAGTGCTTTACCTAATCATTCAGTAGACAGCTTGTTAATTATAAATCCAGATCCTTGGCACAAAAAAAAACATCAGAAAAGACGATTAATATCATTTGAAAATTTAAAAGTATTCCAAAGGATAATAAAATCAACTAACTCTATTTTTATTACAACAGACTCAAGTAGCTACTTAGGACATATTGAAAAAATCTTTAAAAATAACAGGGAAGAACTGGGAGATATTGATATTATTACATTATCAGAGAAAGATAAGTTGTATGGAATATCAAGATATCAGAGAAAAGCAATTGAAAATGGTAAGAAAATTTACCAAATAACAATCTAAAATAATTACTTTTTTCTAGCTTGATTTATTAAAGCTAGAGGTGTATAGATTTGTCAAATTGCTAAACCAAACAAAAGTGGGATATGCCCACTTTTTTTTTACGCAAAAGGAATTTTTATGGTAAGTGCGAATAAAATTGAAATACTCAGAATTGCAGAGACTGTAGCTCAGGAAAAAATGATCGATAAGCAAATTGTCATTTCAGCTCTTGAGGAAGCGATCGCAAAAGCAGCTAAGAGCAGTTATGGTGAGGAAAACGAGGTAATTGTTGAAATAAATTTAGAAAATGGAGATATTTCTATTTCAAGAAAAATGCTGGTTGTTGAAGATGTTAAAAATAAATTTTTAGAAATTAACCTTAAATCTGCAAAAAAAATTAATGGCGCAGCCCAAATTGGCGATGAACTTCTTGACCCTCTTCCACCATTAGATTTTGGAAGAATCGCCGCACAATCAGCTAAACAAGTTATAAATTCAAAAGTCAGAGAAGCTGAGAGAGAAAGGCAGTTTAATGAATATAAGGACAGAGTAGGTGAAATTGTAAATGGGATAGTCAAAAGATCAGAATTTGGAAATATTATTTTAGATTTGGGTAAGGCTGAAGGAGTAATTAGAAAAGACCAAACTATACCAAGAGAAAGTTTAAGGAACGGTGATAGAGTTAGAGCATATATTTATGATGTAAGATCAGAATTGAAAGGACCGCAAATATTTTTATCAAGATCACACCCTCAATTTATGGCAATGTTATTTAAACAAGAAGTCCCAGAAATTTATGATGGTATTATTTCTATCAAAAGTGTTGCGCGTGATCCTGGTAGTAGAGCTAAAATAGCTGTATTTACAGAAGATGGATCAATCGATCCTGTTGGTGCTTGTGTGGGCATGAGAGGAAGTAGAGTCCAAGCTGTCGTTAACGAATTGCAAGGAGAGAAGATTGATATTATTAATTGGTCTGACAATGTTGCAAATCTTGCCATTTCATCTCTATCACCTGCTGAGGTCTTGAAAGTCGTTTTAGACGAGGATCAAAATAAAATCGAGGTTGTTGTTTCTGAGGAGCACCTGAGCTTAGCGATTGGTAGACGGGGTCAAAATGTAAAACTTGCAACAGAATTAACTGGTTATGAGATTGATATTTTAACAGAGGACGAAGAGTCTTCTAAACGACAAGAAGATTTTTCTAATAAAACTGATATTTTTGTCTCCTCGTTAGATGTTGATGAGACTTTGGCCCAACTTTTAGTAAGCGAAGGCTTTGGGAGTATTGACGAATTAACTGAAACAGAGGAGTCAGAATTGCTTGCTATAGAGGGATTTGATGAAGAAATAGTATCTGAATTACTTGACCGAGCAAAAAAATACTTATCTGAAAAAGATACAGAAAATAAAGTTAAAATCGAAAATTTAAAAATCGCGGATGATTTAATAGAATTTAATCTTTTATCAAAAGCAATGTTAGTAAAACTTGGAGAAAGTAACATTAAAACATTGGAGGATTTTGCTGGACTAACGACTGACGAACTAATTGGTTATTTTGAAGATAAGGCTGATAAATCTTCAAAAGTTGCAGGTCTGCTTGAAGAGTTCAATATAACAAAAGATGAGGGCGATCAGATGATTATGGAGGCAAGAAAAATATGGCTTGAATAGTGATATTTTTTTATTTTCCCGATTATGAATGATAAAATAGATAAAACAAAAAAGAAAACATTAAGCCTCAAACTTGGCTCTAAGCCTGTTTTGGCTCCAAAGAGAAATATTGAAGTTGGTAAAACTGTAATTGTCGAGAAAAAGAGGGTTAAAAAAAATCCAAGTATCGAAAACCGAGACAATAAAATAGATAATGATATCTCCTTAAGTGAGGCGAATGAAGAGAGTAATGAAATAAAAATTGAAAAAAACAATAGATCTGGTGTATTACTCAAGCCTTTGAGTAAAGATGAACAAAAAAAAATCTTAAAGGCTGATAATAAGAATGACAAAAAAAATGAGATTGAAAAAATTAGAAAAGGCAATTCAAATAATATAATTCAAGAGACAGCTAATAAAGAAATTAAACCCAAACAAGAAACACGAGAATTAAAGAAAGATATCGAAAAAAAGAAAACTCATGATCAAGATCATGACTTTCAAGATAAGAAAAAAATTCCAAACAATTTTGGCAGAAAGAAAATAAGAGAGAGGAAAGTAACTATAGTTACAGCTCTTAGTGAAACTGATGAGCGAACAAGAAGTCTTGCAGCATATAAAAGAGCGAAGCAAAAATCAAAAAAATCCAATTTAGAGCAAGAGCCTGCAAAAAAGATAGTAAGGGATGTTTACATTCCAGAGATTATAACAGTCAAAGAATTAGCAAATAGAATGACAGAAAAGTCTGGTGATTTAATAAAATCACTTATGAAAATGGGTATGATGGCTACAATAAATGAGTCAATTGATGCTGACACTGCGGAGCTTTTAGTAACTGAATTTGGCCATAACTTCAAAAGAGAGAACATTGAAGATATTGAAAAAGATCTAATATCGAAAGATTCAAAAGCAGAAAAAAATGATACAAGATCTCCAATTGTAACAATAATGGGTCATGTAGATCATGGAAAAACATCTTTACTCGATAAGATTAGAAATTCCAATGTTGTTTCAGGAGAAAGTGGCGGAATTACTCAACATATAGGCGCATACGAAGTAGAACATAATAGTAAAAAAATTACTTTTATTGATACTCCCGGACATGCGGCCTTCACTGATATGAGAGCAAGAGGAGCCAATGTAACAGACATAGTAGTTTTAATTGTCGCTGCTGATGATGGTGTAATGCCTCAAACCAAAGAAGCTATCTCTCACGCGAAATCAGCTAAAGTGCCAATAATAGTAGCAATTAATAAATGCGACAAATCTGATGCCAAACCACAAAAAATAAAAGAGCAACTTTTATCTGAAGATTTAATAGTTGAGGAGTTATCAGGGGAAATACAATCAGTAGAAGTATCTGCAGAAACTGGATCTAATATCGATAAATTATTAGATGCAATTGCGTTACAAGCCGAACTATCAGAATTAAAAACAAATAATGAAACCTTTGCAGAAGCGACTGTGATTGAAGCAAATGTTGATAAAGGTAGGGGTCCTCTCTCTAATATTATTGTAACAAATGGTAAATTAAAGGTTGGTGATATAGCAGTTGCTGGAAGTGAATATGGAAAAGTAAGAGCCATACTTAATGATAAGGGTCAAAATTTAACGGAAGCAGTTTCATCCATGCCTGTTCAAGTATTAGGACTTAATGAGCCGCCAGAGGCTGGAGACAGTTTTGTAACAGTTGAAAGTGATGAAAAAGCAAGAGAGTTGTGTGAAATAAGAAGTCAAATTAAAAAGAATAAAATTTTACCAACAAAAGTAAAAAATCTAGATAATGAATTAGCTTTCGGATCTCTAGAAACTAACAAGCAGATACTAGAGGTTGTTATAAAGTCTGATACACGCGGCTCATCAGAGGCCATAATTCATCAATTAGAAAATATCAAGAGTGACAAGATAGCAATTAAAGTAATTCACTCAGGTGTTGGCTTTATTAATGAGAGTGATGTTGCCCTTGCATCAGCTTCTAATGCATTATTACTATCATTCAACTCTACTACTACAAAGGAAGCTAAGACTAAAGCAAAACTAAGTAATATTACAATTCAAAACTTTAATATAATTTATGAGCTTATAGAATTTGTATCTGACTTTGCCAGCGGCAAATTAAAACCAAAAATTAAGGAAAATTTTATTGGAAAAGCAGAAGTACTACAAATATTTAAAGTTTCAAAAATTGGCTCAATCGCAGGCTGTAGGGTAATAGAAGGTTCGGTTAGTAAAAATTCTAAAGTTAAAGTGACAAGAAATGATAAAACAATTTTTGATGGGGATATTCTAAGTCTTAAAAGAGAAAAAAATGAAGCTAATGAGGTAAAATCTGGAACTGAATGCGGAATCAGTGTTAAAGAATTTAATGACTTTGAGGTAGGTGATTTTATTGAGGCCTTCAGTATAGAGGAAATAGCACAAACGTTGTGATCTTAAAAAGAAAAACTGAAAAGACTAGCAGAGCACATAAAGTTTCTGAAATAGTCAGAAAAGCTATCAGCGAAGTTCTCGTGAGAAATGAAATGCCACTTGATAAACCTTTTAAGTTTCCGATAAGCGTTGTTAAAGTTGAAATGAATTCGGATCTAAGAATTGCATATGTCTATATAATTACTCATGAAAATCTTGAAAAAGATGAAACTATATTAAAATTAAACTCTTGTAAGTATTATCTTTCAAAAGAAGTAACAAGCTTAATTAATTTAAAGTTCTCTCCGAAACTTGTTTTTAGAATTGATAGAAGTATCGATGAAATTAGCAACATAGAAAAATTACTTAGAAAAGAAAAAGTTTTAAATGATCTTAATAACAATTAAAATATGGACGGCTGGATATTTATAGATAAACCAAAAAACATAACTTCATTCAAAGTAATTCAAAGACTTAGAAAAATTCTAAATATAAAAAAAATTGGACACGCAGGCACTTTAGACCCCTTCGCAACTGGAATACTTGCAATTGCTGTTGGTGAAGCAACAAAAAGTATTCATTATTTTAATCAAAATAAAGTATACAAGTTTAATGTCGTTTTTGGTGAGTCAAAAGATACTGACGACATAACCGGAAAAACAACTGATAAATCAAATGTTATTCCAACTAAAGAAGCAATAGATAAATGTTTAAGAAAATTTATTGGTAAGCACACTCAGATACCACCCCAATATTCAGCAGTAAAAGTTAATGGTAAAAGGGCTTATATGCTTGCAAGAAATAAACAAAAATTTTCAATTCAATCTAAAGATGTATTTATAAAATATCTAAAATGCGTAGAAATTAAAAATGATAGTGAGTATTGTTTTATATTAGAATGCTCTTCTGGGACTTACGTTAGATCAATAGCGAGAGATATGGGAAAAATGCTTGGAACATTTGCCTATGTTTCTGAGTTGAGAAGAGTGAAAATAGGCAAAATTGAGGAAAAAGATATTATTTTACTAGATAAATTTGAAGAATTAGTTCATATTGGCGATCATTTTGAAGTGATGCATTCAATTAGAGACGTACTGGACGACATCCCAGCAGTACTGATCGATCAAGAATTAAGCCTTAAATTTCAAAATGGTCTAAGCTTTAAATATTCTAGTAAAAAATCTGAAAATGATTATTTATTAATTGAAACAGAAAAAAAATTTGTTGGTATAGGTAAAGCTTTAGAAGGAAAAATAAAGCCTGTAAGGGTGTTTAACTTATAAGAGGATTTGTGATGTCGATAAATAGAGAAAACAAGATTAAAATCATTGATGAATATGCGAGATCCGAAAAAGATACGGGTTCTCCAGAAGTGCAAATAGCAATACTTAGTGAGAGAATATCAAACTTAACAGAGCATTTTCAGTCTCATAAAAAAGACAACCACTCAAGAACCGGCCTTATGAGATTGATAAATCAAAGACGAAGTTTGTTAGCTTACTTAAAAAAAAGTAATAAAGATTCTTACGAGAAATTAATAGATAAACTTGGTATTAGAAAATAAAGCAATGACAATCAAAATTATTAGAGGAATGAAAAAATATGATAAAAGTTATTTCAAGAGAAATGAATTGGGGAGATCAAGTATTAAAAATAGAAACAGGGAAGGTAGCTAAACAGGCAACAGCATCAACCATAGTTAGTTATGGAGATACAATTGTTATGGCCAATGTTGTGGCTGCAAAGACTGCTAAACCTGACATTGATTTTTTTCCGCTTACTGTAAGTTATCAAGAAAAATTTTACGCTGCAGGTAAAATTCCGGGTGGTTTTTTTAAACGTGAGGGAAGACCAACAGAATTTGAAACTTTAACATCACGTTTAATTGACAGACCTATAAGGCCTCTCTTTCCTGAAGGTTTTAAAAACGAAACCCAAGTAATATTAACTGTATTGTCACACGACACAGAAACAAATCCCGACATAGTTGCGATGATAGCCGCTTCTAGTGCTTTGACCTTATCTGGCATACCATTCATGGGACCAATTGGCGGATGTAGAGTTGGTTATGACGGCAAAAATTACTTACTAAATCCAAAAATTAATGCAGAAACTCAATTAGATCTTGTAGTGTCTGGTACTCAAGATGCGGTTCTGATGGTGGAGTCAGAAGCCAGAGAGTTATCCGAGGAAATCATGTTAGGTGCAGTTAAATTTGGTCATGAGTCAATGCAAGAGGTCATAAAAACAATTATTAACCTAGCTGAGGAGTGTGCTAAAGATCCATGGGAATTTGAATACAATGTTAATGATGAGCTGATGGACGAAATGAAAAGTGAATATGAAGCTCAAATTAGAAAAAGTTATTCAATTGTTGATAAGATGGAAAGACAAAACTCTCTAAGCGAAATCAAATCTGCGATTGAAGAGAAGTATGCTGAAATTGAAGATCAAAATATTAATGAAGTTATGTCATACTTTAAAAAAATTGAAAAAGATGTGGTCAGATCTCAAATTTTGAGAGATAAATCTAGAATTGATGGGCGTAAACTTGATGAAGTAAGAAATATTTCATCAGAAGTTTCATGGTTGCCAAGAACACATGGTTCATCACTATTCACTAGAGGTGAAACGCAAGCAATAGTTGTGGCAACTCTCGGATTTGGCGAAGATGAGCAAAGAATAGAGGCACTTCAAGGTTCTTATAAAGAGAATTTTATGCTTCATTATAACTTCCCTCCGTATTCAGTTGGAGAGGTTGGAAGAATAGGTTCTGCAGGAAGAAGAGAAATTGGCCATGGTAAATTAGCTTGGAGAGCTCTGAAAGCTGTATTGCCAAATAAAGATGATTTTGATTATACAATCCGATTGGTTTCTGACATTACAGAGTCAAACGGTTCGTCGTCAATGGCAACTGTTTGTGGGTCTTCTCTTGCATTGATGGATGCAGGTGTTCCAATTAAAAATTCTGTCTCAGGTATAGCAATGGGATTAATAAAAGAGGGTAACGACTTTGCTGTATTATCAGACATTCTTGGGGATGAAGATCATTTAGGTGATATGGATTTTAAAGTAGCAGGCACCAAAGACGGTGTTACTTCATTGCAGATGGATATTAAAATCACCGGAATCACATATGAGATTATGGAAAAAGCTCTCGACCAAGCTAAAGGTGGAAGAGAATATATCTTAAATGAAATGAATAAAGCGTTAGACTCTCCAAGAACTGAGCTTGGACCTTACACACCAAGAGTTGAAATGATGAAAGTTAAAAGAGACAATATCGGTGAAATTATTGGAAAAGGTGGTGCAACCATAAAAGATATAATTGAAAAATCAGGAGCAAGAATTGATATTAGTGATAGTGGCAATGTAAAAATAGCTGGAACCAACAATGAATCAATTCAAGCCGCAATTGAATTAATAAACTCAATTATTGAAGAACCTGAAGTAGGTCAGGTTTATGAGGGTAAGGTTGTTAAAATTATGGAATTTGGTGCATTTGTTAATTTCTTTGGTAAAAGGGATGGGCTTGTTCATATTTCACAACTATCTGAAGAGAGAGTTGAGAAAGTTACTGACGTTGTAAGTGAAGGTGATATAGTGAAAGTCAAAGTAATCGGTTTTGATAAAGGCAAGGTTAAATTATCAATAAAGGATGCTGAAATCTAAACAAAGGTTTCATTAATGGAATACATTAATACTTCAGAAGATAAACTTCATGAAGAATGTGGTGTATTTGGTATATTTGGAAGCCCAGACGCTTCCGCACTTACTGCCTTAGGATTACACGCCCTACAACATCGTGGCCAAGAAGGTGCAGGAATTGTTTCATTTGATGGAGAAAAGTTTCACGGCGTTAGAAGGCCAGGACTTGTTGGGGATCACTTTAATAAACAAGAGGTAATTAATAGGTTACAGGGTAGCAATGCAATTGGTCACGTTCGATATTCTACAACTGGTGATTCAATTTTAAAAAATATTCAGCCGTTGTATGCAGATTTAATTTCAGGCGGCTTTGCATGTGCGCATAATGGAAATCTAACGAATGCTTCAGCTTTAAGAGAAAAACTTGTCAGTCGCGGATCAATTTTTCAATCTACATCTGACACTGAAACAATTTTGCAATTAGTGGCGCAGTCTGAGAGAAGGCAAATAGTTGATAAACTCATAGATGCTTTATTTCAAATCCATGGGGCCTATTCACTTGTTATTCTTACAAACAAGAAACTTATTGGTGTAAGAGATCCTTATGGAATAAGACCTTTAGTTCTTGGTGACCTCAATGGGGCCCCAGTTCTAGCTTCAGAATCATGTGCTCTCGATATTATCGGTGCAAAATTTGTCAGAGAAATTGAAAATGGAGAAATAATAATAATTTCAGAAAAAGGGATGGAAAGCATTAAACCTTTTCCAAAAGTTTCTGAAAGACCATGTATTTTTGAGAGAATCTATTTTTCTCGTCCTGACAGTATGCTGGGAGGAAACACAGTTTATACTTATAGAAAAAATCTTGGAATTGAATTAGCAAAAGAACATTATGTTGATGCAGATACAGTTGTACCTGTTCCTGACTCAGGAGTTCCAGCTGCCCTCGGTTATGCACAGCAGTCAAACACGCCATTTGAACTAGGTATAATTAGAAATCACTATGTTGGAAGAACATTTATCGAGCCATCCCAAAGTATTAGACAATTTGGTGTTAAGCTTAAACATAACGCTAATGTATCTTACATTAAAAATAAAAAAATTATTTTAATCGACGACTCTATTGTAAGAGGAACTACAGCTAAAAAAATAATTAAAATGATTTATGATGCGGGTGCGAAAGAAGTACATTTAGGTATAGCATGCCCTCCAATAAAGCATCCTGATTTTTATGGAATAGATACTCCAGACTATAATGAACTTATTGCATCAAAAAATAGTATTGATGAGATTAGTAAGACTATTGGATCTAAATCATTATTTTTCTTATCATTAGAGGGCACTTATAGAGCTATGGGCTATGAGAACAGAAATCCTGACCAACCTCAATTTACTGATCATTGTTTTACAGGCGAGTACCCCACAAGTTTGATTGATCGTGAAAAAGGTAATATATCAAAACAGTTTTCTCTTTTAACAGAAAAAAACTAAATTTCTTTAGGAACACCTACAATATTATATCCGCAGTCAACGTAATGTGTTTCACCTGTTACGCCGGAAGACAAATCACTTAGTAAGTATAGGCCTGATTTTCCAACATCCTCTAAATCAATGTTTCTATTCATTAAAGAATTTTTCTCAGACCACTTCATCATGTCTTTGCCACCAGAAATACCAGCCATAGCAAGTGTTTTCATTGGTCCTGCTGATAATGCATTGACCCTAATGTTGGAAGGGCCGAGATCAGCAGCTAAATATCTTACACTGGACTCAAGAGCAGCTTTTGCAACACCCATTACGTTATAGTTCCGAATATATTTTTGAGATCCATCATAAGTAAGTGTTAGAAGTGAACCACCATTTTTCATTAATTTTTCAGCTTCGTGAGCTACCTCCGTAAAAGAAAAACATGAAATAAGCATAGTATTTGAAAAGTTATTGCGTGATGTATTCAAATATTTTCCTTTTAATTCTTCTTTTTCAGAAAATGCTATTGAATGTAATACAAAGTCAATTTCGCCCCAATGATTTCCAATTTCATCAAATGATTTTTTTACTGATCCTTCTTTTAATACATCACATTCGATTAAAAAATTACTTTTAATCGAATCTGCTAAAGGCTTCACTCTTCGATGTAAAGACTCTCCCTGATAAGTAAAACAAAGCTCAGCACCTTCATCAAATAATTTTTTTGAAATTCCCCAAGCAATGGAATGATCATTAGCAACACCCATAACCACCCCTTTTTTTCCATGTAGTAAACTCATCCTTCAAACCTCTTAAATACTAATGATGCATTTGTACCGCCAAACCCAAAGCTATTACTCATTGCGGTATCAATTTTTTCATCATGACGTGAAGTAAGAATATTCATTCCGATTGCTTCTTCATCCAACTCCTCAATATTAGCAGATTCTGAAACAAAATTATTATTCATCATTAATAAAGTGTAAATTGACTCATGAACACCTGCTGCGCCTAAGGAATGTCCACTCAAAGATTTTGTAGAACTGATAAGAGGCAAATCATCTTTAAATACTTTTTTTATTGCTTTTAATTCAGCAATATCGCCTATAGGTGTTGATGTTCCGTGAGCATTAATGTAATCAATTTTTTCAATATCTTTTTTTGCCATGATCATGCACCTTTCAGCACCTTCTCCTGATGGCTGAACCATGTCATGACCATCTGATGTAGCTCCATAACCTACTATCTCCGCATATATCGTGGCATTTCTTTTAACCGCTGTTTCTAAATCTTCCAAAACAACTACTCCACCTCCACCAGCAATAACAAAACCATCTCGATGTTTATCAAAAGCTCTTGAAGCTTTTGAGGGTTGATGATTATATTTTGAAGATAAAGCAGGCATTGCATCAAAGAGCGCTGACAAAGTCCAATCTAATTCCTCACCACCTCCAGCAAATATGCGATCTTGTTTTCCCATTTGTATAATTTCATAAGCATTACCTATACAATGGGCACTTGTAGAGCATGCTGAACTTATTGAATAATTTATACCTTTAATTTTAAAATACGTTGATAAAGTTGCAGAGTTGGTACTGCACATGACTTTTGGAACGCTTGTAGGACCAATTTTTTTCGGACCTTTTTCTCGAGTAATGTCAAACGCTCTCAGTAAGCTTTTGGTAGATGGTCCACCCGATCCCATAATTAAACCTGTCATATTATTCGATATTTCATCTTCATTAAGTCCGGAGTCCTCAATGGCCTCATTCATAGCAATATAATTATAGCTCGCTCCATCTCCCATAAATCTAAGAAACTTTCTTTCTATAGTTTCATCTAAATTGAGATCTATTTGGCCACTTACCTGGCTTCTAAAACCCATTTCTTTTTGTGATTGGTCAAAAGAAATACCGGACGAAGCATTGTATAATGATGATTTTACTTCATCCTTATTATTTCCAAGCGAAGATACGATTCCAAGGCCTGTAATTACAACTCTTCTCATGATTTAATCAGTCCTACTTTTAATCCTTCGGCAGAATATATTTGCTTACCATCTACTTCTACCACTCCATCGCCTACTCCTACAATAACACCTCTTTTTATTATTTTTTTCATTTCAATTTTATATTCAACCAATTTCGAATCCTTTAAAATTTCACCACCAAATTTTACATTACCTGAACCTAGCGCCCTACCGCGTCCAGGTTCACCAATCCATCCCAAATAGAACCCAACTAATTGCCACATTGCATCCAAGCCTAGACATCCTGGCATCACAGGATCCATTTCAAAATGACAATCAAAAAACCATAAGTCTGGTGTTACGTCCAATTGAGCAACAATTTCACCTTTACCGAATTTACCACCACTATCAGTAATTTTTGTTATTCTATCAAACATTAACATTGGCGGAAGTGGAAGCCGTGCATTTCCAATACCGAACATTGTGCCGTGAGCGCAATCTAAAAGATCTTCTTTTGTAAAGCTTGATTTTTTTTCCACAAGGTTTATCTATCTTATTGTTTTATATGAAGTTTGTAAGATTAATGTATTATTATTGTAAAATACATTAAATTTTAATAAAAATAAATTTATGAAAGATATCAAGCATTTTTTGAGACAAAACTCGCTAAGACCAACTAAGCAAAGAGTGATTATAGCAAATTACTTATTTGACGGTGTAAACAAGCATGTAACAGCTGAAACTCTATCAAATAAACTTTTGAAGATGAAAGCAGGGATATCTCTTGCAACAATTTATAATACCCTTCATGACTTTTACGAAAAAGGTCTTTTAAAAAAATTAATGATTAATTCTGAACGTATTTATTTTGATACTAACACTGAGCATCATCACCACTTTTATTCTAAAAAGGATCAAAAATTGATTGATATAAATGTAGACATGAAAGTAAGTGGCCTCCCAAAGCCTCCAAAAAATAAAAAAATTAATAAAATAGAAGTTCTAGTTCACTTAGATAATTAATTGATAATAATTCTCAATATCAGTTTAGAACGATTCTAATGTATTGACTTTTTTTAAATCAATTATATCTTTGTACTAACTTATTAAGGAGAGACAAATGACTGAATTAAAAGATAGTAAAACTTTGGATAACCTAAAAGCAGCATTTGCAGGTGAGAGCCAAGCAAATAGAAGATATTTATACTTTGCACAAAAAGCAGATGTTGAAGGCCACAATGATGTAGCTGCTGTATTTAGATCAACTGCAGAAGGTGAAACAGGACACGCTCATGGACATTTAGAGTTTATGGAAGAAGTAGGTGACCCTGCAACAGGAGAACCAATTGGTTCAACAGAGGATAATCTAAAAGCCGCTATAGCTGGAGAAACTCATGAGTATACAGATATGTATCCAGGCATGGCAAAGACTGCAAGAGAAGAGGGTTTTGACGAAATAGCTGATTGGTTCGAAACATTGGCTAAAGCTGAAAAGTCTCACGCAGGCAAATTCCAAAAAACATTAGACTCAATCGATTAATTAAAAAGGGGCTTAAATAGCCCCTTTTTTCTATCATGGATATAAAAAAAGAAGGCAGTTTAGCTGCACCTACACGTGATATTGTAGATTGGAACTCAGATGAATATCTAAATGAAAAAGCTTTAGATGCTGAGATGCGTCGACAATTTGAAGTTTGTCATAGTTGCCGACGGTGCTTTAATCTCTGCGATAGTTTTCCAACTTTATTTGATTTTATTGACGACTCGCCAAATGAGTCAGTTGATGATTTAACAAAAAAACATTTCGAGGATGTTACAGATAAATGCACATTATGTGATATGTGTTTTATGACTAAATGTCCTTACGTACCACCCCATGAATTTAATATCGATTTTCCTCATCTGATGCTTAGATATAGAACTTATCAAGAAAATCAAAAAAAATTATCTAAAATTCCAAAAGAACTTGCAAAGGTAGATCGAAATGCGAGTCTCGCAAGACTGTCGCCCAGTATAGCTAATTGGTCATCTGATAAAAAAAATAAATTAACAAGAAGTCCGTTGGAACTTATGACAGGTATAGATAAAGATGCTGAATTACCTAAGTTCGAAAAAAAGTCATTTCATGATAACTTCAAAAATATTTCTAATAAGCTAAATAAAAATGCTCCAGCTTACGGAAGAAAGGTCGCAATTTATTCAACATGTTATGTTAACCATAATAATTCAAAAGTAGGAGTAGCAGCTAATAACGTTTTAAATTTTAATGGTGTGGACACAATATCAACGTACCCAGGTTGTTGCGGAATGCCACATTTGGAGCAAGCGCAGCATGAAAAAGTAAAAATTCAATCGGAAAATATCTCAGAAGAATTATGTAAACTTATCGATCAAGGTTATGACATAGTAACTCTCACAGCCAGTTGTGGTTTAATGTTAAAATTTGAATGGCCATTAATTAACCCAGAAAATAAAAATGTTAAACGGCTATCAAAGCATGTATTTGACATTGATGAATATATTGTTGATATAGCTAAAAAAGAAGGACTTGTTGATGGTTTACAATCTTTTGATGATGGAATTACTGTTCACAATGCCTGCCATGCTCGGGCACAAAATATGGGCAATAAAGCGCTAGAAATGTTGAAAAAAATTCCTGAAACCAAAGTAGATGTCGTTGAAAAGTGCGCTGGACATGGAGGAACTTTTGGGGTTATGAAAAAAACAAGAAAGTCGGCAATTAAATACGGCAGGGCGACTGCCCGTCAAATCCGAAACAAAAAAAACAAGTATATGGTCTCGGACTGCCCTCTTGCTTGTAAGCACTTAAATGAATTTTTAAATGAAGATAAAGATACAAAATATATATCAATGCATCCAATAGAAGTGATAGCAAAATCCTATAATTTAACTTGATATTTAATAATTTATTATTACGTAAGTGATATGCCAATCGAACAAAAAAAAATCGACTCGTCAGATTTATTAGACTTAACTACTTATTCAAAAGAGCGTAAGGCAATTCGAAAAGAAGTTGTTGCAATGAAAAAAAATAGACGAGTAGAGTTAGGACCACATTCTACTTTCTACTTTGAAAATTTTTTTACAATGAAGGCTCAGATACAGGAAATGCTTTATATTGAAAAAGGTGGCGATGAACAATTGAGAGATGAGTTAGAGGCGTATAATCCCCTAATACCAAATGGTTCAGAATTAGTTGCTACATTCATGTTTGAAATAGATAATCCATTAACTAGAAAAAAAGTTTTATCATCTTTAGGTAATGTAGAAAATAAGACATATATAAAGGTAAATGGAAATAAAATTTTTGCTGTGCCTGAAAATGACGTAGATCGTACAGACAACTCAGGAAAAACATCATCAGTTCATTTTCTACACTTTAAGTTTGAGGATCATCATGTTAAAGATTTTAAAGATATGGATTGCACTGTTGAGATTGGAACCGACCACGAACACTATCCACATATTTCTGTACTTACTAATGAGGTAAAAGCTGCACTAATAAAAGATTTTGATTAATCTTTTCCGGTAGATCCAAATCCTCCATCTCCTCTTTTTGTTTGATCAAGATTTTGAACTTCTTTGAACTTTACTTGTATAGCATTTGTGAAGACCATTTGTGCAATTCTATCTTTTGGATGAATGGTAAATTCATCTTTGCTTAAATTTATTAATATTACTTTAATTTCACCTCTATAATCACTGTCTATTGTTCCAGGGGTGTTTAAAATTGTAATGCCATGTTTAAATGCTAAACCGGATCTTGGCCGAATCTGAGCCTCCAAACCTTTTGGCATTGCAATTGATATTCCACATGGAATAATTTCTCTTTCCCACGCTCGAATTTTAATTGAATTTTCAATGGATGCACTTAAGTCAACTCCAGCAGCCTCATCAGTCTGATAAGAAGGAATATCAAAATCCTTAAGTTTTGAAGTTTTTTTTATATGTACTTCTGAGAAAGGTATATTAGCCAAATCAATAACATCAATTATTTAAGTGAAGAGAAATTTTTTGACACAGTTTCTTGGCTACTTCTTTTTTTGACATCAATTCCCAGTTTTCAGAATATAGTTTTGACGTAAAGTATATTTTATTTGTGTCTTGATTAAATATGCTATTTTCTGAAACATTGTTGCCTAGAACCCAATCACAGCCTTTTTTATTTAGTTTTTCATCCGAGTTTCTTTCAAGATTGCTAGTCTCAGCTGCGAAACCTACTACCAGTTTTGGCCTTAGATGGTTTCTTTTACTTAGTCTTTCCAAAATATCTGGGTTTTCTTCTAAAATCATATTTTGACGTGATCCATCTTTCTTTATCTTTGCAATCTCTTTATTAGCAATCTTATAATCTGCTACAGCAGCGGCACATACCGCTATATCTGCTGGCAGTACACTTTCGCAAGCTTCTAACATTTGATCAGCTGAATCCACGTTTATGACTCGATCTACAGCAGGCCTGGTTAAGCTCGTTGGGCCAGAAACTAAAGTTGTTTTTGCACCTAAGCTTTGTAATGTTTCTGCTATTGCATAGCCCTGTTTTCCAGAGGACTCATTAGAGATAAATCTTACAGGGTCTATCATTTCTTTAGTTGGACCAGCAGTAACTAAAGCAGTTCGATTCACAAGAGGTTTATAATCAAGTGCATCAAAATATTTTTTAATAAATTTTACTACTTCATTCGGTTCAACCATGCGGCCTTCGCCGTATTCACCGCAAGCCATTTCACCGTTATCTGGTCCGATAAACTCGATACCATCATTTTTCAATGTCTCAACATTTCTTTGTGTAGAATTATTCAACCACATTCTTACATTCATTGCTGGTGCAACCAGTATTGGCTTGTTTGTAGCCATAAGAACGGTAGATGCAAGATCGTCAGCTACCCCATAAGCCATTTTTGAAATCATATTTGCAGTCGCTGGAGCAACTAAAATAATATCTGACAATCTAGAAAGTTGAATGTGACCCATTTCATGCTCATCTGTTAAATTAAACAAATCAGTATAAACTTTATTTCCTGAGAGACTCTCAATAGATAAAGGTGTTACAAATTCAGATCCAGATTTTGTTAAAATACATGTTACATCTACGTTATTTTTCTTTAATTCACGTATTGTATCCAGAGACTTATATGCAGCAATGCCTCCAGTAATAATCAATAAAACTTTTTTATTTTGCATTTTGTACACGTATACTCTTTTGTCTTAAATGACTAGTAATAAACGAAAAATTTTTCTAAATGAATACAAAAGTAAGCATTATTCCAACTACAAGAGCTACACCGCCTATTACATATGAACTGCTATCTCTATTTTTTGGAGTTTTATCCTCTTCATTCTTTACTATCAAATCAAAGGCTAGATCAGCTCTTGAGATAAAGTCGGGAATGTCAGGAATTTTTCTTGCTATACTTTGTAATGCTTGTTGCGTTTGTTGAAGTCTATTCTTTATTCCTAATTCATCTTTTAGCCATGTTTCAATTTCAGGTTTCGATACTTCCCAAAAATTAATATCTGGATCCAACTTTCTGGCAACGCCCTCAACCGTTATCATTGTTTTCTGTAAAAGCAAAAGCTGTGGTTGTAAAAACATATTAAATTGTTTCGTTATATCAAATAACTGGAGTAGCACATTCCCCATTGAAATATTTTTAGCTTTTTGATTTATGATTGGCTCCCCGATCGATCTCAAAGCTTGTGAAAAATCCTCTATAGATTGATTTTTGTCAATCAAGCCTGCTTCTTGATGAATTTTTGCAATATGTAAATAATCTTGTTTTATAAATCCATAAATAATTTCTGCTAAATAAGATCTATTTTTTTTATCCAATCTACCCATAATACCAAAATCAACCGCTAAAAGTTTACCTTTTGGATTAAGGAACAAATTACCTTGATGAAGGTCGGCATGAAAATATCCATCTCTTATTGACTGTCTTAAAAAATTTATGATCAGATTTTCAGCTGCCTGTTTTTTATTTACTTTTTTTTCGTTCAACTCATCAATTTTATCTGCTGGAACACCAATAATTTTTTCCATCGTGAGTACTTTTTGAGTAACTTTATCCCAATAAACATTTGGTACATAAAAACTCTCATCCATATTTGTATTCTCAGATAACTCTGAAGCAGCCGCAGCCTCATATCTTAAATCCAGCTCAAACTTTATGACTTCCTTTGCTTTTTTTATTATAGAATTAGGTCTTAACCTCTGAAATTCAGTGAAATTTTCCATGAACGTGGTAAGCCACTCAAGCCTTTCCATTTCCTGATTGATTATTTTTTCTATTTCTGGCCTTAGAACTTTAACCGCCACATCAATTTCTGTATTAGATGATTTTATTTTAGCAAAATGTACTTGAGCAATTGAAGCTGCGGCAATTGGTTCGCTAAATTGTGAAAAAACATTATCAATATTTGTTCCAAACTCATCTTCAATAATTTCAATAGCTGTTTTTTTTGAAAAGGGTGGCAAATTATCTCTTAATAATGACAGGTCCTCTGCAATTGTGTTGCCTACGATATCAGGCCTTGTAGATATTAACTGTCCTAGTTTAACAAATGAAGGGCCAAGTTCGTTCAATGCTTGCGCAATTCTTAACCCGTCAGATTTATTCTTATGGTTTCTATCATAAGACACGCCTATAGAAATTAAATTAGTAAAAAAAATAAATAAAAATTTAAATCGTATATTTTTATTTATTAAGATTAATACATTGTACTTTTTAAGTACTCTAATCAGTTTGATCAAAAAAAGTAAATTACTGAGCATTTATAATTTTTGTGGCATTGTGTATAGCTACTATTCCGTTAAAAATATTACGATAGTTTACATCTTTAAATTTTGTGCCCTCAATTATTTTTTTAAAATTTTCTTGTGATGGGAAATTACTAATTGTTTTTGTTAAGTACTCATAAGGCTTTTCATCCCCGACAATAATTTTACCCATTACTGGTATAATTGATGAATAAAAATTATACACACTTGAAATTGTTTCATTCTCAGCTTTGGAAAATTCTAGGCAATAAAATTTTCCCCCAGGTTTTAACACTCTATATGCTTCACCCAATGATTTTTCAATATTAGAAAAATTCCTAACACCAAAGGATACGAGGTATGCATCAAATGTATTTTCTTTAAAAGGGAGATCTTCTGCAGGTGCAACAATCCATTCAATTTTATCTTTAAAGGTGTGATTTTTTTTTCCTTCTTTTACCATAAATTCATTAGGATCACACACAGTAGCCTTTCCTTTGCCTTTAACTCTTTTTAAAAATCGTCTTGCAACATCACCAGTTCCTCCAGCTACATCAATTATATGCATCTCCTTTTCTGGAGAAAGCCAATCGATTAGTAATTCTTTCCAATACCTATGTGCGCCAAGTGACATAATATCATTCATGATATCGTATTTGCTCGCAACTTTATCAAAAACTTCTTTTGTTTCCATAATACGCTTATTTATTTAATATCTTATAAACTAAAAAAGTATAAATGTAATATATGCCAGAGCTACCAGAAGTCCAAACAGTTGTAAATGGTATAAAAAGCAAAATTAATAAGCATAAAATTTTACGATTCAAGAAATATATAAGTAAATTAAGATATCCTATCCAAAAAAATTTATCTTCAAAAGTAGAGAGCTCTACAGTTACAACTGTTTTTCGAAGAGCAAAATATATAATTATAAATTTATCAAATAACAGATCCTTAGTAATACACTTAGGCATGTCAGGAAGGATTATTATTGTAAAAAATAATAAAAAAAAATTTAAACACACACATTTCTCTATCTTATTTAACAAGAACTTAGTTCTTCAATTTATTGACCCAAGAAGATTTGGATATATTTTCGTTACGGAAACGGCCTCATTAGAAAAACATAGATTCTTTGTGAACCTTGGAGTTGAGCCTCTTATTGGACAATTTAATGATCGATATCTTTTGAAAGTAACGAAAAATAAAAAATCACCGATTAAAAATATAATTATGAATCAAAAATATATTGTTGGTGTTGGAAATATTTATGCGTCTGAAGCATTATTTATGTCAGGTATTCATCCATCCAGGTTAGGTAAAGATATTACAAAACGGGATTGTGAAAAATTGGTACGCGCTATTAAAAGTGTACTAAAAAAATCTATAAAATTAGGTGGTTCAAGCATAAACGATCATACGATGGTTTCTGGAAAGATGGGATATTTTCAAAATAAATTGTATGTTTATGGTAGAGAAGGATCAAAATGTGTAAAAAGATCTTGTCAGTCGCCCATAATACGAATAGTAATAGCGCAACGTTCATCATTTTGTTGTTCTGAATGTCAAAGATAATACAATATAATTAATTATGGCCAACACTAAGTCTGCAAAGGGTAAAGTAAGAGAGATTTCTAAAAAAACAGATATTAATAAGTCTGTAAGGAATAGATATCGTACTTACATTAAAAAAGTAGAGCTAAATATTGTTAAAGGCAATAAAAATGAAGCTCAAGAGGCTCTCAAGCATGCAGAGTCAGAAATAATGTCAGCTGTTTCGAAAAAAATTGTTCACAAGAACACTGCCTCAAGAAAAATTTCACGTTTATCCAGCCAAATAAAATCAATCAAATAGATTCATTAAACTTTTTCCGTAGCTTATGATAAGCAGTGAAAGTTACATGCAAACATAACACACTAATTTAATTCTAAATTTTATAAGTATCTTAATTACTTTTATTATTGCGATTCATTTTTAGAGAAGCTAGTTTAATTCAAATTAAAAAATATCTTTTTTAATTATTCAGAAAAAATAATTTTTTAGACTAAAATTATTAATAATTTAGTCAGGGCTTTTTTTGATCCAATTTTTGTTTTCAATAAAAAGTGTAAAAAGAATTATGTTTTTTTTGTAAATTAGATAAGATTTTATATAGGGCTATTGGAGGGGCTTACAAAAAATGTATCAAGATTTAAACAAGAATCAAGCTTCAACAATTGACTTAAAAGATCAGTGGAATTCAGTCCTCAAGAAACTCAATGCAGAATATGGAAACGAAATTTTTAACAGTTGGATTAAAAATATTTCAATAAGAAACTTAGATGAAGATGTCTTGTACTTTACTGTACCAACAAGATTTATAAGAGATTGGATAACCTCACACTACCTAGACAAAATTATATTTTTTTTAAATAAAGAAAATTCTCAAATTAGAAGAGTTAAGATCAATATTGATAATTCTCTTACCGCTAATATGCTTAACATTGATAAAGTTTCTAGTGATGATAAAAAGACAAACATTTACGCGAGCTCATCAAGTTTTTCAGATGATTGGCCATTAGATGATAGATTTAAGTTTGAAAAGTTTATTGTTGGACCGTCAAATGAGTTAGCTTTTGCTTCAGCAAAACGGTTTTGTACAAAAGACATTAATGATTTTAATCCGTTGTATGTTTATGGAGGGGTTGGTTTAGGAAAAACACACTTATTGCATGCGATTGGTTGGAAATACAAAGAAGAAAATTTAGAAAAGAGTGTTTTATATCTCTCAGCAGAACGATTTATGTTTCAATTTATAAAATCTCTAAGACAAAAAGATACAATGTCTTTTAAACAAAAATTTAGATCTGTGGATGTATTGATACTCGATGATATACAATTTATGATTGGAAAAGTTTCAACCCAAGAAGAATTTTTTCATACCTTTAACTCTCTACTGGATATGAATAAAAAAGTTATAATCTCTGGAGATAGACCACCAAGTGATCTCGCAAGTTTCAACGAGAGAATGAAATCCAGGCTTTCAGGCGGCTTGGTCGTAGATATAATGCCTGCTGATTATAACTTGAGATTTTCAATTATCAAAAATAAATACAATGAACTAAAAGATAGAAATAAAAATACATTAAGTTTAGATGAGGAAGTATTATCTTTTCTTGCAAAGACAGTTACCTCAAATGTAAGAGAATTAGAAGGAGCTTTAAATAAAGTTTATACATTTTCAAATATTTTAGGTAAGAAAATTGATGTTGAGTTAACTAAATCAGTTCTAAAGGATTTACTGAAATCTAATGATAAAAGAATTACGATCGATGAAATTCAAAAAAAGGTATCGAGTTACTACAACATAAGAATAGATGATTTAATTTCCAGTAGAAGAATTAGGACTTTTGCCAGACCTAGACAAATTGCAATGTACTTGTCAAAAAAACTGACAACCAGATCGTTACCTGAAATTGGAAGAAAATTTGGGGGAAGAGATCATACAACTGTTATTCATGCTGTTAAAAAAATAGATGAGTTAAAAGAAAACGACTCTAAATTTGATGAGGATGTAAACTTGATCACACAAATGATTACTTCTTTATAAACTTGAGCTGTAAATTAAATTTTTTATGGAATTCAAAATAAACAGTACAGATTTACTAAAGGCATTGTCTCATATACACGGAATTGTAGAAGTTAGACATACACTACCTATTCTTTCTAATATAATTTTAGAAGCTAAAGATGATAAACTGATTTTATCGTCTACAAATCTAGACATTTATTGTTCTGATAAAATTAAAGCTGAAGTTTTACAATCTGGTGAAGTATCAGTCTCCGCTGTAACTTTTTTTGAAATTATTAAACGTTTGCCATCTGGATCGGAAGTCTTGATGATAATGGAAGAAGGTGAAAATGAAATCAAATTGACCTGCGGTAGGTCAAAATTTAATCTATCTACTCTTAAAACTGACGATTTTCCAATAATATCTGATAGTGATTTGTCTACAAATTTTGTTCTTAGTGCGGAGGAGCTTATCAGAGTTATAGATAAAACAAAATTTGCAGTTTCAAATGAGGAAACACGTTATTATTTAAATGGCATATTTTTACATAAGGCTGAGAAGAATTCCATTCAATTTTTAAGAGCGGTTGCTACGGATGGGCACCGTTTAGCACAATATGATATTCCGCTCCCTCAGGGCGCAGAAGATATAACTGGAATAATTATTCCAAAAAAAACTATATATGAATTAAGAAAGGTTCTTGATGATGCAAATGGAGATGTCAGTGTATCTCTAAATGATAATAAAATTAAATTTTCGTTCAATGATCTAAAAGTTGTATCAAAAGTTATTGATGGTACCTTTCCTGATTATACTAAAGTTATACCTCAAAAAAATGATAAAAATTTTAAAACTAACAATAGTGATCTTAAAAATGCCATCGATCGTGTTTCAGCAGTAGCCGCAAATGAAGAATCAAAATCAAAAGCTATTAAGTTTTGCATAGAAAATAACTCACTCAGTCTTAGCGTTGAGAGTCAATCTAAGGGATCGGCAAATGAGATGATAGATGTTAACTATAGCGGTGATAAAGTTGATATAGGATTTAATTCTAAATATATCATAGATATTTGCAATGAGGTTGATGGAGATGAAATTAGTATTAGTTTATCTGACTCAATTTCCCCAGCAATTATTCTTGATAAGACTGATGAAAATTTATTTTTTGTATTAATGCCTATGCGAATTTGATTATGAATCCTAATACTAGGATTGAAAAAATCTCATTAATTAATTTTAAAAATCATTTAAACACCAATCTTGAAAACCTCAATACATTCATAGTACTGAATGGAAAAAATGGTTCAGGTAAAACAAATATCCTTGAGGCAATTTCACTTTTTTCTCCTGGCAGAGGTATGAAAAATTCACGTCTATCTGAAATACCAAATAAAAATCAGAGCCAGCAAAGTTTTGATATTAAATTAAATATTAAATATGAAACTGGTGAGATCCAACTTTCTCGAAGTTTCAACAATGAGGAAAAGAATAAAAATCATATTTTGGCTGATAATGAAAAAATTAGTAATTATCAATTATTGGAATTCATAAACATTTTATGGATTACACCAATAATGGAAAAAGTAATGCTTCAAAGTAATTCAGAAAAAAGAAATTTCTTTGATCGTCTTATCTTTAATATTAATAAAAATCACTTAAAACATTATACAAAATTGCAAAAACTTCTAAGTGAGCGGTTAGCTTTATTAAAGAATAAAAAATACGACTCTAATTGGCTTAGCATCATTGAGAAAAATATTGCAAATCTATCGGTACAACTTCTTATTAATAGGAAAAGTTTTATAGATCAACTCAATAAGGACCTCGAAAAAGTCAAAAGGCCTTTCAATACTTGTCAGGTTGATGTCTATCATGAGCTATCAAAATTGGGCGACATATTTGACTCTGAGGAGCTTATTTCAAAATATATCACTGTTTTAAGTAATAATAGAGAAATTGACAGCGCTTTAAATAAAACATCACTAACTGTCAATAAGGTTACGATTAAGATATTTAACAATACTGACAAAATCATTGAAGCAAAAAATTGTTCAACTGGAGAACAAAAGTCTATCTTACTTTCTATATTTCTTTCAGTCGCCAAAATGGTAAAAAATAAAAATAATGGGCGCCCTCCCATCATTTTGATTGATGAAGCAATGGCGCATCTCGACATTGATCGCAAAGAATTCCTATTTAGTGAGCTATCAGATTTGAAATCTCAAGTATGGTTTTCTGGTGTATCAAAAAACTTATTTGAGAATATAAGTGATCAAACAGTTTTCTTTGAAATGAAAAATATTATATAATACTTAAAACAAACAACAATTAAGTGAATAAAATTTCTAATAATTACGGCGCTGAGTCTATTAAAGTTTTAAAAGGTCTTGAGGCAGTTCGAAAAAGACCAGGCATGTACATTGGTGATACCGATGATGGTAGCGGTTTACACCATATGATATTTGAGGTTGTAGATAATTCTATAGATGAGGCTCTTGCAGGTCATTGTGATAAAATTCACATTTGTCTTAATAGTGATGGCTCTGTTACCGTTGAAGACAATGGTAGAGGAATACCAACAGAAATTCATCCTGAAGAAAAAATTTCAGCTGCAGAAGTGATAATGACCCAATTGCATGCAGGGGGTAAATTTGATCAGGATTCTTATAAGGTATCAGGAGGATTACATGGTGTTGGAGTATCAGTTGTTAACGCCTTATCATCTAAACTTAACTTAAATATATTTAGAGATGGTGAAGAGCATTTTGTAGAATTTAATAAAGGAGAAGCTACTAACCCGCTAAGCATAATAAATAAAAATATAAATAAAAATGGAACTAAAGTCACTTTTTATCCTGACAAGAATATTTTTTCAGATACAGAGTTTGACTCAAAAATTTTAAAGCAAAGATTTAGGGAAATGGCTTTTTTAAATTCTAAAATCACAATAATTTTTAGTGATGAAAGAAATGCCGATAAAAAAGAAAGTGCTTTTCATTATGAGGGAGGCATAAATGAGTTTGTAAAACATCTTGATAAATCTAAAAAACCATTAATTGAAACACCAATAAATATTGAGGGTTTTAAAAATAATATAGAATTTAATTGTTCTTTATGGTGGAATGATAGTTACTATGAGCAAATACTTACATTTACTAATAATATAAGACAAAAAGATGGTGGAACTCACTTATCAGGGTTTAGATCAGCTCTAACACGTGTTGTTAATAATTATTTAGATGGTAGCAAAAGTGTAAAAAAACAGACCGTAAGTCCCAACAGTGATGATATTAGAGAAGGACTTACCTCAGTATTATCTGTAAAGGTTCAAGACCCAAAATTTTCATCACAAACAAAAGATAAACTTGTTTCCTCAGAAGTCAGACCAGTTGTAGAGAGTCTGGTGAACGAAAAATTAACTGATTGGTTTGAAAGAAATCCAAATATTGCAAAAGAAATTTTTCTTAAAATACAAAAAGCTGCTGAAGCTAGAGAAGCTGCCAGAAAAGCTAGAGAGTTGACAAGAAGGAAATCTGCTTTAGAGATAACTAACTTACCAGGTAAGCTAGCCGATTGTCAGGAAAAAGACCCATCAATGTCAGAAATATTTATTGTTGAGGGAGACTCAGCGGGCGGATCTGCAAAACAGGGAAGAGATAGAAAGTTTCAGGCAATATTACCTCTGAGAGGCAAGATTCTTAATACTTGGAAGTCTAGAACAGATAAAATTTTAGGATCACAAGAAATAGGTACTTTGATAACTGCACTCGGTACAGGTATAGGACCAAATGAATTTGATTCTGACAAATTGAGATATCATAAAGTAATTATTATGACGGATGCTGATGTTGATGGCTCTCACATTAGAACACTTTTACTAACATTCTTTTTTAAGGAAATGAGAGGACTGATTGAGAATGGTAATTTATATATAGCAAGGCCACCTTTATTTAAAATAAAAAGAGGAAAAGAAGAACTGTACATCAGTGATGAAAACAACCTTCAAAGATCTCTAATACAATATGGTGCTGAGGACGTAACATTTAAAACCGCTCAAGGCAGCAATTTAAATGAAAAAAATTTGGTAGATATTTTAAATAAAATTTCTGAAGTTATTGAAATTTATAACAAAGTACCGAGTAGATATGATAAAAAAGTTTTAGAGCAAATTGCTATTGCAGGGTGTCTAGACATAAATAAATTTATTGAGTCAAAAGAGAAGACTAAAGAAGCAATCAATTATATTTCCAAGAGGGTTAATGTCAGTCGACCTGATTATGATAGAGGTTGGAAAGGCGAGTATTCGAAAGAAAAAGGATTTATATTTAGGCGTGAGTTAAGAGGTTTAAGAGATAATATAATTATTGATAATAAGCTTCTTAAATCTCAAATAATACAGAATCTTAATTCTAGTTACGCAGATCTCTATCAATTATTTGAAATGCCTGGTGAATTATTAATTAAAAATGAGACTACAAAGGTTTACTCACCGTCTCAACTTTTAGGCATAATTCTGGATATTGGCAAAAAAGGCTTAACAATGCAGAGATATAAGGGTTTGGGAGAAATGAATCCAGATCAACTTTGGGAAACCACTCTTGACCCACAAAATAGATCATTGATACAAGTTAAAATTGACGATGAAGAGTCGACAAAGGGTGTATTTGAAGATCTAATGGGTGAAAATGTTCTGCCGCGTAAGGAATTTATCGAAAGTAGAGCAGATAAAGTAGTTAATCTAGATATCTAGTCAAAACGTATTCTGTATAAGTAACTATCATTTTTTTTTAACCATTTAATCTGATCCTTATAATCTGGACACATTTTTTTCACGAGTTCCCAAAACTTTTCTGTGTGATTAAATTCTTTTAAGTGACATACTTCATGAACAATTATGTATTTCAATACGGATGTCGGCGCAAATATTAAACGCCAATTTAAATGTATAATCCCTTTTGTATTACAAGATCCCCAGTAGTTAAAACTGTTTGAAAGTTTTATCTCATTTATATTCAAATTGATTTGTTTAGAAATTAATTTTATATAATATTTCGAGTCAGATAAAATTTGATCACGTAACCACTGCTGTAAAATTTTTTTATAATTATCTCTATCAGATTTAATAGCTATTTTATTTTCTGATAAAATTATTTTACGGTTTTTGTCTTTTTCAAAAATTAGTTTAGTTTTTTTTCCTCTTATCGATAAAGAGGATCCATTTTCTATTAATATTAGAGGATACAATTTATTTACTTCATTACTAAGCCATTCAATATTTTCTTGTGCAAATTCAAATCCATTTTTAAAAGAAATATGTTTAGGAATAGACACCAAACCTTGTATTTTTTTTTTATCAAATGTGAGTTTATAGTTTCTTGATAATTTATTTTTTCTTATCAATATATGAATACTCTGATTTTTGTAGTTTATTACGTGTTCTTTAATCATGGTTTTAGTCATTGAAAGAATATAGAATATTATTTAATTATTATATCCAATATTAGGAAATAAACCTTGTCTAATTTGCTTAAACAATCATTTGATGAAGAAATTAATTTAAAGTTAAGAACATTAAATTTAATACATTGGACCGCAATATTTGGTCAATTTATTTCTGTCGTAATTGCTTTTTTTTATTTTGAAATAAATTTTAATATATATCTTTGTATATTATTGATTCTGTTAAGCGTCATACTAAATATTACTGTCAGTATATTTTTTCCTTTAACAAAAATACTTAATTATAATGAAACATTTTTCATATTAGTTTTTGACCTGCTCCAGCTTGTAGGGCTTCTTTTTTTAACAGGGGGGCTAACTAATCCTTTTTGTGTATTGATTCTTGCTCCGCTAGTTATTTCTGCCACCTATCTTGATTTAAAAAGAATAATAATTATTACTTTTATAGCGATTGTCTCACTTAATTTTTTAGCATTCTTCTATTACCCTTTAGAAAGTGATATACTTGGAATCAGTCAAAACGAATTTTCAAGATTTGAGATTTTTTTAATATGGTCAGCACTAATTATTACGACCATATTCTTAACCTTTTACTGTTTCAGAGTTGCAGATGACTCAAGAAAAACTCGCAAGGCATTAAAAGAAACACAGCTTTCACTGTCTAATGAGGAAAAAGTTTCAGCATTAATGGGATTGACAGCTGCCGCTGTACATGAGTTGGGAACTCCACTGTCAACCATATCAGTAATTATAAGTGAGCTTGTTAATAATAATCAAGAGCAAGATCTAAAAGAAGATTTAAATGTAATACAATCTCAACTTAAAAGATGCAGTGAAATTCTAGAGAGATTAAGGTCCAATAACCTTGATGAAAAAAATAATGAATTTATCAATCGTTTAGATTTTATCCGTTTAATTAATGAAATTATTTCTTCTTATCAGAACAATAACATCAAAGTCATAATTTCTAGTGACTCTTATTTTGAAGATGCAGATGTTACAATTCCAAGATCAGCTGAAATTGTACATTCAATTACAAATGTTATTGATAATGCTTACAAATTTGCTAACGCGGTTATTAATATAAATTTAATAAGTGAGAAAGAGAGTATTATCATTGAAGTAGCAGACGACGGCCCCGGCTTTGCGCCAGAAATTTATCCTTTCTTAGGGGAACCATATATTAAAAATAATAATAAGGCTGAAAAACAAGGGTTGGGACTGGGTCTATTTATATCAAAAAACCTCCTTGCAAAGTCCAATGGTCAGATTAAGTTTTCTCATAGGGAAAGCGGTGGTGGAATGGTAAAAATAGTTTTATCAAAAGACCAGCTCGATTTATTGAAATAATAATGCAAATGATAATTATATGAACTTGAATGATAAATCTCTGATGATTATTGATGATGACGATATATTTCGAAATCGATTAATAACTGCAATGAAAAGAAAAGGCTATGAGGCTTATGGCGCATCATCTGTTTCAGAAGCGAAATCATTAGTTAACTCAAACGCTCCAAAGTACGCAGTTATTGATTTACGACTTAACGACGGAAATGGCCTTGAGGTTGTATCAGTTTTATCAAATAAAAGGCCAGATAGTAAGATTGTAATGCTCACTGGTTATGGCAATATACCTACAGCTGTTGCGGCCGTTAAAGAAGGTGCGTGTGACTATCTCGCTAAGCCGGCGGACGCTGATGACATTGAATCTGCACTAAAGGCTCCTTATTCATCTACGCCTGAACCTCCACAAAACCCAATGTCTGCAGATAGGGTAAAATGGGAGCATATTCTTAGAGTATATGAGCTGTGTAACCGGAATGTTTCTGAGACTGCTAGAAGATTAAAGATGCACAGAAGAACATTACAGAGAATACTGCAGAAAAAGTCTCCAAAATAATTATCTAAGCGGTTTTCTTTAATTGATTGATTTCACTTAAGGCACTTACACCCTGATCAGCAATTTCCTGACCAGCAACAGTATCGCTTTCATTATTTAATTCATCCATGTTAACGAATTCTGCATAAGTTGCTCTAGTTCTATCGGTAATTATGTGGGCCTTTAAAAGAGTTTTTACGAGAACTCTAAAAATATTATTTTGATTTTTCATCTCGTCTTTGATTACTTCACCCTGATCTATATATTTATGGAATTCCCGATCAACCCACTTATGATCTAATCCAACACAAGAATATACATGTTTCTTTTCAAATGGATTAACTAGATTAAACAGAAGTTCAACAAATATCTTCTCAGCCCAATCTTCAACTTTTATGTGCTCTTTTTTTGTTAACTTTGGCACAGTTCTATCTGCCCATATCTTTCCAAATTTATGATGGAATGCCTCATCACTCATCGTATATTTTAATAACGTTTTCAATACTGGGTCATTCGTATTTTCATATGCCATGGCAAATGCTCCCATAGCTAATCCCTCGATCATCATTTGCATTCCGATAATCTTTTTATAAACTAGATCAGACGAAACAATCTCGTTGGCCACTCTACCTAAAGTTGGTCCAACTTTGTAAGGCGACCCCCATCTTGCTTGAATATATTTAGTGAAACCGGCAACATGCCTAGCTTCTTCTCTAGTTTGATTTGCAGCATATTCTTGAGCACCTGGATCTCTTAACACGTGACATAAACTAGCGCTTAATGAAAGAGCAGCCTGTTCACCATGAAGAATTTGGGACAATACAAATCTAAAACTTTCATTATTTAATTTTATTAACTGATTCTTTGACAACTTCTCTCTAATACTTGGAACTTGAAGTTCAATCCCGAAGGGTCCATCAGGGTCTACAATGTTTTCATTTTCTATGTCAAATGGTATATCAAAATCAATATATTTTTTATCGTTGGGATCCCAGAAATGCTTGTGTGTAGCGCTAATTATTTTATCAAAAGCATCCGATCGATCACTGTAGCGATCTTCATCCATCATTGGAATAAAGTGTTTAGGATTTGCAGCATTATAAGCAGGGTCTTTTGTAAGGGAGTTTTTACCTGATTTGGAGGTTTGCCATTTTTCTTGAACCTTATAAACTTGGTCTTTAGCTACAATTTTTGCAATTTGTATTTTTTGTGAAAATTCAACCATAGAACCGATTATAATGAATTTAATAAATAATAAAATATATTTATGAACATTTGTTCAATTTTAAATTAAAAAAATCAACTAATTTCAATATCTTAATGATCTAACAAAGTTTTGTCATTATTATCTTACCCACCTCAAACTTGAAATAAATATTATACAATCTAATTTAAACGTATACAAACCCATGATTTTCTCATATTTTTTCCCCTATCACTTATAAACCTTATTAAAAAATGCTGCAAAAAATTGAAAATTGGTTTTTTAAATTTCGTTTTTGGGTTCTAGCAAGCTTTGTGCTTTTAACACTGGTGATGGGATACTTTGCTGTTCAGATAAGAATGGATGCTGGTTTTTACAAGCAACTACCAAGCAGTCATAACTTTGTAAAAACCTATTACGAATATCAAGATGATTTAAGTGGTACTAATAGTATAACCGTATCATTACGTGCAACTAATGGTGATATTTTTAATAGAGACTATTTTGAAAAGTTATTTGAGCTTAATCAGACAATAAGATATTTGCCGGGTGTTAACCAAGGATCTATGCAGTCTTTATGGACTCCAAATGTAAAAGTTATGCGAGTTACAGAGGAAGGCTTTGAAAGTACAGAAGTTATTCCAGGTAATCTAACTCCCGAAAAACTTACTGAGGATGAAATCAATAAAATTAAAGAAAGAATATTAACAGGTGGTCATGTAGGAAGCATAGTTTCTAATGACTTTACCTCGTCACTAATTAAAGTAGAGCTAACTGAGTTTAATAGAAAAACTGGAGAAAAACTAGACTATCTTCAACTTGGAAGAGACATTGAAGAAATAAGAGATAAATTTGAAACTGGTATTTATAAAGTAGAAATTATTGGTTTTGCTAAAATGATTTCTGATATTGCCAGCGAAGCTTATAATGTCGTTATATTTTTTGGATTAGCATTCCTTCTAACAGTCCTGGCAGTTTATTGGTACTCTCGTTCGTGGACGTTAACTTTCCTTCCCTTAGTGTGCTCACTAACTTCTCTTGTATGGCAATTTGGAATGTTAAAAATCTTAGGATTTGGGTTAGATCCACTTGCCATACTCGTGCCTTTTCTAGTATTTGCAATTGGTGTTTCGCATGGAATACAGCAGGTAAATCAAATTACAAAAGAAGTAATTGAAGGTCAAACTGCAGAATTTGCAGCAAGAGCATCATTTTCGAGATTGTTGGTACCTGGAACTATGGCATTAGTTACAGATTTGGTTGGTTTTGGAACTTTGATTTTGCTTCCAATTGGGATGATACAAGAACTTGCAATTACCGCATCAATTGGAGTTGCATTTAAAATTATAACTAATTTGGTTATGCTTCCTCTTGCTGCTTCATATGCGAGATACAACGAAAGTTTTGCCGAGAGAGCGCAGTCTGCAATCACGTATCGACAAAATTTAATGGGTTTTTTTGGTAAATTAGCTAGACCAAGACCAGCAGTGATTACACTTTCCATAAGCGCTTTATTATTTGCAGGTGCTACTTATCTGGCAAGTGAAAGACATGTTGGTGATCTTCATGCGGGCGCTCCTGAACTTAGACCAGAGGCAAGATTTAACAAGGATATTACTGAAATAACAAAAAGATATGCAGTTACAACAGACGTTTTAGTCGTAATAGCTGAAACGGGGGCTACGGGTGGTATTAACCCTTGTAGATCAGATTATGTAATGGAAGCACAAGATAATTTACATTGGTATCTTGAGAATATTCCGGGAGTAACAAAAGTTATTTCTTTATCTAGTGTAGCAAAAAGAGCGTTAAGTGGATACGCTGAAGGTAATTTAAAATGGACATATCTTCCAAGAAATGAAAGAGCCCTTGCTTTTGCTACAAGTGTTGTTGATCCATCAACTGGTTTAATTAATGAAGCATGCTCAATAATGCCTATTTATGTCTTTACTGAAGATCATAAAGCAACAACTATCAGTCACGTTATTGAGACCATAGAAGAATATAACCAAAATTTTAGAAAACTTGATGAAACTATAACATTTAGAGTTTTGATTCAAAAGCCATCTGAAGGTACTGAAATAATTCCATATGCTCAGTTTGTTGGCAGCAACTTAAATCCGGTTGAGGATTTAAATGCGGATAATCCTGCATTATTTACTGATGACGAATTTACAGAATTTGGATACCAAAATAATTTTAACTCAAGAAATTTATGGGTTCAAAATTTAGGTAACTACTATAGAGACATTGACTCATTTGATGAAAATGTAAATTTTAGAGTAAAAGACATCAAGCAGTCAGAAATGGTAATCAAAGACTTTTTTGACAATAATCCTGAATACTCACATTTAGTATTTGATACTGACGAAATAAAATACAGATTAGCTAGTGGTACAGTGGGCATTCAACATGCTACTAATGAAGTTATCGAGGAAGGAGAGCTTCCAATGATGCTTGCCGTATACCTCGTAATTATTATACTTGTCTTTACAACCTACTTAGACTGGAGAGCTACTATATGCTGTACTGTACCTCTAACTTTCGCAACAATGCTAGGCTATGCTTTTATGGAGTTGGCTCAGATTGGTCTGAAAGTATCAACTTTACCAGTTATGGTTTTAGCAGTCGGAGTAGGTGTGGATTATGCGTTCTATATTTATAATAGGCTCAACATGAGAATGAGAGAAGGCATGGACATAACCGAAGCATTTGAGCATACTTTTGCAAATACAGGCGCTGCAGTAGTATTTACAGCAATTACTCTTGCAATTGGAGTTTCAACATGGTCTTTTTCTGCACTAAAGTTTCAAGCTGATATGGGATCTCTTCTTACTTTCATGTTTATTATAAATATGGTTTGTGCAATGACGACTTTACCAGCTTTGGCTGTTATTCTTGATAAGCTATTTCCAAGAAAAAAAACTAATTCTTAGTTAATTTAAGAAACACATCTTCAAGTTTTGTTTCATTTATTGTTAAATCTTTAACTTGAATATTAGACAATCGTAGAGCATCTAAAATTTTGTTAAATCTAATTTCGCTAGGTTTGTAATTAATTATTAAGGTGTTATTGTTTAGTTTGCATTCTACATCTAATTCGATTATTGGATCTAGATTAAAATTTTCACCATCTAATGAAATAATTATTTGCTTTCTGTCAATTAATGATTTTATATTCGATGTTGTATCCTTGGTTATTAAATTGCCATTATCTATTATTGCAATTTCATTACACAACTCTTCTGCTTCGTGTAAATAATGAGTTGTAATAATAATTGTTTTACCTTCATTATTTAATTTCCTTATATTAGTCCATAAATTTGCCCTAAGTTCAACATCTACTCCTGCAGTTGGTTCATCAAGAATTAATATTTCTGGATTATGAACCATTGCCTTGGCTATAAGCAATCTTCTTCTCATTCCTCCAGATAATGTTCTTGCGTATGCATGTGATTTATCTTCTAGAGCAAGAAGCTTTAGGATCTCATCAGTCCTTCTATTATTTTTTGGAACACCAAATAAACCAGCCTGAATTTCTAATAACTCATATGGAGTAAAAAAAGGATCAATATTTAATTCTTGAGGAACTATACCCATTAATTTTTTGACATCTTTTAACTTTTCATCATGACTCATGCCAAATATGTCTATTTGCCCTGATGATTTCCGAACCAGATCAGCTAAAATATTAATAAAAGTTGACTTACCTGCACCATTAGGTCCTAGCAACCCAAATATCGAGCCTTTCTTTACTTGAAGGGAGATATTATTTAGAGCTACCTTTTCATTTTTAGATTCTACGCCGTAAATTTTATTTAAATCTCTTACTGATATAGCGACATCGCTTGACATAAAAAAATAATAAATTTTAGAATTAATAGTTTTTCAAAGTAATTTCTTGTATCATTCTAATTATGAATTCTCCAGAAATAAAAAGCGAACAAAATAAAGACGTTGAATATGTAAATTCAAAAAAATTAAGTTGCGCTGGGGTTGAAGGTCCACTAGGTCACCCCAAAGTATACCTTGATATGGGAGATGATAATCAGATCGTTTGTCCGTATTGTAGTAAATTATTTATACTTAGATAAATGGCAGAAAAAAATCACCTATTTTTGGTTGATGGATCAGGATATATTTTTAGAGCATATTATGCATTGCCACCACTATATCGAAAAAGTGATGGGCTTCCAACTGGAGCAGTGAATGGTTTTTGTAATATGCTTTATAAATTAATTGAAGATACTGACAAAAAGATTAGCCCAACACATCTAGCGGTAATTTTTGACAGTGCCAGAAAAACTTTCAGAAATGATATTTACAAAGAATATAAAGCTAATCGAGGTGATCCACCTGAGGACTTAATACCACAATTTAAAATAATTAAGGATGCTGTGAAAGCTTTTGGCATACCATCTATTGAATTAAGTGGATATGAAGCAGATGATATTATTGCAACATATGCATCACTTGCAGAAAATAAAAAATGGAGTGTATCTATAGTTTCCTCGGATAAAGATCTTATGCAAATTGTTTCAAATCAGGTGAAATTAATTGATACAATGAAAAATAAAACAATTGGCCCGAATGAAGTCCTAGAAAAGTTTGGTGTTGGTCCAAAAAATGTTATTGATGTTCAAGCACTGGCTGGTGATAGTTCTGACAATGTACCAGGCGCACCAGGTATTGGAATTAAAACTGCGGCGCAGCTTATTAATGAATTTCAGAGTATTGAGAATCTTTTGGAAAACTATGAGGAAATCAAACAGCAAAAGCGCAGAGAAACAATCAGGGATAGTAGGGAAAATATCCTTATAAGCAAAGAATTAGTTACGTTGAAAAGGGATGTAAACAATATTCCGTTTCTCGATGATTTAGTTAAAAAAGAAATTTCTGTTGAGACTTTAGTTCCTTTTTTAGATGAGTTGGAGTTAAAGAAGTTATCTGAAAGGATAAGAAAAAAAAATCCAAATATACAAATTACATCCAAAAAGCTAAAAAGCACCAAAAAACTAAAAAATTTAAATAAGCAAATTGAAAAACCAGATGATAATTTTACAAAATCGATCAAAATTTCTAATTCTAAATCTTCTTACAATTTAATAAATGATGAAAAAAAACTTAAAAAGTTGGTTAGTGAAATCTACGATGCGGGTGAATTTGTATATGATGTTGAAACAGATTCGCTCAATATAATCGAGGCTAATCTAGTTGGCGTTTCTTTTTGTTTTAACCAGAAAATTGCCTACTATATTCCGGTGCAACATGTTGACCATGATGAAAAGAAAATTCAATGCCAAATATCTCTCAAAAGTTTTCTATCAATAATTGCCCCTTTAATGAAAGATGAGTCCATAATTAAAATAGGCCACAATATTAAATATGATAATTCAATTTTAAATAAATATGGAGTTGAAGTAAGGGGTTTTCATGACACCATGTTAATGTCTTATGTTCTCGATGCAGGCGTCAATCGGCATAATATGGATGAATTAGCCAATATTCATTTAAATAGAGAAACAATTAAATTTAAAGATATAGTTGGCAGTGGTAAATCACAGATTACATTTGACAAAGTAAAAATTGATGATGCACTAAATTATGCGGCTGAAGATGCAGAAATAACTTATAAATTATATTTGTTTTTAAAAAAAAGAGTTCAACAAGAGAAAGGCAATTATATTTACACCAATATTGAAAGAGAACTAATTAATCCAATCCAATCAATGGAAACCAATGGAATTAAAGTTGATAAGAAATATCTAATTGATTTATCATTTCAATTCTCACAAAGAATAGAGAAACTTGAAAAAAAAATCTACAAGGAAACAGGTTCAAAATTTAATATTGGTTCTCCAAAACAATTATCTGAAATCTTATTTGATAAATTAAAACTTAAGCCACCTAAAAAAACCAAAACAGGTGAAAAATCCACAGGAATTGAAGTTTTAGAAGATCTTGCATATGAAGGAAATAAAGTTGCTGATACAATTATTCAGTGGCGACAAATCTCTAAATTAAAGAATACATATACAGATGCACTTCAAAACCATATTGTAAAAAAAACAGGCAGAATACATACATCATTTGCTATGGCTTCAACTAATACAGGAAGACTGGCATCATCAGATCCAAATCTACAAAATATTCCGATAAGAACAGAGGAAGGGAAATCAATTAGAAAGGCCTTTATACCCGATCAAGGCTATGTGATGTTTGCTGCCGATTATAGTCAAATTGAACTAAGAGTTCTCGCACACATGGCTAACGTGGCACAACTAAAGGAAGCGTTTATAAATAATGAAGATATTCATCAAATTACCGCCTCAGAAATTTTCAATGTAAAACTAAAAGAAGTGGATAACGAATTAAGAAGAAAAGCCAAAGCAGTTAACTTTGGAATCATATATGGGATCTCAGCCTATGGACTTGCAAAACAGCTTTCAATATCAAATTATGAAGCAGGGGATTTTATAAAAAAATATTTTCAAAAATTTTCAGGAATCAAAGAATTTATGGATCATACGAAGGAGTTTTGTAGAAGTAATGGTTATGTTGAGACGATTTGTGGAAGAAAATGCTTTTTTCCAAGAATTAAGGACAAAAATTTTGCTCTTAGATCTTTTCAAGAAAGAGCAGCAATAAATGCACCAATTCAGGGTACTGCAGCTGATATTATTAAATTAGCCATGATTAAAATAAATGGTAAAATTAAAAATTCAAATGATTGTAAAATGCTTTTACAGGTTCATGATGAATTAATTTTTGAAATAAAAAAAAGTAAATTAGACCACTTTAAAAAAATTATTATAGAAGAAATGGAAAATGCACTAATGCCCAAATTTGATTTTTCTGTACCTTTAGTAGTTGACCATAACCATGCTCTAAATTGGAGTGATGCTCATTAATGTCAGAGGTAATTGTTCTTGTTACTGGAGGCTTTGATCCAATTCACAGTGGGCACATCGCATATCTAAAGGATGCAAGAAAATTAGGGGATAAACTTATTGTAGGAGTCAATTCTGATCAATGGTTGGTACAAAAAAAAGGAAGTCCTTTTCTTCCAATCGAGGAAAGAATTGAAATAGTATCAAATTTATCTGTAGTGGACAAAGCGATTGAATTTACTGATGATGAATTAAATTCAGCTTCAGGCGCAATTCAAAAAGTAATAGATCAATATCCAGATAATAAAATAATTTTTGCAAATGGAGGGGATAGAACCTCAGATAATATTCCTGAGATGGAAAAATTTAAAAATAATAAAAATGTAGAATTTGAATTTGGCGTTGGAGGAAATTTTAAAAAGAATTCATCTAGTTGGATATTAAAAAATTGGAAAGGACCACTTGAATACAGACCATGGGGCTGGTTTAGAGTAATTGATGATAGTGATGATCATAAAATAAAGGAAATACAGGTAAATCCAAATTCAAGACTTAGTTATCAGTCACATGCCAAAAGATCTGAAGTATGGACAGTAATTAAGGGTGATGCAACTGTATTGATTGATGATAGTGAGCATCATTTAAAAGTAAATAATTCAATTTTTATTCCAGTAGGTAGCAAACATCGATTGGAAAACAATACTGACTTACCACTAAATATAATTGAAGTTCAGACAGGTACATATTTTGGTGAGGACGATATTGTCAGATATGAAGATGATTATGATAGAAAATTAAATAAATGAGTAAGCTTCCTGCAAATAAGTATTTAACTTTCTTTCTACTTCTTAATATCTTTAATTTTGTAGATAGAAATTTATTAATGGCTTTTGCTAATGAAATTAAAAGTGATTTTGATCTTTCAAATGTTGAATGGGGTCTTTTAACAGGTGTTTATTTTCTTTTTTTCTACTCGATATTTGGAATTTTTATGGGAGTTCTTGGGGACAAATTTAATAGAATGAAAATTATTGCAGTAGGTGTCTTTTTGTGGAGTTTAATGACCGCATTCACGGGTATTGCAAAAAGCTTTGTTCATTTGATAATTGCAAGGGCCTTAATTGGCATTGGTGAGTCAGCACTAACTCCAAATGCAGTCTCAATGCTTTCTGATTTATTCCCACAAAATAAAAGAGCGACAGCATCAGCTATTTATTACCTAGGTATTCCACTTGGTGTTGGAGTTGGTTTAATTATAGCCTCAGTCTTTGGACCGATATTTGGATGGAGAACAGTTTTCATAACATTGGGTTTAATAGGTATAGTTCTGGCAATTATAACCTATTTTCTTGCTGTGCCTATAAGAGGAGAGCAAGAAAAAATACAAAATGAAAATGAAAAAAGTTTATCTACTAAAGAAATAATTTCAAAAACTCTTAAGACATTTTCAAATTCAAAATCAATCATATTTCTAATTATTGGTGGTATTTTTATGCATATACCACTTGGCACTGGCAATTTTGAACTTCTTTGGGCAGTCAATGAGAGAGGTTTTACAAGTTCATCTTATAACCTACTATTTGGAACCTTTTTTATTGTAGGTGGAACGTTTGGTGCTGTAGTAGGTGGTGTTATAACAGATAAGTTTGGCCCCAAATTTGAGGGCGGTGCAATGACTGTTCTTACGATTTCATATTTAATATTAACTCCGCTAACTATAAGTTACAGATTTATTGAGCCAAGTGGTTTATTTTTTTATTTCACGTTATTTTTTATATCTGTGAATGTTACATTTTGGGTAGGGCCAATATTTGCAGCTATGCAAACACTTACTCCATACAAAGTAAGATCCACCATGTTGGCAGTATTTATCTTAGGTGTAAATATCATTGGTATGGGATTGGGAAGCTTCGTCACAGGGTATCTTGCTGATTATGTATTTAATAATACAGCTTCGCCATATACTTGGTCTTTAGTTGCTGTAGGAGCAACAGGAATTGTATCAATACTTTGTTTTTATATTGCAAGTTTTAATTATAAAAAAGACGCAGAATTTGCTATGCAGTCTTAAATTTGAGAAGGTCCTGAATTTATTATTTTCTCTTCAACATCAGATTCAAACTTTACAAAATTGTCTATGAACATGTTTACTAATTTTTTTGCTTGTAAATCATATTCAGATGAATCAGTCCATGTGCTTCTTGGGTCTAAGACGCTTCCATTAATTTCATTAACCTCTAATGGCACGAAAAACCCGAAATTGTCATCCTTTCTCATTTTAACGTTAGAAAGCTCACCAGATAATGCAGCATCCAATAACCTTCGAGTATTTTTTATAGATATTCTTTTACCCACGCCGTAAACACCACCAGACCAACCTGTATTTACTAGCCAACAGTCTACATTATGTTTTGAAATCTTATCTTTGAGTAGGTTGCCATACTCTATTGGATTTCTTGGCATAAAAGGAGCTCCAAAACAGGTAGAAAATGTTGCCTGTGGTTCATTTGACAGTCCAATCTCTGTTCCAGCGACTTTAGCTGTATAGCCTGACAGAAAATGATACATAGCTTGATCAGGTGACAGTTTTGCGATTGGAGGCAACACACCAAAAGCATCAGCTGTTAACATAATTATATTTTTTGGATGATTTGCTTTACCTGATTTTATTACGCCAGGAATATAGTCTAACGGATATGCCCCTCTTGTATTTTCTGTCAGAGAATTATCATTAAGATCTAAAAGGCCATTTTCTTTCATTACCACATTCTCAATGACAGTTCCCTTCATTTGAGTAGTTTTATATATTTCAGGCTCAGCTTCTTCTGATAAACGAATAAGTTTCGCATAGCATCCTCCCTCAAAATTAAAAAGACCATCGTCAGACCAGCCATGCTCATCATCACCTAATAGAGATCTCTTTGGATCAGCACTTAACGTTGTTTTACCAGTTCCAGATAGACCAAAAAAGATTGCTGAGTCACCATCACTCCCAGTATTAACTGAACAATGCATTGGCATAACTTTTTTTTCTGGTAATAAAAAGTTAAGGAGAGTGAAAACTGATTTTTTTGTCTCTCCAGCATACTCAGTTCCTGAAATTAGAATTACCCTCTCTTTTAAATTTACGATAATTGCTGTTTCACTATTGGTTCCATGAAATTTAGGATCCATTTTTAAATTTGGAAAATTTATTATTGTAAAGTCAGCAATAAAATTATCAACTTCCTCTGACGTTGGCCTTACTAGAAGGTGCCTTGCAAACAGACCATGCCATGCGTATTCAGTAATTATTGTAACTTTTAAAGAATGATTTCTATCTGCTCCACCCATTAAATCATGAGCGTATATCGATTTACCTTTAGCAAATTCTATAAATGAACTAGCTATTTTTTGATAATTTTCCTCAGAAATGGGCACGTTGGTATCACCCCAGTGGATTTTATCTTTATTATCATCTTCCTTTACAAAAAATTTGTCATTCGCCGAACGTCCTGTGTGTTTTCCTGTTTCGACAACTAACGCGCCGTGTTTAGACAACTGTCCTTCACCATTCTTATGAGATATTTCATATAGTTCCTCAGAACTTAAGTTACGGCTTACTTTAGAAGCATTTTCTATAATTTGGTTATTTAGATGATTATTCATGATATGAGTGTGTGATAAAAACATATAATTACATTTATGTTAAGGGCAAATATTTACAAAGTTAATATACCTGTTAGTTATATTTTTATGATTTTCTGCCATTTTAATGCCATAACTCATTATTAATAAATAGAAGTATGAAGACTTTAATTGCACTCGTAGATGATGACCGAAATATTTTGATTTCCTTGGAAGAGCTTCTGAAAAAAGAAGAATTTGAAATTCATACTTATGCTGATGGTCAATCTGCTTTAAATGGGATGTTTAGATATCCTCCCGCCTTAGCTGTAATTGACATAAAGATGCCTCGTATGGATGGTTATGAGCTTTTCAGAAAGATAAGAGAAAAACTTAAAGTACCAGTAATATTTCTTACATCAAAAGATCAGGAAGCAGATAAGTTGAAAGGTTTAATGCAGGGTGTTGATGGCTATGTTACAAAAGGAGGTAATTTTTCTAAAGAAATTTTAATTGAAACAATTAAAAATACGCTGAATAGAGTTAAAATTGATTCTGATAGTAAGAATGTAAATGAAATAATTCTACATGGTGATTTAAGACTGGACTGCTTAAGACATTCTTGTGAATGGAAAGAAATTGAACTTGATGAAGATTTAACTTCAACAGAATTCAAAATAATTAGAGAATTAGTTGAAAGACCAGGAATTGTAAAATCCAGAGATCGTTTAATGGAGATAGCATATAATGATGAGCTTGATGTAGACGACAGGACGATCGATAGTCATATAAAAAGGATTAGAAAAAAATTTCGTAAAATAGATCCTAAGTTCAATGCTATTCACACATTGTATGGTTCAGGATATCAATGGAAATAAAATATATTTCTGTTTAAAATAAAAGAGTTGAACAGCTTATTAAAAAAATATTTATTTTACAATTTGCTAGGTCTAGTTCTGCTAGCTATAGCAACTACAGTATTAATAGTTGTTTTGAATAACTATCAATTGAATAAAAGACTCAAGGAGATCGATAATCAAAATTTAATAATTTATAATTTTTTAAATTCATCAAATTTTTTTAGAAATAATTTATCTGAAAGTATATACGAAGCTATTTTATCTAAGCTAGAGATTAAAAATTTATCTATATTAATTTTAGATAATGAAGGAAATGTGGTGATTGATACAAAAGGGTATGATGTTGCTTCAGGCGGCATTACTCCAAGCCCACTAATTGAGATTGAGGAGCTTGGTAAAAATTCTAATGATAATGAAATTTTGAATTTGGACAAAAAAACCGCTAGCTTTAGGGACTTTCTAAACAACGAAATCTTTATTGAAAAATATAATAATTCAAAAAAAGGAATAAAAAGTAGTTTTTACGTTCAACAAGAAAATAAAAAGTTAGAACTATTTTCAATTTTACCTGCGAGTCTAAATGACGATGTCTTTTATATAGTTGCTTACGAAGATAATACTGAAATTCAAAGGATTAATAATCAAATAAGGTTTAATGTACTTTTAGCTGGTCTAGCTATTGCATTTAGCCTCATTCTTTTTTCTTTTTTCTTAAATTTCATAATTCTTAAGCCAATAAAAAAATTAGCAAAAGCTGCTGAAAATGTAGATGCAGACGTTAAATCGAAACCATTAATTACTGTTCTTGATAGGAGAGAAGATGAAATTGGTCAACTTTCAAAAATTATTAATACCATGCTTAAAAACCTATATCAAAAAATAGATAATGCTGAAAATAATTCAGCTGATCTAATGCACGAGATAAGAAATCCACTTGCATCCATAAGAATGGCTACTGATGTAATAAATGATAAATTAGATGATGAGCAGAAAAAATTTCTTGATTTAATCTTAAATGATATCTCAAGAATTGAGAATATTATTACTGATTATTCATCAATGATTAAAGATGAAGTTAATTTATACAAAAGTCAGTCTAATATTTTTAATATTAGGGAACTTTTAGATGAGTTAATTCATAGTTATAAAGAGAATGTTTCCAATAAATTAAATATAAAATTTTTTGCCAATGAAAATCAAAATCTTCTGGTCAATGGCCAAAAATCTTTCCTTTATCAAGCCTTCGACAATATCATAATGAATGCTGCCTCATTCTCCCCATCAGGCGGTATTATTGAGATTGTATTATCGTCAACGGAAAACTATCTAAGCGTTTCTATTTCTGACGAAGGCCCAGGAATTAAGGATCCAAACATAAAAAGAATTTTTGATAGATTTTATTCTTTTAGAGACAATAAAAGTGGTCAAGGTCATTCAGGTTTAGGTCTGAGTATTGCTAAGCAAATTATAGATGCTCATGATGGCTATATATCTGCGGACAACGTCATAGTAGGTGGAAATATAATGGGTGCTAAGTTCATTGTTAATTTACCATTGGCAGATTAGATGAAATATTAAGATTGATTAATGTTGTATATAACCTATATTTTATGATCTATGGCAAATGAGGATTATAAAGTAGCAGATATAAATCTTGCAGATTTCGGTAGAAAAGAGATTTCACTTGCTGAAACTGAAATGCCCGGATTAATGGCATTAAGAAGTGAATATAAAGGAAAAAAACCACTTGAGGGGGCAAGAATTCTAGGCTGTCTTCATATGACCATACAAACTGCTGTGCTGATTGAAACATTAGTAGAATTAGGTGCTGAAGTCAGATGGTCATCGTGTAATATATTTTCAACACAAGATCATGCTGCAGCTGCAATAGCAAAAGCAGGTATACCAGTTTATGCATGGAAAGGTGAAACAGAAGAAGAATATTGGTGGTGTGTAAGACAAACGATTGAAGGTAAAGAAGGTTGGAAACCAAATATGATTCTCGACGATGGTGGTGACCTTACAAGTTTAATGCATAAAGAATATAATGACTTATTAAAAGAAGTAAAAGGACTCTCAGAGGAAACAACAACAGGCGTACTCGCATTAAAAAAAATGGAGAGTGAAGGTACGTTAATGGTGCCAGCTATCAATGTAAATGACTCAGTCACCAAATCTAAATTCGATAATCTTTATGGCTGTAGAGAAAGTTTAGTTGATGGAATTAAAAGAGCAACTGATGTCATGATGTCAGGTAAAGTTGCTATAGTAGCAGGCTTTGGTGATGTTGGCAAAGGCAGTGCTGCTTCATTACGTCAAAGTGGTGCAAGAGTAATGGTTACTGAAACAGATCCAATTTGCGCATTACAAGCGGCAATGGAAGGCTATGAAGTTGTATTGATGGACGAAATGATTAAGGAAGCAGATATAGTTGTGACTGCTACAGGAAATAAAGATATTGTTACCGCAGACCACATGAGAGATATGAAAGATAGAGCAATTTTATGCAACATTGGTCACTTCGATAACGAAATTCAAGTGGATGCACTTAGAAATTATAAATGGGATGAGATCAAGCCACAAGTGCATGAAATTACCTTTCCTGATGAAAAAAGAATCATTTTATTAGCTGAAGGAAGGCTTGTAAACTTAGGCTGTGCAACTGGGCACCCAAGCTTTGTAATGAGTGCTTCTTTTACAAACCAGGTAACAGCACAAATTGAATTATGGAATAATTCGGAAAATTATGAAAAAAAAGTTTATGTACTTCCAAAGCAT
>CACHAK010000002.1 GCA_902577765.1 uncultured Pelagibacteraceae bacterium | reverse complement strand
AAAATTTATTAGTTTACTTCTATTTTTTGTCTTTACTACAAACAAATGATAAACATGAGACGATAATTTTCGTTTACTTAAAAATTTAATTTTTTGATTTTTTATTTTGGTTTCATACAACATCGCGATTTTTTGTCTCTTTTTGTTTTCTGACTCTAAATGCTTAAGTTTAATATTTAAAATACCTGCTTGAAGTTCATCTAATCTTGAGTTTCGACCATCAATTTCACTAAAAAATTTTTTTTTCCAACCATACTCTCTAATTAATTTAATTTTATTATATATTTTTTTATTATTTGTAGTTATGACGCCCGCATCACCTACTGCACCTAGGTTTTTTGTTGGATAGCAACTGAAACATCCTGTAATACCAATCGATCCGAGTTTCTTATTTTTGTAAATAGCGCCGTGGGCTTGTGAAACGTCTTCTATTAATCTAATTTTATTTTTTTTACAAATATTTGTGATAGTCCCTAGATCGACACTTTGGCCATATAAATGTACAGCAATAATTGCTTTTGTCTTTTTAGTAATTGCTTTAGTGATTTCATCTGTATCTATTTGCAAATGATCCTTATCTATATCCACAATTACTGGCGTAGCTCCAACATTTTTTATTGCAGCAACTGTTGCAACGGCGGTATGTGAAACTGTAATTACTTCGTCTCTCTCTTTTATGCCAACTGCCTTTAAGCTTATTTCTAACGCATCAGTCCCATTTGCAACACCTACTGCATATTTTGTTCCGATAAAATTAGAAAAGTTTTTTTCAAAGGACTCTACTTCTCTGCCCAATATATAATTATTAGAGTTTATAATATTATTAATTTTTTTTGTAATTTCCCCTTTATATTTTTTAATTTTAATGGAGGGATTTGCATAAAGAATTTTCATAAAATTTTTACTGATGGAACAAAGAAAATCCACTTGCCCCCGTTATTTAAGAATGATTGTTCCTTCTCTATAATTTCATCTGCATGATTCCATGCGAAAAGCACTGCATACTCTGGCATATCATCTTTAAAATATCTGTGATCACGGAGCGGTATATGCGTTCCAGGAGTTAATTTTCCAATTTTTAGTGGAGTCGTATCATATATATGCTCAATCAAATTAGTAGAAATTCCACAATAGTTCAGTATTGTAGTACTTTTTGATGTCGCTGCGTAACCAACTACTTTTTTTCCATTTAATTTTAATTCCTCTAGCAGCTTTAATAATTGTTTTTTTGAATCAATTACATTTTGATTGAATTTCTGAAAGGTTTCTAATTTATCAAGTCCTTGTTCTATTTCATTATTAATGATTTCATTAACAGAGCTTTTAATTTCGTAATAGTTTTTATGAGCTAATACATACCTCATTGATCCACCATGAGTCTTCTGTGGAATTAAGTCAATTAGTTCCATACCTACTTTATTAAATAAATATTGTACAGAAATTGCTGAAAACAAGAATACGTGCTCGTCATATATTTGATCGTAAGAAGTTTTCTTAATAACATCTCCTAGGTATGGCTCTTCAAAGATCATTACCCCTGAGGGTTTTAATAAATTTTTTACTCCTTTTGCTAGTTCTAATATATTTGGAATATGACAAATTACATTTGCGGCAAGTATTGCGTCAGCAGATCCATATTCTTTTCTTACATAATTTGAACATTCTACGTCAAAAAATTTTTCCAAAATATTTACGCCTAACTCTTTTGCAATCCTTGCAACATTACTTGATGGTTCAATCCCTAGGTGAGAAGTATTATTGTCTTTGAAATTTTTAATTAATATTCCATCATTGCAACCAATTTCAACAACAAATGGATTTTCGGATAAATAACCAGAATTAGAAACAAATGAGTGGAAATCTTTAAAATGTTCTTTCATGTAATTTGAGGTACTTGAAAAAAATGCATAATTATCATGGAACATTTGTTCTGGTTCAGGCTGTTCAATTAATTGAAACATTTTGCTTACTTCACAAAAACCTGTTCTCATCTTATAAAAATACTCTTTATTGATATCTTTATTTTCAATAAATCCATTTCCTAAAGGTTGATCTCCAAAATCATTTATTAGATTTAGTGGTTTCCCCGAGACTCTACAATTATTCATCAAATTACTCCTAATAAACTAATCATTTAAACTCTTTTCGTAAACTTTATCGAGTATTTCATTAAAAAAAGAGTCCTTAATTTCTATCCCTCTCATATATTTTTCAAACTCCTTATAATTAAATTCTGAAATTTTTCTTAAATGATTTGTCAAATAGACCCTAATACTTTTATCCTCAGACGACATCCTTTTTAATTCAAAATTACAAATATACATATATAAAATTTCTTTTACTTTCAAGTTAGGAGGCTTCCAGTCTGAATACTTCAAGCCAGATAAAAGATTTCCATAGTCATCTTTTTCTCTCCAAGTTTTTAAAAACTGATAGTGAGGCCCCCAAGGTCCATTTATCCAACCGATTGCAGGTTGATTAAGATATGTTAATTCTAGTGCAATATTGCCATGATGCGTAATTCCAAAGATTTTATTATTTTTACATATTGCTACAAGTGATGCATTTTTGTCTAAAAAAATTATTTTTTTATTTTTTTTATAAAATTCCCGAATCTTAAACAAAGCAATTTTGTTTGCACGCGATGCTATAAAATCGGCACTTGGATGTGATTTTATAAAAATTTTTCTGATATTATTATTTTCAATTAATTTATTTAGGCTGTATGTTGTCCAATCATATAAATCGTTAAAACCATCTAGCCCATCAGCGTAGAGAGCATCAGAAAAATCATGTAAAAAAAGAACAATGTTTAAGGCATCATTTTTTAAATTTACTTTTAAGCCATCATCATCATATACTTCTTTTTCAAAATTATTATTTGTAAAATTTTTGTTTGAAAAACTATCTATTATTTCACTTGGACTGTGAACTCTTTTTTTCAAATATTCACTTGCAGCGTCGTAGTTAAAAATTTTACTGCTTGGTTTTTCTGCAATCCATTGATTAATATGATTAGAAGAATTGTAAATTTTAAATTTTTTTGCTGGATTATGAGTTTCTAATACTTGAATGTTTTTTTTCTTAAAATTTCTCAACCATATATGGTGAGTATAGAATGGTTCTGATGGACATATATAATTCTCTTCATTGACATTAATCTTGGTCAAATTTGCAAGATTGTTAATATAAATTCCATTTACTAGATTTATAAATAAACCTATATGACTTTTAAATTGGCCACCTGTTTTAGGGTATATGCGCACAGTATAAGAAGCTACTAAATCGCCAATATGAAGATTATTATGCTTCATTAGTAAAAATTTCTGAGGTAAAAAAGTATTTTTTTCAAAACAATCCTTGTATAATTTTACTGCTGAAAAAAAACTTTCAAAAATCAATTTTGAGCTTAATAAAAAACTATATTTTTGTTTTAGAAATTTAATTTCTAGGTTCTTATATTTAATTGATGTCTCTTTTCCTCTTTTTACACCTTCATAAAGAGACTTTTTATTATAAACTTTCTCAATAATTGCTGTTTCGAAAATATTTTTAATAATGAATAATATTTTATTCGTGATTACACCTAAATCTCTATTAGTCATGATAATAATTTTTGATAAAAAATAACTATTAATCTTATTTCCTAAGAAACCAACTACGTAAGTTAAAAATTTTTTAAAAAGGTTATTTGCCGAAAAATTTATAGGTGCTTTTAGAAGTATTACGTTTACTTGTACTTTACTATATTTTTCATCATTATTTAGATTGCTAAGCCAGAATGCCGCACGAATTAACTCCAGTAAATAACCAGCTAATGGATAATCAACAGCATATAGTGATATTTTTAGATTTTTTTTAGTCAACCTTTTACCAATAAACTGTTTAATAAATAACTATCTTCAATTGAAAACCAGAATTGTTTATTTGTATTGATAGGCCAAGTAATATATCGAGGGATTAAAACGTTGCTAATATTAGCAATTAATTGATCTAATTCTGTAATTGCTTCGTTATAATTACCTTCTTTAAGAAAAAATGTGTTTCTCACTTTTTTGTGACCTAAATTAAATATGTCATTTTCATTAATACCGATGTTGTTTAAGTATTTTTTTATTGAATTACTAATTAAATTAGGGTTTGTAGATGGATCGATTTCAACTTCAATTGCTAACTTCTTTCTATTTTTTTTTGTTTTTATACTCTTAGGAAATGAAAACCTTTTTAATCCTTTCACATCTGAGGAAAGAGTGATTATTTCTGTATAATTGTTTATTTCATATCTTTCATAATTTTCGATTTCAAAAAGAAAGAGGTAATAATCCATTTTTTTTAAAATAATCTTAGAAAGTAATTTTGAACTTCCAAGTTGACTTGAAATAAATGGCACAGGTACTGTAATTATATTTAGTTCTTTTTTATCATCAAAAAATTTATTTTTTTTCAAATGAGAAAAGTCAATCTTCTTATTTAAAGAGACGTCTATCTTTTTTTTATCCAGTTCTAGCCTTATTTTCTTAGAAATATCTGAAAATAAACCATTTTTTGGTATTGCATAATTTTGCACAATTTTTTTATCACGCACTAAATTGTTATATCTATTACCTTCATCATCATTCACAAGTCGATAATTTTTACTGTAAAACCATGGAAACACTTGTCCAAATTTTTTTTTAATTTCCCTCATTGAAATATTCTGAGATTTACTGATAAATTTTTTTTCATTTAAATTTAATTTGGCTATGAGCTCATTGGGATCTGATACGGCTATGTTTTTTTTTATTTTACTAAATAATTTATTATTCTCTTTTGAGAACTCATAGCCATATTCCTTTAAAACATTATTCATTAAAATACCCCTTGGTTCGTTATAAATACTGAACTTAACTCCAATTTTCACTAAGGTATCTAGTAAAGCTCTTGATCGAGGAATTTCTAAGGCATGAAAGCCAGGATTTATTAAATTACCATCTATATTAATTTCTTTCCAAGCATTAATTATGTCACTTGACTGATCAATTAAGTTTATTTTAATTTTTTTATTTAGTTTTCTTAAATTAAGTGCAAGCATACACCCATAGAAACTTGTTCCAATAATATTAACTGCTTTGTAATTCATTTATTTTATTTGTTAAAAAGTATACTGGCATAGTATGAGATGAAAAACCCTGCTTAAAAAGAGAAATATCTTCTTCTTTTTTATCTGGTATCGGTAAATTGTTTTTGTTTGCCTTTCTTCCAACTCGATACCATTTAATTTTCCGTTTAATCATTTCTTCAATAGCAACATATTGCACTAAATGACCAATAGGCTTATCAAATAAGCTTCGATCAAAGGCTCCTACACCATATTCACACTCGGATTTGGTATGCCAATAAAATCCACATGCTACCATCTTATTTTTGTCGTCTCTCAAATATGTTAAAAATGCCTTATTTTTTTTTATTAGATTATGCTGTATTTCCCATGTTTCTTCTGATCTAGTTATCCTGCCGGCAGCTTCGAGGTGAAGCTTTTTAAACTCTGACCATATATTTTTATCATATTCAGTTAGCTTAAAGCTCTTCCATTCATTCATCGCTGAGTTTATTAAAGGCTTATAACTTTTTCTAAAATTTTTTTTAATTTCATCCAGATTTGCCTCAACAGCCAAAAATAAATCGTATTCAACTCTTAATTCGTGAACTTGACTAGTTTGCATTGAAAACCATAAGGGTAGGCTAGGTGTATTTAAGAATGGTATATAGCTTTGGAGCGAATTATCTCTAATATTAAGTTTATTAATAATTAACTTGATTATCTTATTAACATCATAAACCACGTTTTTTTTATTCCTTCGAGATGCAGAATTTGAGAAAATTGGTGGCAATAGTGGTACTCTAAAACTACTCAAATTGTATAAATTGTTTTTAAATGAAATTGAAAGAGGCCAAATTGCTATTGTTTTGTTTTGAGTTGTGAAAATTATCGAATAGTCAATCCACTTACCTCCGTGATATTTTTGAAACTCTAAATTAAAATTTGCATAGGCGTCTGAATAACATATTGGCAGGTAGTCTGTTTCTTTTTCAAAATCTTCCCAGCACTTTAAATTTTCCTTCTTTAACTGAATTTCAAAGTTGGTAAGCGCTCTAATATCTTCAAAATTTAATGGAAAATTCATTTGGTTTATATTGATTTCCATTTTGAGGGGTTAATTAAATTTGTGTCATTAATTGCGAAATTATCACTTACATAAAAACAATTGTTTTTTATAATCCTTATTATTTCTTTAATTTGAGTTACATTTTCAACACCAATAATTAGTTGATCAACTTTTTCATTCATGAGTACATAAGATATGCAAGCTTCTAAAGGTGTAACATTATTATTGTTTAAAAAGGTATTCCATTTTTTAAAATGCTCTCGCCAACCCAAAAAATATTTGGGTAACTTTTCCATAGGAAGCAGTAAAAGTCCTTGCAGAAAAATTGATCTTGCATGAATAATCACTCCTTCATTATGCAACCGTGAAATCCAGCCCGTTTCGCTAAATCTTTGATCGAATACATTATAAGGTATCTGAACAATGTCAGGTTTGTAATTATCAAAATGCTGGTCTAATTCATCTGGATTATATAGAGAATATCCTACATACTCTATTAAATTTTTTTCCTTAGACTCATTTAGAGCATCATAAATTTTCTTTGCATATGGTCCATTTAGGTCGTTAACATTATGCAATAAAAATGCAAATAACTTTTCTACTCCTAAATTTTTAATAGATTGCAAAATATTATTTTTTATCCATTCATCTATTTCAGATGATATAATATCTTTAGGCAGTGTAGGCAATTTGCTAATACATTTAAATCCCCCAAGTTTTGAGAAACCAATAGATTTTTCACTTTGTCCATATCCGATAGCTGTATCAAGAAACTTTACTCCATTATCTAGCGCACATTTAAGAATTTTGTTCACATCTTCTTGCTCAGTAACACCATGAGTGTTCGTGATTCCATACTGATTTGTAAATTGAGCAGTCCCGATTGCAATACGGTTTGATTGGTTACTGATCATAGGATTTGCAAATATTTTTAATAACAAATTCTTGCTCATGATCAGTCAAATCGTAAAAGATTGGCAAACTTATTGATCTGTTGCTAAATTTCTCAGCATTTGGAAAGTCGCCTTCTTTAAATCCTAGTTTTCTGTAATACGGGTGTAAATGAATAGGAATATAATGAACATTTACACCAATTTTTATTTTTCTTAAAAATTTAAAGATCCTTTCTCTTTCACTTTTGTAATCATCATGAACCATCTGAATTACGTACAAATGAAAGCTAGAGTAATTTTCTTTTTTAATAGTGGGTAACTGAATATTATCTCTTATTAATTCTGAATTATACCTACTGGCAATATTGTTTCTTTTGCTTACAAACTTTGGTAATTTTATTAATTGACTTAAACCTAATGCGGCATGAAGATCACTTAGTCTGAAGTTGTGTCCAAGAACATGTTGCTCATAATGCCAAGGATCTGTACCATTTACGAATTTACTAGAGTCTTTTGTGATCCCATGAGTTCTGTAAAGCTGCATCTTATCTCTTATATCTTTATCATTTGTAGTAGACATTCCTCCTTCACAAGACGTTATAATTTTTACAGGATGAAAACTAAATACAGTAACATCAGACCATTTACAGCTACCAACTTTTTCACCCTTATGTTTAGCGCCAAGTGAGTGAGAAGCATCTTCTATTATTTTAAAATCATATTCTTTTGATAACTTCCAAATTTCTTCTTGATCTGTTGGTTGGCCTGCGAAATGAACGGGAATTATTATTTTAGGCAATTTATTTTCTTTTTTCGCTGTTTCTAATTTTTCTTTTAATTTTTCTAACGAAATATTTCCTGTATCTAAATCTATATCCACAAAATCAATCTGAGCTCCACAATGTAAAGCACAATTTGCGGAAGCGACGAAACTATTTGGTGAAGTCCATAAATAATCGCCCTTTTCTAGACCTAAAGATAAGCAACTAACCAACAATGAACTAGTAGCACTATTTGTTACGACTGCAAAATTTGAATTAACTAAATTTGATACTTCTTTTTCAAACAAATCAGGGATTGGACCTTGGGTAATTAAATCGGATCTTAATACCTTTAAAACACTTGCAATATCTTCTTCATCAATGCTTTGACGACCATATGGAATCATGAACTACTCCAAAAATTTTTTTATTTTATCTATATCCAGAAAGTCATTGTTTTTTGATGAACTATATTCAAAATCTGAGGAAACCAAATTTCCTTCTTCACCAATTGCATTTTTTTGGTAGTTATTTTTCAGATTTTCAAATTCAATACTAGGCGTAATTACAAAATGATCATCAAATTCAAGTGTCAAATGTGAATCATCTGAGGGACACATTATTTCATGAATTTTTTCACCCGGCCGAATGCCTATAACCTTATGTTTTAAGTCTGGAGCCATCGCCTTCGCTAGATCAGTTATATTTATTGAAGGTATCTTTGGTATAAAAATTTCGCCACCGAACATTCTTTCAAAAGACTTTATAACAAAATCAACTCCTTGTTGAAGCGATATCCAAAACCTGGTCATTCTTTCGTCTGTAATTGGCAAATATTCTGCCTTTTGCTCAATCAAATTTTTAAATTGGGGCACCACGGACCCTCTTGATCCAATAACATTTCCGTATCTTACAACAGAAAATCTTGTTGGATAATTGAACCCAGCCAAGGCGTTACCAGCTACAAATATTTTATCAGATGCTAGTTTCGAGGCTCCATACAAATTAATTGGATTAGCGGCCTTATCGGTTGACAATGCAACTACTTTTTCGACATCATTATTTATTGATGCCCTTACTACATTCTCTGCGCCATTAATATTTGTTTTTATACATTCCATAGGATTGTATTCGGCTGCAGGAACTTGCTTTAATGCTGCGGCATGTACTACGTAATTTACATTACTCATTGCGAGTGATAAACGATCATAATCTCTTACATCACCGATTAAAAATCTAATATTTTCATAATCTTTAAACTCAAACTCCATGTCTGATTGTTTTAGTTCATCTCTAGAGTAAATTATTATTTTATTTGGATTATACCTCTCAAGTATTGTCTTGGTAAAAAGTTTCCCAAATGAACCGGTACCACCGGTGATTAATATATTTTTTTTATTAAACATTTTTTTAATTCAATTGATATTGAGTAATAAACAGGAAAGCACTTAATCTACAATAATTAATTAAAATAGTCTGCATCTTTAAATAGTGATCCTTTTTTATCCTTCTCGGACATAATTGGGTCATTTGTTAGTGGCCATTTTATGGCTAAATCACTGTCATTCCAAAGAATACATCTTTCATCTTCTGGAGAATATACGTTTGTTGATTTATACAATATTTCAGTTTCTTCTGTTAGAGTTAAGAAACCATGAGCGAAGCCCTCTGGAATCCAGATTTGTCGATTATTTAATGAACTCAGTTCTGTACCCACCCATTTTCCAAAGTACGGGGAACTTTGTCTTAAATCTACAGCAACATCAAAAATACTTCCTTTAATAACTCTGATTATTTTTCCTTGAGGGATATTAAGTTGATAATGTAGACCTCTTAATACACCAAAAGAAGAGCCACTATGATTGTCTTGTGAAAAAGAAACTTTTTTTCCAATTTCACCCTCTAGTTTATCTAATCTAAAACTTTCAAAAAAAAATCCTCTTTCGTCATTAAAAATTTTTGGCTCAATAAGAATTACATCTGGTATTTCTAATTTAGTAAATTTCATCTTTTTTAGTTATTTTTATTATCTTGTTTAATTTCCTCATAGCTTTTCTCGCTCAATCTCCCATTATTTAATTCATATACTTTATCACAATCTTTTAATGTATTTACTCGATGAGCAATAATCAAAATTGTTTTTTCTTTCAATGAATTAATAATTTTCATAATCTCATTTTCTGTTTCATAGTCCAAGGCACTAGTTGCTTCATCAAAAATAATAACATTTGGATTATTATACAAAGCTCTAGCAATTCCGATTCTTTGTCTTTGTCCGCCAGAAAGTCTTACTCCTCTTTCACCAACTTTTGTATCATATTTTTTTTCAAGTTGATTTACAAATTTATTAAGCTGTGCTGACGAAATGGAGTCCATTATTGTATTATCATTAATTTGATCGTCTGAAAAACCATAGGCTATATTTCTTTTTAGTGTGTCATCACTCAAAAAAATCGTTTGAGGAACATACCCTAAATTTGTCTGCCAACCCTTTATACTCTCATTAATATTTTTGCCGTCGACTAAAATCTCACCATCTGTCGGACTTAATAAACCAAGTATTATATCAACGAGTGTACTTTTGCCTGACCCAGTTTCACCAATAAACCCTATTTTTTCACCTTTGTTTATTTTTAGATTTAATGATTCTAAAATGTTAGTCTTTTGATCGTACGAAAATGTTAAATCTTTTATTTGGATAGACTCTTCAAATTTGATTGGGTCAATTAATTCATGTACTTGAGAAACTTTCTTTACTAGACTTATTTCATCATTAATTAGGTTTAATACTGGCAAATTATAACGTAAAAACTGAATGCTACTTATAATTTTATTTATAGAAGGTAACAGCCTAAATGCTGCAACAGCAAACAAACCCAAAGTAGCTATTATACTTTGATAAGAATTATTATTTGAAATTAGATAGATAACAAAAACAGACATTACAATTATAATAAGAAGTTCTAAAAATAACCTTGGAAATGTAGAGAGAAAGTTAATTCTTTTACCCATCTCTGATGATCCAATGGCTTGCTTATTAAATTGTTTTATAAAAATGTTTTCTTTATTGTAAATTTTAGATTCCTTTATCCCACCAAGACCCTCCTGAATGTATTGAATTTTTTTTTCATCAAATTTCTGTCTTTCAGTTCCCCAAAATGACATACGATTTTTAAATAGAGAATAAAAAATCAATCCTGCTAAGCAAAATATGAATAAACTCATTATTGAACCTAATGGTTCGTAGATTATTAGAAGTGTACTAATTCCAATAAAAACTAAAATTTCAGTAAATAAAATTATTATTGAAGTTGTGCATGACGCAAAAGTATTAATCTCAGTGATTATATTTCGAATTAAAGATGAAGAGTTTCTATTTAGATGAAATAAATAAGGTTGCCATATGTATCCAGCAAATAATTTATTGGATAAAGAGATTTGAACGTTAAAGATAAATTTTGCCTGAAACCAATTAAACATTATTAAATATAAAGATTTAATTGTGAAAATTATTACAATGATAATCATGGTTATAATTATTAACATATCTCTTGAAGGATTACCTAAGAAACTAAGAAAACTCATTGCTAAATTATTTTTAAAAAAAGATTGATCATCAAGTAAGATAGAAATTGCAGGAATAACCATGCCTATACTTAAAGTCTCAATTATCATGCTAATAAGCATCATGAAGAATAGAATAATTGCAGATTGCGATAGGTATTTTTCTAAAATTATAAAACTTTTGAGAAATGACATTTAGTTAAAAAAAATTAAAGTTTTTTTGCCTTTTCTAGATCACTTTGCATCATTTCAGCGATCAGCTTGTTCAAATTAATTCTTGGTTTCCACTTAAGTTTTCGTCTTGCTTTACTAGAGTCGCCTAACAAATCATTTACTTCGGATGGCCTATAATATCTTTTGTCAACACGAATTATAATCTGATTATTTTTTATATTTGGAGCTTTATTTTTATCAACTTTAGTCACAACTCCTTTTTCACTTTTACCCTTGCCAATCCATTTTAACTGTACCCCAATGTACTTACAGCTTTTTTCTACAAATTTTCTCACGCTCGTGTGAACTCCAGTAGAAATTACATAATCATCGGGTTTATTTGCTTGTAACATTAACCATTGCATTTCGACATAATCCCTTGCATGACCCCAGTCTCTTTTTGCATCAAGATTGCCCAGGTATAAGCAATTTTCTAGCCCATAAGCTATACCACTAATTGCTCTTGTGATTTTTCTGGTAACAAAAGTCTCACCTCTTCTTTTAGATTCATGATTAAAGAGAATTCCATTGCAAATAAACATTCCATATGACTCTCTATAGTTTTTACATATCCAGTAAGAAAATAATTTTGAAATAGCGTAGGGGCTTTGAGGGTTGAATGGAGTCAATTCATTTTGAGGAGAATGAAGTACATCTCCATACAATTCAGATGTTGAAGCTTGATAGAACTTAATTTTCTTATCTAAATTAAGGTTCCTTATGCCCTCAAGAAATTTTAATGTGCCAAGTGCGTTTACCTCTGTAGTATAAACAGGTTGATCAAAACTTACAGCTACATGACTTTGAGCAGCTAAATTATATATTTCATCTGGCTTAAATTTTATAATAATTTTTAGCAGACTATTGGTATCTGTAAGATCACCAAAATGTAAATGAAAATTTCTATGCTTTATATTTGGATCTTGATAAATGTGATCTATTCTTTCAGTATTAAAAACAGATGATCTTCTTTTTAAGCCATGAACAATGTAATTTTTTTCAAGAAGAAACTCGGCTAAATAAGATCCATCTTGACCTGTAACACCAGTTATTAAAGCTACTTTCTTTTTCATTTATCTAAAAACTTATTGTTATATACTTTACTTAGTCCCTCTTGTAATGAGGTACTTGAACTCCATCCTAATTTATTAATTTTACTTACATCCAATACTTTTCTAGGTGTGCCATCAGGAAAGTTTTTATCATAAACCAATCTAACATCAATACCTACCGTAGACATTATTTTTTTTGCCAGCTCGTCAATAGTAATATCAATACCTGTGCCAATATTTAGCATGCTTCCACTATAATCTATATTAATAAGATGAATACATGCTTCAGCTAAATCATCTACATAAAGAAATTCTCTTTTTACTTTTCCTGATCCCCATACAGTCATTTCACTAGCATTATTCAACTTTGCTTGATGCGCTTTATAGAGCAATGCCGGTAATACATGACTATTTGCTAAGTCATAATTATCATTAGGTCCATACAGATTTGTGGGCATTACACTAAAATAGTTTCTTTTGTATTGCTTTTTATAATTTTCGCATAATTTTATTCCTGATATTTTAGCTATTGCATATGCTTCATTCGTAGGCTCTAAAGGACCCGTTAGTAAATACTCTTCCTTGATTGGCTGTTTTGCGTGTTTTGGATAAACGCAACTTGATCCTAAAAATAATAAATTATTTATGTCTGCAGTATGAGCAGCATGTATTACATTATTTTGAATTTGAGTATTATCAAAAATAAAATCTGCACCAAAGTTATTGTTTGCATAAATCCCTCCGACCTTTGCCGCCGCCATGATAATATAATCAGGTTTATTTATTTTTAAAAAATCATTTACTAAATTATAGTCAAGTAAATTTAATTCTTTACGCGAAGGTGTTAAGAGATTTTCAAAACCTGACCTCTGTAGGTTACGTACTATAGAACTTCCAACCATTCCGCTCGAACCGGCAATAAATATTTTTTTATCTTTATTCATTTTTCTTAGATCTTCTCATTAATATTTAAAAAGTTTTCTACCCTTACAATATTATTTTTTTTACAAAAGTCTTTGCCCTCTTGCCAGTCAGAGTAACCTGATATGAAGACAAATTTACATCCAATTTTATAAGCTACCTCATAATCATATTTGGAATCTCCAAAATATATTGAATTTGAATTTATTGCTCTCTTCTCAAAAAGCATTTCAGTAATCTCATTTTTATTTCTTGGACTTCCATAAACGCTATTAAAGAAACCTAATATTTTTTTTTTTCTAAAAACCTCAATTAATTCTTTTTCATCTGAGCCGGAAATGACGAATGTATTTAATTTATTTAACTTTAATTGTTCTAAATAATTTATTATACCTTTGGTATATTCACTACCGCACACTTTTTTAAAGCATATTGAGGAAAATTTATTTAGTAGATCATTATATTTCTTATCGTAATTATTAATATTCTTAATTTGTTCAAAAAAATATTTAAATTTCTCATATCTATTTATGCCTTGATTTGACTTATGATACTTAATAAACGATTCAATATCCTCATAACTTTCATCCTTCAATACTTCTCTAAAAGCTTCTGTTTTAATCTTGTTAGAGTCTAGTATGACTCCGTCGCAGTCAAATATGTAAGAATAGTAATCTTTATTTTGCATTAATAAATCTTTTCACTCGGAGTAAATCAGAGGGGTAGTCAACTGCAATTGAGGAGTTAGATACCTCAATCATCTGAACTTTTTCGCCATGTTCTATAAATCTAAGTATTTCAATATCTTCTATATACTCGAGCGGAGTTTTTTTGTTATAGAATTTCTTATTACTTAATACTTTTTTTGGGAAAGAATATATACAAACTTGCCTATATCCATTTTTGAATTCTTTTCTTTTCGATCCGGGTATAACGGATCTACTCATATAAATTAATTCATTTTGTTTATTAAATACTACTTTTGGTATACTATTTTTCTTATAATCCTTTTTATTTGTAATTCTTGTTACTCCATTAAGAATTTTATCTGGGTATTTTTTTATATTAATAATAAATTTTTTTATGTCGTTGCGACTTATTACTGGCTCATCTCCCTGTACATTTATATAATTTTTTGCGCTTATTTTTTTACTGACCTCAATTACTCTATCGGTTCCAGTAAGACACTTTCGAGAAGTCATTACCGAATTGATATTATGAGTTTTGCAATGTTCATAGATTCGCTTATCATCTGTGGCAACATATATACAATCAGATGGCAAAACTTGAACACAAACTTCCCATACTCTTCTTATCATTGATTTGCCAAGAATATCTACTAATGGTTTTCCAGGGAAGCGTGTAGACTTATACCTCGCGGGAATTATTATAACTAAGTCTTTAATTTTTTTTTGGGGCATATAGAGAATCAGAATCTACCGGATATGAAGTAGGTGTTAAAGAATATATGTTTATATTTTTTTTATTATTTTTATATAATTTTATAGTCTCTATCATCTCCTCTTGAAGAGAATTATTTTGCTTATACCCGTCAAATCCTACGAGAGAAATTTTCTTTGCGTTACCAATCGTTGCAAGAGCCAAGGCATAGGATATGGCTAAATCATTTGGCAGGTAGCAACTATTTTTTTCAATTCTGAATTTTTTAAATCCGAAATTCATTCCATAATCTTTAAGTCTTTTTTTTATTTTAGAAAAATCAGGATTGTCACTTACAATATTTTTAGAGGCAAATAATGGTTTTTTTAAATTTTTATAAAAAACTGAGTCCATTACTGTTCTTGACTTTTTTGCAATTACATAACCATCTATAAATTTCTGTTCTATATTATTGTTTATGTTAAGAGATAAAACTGTTGGCTTATATTCTTTTATATATTCAATTATTCCTTCATGATGTCTTTTTATACTAGGTCCACTACCTACTATTAAGACTTCTTTATTCTTGCACCAATTCGAAGCATTCCACTTTCCAATATAATTTTTTTTGCTTTGATTTTTCACAAAGTTATCAAGAAACTCTTTATTAAATGACGCTGAGGGAATATTTTTCATAAAATTTATTGCCTCAAGTATTCTTTGATCATTGTACCTTGAGTCTGAAATCATCTCTTGAATATAAGTTGGATGAATATTGTTATCAGCTGCTAATGAATAAAGTAGGCTTTGCCCCCAATTAAACTCACTGTTGAGTATTTTGAAATCGTTAACAGCAAGCTTATAAATTTCATCTAACCTGTAATTTTCTTTATAAATTCTATTTAATTCTGAAAGTAATATTTCGGTTTCAGCATTACCTGCGCCTCGTCCCATTCCTCTTACAGTGGAGTCAACCCAATTAACACCATTGTTTAAAGCGACTAATGTATTGCTTAAAGCTAAACCCTTATTATTATGAGCATGTATTCCGAGGTCTTTATGCCAATTATTTCTCAATAATGAAATAGTTTTGATAATATCTTCCTCTCTCATATTTCCTAATGAATCGGCAAAATAAAGAACATCTATTTCTTTTAATTGTGCAAGATACTTTGTTGCTCTATTAATTTGCTCTTCTGACTTACCCCCAGTTTGCATCAAATTAATTGCGATCTTATACCCTTTATCTTTTGTTAATTTTACAATTTTTCCTAAAGAATTAACGTCGGAAAAGTGAGTAGCAAATCTTATTAGATTTATATTTGATTGAGATTTTTCACTTAACAAAGTATCTATTGTTTTTTTTATTCCATTCTCAGAACTTAAAACTTCTTTAGTATCAATCATTACACCTAATTGTAAATTTTTACTGATATTGAGTTTTTCTAAGAACCTGTCTCTCGAATAGGCGTAAGGACCCATGAATATTGATGATGATAAGTTTCTAAAACCAATTTCTACATAATCAACTTTTGATTTTGTTAAAGCATGTAGATAATTGTCTACCAATTTCTTGTCGAAGTCCCAATTATTGTAATAGCCTCCGTCTCTTAATGTGCAATCGAGTGTATTAATTGGTTTATTTTCTTTAATCATTTAATACTTGGAAGGAGGATTTAAAATACTTCGCTATATAATTTGCTTCACTTAATAATTCTAACCAAAAATTTCTTGTTTAAATTTTTATAAATTTGGTTGCGGGAGTAGGATTTGAACCTACGACCTTCAGGTTATGAGCCTGACGAGCTACCAGACTGCTCCATCCCGCGGTCTGATAGATTTTTTATTCCTAATATTCAACAATGTCAATTATCAAAAAGTCTAGTTTTCACTAAATAAATCTCTTGTGTAGACCTTTTTTTTTACATTTTTTAGTTCTTTAGAGGTTCTATTAGCAATAATTAAATCAGCTTCTTTAGTAAATTTTTCAAAATCATTTACAATTTCAATATTATCAAAAACCTTTGTAAGCAAAGGTTCAAATATAATTGTTCTTATATTATTGCTGGATAATGCTTGTACAATTTCTAAAACTGCACTTTCTCTAAAATTATCAGAGTCAGATTTCATTATCAATCTGTAAATGCCAACTGTCTTTGGCTTTTTTTGCAAAATAGAATTTACTATAAAGTTTTTTCTTGTCTGATTAGCTTCAACTACTGCTTGAATAATATTATTAGGTAAATCTTTAAAATTTTTTAGAAGTTGTTTCGTATCTTTTGGTAAACAATACCCTCCATAGCCGAATGAGGGATTATTGTAATAATTTCCAATTCTATCATCAAGAGAAACGCCTTTAACAACATTTTCTGTTGATAAATTATTAAATTCACTAAAACTGTCTAGTTCATTAAAAAAAGCTATTCTCATAGCTAAATAAGTGTTTGCAAATAATTTGACAGATTCAGCTTCTTTTGAAGTCATTTGTAAAATTGTATTTTCTTTTTCTGTCAATGAACATTTGGATAGTATTTCCGCAAAATCACGCGCTTTTTTTGATAAATCGCCGACTATAATTCTTGAAGGATATAAATTATCATAAAGAGCATTGCTTTCTCTGAGAAATTCTGGACTAAAAAAAATCAGATTATTAGGATACAAATGTCTAAGAGTATCAGTATAACCAAAAGGAACCGTAGATTTTATAACGATGGTGCCTTTATTATTAAGTTCTGTAAAATCACTAACTACTTCTTCTACTGAAGACGTATCAAATGAACCTGTCTCTTCGTCGTAATTTGTGGGAGTTGCTACAATCAAATAATCAGCGTCTAAATATACCTCTTTTTTATTTGATGAGGCAACTAAGTTAAGTTCCTTAGTATTTAAATAATCTTTTAAATAAGTATCTTTAATAGGTGAAATTTTTTCATTAATTGATTTAACTCTATCGCTATCAATGTCGTAAGCAAACACCCGAAATTTTTGAGAAATAAGTATTGCCAAACTTAATCCAACATATCCTAATCCTACTATAGAAATTTTCATTCTCAGCTATTTTACTCTGTTTTAATTTTATTTAACATAAAAAATATTAGTTAAACTTTTCTGACTAAAGATAATCTTTACTGCTTCTTCCACAATTAAAAATTAAATCAATCACTGAAATGTATGGTTGGAATTCTTTTATCAGTTGGGGATAAGTAGGATGTGAGTAATTAAAATATTCAAGTACTATGTTGTTTTTATTAAAAATATCCGATTGATCTAGATAACTTTTTGAATTAGGTGGGGATAGATATGTTTTTGCTTTTAAGGATAAACATATATTTAGTAATCGTTCCTCTCTTTTGCCATTTATGTTCATCTCGCTGGACAAAATTAGCTTCGTTTTAATTTCTAAAATTTTTTTTATTTCTTTTATTAACCTAATAGTAAGTATTGATAATTTTTTTGGCCTCTCTTCAAGAATACTATAAATTTTTTTTGAATATAATTTGTAATGTGGTGCCTTAGAATAATTTAATTCTATAGATCTAATTATTTTCTTTATAAAATCTTTTTCATATAAAATTTGAACATTATTAATTTGTTGTAATCTTAAACTTTTATTTGCCACAGGCACCGTAAGCCATATTGGACCATTACTAGTTAGTATTTTGTTTCGTTGCTGCCATGATCTTCTTTCAAATTGAACATCATCTAATAATACAAATTTGTCTACCTCACTCATCATCGAGAAATACCCAATCCAAGGCAAGAAAGTTGGTTGCATTATTGCAATTTTCATTTTCCTATTGCTAAACCTATTCCATCAATTCCGTAATTATTTCCATTATAAAACATATAATACATTTCTTTATATTTAATGACTGCTGCATATTCTATCATTTCAGAATCAAATTCTGAATTATCAGAGGACAATATTGATGAGAAATTATCATTTCTTGTCCAATGAATCCCATCATCTGACTCTGCATAACCAATTTTATAGTTTTTGCCTTTATAAGCGAACCACATTTTCCAAACTCCATTTTCAAAAATTACATAAGGTCTTGCTAATGCATTTTCGTTATCGTCCTTAAAATCAATGCAAACTTTTCCATCTCTTATCCAGTTTTTGCCGTCATTGGAAAAAGCAATCTTTATATTATAGCGCGGTAAGTCCTTGTGCTTCCATTCTTGTCCTGATACGTAGTACATTCTAAATTCATTGCTATTGATTTTTACTACAAAAGGAGCTGTATTTAAAAACGGGTCAGTTTTTGATCTTTCAATTATGGGAGCCTCAGAATATCTTTTGAATGATTTGCCACCATCTATGCTCAGAGCTAATCCTCCAAATAAATGCATCCTAACTGTAGAGCCTGGGTTCCAACCAATATAATAGAGTGCTTTTTCACTATCATTTAGATTTAAAACACATGAGGGGGTAACTCCATTATCATCAAAACATCCTAAACGACCAGGTAAAAGTATTGGCTTCTCAGAGTATTCAATAACTTTTATAGAATTATTCAAATCAACTATTGCCCACCCAATATGTGACTGATTTTCTTTATTTCTACCTGAATAATAAATTTTATATATACCATTTCCAAGATCCTCAGGAGTGGGGATCATTGCATGAGTTAATGACCAATCAAGCTTAGGGTTGTTCTTGATTATTAAACCCTTTTTTTCCCAAATGATATTATTTTGAAATAACATAAATGAAAATTTTATAATCCAAAATATTTTTTCTTAACTATTTTTGATACTTTATGGTCTTCTTCAAATATTTCGGATTTTGCACCAAATACAACTGAGCCATTTTTTAAATTTTGACTTACAGATGCGTCCATAGTTATAAAACAATCATCTCCAATTTCTAAAAAATCTTTTAATGTTGCATTAACACCAAAAAAGCACCTTTCCCCAATTTTGCAGTGACCTGAAATTACAACATGTGAAGCAAGATAAGTGTGACTTCCTATTACGGTGCCATGACCAATATGATTACCTGACCATAGCATTACATTGTTCTTTATTATTACCGATGGCTGAATCGTCTGATTTTCTAAAATAAGACAATTATCACCTACTTGAATATCATTCCAATAAGCAGACTTTGAGCTGACATACGAAACTAAATTGTAGCCTTTTTGCTTAACTGTCTCATACTTTTCTTCTCTTAATTTATTCAATTTTTGGTATGAAAGTGCCACATGCATTGAATACTCCTCTACAGAAAATTTACTGTTAATTTCGGAAAAAGGAATAACTGGCAAACCCTCTAGTGTATCTTCTCTAACAAACTCGTCATCAACTGTGAATGCAACAATTTGATAATCGGAGTCATTCTTAAAATAAAAGTGTGCTAAAGATGCTATTTCTGCATTACCAAAAATTACCACTTTACTCATATAAATTATTCCAGTTTATAGGTTCATTTTTTTTAATATTCGTTCTTACTTTAGATCCAAGCACTGAATTATAAAATCTTGAGCGTATTCCTAATGCAGGCCTTTTGATTATAAGGTCTTTTTCTTTCAAAAGTGATCCTTTTGTTAAATTTTTTGCTGCATACAATCCCTCTCTTCTGCCAATTCTTTTTTCTTCTTCTAGCATAACTTTTTTACTTGAACCTAAGCATTTATATGCATCATTAATATCTCTTACGTAATTTTTAAATTCATAGGGCTCTTGTGCATAAAAATGATCTGGACCCAGATCGGATTTATTTAAAGTGATGTGCTTCTCAAATATACATGCACCTAAACCAACAGCTGTAATACCAGCGATATTATTTAATGTATGATCGGATAGACCAATTGGTACATTAAATCTCTTACTTAGTGATGATATTACTTTTAGATTTGTATATTTAATTGGTAAGGGATATACAGATCCACATTGTAATAAACATAATTGTTGATTTCCTTGGTTCTTAACTACTTCAATTGCCTCTTCAATATCAATCATATCACACATTCCTGTAGATATGATTATTGGTTTATTTTTTTTTGCAATATACCTTAACAAGCTTAGATTTGTAGTTTCTGAAGAGGCAATTTTATAAATATCTAAATTTGCTTTTTCTAAAATGTCGACAGATTTCATATCAAATGGTGAAACAATAAAATCTAATCCAAGTCTCTTTGAATAAGATTTTAACTTAGATATCCATTCGGGGTTTAATTCAATTTCTTTAAAAATTTTATATAATCCCTTTTTGTCAGGATATAGTTCCTCTGATTTAAATAATTGAAATTTTACTGCACTCGCATTGCAATCTGAGGCAACTTTAATTAATTCTTTTGCCTTCTTTAAGCTCTGATTAAAATTCGATCCTATTTCTGCAATTATGTAGGGTCTATTTATTTTTTTTTTATAAAGAAATTTTTTTAAATTAGTCATATTTATCCTAATTTTTCTATGGCATTTAACACTCTATGTAAACCCCTGCCATCAACTAAGCCCTTAGATTTTGATGATAACTTAGTTCTAAGACTGAAGTTATTTGCTGTTTTTGATATTTTTCTTGAAAGTTCCTTTATACTTATATTATCCGGTAAACTTATAATGGCATTTTTCTTTGAAACTAATTTATTAGATTTATGATCTGATTTATTTAATGAGATTGATATACCAGGAGTTCCTGTTGCTAACATTTCATATTTAGTTAATCCAGATCCAATAATAGACATATCACTCCAAATAAAATAATCGTGTAATAAGTCTGTGTTTATCAAAAACTTAAGATTCAAATTATTTAACTTAGCATATCGTTTCAAACTCAAAGTTTGTTTATGTTTAAAATAAGGACCTATAGATAATTTTATTTGAAATTCTCTGCTTATTTTTTTTAGAGATTTTAGAACCTTCATTGAAATATTTTTTGGATCAGAGCCACCAAAAGTGATAAATATTTTTTTTACATTTCGATTTAATTTTCTTTTTTTCTTTTTGGCATATATTTCATTTATTACGGAATATTTTTCCCCAATATAAGATTTTATTTTTTTTATATTATTAAATTTATTTTCAGTAAAATAAGGAATAAAAATTAGATCTATAGGCAATTTATCATTTTTACAAATGATTGACTCAGAATACTTTGAGTCAATTAAAATAATTTTATTTGATTTTTTTTTGTTTAAATAGAATTTGAAATTAGCTAATACGTTGAAATTTATATTACTCTTATTGGATATATCAAAGATAATTTTATTATATTTAAATATAAAATTTTTATTCCTTTCACTATCAAGACGTTCATTTGTTCTTAATCCAAAAATGCTATAAAATCCGTTATTATTCAATACAGCTTTGGTTTCTTTATTTTTACCGATAATAAGAAAATCTATACTTTTCGCCCTAAGTTTCTTAGCAATCAAGATACATCGTTTAAGATGTCCAAAGCCATATTTATGACCTGCTAATACAACGAACAAATATTTACTCATTGTTTTAGTTTAATCGATTGAATCCAGAATGACAGATTGAGGTTTCTAATAAAGTTTCGATTTTTCTTCCATCTTCACATTCTTTAATTAATTTAAATATAGGTGTTAAGTTATAAACGTATTCTTCTATTACTTCGTTAGTATGTGTCACTGACAAATAAGTTAGATTTGACGCTAAATAACCTTTTTTTAGCATTTCTTGAGTAATAAGTGTCTTATAGGCGAGAAAATCTTTGCTGTTTATAGAATAACCTAAAATTGATGAGATACCATTAAATTGTATTTCTATAGAACATGATTTAGCTGCTTCTTCGAGGCTCTTTCTTAGAAACTCACCTTGTTTACAAATCACATCCCAGGTTTTTTCTCTTTCCATTATCTCAAGGGTTTTAAGGGCTGCCGATGGTCCGATCCTCTCAGTCCAAAAAGTACTACTAATAAAACTATCCTGAGCATGCTGCATAACGCTCTCTTTTCCGATAACTGCAGTAATGGCATAGCCATTGCCCAATGCCTTTCCAAATATTGCAATATCAGGCTCTACTCCATAAAATTTATGTAATCCTCCATTTGTTTTTCTAAATCCTGAAGTGCATTCATCAAAAATTAATATAATATCATTGTCGTTCGCGAGTTTTCTCACTTTATGAAGAAAGTTATCATTTGGCTCTAGATTGCGAGTAACTTCCATTTTAATTACACCAACGTTCTTCTCATCTACTAAAAATTTCAAATATTCTAAATCATTATATTTAAATGGATAAACTGTTCCACTTAGGTCACCAGGAACTCCTTTGGCATTTAAACCAGGTAATAGGTGCTCTTCAAGATTATTTTTATCATTTAAGTTTGCAGCAAGATACCAATCATGCCAACCATGATATCCGCAAACTGCTACTTTTGTGGATCTCTTAGTAGCAGCTCTTGCAATTCGGATTGCAATAGCGTTTGCTTCACCTCCACTTCTTGCATATTTGACCATTCCTGACCAAGGATGTAATGAGATTAATTTTTCAGACAAATAAACTTCCTCCGGACAATTAAGGGTAGACATATTTCCATTATTAATGACTTCTCTAACCGCATCGTCGACTTCATCATTGCCATAACCAAGAATATTTGTTCCAATTCCCATAATTGACATATCTGTGTAACGATTGCCATCAAGATCCCAAACATGGCAGCCTTTAGACTTTGAAAAATATGATGGCCACAAGTTAGGCAAAAACATCTCTGATCTTTTAGATAGAAGCATATTCCCACCTGGAATAATTGTTTTAGCCTTGTTCCATAACTTTTGTCCTTTTTTACTCATCTTTTAATACATGGTTGAATAACCAATTTCAGTAAATGGTTCAATTAATTTTTTTAATTCAGGATTCATATCAAGAAATTTAACAATTTCTTTTATCGGTATTTTGGGAGCTTTATCTCTAAAATGAGAAAAGATCTTTCGACAAACTATTAGGTCCTCAGGATAATCAACTGTTAAGCGTAAGTCCTTTCTAATAAGCTCCTTAGGTGTGGGAAGTATTATGGTTTTAAAATCATTCATATTTTCTCTTATATACAAATTGCATAATTCAGATCGATGTTTGGCATCTCCTTTTAAATGAGATAACTCAAAGGCGCTTAATTTTGTAATTGAGAATCCAACACCGTCAATAATATTATCATGTGTGGTGTAATCAGCGTCATTAGATACGTGCTCTCTCCATGCACTCTCAATTTCTTCAAAGTAAAGAAATGGATCCTCACTCGTTACTCTAAATACATCGGTAGCAGAAGTATGTCTCCCACAATCAATAAGCCTTTGTAAAACATCATGCTCATCGCCAATGATATATTGAAGTCCTTTTTTTTTGGCAATATCAATATAAATCTCATTTTCAATTCCCTCTGAAATTCCCAAGCATATTTCATCTATGCAACTAATTGTCTTTATACAATCTACAAGGTTATCAAGTATAGTAATACCATCCATTATGTCTAAATTTTGTATTGGTTTTCCATAGAGCCGACTGCCAGTATTTCTCACCGCAATAGCAGCAACCAACTTAGTCATTGAAAACTAAATCTCCCAAAGTTATAGGTTGGTTAGCCTGGATTTCTCTCTTAGCTTTTTTACCAACAACCATATTTAAGTCCTTAATCGGCTTTTTTTCAGCTGATCTTTTTAAACTAAGGTCTTTACTGTGTATTATTTTACCTTTCTTGATTTTAGACTTGGAAACAACATGACGTCGGATTGTATTTCTATAATTTTTTTCTTCCTTGCTCATCCCAAAATTGTTTGTATTCCTTGTTCTCCCAATACTTAAAGAGCTTAACTTTAATGCAGAGGTAAAAATTCTAAATTCTTCAGGACTAAGAGCAGTTTCTGAGTCTTCTAAATTTAATGATTTACTTATCGTAAAGTGTTTTTCAATATATTTCACGCCAGAACCGACTGCAATTGCTGGTATCAAAAATTTTTCAATTGATTGAGATACTTCATGATCTGCAAAGCCAAACTCAATATTTTTTGCTGTTAGTTTATTTTTGAGGTAGGATATACGACTTATTTGGTTAGATTTTATTGGTGTCGGATAATTCTGAAAGCCTGTCATAAGAATTATGTTTTTGTTTTTTAATTGATTGATAGCACTGTTTATTTCGTCTAGTTCAGAACCTCCTATACCCAAGTAAACATTTAATATTTTACTTTTTGCTACTTTCCCGAGTAATTCTTGATTTGTCATATCTGTAGGATGAAGCTTTATGGTTTTAATGTTAAGTTTTTCACATAATCTTAAACTCTTAGAGCCAAAAATATCAAATTGAAGATCAATTTTTAATTCATCTGATAATTTTTTTATTTTTATCCATTCACTTTCTTTTAGTTCAAGAGATTTGAATAGAGGATAATACTCATAATTTGGAGTACACAATTCATCTGCGTACACCAATTGATATTTGATTGCATCTGCATTTGATGAAGCGGCGGCTTTCATCAACATTTCAGTTAAGTTGAAGTTTCCTTCATAGCCTTGAGCAGCCTCTGCAATAATTCTAATAGTCATAAAGCTAAATTATTTAATTTTTGTGAGCGACATTTTTTAAAATTTTATCACGTTTAGTAGACCTGGCAATGTCCTACTCTCCCATGCCTTAAGACAAAGTACCATCGGCGCTGGAGCCCTTAACATTCGAGTTCGAAATGGAGTCGCGTGTAACCTCTCCGCTATAACCACCAGGTCAACAAAACGTGATATCAATACTAAATAATTTTATAATTCTATCTATGTGTTACTTGAATAATACTAGTTTGTTTCTAGTACATAGAAAATCAAGCCGATCGAGTTATTAGTATCAGTTAGCTTCATGCATTACTGCACTTCCACACCTGACCTATCAACGTGGTGGTCTACCACGACTCTCATGGAAGAATTAGTTTCGAGGGAGGCTTCCCGCTTAGATGCTTTCAGCGGTTATCCCGTCCGTACTTGGCTACCCAGCGATGCCGATGGCACGACAACTGGTACACCATTGGTACGTTCACTCCGGTCCTCTCGTACTAGGAGTAACTCCTCTCAATTCTTCAACACCCACGGCAGATAGGGACCGAACTGTCTCACGACGTTCTAAACCCAGCTCGCGTACCACTTTAATCGGCGAACAGCCGAACCCTTGGGACCTGCTCCAGCCCCAGGATGTGATGAGCCGACATCGAGGTGCCAAACACCGCCGTCGATATGAACTCTTGGGCGGTATCAGCCTGTTATCCCCGGCGTACCTTTTATCCGTTGAGCGATGGCCCTTCCACTCAGAACCACCGGATCACTATGACCGTCTTTCGACTCTGCTCGACTTGTCAGTCTTGCAGTCAGGCAGGCTTATGCCATTGCACTCAACAGCTGATTTCCGACCAGCTTGAGCCTACCTTCGCACGCCTCCGTTACTTTTTGGGAGGCGACCGCCCCAGTCAAACTACCCACCATACACTGTCTTGGATCCAGATAATGGATCGCAGTTAGATATCAAAAATTACAAGAGTGGTATTTCAAGGACGACTCCATGGAAGCTGGCGCCTCCACTTCAAAGTCTACCACCTATCCTACACATGTAATTTCTAATAACAATGTAAAGCTATAGTAAAGGTGCACGGGGTCTTTCCGTCTAACCGCGGGTACTCCGCATCTTCACGGAGAATTCAATTTCGCTGAGTCTACGCTGGAGACAGCGGGGAAATCATTACGCCATTCGTGCAGGTCGGAACTTACCCGACAAGGAATTTCGCTACCTTAGGACCGTTATAGTTACGGCCGCCGTTCACCGGGACTTCAGGTCGTAGCTTGCACCACTCACTTTAATCTTCCGGCACCGGGCAGGCGTCAGACCCTATACTTCGCCTTACGGCTTTGCAGAGTCCTGTGTTTTTAATAAACAGTTGCTACCCCCATTTCTGTGCCACCCACATCTGGTTGCCCAAACATAGGTCCTCCTTCTTCCGAAGTTACAGAGGCAATTTGCCGAGTTCCTTCAGCATAGTTCTCTCAAGCGCCTTGGTATCCTCTACCTATCCACCTGTGTCGGTTTCGGGTACGGTCTATGATGAGGCTATTTCCTGGAACAACTTCACTGCCTATCCAATCCATATAAGGATAGACAATTTACGTCATCCGTCACATCTCATCTGGTCAAGGAATATTAACCTTGTTCCCATCGACTACGACTTTCGTCCTCGCCTTAGGAGCCGACTCAACCTGCGCGGATTAGCCTTGCGCAGGAACCCTTGGATTTTCGGCGACAGAGTTTCTCACTCTGTTTGTCGCTACTCATGTCAGCATTCTCACTTCCGATATCTCCAGGAGCTCTCACGAGTCTCCCTTCAACAACTTACGGAACGCTCCGCTACCACACAATAAATTGTGTCCAAAGCTTCGGTGTATTGTTTAGCCCCGTTACATCTTCGGCGCCGGATAACTTAATTAGACCAGTGAGCTGTTACGCTTTCTTTAAAGGATGGCTGCTTCTAAGCCAACCTCCTGGCTGTTTTGGTCGTCCGACATCCTTTCCCACTTAACAATAACTTGGGGACCTTAGCTGTTGGTCTGGACTGTTTTCCTTTTGACTACGGACCTTAGCACCCGTAGTCTGTCTGCCATACATTACTCATCGGTATTTGGAGTTTGGTTGGACTTAGTAAGGATCTCTCCCCCCTTGCCCATCCAGTGCTCTACCCCCGATGGTATTCATATGACGCACTACCTAAATAGTTTTCGCGGAGAACCAGCTATATCCGAGTTTGATTGGCCTTTCACCCCTAACCACAAGTCATCCAAAGACTTTTCAACGTCAACTGGTTCGGTCCTCCAATAAGTGTTACCTTATCTTCAACCTGCTCATGGCTAGATCACTCGGTTTCGGGTTTAATCCAAAGTACTGTCGCCCTATTAAGACTCGCTTTCGCTACGCCTACACCTAACGGCTTAAGCTTGCACTTTAAACTAACTCGCTGACCCATTATACAAAAGGTACGCCGTCACCCTTACGGGCTTCGACAGCTTGTAAGCATTCAATTTCAGGATCTATTTCACTCCCCTCGTCGGGGTTCTTTTCACCTTTCCCTCACGGTACTAGTTCACTATCGGTCACACAAGAGTACTTAGGCTTGGAGGGTGGTCCCCCCATATTCAGACAAGATTTCACGTGTCCCGTCTTACTCGAGAACATTAATTGTCATTACCCATACAAGACTATCACTTTCTATGGTTTACCTTTCCAGGTAATTCTGGTTGTACAATTAATGCTACTGGCCTGGTCCGCTTTCGCTCGCCACTACTTACGGAGTATCGGTTGATATCCTTTCCTCCAGTTACTTAGATGTTTCAGTTCACTGGGTTCGCTTTACTAACCTATGTATTCAGTTAGCAATAACTCAAAAGAGTTGGGTTGTCCCATTCGGAGATCTTCGGATCAAAGTGTGTTCGTCACTCCCCGAAGCTTATCGCAACGTACTACGTCCTTCATCGCCTTTGTGTGCCAAGGCATCCATCAAATGCTCTTAAACGCTTGATTATTCTATGTACAAAAAACAAACTTATAGTTTTTTGAACACTTAGATTTGAATTCTCAATAAAATTTTAATTTAGTATTGATGTCACTTCACGATGTAAATGGAAAAGCTTAAAACTTGGTGGAGCTGACCGGGATCGAACCGGTGACCCCCTGCTTGCAAAGCAGGTGCTCTCCCAGCTGAGCTACAGCCCCAAGAGATACCACGTCATGGTGGGCCTGGGTAGACTCGAACTACCGACCTCACCCTTATCAGGGGTGCGCTCTAACCAGACTGAGCTACAAGCCCATACGTAAGGCTTTATAGTTTTAAACAATGAAAGAGAAACGAGGACGGTAAGCCACATATAATTACTAAGTTAAATTTATTTTAAATTCAAAAGAATTCAAAATAATACTCTTAGAAAGGAGGTGATCCAACCGCAGGTTCCCCTACGGTTACCTTGTTACGACTTCACCCCAGTCGCTAATCTTACCGTGGTTGGCTGCCTCCTTACGGTTAGCGAACCAGCTTCAGGTAAAACCAACTCCCATGGTGTGACGGGCGGTGTGTACAAGACCCGGGAACGTATTCACCGTAGCGCGCTGATCTACGATTACTAGCGATTCCAACTTCATGCACTCGAGTTGCAGAGTACAATCCGAACTGAGGTAACTTTTTGAGATTTGCTCCAGATTGCTCCTTCGCTGCCCTTTGTAGTTACCATTGTATCACGTGTGTAGCCCGGCCCGTAAGGGCCATGAGGACTTGACGTCATCCCCACCTTCCTCCGGCTTATCACCGGCAGTTCCTTCAAAGTTCCCACCATAATGTGCTGGCAATTGAAGGTAAGGGTTGCGCTCGTTGCGGGACTTAACCCAACATCTCACGACACGAGCTGACGACAGCCATGCAGCACCTGTATCCAATCCACCCGAAGTGAAAGACTTAATCTCTTAAGTCCGCGATTGGTATGTCAAGAGCCGGTAAGGTTCTTCGCGTATCTTCGAATTAAACCACATGATCCACCGCTTGTGCGGGTCCCCGTCAATTCATTTGAGTTTTAGCCTTGCGGCCGTACTTCCCAGGCGGAGTGCTTAACGCGTTAACTGCGATACTGGAAATTTAAATTCCCAACATCTAGCACTCATCGTTTACTGCATGGACTACCAGGGTATCTAATCCTGTTCGCTACCCATGCTTTCGAACCTCAGCGTCAGTATTGGCCCAGAGAGTCGCCTTCGCCACTGGTGTTCCTCCTAATATCTACGAATTTCACCTCTACACTAGGAATTCCACTCTCCTCTACCAAACTCAAGAAATGTAGTTTTGAAGGCAGTTCCAGAGTTAAGCTCTGGGATTTCACCTCCAACTTACAAATCCGCCTACGCTCGCTTTACGCCCAGTAATTCCGAATAACGCTAGATCCCTCCGTATTACCGCGGCTGCTGGCACGGAGTTAGCCGGATCTTCTTCTTCAGGTACCGTCATTATCTTCCCTGACGAAAGAGTTTTACAACCCTAGGGCCTTCATCACTCACGCGGCATCGCTGGATCAGGGTTGCCCCCATTGTCCAATATTCCCCACTGCTGCCTCCCGTAGGAGTCTGGGCCGTGTCTCAGTCCCAGTGTGGCTGATCATCCTCTCAGACCAGCTATAGATCGTCGCCTTGGTGAGCCGTTACCTCACCAACAAACTAATCTAACGCGGGCCCATCCAATAGCGCATAAAGCTTTCTCCCGAAGGACGTATAAAGTATTAGCTTAAGTTTCCCCAAGTTATTCTCTACTACTGGGCAGGTTCCCACGCGTTACTCACCCGTCTGCCACTAGATCCGAAGATCTCGTTCGACTTGCATGTGTTAAGCGTGCCGCCAGCGTTCATTCTGAGCCATGATCAAACTCTCAAGTTTAAAAATGACGCACACAAACTTATTGGCGGAGTTGCATAAAATAAATTATGCAATCCAATAAACGTGTACGGTTATTCTGTACTGCGGAATTACCGCCCACGTTTCTCTTTCAATTTACTTTTCCAATAGCATAATCGCGCAAGCAAAATAACCTTACCCTTAAGATAAGGAATAAAATGCCAGATCAATTATATTAAGACTATAAATAGTCATATGCCGCAAGCTCAGAGCATCACCGAACAAGGGTGAGCGTTTTTTACTGTATAGAGCCAAAAAGTCAAGCAGCAAAGGACATAAAAGGCAGAAAACTAGTATTTTTATAAAATTATAATTATATAACAAATTCAATTACTTATTTGATTAAGTAGGAGTTTCGCATTAATCAAAAATAATATTTATGAAAAAACTCTAAAAATGTTTATACCAATATCCCAAAATGACCTTCATCAATAGAAATCAGATTATTCTGTTACTTAGCTTTATCTTCTTGCTAGGAATTTCATATATTTTGTCTATTTCATTTGGAGAAAATTTAGCTAAAGAAAAAAAAGTTTCTAAAAAAATTATAACGGATGAAGACCCAATCCACATTGAGGAAAAATTAGAAATTGATTTTACACTACTCCAAAAATACTACTTAAAAGATGGAGAGACTTTTACAGGAGCCTTAAAACAAGCAAATCTTGAAGATGAAGAAATTAATGATGTTGTAAATATTATTTCTAAAAAAATAGATTTAAGAAAATTAAAAGTAGGAACACTTATTGAAACTTACACGAAGTCAATTAATGATAAAAAGGTAATTAATGAAATAATTATATATCCTGATATTGAAAAAAAAATCTATGTTCAAAAAGTTAATAATAAGTTTATTGCAGGTGAAGACAAAAAAAAATTATTTAGTAAGTTAAAACTTTACGAAGTCGAAATCCATAATAGTATTTATGAGTCTCTTAAAAAAATAGATACACCAGATGAAGTTATAATGGAGTTTGTGCAGTTGTATAGTTTTGACATCGATTTTCAAAGAGACATTAGGAAAGGAAATAAAATCAAAATATTTTTTGATATTTATACAGACTCACAAAACAATTATATAAAATCTGGAAAGATCTATTTTTCAGAAATTATTCTTCATGATGAAACCTATGAGCTTTATAGATTCCAATCAGAGGGAGATGAATTTGTTGAATACTTCAATAGTGATGGCAAGAGCGCAACTAAAGCACTTATGAAAACACCAATTAATGGGGCAAGGCTGTCATCTGGTTTTGGAATGAGAAAACATCCAATTTTGGGATACAATAAAAAACATCAAGGAGTTGATTTTGCAGCGCCTACTGGAACGCCCATAATGGCTGCAGGCACAGGCCATATAGAGTTTGTTGGTAATAACGGGGGAGCTGGAAAATATATTCGTATCAAACATCTCAATGGATATAAAACTAGTTACTCTCACCTGAGCAAATATGCTTCAGGTATTCAAAAAAACGTCAAAGTCCGTCAAGGACAGGTAATTGGCTATGTTGGAAATACAGGACTGTCTACAGGCCCTCATTTGCATTATGAAGTAATCTTTAATGGGAAAAGAATTAATCCAATGAAAATGAAATTACCTTCAGGTAAACAACTTAAAGACAAAAACCTTGAAATTTTTTTAGCTGAGAAAGAAAGAATTAATGTTAAAGTATCTGAATTAAAATCTATGAATTAGCTTCTTCAATAGCCTTTGCAGGATCTAGTGTTTCAATAGTCTTATCAACGCTAGTGGCTTCATTTCCATTAGTTTTCATCGAGACATTTTTCTCATTATAACGATCTTGGCGATCATTGATTAGTCTGCTGTAATGTTCAGCGTGCTGCAAATAGTTTTCCGCACCCACATAATCGCCTGATGCTGCTGCATCTTTTGCTAAGACCTTATACTTTTCAAGAACTGTAGATAGATTACCTCTGACTCTGGTATTATTATTACCATTAGCAAAGTTATCATTGTTCCTATTGTTTGACCTTTTAAAAGGTCTGCTTCTTCTATTTTTCACTATGAAAATTTAAACCTAATTTATAGGTAATTTGTTATTCGAGATTACGTAAACTAGTGTTAAGTTCAAAATTAATCAAGTTTTTATTTATATTCTTTTTGTAACGATACACCTTGGTATATCAGAGATGTCTTTTTCTACTGAAATAAGCTGAAAACCAGTATTTTTCAGTAGTTTCTGAATTGGTTTTATTTGATTGTAACCGATTTCAAAAATAATCAATTGTTTTTTATTTTCATATTTAATTAGATTATCTAAAACCATTTTAAAACACCCTAGTCCGTTTTCTTTAGCAAAAAGAGCGATTTCAGGCTCGAAGTCTTTAACATCCTTAAGCATATTATCTTTTGATGAGATTGAAATATATGGTGGATTACAAACTATAAGATCATAATTTATTGTATTAAATTCAGAAAAATCTGCATGACAAAATTTTAATCTATTTTCATTTAGTAAATTTCTTTTATTCTGCTTAGCTACTTTTAAAGCCTTTTTATCGAAATCGATGCCAATACCCTGACTATTTTTAAATTCCCTTAGGAGCGATATTATCAGGCATCCGGAGCCTGTACCTAGATCTAACATTTTAAGATTTTGGTTTGTATCAGGAAAGTATTTGATAGCAGTTTCAATTATAATTTCACTGTCAGGTCTTGGAATTAATACTGAATTATCTATAAAGAATGTATCTTTCCAAAATTCTTTTTCATTAATTATGTATGCAATTGGCTCACTTTTTTTTCTTCTTTGAATTAGTTCCTTATATTGACCCAATTCAATATGATCTAGTGGCTTATTATGACTAATATTAATTTCTTCATTAGAAGTATTTAGAATATACTTCAAAAGTATTTTTTTTTCTAAAATAGGTATAGTAGAATCGTCAGAATATAGAAGTTTATTTAATGAGGACATATCATCTTTCTTGATCTTCAAGAATTAGATTTGTGATGACTTCCTCTAATCCTGTAGAATTTAATATTTGCTCTAGTTTGTAGAGTGTTAAATTTATGCGATGATCAGTTACTCTTCCCTGAGGAAAATTATAGGTTCTGATCCTTTCTGATCTATCACCTGAACCTATCTGAGATTTTCTTTTATCCGCTATATCATCGTCTTGTTTTTTACGCTCAAAATCATATAATCTTGTTTTTAAAACCAGCATAGCTTTTGCTTTGTTCTTATGTTGAGATTTTTCATCCTGTTGTTGTACGACAATACCAGATGGAAGATGAGTTATTCTAACTGCACTATCAGTTGTATTAACATGCTGCCCTCCTGCACCACTAGATCTAAATACATCAACTCTAATATCTTTATCTTCAACTTGAATATCTAGATCCTCAGCTTCAGGTAATACAACTACACTCGCTGCAGAAGTATGAACTCGTCCCTGAGACTCAGTTTCTGGGACTCTTTGAACTCGATGGACACCGGACTCGAACTTAAGTTTTGAATAAACGCTGCTACCTGAGATTTTCGCAACTGCTTCTTTAATACCTCCCTTTTCAGAGTCTGAAATGGAAATATATTCAATTTTCCAGCCCTGATTTTCAGCATAGCGCTGATACATGCGCAAAAGATCATTAGCAAATAAAGCTGCTTCATCGCCACCAGTACCAGCTCTGACTTCTAGAATTACATTTTTTTTATCTAATGGATCTTTTGGGATCATTAATTCTTTCAAGACATTTTCAGATGCTAATAATTTTTCTTTGACATTATTGATTTCAGATTTGGCTATTTCTATTAAATCAGCATCGTCACCGTTGATAACACTATGTAATTCTTCTAATTCTGACTGCAGAGCTAAATATAAATTAACTTGATCATATAAAGGTTTTAAATCAGCATATTCTTTTGAAAGAGATACATATTTATCTTTATCATTTACTGATTGGTTTAATTCGTTTTCAAGATTTTTATATTTATCTTGAATTTTTTCTAATTCATCTTGCTTAATCATGAAGTGATTGAATCTTTTTCTCTACAAGATTAACAACGTGATCAACTATTTCGGGATTTTTTATTTTATGGTCAGCAACACCTGATAAATAAATCATATTATTCCCCTTTCCACCGCCGGTTACCCCAATATCACTATTTAATGCTTCTCCTGGACCGTTTACAACACAGCCAATAATTGAGAGAGTTATAGGGTCTTTAATATGTGACAACCGTCTTTCAAGCTCACGAACTGTATCAATTACTGGGAAAGCCTGTCTAGCACAAGAAGGGCAGGAAATAATTTTAATACCCCTAGAACCTAAATTTAAACTCTTCAATATCTCGTGACCTACTTTAATTTCCTCTACTGGATCTGCTGTTAATGACACTCTAATTGTATCTCCAATCCCTTGTGAGAGAAGATTGCCAATACTTATTGATGACTTAATTGAGCCCGATAAATAAGTTCCTGCTTCTGTTAATCCAACGTGAAATGGATAATCACAAAGTTTTGCTAATTTTTCATAGGCTTCAATTGTAGTAAATACATCTGATGCTTTTACACTTATTTTAAAATTATCAAAATTATTATCCTCAAGCAGGCGTATATTTGCTATTGCACTTTCGACTAAGGCATCAGCACAGGGTTCACTGTATTTTTTTAGAATTTTTTCATCAATGGAGCCTGCATTTACTCCTATGCGCATACAAATGTTATTTTGTTTAGCTGCATCAATAACCTCAATAATTTTATCTACTCCAATATTGCCAGGATTTATTCTCAAGCAAGCAGCGCCCGCATCAGCAGCTTCGATCGCACGTTTGTAGTGAAAGTGAATATCTGCAACGATTGGTACATCCACGTTATTCATGATTTCTTTAAGAGATTTTGTGGACTCTTGGTCGGGACAAGACACTCTAACGATATCTGCACCTTCAGATACTAAATCATTGATTTGTTTTACCGTTGCGTTGACATCTGATGTATGCGTGTTTGTCATTGATTGCACAGAAATTTTTGCATCGCCACCAACTTCTACACTTCCAACCTTAATCTTCTTTGTACGCCGACGTATTATTTTGTTTTGAGAGTACTGACTCATAATTATTTATAAATTAGGTAGGTATTAAATATAATGAAAGAGTTGATTTGAAAACTTAAAAAATCTGTTTTCTACCTATCTCGCCTATAGAGCCTAAAAATTTTATTTGGCCATTGTTAACTTTTATTGAAATGAGACCCATATTCCCTGTGGTTACAAATATTTCGTCATTTTTTGATACCTCAAGATTAAGCTCTTCACCCTCTTTGAAAAGCTGACTAATTAATATTTCCTTTTTATTATCAACCTCTATCCAAACTTCATCGTCAAATAATATTGATAAACTAACAGTTTCCAAAAACTTTTGCTTATTGTCGGATAAGCTAGCGGATTGTTTAGTATTACTTAAAGGCAGATTTAATTTTTCTGTATTTGAATGATTAAAATTAAAAAATCTATTTTCAGCTAAATTATTTTCTAGATCATTTTGAGCTATTATTTCAGTATTATCTAATTTTAACTCAACCGATAAATTATTATTTTTTAAGGAATGATTAAAGCTTAAAATTATAAAAACTAAAAATAATGGAAATAGAATTTGGAATTTAAAATTATTTATTAGCGATAAAAAAGAATTAGCCGCTGATAGATTGTTCGATAACTTAGAAGGATTTTCTATTAAGGAATGTGTAAAAATAATTTTTTTTTCAGGAACCTCTACACCTAGGTGTTTTGCGTATAAAAAAAGCAGATGCTTATGTGGAAATGAGTCCACTTCACTTTCATTAAGATTTTCAATTTTAAAAATAACTTTTTTTGAAATTCTAGTCTCTTTACTTAAATCATCTACTGAACAGCCTCTAGCTTCTCTCTTGTTCCTAAGTTCAAATAGAAAATTTTTGTACATACACTGTGTATTAATTAAACCTTAAAATAAAAAAAATAAACTCATCAATTACCCAAAATGATTATTCCTTATAGAATGGTAGTTAATATCAAGCATGGGCACTATATCTGGTCGAGTTGAAATATAGCGTGCAGCGCATTTACAGCCTCCTCAGTTTTATCTTTATTTATTAAGACGCTTATCTTTATTTCAGAAGTTGATATTACTTCGATATTGATTTTATTTTTGGATAAACATTCAAACATTTTTGCAGCTATACCTGGCTGATTTCTCATTCCTGATCCAATTATAGAAACTTTTGAGAGGTTTTTTTCGTTTAAAACTTTTGAAATCCTGAGTTTTTTTTGTAAATTTTCTAAAATTTTTAGTGCTTTATCAAGATCTATCATTGGAATTGTAAAAGTAAGATTCGTCATTTTTCTTTCAACAAAATTGTTTTGAACTATCATATCAACATTAACAGAATTCTCTGCAAGCCTATTAAAAATCTCAGCAGCAACTCCTGGTTTATCTTCCACATCAATAAGAGTTATTTTTGCCTCATCTTTAGAATATGCAACTCCTGTTACTGCCCTATCATTTTCATTATTCACATCATTTGAAATTAAAGTTCCCTTATCAGATGGACTGAATGTTGATCGAACATATACATCCACATCATTACTCATGGCAGATTCAACTGAAGCTGTTTGCAAAACTTTAGCCCCTTGTGAAGCCATTTCGATCATCTCTTCATAAGAAATTTTATCTAGTCTTCTCACATTTTCTGTCATTCTAGGATCGGAGGTATAAACTCCATCAACATCAGTATAAATATCACACCTTTCGGCTTTTATTGCTGAAGCTATGAATACTGCAGTATTATCTGAACCTCCACGACCAATAGTCGTAATTCTGCCCTCATTTGAAATACCTTGAAAACCAGCTACGACAGCAATCTTCTTGTTTTCAAAATCGTTAATGATTTTATCTGGTATAACTTTATCAATAAGTGAGTTTCTATGCGAACCTCTAGTAATTATTGGGACTTGCCATCCAAGCCAAGATCGAGATGGTAAACCAATTTTTTTTAAAGCCAATGACATTAATCCTGCTGTTACTTGCTCTCCTGATGAAACAACAACATCATATTCACTATCGTCATTATAATTTATCTTATCGACATGCTCTATTAGCTGATTAGTGGCTCCAGACATAGCGGAAACAACTACAACTATATTATTGCCTTTATCATATTCGGATTTGACAATATTAGCTGCGGACTCAATTAATTCAGTTGTAGCTACTGATGTTCCGCCAAATTTTAAAACTATAGTGGACATTTTACTTTTCGCTATTAAATTGTCTTAAGTAATACTTTAAACAAAAACAAGGATTACTTTAATACGATACTTTAATCAAGTATTAGTTAAATGATTGATTTATGGACATTTCTTCGATTGATAAAACTGAAATTGATAAGTTTAAGAACCTTACCAAGGAATGGTGGAAGCATGATGGCAAGTTTAAAACACTGCATAAATTTAATCCCATAAGACTGGAATATATAATCAATACAATTAAAGATTATTATGCAATAGACCAAAAAAATAAATTACCTTTAAAAGGATTATCAGTTTTGGATATTGGATGTGGTGGGGGACTAATGAGTGAACCATTAGCAAGGTTAGGCGCAGAAGTAACCGGCATTGATGCTTTAAAGAAAAATTGCATCACTGCAAAAATTCATGCTGAAGAAAATAATTTAGATATTAATTACCTTAATACAACTGTAGAAAATCTTAACAAAAATAAAAAGTATGACATCATTTTAAATCTGGAAGTAATAGAACATGTAAACAATCCAAAAAATTTTATTAAAGAGTGTAGTGGTCTGGTATCTGATAATGGTATAATGTTTATAGCAACTATTAATAAATCTATCTTTTCGCTTATTTTTGCAAAATTTATGGCTGAATATGTTTTAGGATTTCTTCCAAAAGGTACTCATGATTGGAATAAATTTTTAACTCCTGAGGACGTTTACTCTTTTTTTATTCAAAACGACTTTGATGTTATAAGTAATACAGGTGTAAATTATAATCCATTAAGAGATGAATGGTTTATGTCTAAAAGAATGGATGCAAATTTTATTGTTTCTGGAAAAAAAAATTAATTATCTTCTTTTACCCATGGTATAGAAGTTACTTCAATACCCTCATCATTTAAATCAGTAACTTCTTCTTTAGTTGCGTTACCATATACTGGCTTTTTATTAGATTTACTGTAGTGAATTTTTCTTGCTTCGTATGCAAATTGGTCTCCGACAAACTCGAAATTTTGTTTAACAAATTTATTTACTTCTTTTACTTTATTTCGAAAGTCTCTGAGTGCTTTTTCGTTTGGAGTAACATTAGTTTTTTTTACGGATACATTTGGCCTTGAAAGTTCTTTAGTAATACTTGAGGACCCGCATGAAACACATTGAACTAACTTTTTTTTGATTTGTGTTTCACATGACTTGGATGACCCAAACCAACCTTCAAATGAATGAGAGCAATCACTGCATTGTAAATTAAAAACGATCATAACAACTCTATATTGTCATTATATTGTTTATTTCAATATTTGTGTCCTGAAACTTGGTATATTAGCCCTAATCTTAGTAAGCTTTTTAAAGTCCAAACTAGCCATTATAATGCCTTTTCCAGCCTTTTTTTCAGCCAATATCTCACCCCATGGAGATACAATTAGACTGTGTCCATAGGTATGGCGCTTTAATGAATTTTTTCCATATTGCGCAGGAGCTAAAACATAACAACCATTTTCAATAGCTCGTGTTTTTACAAGATTATGCCAGTGAGCTTTACCTGTAGTGGTTGTGAATGCTGAAGGAATAGTAATTAACTTTGCCCCCATCATCACTTGTTTTCTAAAAAGTTCAGGAAATCTTAAATCATAACAAATTGATAAACCAATTTTTCCCCAAGGAGTATTAGTAACCACAACTTTTTTACCTGGTTTAAAGATTTTGGATTCTTTAAAGCTTTCTTTTTTGGATATTTTTACATCAAACATATGAATTTTATCGTACTTGCATTGAATATTACCTTTGCTGTTTATCAAATAGGAGCGATTGTACAATTTGTTCTTATTGTCTTTGATAACAATAGAGCCAAGCAATATCCATACTGATTTTTTCTTTGCAATTTTTGTAAATTCAATAAGAAATGGATCGTCCTTCTCCATAAATACTGACCTTTTTAATTTTTGTCGATCTAATGAGATAATATTTGTAACTTCTGGAGTTGTAATAAAAGAGGCGCCTTTATCAATAGATTTATTTGAAAGATCTATTGTCTCTTTTAAGTTTTTATAGATATCTGAACTTGATGTAAGCTGAAGACAGGCGGCTATTAAATTATTTTTCATTCAAAATTTTATCAAGCGTACCAGACATCTCAAGCTTGTTTAATTCTTCATATCCGCCAATATGCAGCTCTTTAAAAAAAATTTGTGGGACAGTTCTTTTTCCATTGGCTCTCTCTAACATAATATCTCTTTGAGAGGGATCGTCTTGAATATTAATTTCTTGATATCTAACTTTTTTTTGATTAAGGAGTTTTTTTGCTAAGTCGCAATATCCACAATTGTACGATGAATAAATAATTATTTGGTCACTCATAAATTTAGATTCTATCATCAAAATAGCTTATGATTTCAGAAATATTTTCAAATACTTTATCGTCTTCCATATAAGTTTCACCTAATCGAACAACTATCATATCCTTAGATGGGATAATCAATATGTACTGCCCCCCAAAACCAGCGGCATAGTAAGTATCCTTTGGAAGTCCCCTTGTAAATGCTGGATGAGGCATCCAAAATTTATTGCTATACATTTGGTATGAGTGTTTAGCTGGGGTTCTTGTATCATCAATCCATTCTTTTGATACAATTCTCTCTCCATCCCATTCTCCATCTCTTAAATATAAATATCCAAATCTTGCGTAATCTCTTGCATTTGCGAAAATTGAGCTTCCGCCAATGAAAGTCCCAGAATTATCAAATTCGAAGATAGAATTTTTAATACCTATTTTTTCAACAATATTTTTTTTGATGAAATCCAGATAGTCGATTCCTTGAGTTTCAAGTCTTGTCTTTATTATTTGGCTTAAAATATTAGTTTCTCCCGTCGAGTAGTTATATTTCATACCTGGTAGAAGAGTTTTTAGTTTCATGGATGATGCAAACCCAGCTTGATCAAACCTTCCCTGCCCAAATAACATCTCTAATGTATCTGACCTTCCGCCTAAATCATATTCTTCAACATAGTCCAGCCCTGACTGCATATTAAGCATATGTCCTATGGAAATATTTTTTCTATTGTCATCCCAGTCTGGTAGGAGATTTGTTTCATCTTTTGATAAGATGAGTCCTCTGTCAATCATCATTCCAGTCAATAAGCCAATATAGCTTTTTGCCATTGAATAGGAGACAAGTTTTGTATCTTTTGTAATAGGAGAATTGTAATTTTCATAAACAATACTTCCATCTTGAATAATTAAAAGCGCATTCGTACGTCCCAATTCATCATAAGAGTCATTGGAAAAAGTATAATTAATGATTGTATTAAACCCTTCATCGTCAATTTCTATAATATTTTCGGGCCATGAATTTGTTGGCCATTCAACAGTATCATTATGTGGCAATTGATTAATAATTGCTAATGATGGATTGACCCAAATAAGAATAAAGGATAAACACGTAATAAATTTAACAACTTTATGCATAAAATATCTCAAAACATTTATAACATATTAATAATATTTACATCATTTTTTTTTATAAACACAAGCGCAGCAAAATCTGATGAAACTCTAATTGGATTAAACGCTTCAGCAAAGCACTATTGTGTTTGTTTCTTTATATCTGAAATGAAAAGCGATTATTGTGATGAAGCATATGATCGTGTTATAGATTCATCAGTGTCAGATGATGAATTGTTCAATCAAATAAAGCTATTAGGTTATAATAAAGATGAGAAAAAAAAAGAAATTTCAATTGAATATGGAGAATATAAAATAGTTTCTGTTTTTACTGAGGAAACTGGTTGTTATTTTAAAAAATGATTAATAACTATAGTATTTGCAGGCAATAATTTCGCTTTTTTCAAATCCTTTACAGACACCCACCTCAAACGTTCACCCTCTTTGCTAGCAATTTTTCCTTTCCATTTAGTTACCTCAAAAACATACATCATTAATAAAAATGAACGATACTGGTGCTTAAAAAATTTATAATTTGTTAATTTGCTTATATCTATATTGATATTTAATTCTTCTTTTAGCTCCCTGAATAGTGCAAACACAAAATTTTCTTTATTTTTCAATTTTCCACCTGGAAACTCCCAAGAACTAACAAAAGACTTCTTTCGTTTTCTACTCATTAACAGAATTTCACTGTTTTTATTTTTTATAATTGCGGAAGAGCAAAATATTACATTCATGTTCTGTACGCTGCATTGATATCAACATATCTGTGCGAAAAATCGCATGTTTGTGCCCCATAAGAACAATTGCCTTGTCCAAGATCAAGTTTTAGATCTATTTCTTTACCTGCCATATATTTTTTTAATCTTTGAAAATTTAATTTTTTATATTCTGCACCATTAGTAACAACTATTTGTTTACCAATATAGATCTTGAGCTTTTTTGGGTTTATTTTTTCATATGTTTTACCTATGGCCATTACGATTCTTCCCCAGTTTGGATCATTTCCATAAAAAGCTGTTTTTACAAGTGGTGAATTGGCAACAGACTTAGCAATTCTTTTTGCTTGATGTATATTTTTAGCGCTTTCAACATTTATGTTTAATAATTTAGTAGCACCTTCACCATCTCTTATAATTTGTTCTGCCAAATATTTAAATACAGGAAGCAAAGTGTTTTTTATTTTTAATATTCTCTTATCTTTAATTGATGAAATATTTTTTTTTAACAAAACACTATTAGTGCTAGTCATAATTACAGTATCGTTAGTAGACTCATCTCCATCAACAGTTATTTGATTGAATGACTTATCTACAAGATCGTTCAATAATTTCTGCAAAATATTTTGAGGTATTAAGCAATCAATGAAAATAAATCCCAACATTGTAGCCATATTTGGCTCTATCATTCCAGAACCTTTTGCAATCCCTGTGATTGTGATTGTCTTGTTTTCAATCATTATTTTTACTGAAATTGCTTTTGGAAAAGTATCAGTTGTCATAATTGATTGAGCTGCTTGTAGCCAATTCTTAGATTTAGATTTATTTTTTTTTAATGCATTTAATATTTTCTGTTCAGGAAATTTTTCACCTATAACACCTGTAGATGCAAAAAATATCTTCTTAACTGAGACTCTAAACTTATTAGAAACAAGGTTGCTTATTTTGGTTAACGCATTAACGCCTGCTCGACCTGTAAAAGTGTTTGCATTTCCAGAATTCACAACCAAAGCTTGTATTTCCTTATTTTTTAAATTTTTTTCATTCCAGTCTAGTGTGCATGACCTTAATGAAGACTTTGTAAAGACCTCAGCGACTGTGGTTTTATTTTTGAAAAGAAATAAAGTTAAATCTAGACGTTTATTATTATATAAGCCCGCAGAATATACATACAATTCAATGCCATTAACCTGTTTTATTTTTTTTATATTTTTTGGCGCTAAAGGTGATCTTTTTAACATTTTTCGAACAATCCAAAATGAGTTATTTAATTAATTTTATCTTAATTGGAGTTAGTATTTAAGGTATAAAAGCTTGTAATTAAATAGAAAATACAAATATCTAATCAAATGCTAAATGTAAACTCGTTTTTTAATTCAATTTTTAGTCGCAGTGAAAAGAAGAAATTAGCGGAATTTCAACGTACAGTGCAATTAATTAATGATTTAGAACCCAAATTTGAGAAGCTATCTCAAGATATGCTTCTTAAAAGAATTACAGAAATTAAATCTGAAATTTCATCTGGAAAAAAAATTGATGACTACTTAATAGAGTCTTTTGCAATGGTGCGTGAAGCTGCCAAAAGAACACTAGGTCAAAGACATTTTGATGTTCAATTGATCGGCGGAATAGTGTTGCATAATGGTGGAATTTCAGAGATGAAGACTGGTGAAGGAAAAACACTTGTCTCTACTTTAGCTGCATTTTTAAATTCCCTTTCTGGTCGAGGTGTTCATATAGTTACGGTAAATGATTACCTTGCAAAACGAGATGCTGAGTGGATGGGTTCTATATTTGATTACTTAGGTCTATCAGTTGGATGCTTAACTAACGATTTAGAGGGACGTGAAAAAAGAAAAGAACAATATTCCTGTGACATTACTTATGGAACCAATAATGAATTTGGCTTTGATTATCTTAGAGATAATTTACGCGTAATAAAACAAAACATGGTTCAAAGAGATCATAACTTCTGTATTGTTGATGAAGTTGATAGCATATTGATAGATGAGTCCAGGACACCGCTAGTAATTTCAGGTGCTGTAGAAGATAAAACAACCCTTTATAATTCAGTTAACAAAATAATTCCTTTTTTAAATAGTGATGATTTTGAAATAGATGAAAAATCTAAAACTGCAAATTTAACAGATACAGGAAATGATAAGGCTGAAAAAATACTAAAAGAAAGAAATATTATATCAGAAGGAACTTTATATGATATTTCTAATGTTGCAGTAGTACACCATATTAATCAAGCTTTAAGAGCAAACAAACTATTTGAAAAAGATAGGGACTATATTGTTAAGTCAGGAAGTGTAGTAATTGTTGATGAATTTACAGGTAGAACAATGGAAGGTAGAAGATACGGAGATGGATTGCATCAAGCAATTGAAGCAAAAGAAAATGTCAAAGTTCAAAATGAAAGTCAAACGTTAGCCTCAATAACCTATCAAAACTATTTTAGACTTTATGAAAAAATTTCTGGTATGACGGGAACTGCACTTACCGAAGCTGAAGAATTTGGTGACATATACAATTTATCCGTTTTTGAAATACCTACAAATATTCCAGTTTCACGAGTCGATAATGAAGATGAAATATACAGAACAGCTGAAGAAAAATATGATGCAATTGTCGAGCAAGTTAAAGTATGTAATAAAAAAAACCAGCCTGTATTGGTTGGAACAACAAGCATTGAAAAATCTGAACAAATATCAAAAAAACTACGAAACAATAAAATTAAACATGAGGTGCTTAATGCAAAGCATCATGAGCAAGAGGCAAAGATTATTGCTAATGCCGGTGAACCAGGCGCAGTTACAATAGCGACAAACATGGCAGGAAGAGGAACAGATATTCAACTTGGTGGCAACTTCGAATTTAATTCTATTCAAAAGAGTGATCAGGCTGAATTAGATGGACTTAAAAATACAATTGCTCACAAAAAAGATGAAGTAATTAAAGCTGGAGGTCTTTATGTAATTGGAAGTGAAAGGCATGAAAGTAGAAGAATAGATAATCAGTTGAGAGGAAGATCCGGTCGTCAGGGAGATCCCGGAGAAACAAAATTCTTTATTAGTTTAGAAGATGATTTAATGAGAATCTTTGGATCAGAAAAAATTGACAGTGTTTTAAAAAGTCTTGGTCTGAAAGAAGGAGAGTCAATTAAGCACGCATGGATTTCAAAAGCACTAGAGAGAGCACAAAAAAAAGTAGAAGGAAGAAATTTTGACATTAGAAAGACACTGTTAAAGTTTGATGATGTCCTAAATGATCAACGTAAAACAATATTTGAACAAAGATTTGAGATTATGAATGCAGATAATATTTCAGAAATAGCAAATGAAATGCAATACGATGTTGCAGACGAAATTATTGAAAGATATTGCCCAGAAAAATCTTATGCTGATCAATGGAACATACAAGATCTTCAAGATGAAATAAGTCAATACTTTTCAAAAAAAATCGATGTAAATTTAGATAACTCAGAGGGAGAAATTAACCAGCAATATATCAAGGATAAGGTCTACGAACTCATAAAAGAAAATACCAAAAATAGAAGAGGTAATCATTCTCAGGAAGAAGTCAATTCTGCAGAAAGAATGGTAATGCTTAAGATTCTGGATGATAAATGGAAAGATCATATTAACAATCTTGAACAGCTGAGATCAACTATTGGTCTCAGAGGATATGGACAAAGAGATCCACTCAATGAATATAAAAATGAAGCATTTGGTTTCTTTGAGGAACTAATAAATAATCTTAAAATTGATGTCTCAAAAATATTTTCTAGAATGAGATTGAGAGAAAGGCAAAATCAAACTTTAAATGAAGATAGTATGCCTGAAAAAATTAATCAATCTGCTATAAAGACAAAGAAGATATCAAGAAATGCTCCCTGCCCCTGTGGTTCAGGCAAAAAATATAAACATTGTTGTGGAAAAATTAGTTAATAATGTAAGTAAATATAAAAACAGACATTAAGACAAGGACAGTTCCCAGAATAATTCGCCCTAAAAAACTATTATGTATCCTTTTTTTATTACCGGATTTCCCAAACTTTTCATCAAGAACAATATTGGCTGCTGTAGTCTTTTCACTAAATAACCCCGACCTTCCTATTTGAAGATATCTTTCTTGTCTTGCGTGTTTTAAATCATTTCCGTGTTGATTTGAAAGCAAATTTAAATATTTTTCAATTTCGTCACCAACAGACTCTATTGCCCGATGCGGATTCCTATGTGCACCACCTGTTGGCTCTTTTATAACTTCATCAACTACATCAATTTTTAACATATCTTCGGCTGTAAGCTTAAGAGCTGAGGCTGCCTCAACAGTTTTTGTATTATCTTTCCATAAAATTGATGAACATCCCTCAGGTGAAATTACTGAATATATAGAGTTTTCCAACATAAGGACTGTATTTCCTGTTCCAATGGCGACAGCACCACCTGATCCTCCTTCACCAATTATTATTGCTACAATTGGAACACCTAAGGACAAACAACACTCAGTTGTTTTTGCTATTGCTTCAGATTGTCCTCGCTGTTCAGCACCTACTCCAGGGTAAGCTCCAGGGGTATCAACAAAAGATATAACTGGTATATCGAACTCCTCTGCAAGTTTCATTAATCTTTGAGCTTTTCTATATCCCTCAGGCCTTGGCATACCAAAATTGTGTTCAATTCTTGATGTAGTATCGTGTCCCTTTTCATGACCAAGGACTAATACTGTTTTACCTCTAAATTTCCCAAAACCTCCAAGGATAGCTTTATCATCTGAAAAAAACCTATCACCTGATAAAGGGAAAAAATCCTCAATTAGATTTAAAATATATTCTCTTGTTTTTGGTCGTTGAGGATGTCGTGCAACAAGTGTCCTTTGCCAAGGTGATATTGAAGAATATATTTTCTTATAAGTCTCATTTATTTGTTCTTCAACTTGCGTGATTTCTTCAAGAAGATTATCTGATGGAGCATTATCGTTCAAGCTTTTTAGATCATGAACCTTATTGTCAAGTAGCTCAATGGGCTTTTCAAACTCAAGATAGGTGTTCATTTGATGATAAATTATTTACTTAGAGTTTCTATTAATTTTGTTTGCTCGATAATTTGCTCAGCTTGCCTTATTGAAGCAGCGTCTATTAATTTTCCATTTAGTGTCGCAGCGCCTGCGCCTGACTCCTGTGCTTTTTTCATTGCTTCAAGAATATCTCTTGCTTTTTGTACTTCTTTTTCAGGTAGTGTGAATACCTCATTTGCAAGATCTACCTGACTAGGGTGAATTGCCCATTTTCCTTCACATCCCAGAATTGCTGTTCTTCTTGCATGAGACTTAAAACCCTCTGGATCTGAAAAATCTCCAAAAGGACCATCAATTATTCTTACACCATGAGCTCTTCCAATAGTAGTCATTTTTGATATTGGATAGTGCCACATATCATTCCAATGAGTTTTTCTTTCTCCATCAATTTCATCGGTTAATATTGAATAGTCTTGATTAGATCCGCCGATATTTGTTGTACGCATTCTTACTGAAGCTGCATAATCAGCGTAACCAAAATGGAGGGACTCAATTCTTTTACTTCCAGTTAAGATCTTATCAAGATTTGTAATCCCCATTGATGTTTCAACTATAAGTTCAAAGCCTATTTTTTTTTGTCTTTGAGTTTTATCTTCTATTTGCGTCACTAACATATCAATCGCATAAACATCCTCTGGAACACCAACCTTTGGTATCATAATTAAATCTAATCGTTCTCCACCATTCTCCATTAAGTCAACAACATCTCTATAACAATAATGAGTATCCAATCCATTAATTCTTACTGAAATAGTTTTTTTTCCAAAATCATGATTGTTTAGTGCTTTGATTACATTTTCTTTTGCTTGTTCCTTATCTTGCGGTGCCACAGCATCTTCAAGATCTAAGCAGATTATATCTGCATTACTTGCTGAAGCTTTCTCAAACAAATCTGGCTTTGACCCTGGAACAAATAACTGAGATCTATTTATTCTTGTCGTGTTAGAGGGTACAGGCGTGAAACTCATTTTGTTGGTTTATCATTATAAAATCCTCTTTTCAAGGACAACTTGAATTACAATTATTCTTTGAATACCTTAGATAATGGGTGGTTATCTTCCACCGTACTTTTTAATCTATCACTTAGAACATGAGTATAAATTTGTGTTGTAGATATATCTGAATGCCCAAGAAGCATTTGTAGTGATCTTAAATCCATTCCATTAGCAAGTAGATGTGATGCAAAAGCATGCCTCAGCTTGTGGGGGCTCACGTATTTAGAATCAATATTCGCTTCTTTACACAATACTCTTAAAAGTTGATGAAATCTTTGCCTTGAAATATGACCAAGCTTTGAATTTCTTGATGGAAAAAGCCATTTGTCTTCATTTTTGTCCGCTTTTAAAAATTCTACTCTTATTTTTAAATACTTTTCTATTGTAGATAAAGTGTTTTGATCTACGGGTACAAGTCTTTCTTTATTTCCTTTGCCTGTTACAAAAATAAAATTTTCTTTTTCATATAAAGATGATAATTTTAATCCAACTAACTCTGAAACTCTTATTCCTGTTGCATATAATATTTCAATCATCGTCAATAGTCTCAACCCTCTAATAGAGTCATCATTTTTAGCTGTCTCTAATAGTCTGTCTACCTGATCATTTGTTAAAAAAATCGGTAGCTTTGAGTTTTTTTTGGGAATTGAAATTTGTAAAAATGGATTATCCTTCAATATATTTTCAGTTACTAAGAAATCAAAAAAATGTCCTAAAGAAGACAATTTCCTGAGAATTGTGGATCTCTCAAATCCTAAACCATTCATCGTTGAAATATATTTTTCAACCGATTTTCTTGTAAAAATTTGTACAGATATTTTGCTTGTTGTTTGTCTTTCTAAAAATTGATTTATATCACTCTTATAGGACTCAATTGTATTTTTACTTAAACCTTTCTCAGATATTAAAGACTCTAAGAAATTCTCAATTGTAGATTGTTCTATTTTTGACACTATAAATTATAATTTGCAAAGTACTCTAGTATATAATCTTTTGCATAAATTTCATTAATCTCAAACAATCCGTCTATTATAAGAAAAATAGAAAATTCATCATTTTCATTAAAATTATCATCTCCATGTAATATATTTAGCAAAATAATTTTTTCACCAAGTTGATTTTCAAGAGATTTAAAATAATTATGAAGCTTTATATTTGCAGTTATTGAGGAGACTTTATTTAACTTATTTGGGGTCTTCCAATAACTATTTTTATTTGAATTTGTTATAAGTTCGTAATACTTAACAATAATATTCTTCTGCCTAACAGAAAAACCTTGATAATCAATTAATTGATTTAAGTTAGTTTCTTTTATTGCTTTGTCATTTGCCAATGAAAGATAAAACTCAGCTTTAGAGAGCTCTAATTTATTTGAATTGAAATTCAATTGACTTACCCACTCATTACACTTTTCAGGGTCATCATTTAGTATAAAGATTAGGCAAATACCCGAAGCATTATCGATATAATCTAATTTTGGCTGGACTATTTTGATTTTATCATAAATCATTAAAGATGCAGTTTTCATCATACCTTGTGCACTAAATAAACTAATATATCTAGGTACTTTATTTACTAAATCAGCCTGAGATGAGGTTTTTCTAATATCTTTAAAGATTTTAATTCTCTCTATTAAAGCTGTATTGTCCTCACTGGCTTCCTTGATGTTACTTATGTCAAAGGACTGGTAAATCTCTCCGAGGTATTTATGTTCTATCAAACCTTTTTTAACAAGCTCTTCAGCGATTGAAATTTTTTTTAGATTATTTTTTTTATAATTTAAAAAGTAGAATAATTTAAATTTTATTGGCGAATTTATAGTAATATATTTATCTATATCAACATTGTACTTTTGTAATAAATTTAAATTAACTAGATTTATTTCTTTAAGATTTTCGACTTTAAGTTCATCACTGTATATAATTTCAGATAATAAGGATAAGTACTCTTCATCGTAATTATCTTCATCTCTCATCAAAGAAATATTTAGATCAAGTGCTAATTTATTGGCTGACATTGCATTGCAAAATGATACAAAATATAGGTCGCTTAATCTTTCGGATATTAAATTAGAATTACTATTACAAATTCTTTTGTATTGATTATAGATAAGTAAATTATCAATCATTGCAAAACTTAAAATATCATTATTTTCATCACTGCTTATTAAGCTATATAAATCAGAGATATGCTTGTAATGGCCTCTTGAGATTAAAAAATCTGATTTAAGATTTAGAAAAGATAATGAGTCATTAGTTAATTTATCAGGTGGGGCTGCAGTAGTTAACATTGCATTTTTAACAAGGTTGGTAAGAGTTGAACTTGTACTTTCTAGAGGGGTTATGTTAATTAAATATGCTATATCCTCTAAATTGGATTCATTCCATAGATTAGCTTCGAATCCACCGTTAGTAGAATCAAATAAACCTATAGCGTCAGCTTTAGTGAATTGGAAATTCTCCTGTTTTACTGCTTGATTAGCTATGTTTACAGTTTTCTGAGCAATTGATTTCTCTTCAGCACTTTCAATTTCGCTAATGGAACTGTTCTCTTGCCAAATTTCATATGGCTCTTGACTCAAATTATCTTGCGCCAAAATATCAATATTAATGAAAAATGAGCTTATAAGAGATAGACTAATGATATATAATGAAACTCTATTACAAATGCTTTTATCAAACATATTAATTTCTTTTAACAGAATATTTTAAAACTGTGAAATTTATTCACATTTAATAATGTCAAAAAAAAGACTCGCTCAAACAAAAAAAAATATAGTTTTTCTAGGCCATATGGGCTCTGGTAAATCAACGATCGGTAGAGGTTTATCAAAAAAATTAGGCTTAGATTTTTATGACACAGACAAAGAAATTGAAAAAGAAATGGGTCAAAAAATTGCAAAAATTTTTGATGAAAGTGGTGAAAAAATCTTCAGAAATATTGAGAAAAAAATTACTATAAAATTACTAGATAAAAAAAACTCTATTGTTGCACTAGGTGGAGGTGGCTTTGAAGAGTCAAAAATAAGAAAATTAATATTAAATGAATGTATTTCAATATGGCTAAAATGTGATTTGAATATTTTAGAAAAAAGATGTAGAGTGTCAAAGAAAAGACCCCTTTTATCTAATAAAAATATAAAAGTAGAATTTGAAAGATTAAATAAAATTAGGCAGAAAAATTACTCCAAAGCTAAATTCACAATCGATGTGAGCAAGAAAAATAAATATCAAATAATCAAAGAAATTACCGAAGCTTTAAAAATCTAATAATGAAAAAAACTTTAGAGGTAAAGACCGGAACAGACAAATATAAAATATTAATTGGTGATAATATTTTATCGAGCTCAGGCTCATTAATAAAAAAGAAATTAATAAATCCACGAGTGTTTATAATTACTAATAAATTTATCCATAAGCTTTACGGAAAAAAATTAGAGAACTCACTTAAGAAAAATAAAATAAGTTTTAACAAGATAGTAATTAATGATGGCGAGCAATACAAAAATATTAAAACTATTAATTTAATTACGTCAAAGCTTCTCGAATATAAGATTGATAGGAACGATACTTTAATTGCTTTTGGTGGAGGTGTGATTGGTGATATTGTAGGTTTTTCTGCGAGTATCACATTAAGAGGAATTAATTTTATCCAGATACCTACAACATTATTATCGCAAGTCGATTCTGCAGTAGGAGGCAAAACAGGCGTCAATACCAAAGAAGGTAAAAATTTAATAGGTACTTTTTACCAACCTAAATTAGTTATTGCGGATGTCTCACTATTAAAAACTCTTCCAAAAAGGGAGATTTTATCTGGCTATGCTGAAATAATTAAATATGGACTTATTATGGATAAAAAGTTCCTTCATTGGCTTTTAGATAATGAGTCTAAGCTTAAGACATATAACAAAAAATATTTAATTGAGGCTGTTTTTCGCTCTTGCAAAAACAAAGCAATAATTGTAAAGAAAGATGAAAAAGAAAAAAATATAAGAGCAATACTTAATTTAGGCCATACTTTCGGACATGCTATTGAAGCAATAAATCATTACCAAAAATCATTAACACATGGAGAAGCCGTGTCTATAGGGATTATGATGGCCCTTGAAATGTCATCACTTCAAGGAAATATTTTAAATAAAAATTTAAATAAAATAAAAGATCATTTTCAAGAATTAAAAATGAAAACCAAAATACCTATCAATATAAAAAGTAAGACATCACTTAAAAAGTTCAAAGAGATAATGAATTCTGACAAAAAAGTAAAAAATAATCATATAAATCTAATACTTTTAAAAAACTTAGGTAAAGCTTATTTAGCAAGTCGATATTCCACTAAAAAATTAGATAGCGTGATAAATAAGTATATAAATTAGATGATATTTGAAGTTATCGTATTATTTTTAGCAATAATAGTTCTTTTGGTATTTTCTGCATTTTTCTCGGGATCAGAAACAGCATTAACAGCAAGCACACGAAGTAGATTAACCGGCCTTGGCATGAAGGGTAAAAAAAATTCTAATGTCGCGATAGATTTATTGAATAAGAAAGAAGCCTTAATTGGAGCAATCTTACTTGGTAATAATTTAGTCAATATTCTTGCTTCAGCTTTAGCTACTAGTTTATTAATTAAAATTTTTGGAAATACAGGTGTTGCTTATGCCGTGATCATAATGACAGCATTAATTGTGATTTTTGCAGAAATTCTTCCTAAAAGCTATGCTATTGCAAATGCAGAGAAAATGGCACTATTAGTAAGTCCATTTTTAAAACCATTTGTAACCATCTTAGCGCCTGTAACATGGCTGATGGAAAAAATCGTTTTTACTATTTTAAATATAATTGGAATTAGACATGACCAGAATGCAAGAAGTCTATCTGTAGCTGATGAAATTAGGGGAACTGTAGATCTCCATCATAAAGAAGGCAGATTATTTAAAATGGATAAAGATATGGTGACTGGAATTTTAGATTTATCAGAAACAACTGTTGAGGATATTATGGTTCACAGAAGCAACATCTTTATGGTTAATATTGATGAAGATCCTGAAAAAATAATAAGCCAAGTAGTTGAAAGTCCGTATACAAGAATACCCGTGTGGAAAGACAACAATGAAAATATTATTGGCCTACTACATGCAAAAAATCTGTTAAGAAAGCTAAATGAACTTAAATCTGTAAAAATTTCAAGAGAGGACATAAAGCAATCATTAATTAAAACTTGGTTTGTACCAGAAACTACACCTTTAAAAAATCAATTACAAATGCACCTAAACAGAAAAATTAAATTAGCAATGGTGGTTGATGAATATGGCGTGTTAAATGGAATGATAAGCCTTGAAGATATTATTGAGGAGATTGTTGGAGAAATCAGCGATGAACATGATCTCGATTTAGCTGATATTGTTAGAAATAAAGATGGTTCAATTAAAGTACAAGGATCTACAGAAATTAGAAACATTAATAGAAGTTTTGGTTGGGACCTACCTGATGAAGACGCAAATACTATTTCTGGCTTAATAATAAATGAGTCAAGGTCCTTTCCTAAAGCTGGACAAGTTTTTCAATTTTATGGATTTAAATTCGAAATAATCGAGACAAAAAGAAATTTAATTTCGCAAGTCAAAATCGCATCACTTAATTAAATCATATTCTGACTTTATATAAAGTTTTAATCTTATTGAGTGTATCTCTGTCAATATTTCTTCTTTAAGTATATTATGAACAATCCTCTCTCTTTCTATTCTTGAATATCCATCAAAAGATTCTGATACAATAATAATTTTAATATGCGAAGTATCTTTGTTATCACCCGCATAATGATTTTTATGTTGATCAGAAAAGTTTATAATTTTAAAAAAAGACGGGTTTAGATTATCTTTAATTTTCTTATCTATAGATTCTTCTAGAGTCATGTATATTAATCTAATCTAACATATGAAAAGACAATATGAACAAAAGAAAATGTCATTTTGAGGGGTGCGAAGAAATAGGAGAATATCGCGCTCCGTCTTCCCCAAAAGATCTAGGAAAATACATTTGGTTCTGTCTAAAACACATAAAAGAATATAACAAAAAATGGAATTATTTTTCAGATATGACAGCAGATGAAATTGAGGCATTTATCGAAAATGACATAATTGGCCATAGGAAAACTAAGCAAATAGGATCAAATGATACGAGTTATTTTGAAAAAATATCTAAAATTTCTGAAAGAATGTTTCAGGGTATGAATAATCTTGAAAATACTCTCGTACATCCTAGTTATTATAGTTCTAAGTATCTAAACGCTCTTGCTACTTTAGGAATTGATAATAAGGAAAGCTCACTCAATGAAATCAAGTCTAAATTCAAAAAGATTGTAAAAGAATTACACCCTGATACAGTTGGTAACAATGAAAAAAATAAAGAAAAATTAACTAAGGTTTTAGAAGCCTATAAAATAATAAAGGAACAATATGACAGCAACAGAAAATCTCATGCAAAGTAAACCGGATATATCTATATCTGTGAATCAAGCTTTTGGATTTGATACAGATCTTCATGTTGAGGGTTTTTCAAAGAAATCAGAGTATGTTCCTGAAATCGATTCTAACTATTGTTTTGATAAGGCAACTACCATGGCAATACTGTCTGGGTTTAAATATAACAGAAGAGTAATGGTCCAAGGATTACATGGGACTGGAAAATCAACACATATTGAACAGATTGCTGCTCGGCTTAATTGGCCTTGCGTAAGAGTCAACCTTGACAGTCACATTAGTCGGATAGATTTGATTGGTAAAGATGCAATAGTATTAAATGAAGGAAAGCAAGTTACGGAATTTCAAGACGGAATCTTACCTTGGTCATTACAAACACCTACAGCTTTGGTATTTGATGAATATGATGCTGGAAGACCAGATGTTATGTTTGTAATTCAAAGGGTATTAGAGTCGGAGGGTAAATTTACATTATTAGACAAGAACAGAGTTTTAACGCCAAATCCATATTTTAGATTATTTGCAACTACAAACACTGTTGGATTAGGAGATACAACTGGACTTTATCATGGTACGCAGCAAATAAATCAAGGGCAAATGGATAGGTGGAGCATAGTTACTACTCTAAACTATTTAGATCTTGAACAAGAAAAAAAGATAATGCTCTCGAAAGTTCCTTCATTTAATAACCCTGAAAAGGAAGAGATCATTGAATTGATGATAAAGGTTGCTGATTTATCCAGAAAAGGTCTTGCAAATGGAGATATATCAACGGTTATGAGTCCCAGGACAGTTCTAACTTGGGCACAAAATTCTGAAATTTTTGACCACAATTATTCCGCAGCATTTAAACTTACTTTCTTAAATAAGTGTGATGAAAGTGAAAGACAGATTATAGCCGAGTACTATCAGCGCTGTTTTGGAGAAGAGGTCACAACTGAAGCAAACAAATTTGATTTAGTTTAGTGAAAGAAGATTATTTAGAAGATATCAAAAAAGCTATATCTTCCACTACACGAGCAATAGCTGAAGATAAAGAAATTGATGTTGTATTTGAGGATAATATGTCGTCAACTGATAATAAAATTGTATTACCTAAAATTGATAACAATGAGGACTTAAAAAATTTAAATCAATTACGCGGGCATGCTGATAATGAGGCTCTTAGGTACAAATATCATAACAAAGAAACCTATATACAATTTGAACCCTCTGGTGAAAAAAATAGGAAAATTTATGAAGTTTTAGAAAATACTCGAATCCAGCTTATTGGCAGTAAATTAATGCGAGGAGTTAAATCTAATTTAAAGACACTCTATGAACAAAAATTTAGAGAGAAGAACTTAGACACTATTTCAAAGCAATCAGATTTGAATATTGAAGACGCAATAGACTTGTATTTAAGAAATAAAATCAATCCTGATTATCTTCCATCTAACTCAAATAATGCCCTTAATCTATGGAAGAAATGGTTGAATAATAAAATTAGTGACTCATCTGATCAACTTTTAAAAAATATACATGATCAACAACTATTTGCTGAAAATGTGAACGAACTAATCAGAGAGCTAGACTATTATGATAATGAAAATAGTGATGATAAAGACAACAAAGAAGAGGAAAATAAAAATATTGATCAACTAGAAAACAATGAGGTCAATGAAATGGAAAACCAGTCTTCCTTTAGCGATGAAGAATCTACTCAATCTGAGGAAGAGGTAGGTTATGATGAAACTGAGATGAATATTGACCAACAAGAAGATGATGAATTAAGTGAAGTAGATGAGGGTAATGCTGAAAACGCAACTCCCCAATACAAAGCAGAAAATTCAGTAGAAAAAATACTCAACGAATATGAAGTTTATACTGAGGAATTTGATGAAGTTATTACTGCAAAAAATATCTGTGAAGATGAAGAACTAAGTAGATTAAGGGCTTATCTGGATCAGCAATTAAAAGCTTATCAAATGATAATTTCAAGATTAGCCAACAGACTACAAAGAAAGCTATTGGCCAAACAAAATCGAAGTTGGGATTTTGATCTTGAGGAAGGACTACTTGATACCTCAAGACTTACGAGAATAATTATGGATCCGTACCATTCACTGTCATTTAAAAAAGAAAAAGACACAGATTTTAAAGATACCGTGGTTTCATTACTCATAGATAACTCAGGTTCAATGAGAGGTCGCCCTATAACAGTTGCCGCCATGAGTGCAGATATTCTTGCGAGGACACTTGAAAGGTGCGGTGTTAAAGTTGAGATACTCGGCTTTACTACTAAAGCTTGGAAAGGTGGAAAGAGCAGAGAGCATTGGATGCAAAATAAAAAAATTCCATCTCCTGGAAGATTAAATGATTTAAGGCATATAATTTATAAAGCGGCTGATGAACCGTGGAGAAGATCAAAGAAAAATCTTGGATTAATGATGCGCGAGGGACTTTTAAAAGAGAATATCGATGGTGAAGCGTTGTTATGGGCACACAAAAGGCTGCAAGCAAGATATGAGGCAAGAAAAATATTAATGGTTATTTCAGATGGTGCACCTGTCGATGATAGTACACTTTCAGTAAATACAGGTAATTATTTAGAAAAACATCTTCGAGGTGTAATAAATTGGATAGAATCTAAGTCTTCAATACAATTACTTGCTGTTGGAATTGGTCACGATGTAACAAGATACTACAAAAGAGCTGTTACAATTGTTGATGCTGAACAATTAGCGGATGTAATGACTGAGCAGTTGGTAGATCTTTTTGAAGAAAATGAAAATAATTTAAATCGTCAAACTATTAACTAGCTTTTTTTTGTACGTTATTTATAGCACGTTGTACTTTCTTTGCTTTTTGAGATAACTTCTTGCTTTTTGTCTTAGTTAAAAATTCATCAATACCACCAAACCTAGAAACTGTTCTAATTGATGAAGTAGCTACAGAGAGTCTTATATTCTTATTTAAAATCTCACTTTTAAAAGTTACAGACTGAAGATTAACATTAAATTTTCTTCTTGTCTTATTATTGGCCTTGCTCACGTTATTGCCAAACTGTACTTTTTTTCCTGATAAATCACATGCTTTTGTCATAGTAAGATTTAAGTAAAGTTTTTAGTAATTATTGTCAATATGATTATTACTTAAGAGTATCTTTTGTTATTGTTTCAACTGCTTCAAACATAGACATTTCATTTTTCATTACTTTTTCAGAGTATTTTGAAATATTTCCCTTACTTGAAAGTCGTTTTGTTATATCTGAAGCAATTATATTTTTTACCTCTTCCTCTATCCAGTATTCAAGCTGATTCGCGCGTCTTTCTTCAAATATCCCTTTTAACTTATTTTGATCAATTATCTGATTGATTGTTTTAATAACATCCTCCATTCCAGTTTGCTCAATCGCAGATACTAATAAGACCTGCTTTTCAAGCTCATCCAGTTTCTTATAGTAACTCAGAGCTGATTTATAATCAGCGGCAGTTTTTGAAGCTTCAATTTTCAACTCACCATCATTTTTATTGACTATAAATATATCTGCATACTCCGTAATACCTTTTTTTATTCCTTGTAACTCATCGCCAGAACCGGGGCCTACAATAAGGGTGAATATATCCACTAAATTGCTTGCAACAATTTCCGATTGTCCTACACCGACCGTTTCAATAAATATAAAGTCATAACCCGCAGCATCTAATATGATGGATGCTTCGCGAGTTCCCATAGAGATACCACCTAAAGAACCTCTTGAGGGTGTGGATCTTATAAAAGTATTTGGGTTTTTTGATATCTCTACCATTCGAGTTTTGTCTCCTAAAATTGACCCACCAGTAATTTGTGAGGATGGATCAATTGCTAAAATGCCTAACTTGTAATTTTGACTAACCAAATAACTTCCAAAGGACTCGATGAATGTTGACTTTCCAACTCCTGGCGGGCCAGAGAAACCTACTCTTATTGATTTGCCAGGTTTTTTAATTAATTCTGAGATCATCTGCCTGCTAATTTGTTGATCAGAGTACTTTGAAGACTCCACTAATGTAATAGCTTTAGCAATGGCAGCACGTTCTCCCTTAAGAATATTATCAATTAAATCCATTGACTACACTTTGCTTAAGTTATCTGTAATTAAATCGATAACTTTTTCAGCAGACTCTATGATGTTGGAACCTGGACCAAAAATGGCTGATACATTATTTTCATATAAAAATTCATAATCTTGTTCGGGAATTATACCGCCAACAAAAACAATTATCTTTGACTTAGGATCGATTTCTTTTAGACCTTTCATTAATTCAGGTACAAGAGTTTTATGACCAGCAGCCAAAGTTGAAACACCAATTGCATGAACATCATTTTCGATAGCATCTTTAGCAACATCTCTAGGAGATTGAAATAGTGGACCCATGTCAACATCAAAGCCCATATCGGCAAACGAAGTTGCAACTATTTTCGCGCCTCTATCATGACCATCTTGACCCATCTTCACTACAAGTACTCGTGGTCTCCTACCATTTAAGTTTTCAAATTCCTTAATTTTATTTTCTACCTTCATAAATTCTTGATCACCCTCAAAATGTTTACCATAAACACCCGAGACACTTAAGCTTTTTGCGAAATGTCTACCGTATACTTGCTCTAATGCCTTTGAAACTTCTCCAACTGTTGCTCTCAATTTAATGGCTTCTATGCAAGGCGCTAGAAGATTTGTTTCATCTTTTGCAGCATTTGTTAAATTAGCAAGTGCTTTTTCGACAGCTGTTGTATCACGTGACTCTTTTATTGCCTGGATTTTCTTTATTTGATCATCTCGAACGCGATTATTATCAATTACTCTCACATCAACTGAAGGCTCTTTTGGATTTTTATATTTATTTACTCCGACTACAACCCTGGATCCACTATCCACTTTAGCTTGCTTCTTAGTTGCGGACTCTTCAATTTTTAATTTAGGAATACCTGCTTTTACAGCTTTGGTCATTCCACCTAATTCTTCAATTTCTGTAATAATATCCCAAGCTTTTTTTGATAATTCTTCAGTCAGGTTTTCAACGAAATATGACCCCGCAAGAGGATCAACCGTTTTTGTTACGCCAGTTTCATTTTGAAGAATCAATTGAGTATTTCTAGCTATTCTTGCAGATTCGTCTGTTGGTAAAGCAATTGCTTCATCGAAGGAGTTTGTATGTAAACTTTGTGTTCCTCCAAGTATAGCAGACAAGGCCTCGTAAGATGTTCTTATGATGTTATTATAAGGATCTTTTTCAGTTAAGGATACACCAGAGGTTTGACAGTGTGTTCTTAAAATAAGAGATCTTTCATTTTTAGCTCCAAAATCTTTCATGATCTTTGCCCACAGTGTTCTTGCGGCTCTAAGTTTAGCAATCTCCATAAAAAAGTCCGTTCCGATTGCAAAAAAGAAAGAGAGCCGTGGTGCAAAATCATCAACATCAAGACCTTTTGACATTGCAGCTCTTACATATTCCATTCCATCGGCTAAAGTGTAAGCTAATTCAAGAACATTATCAGCGCCTGCTTCTTGCATATGATAACCAGAAATTGAAATAGAATTAAACTTAGGCATCTCCTTTGAAGTAAATTCTATTATATCGGCAACAATCTTCATTGATGGCTCAGGAGGATATATGTATGTATTTCTCACCATAAACTCTTTTAAAATGTCGTTTTGTATTGTTCCTGATAGTAAACTTCTATCAACGCCCTGTTCTTCTCCCGCAACAATAAATGATGCAAGTACTGGTAATACAGCGCCATTCATAGTCATTGATACAGACATTTGATCTAAAGGAATACTATTAAAAAGAATTTTCATATCTTCAACAGTATCTATTGCTACACCAGCTTTACCCACATCCCCCATTACCAAATCATCATCTGAGTCATATCCTCTATGGGTTGGCAAATCAAAAGCAACTGATAGGCCCTTTTGACCAGACTCTAAATTTTTTTTATAAAATTCATTCGATTCTTCAGCCGTTGAAAATCCAGCATACTGTCTGATCGTCCAAGGTCTATTTGTATACATTGATGCTTTTGGACCTCTTGTATAAGGCCATTGGCCAGGAAGAGAGTTATTCTCGACAAATGAGAAGTTTTCTAAGTCGTCTTTAGTGTATACTGGCTTAATATCTATTCCTTCATCTGTCTCTGATCTTGCGTCAATAAAGTTTTTCTTAGTTTCTTTTTCGAAACTTTTTTGCCAAGTATTAAAGCCATTATTTGATTTATTAGTCATTTTTATTGAAACTTTTAAATTTTGATTAAGTGATATATATAGTTAATTAGAAATAAAAAAAATTAGAATATTTAAAGAACATTCCAAGTTGGTGATTCGGACATATAATCTACACCTTTTGTTCTATAATGGGCACCAGATATAGTACACTTTAAATTCTAATATACAAATATGTTATTATGTTAGATAAATTCAAAACGCTATTATCAGATAATAAAAATGTGAAAGAAGAAGAGTTTGAGGCATCACAATTAGCTGTTGCATCGTTGATGGTTACTACTGCTCTTCACGATGGTGAATTTGATGAGATTGAAAAAGATGAGATATTAAAATTGCTTGGTAATTTTTATAATTTAGATAACGACAAATTAAATAAACTTTTTGAGGCATCTTATGAACTTGTTGATAACGCGAATGATATTCATCAATTTACATCAAAAATTAATAGCTTACTAACTGACGATGAAAAAATAATGATAATTGAAATGATATGGAAGATTGTAATTGCAGACGGTAGAATTGATGATTATGAAAATGCTTTAGTACGTAAAATATCTGGTCTTCTATATATCGATGACTTTAAAGTTGGTGAAATAAAGAAAAAACTCTCACAATAATTTAAAATGACCTACCTAGTTAATGAAAAATGCATAAAATGCAAATATACTGATTGCGTAGAGGTATGTCCTGTTGATTGTTTCTATGAAGGTGAAAATATGTTAGTAATTAATCCTGATGAATGCATAGATTGTGGTGTGTGTGAACCAGAGTGTCCTGTTGATGCAATCATCTCTGATACAGATGATAAAGATGAAAAATGGTTAGAAGTGAATCAAAAGTTTTCAGAAATATGGCCAAACATTACCATGAAGAAAGACTCTCCAACTGATGCAAAAATATATGAGAGTGAAGAAAATAAATATGATAAATATTTTTCCAAAAAATCTGGAGGTTAGTTAATTCTATGAAAAAAAAGAAAAAAGTCAGTAAAGTCGCTAAAAAGAAAATTCTGAAAAAGAAAACTGTTAAGAAAAAAACTAAAGTTGTAAAAAAGAAAACCTCAGCAAAGAAGAATCCAAAAAAGAAACAAGTAAAAAAAGTTGTAAAAAAAACAAAAGAAGTAAAGAAATTTGTCGAGCCTAAACTTCCTCAACAATCAGACAAAAAAGTTAATAATCGAATTATAAATCCTGCCCACTATCAAGCGAAAAAAGTTAAAAAGTTTTTAGAAATAAAGACCATTAAAGAAAAAAAAGTTAAAAAAATTTTTAATACAAAGGATCACGTTGTTTATCCAACACACGGCGTAGGCCAAGTTATAGATATTGAAAAAAGAGAGGTCGTTGGACAAAAACTAGAAATGTATGTGATAGAGTTTGTACGAGATAAGTTAATTTTAAGAGTTCCAGTTGAAAAGGCTAAGTCTCTTAATTTAAGAAAAGTTTCAAAACCATCAAAAATTCAAACTGTATTAAAAATCCTTTCTCAAAAACCAAAAATCAAAAGAACAATGTGGAGTAGAAGAGCTCAGGAATATGACCTTAAAATTAACTCAGGTGATATTGAACAGATTGCTGAGGTCGTTCGAGATCTCAATAGAGCCAATAATCAAATAGAGCAGTCTTATAGTGAGCGTCAGCTTTTTGAATTATCTTATGATCGATTTTTAAGAGAAGTGATTGCTGGACTTAAAATCACTGAGGAAAATGCAATAAAGAAAGTCGATAAGATTCTTGGTAGAGATAAATTAAAAAACGCCCCTAGTTTGTTGAACTAAGGGCGCAAAAAAAAAGCATTGATTAATCAATGCTAATTATCTTCTTTTTTTTCTTCTAGCAGCTTTCTTTTTCTTTTTAGGAGCGGCTTTTTTCTTAGCGGCTTTCCTTTTTTTCTTTTTAGGAGCTGCTTTTTTCTTAGCTGGCTTCCTTTTAGCTGCTTTACGCTTTTTCTTTTTAGGAGCTGCTTTTTTCTTAGCTGGCTTCCTTTTAGCAGCTTTACGTTTTTTCTTAGGCGCTGCTTTTTTCTTAGCTTTTTTCCTTGCTTTCGCAAAGATCACTTTAAGTTCCTCCATAATTATCTCCCCCCGTTTGGGTTTAGTTAGAGGTTAGTAGATGAATCAAAATTGATTCGTTCTAGTACAATGATTAAACTTTTATGAAAAACTGTCAATTTTTCGCTGTTTTTTGAAATTTGTTAATTTAAAATTTTTTTTTCAATGTATTTTAAATTGTTAGTAAATGTATTTAAATACTTATAGTTATTAGATTTTTTTATAGTCGCAAAAATTTATTTTTTTTTATTAATTTTATTAAAAATAAAATAAAAATTATTTTTTTTTTAAAAAATCTTTAATTATGCGCTCGTAGCTCAGCAGGATAGAGCACAGGATTCCTAATCCTGGGGTCGGATGTTCGAATCATCTCGAGCGCACCAATATATATCAGCAAACGTTCGATCCATTATCTACTTTTTGTTTTGGATGAAGCAAGATCACCTCTTTATTTTTATTTATTGCTCCAAGAATTAATACTTCTGATTCAATTCCTGCGATATTTTTTTTTCCAAAATTACATACTGCAATAATTTGTTTTTGAAGAAGCTCTTCAATTGAATAGTTTGTTATTTGAGCTGAACTTTGTTTAATACCAACTTTTTCACCAAAATCTATTTTTAGCACATAAGCTGGTTTTCTAGCCTTTTCGTTTAGTTTTACTTCTAAAATAGTACCTACTAAGATCTCAATTTTTTCAAAATCTTCATATTTTACAATGTCTTTCATATTAAATTAAGCCACATTGGCAGTTTTTATAACCTCAAAATTGAAGATTCAAATTGTTTTTTCTTATTGAATTTGTATTTTGCATCCATGTCAAGTTTTGATGATACAAATGAAATGAAATCTTTTGTTAAAAAAGCCATGTCTATACCTTTACTTGAAGAAAATCATGAAAAGGTTTTAGCAAAAAAATGGATCAAAAACAAAGATGAAAAAGCATTGCACGAACTAACACAATCTCACATCAGATTGGTTATTGCTTTCGCTGTAAAGTATAAGAACTATGGTCTTAATTTAAGTGATCTAATTCAAGAGGGCAACATAGGATTAATGAAAGCTGCAGAAAGATTTGAATTGGATAAGGAAGTTAGATTCTCAACTTATGCTGGATGGTGGATAAGAGCATCAATTCAGGATTTTGTTCTTAAAAATTGGTCATTAGTAAGAATCGCAACTACCTCAAAACAAAAAAGTCTATTTTTTAGTCTCAGAAAATTAAAACAGAAAATTCATCAAACGGAGCATGGATCAATTGATTTTCGGACTGCACAAGGCATTGCTAATGATTTAAATATTTCAACTTCTGATGTTATAAAAATGGACAGCAGAATTAGTCAAAATGATAGTTCTCTCAACCATAAAATTAATGACGAAAGTGAAAGTGAGTTTATGGAACTCATTGAAGACGAAGATGCAAGACCTGATGATAAGGTATTTGAAAAGGATCAAGTAAATTTTAAAAAAGACTTAATAAAACAAACTTTAGAGATACTTGATGAAAGAGAAGTGAAAATAATTAAGGATAGACACCTTTCAGAGGAAGTTAAAACGCTAGATATACTAGGCAAGGAATTAAAAATTTCCAAAGAACGTGTAAGACAGATAGAAAAAGGTGCTATGATGAAGATGAAATCGTATATATCAAATTCACAAAAGAAAGAGTTCCTCTTTTAATTTACCATATTGGTAACGTGTTCTCCAATAACAAGTGACGAAGTTAACCCAGGTGATTCCATTCCAAATAAGTTAACAAGATTCTTAATACCATGTGTCTTTTCTCCTTGAATTGAAAAGTCACTTTTACCCTCACCTCTATTCTTAAGTTTTGGTCTTACGCCTGAATATCCAACTTTAAGATCTTCAATTTTAATTGAGGGAATATATTTTATGACATCATTATGAAACAAAACCTGTCTTTCTTTTTTTACTTCATAATCAATTTCATCTACCCATTCAACATCAGGTCCAAATCTAACTTGCATTCCTAAATCTAATCCCAAATGCAGACCAAGACTTGCTTCATTTGGTATCGGATAAATTAGATGACGAATCTTCAGGTCTTTTCCCGTTTCGAAATAATTACCTTTGGCGAAATATGTTTTGGGAATGTATTTTTTATCTAAGGGTAGAATATTATTTGCAATATTTTCAGCATTTAGACCAGCAGCATTTATTATAACTGACGATTCTATAATTATTTCTTCTCCATCACTCAGCACAGTAGAACAATATTTCTCACCATGAATTTCAGAACGTAAGAATTGTGAATTAAAAACAATATTGCCGGAGCTTTCCTCCAATTCACCAAGATAAGACCTCATGAGAGAGTTTTGATCAACAATGCCTGATGATGGCACGAATAATGCCTCAATACATTCAACTAAAGGCTCTTTGCTGGCAACATAATTTCCTGTTACTCTTTCTATTCCTTCAACGCCATTATATTCTGCTTTGGAAAAAATTTCCTCGAGTTTAGGAATTTCATTGGAAGATGTTGCGACAATGAACTTTCCTGTATTAATGTGAGGCACATTAAATTTTTGACAATATTCATACATTCTACGATTTCCATTGGCACAAAATTTAGCCTTCATTGAGTCCTTATCATAGTAAACTCCTGCATGAATGACTCCGCTGTTTCTTGAACTGGTAACAGAACCAAAAGTATTTTCTTTCTCCAATACTATGACTTCAAGACCTTTAGCAGCAAAATTTTTAGCTATTGCTAATCCAATAACTCCTCCTCCAATTACTAGCACATCTACGAAATTTGAACTCATTATATATTTTTGACCATTAATGAAACTTTTTTTGTATTGTTTTCAGTAAACTGAAAGCCAACATTCTTATAGTTTAAACTTTCATGAAAACTTTTAGAAATTGGGTTTGGAGGTTCTATATTAAATTCGCATGCAATCATATTATATTCATCTAGTGATCTTTCGAGATCGAGATACAGACTTTTGCCTATACCCAATCCTCTAAATTTACTAGATATAGCAATTCTATCAATATACGCGAACTCACTATATCTCTCAGTAAACCACTTATAATTTAAACTCTGATAATCAAGTCCAGATGGTAAAACAAGTAAAAACCCACAAATGTTATTATCAATATTGATAGCTACCTTAAAATAAGTTTTTTTTTCATAAAAATTTAAAAACTCTTCATGTGATACGGAGTTCACAGCAGGTATAGCATCTTCATTAATCAAAATGATATCTTTTAAATCATCAATAGTGGCATTTCTTAATTTAAACATCACAAGTAACTTCATAACTATTTTTAAAAATTTCTGGCATTCTTACAGGCTTAAAATTAATAAGACTCACACACGCATAGTCAACATTTGAGGTAAAGACAGTATGATTTTTTGCAATGTTTATTATTTGAAAAAATCTGCTCAATCTAACTTTTTTATCAGTCTTTGTAATCCATGTTGAAATTGCAATTTCATCATCAATGAAAAGTGATCCAGAAAAATTATTTTCACTTCTAATAACAACACATGCACATTGATTTTTTTTATAAGTATCAGGGGTTATACCTAATTTTGCCGAGTGATCCCAGCTGACACGTTCACACCAGTTTAAATATACTTTATTGTTAACATGGCCAAGAATATCAATGTCATCACTGACAACTTTAAATTCCAAGATATGTGGATTACTATGTTTCCAGCTAAGATTGTTTAAATTCAATTTAAATTCCTCTTGGTAATTTAAAACTTATATTTTCTTCACCTGCACCAACTTCTTTAACATTAATTTCAAATGCTTCCCTAAATTTAGAAATAACATCTTGAACAAGTATATCTGGTACAGAGGCTCCTGAAGAAAGGCCGATAGTTTGATGATTTTTATAATTATCAATATTTAAATTACTTGCATTTTCTATGAGCACAGAAAGATCGCATCCAGATTTTTTTGCTACTTCAACTAAACGATTTGAGTTTGATGAATTTTTTGATCCTACAACAATGAAAGAGTCACATTCATGAGCATACTCTTTAATAGCATTCTGCCTATTTGTTGTTGCATAACAAATATCCTCTTTAGGCGATGATTTTATATGAGGGAACTTTATCTTTAGGGCATCTATAATTTCCTTCGTATCATCAACAGAAAGTGTTGTTTGAGTTACATATGCAAGTTTATCTTTATTTTCAAAATTCAAATTTTGAATATCTTCTAAATTTTCTATTAACTCAATTCCACCCGCGGGTAATTGCCCAAGCGTTCCCTCAACCTCTGGATGATTTTTATGACCAATTAAAATTATTTTGTAATCTAGATTATAAAATTTTATTGCTTGAACATGAACTTTTGTAACCAATGGACAAGTTGCATCAACTACATATTTATTCATTTGTTTGGCCGTATCTAAAATATTTTTTGCTACACCGTGTGCTGAAAAAACCAGCGGTTTATCAATAGGAGCATCGTTAATATCCTCAATGAATACTGCGCCTTTTGCTTTTAGATCATCAATTACATGCTTGTTATGAACAATTTCATGTTTAACGTAAACGGGAGGTCCAAACTTTGCTAAAACTTCGACTACTGTATCTATTGCTCGTGTAACCCCTGCACAAAAGCCTCTTGGTGAGATTAATAATATTTCTTTATTTTTTTTTATATTCATTATCTTATAATGAGGAATATATAGATCTAAACTTATGAATTTTGATTAAAAATTCATTATTTTATACTATATTAGCAAGACTTTTTTAGACTCTTATTTCTCTGCTGTTTATTTTATTAAAAGACTCCTGATCTAGATTTAAATATTTTTTTTCATCACCTGAAGCAAAATAAATAGGATCTTGGATTTTAGTTGGATCAAAACCGTCTTTAACTAAATCAGTTTTTTTATACTTAAATGTTCCTGTTTTTTCTATTTCAGGACTTATTCTAATAAATACTGGAACACTATAAGCAGGTAATTGCTCACTCAGGTATTCATAAAGCTGTTCTAATTTGAATTCATCATTCACAACTAGGGAAGCCATACCCGCTCTTCCATCTTGATTTGGTACTTCAACCCCATAAACGTTGACTTCATCGATACCTTTAAATGAAGAAATGGCCTCACTCACCTCATTAGTTGATACGTTCTCAGATTTCCATCTAAAGGTATCACCGATACGGTCAACGAAATAGTAATATCCTTGCTTGTCTTTTTTTAACAAATCCCCAGAAGAGAACCATCGATCACCTTTTTCAAAAACGTTTTCAAGGATTTTTTTCTTTGTTGCCTCTTTGTCTGTATAACCCTCAAATTTACCAGTAAACTTATCATCATCAGGTATAAACCCAATCGCCTCACCAGCCTCTCCATCTTCGCACTCTATGCAAAAACCATTCTCATCTCTGATCACCGTCTCATTTTCTACATCGAATTTAACCACTTTAGTTGGCAACACACTTTTTAAATACGGAGGTATTCTGCCGATTGAACCGAACTTACTATCAACATTTGTTAGTGATATATTTCCCTCTGAGGCCCCATAAAACTCAACAATCCTATCAATACCAAATCTTTCTTGAACTATCTTCCAAACTTCAGGCCTGAGACCGTTACCATAGATGCCCCTAATTTTATGCTTCCTTTCGTATTCACTTTTCTTGGTGGCTACTAAATAACGAAACAGTTCTCCTATATATGTAATTACTGTTACATCATGTTTAACACAATCTTCCCAAAAACTAGCAGCAGAGAATTTCTTTCGTAGTACTAATGTGCCACCAGTACAAAATGTCGAACCAACACCAACAACTCCACCCGTTGCATGATAGAGTGGTAAGACCATGTAAGTTTTATCAGTGGGCTTCATATCAAGTGAAAACATTTGAAGACCACATCCAACTAAAAATTTTTGATGGCTGAAGTTTGCAGCTTTAGGCATGCCTGTAGTTCCACTTGTATAGATATAAAACAGTGATTGACTATTTGATAATTCTTCTCGCAAAGAAGTTTCGGGTCTTACTTTACCATTTTCAATTTGTGAGCCATCTAAAGTTTCATAACCTTGAACATCCTGACCTGCTACATAAACATCTAAATTGCCTTCAATATATTCTTGAGCTGATGCAAGATTTTCCATTAAATCAGAACTTATGATTAGACTTTTACTTTCTGATTTTTTAATGCAGTGAGCGAGCGATTTACTCTTTATATTATTGTTAAGACAAGCAACTGTAACGCCGATCTTCGCAAGCCCGAACCATGTAAATATGTATTCAGGTTTATTTTCCATCAAAAGAGATATTACATCTCCCGTCTTATAACCTTTATTAATTGCCCAGTTTGCAATCTGGTTTGCTTCAGCATCCATCTCACGATATGTGTATTTCTTGTCTTCAAACTCGATAGCAATATTGTCAGGAGTTTTATCAACTTGTTCCTCCATAATATCGGCTACGGTTGTGTATTTTTTTTTGTCGAAACTTCTTGATCGTCCAACTAATTTTAAAAAAAACTTAAAATAACTAAATTCTCTTGAAACTGCACTTACAACACTCATTTTAAATACCTAATTTATTCAAATATTCCGTAATTTTTTCAGTTATTGGCCCGTTTTTAAAAGAACGGTTATTAATTTTACTAACTGGCCGCAAACCAATGCTATTTGTAAGAAATATTTCACTTACATTGGAAAGATTATTCAATGATATGCTTCTAACTTCAACCTTTTTCTTTTCTATTAAAAAACGCCTTACAGTGCCATCTAAGGCACCATCATTGATTGGAGGGGTAAAAATTTTATTTTTTTTAACAAAATAAATATTTGAGCTCGAGCAGCAGCAAATTTTGTCACTTTCGTTAAGCATTAATGCGTCATCATAGCCATTTTTCTGCGCAATGAGTTTTGATTGGATATTCTCAAAATAATTGTTTGTTTTATTCCTGGATAACAAAGAATTTGAGAGTCTTTTGATTTTTGAAACTTTAAGTTTCACTGGCTTTATGGTTGTATGATTACTGGTTAATTTGGAAATAGTAATAAGAAAATTTGACTTTTGATTGTTTTCAATATCTAACCCTCTTCTCTTTGCATACCCTCTAGTCAATGTATATCTTATTGAAAGTTTGTTATTTAAAAGATTATTTTTTTTTATTAATTTTAAAATTATATTTTGTAAATTTTTTTTTGATAACTTGAAATTAAAATAATTATTTCTTATTGATTTATTAAATCGAGCAAAATGAAAATCAAATAAAATTATTTTGTTTTTATTATATAATAAAGTATCAAAAATACTGTCTCCTAAAAGTAAGCCGCGGTCTTTTATGTTAATAGTTGCTTTTTCTTCATCTATAAATTTATTATTGAGATAAACTTTCATTATATTTGTTTGTTCTTAGACATAAACTTATTCAATGATTTTTTATTAATCTGTAATAGATTCTCAACTTTTTTATTCAATTCATGATATTCATTTAAAGGTTTTGAGTCTGCTACGATCCCTCCCCCAGAATTTAGAAATACTTTTTCATTATTGACAGTAATGGTTCTGATTGGGATATTAAAATCTGCATAACCACTAAATGAGACGAAACCTATAGCTCCACAATAAACACCTCTTTTGAAAGTTTCTAATTCTGAAATAATTTGCATTGCTCTTACTTTTGGTGCCCCAGTTACGGATCCTCCAGGCATACAGTGTTTTATAACATCAAATATATTCATACCTTTAGATAACGTACCCTCAATATCAGAAACAAGATGGTGAACATTGTTATAGGTTTCTAGTTCAGCCAAACGAGAAACTTTTACCGTTCCAGGTTTACAGACTTCAGAAATGTCATTTCTCAAAACGTCAACGATCATTAAATTTTCAGCGTTATCCTTCTTACTTGAAGATAATTGTTCTTTTAATTTTGCATCTTCGAATTCACTCTCACCTCTTTCAATTGTACCTTTTATTGGCGAAACCATAATTTTGTTATTCTCTAATTTTAGGAATCTTTCAGGTGAATAAGAAAATATATTAAAGTCCTCACTTCTAATTAAGCATGAAAAAGGTGTCTCTGTATTTTTTCGATAATGCAAATAGTACCGAATGACATCATAGTCTTTTGGAATCTTAGATAAAAAACGTTGAGTGAAGTTAGCTTGGAATATGTCACCATTTTTTATGTAATTTAGTATTTTATTAATTTTTGAAATATATTTTCTTTTATCAAAATCTTTTTTCCACTGAAAACCAAGTAGTTTGTTAATTGGATTATTTATCCGCGGCACCGAATACAAGTTTTTTGCATTTTGTAATCGAATTTGATGTGATAGCTCAATTTTAAATTCTTTATCTAAATTAATTGAAAAAAGATAAGCTCTTTTCAATTTGTTATCGAAAGCAATCACTATATCGAAGAGACCAAAAAATAAATTTGGCAATATTTTTTCTAATGGATTTGCACTTTCAATCTTTTCCTTTGCAAGGCCTGCTTCATAAGAAACATAGCCCGCTAAACCACACTGAAACTTTGGTAATGATTTAACTTTTTTTGATTTAAAACTTGATATTAATTTTTTTATTCTTGCAAATTTTTTTGAATTTAAATAATTTCTGCTTGCATTGAACTTTATGGTGTAGATAGGATCAAATGCAATATAGGAATACCTATTATTTTCAGATATCGTTTTATTTGCACTATCTAAAAAAATTAAATTTCTTTTATCTTGAAATCTTATTAATACTTCTTCCGGATTAATGTAATCAAGTTTATTTATCTTTATCTTTTTTTTTCTCATATAAAATACTGGTAGGGATATCCGGAGTCGAACCGGAACGCCCGAAGGCACCAGATTTTGAGTCTGGCGCGTCTACCAATTCCGCCATATCCCCATTCTTAAAGACTTATTATACTTTACTTATATTCGTCATAAAGGCTTAGTAGAATTATGTATGCAAATATATATATTAGCAATGGTATGTTAATCTCAATTTATCATAACTTAAAAGCGTATTTTGTCTCACTTGGTGAGCGTTTTATAAAAACTAAGTTCGCTTATCCGTTTATCTTTTTGATGGGATTAATTGAAGCAATTATTTTTCCATTCCCTCAAGAAATATTCATGGTTCCAATGATGGCATTAGACAAAAAGAAAATATTTAAAATTGCTGGACTCTCAGTTCTTGGCTCAATCACTGGAGCGATAATTGCATATTTTATTGGTGTATACTTCTTCAATAGTGTGGGAAATTTTATTCTTCAGAATTTAAATTTGGTTGAGTCATTTAACTCATTTGTTAATGACATAGATAATTATGGTTTCCTTTACGTTTTCATAGGTGGTTTTACTCCTATTCCTTTTAAAATTGTTACACTGACAAGTGGTTTTTTAGGTATTAATTTTTTTATTTTCTTAGTTGCAAGTGTGGTCTCAAGATCAGTGAGATTTTTTCTTATAGGCTATTTAATCTATCGATTTGGAAGCATTGCACTTGAATCATTTGAAAAAAGAATAAATTTATATTCATTTATTCTTATAACTTTAGTGATTTTAGGCATTTTATATATTACATACTAGAATTATGAGTCTTATTAACATCAACTTTATTATCTCAGCATTAGTAATAATTGCAGTATTCGTACTGCAATACGTATTTAATATGGCTCCTTGTGACATGTGTCTCGTTGAAAGGTATCCTTACTATTTATTAATTATAATAGGTCTGGCATCAATTATTTTTAAATTTGAAAAAAGAGCAACAATTAAAAGGATCGCAAGCTATGCTTCAATTCTGATTTTACTATTTGGATTTTTGTATACCTTAAGACATGTATTGGTCGAAAGAGGCTTGGTTAATTTAAATTCAGGATGTACCTCTAATTTGTCTGATTTATCTGACAAGTCTAAACTTTTAGAAAGTCTTAATCAAACTCCATTGATTAGATGTGACGAACCTACTTATTTATTTAATTTTATTTCGGTAGCTGAGGCAAACTTGATTATGACATTTTTACTATTATCTATAACTTTGTATTTTGTATTTTTGAAAAATGAACGTTAAAGAAAAAATTTTAAAAAAGATTATTAGAGTTGATCAGGCAGGTGAGCTTGGTGCTCAGCAAATATATCAGGGCCAGAAAATGATATTCAAACTTCAAAAAAATAAGAAAGATTTTGACCAAATATCGAAAATGGCTAAAGATGAAGAGGAACATTTAGATTTTTTTGACAATATCGCCAAAGAAAAAAAGATCAGACCCACAAAACTGAAAGGCCTATTTGGTATTGGTGCTTATGCAATGGGTGTAGGTACTGCCCTCATGGGCCCCAAAGCAGCCTATGTGTGCACTGAGGCAGTTGAAGAAATTATTGAAAAACATTATCAAAAACAAATTGATCAACTAGAGGGAGTGGACGAAGAATTAAGAAAAAAATTAGTAAAATTTCGCGATGATGAAGTTGAACATAAAAATACCGCTATTGATGAAGGGTCGCGAGAAGCCTTTGGTTATTCTGTTTTAAGAAAAACAATCAATGAAACAACAAAAGCTGCTATTTTTTTGGCTGAGAGAATTTAATTATCTTTCTAGTTGAATATCCCAATATAAGAAATCCATCCAGCTTTCATGCAAAAAGTTAGGAGGAAAAGATCGGCCACATTTATCTAAATCAGCCATTGTAGGTACTTTTGGAATATTGAGAGGCTTCATACCCGAGTTTTTCAAAAGTTTTCCTCCCTTTTTTACGTTACAACTTGAACATGCTGTTACAATATTTTCCCAAGTTGTTTCACCGCCGTGTGATCTAGGTATAAGATGATCAAATGTTAAATCTTTCTTTGAACCACAATATTGACAACTAAACTTATCACGCAAAAAAACGTTAAATCTTGAGAATATTGGATTTCTATTTGGCTTGATGTACGTTTTTAGACTAATAACGCTTGGCAAATACATTTGAAAACTTGGGCTTCTAATTTCTCTTTCATAGTTTGATACAATATTTACCCTTCCAAGAACAACAGCTTTTACACTATCCTGCCAACACCAGAGAGAAAGCGGATAATGGCTAAGAGGCCTGAAATCTGAATTTAGAACCAAAGCTGGACATTTTTCTAAAGGAACTGCAATACTCATTATTAATTAATATATGCAATTGTATAAATATTTCAAAAAATATTTTAATTTGAGAACTTTTCGACTAAGAATTTAATAGCTATATCTAATCCGTCTTGAGCAATTGAATGCTGAGTGTTTGTAGAAATATGAGCCTTAACATCTATACTCAATTGTGATAATTTTTTTTCAGCTTCAATAGTTTCTTGATAAGGAACCATAGGGTCCATATCTCCATGAATTAGATAAATTGGAGGTTTTGACTTTAATTCATTTTTAAGAAGTTCTGGAGCAATTAACCTTCCTGAAAAGCCAACAATTGCTCTCATTGAATTTTCTCTTCTAAGGCCGACATGTAAACTCATCATTGTGCCTTGACTGAAACCTACGAGCGCCAAATTATCATCACTTAACTCATAATTCTTAAGTTGTTCATCAATATAACCATTAAGTGTATCAGCTGCATTTAACACACCTTTCCAAATAGTTGCAGGATCACCCGATTGAAAATCAAACCATTGATATCCCATTGGGTTTAATCCACATTTTTCAGGTGCATTAGGTGATAAAAAAACTGCATCGGGCATTTGAGGCTGAATATAATTAGCAAGGCCAATCAGATCATTGCCATCTGCGCCGTATCCATGACAAAATATTACAAGTTTTGATGGCTTTGAAGAGTCTTGGGGTTCTAAAACTGGTCCACTTAAGATCGGCATTAAGATACTTTTCTCTCAACAATGCTCACAATGTCACTCATTATATCTTTCAGCTGATAATCCTTTGGAGTATAAACTGCTTGAACTCCATTTTTAATTAAGATCTTTTCATCTTCTGTTGGAATTATACCTCCTACAATTACCGGGATATCATCTACTTTATTTTTTTTCATTTCATTCATAATTTCCTCGACAAGCTGCACATGAGAACCAGATAGAATAGAAAGTCCGATGATGTGTACATCTTCTTCAACAGATGATTTTACTATTTGTTCTGGTGTTAATCTAATTCCTTCGTACAAAACATCCATTCCACAATCACTCGCACTTACAGCAATTTGTTCAGCTCCACTAGAATGTCCGTCAAGGCCAGGTTTGCCTACAAGAAATTTAATTCTTCTTCCCATCTTATCTGACAATGACTTAACTCTTTTACGTATTGGGCTGTAATCGTCATTATTGGATGGTTGAATATTAGTTATACCAGTCGGTGCTTTGAACTCACCAAAAACATCCCGAAGTATTTGAGACCATTCACCTGTTGTTACACCTGCTTTTGCAGCTGTAATAGAAGCTTCCATTATGTTTTCTCCAGATTTTGCTGCTTCACTTAATTGATTTAAAGCGCTATCAACCTTTTTTTGATCTCTGTTTTGTCTCCAATCAATAACTGCTTTTACTTGTTCATTTTCAATTTTTGGATCAATTGTTTCTATGCCTCCATCATTTGATACAAGAGGTGACTCTTCAGTCTCAACAAACTCATTAACTCCAACAACGATTTGCTCTTTATCATTAATTCTTTTTAGCCTTTCTTTTTGAGAATTGACCAATTCCTGTTTTAAGTAACCACTTTCAACTGCAGCTACTGCACCACCAATTGATTGAATGTGATTAAATTCTTTCATCGCAGTCTCTCTAAGATTTTTAACCTTTTCATCAATTACTTCAGAGCCATTGAATATATCGTCAAAATGTAGAAGATCTGTTTCATACGCAACAATTTGTTGTAATCTTAAGGACCATTGTTGATCCCATGGTCTTGGCAATCCCATTGCTTCATTCCAAGCTGGTAACTGAACTGCTCTTGCTCTTGCATCCTTTGAGAGAACGACGCCTAGCATTTCAATTAATATTCTATATACGTTGTTCTCAGGTTGTTGCTCAGTTAATCCAAGGCTGTTTACTTGCATACCATATCTAAATCTTCTGTTTTTAGGATCCTTAACACCATATCTCTCTTTTGTAATTTCATTCCACAAAGATACAAATGCTCTCATTTTACACATCTCAGTAATAAATTTGATTCCAGAATTAACGAAGAAGCTTATGCGACCTACTACATTTTCAAATTCTTCCTCTGATAACTCATTTGAGGTTTTGACTTTATCGAGATACGCAACTGCAATTGAAAGACCAAAAGCTAATTCCTGCTCGGGAGTTGCGCCTACTTCAACTAAATGGTAAGGACATACATTGATTGGATTCCAATTTGGCATTTCTTTAAAAGTAAAAGTAATCACGTCAGATATTATTTTTAAACTTGGGTCAGGTGGAAGAATATATGTTCCTCTTGAGAGATATTCTTTTAAAACATCGTTTTGAGTTGTTCCCCGTAATTTATTTCTGTCTATGCCCTGTTCATCTGCAACGGCTACATATAAACTCAGTAACCATGCAGCCGTAGCATTAATGGTCATTGATGTATTCATTTTATCTAATGGAATTTGATTAAAGAGCGATCTCATATCGCCAATATGACAGATTGGAACGCCAACTTTGCCAACCTCCCCTTTAGCGAGAATGTGATCACTGTCATACCCAGTTTGAGTAGGTAAATCGAAGGCTACTGAGATACCTGTTTGACCCTTTGATAAGTTCTTAAGATAGAGTTCATTTGACTTTTTGGCAGACGAATGTCCTGCGTAAGTTCTTATGAGCCAAGGTTTATCCATTGTTTTTCAACGTTTTTTTTTGGTTTTATTAAATCCTTTTGTTTAAAATGTATATACTAATCTAGCTAAAATGGCTATAAGCCTAGAAAAAAGAAACATTAGTTTTATATAATTTACACTGCAGGAGCTGATTTATGACCACTGAAGAAAAAGATATTTATGCAATAGGTGAAATTCCACCTCTTGGTTTTGTCCCTAAGAAAATGCACGCATGGGTAATCAGAAGAGATCGTCATGGAAACCCAATGCAATCATTTAAAGAAGAAGAATTTGATGTTCCTGAAGTTGGATCCAATGACGTTTTGATATTCGTAATGGCCGCGGGCGTAAATTACAACGGTGTTTGGGCTGGTCTTGGAAAACCTGTATCTACGCTTGATATGACTAAAAAAGATTATCACATCGCCGGTTCTGATTGTTCTGGGATAGTTTGGAAAATTGGTTCTGGTGTAAAAAAATGGAAAGTGGGCGACGAGGTAATCATTCATGGTATGCAGTGGGATCATGAGGATGCTGAGGTTAATGGTGGCGAACCAATGATATCAAAAACAAATAAGGTCTTTGGTTATGAAACAGCAGATGGAACCTTTGCTCAATTCACAGCTGTTCAAGCGCACCAAGTTTTACGTAAGCCACCAAATTTATCTTGGGAAGAAAGTGGCTGTTATATGTTAACTCTTGCAACTGCATATAGAATGCTATTTGGCCACGCTCCAAATGAATTAAAGCCAGGTGAGTTTGTTTTAATATGGGGCGCATCGGGTGGTCTTGGAAGCATGGCAGTACAACTTGCAAAAATTGTTGGTGCTAAACCAATTGGTATTGTTTCTGATAACTCTAAAATTGATTATGTAAAAGATCTTGGAGCTGTAGGTGTTCTAAACAGAAAAGATTTTGATTGTTGGGGTGAACATCCTGATATTGATGACGCTGAAACATATGCAAACTATATGAAAGAAGTTAGAAAATTTGGAAAGGCCCTATGGGAATTTACAGGTAAGGGTAATAATGTTGACATGGTATTTGAGCATCCGGGCGAAACTACCGTTCCTGTTTCATGTTTTGTAGTAAAACCAGGAGGAATGGTTGTTATTTGTGCTGGTACCACAGGATATAATCTCACATTAGATGCTAGATATCTATGGATGCAAAGTAAAAGACTTCAGGGTTCACACTTTGGAAATTCAAAGCAAGCGAATGCAGCGAATGAACTTGTTATTGACGGTACATTAGATCCTTGTATGTCAGAGCTTTTTGCATGGAACAATATTCCTGATGCTCATGAAAAGATGCTTAACAATGAACATAAAGGTGGAAATATGGCTGTCCTTGTTGGCGCTGCAAAAGAAGGACAAAAATCTCTAAACTAGAAAGTTAAACATGCACGAACTAATTTCTAAATGTCAAAAATCCCTTATTACTGTCGATAAGTATTACGATGCTGCCCTGCAACATGTAAGAGGTGAGTTAATTGTTAATGGAAAATTATCTCGTGATAATCTAGATAGGGAACAACATGCTGCACATGGCTTATCTTGGGTTGCGGCATATAGAGCTACTTTGAAAGAAATGGTTAATTGGGCCTCAAACCTAGACTCGACCGGGACGTTTAATGAAACAGAGCAATTAATTTTGCAAATTACTTTTTCGGAATACTGTGCGCAAATTAAATCTGGGATACCAATGTCACAACTTGAGTATGTTCGTCCTCAAGATTTAGGATTAAAAAATGGTCTCTTTCAAGAAACAGGGACCGAAGAATTTAATGATCTGATTTTGAATGGCAATAGTACTGCGGATCGCATGAAACTTGCTCAATTATTAAAACATGGATTTTCAAGTAAAAATTTTGGTAATAGCGGCCTAGATGAAACTACATCAATAATTCAAGAACAATTTAGAAAATTTGTTGAAGATGATGTGACGCCAAACGCTCATGAATGGCATCTTAAAGATAACCTTATTCCGATGTCTGTAATTGAAAAAATGTCTGAACTTGGTGTATTTGGTCTGACGATACCTGAAGAATACGGTGGACTTGGAATGACAAGATTTGTTGACTGTGTGGTAACTGAGGAACTAGCAAGGGGTTATATTGGCATTGGCTCACTTGGTACACGCGGCGATATAGCTGCCGAATTATTGATTACAGGTGGCACCGAAGAACAGAAAAATAAATATTTACCGAAAATTGCATCTGGTGAAATGCTTCCATGTGCTGTTTTAACCGAACCTCATTCAGGATCTGATATGGGCTCATTCAAAACAAGGGCAGTTGCAAATGGAGAGCACTATACAATCACAGGAAACAAGACATGGGTTACACATGGAGCTCGAAGTGACGTGATGATGTTATTAGCACGCACAAACCCTGATGAAAAAGGCTACAAAGGTTTATCAATGTTCCTTGCTGAAAAACAGAGGGGTGATGACGATAATATGTTCCCTGATGAGGGAATTAGTGGTGGCGAAATCGAGGTTTTAGGCTACAGAGGCATGAAAGAGTACGAAATGGCTTTTGACGGCTTTAAAGTTAAAAAAGAAAATTTACTTGGTGAAAAAGAAGGAAATGGCTTCAAACAAATGATGGAAACTTTTGAAGCAGCTCGTATACAAACTGCAGCTAGAGCACTGGGTGTAGCACAATCAGCTTTTGAAACTGCAATGCAATACGCAATAGATAGGCTAGATACAAATGGCGGTTCGCTGTATGACAAACCTAGAAATGCATCGAAAATTGTTTCTATGGCTACTGAGATTATGGCTGCAAGACAATTAACTTATTATGCTGCAAGAGAAAAAGATAAAGGACACAGATGTGATTTGGAAGCAGGAATGGCAAAAATGTTGGCTGCTAGAGTTGCTTGGGCATGCGCAGATAACGGAGTCCAAATTCATGGAGGTAATGGGTTTGCGCTTGAGTATCCAATAAGTAGAATTTTATGTGACTCCAGAATTTTAAATATATTTGAAGGAACTGCAGAGATACAGGCCGACATTGTAACACGTCGACTTGTTTCTACGAACCCTGCTTAATTTTATATGCCAGGTTTTTTATATTACTTATTAATTCCTATATCACTTCTTGCTGTTTTAGCGGTTTTAGGAACAGGTATTTACGCTATGTTTAAAGGTGGAGATTTTAATAAAAAGTACTCAAATAAACTTATGAGACTTAGAATTACTCTGCAGTTTATTGCGATTGTAATAATTATGAGTGCTCTTTACTTTTCAACTAGTTCTTAATGGTAAAACTCAATAAAATTTATACAAGGGCCGGTGATAAAGGCAAGACAGGGCTAGTATCTGGCAAACGTGTATTTAAGGATAATATAAGAATAAAAGCATACGGGACTGTCGATGAACTGAATTCTATACTTGGAATTTTAAACACGAGTGCCAAATCATCTCTGAAAAAAATAATTTCAGAAATACAAAATGACTTATTTGATTTAGGTGCTGATCTCGCAACTCCAGTTGAAAAAAAACCAAAATATAAACCGCTACGCGTTACAAGCAAGCAGGTTACAAGAATTGAAAAAACAATTGACAAATATAACGCAAAGTTAGCACCCCTTAATTCTTTTGTGCTACCGGGAGGGTCTCAGTCTGCGGCATTTTTACACAACGCAAGAACTGTAACGCGCCGAGCTGAAACTCAGATTGTCGCACTTGCAAAAAAAGAAGAGGTCAACGAAGAAGCAATTAAATATATCAATCGGTTATCTGATTTATTTTTTGTTTTATCGAGAGTTGAAAACAACAATGGCAAAAAAGATATTTTGTGGAAACCTGGTAAGAATGTATAATTTATGTTTACTCAACTAAAAAAGATATTATAACACATAAATCATGAAAATTTTAGTCCCTGTCAAAAGAGTTATTGATCCGTACGTTAACATCAGAGTTAAATCTGATCAAACTGGTGTTGAAACTGAGAATGTAAAAATGTCTATGAACCCCTTTTGTGAAATTGCAGTTGAAGAGGCAATTAGATTAAAAGAAGCTGGTAAGGCTGAAGAGATCATCGCTGTTTCAATCGGCAATCAATCTTGTCAAGAAACTATTCGAACGGCTCTTGCAATGGGAGCTGACCGAGGAATACATGTGCTCACAGAAGAAAAAGTTGAGCCTATTTCAATTGCAAAAATTCTAGCAAAAATTTGTGAAAGCGAGTCACCTGGACTAGTGATATCCGGAAAGCAAGCGATTGATGGAGATAACAATCAAACTGGTCAGATGCTTGCTGCACTAACAGATATGCCTCAAGGAACTTTTGCTTCAAAAGTTGAAATCGACGGCGACAAGGTTAAAGTCACCAGAGAAATAGATGGAGGTTTACAAACTGTAAATCTGAATATGCCCGCTATTATTACCACCGATTTAAGATTGAATGAACCTAGGTATGCTTCTCTGCCCAATATAATGAAAGCAAAAAAGAAGCCAATTGATCAAAAATCTCCTGAAGACTATGGAGTTGATGTTACACCTAGAGTAAGTATTTTAAAAGTTATTGAACCTCCAAAACGTCAGGCTGGAATCAAAGTCGAGAATGTTGGAGATCTTGTAGAAAAATTAAAAAATGAGGCAGGAGTTATATGACATCACTTTTTTATATCGAGCATGCAAACGGAAAGGTCAGCGATCAAAGTTTAAAAGCTATAACAGCAGCGTCTCAAATTGAAGGCGATGTTCACGGACTTATTGTGGGCTCAAATATTGATGAAGCTGTTGCGGAGGCTTCAAAAATTAATGGATTGAGTAAATTACTCCACTTGGATGATGCAGCATTTGATAATGTTTTGGCTGAAAAACTTACTCAAGTTATTTTTAATATTGCCGGCGATTATGACTACTTTTTGGCTGCAGCAACAACAACTGGTAAAAATGTGATGCCTAGACTTGCTGCAAAACTTGATGTCTCTCAAATATCGGAGATCGTTGCTGTTGAAAGTGCAGATACATTTATTAGAACAATTTATGCTGGTAACGCTATTGCAACTGTACAAACATCTGACGCAAAGAAAGTTCTCACAGTTAGACCAACTGCTTTCAAAGCTGCAACAACTGACTCTGCTGAATGCGAGGTTGCAAAGATAAATGCTGAGAATATTCCATCAATTTCAGAATTTGTGGGCGAAGAGCTAACAAAATCTGATAGGCCAGAACTTACTTCTGCAAAGACAATTATTTCAGGTGGACGTGGAATGCAAAATGGAGAAAACTTTGAACTTTTGGATAAAGTAGCTGAAAAACTTGGAGCTGCTGTTGGAGCATCTCGAGCTGCCGTTGATGCAGGCTTTGTTCCAAATGATTATCAAGTCGGACAAACCGGTAAAGTTGTAGCACCCGAACTTTACATAGCGGTCGGAATATCTGGAGCGATCCAACACTTGGCTGGTATGAAAGACTCAAAAATTATAGTTGCCATAAATAAAGATGAAGAAGCACCTATATTTGATGTGGCAGACTATGGTTTGGTAGCAGACTTGTTTCAAGTTCTTCCCGAATTAGAACAAGCCTTATAATTATTTATAAATTACTATCAATATAATCTTGAAAGTAGTTACTGTCCCATTCAGTTGGACCAATAAACTTTGCTATTTGATTTCCCTCTTGATCAATAAAAAATGAAAATGGCAATCCTGCTGCTCTTACTTCTCGTGGTATATTATTTTTATCGTCAAAGAATAAATCTATATTTTGGATTTCGTATTCATTAAAAAAATTTACTGACTTTTTCTTCGGCCCACGATCAACGCTTATTGCAAGTATCTGAAAATCTTGTTTATCATATTTTTGTTGCAATCTATCGAGTGATGGCATTTCTTCTTTGCAAGGTTCACACCATGTTGCCCAGAGATTAATTAAAAGCAACTTGCCATTAAAATCATTTAAAGTGACATCATTGCTATTGATATCTTCGAATTTACTCAAAAAACCTTGTTTTTTTTCTATTATCAACTCATTCGCGTATGAATTTGAAGTATATAAACTGTTGCAAAAGATAAGGATTGTGGCATATACCATCAAAATTATAAATCTACTACATAAAGAAATCATCATTATTTGAGAAATAAATAGTTTTAGTAAAATGTCCATTAAAAAAAATAAGTTAAGAGATAGATTTAATAAAAAATCGAGTGAGTCTTTTATAAATATTAATTCGTCTTTGGAAAATGACAAATTTTTATTTGAAGAGGATATTGAAGCATCGATTGCACACGCTACAATGCTCTCGTCTCAAAAAATAATTTCTAATAAAGACTCAAAAAAAATTATTTCCGGATTAAAGAAAATTAGGACTGAAATTAAAAATAATAAATTTATATTTGATGATAATCTTGAAGATATCCACATGAATATTGAAAGTAGACTAGAAGAGCTTATTGGTGATGCCGCTGAAAGGTTACATACTGGTAGATCTAGAAATGATCAAGTTGTAACAGATTTAAAATTGTGGATGAAAAAAGATAATATGCTGATTTCAAAAAAATTAAAAAAACTGAAATCTGCGTTACTACAGGTTGCAAGTAAAAATATTTTGATTACGTTTCCAGGCCTTACTCACCTGCAAACTGCGCAGCCAATATCAGTTGGACATTTTTTTATGGCATACTTTGAAATGTTTAACAGGGATACGAATCGATTCAGCGACTCTTTTAGAAGAATGAACGAAAATCCTCTTGGTGCAGGAGCCTTAGCGGGAACTAATTTTCCAATTAATAGAAACAAAACAACAAAAATGCTTGACTTTAAAAAACCTACAAAAAATTCATTGGATACAGTTTCTGATCGAGATTTTGTGGTAGATTTTTTATCTAGTTCATCCTTAATGGCTGTTCACTTATCAAGGTTAGCCGAGGAAATTACTCTTTATAATTCCGATTTAGTGGGTTTCTTTAAAATTGGAGACCAATTAATGTCGAGTTCTTCAATTATGCCTCAGAAAAAAAATCCTGATGGCGCTGAATTAATTAGAGCAAAATCTTCGACAATTTCAGGAAATCTATCATCTATGCTTAACTTGCTTAAATCTCTTCCACTAACTTACAGCAAAGACCTTCAGGAAGATAAGGCGCTTGTAACCTCAACAAGTAAAAACATTCATCTTTGTCTCGATTGTATGATCGAAATAATCTCTTCAATTAAAATTGAAAAATCAAACATCGAGAAAAAGCTTAAATCTTCTTTTGCCAATGCAACTGATTTAGCAGATTGGCTGGTTATAAATCTTGGTTATTCTTTTAGAAGTGCGCACAATTTAACCGCTAAAATTGTCAACTTTGCAGAAAAAAAGAAAATAAGTTTAAATAAGATATCGATGAAGGATTATAAAAAATTTGATAAAAATATAGACAAATCTGTGTATGGATTTTTAGATTTGAAAAATAGTATTAACAATAAAAAAAGCTATGGCGGAACAGCAATATCTGAGATAAGAAAAATGATTAGTCAAGCTAGGAAAGAATTAAGTAATGAAAAATATTAGTATTTTGATTATTTTCTTATGTATTCTTGGTTGTGGGAAAAAAGGCTCTCTTGAATTTCCCCCAACAGAATCAAAAAGCAATTATAAAATAGAAATCTATAAGGCTTAAAAATGTCCTTTCTAAAATATGAAAATGATATCCTTAAATTTGAGGATATCTCAATAAGAGAAATTGCTGAAGGTAGAGCTACACCATTCTACTGTTATAGCAAACAAACTCTCACAAATAATTTTAGAGAGTTTTCAGATTCACTTACTTCACTTGAATCAACAGTGTGTTTTTCTCTCAAATCAAATTCAAATCTAACAATACTAAAAACTCTAACCGAACTCGAAGCGGGAGGAGATGTTGTTTCTGAGTGGGAAATGAGAAAAGCATTACAAGCAGGGATGAAACCAAATAAAATAGTTTTTTCAGGCATTGGCAAAACTGCTAGCGATATTCAATTTGCGATCAGTAATAATTGTTTACAAATCAATGCAGAATCACTCGATGAACTTGATCATATAAATCGAATAGCTTCTGTGTCGGGAAAAATTCAGAAAGTAGGAATTAGAATTAATCCAGATATACAATCAGAAACGCACAAAAAAATTAGCACAGGCAGTCTCGAGGATAAATTTGGAATCAGTATAGAACAAACTTACGAAATTTTTCAGAATCGACAAAATTATCCAAATTTAGAGATTTCATCTATAGCTTTTCATATAGGGAGCAATATTAAAGACCTAACACCATTTCAAAGAACATTTGAAATTATTGGTGAATTAGTTGCTAAAATAAATAGTGAAACAAAAAAAATAAATACTGTTGATGTTGGTGGGGGAATTAGTCCTGAAAAAAGAAATTTTACTTTTGAAGACTATAAAAACTTAATCGTAAAATATTTTGATACAGAAAATCTTAAATTTATCTTTGAACCAGGTAGGCTTATAGCTGCAAATGCAGGAATATTGGTATCAAAAGTGCTTTATACAAAGAATATCACTGGAAAAAAATTTGTAATTATCGACGCAGGTATGAACGATATGATGAGACCTGCATTATATGATGCTCATCACGAAATAATGCCAGATGTCAGGACAAGTGAATATGATGAAATAAATACAGATATAGTTGGTCCAATATGTGAGAGTTCTGATGTATTTCTTAATATTCAAAAATTTAATAAAGTAAAGAGTGGTCAATACGTCATATTAAAAGATGTTGGGGCATATGGTTCAACGATGAGTTCAAACTATAATGCTCGACCGCTTATTGAAGAGCTCATGGTAGATGGATCTCAAATAAGAATAATTAGAAAAACTCAGTCATACGAAGACTTTATTAAAAATGAAATTTAATAAGAAAAGAAGCTTCTTATTTGTTCTAATATATAATCAATATAACTGTTAATTGACCTGCTCAATTCAAATGCATTTACATCTGAGTTTTGTATAACCGCATCGATTGATATGAAAATTACTGGGGTCAATAAAAGTAGAAATGGGAGAGGAATACTTGTTTTGTTTTTTTCATAAACAACTGGTAAATTCTGATCCTTTGAATGATCCCGTTCTGCGTAAGTATTAACAATTTCCTCTATTTGTAACTTTTTATCATTTTCATAATTCTTATTTTCATGAAACCAAGAATGGTTGCATCTTGTACATTTAACCTGTCTGCCAAAGCCAATATCCTCTATATTTACTAGATACTTTGCCGAACATGATGGACAGGATATTATCATAGTCTTACTTAATTTTATTAATTGTAATTATTAGCAGTAAAATAGTGTAACTTATTTAAAATGATTAATGAATTAAAATCACATTACATTCATTTTTCTCTACTTTTATTTGTAATTATCTTACTCTTACAATTTAATTTCTTTCTCTTCAACATTCAAAGCTATAAAAATACAGACCTCAATAAAAAAGAAATTGAAGGAATAGTCGTACTCACTGGTGATAAATTTAGAATATTAGAGGGACTTAAAATACTTAATAGTGAGATTGGGTCCAAACTTTTAATATCAGGAGTTAATAAAGAAATTTCTATTGAGGAAATAAAAAATGAATTTCCAAAATTCAATCAGCTGTTTAATTGTTGTGTTGAACTTGAGAGTATTTCAACAAATACCTTCGAAAATGTTAGAGAAATTTTCTTTTGGAAAAAGAATAATAATATTAAAAATATTTTGTTAATAACATCTGATTACCATCTACCAAGAGTTGAACTCGAGGTAAATCGACTTTTATTAGATAAAGAAACTTTCTATTATGGTGTAAAATATGACAATCAAAAAATAAATATTCGTATGAAGAAATTAATTGTAGAGTATATAAAATATTTAAGGACAAAAATAAGTTTGAGTATAGGACTTTAAATTATGATTTATGTAAGATCTCTTTTAGCAAATTTAGCATTTTATATTGTATTATTAATTTGTATTTTTTTTGCGCCTATACTTTTTTTCTTACCTAAAATACATATGCTTGGCATCATACGTTTTCAATCAACACATACAAAATTAAGCCTCAAGCTATTTGCAAATCTAGAAGTTGAGTACCGTGGGTTAGAAAACATTCCAAGCACTCGTAAATATCTCATAGCTGCTAAACATCAATCTCTTGCAGAAGCTATTTTTCTTAATGAAGCGATTGAAACACCGTCAATAATTGCAAAGAAACAATTATTATTTATACCAATTGTTGGACTTTGTTTTAAGAAAGCCAATTTCATATATGTCGATAGAAGAAAAGGGGAAACAAATATTCAGGCAATGGTGAATTCTGCAAAAAGAAGTATGGACAATGATCCCCGTCCTTTATTAATTTTTCCTGAAGGAACCAGAACACCAATTGGTGAACGTCGCCCATATAAGTATGGCGTTACAGCTTTGTACGATGGTCTCAAAATTCCTTGTCTACCAGTTGCAATTAATTGTGGTTACTTTTGGTCAAGGAGACGATTTCTTCGTTATCCTGGTAAAATGGTAATTGAATTTTTAAAACCAATTGAACCAGGACTAGATAAAACTGAATTTACAGAAAAATTATATAATTCTATTGAAAATCAGTCTGATAAACTGCTTGAAGAGGCCAAGATTAAATATCCAAAATGAAGATATTTTCATTTAATAGAATAATCGTTTTGGTATTTGCTATTTTGGTCTTTTATTCAATTTATTGGATATTTATTTCTTTTCAGTTGAAATCCCAATTATCAAGCAATCTTGAAAAATACAACATTGAGTATAACGACTTGAGGGTGACGGGGTATCCTTACAGAATATCAGGTTTGATTATAAATCCTAATCTCAACAGATCAGAGAGCCTATCTAATATAGAAATAGGAAATATAAAAATTGATATGAATCCTTTCGATATAAGTAAACTAATGGTGAGAACGGATAAAATAAATAGTTCTTTTAATGAAGATGACTCTTTAAATTTTTTTTTGAATGATATTCAGCTCAGATTAACGATGGATAAAGGACAAATTAATGAGATTTATTCAATTTCAAATGATATGAGTCTGAACATAGGTGATTACAATATAGAGAATATAAGAAAAATTATTTTTAAAATGAATAAAGTTAATGAAAATGGCTACCGCATTTTTTTTACAGCCCTTGCATCAAATGTTTTAGACTCATTTAAAAATGAAACAAGAATTTTGCTAGAGGGAAAAATTTCTGATTTAAGTACAAATTTAAATGGCAATATTCAACTAGATGTGTCAAATGTTGAAAACAATGATAATTTGTTTAGTACACCTTTGGTAATTAAAGATGGAATTATTTCTGTGCTTTTCATCCCTTTGATCGATTTAAAGGAATTATTTTCTTTTTGATCTACCAAAATCGGCATCAGAAGTGTCTTGACCTGCTTTAATTATTTTCTCACGCACAATTCTTGTTTTTGAAAATAACTTATGCAAACTATCTCCGTCTTCCCACCGTATTGATTTTTGTATAGCACTCAGGTCTTCAGAAAATCTACCAATCATTTCTAATACAGCTTCTCTGTTTGCCAAAATTACATCTCTCCACATAGTAGGATCTGAGGAAGCAATTCTTGTGAAATCTCTAAATCCACTCGCGCTATACTTCACAATATCTGATTTTGTAAAGTTTTCTAAATCAGCTGCTGTATGGACCATATTATAAGCAATTAGATGGGGCAAATGAGAAGTCACTGCCATTACTTTGTCATGTCTAGAAGGAGTCATAGTTTCTATTTTGCTTCCCAATTTTTTCCAAAAAGTTTTTACTTTATTTATGTCTCTGGTTTTATTGCCTTTTAAAGGTGTAATTATGCACCATCTTTCTTCGAATAGTTCAGCAAAGCCAGCTTTTGGCCCACTTTTTTCAGTACCAGCAATAGGATGAGCAGGTACAAAATTTATCTTTTTTTTAATTAAACTCTCGACTTCTGAAATTGAAGACTCTTTCGCAGATCCAACATCTGTTACAATGGCATCTTTAGTAAGATGTGGTGATATCTTTTTAAAAATACTTTTGTAACTGCTTAAGTGAGTACAAATAATAACCAAATCTGAATTCTTTACGCAGTCTGATATATTATTTTTTATTTCACTTGTTAATTTAAGTTTTTTCGCGATAGTTCTTGTTTTTAAAGACCTGGAGTAACCAGAGGTAATTTCTGCTAGTTTTTTCTTTTTTATAGCTAAGGCAATAGAAGAACCTATTAAACCCAAACCAATTATACTAATTTTTTTAAATGGTCTCTTCTTACTTGGCATTATAAAACTCTTTCATAGCTTTAAGGACTTTTCTATTTTCTGTAGATTTACCAATAGATAACCTAATGCAATCTGGAAGATTATACTTATCCATTAACCTTACAATAATTGATTTTGACAATAAATACTGATTTAGTTTTTTTACAGATTTGCCTACATTAATGAGTAGAAAATTTGCTCTGCTATCATAAACAAGTACTGGCAATTTACTTAGTTCACTATTCATTTTTTTTAGCCAAAATTTGTTATGGTTTATTGCATTTTTTTCATATTTTTTATCTTTTAATGCCTCAACGCCGGCAAGTTGGGCAATTTGATTTACGTTAAATGGCCCTCTCACTTTATTCATTAATTTTATTATATCTGTATGGGCATAGCACCAACCCAATCTTAAGGACGCCAAACCATAAATTTTTGAGAAAGTTCTAGTGACAATGATATTTTTATATTTTTTGGCAAAGTTAATGCCATTAGAGTAATCTTTATCAGTTACATATTCTGCATAGGCAGAATCAATAATTATAAATATCTTCTTAGGGACACGTGAGATAAGCAATCTTAATTCTTCTTTGGATAGATAAAATCCTGTTGGATTATTGGGCTGCGCAATAAATATAATTTTAGTTTTTTTTGTGATTTTATTTAAAATACTTTTTACATCAAAACGTAAATTTTTTGTTGATGAACGTTTAACAACGCCCCCACTGATTTTAGAGTAAATTTCAAACATTAAAAAACTGTGTTTAGGAATAATAACTTCGTCTCCTTTATTTAGAAAAAGTTGACAAGCCAGGCCTAGTATCTCGTCTGATCCATTTCCAACGAAGAGGTTGTTGATATTTAATTTGGTTTTTTTTGATAAGGCATTTTTTAATTCCAGACTATTTCCGTCAGGGTATTTGTGAGTTTTTGACTTAGCCGTTGATATCGCCTTTTGTACTCGCAAGCTCGGACCAAATGGTGACTCATTAGAGGAAACCTTAATAACTTGCTTTTTGCCAGGAATTGATGAAATGCCTCCTTCGTAAAGCTTTATATTTTTAAGTTTTTTCATATTTCAATTGGCTATAAATAGGTGAATATCGCTAAATTTGAAAGAAAATCTTTGAAATAAATAAATCTTCTAATTTGACAATATCCTATTGAATATATAATACATGAATTGCGCCGATTTGAGCACAGCTTGCGGGCGCAATAAAAATGCAGCTAAAGAGGTAGTTGAAACCGCCAAACTTAGTTGTTGGGCGGTTTTTTTTTGGAAAAAATTATGAGTGAAAATAAAATTGTTACTTTAGCAGAAGATGAACCATTAAATTTGGACGGAGGTGGAAGTTTATCTAAATTTAAAACTGCATATACAACATATGGCAAACTTAACGATGAAAAAAATAATTCAATCTTAGTTTGTCATGCATTGACTGGCGATCAATATGTGGCAAGTGATCATCCCATTACAAAAAAAAATGGCTGGTGGTCGATGGTTGTAGGGCCCGATAAACCAATTGATACGAACAAGTTCTTCGTCATTTGCCCTAATGTTATTGGTGGGTGCATGGGATCAACGGGTCCAAAAGAAATAAATCCTGAAAACGGTAAAGAATTCGCAACTGATTTTCCTGTAATTACAATTGCAGATATGGTCAGAGCTCAAAAATTATTAATTGATTATTTGGGAATTGAGAAAATATTCTGTGTTACTGGCGGATCGATGGGGGGCATGTTGGTACTCGAATGGCTTTCAAAGTTTCCTGAAATGGTACATTCAGCAGTTCCTATTGCAACTGCAACAAACCATTCGGCTCAAAACATTGCATTAAATGAGCTTGCAAGGCAGTCCATAATGGCTGATCCAAACTGGCAATCAGGAAATTACTATCATTCTGATAAAAAACCCATGAAAGGGCTTTCAGTAGCTAGAATGGCAGCACATATTTCATATCTATCTAAAGAAGCTCTACAAAGTAAGTTTGGAAGAAATCTCCAAGATAAAAATAGCTTGGATTATTCTTTTGATGCCAATTTTCAAATTGAAAGTTACTTAAGACATCAAGGATTTACTTTTGTTGATCGCTTTGATGCAAACAGCTATCTGTATATTACTCGGGCAATGGATTATTTTGATGTTTCCTCAGCAAATAATGGCTCCTTAATAGAGGCCTTTAAAAAAACGCAATCTAAAATTCTTTGTGTGTCATTTACCAGTGATTGGCTATACCCGACATCTGAAAACAAAAAAATTGTAAAAGTTTTCAACTCTCTTGGGCTTAATGTCAGTTTTATTGAAATTGAAACTGAAAACGGTCATGACTCATTCCTATTGGATGAACCAAAGTTTTTTGAGGCGATAAAAGGATTCATTAATTCAACATTTGAAAATTTATGAGCTTAATAAACGAGAACAAAGATTTTGGAGTAATTGCTGAGCTAATTCCTAACAATGCTTCTGTTATTGATGTTGGGTGCAATGATGGGTCTTTATTGGAGTATTTGAGAGAGTATAAAAATATTGATGGTCGCGGGATGGAAATCGATCAAAAAAAGGTTCAGCTTTGTTTAGCAAAAGGCATTTCAGTAATTGAAGGAGATGCAGATACTGATTTGTATGATTATCCAGATAAGTTATTTGATTATTCAATACTTACTTATACGTTACAAGCTACAAAAAGTCCTAAAACAGTAATGCAGCAATTGGTGAGAATTTCTAAAAAAGCAATTATATCCTTTCCGAATTTTGGCCACTGGAAGATTGGCGCTAGTTTATTGTTGAATAGAAAAATGCCAGTAAGCAAGAAACTAAGTTATTCATGGCATGAAACTCCAAATCTACATTTTTGTACAATCAATGATTTTATTGATTTATGTGAGGAGTTAGAAATCAAAATTGAAAAGAAAGGTGATCTTTCTAATAAAAAACTTTCCAATTTTAGTGGAAAAAATTTTCTTGATAGCTACTTTAATGAAGTCGGACTTTTTTTAGTTTCAAAGGATTAAATATGACTGAAATACTAATTGTTAAATGCTTAAGCGATAATTATGCTTATATATACTCAAATAAAAATGGGGATGCATTTGTTGTTGATCCTTCTGAAGCAGGTCCTGTAATTGATGTTCTAAATAAACACAGACTTAATTTAAAATTCATACTCAATACTCATCATCATTTTGATCATGTAGGTGGAAATTTTGAACTTAAAGAAAAGTATGAATGCAAAATAGTTGGCAGCAAAAAAGATTTTGAGAGAATACCAGGAATTGATATAAAGGTTTCAGAGGGTGATATTTGGAATTTTGATGAACACAATGCTCAGATAATTGAAATACCTGGGCATACTACGGGCCACATCGCTTTTTATTTTGAATCCCTAAAACTTGTTTTTACAGGGGACACGCTGTTTTCACTTGGATGTGGTAGACTTTTTGAAGGTTCACCAGAAATGATGTGGAAATCTCTTACAAAATTAAGGGATCTACCTGATGAAACAAAAATTTACTGTGGCCATGAATATACTTTAAGTAATGGAAATTTTATAAGCTCTATTTACCCGTCGGATGAAATAGAATCAAAAATAGACCATCTGAAAAACCTATATAAACAAAACATACCATCTATTCCATCAACAGTTGGGGATGAAAAGAGATTAAACATTTTCTTAAAGGCAGATGATAAAGATTTGATTAACTCACTGGGGCTTACGGGAAAAAGTCCAGAAGAAGTATTCGGTCACATAAGAAATCTCAAAGATTCCTTTTAAGTAAAATACTGTCCACCGTTTGCGGATATCGTAGAACCTGTTATAAAGCCCGCTTCATCACTAGCAAGGAATGTAACTATTCGTGAAACCTCATCAACTGTTCCAAGCCTTCCTACAGGAATTTTTCCAATTAAACTTTCCATAAAATCCTCGGAGGCATCGGCTAGAATTTCAGTATCAATATAACCAGGTGCAATAGCGTTAACTGTAATATTCTTTCTAGCAGTTTCTTGTGCTAAGGCTTTGGTAAAACCTAGTAAACCAGCTTTTGCTGCACTATAATTTATTAGACCCATCTCACCTTTTTGACCGTTAATAGAAGAAATGCTGATTATTCTCCCAAAAGATTTTTCTCTCATGCCTTCAAGTACACATCTTGTCATATAAAAAACTGAATCTAAGTCAGTTCTTATTACATCATCCCATTGTTCAACTGACATTTTATGAGCCATTGAAGCTTTGGAAATACCGGCATTATTCACTAAAATATCAACAGTACCCAGCTTATCAGCAACTTGCTTTACGCCCGCTTCACATGCACCTGCATCAGCAACATTCCATTGAAATACCTCAATACCGTTTTCAGATGAAAACTTATTTGCTGCATCTGAATTTGAACTATAGGTTGCAGCAACATTGCACCCCTCCTTTTTTAAAGCAAGAGATATTGCAGCACCTATTCCCCTTGTTCCTCCAGTTACTAACGCTACTTTAGACATAATTTTCTCCTATCGTTCTACGCACAAAGCGACACCCATGCCTCCACCAATGCATAATGTGGCAAGTCCTTTTTTAGCGTCCTGTCTTATCATTTGATTTAATAATGTCACAAGAATTCTAGCTCCTGACGCACCAATTGGATGTCCTATAGCAATCGCTCCCCCGTTAACATTAACTTTTGAAACATCCCATCCCATTTCTTTATTTACTGCACAAGATTGAGCGGCAAATGCTTCATTTGACTCAATTAAATCTAAATCAGAAACATCCCACCCTGCTTTATCAAGAGCTTTTCTACTTGCAGGTATAGGTCCTGTACCCATCACAGATGGATCAACCCCAGCACTTGACCAGGATACAATTCTTGCCATAGGCTCAAGGTTTCTTTTTTTCATTTCATCTGAGGACATTACTGCCAAAGCAGCTGCGCCATCGTTTATACCACTTGCATTTGCTGCTGTAACTGTTCCCTCTTTTGCAAATGCAGGTCTTAAAGATGAGATTTTTTCTAATTGAACATTGTCTTTAATATATTCATCACTATCAAAAACTACTGTCTCTTTTTTTGATGGGATTTCAACTGGAACAATTTCATCCTTAAATACTCCATCTGCTTTAGCCTTACTTGCTTTCTGTTGTGACTTAAAAGCAAATTCATCCTGTTGATCTCTAGTAATTTGCCATTGTTGTGCAACATTTTCAGCAGTTGTTCCCATGTGATATCCATTAAAAGCATCCCACAAACCATCTTTGATCATTGAGTCGATCATCTTATCATCGCCCATTTTGGTACCATTTCTTAGGTGCATACAGTGCGGGGATTGACTCATACTTTCTTGTCCACCAGCAATAATAATATTTGCATCGCCATTCATAATAGATTGGTAGGCCAAAGCAACACTTCGTAAGCCAGATCCACAAACTTGATTAACTAGCCATGCTGGGGTTTCTTTATTTAAACCAGCATTTATTGATGCTTGTCTAGCAGGGTTTTGACCGGTTGCTGCAGTTAATACTTGTCCAAGTATCACCTCATCAACATCACCACCTTCAATGCCTGATCTATTAAGCGTTTCTTTTATAACTATTGTGCCTAAATCGTGTGCTGGCATGCCCGATAAAGATCCATTAAAAGAACCAACGGCTGTTCTAACGGCAGATGTAATAAATACTTCACTCATAACTTTCCCTTTTTATTCGCCAATTATTGGCAATTTTTGTGCTCTGGAGGCATCAAGATAACTTGCGGAGTGAATTTTGCAACTATTATTTAGGCTGATAATAAGTGGATTTGCAGTTGGTATTTCTAAGCTTGTTATGTCTTCATCAGATACATCAAACAAGTACTTACATAGAGCTCTTAAGCTGTTTCCATGTGCTGAAATAATAGTGGTATTTTTTAGTACTAAAGGTTTTATAGAATTTTCCCAGTAAGGAATTACTCTCGCATACGTATCTTCTAAACATTCCGTTAGGGGTAAATTATTTATTCCTTTATATAAATCGTCTTTATTAGGATTCATTTCACTATCAATTGGTAGTGCAGGTGGTGGTGTGCTGTAACCTCTCCTCCATTTTAAAAACTGATCTTCACCATATTTTTTTTTAACTTCATCTTTGTTTAATCCTTGCAGTGCTCCATAGTGTCTTTCATTTAATTCCCAGGCAGTTTCTGTGTGAAGATTATATATATTTAATTCCTCAAGAATTATTTGAAGAGTATTTTGTGCCCTTTTTAAAAATGATGTAAATGCAAATGAAGGAACTATTTCAGCTTCTTTTAGTAACAATGCTGACTTTAATGCCTCTTTTTTTCCTAAATCGTCTAATTCTACATCAACCCATCCGGTAAAAATATTTTTTACGTTCCAATCACTTTTACCGTGTCTTATTAATATCAGAGTATTAGACATTTATTTGTTTACTTGGTTAACTACATTATTATTTAAAAGATAATCGACCATTTGCTCTGCAATTTGTATAGCAACTTTTTCTTGCGCCTCTGCAGTACTGGCGCCGATGTGAGGTGTCATTACAACTTTTTTCATACCTGAGAATATACTATCAGTTTGTGGCTCTTTCTCGTAAACATCGCAGCCATATCCTCCTAAACCATTTTTATCAATTGCATTCTTAACATCATTTTCATTTACAATTCCACCTCTCGCACAATTAATAATAATTGCTGTTTTTTTAATTGTTTTAAGAGTGTCTTTATTAATCATATATTTTGATTTATCTGATAGTTTGTTATGAAAAGTTATAATATCTGAGTGTAACAAAATTTCCTCAAAAGATACTTTTTCAACTTTATATTTTTTTTGTTCTGTATCACTTAATGAAGCACTATGAACAAGAACATTCATTCCATATGCGTGTGATATTTCAGAAATTTTTTTTCCTATATTCCCAAATCCTACGATGCCAATAGTTTTGCCCAACATCTCAGATCCAATGAAATTCTTTTTCTCCCATTTTTTACTGTGCATTGACTCATTTGCCTCTGTAATTTTTCTCATTAATGCATGTATAATAGAAAATGTAAGTTCGGCAGTTGCTTGAACATTTCCAAGAGGAGTGTTCATGACTACGATGTTATTTTTGGTAGCTGAGTCAAGATCAACATTGTCAACCCCTACGCCTGGCCTACCAATAACTCTCAGATTTTTAGCGCTGCTTATTATTTTGTCAGTTACAGTGACTGCTGATCTAATTACTAACCCGGCGTAATCTATGATTTCTTTTGAAAGCTCGTCTTCACTAAGACCTGTTTTCTGAACATATTCAATGTTGTTTTCATCAAATACTTTAAAAACAGCGTCAGAAACATTATCTGCAATTAGTACTTTATTCACTTTTTAAAGGCTTCTTTAGTTGTTAAATAAGCCCAGTCAATCCAAGGTAGAACAAGTTCAACATTTTTATTTTCAACTGTTGAGCCGCCCCATATTCTAATTCCCGGTGGCGCCGTTTTATAGGAGTTTAGATCATATCCTGCTTCATTGCTTTCAAGCAATGAACAAACTTCCTTCATAAAATTTACTTTGTCTTCGTCATTAAGAGTTTTAAACCACTCATCCTTTGGAAGTATACAAATTGAAGTACAAGATCTGGTCTCTGGATCTTTAGCTAGAAATTCAAAATTATCATGCTTATCAATCCAATTATTAACTAATTTTAAATTTGTTTCTGATATATCAATTAATTTATTTAAACCACCTAATTCTAATCCCCAGTTAAGGGAATTTAATACATCTTCAACACTGATCATGGATGGAGTGTTTATTGTTGCTCCAGAAAATATTCCTGAAATTAATTTTTGATTATTTGCTAGACGAAATATTTTTGGGATGGGCCATGGTGGAGTGAAAGTTTCAAGTCGTTCAACTGCACGAGGGGATAAAATCAACATACCATGAGCAGCTTCGCTTCCTAAAACTTTTTGCCATGAGTAAGTAATCACATCTAATTTATGCCAATCCATGTGCATTGAAAAAACTGCTGATGTGGCATCACATATTGTTAATCCTTTTCTTTGATCACTTATCCAATCAGTATTTTTTATTCTTACACCTGCGGTAGTACCATTCCATGTAAAAACAATATCGTTGTCAGGATTGCTATCAGAAAAATCAGGAAGTTCCCCATATTCCGCTTTAATTAACTTTTTATCTTTTAGAGGCAGTTGTTCTCCTGCGTCTATATTCCAGTCATGACCAAAATTTTCCCATGAATAAACTTCAACTCCTCTTTGACCAAGCATACACCACATAGCCATTTCAACAGCGCCAGTATCAGACGCGGGAACAATACCAATTAAGTAGTCATCAGGAATTTCCAACAGTTGTCTTGACTTATCGATTACCTCTTGAAGTTTTTTAACAGCTGTGCCAGATCTGTGAGACCTTGAAAGAGCTGCATTTTTTAAATTATCAAACGACCATCCTGGAGGTTTGGCGCAGGGACCGGATGAAAAATAAGGATAATGAGGTTTCTGAGCGGGCTTTTCCATTAAATTAAATATCCATAAGCAAATTAACCAAGCCATCAGCAGGCTTCGGATCAAAGTAAGTTGACTTTTTAGGGACAATCTTACCTTTGTCTGCGATGGACATTATCTTTTTCATCGGTAAAGGGCAAATAAAAAATCCCATATCTGCCACACCTTTATCCACCTCATTTGCTAATTTTTTATGATCAAATTTACCAGGAATATTCGACAAATTTACTAAAGAACAATTACATTGTTTTTTAATGATACTATTTATCATTATTTTCTCAACTATGTCAGTGTCAGTTTCATATTTAGTATAGAGTTTTTCATTTGATGTGAGTGAAACATTGTACCAAGTTTTATTTAAATATATCATCACACTGCCTGGGTCACACGGATTTTTAAATTTTAATTTTTTTTCTAGCTTAAACTTTTTCTTTAAGGCCTGAATTATTTTTTGTTGATTAAAATTTTTAAATTTAGCTAGTCGATGAAAGCTCAATATATTGACAGAATGCTCATCAAATATTGCCGCAAGAAGGTTTATTTTTTCTTTTTTATTTTTATTAAGATTTTTCTTTTTGTTTAAATTTTCAATAGCGGAGTACCTGTGATGCCCATCAGCAATATAAAATGTTTGAATTTTTGATAATTTCTTTCTCAAAGATCGAATTTCATTTTTTTCACTTACTTTCCAAAGAGATCTGGTTGTACCGCCTGGCGACTTAAATTTATAAAGAGGTTTTTTTCTTTCGTATTTTTTAAAATCAATGTGTCTGCTATTTTGATTTTTATAGGATAAATAAACTGGACCTATTTGCATTTTTGTGTGTTCAATTGTTTCCATGATAGAATTCGATCGTGCTTTAAATATTGCTTCATGTTTCAGAATTTTATTATTGCCTTCCTCGAACTCTATTGATGCAACTATACCAAACTGCTTCTTATTATATTTATCTAAACAATATACATAAAAACATTCTTCCTTCTCCTGAAAAATAATATTATTCTTAATCATAGACTCTAAGTGCTCGTATGCGTGCTTTTTGGAATTTTTTTTGGTAATGTTAGGGTAAAATGCTTTTGGGCTTACTACGTTTAAGAAATTATATTCTGACTCTTTTAAAATTTTATTTAGCTGTTTGTTCGTTAAATTATCAAAAGTTGGCAATACCACTTCCTCTACTCTTTTCTGTAAAGGCCTAAAGGCTTTGAATGGTTTTATTGATAAGGTCATATTTATTTATTTGATAAAACGATGATTAAATAGGGTATTTATATGTATATTTTATGCATAAATCTCGCAGATTTTAAGTTTTTTTATCTGAAATTATGGCTATTGACATAAGAAAAGTGACGTTTATATTCAGGCCACTTTTAATATCAAATAGTAATTTCTATTATGTTTGCGATTATTTCAACTGGCGGAAAGCAGTATAAAGTTAGCGAAAACACTATGTTGAGTGTGAGCAAAATTGATGGCAAAGATGGTGATAAGATCACTATCGAAGATGTCCTTTTCGCTTGTGATAAAGAACAATTTTCTGTGGGATCTCCACAAATCAGTGGCGCGAAAGTTAGTGCTGAAATTGTTAAACAAGACAGAGATAGAAAAATTTTAGTATTTAAGAAGAAAAGAAGAAAAAACTATCGAAGACTTAATGGTCATAGACAGGATATAACTTTTTTAAAAATTAATTCACTTGATATACCTGGATTTACTTCAAAAAAAGCTGTTAAGAAAACAAGTGACACGAAATTAGAAACTGAAAAGAAAACAGTTACAAAAAAGAAAACTACAGTTAAAAAGAAAACTGTGAAAAAAAAGGATAGCTAATAATGGCAACTAAAAAAGCTGGCGGCTCATCGAGAAACGGAAGAGACTCAGCTGGAAGAAGATTGGGTATAAAGAAATACAGTGGTCAAACTGTGATACCTGGTAACATCATAGCTAGACAAAGGGGTACTAAATGGCACCCAGGTGATAATGTAGGACTTGGAAAAGATCATACAATTTTTTCACTTGTTGATGGCTTTGTAAAGTTTGGTAAGAAAAAAAACGGAAAAACATTTATTTCTGTTGTTCCCAAACAGTAAATCTAAATCTTTTTTCTAAAAATATTCCCTTAAAATGAAGTTTATTGATGAAGCTAAAATCTTTGTAAAAAGTGGTGATGGTGGTGATGGCTGCTTGAGCTTCAGAAGAGAAAAATATATTGAATTCGGTGGACCCGATGGCGGCAACGGTGGAAAAGGTGGAGATATTATTCTAGAAGGAACAAAATCTTTAAACACACTTATAGACTTTCGATTTCAAAAACACTTTAAAGCACAAAAAGGTAGAGGTGGAGCTGGCAGGAATAGAACTGGCGCGTCAGGTAAAGATTTAATTTTAAAGATTCCTGTTGGAACTGAAGTATTATTAAATGAAGAAATAATTGCTGATATAATTAATGATGAAAAAGTAACTCTTTTCCCTGGAGGAAAAGGAGGGTTAGGAAATATTAATTTTAAATCATCAACTAATCGAGCGCCGCGTAAGATAACACATGGGGAAAAAGGCCATGAAGCTGAAATTGTATTAAGGTTAAAAATTCTTGCTGATGCCGGGCTGGTGGGATTTCCGAATGCAGGAAAATCAAGTCTATTGAGAAAGATATCTGCTGCTAAACCCAAAGTGGCTGACTATCCTTTTACAACTCTTGATCCAAAGCTAGGAGTAGTAAGAAAAGATGACCAAGAACTTGTGGTGGCAGATATACCCGGCTTGATTGAAGATGCTCACAAAGGCGATGGTTTGGGATTTAAGTTTTTAAAACATATTGAGAGATGCCATTCAATTATTCATGTAATTGATGTAACTGACGAAGATGTTAAAAAATCTTATAATACAATTACCAGTGAGTTGAATAATTATGATGGTAGTATAACAAAGAAAAATAAAGTAGTTGTATTAAATAAATGTGATCTGATTGATAAAGAAGAAATAAAAATTAAAAAGAATATCCTTGAAAATGAAACACAATTAAAAGTATACACGATTTCAACCATTACAGGTGAAGGAGTAAGTAATTTAATAAATCATATTTTAATTATTAAAAATTAAATGAAATTAGAACAAACAAATAGAATTATTATCAAAATTGGATCTGCACTTCTATTCAATGAAACTTCGGGAAGTCTTAATAAAGAATGGCTTAATAGTCTTGCTGAAGATGTTAAATATTTAAGAGAAAATGATAAAGAGGTTATAATTGTTTCCTCTGGAGCAATTGCGATGGGCGCAAAAGATTTAGATCTTGATATGAAAAATATGAAGATGGATATGAATCAAGCTGTATCTGCTGTGGGCCAAATACATTTGATGGGCTCATTTAAGAGTGCCTTTGAAAAAAATGAAATTAAAATTTCTCAAATTCTTCTTACCTTAGATGATACTGAACAAAGAAGAAGATCAATAAATGCCAGAAGAACAATAGATACATTATTAAAATTGGGTATTGTTCCAGTCGTTAATGAAAATGATACAATTGCGACAAGTGAAATAAGATATGGGGATAATGATAGACTTGCATCAAGAGTGGCTCAAATAACAAGTGCAGATTGTCTTATTTTATTATCTAATATTAATGGCCTTTATTCTGCTGATCCTAGTACTGATGAGGATGTAAAATTGATAAACAAAGTAAGCGAAATTGATAAAGATATTGAAAAAATGATTGGGCAATCAATTTCGGATTACGGAAAAGGTGGAATGAAGACAAAAATCCAAGCCGCAAAAATAGCTATGCTATCAGGTTGTCACTTAGCAATTACTAATGGTTCTATAATGAGACCTGTAAAGTCCTTATTTGAGGGACGTCCATGTACATGGTTTGAACCAACTAAGACCCCCTTGGCAGCACGTAAGCAATGGATCGCGGGAACAATGAAGCCCGTAGGTAAAATAATAATTGATGATGGAGCTGTTGATGCACTTAAAAAAGGAAGCAGTCTCTTACCGGCTGGAGTAAAGTCAGTTGAGGGAAACTTTGAGAGAGGAGATGTTATTGAAGTATTGTCGTCTGACCAAAATAAAATAGGTATAGGGTTAGCGGGTTACGCTGCAGAAGAAAGTATTAAAATTATGGGACACAAAAGTGATGAAATAGCTAACATTCTAAGTTACTCTTACAGAGAAGAAATGATACATAAGGACGATTTAGTTTTGATATGAGTATTGAATTAGAATTAGAAAAGATGGGTGAAAACAGTGTTAGGGCCTCAAAAGACATTAGGTCTTTGAACGAAAGAGATAAAAATAATATTTTAAAATCAATTATATTAAGTTTAGAAAAGAATAAAAAAAATATTCTAGATGCTAATTCATTAGATATTAGTAACTCTGAAAATAGTCTTTCAAAAGCAATGGTTGATCGACTTATGCTAGATGACGAACGATTTGATGGAATATTGTCGTCAATTGAAAATGTTATTTCTTTAGAAGATCCAGTTGGAAACAAACTTTATTCTAATAAAAGGCCAAATGGAATGTTAGTTGAAAGAGTGTCTGTTCCTCTTGGTGTTATTGGAATTATTTATGAAAGCAGACCAAACGTTACAGTTGATGCGACAGTTTTATGTCTAAAAGCTGGCAATAGTGTAATACTAAGAGGTGGATCTGAGTGCTTTAACACTAACTCAGAAATGGTAAAATCGATACAAGGGGCTTTAAAGGAAAATTCTGTTAGCGAACATATTGTTCAATATGTAAGCACCACAGATAGAGCGGCAGTAGATTACATACTTGCTAAAATGGGAAAATATATTGATGTTGTAGTACCTAGAGGTGGTAAAGGCTTAGTAAAAAAAGTTCAAGACACAGCAAAAATACCTGTTATTGGACATCTCGATGGAATATGTCACTTATATGTTGATGAAACATCAGATACAGAAATAGCAAGCAAAATCATAGAAAATGCAAAATTGAGAAGAACTGGAATTTGTGGTGCAGCTGAAACTATATTAATTGATGAAAACTGTGTCGACACTCATTTACCAAAAATTATTAATGATTTAATTAATGGGGGCTGTGAAGTAAGAGGAGATAATGTATGTATGAAAATCTCAGACAAAGTTTTAAAAGCATCCGAAGAAGATTGGGGTACAGAATATTTAGATGCAATAATATCTATAAAGACTGTTAAAGGGGTAGATGAAGCAATAGAACATATTGCTACATATGGATCAGGTCATACAGAGAGTATTATTTCTGAAGATAAAGAGAAAGTTGAAAAGTTTTTAAATACCGTAGGTAGTGCAATAGTTATGCATAACACCTCAACCCAATTTGCAGATGGAGGGGAATTTGGTTTAGGTGCTGAAATAGGAATTGCTACCGGCAAATTGCACGCCAGAGGGCCAGTTGGATTAGAAGGGCTGACAACTTATAAATATATAGTGAGAGGAAATGGACAGGTTAGACCGTAAATGAAAATTGGCATTTTAGGAAGTTCATTTAATCCAGCACATTTAGGACATTTAAAATTATCAGATAAGGCAATTCAAATTTTTGATCTTGATGAAGTCTGGTGGATGATCACAAAGCAAAATCCATTAAAGGAAAAGGATGATTATATGTCCTTTGAAGACAGAAATAATCAAGCAAAAAAACTAATTGGCAATAACAATATTAAACTGAAATTTTTTGAGGATATTACTAACTCAAATTATTTAATTGATAATTTGAAACATATCAAATCTAACTTTACCAAGGATGAGTTCATATTTTTAATGGGCAGTGACTCTTTTGAAGAAATGGATAAATGGAAAAATTATTTAGATATTTTTAATCAAATGCCTATTGCTGTATTTAATCGTAATGAAAAATTATATAATCCACTTACTTCCATAGCTGCGGAAAAATTTAAAAACAACCAAATAAAATTATCTGATGCAAAGTTAATATTTACCAAATCACCTGCTTGGATATTTATTCGTGACTTCAATGTAAGTGAGTCATCAACTGCCATTAGAAATAATAAATGACGCAAATACTAAAAAAAATATTAAGTGATTTAGAGGATAATAAGGCTCTGGATATAGTCTCAATTGATATATCTAAAAAAACCTCACTAGCTGACCATCTAGTATTTGCAACCGGAACATCAAATAGACATATAAACGCGATTTCCCAATCAGTTCATAAAATGCTTAAAAGTCTAAATATTACACTGCCATCAATTGAAGGAAATCAAGACAGCGGATGGATAGTAATTGATAGTGGTGACGTTATTATACATTTATTCAAAGATGAAATTAGAAAATTTTATAACTTAGAAAATATGTGGTCTGCAGAAATTGAATAATTGATCCCTAAATGAAAATTGAAATTCTACATTTTGATAAATTTAAATTTGATCATGAAGAACAACTTCATGATATTTATATAAAACGTATTTCACAGTTTAGAAATATTATAACTGATATAAAAACAGTAAAAATTAATAATAAAGGAATTGAAAATAGAATTGTTAAAAAGAAGACCAATGAGTATTTTGTAAGCCTTGACGAGAAAGGTGAGCATTTTTCAACTGAAGACTTAAAAGTATTCTTATTTAATAATAATTTTAAATACTTGAGATTTATTGTTGGCAGTACTGATGGTATTCAGAAAGGTATACTAGAAAAAAGTAATAAGGTTATTTCCTTGAGTAAAATGACATTAACGCATTCATTTGCACTAATAATTTTATTAGAACAAATATATAGATCTGCTACTATTGTATCTAATCATCCATATCATAGAGTTTAAAAATGAAAATTTTGTTTATTACGCTATCGTTTGTTATATCACTTTTTAGCTTTAATTATATCTCTGCAAATAACCAAGATCTTTATAAAAAATTGGATGTCTTTGGGGATGTTTTTGACATTATAAAAAGTAATTATGTTGAGGATATAGATGACGAAAAGGTAATTGAATACGCAATTAACGGCATGCTTCAATCATTGGATCCATTTTCAAGCTATATGGATTCAGAAATTTATACTGATATGCAAGAAGAAACTAAAGGCGAATTTGGGGGGCTTGGAATTGAGGTAACAATGGAAAACGGCTATGTAAAAGTAATTTCCCCAATTGATGACACTCCGGCTGCGAGAGCAGGAATGCGCCCTGGTGATTATATTACACACATTGATGAAATTGACGTGCTTGGATTAACGCTAAGTGAAGCTGTTGAACTTTTACGAGGGCCTGTAGGTAAATCGTTAACAATAAAAGTGGTGAGAATCGGAGAAGAAGACCCCATAGATGTGACATTAAAAAGGGCAGTTATAACTGTACAAGCAGTTAAATTTAGAGCTGAAGGTAATATTGGATATATAAGATTGATATCATTTAGCGAACAAGCCGATAAAGGCATTAGAAATGCTGTAAAAGAATTATCAAACAGTATCGGAAAAAATAATGTTGAAGGCTACATAATTGATTTAAGGAATAATCCTGGTGGTTTGTTAGATCAGTCAGCAAAAGTTACAAATAACTTCCTAAAATCTGGAGAAATCGTATCAATAAAGGGAAGAGATAAAAATGATATATCAAGATTTACAGCGTCAGGTGGGGATATTGCTAACGATAAGCCAATTATTGTTCTTATAAATCAGGGATCCGCATCAGCATCCGAAATTGTTGCGGGTGCACTTCAAGATCATAAACGCGCAATTATTCTTGGAGAACAATCATATGGAAAGGGGTCAGTTCAAACGATCTTTCCATTAAAAGACTCTAGTGCCATCAGAATGACAACAGCGCTTTATTATACACCCTCTGGTGACTCTATTCATAGAGTTGGAATAACTCCAGATATTGAAGTTGAATATATTTATGATGAGGACGAAGAAACCGATAATCAATTAAATTATGCTCTAGATCTTTTTGATAGAGAAAAGATGGTTGAATAAAAATTAATATTTTCAGCAACAGAACAGAATGGATCAAAAACCAAGATATAGAAGAGGAGTTGGAATGATCATTCTCAACTCTAAGAAGCAAATTTTTATTGGACAGAGATTTGATAAAGATAAATCAGCTTGGCAGATGCCACAAGGTGGAATTGATAAAGGAGAAAGCCCTGCAAAAGCTGTTATACGAGAAATGAAAGAAGAAACTGGAATTAAAAAAAATTATAAAATTATATATGAATGTAAAACTTGGTATTTTTATAGACTTCCCTCTTATTTAAGAAAAAAACTTTGGAAAGGTAGATTTATTGGTCAAAAACAAAAATGGTTTATAATAAGTTTTACTGGAAAAGATGAAGATATAAATATTAAAACAAAAAAACCGGAATTTAAGAAATGGGAATGGTCTACACAAGATAATATACTTAAAAAAATAGTTCCCTTTAAAAGAAGACTTTATACAAGCATATTTAAAGAGATTAATAATATTGATGGTTAATTTAAAAGAAGTTTTAAACTATCAATTTTTTTCTGAATTTTTATTTTATTGGCTTCATCAGCGGCATCAAGAGCTGAAGAATAATTCTCAATTTTATCATTAATAAAATCATTATTCAGAGCAGCTTCTTCATCTAAACCTACAGCTATAACAAGTAGCTCATTGTTAGAGAATTTAATAAAGCCCTCTTCAACAAACAATGATTGTGTTTGATCTGAATTAGTTACTTTTATGATTCCTGGCCTAAGAGAGGTAATAATATTTGAGTGATTTGGAAGTACTCCAAGATCACCTTCCGCACCAGGCAAGACAACCATTTGAGCATCACCCTCAAGGTATATTTTTTCTGGCGTTACTAATTTAAAGTTAAATTGATCAGACATTCAAGTTACGCAGCGGCTTCTTCGGCCATTTTTTCTGCTTTTTGAATAGCTTCTTCTATTGTACCGACCATATAAAAAGCTGCCTCAGGTAGATGATCATATTCACCCTTACAGATCGCATCAAACCCTTTGATCGTATCCTCTAATTCAACATATTTTCCGGGAGTTCCCGTAAAGACTTCGGCAACAAAGAACGGTTGGGACATAAATCTTTGAATCTTACGTGCTCTGGCGACTGTTAACTTATCTTCTTCAGATAACTCATCCATACCTAAAATTGCAATGATGTCTTGTAGAGACTTATAAGTCTGCAGTACAGCTTGTACATTTCTTGCTACTCGATAATGTTCATCTCCAACAACGCGAGGGTCTAATATTCTCGAAGTGCTATCTAACGGATCAACGGCAGGATAGATACCAAGCTCTGCAATCTGTCTTGAAAGCACGGTTGTTGCGTCAAGGTGTGCAAACGAGGTTGCAGGAGCAGGATCGGTTAAATCATCAGCAGGAACATATATTGCCTGCACAGATGTAATTGAACCTTTATTTGTAGATGTAATTCTTTCCTGAAGTGATCCCATATCAGTTGCAAGAGTAGGTTGATAACCTACGGCAGATGGAATTCTACCAAGCAGGGCTGATACCTCTGAACCAGCCTGAGTAAATCTAAAAATATTATCTACAAAAAATAAAACATCTTGGCCTTCCATGTCTCTAAAATACTCAGCAACTGTCAAGCCTGTTAAAGCTACACGAGCTCTTGCTCCTGGAGGCTCGTTCATTTGTCCATAAACTAATGCACATTTTGACTCTTTACCTTCTAAATCAATAACGCCAGATTCAATCATTTCATGATAAAGGTCATTACCTTCTCTAGTTCTTTCTCCAACACCAGAAAATACTGAATAACCACCATGAGCTTTTGCAATGTTATTTATTAGTTCCATGATAATAACTGTTTTACCAACCCCTGCTCCTCCAAAGAGACCAATTTTTCCTCCCCTAGAATAAGGTGCTAGTAAATCTACAACTTTAATACCCGTGACAAGAATTTCTGTTTCTGTAGCTTGATCAACAAAGTCAGGGGCATCTCTATGAATTGACCATTTATCTGTAGATTTAATTTCACCCCTTTCATCAACAGGCTCGCCAACAACATTCATAATTCTACCCAAAGTCTCAGGTCCTACTGGAACCTGTATCTGATTACCGGTATCAACAACATCGTCACCTCTGGTCATTCCATCAGTCGACTCCATAGCAATAGTTCTAACTGTGGACTCACCTAAATGCTGCGCGACCTCAAGGATCACAGTTTTATCACCAACTTTACATTCTAATGCCGCAAGAATTGGCGGCAAGTTCTCTTCAAAGCGTACATCAACTACAGCTCCGATAACTTGTGATATGGTACCTTTATTATTTGTTGTCATATTTACTCCTTAATTAAACTGCTTCTGCTCCAGAAATTATCTCAATAAGCTCTTTAGTGATAACAGCTTGTCTGGAACGGTTATAAAATAGTGTTAAATTATCAATCATGTCAGATGCATTTCTTGATGCATTATCCATAGCGCTCATTCTAGCGCCTTGTTCGCTGGCCGCGCTTTCAAGTAAAGCTTTAAATATTTGTATTGTAAAGTTCAGAGGGAGTAGCTCATCGAGTATTTCACTCTCACCAGGCTCAAATTCAAAAAAAGTATTATCATTTTTTGTTGTATCTGACACGTTTTCAGGAATATCAATTGGAACAATTTGTTGTTCAGTTGGAATTTGTGATATTACTGATTTAAACTTATTATAAAAGATAGAACATTTATCAAATTCTTCGTCAAAATACATTTTAATTATTTTATCAGCTATATTTTTTGCATCCTGATAAGAAGCAGACTTTACAGATCTCATATCGACAACTTCGACAATTTTATCTTCATACTGTCTTTTAATAATGTCATAACCCTTTTTACCAACACAAATAATCTTTACTTGTTTACCTGATTCCTCAAGACTTACTATTTTATCTCGAAGTGATTTAGTCACAATTGAATTAAATCCACCACATAGTCCTCTCTCAGATGTAAAGAGGATCAGCATATGAATTGAATCTTTATTATCTCCAGTTAATAAATTTCTCTCACTTGAAGTTGGAGAGTACCCAGATGATATAGATGATATAAGGTCTTCCATGGTCTCAGAATAAGGACGACTTGACTCAGCAGACTCTTGGGCGCGCCGAAGTTTTGCAGCTGCAACCATTTTCATAGCTTTCGTTATTTTTTGAGTAGACTTGACGCTACCAATTCGTTTTTTTAAATCGTCTAAACTTGGCATTTACCTATTTTTTTTAAACTCTTCTATTATTGATGTTAATTTACTGGAAATGTCATCATTTAAGTCTCCAGATGAATTGATAGACTCAATAATACCTGAATGAGATGATTTTATAAGTTCAAATAGATCTTTTTCAAAATCCCTTATCTGATTCAACTCCAGATCATCTAAATAGCCATTCACACCGGTAAAAATTGAGACAACTTGCTCTGCAATTGTCATCGGTGAATACTGGTTTTGTTTTAATAGTTCTGTAAGTTTTGAACCTCTATTTAATAGCTTTTGAGTTGAGGCATCTAGATCTGAACCAAATTGGGCAAATGCTGCCATTTCACGGTACTGGGCCAGTTCAAGTTTTATCGAGCCTGCTACCTTTTTCATAGCCTTAGTTTGCGCTGCAGAACCAACTCGGGACACACTTAAACCTACATTAACTGCTGGTCTGATACCTTGGTTAAACAATTCAGTTTCTAGAAAAATTTGGCCATCAGTGATCGAAATCACGTTTGTCGGAATAAATGCACTAACATCATTTGCTTGAGTTTCAATTACAGGCAACGCTGTTAATGAACCACCTCCATTTTCATCATTCATCTTGGCTGCTCTCTCAAGCAATCTACTGTGAAGATAAAATACGTCTCCTGGAAACGCTTCACGTCCTGGAGGTCTTCTAAGAAGTAATGACATTTGTCTATAAGCTACTGCCTGTTTTGATAAATCGTCATAAATTATTAAAGCATGCATTCCATTATCACGGAAATATTCACCCATTGAACAACCAGTATAAGGAGCAAGAAATTGTAGTGGAGCAGCGTCACTTGCTGTTGCTGCAACAACTGTTGTATATTCCATAGCACCAGCATCTTCTAAGGCTTTCACTGTTTGAGCAATCGAAGATCTTTTTTGACCTATACCGACATAAATACAATAAAGTTTCTTAGCTTCATCGCCAGATTCATTAATAGATTTTTGATTTATGATAGTATCAATAGCAATTGCTGTTTTTCCAGTTTGTCTGTCACCAATAATTAATTCACGTTGCCCTCTGCCAATTGGAATCAAGCTGTCGATCGCTTTAAGACCTGTTTGCATTGGTTCGGATACTGATTTTCTTGGTATTATACCTGGCGCTTTAACTTCAATACGACTTCTATTCTGTGACTCAATGTTTCCTTTTCCATCTATTGGATTTCCAAGAGCGTCTACAACTCTTCCAAGCAAATCTTTACCTACTGGAACATCAACAATAGAATTTGTCCTTTTAACTGTATCACCTTCTTTAATATTTGCATCACTTCCAAATAGCACAACACCTACATTATCATCCTCCAGGTTAAGGGCCATTCCTCTTGTACCATCATCAAACATTACCATTTCGCCGGCCTGAACATTATCAAGTCCATAAATTCTCGCGATACCATCTCCAATTGAAAGAACTTGACCAACTTCTGTAATCTCAGAGTCAGATCCAAAATTTTTAATTTCCTCTTTGAGTATTTTTGATATTTCTGATGGTTGTATGTCCATTAAGTGACCTCTTTCATTTTTTCTTTTAATAATTGGAGTTGATTTTTAATACTGCTATCAATCATTTGACTACCAACTTGTATTTTAAGACCCCCTATTAAAGTCTCATCAACTATAGTGTTAATATTAAATTGTGAACTAAACTTATCTTTGAGTTTATCCTTAATATGTTTTAACTCTGCTTCTTTCAGAACTTTGGCCGAAGTAATTGTTGCTGACATCTCACCCTTAAGTCCAGACATTAATTTCTCAAATGAATTAATTATATCCATTAAGTAGTTTATTCGATTTTTATTAATTATTACTCCAATAAAATTTTTTGCCAGCTTAGACATTTCAATTTTCTCAGAAAGTGAATTAAAAAAATTAAATTTATTAGATTTGCTGATTGAAGGATTCTTAACCATGGATAGTAAAGTATCATCTTCATTCAGTATTTTTTTTAAATTAAAAAGTTCACTAGAAACAGTCTCGAGTACTTTGGCCTCTTTTGCCAGCTGAAATAATGCATTAGCATATCTATCAACTGATGCGATTTGTCTTGTACTTGCGTTAGCCATTATGTGGAAATTCCTTAAAAATTAACTCTTTCCGTACCATTAACTCTCATATTTTTCAAGTATTGGAATGTCGCAATTCAAATTTTATACAAAGCTAAATGGGTCGATATCCACAGATATGTTTACGCTCGATAATGATTTGGAATTCTTTAGCCAAGCATTGACTATTTTTTGCATATTTCTGGCTTTTTTGTCATGTATCAAAAATCTCTGCCTGTGGCGTCCTTTTAACTTGGACAATGGGGCTGGCGCTGGACCATATATTTCAAGTTCTGAAATATTTGGAATAGAACCAAACATGATACTGCATTGCTCCCTCACCTTGGCAATATTATTTCCACTAACAATTATTGCTGCCATTTTTCCGGAGGGAGGAAGGTTATTAAGCTTGCGATAATATATTTCATTTTCATAAAATGCATCTCGATCTAATTTTGCAAGAGACTGAATAGTTTCGTTTTCAGGATAATATGTTTGAATAATTACTCTTCCTTTTGTTTGAGCCCGCCCTGCTCTTCCGGATACTTGGTATAAGGCCTGATAAGTTTTTTCAGAAGCTCTCAGATCACCACCTTTCAATGTCATATCCGCATCAATTATTCCAACACATGCAAGGTTAGGAAAGTGATAACCTTTAGTTATAAGTTGAGTTCCAATAATAATATCATATTCATGATCTTTAATTTGTTTTACCTTAATTTCTAATTCATCTTGTGATTTTATATGATCGCTAGAGAATAAGCATATCTTTGCCAAGGGAAAAGTTTTTGAAATTTCAGTAAATATTTTTTCAATGCCGGCTCCATAATCAATAAAGTGGCTATCATTATTTTGACATGAAGGACATTCTAAGCCCTTTGTTAAAATACTATGACCACAGTGATGACATAGTAATTTTTTATTTTTTAAATGTTCTACTAAGTAACTTGAGCAGTTTTTACATGTTATTTTATGCCCACATGACTTACAAATAATTACGGGTGCATATCCTCTTTTGTTAATATAAAGCAATGTCTGCTGTTTTTTTTTCAATGTTTGACTGATTTCTTTAATAAGTCTTTCAGATAACCATTGATCTTTTTTTAATTTTTCCTTTTTCATATTAACTATGAAAATTTCATTTTCTTCTTGATTAAAATACTTATTTTTAATCGAAACTTTATTATATTTTTTATTCATCACATTAAAAATTGTCTCGAGTGATGGGGTAGCGCTTGTTAAAATAATTGGGATATCTTCTATTGAACTCTTAACGACTGACATATCCCGTGCGTGGTATATACCTTGTTCTTCTTGTTTATAAGAGCTGTCATGTTCTTCATCTAAGACAATCATTGATAGGTTTTTGTATGGTAGAAATAAAGAGGAACGAGCACCAATAATAACTTGAGAAGAGCCATCAATAATGCTCTTTAATACTTTTGTTTTATAAGCAGTACTTATCTTTGAGTGCCAAACTACTGGTGAAAAGCCAAATCTTTCTTCAATTCTATTTACAAAATCTCCTGTCAATGAAACTTCTGGGAACATAATTAAAACTTGTTCGCCGTCTCTAATAAATTTTTTTATAACATCAAAATAAACTTCTGTTTTTCCAGATCCAGGGACACCATCAAGTAGGACAGGCTTAAAATTTCGTTGTTGGAAAATTTTTAGTATATCTTGAGAAGCCTTTTTTTGCTCCAAGCTTAGCTTTATTGCCTTAACATTTTTTTTAATATTCGAATTGAGTTCTTTTATTTTTTTCTTCTTAAAATAAAATTTACTATGCGATAATATCATTTTGAGAACTAACCCTCTATCAATTAAATTGTAATTACTAACCCAATTTAAAAACTTTATCATTTTTGAGTTCAGTCTATATTCGGGTGAAATTTCTTTTATAAATTTCAACTTTATTTTTGAATCATTTAAAACACTGTTTACTTTGGTGATAACTCCAATTTTTTCTCCTGAGCGCAAAGGAGCTAAAACAATCATTCCAACTCTAGGTTTTTCAATCGTTTCGTGCTTATAGGTAAATTCTTCACTTACATTGTGAGCTAATAAGACATCTATATAGTAAATAATTTTATTCATAAATTTTGTTTGAATCTCTAACTATGATATAAATATATCAGTCAAAATATTATTTGTTATGGAATTTTTTTTAGATACAGCAGATGTAGAAGTTATTAGAGAATTTAGAGAAACTGGCTTGATTAATGGAATTACAACCAATCCATCATTAGTGGCCAAATCAGGAAAAGATTTTAAAAAAATTCTTAAAGAAATTTCTAAAATGATAAAAGGTCCGATCAGTGCTGAAGTTACAGCCATTGAATTCAAGGGAATGATTGCAGAAGCAAAAATACTATCAAAAATATCTAAAAATATTGTTATTAAGTTACCTTTAACAGAAGAAGGACTTAAAGCTTGTAAGATACTAAGCAGCAAAAAGATCAAGACTAATGTAACCCTATGTTTTTCAGCTGCACAGGCATTAATTGCTGCTAAGTGTGGAGCAACATATATATCTCCATTTGTTGGACGATTAGATGATATAGGTGAGAATGGAATGAACCTAATTAGAGAAATCAAAGCGATATATTCAAATTATAAAAATATTAAGACAAAAATATTAGTTGCATCAGTTAGAACTGTTGATCATGTTATTGAGTCTGGAATAATTGGTGCTGACGTAGTCACCTTGCCGCCTGCAACGCTTACAAAGCTTTATAAGCATCCCTTAACAGACAAGGGTTTAAAAGCTTTTCTCGATGATTGGAAAAAAACAAATCAAAAAATTCTTTAGTGTGTGAATAATCAAGTTAAAGAATGCTTTCACGATTGGATTGAGAATTTACAGAAAGTTAGAAACTTAAGTGACAACACGCTTATAAGCTACAAAAATGATATTGAAAAATTTTTAATTTTTTCAAAGGATCATTTTGGGGGGAGCTTATCAATGAGTGATCTTGATAGTATGCAAATTTCTGACTTCAGAAGTTTCTTATCTTTTTTAAGAAATCAAGGCATTGGAACTACATCAATTGCACGAGTGATATCATCATTAAAATCTTTTTTTAATTTCTTAGTAAAGAATGAAAAAATAAAAAATAGTACGATACAATCTTTAAAATCTCCTAAAACAAAAAAGTCTTTGCCCAGACCAATTTCAGCTGATCTTGCAATTGAAGCTATTAAATATTCGCAAGAAATAGAAAAAGAGAAATGGGTAGGATTACGAAATAAGTCAATCCTTATGCTTTTATACGGATGTGGATTGAGAATATCTGAGGCATTAAATTTAAATTATGATGATATTAATGAGAATGAATATCTGGTTATTAGAGGAAAAGGTAACAAAGAAAGACTCGTGCCTTTAATGGAATTTATTAAGCGCGAAATAAAAGAATATATAAAAGAGTGTCCAAAAGGTTTTGAAAATGGTGATCCACTTTTTTTAGGTAAAAGAATGAACCGTCTTAGTCCGAGAATTATTCAATATACATTGGAAAAAATTAGACATAATTTGTCTTTACCTGAAACTGCAACCCCTCATGCGTTGAGACATAGTTTTGCTACACATTTGCTGGACTCAGGTGGAGACCTGAGAACAATTCAGGAATTATTGGGACATAGCAGTCTTTCCACAACTCAAAGATATACTAAAGTTGAGACTGAGCGACTATATGAAGCATACTCAAAAACCCATCCGCTTGCTAAGAAATAAATAAATTATATATTAGTATATATGCAAAACCCGATATCAAGATGGCATGATGTTGTTAATCTTCGTGACTATAATGCTCTGACAGAGATACTGGATGAACATGTTATTTTTTATTCTCCAGTTGTTTACACGCCTCAGCGAGGAAAAGATATTACATTAAAATATTTAATGGCTGCATCAGAAGTATTTAATGCTTCGAATTTTAAATATCATAAAGAAATAATTGGAGAAACAAACGCTAGTCTTGAATTTACTTTGACTATTGAAGATACTGATATAAATGGAATCGACCTCATTACATGGAATGAAGCTGGACTTATTACTGAATTTAAAGTATTTATCAGACCACTTCAGGGTGTTAATATAATACACAAAATGATGGGCAATATGTTAGAGAGCTTTAAAAATGTCAGTTGATTTTTTATTCCAATATTCCGCTCTAGAGCTTTTTTGGTTATTGGTGCCAATTTTAATTGGAATAGCAGTTGTAGAAACATTAGCTATATATTTCTTTAAATTGAAAGGTAAAAATGATTTTAAAGAATGGATATTAAATATGTCCATGGGAGTTTTAAGTTACCCTGTTAATGGCATATTTGCGTTTATAACTTTAGGAGCTTTATTTTGGGCTAAGGAATTTCAGATTTATACATTCCCATTTACCTTAAGCGCATTGGTATTGTGCTTCATACTTGACGATTTAACGTTTTATTTACATCACAGAATTTGTCATCGATGGCGATGGGGCTGGGGGCTGCATCGAACTCATCACTCTTCAGAAAGAATGGGCATCGATGTGGGCGCAAGACAACCATTTACAAAACACTTCACTGGGACTCGAATGCTCAAAATTCCACTTGTAATTATTGGTTTTGATCCAGTAATGGTTTTATTCTGCGTGTTTATAAACGGCTACTACCAATATTTGTGCCACACTCAAACTATATATAAGTTACCACGCTGGTATGAGTATTTATTCAATACACCTTCACATCACAGAGTTCATCATGCAAGAAATCCGAAGTATCTTGATGCAAATTATGCTGGAACACTAATGGTTTGGGATCGGATGTTTGGAACATTTGTTGCTGAAGATCCAAAAGAACCTTGTGACTATGGATTAGTAGTTCCGATGACATCTTTGAATCCTCTCAGAATATTATTTGAAGAATATGCAAATATATTTAAAGACATTTCAATGCGTGGTATTTCGCTCAGAGATAGATTTATGTACCTTTTTGGCCCTCCTGGCTGGTCGCATGATGGAACTCGAAAAACTTCAACTCAAATCAAAGAAGATTATAACAGGGCGATAAAAAGTCATTAATGATGCTTCCAGCTCATTTTGCTCTTTCCGAAATACTGATTGTAATAGCCGGCACATATTCAATAAGAATTTTTTTGCAACATAAGCTTAACTTTGCTGCTGCTGGAGTTTTAGTATTCGCAATCGCTGCTTTTTTAGCAACCCTTAGGTTTGGCTTAAACATGCATGACGAGCTGAAGTCGTCACATCAATTGTTCACAGCTCTATCACTTCTATTCGGAGTGCCACTCATCTCGATAGACGTAATTAAAAAAAGTCAGTTTCTTAGTGAAAAGATAATGTTAATTTTTGCGCTTATAATGGCATTGATAAGTATATATATTTTCTTCCAAGCAAAGAATTTAATAATTATATATGCTGTTATGTGGCTCGTTCTTGGAATAATTTTTTCTTTTTTGATACCAAGAGAAACAATTTCTTCTCGATTCGTGTCAAGCTTCGTTTTTTCAATAATACTAATTAATTTCATTGTTAGACAAGTTCAGCTGTTTGAACCAAACCTCAGTTGGCATTTTTATCATATAGTTGTAGCAGTCTGGCTGTACTTGATGACTTTATTAATGACAAAAAAAGAAGCTAAATATGAATAGCTTGATTATCCACGTTTAACGCAGCTTCTTTTATTGATTCTGTTAGAGTGGGATGTGCGTGACACGTTCTTGCAATATCTTCAGCTGATGCTCCAAACTCCATTGCAATTGTGAGTTCGCCAATAAGGTTGCCAGCATCTGCTCCAATGATATGAACACCTAATACTTCATCTGTATTTTTATCAGATAAGATCTTCACAAACCCGCTTGTTTCATTCATCACTTTAGCTTTACCATTTGCTGAAAACGGAAATTTACCTGTTTTGTATGAGATGTTGTTTTTCTTTAATTCTTCCTCTGTTTTTCCAACTGATGCAACTTCGGGGGCAGTATAAATGACCGATGGAATTGTATTATAGTTAACGTGTCCAGCCTGACCATCAATAATCTCAGCTACAGCAGTACCTTCTTCTGAAGCTTTATGGGCAAGCATTGGCCCTACTTTACAATCACCGATTGCATAAATATTTTCAATCGAAGTATTAAAATGCTGATTAGTCTCAATAAAGCCTTTATCATTAGTTTTTACTCCTATCTTCTCTAAGTTCAGACCAAAAGTGTAAGGTTTTCGACCAGTAGATATTAAAACTTTGTCACAATCCATATCAAGAGTTTGACCATTGTTTTCAACCGAAATAGAAAGCGAGCCGTTGCTTTTATTTACCTTTCTTAAAGCAGTAGAGAGCTTAAAATCAAATCCTTGTTTAATAAGTATTTTTTGAAAAGCATCTGAAATCTCTTGGTCCATTCCAGGAAGTATTCGGTCAGCATATTCAATAACCGTTACCTTTGACCCTAGTCTTGACCAAACAGATCCCATTTCCAGGCCAATGTAACCTGCACCAATAACCATTAAGTGCTTTGGAACAGACGATAAACTTAAAGCTCCAGTGGATGACAAGATATCAATTTCATCAATGATCACTCCCTCAGGTGAAACAACTTCTGAACCTGTAGCAATAATTGTTTTAGATGATTTAATAAACTCAGAACTATCGCCAGTTAAAATCTCAATTTGCTCATTGTCAATGAACTTCGCAAATCCCAATTTTCTTGTAACTTTATTTTTTTTAAAAAGAAAATCGATACCACTTGTAAGTGACTCGACACTTTCATTCTTAGATTTCATTATTTTATTTAGATCAAACGATACGTTATCGAAATTAATGCCTAATTGATTAAGTTCTGAAGCTTGATGAAATAAATGAGAAGAATGCAATAGAGATTTAGAAGGAATACATCCAATATTTAAGCAGGTACCGCCAAGCGTTTGTCCCTTTTCGATACAACAAACTTTGTATCCAAGTTGTGATGCTCTAATTGCGCAAACGTAACCAGCAGGCCCGCTGCCAATCACTGTAATATCAAATTGTTCCAAATTAAACTCCTAACAATAATCTACTTGGATCCTCTAGACCTTCCTTAACTCTCACTAAAAAAGTTACGGCTCCTTTACCGTCTACTATTCTATGATCGTATGAAAGAGCAAGATACATCATGGGTCTAATTGTTATTTCACCATCAATAGCTATGGGTCTTTCTTCTATTTTATGCATTCCCAATATTCCTGATTGAGGTGGATTTAATATTGGAGTTGACATTAAAGATCCATAAACACCACCATTGGATATTGTAAATGTACCACCCTGCATATCTTCAATACTTAATTGGCCAGAACGAGCTTTCTGTCCCATTTGATAGATTTCTTTTTCTACTTCAACTAGAGATTTTTTATCGGCATCTTTAACAACGGGTACAACGAGACCTTGATCAGTTCCAACAGCAACACCAATATTGTAAAAATTTTTATAAATGACGTCGTTGTCTTCAATTTCTGCATTTACTTCAGGAATATCTCTCAGCGCAGTTATACATGCTTTCACAAAAAAAGACATGAAGCCTAATTTCACGCCATACTTTTTTTCAAATTCTGATTTATGATCATTACGTGTCTTTAAAAGCTCACTCATATCAACCTCATTAAATGTAGTGAGCATAGCAGCATTATTCTGAGCATCCTTTAGACGTTTCGCAATGGTTTGCCTTAAACGCGACATGGGCACTCGTTCTTCTCTTTTATCAGTTTGTCTCATTGTTTGAGGAGTATTTTCTTGTTTATCTATATTTTGATAATTTATGACGTCAGATTTAGTAATTCTACCATCCTCTCTTGAGGAGGTTACAGTATTAATATTTATATTCTTTTCAGCAGCAATTTTTCTTACAGCAGGGGATAATTTTTGATTATTTAAATTATCAATTTGAATGGGCATCTCTTCTTTTGGTGGAGACTTTACTTCCTCAGGAATAATTTTTTCTGGAGTCGTAACTGATTTTTCAATTACTGGTTCCGATTGTTTAACTTTTTGGTCTATAGATGCATTTTCATCAATAGAACCTAAGATTGCACCAACTTCAACAGTTGAACCTTCTTCTGCCTTGATTTTTTGTATACAGCCATTTGATGGCGAGGGAACTTCAAGAGTTACTTTATCTGTTTCAAGCTCAAGCAGTGGTTCATCGACGGATACAGAGTCACCTTCATTCTTATACCATTTTGCTACCGTTGCCTCTACAACGCTTTCTCCGAGAGAAGGAACTTTGATTTCAACAGACATATTTAATATTTAACACTTTAAGATTATTATTCAATCGGCAGTTTAAATTTAACTAATGTTACGCCATCCTTGTGTTTTTTAATTTCATTTATATCCCTCTCTACAGCTAGCTTTATAATATTGGCTTGGTTTTCTGCATGACGATTAGCTATACCAGTAGCAGGAGATGCAGATGCCTTTCTACCTATAAATAGTAGTTCTTTATATTTTCCTGTTATTCCCTGTAATACTGACTCAATACGATGTTTAACAAATCTGAATGCTCCCATATTTGATGGCTCTTCTTGAACCCAAAATATTTCGGCATTTGGAAACTGTAACACTTCTTCTTTTAAAACTTCATAAGGAAATGGATACAATTGATCAAATCTTAAAATATGTACATTATCTTTTTTTAATTTTTCAAGATGGTCATCAAGCTCAAAATATATTTTTCCAGAACATAAAAGCAATCTATTTACATTTGATTTTTGTTCTGAAGTCAGTTCTTTTCTTAAAATTCGATGAAAGGTTGATCCATTTATAAATTCTTTAATGCTAGATGTATTTTTTTTGTGCCTTAATGTAGATTTTGGTGTCATGATAACTAGTGGTTTTCTGAAATCTCTATGAAGCTGTCTTCTAAGAGCATGAAAATAATTTGCGGGTGAAGTACAATTTACAACTTGAATATTGTCCTCGGCACACATTTGTAAAAATCTCTCTAATCTTCCACTTGTGTGTTCAGGCCCCTGACCTTCATGGCCGTGTGGCAAAAGCAATGTCAGACCTGACATTCTTAACCATTTTCTCTCACCGGTAGTTATAAATTGGTCAATTATTGTCTGAGCATTATTTGCAAAGTCACCAAATTGACCCTCCCAAAGCACTAGAGTTCTTGGATCAACTTGTGAATAACCATATTCGAAACCCAAAACACCATACTCAGATAAAAAACTATCAATGATTTCAAAAAATCCTTGTTTTTCTCTAAAATGCCTCAATGGTACAAATCTTTTCTCACTTACTTGATCATAAAGAACTGCATGTCTTTGACTAAAAGTGCCTCTGCCCGAGTCTTGACCTGAAAGCCTTACTCCATAACCTTCTGATAACAATGAAGCAAATGCAAGAGACTCAGCTGTTGCCCAGTCAATTCCATTACCTGTTTGTATACTTGATAATCTATCATCATAAATTTTTTTTATTCTTCTATGCGGGTTAAAGTTTTCTGGAATGGTATGTATTTCTTCCCCAATTTTTAAAAGCTCATTTTCAGTAATAGCTGTTTTACCTCTTCTTGCATCGATAGAAGCTACCGTTATACCTTTCCATGAGCCTTCAAGCCAGTCAGCTTTATTTGGCTTATACGACTTTGCAAATTTTAACTCTGCATTCAATTTACTGGCGTAAATTGATCTTTCATTTTCAACATCATCATTAGTTAAAACACCTTCTTCAATAAGTTTTTTTTCATAAATTTTAAGAGTAGACGGGTGAGATTTAATTTTTTGATACATTAGTGGCTGTGTAAATTCTGGTAAATCCATTTCATTATGGCCAGATCGACGATAACAAAACATATCTACTACAACGTCAGTTTTAAATTTATTTCTAAATTCAACTGCTAGTCTACATACATGAACGACTGCTTCAACATCATCTCCATTAACATGAAATATCGGCGCCTGTATGATTTTTGCTATTTCGGTACAGTATGGAGCTGAACGACCATAATGAGGCATTGTGGTGAAACCTATTTGATTATTAATAACAAAATGAATTGTACCTCCTGTGCGAAAACCCCTTAATTGCGACATCGCAAAAGTTTCTGCAACAACACCTTGCCCAGCCATTGCAGCATCACCATGAATTAATAGTCCTATTACTCTGTCGTTTGTTTTATCTTGAAGCAATGTTTGCTCAGCTCTAACTTTTCCTATCACTACGGGATCCACTGCCTCCAAATGTGATGGGTTTGGCGTCAAAGAAAGATGAATTTTTTTATCATCAAACTCTCTATCACTTGAAATCCCTAAATGGTACTTCACGTCTCCGGATCCTAAAACTTCATTGGGATCCTCTCCTCCACCCTCAAATTTTGCCATAATTGATCGCAAGGGTACTTCCATAACAGATGAAAGAAGAGTTAATCTCCCACGATGTGCAGTTCCTATGTATATGTCCTCGACTCCTGCTAAGCAGCTTTGTTTAATTATTTGCTCAATGCCTGGAACAGTCGACTCACTGCCAACAAGCCCAAACCTTTTGGTGCCAATAAATTTTTTATCAAGGAATTGCTCGAACATTTCAGCTTCAAGCAAACGTTTGAATATTGCTTTCTTACCATTTGAGGTAAACTGTGTTTTATTTCTAACTTCCTCTATTCTTTCTTGAACCCATTGCTTTTGATCAGCATCTTGAATGTGAACAAATTCAACACCTATAGATCCGCAATAAGTTTCCTTAAGTATTTCGATAATATTTCTCAGTTTAGCAAAGTTTAGACCAAGACTTCCGTCAATAAAAATTTCTTTATCAAGGTCATTTTCTTTGAAACCATAATTTCTATAATCAAGTTCAGAATACGTTTTAATTTCTTTTAAATTTAGTGGATCCAGATTTGATGCGAGATGACCATTAACTCTATAAGCTCTGATAAGTCTTATTGCCCTTATTGAGTCAAAAACCTGTTCTTTAAATACTTCACTCGTAACAATGTTATCTTTATTTAATGTTTGGGACTCTATTTTGATTTCACTCTCATTAATATTTTCTAAAATATCTTCTTCATTATTGGTTTCTACATTTTGAGATGCCCAACTAGCACGAAGAATATTTTGTTGATTTAAGTTATCTGTAATGCCGGAAAAAAAAGTTCTCCAATCATCTGGAATGTCAGCGGGATTATTTTGAAATCTTTCGAACATTTGTTCGATATAAACTGCATTTGCACCGTGCAGGAAAGATGTTTTATCAAAAATGTCGTTTATGGATGACTTTGTCATTAAGCAGCTTAATTTTAGTTTTGATTCTTTAATACCTCAAGTAAAGTTGATCCTAAAGCTGCTGGAGAATTTGAAATTTGAATCCCAGCACTCTTCATGGCTTCAATTTTATCTTCTGCTCCACCTTTCCCTCCAGATACAATTGCTCCAGCATGTCCCATTCTTCTTCCTGGAGGGGCTGACGTTCCCGCAATAAATCCAACGGTTGGCTTTTTTACCTTTTCTTTTCTCAAAAATTCAGCTGCTTCTTCCTCAGCTGAACCACCAATTTCACCAATCATGATTATTGACTCAGTTTCTGGATCGGATAAGAAAAGTTCCAAACAATCAATAAAGTTGGTTCCATTCACTGGATCGCCCCCTATTCCAATACAGGTGGATTGTCCAAGACCTTCCACTGTTGTTTGATAAACTGCCTCATAAGTTAATGTTCCAGACCTAGATATAATTCCAACATTTCCCTTTTGATGAATATGTGCTGGCATTATACCAATCTTACACTCATCAGGAGTTATAATTCCCGGACAATTGGGGCCAATGAGACGTGATTTGGAAGATTTTAATTTATCTTTGACCTCTAGCATGTCCATAACAGGTATTCCCTCTGTTATACAAACTATTAGGTTCATCTCACTATCTATTGCCTCTAAAATTGCTTTTGCGGCAAATGGGGGTGGAACATAAATTACAGTGGCATTCGCATCCGTTTTATCTTTGGCTTCTTTAACCGTATCAAATACTGGCAACCCTAAGTGCTCTGTTCCTCCTTTTTTTGGAGTAACTCCACCAACCATGTTGGTGCCATATTTAATTGCCTGTTCTGAATGAAAGGTACCTTGTGATCCTGTGAAACCCTGGCAAATAAGTTTTGTATCTTTGTTAACTATTACTGACATTAGACTAGCTTAACTATTTTTTTTGCTGCATCATCTAAATCGTTGGCTGAAATAATTTCAATACTTGAATTATCAAGAATCTTTTTACCTTCATCAACATTTGTGCCTTCAAGTCTAACTACAAGCGGTACAGAAATTTCTAATTCCTTTGCTGCGGCAACAATTCCTTCAGCAATGATGTCACATCTCATGATTCCGCCAAAGATGTTAACTAAGATGCCTTTTACACCTTTATCAGAAAGAATAATTTTGAATGCACTCGAAACCTTTTCTTTAGAAGCTCCACCACCAACATCAAGAAAGTTTGCAGGCTCACCACCATACATTTTAATAATATCTAAGCTAGCCATTGCCAAGCCTGCACCATTAACCATACAGCCTATATTCCCGTCCAATTTTATATATGCGAGATCAAATTTTGATGCCTCTCTTTCATATTCATCTTCTTCATTTTCATCCCTTAATTCCTCAATTTCAGGATGGCGGTACAAAGCATTATCGTCAAAATTAACTTTAGCATCGAGACATAATAGCTTGTCAGTCTCAGTTATAATCAAAGGATTAACTTCAACAAGACTAGCATCTTTTTCTAAAAAAAATTTATACATATTTTTTATAAGATCAGAAAGTTGACTCTCAAGATCTTTTTCGAGTTCAAAAGCTGTACTAATTGTATTTATATCTTTTTCTGTAACACCTATTGAAGGTTCTATTTGAACAGTTGTTATATGTTCAGGAGTATCTTTTGCAACTGCTTCGATGTCCATGCCTCCCATCTTAGATACAATAAAGGCAACTTTGCTAGTTGCTCTGTCTAATAAACAAGAAAGATATAATTCTTTTTTAATATCTGACCCATTTTCAATATAAATTCGTTTTACTTCTTTTCCTGATGGGCCTGTTTGAGGCGTTATTAAATTCATACCAAACATTTTTTCAGCCTCATTTACAGCTTCTTCTTTTGAAGAAACTACTTTAACGCCCCCACCTTTGCCTCTGCCACCTGCATGAATTTGTGCTTTAACAACCCAAATCGGGCCTTTAACTTTTCCAACTGCTTCATTTATCTGACTTTTTTCATATGCAACGCTTCCTGTGGACACAGGTATATCATAACCGTCAAATAATTCCTTTGCTTGATGTTCGTGTATATTCATTTATCTAAGTGAAGAATCAATATTTTTTGCTGCTTCAAATAGCTCGCTGACTGCTTCGATTGAAGTTTTAAAAAATTTTTTTTCTTCTTCGTCTAAATCAAGTTCAACAACTTTTTCAATTCCCGCTGAGCCAATAACAACAGGTACTCCAACATATAAGTCTGAAATACCGTATTCACCATTTAAATATGCTGCGCATGGTAACGTTTTTTTCTTATCATTTAGATATGAGTCGGCCATTTCAATTCCCGAGGCTGCCGGCCCATAAAAAGCGGATCCGGTTTCTAATAACTTAACAACTTCGGCCCCACCTTTTCTGGTTCTATCAATTATCTCGTCAAGCCTAGCCTTTGAAATTTTTCCTTTGTTCACTAAATCAGTCAGATTTTCACCACTAACCATAGTTCGATTTGGAACTGGAACCATTGTGTCGCCGTGACCACCAAGAACAAATGAGTCTACTTCGCTAATTGGAACATTCAATTCTTGTGATAAGAAATATTTAAAACGTGAAGTATCTAAAACTCCAGCCATACCAACAACCTTATTTTTTGGAAGCCCTGAATATTTTTGAAGAGCCATAACAATTACATCCAGTGGATTTGTAATACAAATAACGAAGGCATTAGGAGAAGTTGATTTAATACCTTCAGCTACTTGCTTGATAATTTTTAAGTTTGTTCCTAAAAGGTCATCTCTAGTCATTCCTGGTTTTCGAGGAACCCCAGCTGTTATAATGATGACATCAGAGTCACTTGTATCCTCATAATTATCAGTACCAGACAAGGAAACGCTAAAACCATCTATGGCTGAGGACTGAGCTATATCAAGAGCTTTACCTTTTGCCAGTCCAGACATCAGATCAAAAAGAACTATATCTCCAAGCTCTTTCATGGCAGCTAAATGAGCAAGTGTTCCTCCGATTTGTCCAGCTCCTATAAGTGATATTTTTTTATTTGTCATGATGAGTTTATAGCTCGGTAAACTAACTAGATAGCGATTAAAATCAAGATAAATTAAATATTTACTTCATGGTTGGAATGGTAAATTCAGCACCTTTTCTGATACCAGTTGGCCATCTCGAAGTAACAGTTTTAAGACGCGTAAAGAACCTAACTCCGTCCATACCATGCATTGCATGATCCCCAAATAAGGATCTTTTCCAACCACCAAAGCTATGAAAAGCCATAGGAACAGGTATAGGAACATTTACTCCAACCATTCCAATTTTACATTGATTAGCAAAAGCTCTAGCTGTGTCACCATCACGTGTATAAATGGTCGTACCGTTTCCGAATTCATGATCGTTAACCATTTTTAAAGCATCATCAAAAGTAGGTTGACGTACAACAGATAATACTGGCCCAAATATTTCTTCTTTATATATCCGCATATCTTCCTTAACATGGTCAAATAAACAGCCTCCAATGAAGTATCCATTTTCATAACCTTGTAGAGATATTGATCTTCCATCTACTATAAGATCAGCTCCTTCGGCAACTCCAGAATCAACATAGCTTTTTACTTTTGATAAATGTACATCACTGATGAGAGGGCCCATTTCAACTTCCGGATCTGTTCCGGGGCCAACTTTAAGTCCTTGTACGCGAGGAGTAAGCTTTTCAATTAATTTATCACCCACATCACCAACAGCTAAAGCAACAGAAAGAGCCATGCATCGCTCTCCTGCGGATCCATACCCTGCGCCGATAAGACCATCAACAACTTGGTCTAAATCTGCATCAGGCATTACAACCATATGATTTTTTGCACCGCCTAATGACTGAACACGCTTATTATGTTTAGAAGAGGTATGATAAATGTACTCAGCAACTGGGGTCGAGCCAACAAAGCTAACTGATGCAACTTCAGGATCAGTGATCAGTAGATCTACTGCTTCTTTATCACCATTGACAACATTGAAAACCCCATCTGGTAGACCTGCTTCTTTAAGTAAATCTCCCATCATGTACGGAACTGTTGGATCTTTTTCACTCGGTTTTAAAATAAATGAATTACCACATGCAATAGACATAACAAACATCCACATTGGAACCATAGCGGGAAAATTGAAAGGTGAAATTCCCACACAAACCCCAAGAGGCTGCCTCATGCTCCAGCTGTCAATATTTGACCCAACATTTTCAGAATATTCGCCTTTAAGCAAATGAGGAATGCCACAAGCAAACTCAACTACTTCCATGCCTCTTGTTATTGAACCAACTGAGTCTGATAATATTTTTCCGTGCTCAGTTGTTAATTCCAAAGCTAATTTGTCCATATCTCTGAGAATCAGATCTTTGAATTTAAATAAAACTCTTGATCTTGTAAGAGATGGAGTGGCAGCCCATTGTTTACCTGCTTTAACAGCACACTCGATTGCAAGCTGTACATCGTCTTTGTTAGCGAGATTAACTTCTTTGATTTTTTCCCCATTGGCTGGATTAAATACATCGCCAAATCTATCAGAGCTTCCAACGTGTTCCTTGCCGTTTATATAGTGAAAAACTTTATTCATGATCTTAATAATTTTAATAGAGTCTGATATTGTAGATTAATTGTAATCAATGGCAATGACAGAAAAGTATGAGAAAACTTGATCTTCACGGCTTCACACTCGAAGAGGCTTATGATGAATTTACTGATTTTATTTATGCTGCTTATCAAGAGAATATTTCTAAAGTAGAAATTATAACGGGGAAAAGTGGTCGCATAAGGAAAGAATTCCCTCATTGGGCAGAGAGCAGTCATCAAATAAGGTATATCGAAGCTAGCTGGCACGAAGGCAGTTATATTGTGAAAATTCAAAAAAAGTATTGAGAACATGATATGTCACTTTGGCAGACTTATATGAGTTTAAATAAGAGTAAACAACATTATATGTAACACTTAATGGTGGGTAGATAACATTTTCATTAAATCCCCTAATCAACTACCCACCATTGAGTGAACAAATAATGCTGAATTTTTTTATTGCGGTTTCGGTAATAATACTAATACTTAGCACAATTACGCTTTTTGAGATTACAATAATATAGTTATTGTTGTGCTATCATCTGTTTAATTCCAGCAATCGCTTTTGCAGGATTCAAACCCTTGGGACATGCTTGAGTGCAATTCATAATCGTATGGCATCTGTACACTTTAAAAGTATCATCTAATTCTTTTAATCTTTCTTTTCTTTCTTCATCTCGACTGTCTTGCAACCAACGATAGGATTGAAGAAGTACAGCTGGACCTAGATATTTATCGCTGTTCCACCAATAACTCGGACAAGATGTAGAACAACAAGCACATAGGATGCATTCATATAGTCCATCTAGCTTTTCTCTGTCGTCTCTGGATTGAATATTTTCAGTATCATCTGCACTTTGTTTCTTATTGATGAGCCAAGGTTTTATGGACTTTAGTTGCTTATAGAGTGTTTTTAAATTTGTCACCAAGTCCTTGATAACTGGCATATGAGGCAGAGGATAAATTTTTACATCACCTTTCACATCACTGATTGCTTTAGTACAAGCTAGTGTGTTTGTACCATCAATATTCATTGCACAAGAACCACATATTCCCTCGCGGCAGGATCTTCTAAAGGTTAATGAAGTATCAATTTCACTTTTGATTTTCATAACTGCGTCTAATACCATTGGACCACAATCGTCTAGATCAACTTCATAAGTATCCATTCTTGGATTTTTTTCATCGTCTGGAGACCAACGATAAATTTTAAATTTTTTAATATTTTCGTTGTCTTTTTCAGACTTGTAATAGTCTCCGTCTGTTAATTTAGAATTATCGGGAAGATTAAACTGAACCATTAATAAACTCTGGCCTTTGGTGCGATATATTTAACTTCATTTGATAATGTGTATTCGTGCACTGATCGATAATCCAATTCACAGCTCTTATCATTCAACCATGACAATGTATGCTTCATCCAATTTTTATCATCTCTTTCTTTGAAATCTTCTCGAGCATGAGCCCCTCTGCTTTCTTTTCTATTTAGCGCAGAATTCATTGTAACTACAGCTTGAGCGATTAGGTTTTTATACTCTAGTGTTTCTAACAAATCAGTATTCCATATAAGGGACTTGTCTTTAATTTTGATATTCTCTGAGTTTAACCAAGTTTCTTCAATAAGTTTTTTTCCTTCAGACATAATCTCATCATCTCTAAAAACAGCACAGTGTTTCTGCATAACTCGCTGCATTTGAGACCTTAATTCTGAAGTTGAGATATCTCCATCAGAAGATCGCGTACTATCAAATCTTGCAATAACTTCATCTATTACATGACTTGGAATTTCCTTATTAGGTTCATCTTTATTTACTGTATCATTTATTCTATCTGCAGCCGCTTTACCAAAAACTACTAGATCAATTAGAGAATTTGATCCAAGTCTGTTTGCACCATGAACACTCACACAGGCAGCTTCACCAACCGCCATCAAACCTTGCACGACCGTTTCATTTCCTTTTTCAAGATTCATTACTTCTCCATGAAAGTTTGTTGGAATTCCACCCATATTATAATGGACTGTAGGTATAATAGGAATTGGCTCTTTAGTTACATCTACACCTGCAAAAACTTTTGCAGATTCTGAAATACCAGGCAATCTTTCTTCCAATATATCTGAGTCTATGTGATCAAGATGAAGATAAGCATGGTCCTTATCTTTACCAACGCCTCTGCCCTCTAAAATTTCTTTTGTTATAGAACGAGATACAACATCTCTAGAAGCTAAGTCTTTTGCTGATGGTGCGTACCTTTCCATGAAACGTTCACCTTCACTATTGACTAAATAACCGCCTTCTCCTCTGGCACCCTCCGTTATAAGACATCCAACGCCATAAATACCTGTTGGATGAAATTGAACAAATTCCATATCTTGTAGAGGTAAACCAGCTCTTAGAACCATAGCGTTACCATCACCTGTGCACGTGTGAGCTGATGTTGCAGAAAAATAGACACGACCATAACCACCAGATGCTAGTACTGTTCGTTTAGAATTAAATACATGTAACTTGCCATCCTCTAAACACCATGCAACAACACCTCTGCATTCACCTTCAACCATTAATAGGTCCAACACAAAATATTCAATGTAATAGTCAACATCGTGTTTTAACGATTGTCCGTATAAAGTATGAATTATTGCATGGCCTGTTCGATCAGCAGCGGCACAAGTTCTTTGCGCAGTGCCTTCACCATAATTTTTTGTCATTCCCCCGAAAGCTCTTTGATAAATTTTTCCATCCTCTGTTCGACTGAATGGAACTCCATAATTTTCTAACTCTAAAACGGCTTTTGGTGCATTTTTACACAAATACTCAATTGCATCCTGATCCCCAAGCCAATCAGAGCCTTTAACAGTATCATACATATGCCATCTCCAATCATCATCACCCATATTTCCAAGCGCGGCGGAGATTCCTCCCTGTGCTGCAACCGTATGACTTCTGGTTGGGAATACTTTTGAAATACATGCAGTCTTGTAACCATTCTCAACAGCCCCTACTGTTGCTCTCAAACCAGATCCACCGGCACCAACAACAACTACATCGTAATCATGATATTCAATTTCGTAATTCATTCAGTTAACCCATAAACATTAGTAGTAGAGACAAACAAACAAAAATTAGTATTAATAAGAAGAATATTGAAATTACTGCATTTAATACTTTCTTTGCAACATCAGAGTGAACGTAATCATCCAGGATTTCGTGCACACCTGTATTCATATGAATTAATCCTAAAACCGTGAAAATCAATATAAACCCTACACCCCATAAGCTACTAAATTCACTCAAAATTGATTGATAAGACAAAGTAGAAAGGTGGATTATTTTTAAAAATAAATAAACAACGAGCGGAAGTAGTAAGATTGTGCTCCATCGATGGAGTTTCCAAGTATTTTTAGCAGACATAGAATTAGTATTCAATCATAATTAAAACCCAAAATAGAACAGTGAGCAAAACAGTAAACAAAATTGTAATCCAACCTGTCAATTTGGCAGTATTTAAATCAAGCCCAATACCAACGTCCCAAAACAAGTGTCTCAAGCAATTTAAAAAATAAAACAAATATGAAAAAGTAAGACCTATTAATATCGTTCTTATAAAAATATTTTCTGATAAAGAAATTAAAATTTGAAATGTTTCTTCACCAGCGCTTATTGAATATATAAATATTATTAATATAATTGCGCCTAATGATGATACGATGCCCGTTATTCTATGTAGAATTGATAGTATCGATGTAATTTGCCATCTGTAAACTTGTAAATGTGGTGATAAAGGACTGCTCATTAGTAGTATTTATATATACCAAATTGCCGGTGATTAAACGACAGTAAATTATTTTTTTCTTGGAATTAAAGCCCAATAATCAAGACTTAACAAAACAGACGGATCAAAGCGCTTGTCAGCATCCTGATGTTGAAACTGATAAGCCTGTGCATCGCCAATTCCATTTGTTCTGATTCGAATTGCACCTAAAGAATCTGATACTTCAACTTTATCTAAAATTAAACTCCAGGCAAAAACAGTTGTTCCCGCAAAACATGGTGATGCGTGAGTTCCACCGTTGATCGCAATAATTTTAAAAGCATTTGAAAGTCCATTAAACGACAAAGCTCTTGTTAAACTTATAACGTGACCGCCGTAAACAATTCTTTTTCCAAACCTGCCACCTTTTTCAACAAAATGGTTAAAGTGAACTTTTGCATTGTTCTGGTATAATTTTGTTGCCATCATATGTTCGGCTTCTTCAACTGTCATACCATCAATATGATTTATTTTTTCGTTAATAGAATAATCCTCATAACAAAGATCAGAGCCTGAGGCTTTATAATCATAACCTGTACAATCAAAATCATATTTTTTTGCAATTTCTACAACCTCCTCAATTGTAAGCTCTTTATTTAATTCCGGTATAGACAGTTCTGCTTTATTTAGGTTTCTATTTTTTTTTCTAACCATAACCCATCTTTTATAATCAATAACTGGTTCATCATGCTGGTTAGTGCCTACAGAGTGAACATAAACTACTCCATTTTCTCCACTTGAATTCTCTTTAATGCCAATCACTTCTGAAGTTGAGCTAATCGTATCACCTGGGTAAGCTGGCTTTAAAAACTTACACTCTGCATAACCTAAATTGGCAATTGCATTTAAAGATATATCGGGGACCGTTTTACCAAAAGCTATGTTAAATAAAAGAAAATCATCAATTGGTGATTTTTCTAATGAGAGTTTTTTTGCAAACTCATCTGAGCAGTGTAGGGCGTACCTAGAACCGTATAAAGCTGTATAAAGTGCACAATCTCCATATGTTATTGTTCGTGGAGTTGCATGTATTATTTTTTGTCCTAGCTTAAAATTTTCAAAAAAGTTACCAATTTTATATTTACTCGAAGAAGTTTGTATAACTTCTGATTGATCTAGTTCTGTTACTTTTGACACAAGCAATTCTGCTTCTATAATTCGTTTTGCATGATTTACGTGTAATTCCTCTATCTGACTACCTTCAAACGTAATAACTCCAACATTTGGATCCTTTTTTCTTGCATCCTCAAAGGCTGCAACAATTCGTTTTGCTTTGTCTAGTTGTTCAGCCGTAGGGGTAAATATTTTATTACATATTTGTATTTGTCCCGGGTGAATTAAGGTTTTACCATCAAATCCGAGTCCATGACTATAGATGCACTCTTCTTCAAATCCATTTGCATCTCTGATGTCATTAAATACTCCATCAAGTAGTGATAATTTGTAGGCTTTTGTTGCCATCATACATTTCTCAAAACTTGTGACTAATGCAGTTCTTTTTAGTTCTTCCTCTATACCCAACTCTGCAGACAAGTCATTTGTCCCCATAACAAAACATTTTAAGTATTTTGATGACTTTGCAATTTCATAAGCGTTTACAATGGATAAAGCTGTTTCCATCATAACCCAAATCTTAGTTTCTTTATTTTTAAGATATTTTTCAAAAGCTTTAACATCTTTAGCTTCATTTACTTTAGGAATTAATATTGCATCAGGATTACATTTGTCTAAGACCTTAATATCTATTTTACCATCATCAGTATCCAAAGCATTTACTCTTATCACCTGTTCCTTATTTTTGTTTACACCAGAATTTATAATTTCGATAATTGCTGTACGTGCATCATTTCTGGCATTTGCAGCAACCGAGTCTTCTAAGTCGTAAATAATTGCATCTACATCAAGCGTACTACTTTTTTTTAATGCTTTTGGATTAGATCCAGGAACATAAAGTACGCTTCTCCTTGGTTTTCTTACATCTTGTCTCATTTAGATAAATGTTCCTCAATTAGCATTTCAGCGATTTGGATTGTATTTAAAGCGGCACCTTTCCTTAAATTATCAGAAACTACCCAGATAGATAATCCATTTTTTGTAGACGTATCCTCTCGAATTCGAGATACATATGTGTCATCATTTCCAGCACACTCTTTTGGAGTTACATAACCTCCATCAGCTCTTTCATCAAGAAGTGTGCACCCAGGGGCATTTTTAATAGCTTCACGTGCTTCTTCTACTGAAATTTTGTTTTCAAACTCAATATTTACAGCTTCAGAGTGACCAATAAATACAGGAACGCGAACACATGTAGCGCTAAAGCTAATCTCATTGTTTAAAATTTTATGAGTTTCTTGTCTCATTTTTAATTCTTCTTTTGTGTATCCATCATCCATGAATTTATCAATATGAGGTATGACATTAAAGGCAATTGGTTTGGTAAACTTAACATTATCTCTAATATCATCAGAGAACATATTTTTTGTTTGCTCAAACAACTCATCCATACCAGCCTTACCTGCACCCGAAACAGATTGATAAGTTGATACAATAACTTTTTTTATTTTTGAAATTTCATGCAATGGTTTTAAGGCAACCACCAATTGAATTGTTGAGCAGTTTGGATTAGCAATTATATTTCTTTTTTTATAATTATTTAGATCACTTGGATTAACCTCAGGTACAACCAGAGGAATATCTTTTTCCATTCTAAAATGACTAGAGTTATCTATAACAATACAGTTTTTTTCTGCAAACTTTGGTGCCCATTCCTTTGAGGTGCTAGCTCCAGCAGAGAAAAGTGCCAATTCTACTTTTGAAGGGTCGAACTTTTCAATAGATTCTACAATTAGTTTATCCTCACCAAATTCAATTTCCATCCCTTCGCTTCTACTAGAAGCTACAGGAAATATTTTCGACGCATCATATTTTTTTTCATAGAGAATATTTAACATTTCTCTTCCGACATTTCCTGTGGCACCCACTATAGCAATATTAAAATTCATAATTTAAAACTTTTCTTTTAATTGATTTAATATTTGATCACCCATTTCAACTGTTGATAGGTTTTTGTTATCATCGCCTATTAAATCCGCAGTTTTAAAGCCACTAGCAAGTACATTATTTACAGCCTTATTTATAAGATCTGATTCCTTGTACATATTGAATGAGTACTTTAAACACATCGCAAAACTAAGAATAGATGCAATTGGGTTTGCTATTCCTTTACCAGCTATGTCTGGCGCAGACCCATGAACTGGCTCATATAAAGACTTTCTAAAATTATTACTATCGACTGCACCCAAAGAAGCAGAGGGCAACATTCCAAGCGAACCTGTGAGCATGGCCGCCTCATCTGACAGAATGTCTCCAAATAAATTATCAGTAACAATAACATCGAATTGTTTAGGGTTTCTAACTAATTGCATCGCACAATTATCTGCATACATATGAGATAGCTCGACATTTGAATATTCATTTTCATGCACATAAGAGACTTCTTCTCTCCACAATATTCCAGACTCCATTACATTTGATTTTTCGCAAGAAGTAACCCTGTTACTTCTTTTGCTTGCAAGTTCAAATGCTATACGTGCAACTCTTCTAACTTCTTCAGTGCTATAGGATTGAGTATTAATTCCAATACGATTTCCGTTACCTTTATCTTCAATACCTCTTGGTTCACCAAAATAAATACCACCAGTAAGCTCTCTAACAATTAATATATCAAGACCTGAAACTAAGTCTGGTTTAAGAGAAGAGGCGTCAACCATTGACTCAAAACATAGAGCAGGCCTTAAGTTTGCAAACAAGTCTAATTCTTTTCTAATTCTCAAAAGGCCTTGTTCAGGTTTAAGAGAAAAATCTAAATTATCCCATTTTTCTCCACCCACAGCACCAAGTAAAACTGCGTGAGAGTTTTTAGCTTTTTCAAGAGTCTCATCGGATAGAGGGGTGCCATAGCGATCATAGGCAGATCCACCAATATCGTCCTCTTCTATCTCAAATTTAACTTTACTAAGTTCACCAATACTCTTAGCAACCTTTATGACCTCCTTCATTACTTCAGGCCCTATACCGTCGCCAGGTAAGACTAATAATTTATAAAAATTGCTCATTTTATTTGTTGGCTATACAACCAGGGTGTTCTTGACTTTTGCTTATTTTCAAAATCAGAAATATGATTAACTTTAGCAAGTGTCAATCCAATATCGTCTAAACCCTCTAATAGGCTAGTTTTTTTGGCTTTATCTAGTTCAAAACTTACCTCATAGTTTATATTTTTATCAAAATAAGAAATCTTCTGATTTTCTAAATCAATTATAAAACTAAGACTGTTTTCCGCTGCTTTTTGTAATTTAGTTACTTCAGACTCATCTAATTTGATTGGAAGAATACCATTCTTGAAACAATTATTATAAAAGATATCCGCAAAGCTCGAAGCGATGATGCATTTAATACCATAATCTAAGATTGACCAGGGTGCATGTTCACGAGATGACCCGCAGCCAAAATTTTTACCAGTAATCAAAATTTGAGAATCTTTATATTTATCTTGATTAAGGACAAATGAATCTATAGGTGCATCTGTTTCATCATATCTTAATTCATAAAATAAATTTTTACCTAAACCTGTTCGCTTAATTGTTTTGAGAAATTGTTTTGGAATAATCATATCAGTATCAACATTTACCATTGGTAAAGGAATTGCATTACTTTCTATTTTTTTAAATTTTTCCATTATATCTCTCTACTGTCTGATAGTTTTCCATTGATAGCCGCAGCAGCAGCCATAGCTGGACTCATTAAATGAGTACGACCCCCTCTTCCCTGCCTACCTTCAAAGTTCCTATTTGAAGTGGAAGCACATCTTTCTTGAGGTTTAAGTTTATCGGCATTCATTGCAAGACACATTGAACATCCAGGTTCTCTCCATTCAAAGCCTGACTCAATAAATATTTTGTCCAAACCCTCCTCTTCTGCCTGCTGTTTAACTAAACCAGATCCTGGAACGATTATTGCATTTACATGGTCCGCGACTTTTCTATTTTTTGCAATTTTTGATGCAGCTCTAAGGTCTTCAATCCGTCCATTAGTACATGAACCAATGAATACCTTATCTACTTTAATCTCTTTAAGTGGTGTATTCGGAACAAGACCCATATATTCCAAAGCTCTAATCATTGATTTTTTCTTTGTCTCATCGCTTTCATCCTCAGGGTTTGGAACCAATCCATCAATCGAAACTACATCCTCAGGACTTGTGCCCCATGTGACTTGTGGAATGATGTCACTTGCATCAATATTTACTGTTTTGTCGTAAGCTGCACCTTCATCAGAAGCTAGCGACAACCAATAATCTGATGCTAACTGATATTCATTTTCCGCTGGAGAAAATGGTCTTCCCTTTAAGTATTCAATTGTTTTTTCATCAGGACTGATTAAACCAGCTCTTGCTCCTGCTTCAATTGACATGTTACAGACAGTCATTCTTCCCTCCATTGTTAGGGATTTGATTGCATCACCTGTGTATTCAATAACATACCCAGTACCTCCAGCAGTTCCAATTGTTTGAATAATCTTTAAAACAATATCTTTTGCTGTGACACCAAGTGGCAGTTCACCTTGTATATTAATTTGCATATTCTTGGCTTTAGTTTGTACTAATGTTTGAGTTGCAAGAACATGTTCTACTTCAGAAGTTCCAATTCCCCATGCAAGAGCACCGAAGGCACCGTGTGTTGACGTATGGCTATCACCACAAACGATAGTCATTCCTGGTTGTGTGAAACCTTGCTCCGGTCCGATAATATGAACTATGCCCTGTCTTTTATCAGACATAGAAAGAAAAGTAATTCCGTGCTCCCTACAATTCTCTTCAAGAGTATCTACCTGTAACTTAGACTCAGGATCTGATATTCCCTCATCTCTATTTGTTGTAGGAATATTGTGATCAGCAGTGGCTAATGTAAAATTAGGTTTTCTAACTGATCTGTTTCCAATTTTTAGTCCTTCAAATGCTTGGGGACTTGTAACCTCATGAACAAGATGTCTGTCAATATAAATGATTGAAGTTCCATCTACATTTTCTGAAACTAAATGATCATTCCATATTTTATCGTATAATGTCTTTGGAGTACTCATAAATAACTTTGATTAACAAAGAAAACGAGAAAGAAGTAATTATTCTTTTGTTGTTTCTGATTCTTCTGAACTTTCAACATTATCTTCAGGAACTTGTTCTTGAGCAGACTCATCAACTTCAGATTCTGTTTTTTCCTCAGCTTGAGAAGCATCAGCTGCAACTTCAACACTCTCATCATGAGCAGGCTCATCAGAAGCAACAATTTCTTCTTCTACAACTTCTTCACTCTCATCAATATATAAACTAGCAAGATCTGGTTGCTTTTTTCGAATTCTCTCAACGATTCTTGCTTTCTTACCGGTTAGATCTCTAAGGTAGTAAAGCTTAGCTCTTCTGACTTGTCCACTTCTTACGATCGAGATGGAGTCAATAGACGGACTGAAAATTGGAAATACTCTTTCTACGCCCTCACCGAAAGAAATTTTTCTAACTGTAAATGAAGAACTTAGACCTCTATTTTTCTTTCTGATACAAACGCCCTCGAATGCCTGTATTCTCTCACGTGTACCCTCACGTACCTTAACATTCACTCTTACCGTATCTCCTGGATGAAATTGTGGTATTTTCTTACCTTTGACTAGTGACTTTATCTGGTCTTTTTCGAATTGTTCTATGATGTTCATGGTAGTAGCCTCGAACCGTGTTTTAATACTTTATTTCTTCCTTGTCTTGCTTTTTTTGTAGTTTTTCCATAAATCTGGCCTAACTTTCTGTGTCAGTTTTTCAGATTGTTTTAAGCGCCATTCACTAATATTTCTGTGATTTCCAGAGAGTAATATGTCTGGAATTGACAAATTTTTCCATTTTTTAGGCCTTGTATACTGAGGGTATTCAAGAAGGTCTTTTGAGAAAGTCTCTGAACTAGCAGACTTGATGTCACCAAGTGTTCCTGGCAACATTCTCACTATTGATTCCACTAAAACCTGCGAAGCTATTTCACCGCCCGCCAGTATATAGTCTCCAATACTTATTTCCTCAATAGGATAGAAATCGAGTATACGTTGATCAATGCCTTCATATCTACCACAGAGAATATTAATTCCTTTCATCTTTGAAAAATTAATAACTTTACTTTGAGTTAAAGGAGTGCCGCGAGGACTTAAATATATCAATGGATAATTATCTTTAGATTTTATATTCTTGTAACAAGCGTCAATAGACTTTCCGATTACATCTGCTTTTAAAATCATACCAGGACCGCCACCAGCTGTAGTATCATCTACTTTTTTGTAATTACCTTTTGAATATTTTCTCGGATCAATTGTTTTTAATGACCATATTTTTTTCTTTAATGCCTTACCCACGACTCCTGCATTTAAAAGTCCAGGAAAACTATTTGGGAAAAGTGTGATAATTTTTACTCGATACATTACTAGCCTATATAGTCATTGATATTTTTTGTAATAATAATTTTTTTTATAAGATCAATTTTTTTTATTGTGTTTACACTTATTGGAATAAAGTAGTCTTTGGCATTTTTTTTTCTTATTTCTAGTAAATCCGATGAACCGTAATTCTGAACAGATATTACTTTTCCCATATTTTTTCCATCATTAGTTTTTACAATTAAATTAATTAATTGATGATAATAGTATTGGTTTAATTTTTTTATAGCTGGCAAATGCGATTGATCGATTTCTATTGTAAGCCCTACAATTTTTTCAGCCAACTCCCTTGTTTTAATTTGTTCACAACTAGCAATATAACCAGATTTCAGCTCTTTCAATTTTTTAAGAGTAATATTTGAATATTTTTTCCCAAGTCTACAGGGGCCATATCTAAATACATCGTCTGGCGTTTCTGTATATGATGTAATCTTGAAATGACCCTTTAAACCGTGAACTGCTCTTACTTCTCCAATAACTATCAATTGGGACATAATTAATAAGCTTAGTCTTTTTTCTCCTCTTTTGCTGGAGCTTCCTCTGCTGGAGCCTCTTCTGCTGGAGATTCTGAAGCAGGCTGATTCTTTGATTCCTCAGCTGCGGCCAATCTTTCTTGTGCTTTCTTTTTTGGCTGAGCTTTTTTTGGGTTGTTGCCTTGTGCTGGCATTGGTATCACTCCAGCTTCTCCCAAAAATCTTGCAACTTTATCTGTTGGTTTTGCTCCTTTAGAAATCCAATCTTTTATTGACTCTAAGTTTAGTTGGACCCTATCCTTATTGTCTTTTTGTAAAAGAGGATTGTACAATCCTACCTTTTCAATAAATCTACCATCTCGTGGACTTCTTGAATCTGCAACTACAACTCTGTATACAGGTCTTTTCTTTGAACCTGCTCTCGATAGTCTTATTTTTAACGCCATTTTATTCTCCTTTTATTTGTTAATAATTAAAATTTGTTTTTAAAAAAATCACTCGGCATACCACTTCCAAGTTGACCTGCTAACATATTTGGATCAATTGATCCTCCACCTTTTCTAGATAACTTCTTCATCATGTCTGACATCTTTCTATGTTGTTTTAGAATTTTATTTATTTCAGATACTGAAGTTCCTGATCCTGCCGCTATTCTTTTTTTTCTTGATCCATTAATTATCTTTGGCTTTCTTCGCTCGTATTTTGTCATTGAAAGAATAATTGCTTCTTGTTGGGCGATTAAATTTTCAGGATTGTTATTTTGTGGAATCTTGTCGCTCAAATTACTTAGTCCAGGAATAAATTTCATCATGCCCGAAATACCACCCATTTTTTTCATCTGTCTGATTTGACTAAGTAAATCATCGAGATCAAATTCTCCTTTTTGTAATTTTTTAGCCATTTCTTCTGCATCTTCTTGATCAACAGTTTCAGCAGCTTTTTCGACCAAGGTCACAATATCGCCCATTCCAAGAATACGATTGGCAATTCGCTCTGGGTGAAATTTTTCAAGGTCATCGACTTGCTCTCCAACTCCCATAAATTTAATTGGGCAGTCAGTAATGTACCTCATACTTAGTGCGGCCCCACCTCGAGCGTCACCATCAATTCTAGTAAGGATAGAGCCAGTTATGTTGATTGCTTTTGAAAAATCGCTTGCAACATTCACTGCTTCCTGGCCTGTTAAGCTGTCTAAAACAAGTATCGTTTCTAAAGGGCTAATTTCTTTTTCGAGCAAACTCAATTCGCTCATTAGTCCTTCTTCAACATTCATTCTCCCCGCTGTATCGTATAAAACACAATCAATTTCCTGTAATTCAGCAAATTGTTTTGCTCTTGATACAATATCAATAGGCATTTGATTTTCGAGTTTGGGTAAAATTGTTACATCAATTAACTCAGAAAGTTTTTTTAGCTGATCAAAAGCAGCTGGTCTTGAGGTATCTAGTGAAACAAATAAAATCTTCTTATCGTAATTACTTTTGAGATAATTACCGATTTTACCAACAGTCGTTGTCTTGCCAGAACCTTGAAGTCCTGCAAATAAATAAGATGAAATTTGATTATCATTTATTTGGAATTCGGGTGAAGCTGACCCTAAAATTTGAATTAATTGATCATTCACAATTTTTGTTATCATTTGCGCTGGCGTTATCGATCGAATGATTTCTTTTCCTATCGCTTCTTTTTTGACGTCCTCTATGAATTTTTTTGCAATTGGCAATGCAACATCAGCTTCAAGAAGAGCTCTTCGAATATCTCTCATTGCACTATCGAGTGAGGCCTCATCAATAGAACCTGTCTTTTTTAAACTCTTAAATATTTCCTCAAACCGATTACTAAGGTTTTCAAACAAAATAAACTCTCCTTCAGCAGGTAGTGCACCAATGGGCGAAACTCGCTGACTGGTGTCGATACCTTTATTTATGGCACCGCAGAAATAATATTTCTGACGGAAAACGTGAGTTTTTATTACTTCAGTAAGTTAATGTCAAGATTCATTTAATTTCTTATTTACTGGAAAAATCAAAATTGGCTCAATATAAAGTGTTTATGCACGAGTTTAAGTTCGTAAAGATGAATGGCCTGGGAAATGATTTTATTGTTATTGACCAAAGAGTATCTGAATTTGACTTATCAGAAGAACAAATAAAATTAATTTGTAACAGAACAGACGGGGTCGGCTGTGATCAACTAATCATGATTAGGAAGTCACAAGATAACAGCAATCCACTGGTAAAATTTTTTAATTCAGATGGAAGTGAAATAGATGCTTGTGGAAATGGTTCGCGTTGTGTTGCAAACTTTTTAATGAAAGAAACAAAGAACGATAAAATAAACTTAACAACACGTGAAAGAACAATTACATGTAAAAAGATTGATGATGTCACAGTTAGTGTAAATATGGGCAAGCCAAAATTCGAATGGAATAAAATCCCTTTGACTGAAGATATCAATCCAGTGGATATAAATTTTTCAATCAGAGACCTTTCTCTAAAAAAACCATTTTTAGTTAATATTGGTAATCCACATATTATTTTTTTTGATGATGAAATACAAAAATATGATGTTGAAAGTTTTGGATCATTAATTGAAAATGATAATTTATTTCCTGAAAAAATAAATGTGAGTTTTGCAAAGTTAAAAAGTGATAATCATATTTTACTAAACGTATGGGAAAGGGGTGCAGGAAAAACAAAAGCTTGTGGTACAGCTGCTTGTGCAACGGCTGTGGCAGGAGTTGAAATGGGATTGATAAAAAATAGGGTGACAGTAACATTGCCAGGGGGCGATTTAGAAATATATTACAATAGTGGAGATAATATTATTATGACTGGTCCAACTGAAATAAATTTTACTGACAAATATAAGCTGTGAGAAACAAAAATACTAAGATTTACTTCAATAACTCATGCAGTATCTGTAGGTTTGAAATAAACCACTATAAGAAACTTAATAATGTTATTGATTGGGTCGATGTTACTCAAAATAGAGTTGCTGAAAAGGAAACCTCAAAAGAACCAAGTCAATTGATAAGACGTCTTCATGCAAAACATGATGGAAAGATATTAGAAGGAATTGATGCTTTTTTACTGATATGGTCTCAACTTCCAAGGTATAAATGGCTTTATAATTTTATCAAATTGCCTCTTATCTATCATATGAGTCATATAATGTATGAAGTTCTTGCATTTGCTTTATATTTAAAAAATAGAAATCAAATAAGTAATGAAAGATCCAGAAATTAAAACTTACGGATGTAGACTGAATTTTTATGAGTCTGAAGTTATAAGAAAATACGCAAAAGATAACAATCTTCAGAACCACATTTTTATTAATAGTTGCGCTGTTACAAATAAAACTATCGCAGATCTGAAAAATGAAATTAGGAAAGTAAAAAAAGAAAATCAACAAAGTCAAGTCGTTCTTACTGGTTGTGCTGCACAGATACATAAAAAAGATTTTGAGGCAATGAGCGAAATTGACTCCATCATTGGAAATAAAGAAAAATTAGAATCCTCAACCTATAAAACTATAAGAGAGAGTAATAAGCCAGTAAATTTAGTAGGAGATATATTCGAAAATGAACAGGCAATTTCACCAATTATAAATAAAGTTAAAAATAGAATAAGAGGATTTGTGCAAATACAAAATGGATGTGATCACAGGTGTACATTTTGTATAATTCCATATGGGCGGGGTAATTCAAGAAGTGTGGATCCAAAAAATATTATAAAACAAATAAAGTTACTTCTAGAGAAGAACTACAAAGAAATAGTGCTAACAGGTGTTGATCTCACTAGCTACGGGTGTGATTTAGAGAAAAAAATTTCATTGTCAAAGTTAGTAAAAATTATTCTAAATAAGTTGCCTCAACTTAACAGGCTGCGACTGTCATCACTTGATATCGCAGAAATAGATGATGAATTAATAAATCTTTACGGAAGTGAGAAACGTTTGCTTCCTCACATTCATTTATCACTGCAGGCTGGTGATAATATGATTTTAAAAAGAATGAAAAGAAGACATTCAAGAGAAGATGCAATTAATGCAATAGAACGCATCAGAACTGTTAGACCTGATATTGTATTTGGTGCAGATTTAATTGCTGGATTTCCAACAGAGACGAAGGAAATGTTTCTAAATTCAGTGCGGCTTATAGACGAATGTAATATTACTTTTTTGCACGTGTTTCCATTTTCACCAAGAGATGGAACACCCGCTGCTAGAATGCCTCAACTAGACCGAGAAATTATAAAAAAAAGAGCAAAAATACTCAGAAATATTGGCGAGCGAAAGATTACCGAGCACTACGATAAGCTAAAGAATAAAGAGATTAATCTTATTGTTGAGAGTCAAAATCAAGGTAGATCAGATACATTTGCAAAAGTCTGTCTAGATGATAATTTTGAAGTGGGTAAAATAATTAAAATGCTTGTCACTGGAAAGCGTCAAGATGGCTTAATTGGAAATATAATTGTTTAAGAGTTTAAAATCTGGCCTAGCAAAAGTATTTGCAAATCAAAAAATTGATCAAAATACAATACAGGATTTTGAGGATCTTCTCATTTCTTCTGACGTTGATGTTGAAACATCAGAACTTATTACAGCAAGATTAGGAAATGAGAAATTTTCTAATGCTCCTTCACTGATAGAAATTCAAACATCTCTTAGTAAAATTATAACTGAAGTTATATCAACAAATATAAAAAAAATTGACTATAAAAATAGCACAAAACCCTACGTTATATTAATGGTAGGAGTAAATGGTTCAGGTAAAACTACAACAATTGCAAAACTGGCAAATCAATTTCAAAAAGAGGGGAAAAATATTCTGTTGGTTGCTGCTGATACCTTTAGAGCAGCAGCTGCAGAACAATTGAATGAATGGGCTGATAAAATAGGAACAGACTTTATAAGAGATGCTGACAAGACTGACCCAGCAAGTGTAGTATTTAAGTCAATTGAATATGCAGATAAAAATAATATTGACGTAGTTATAATCGATACAGCTGGAAGACTTCAGAACAAAACTGATCTAATGGATCAATTAGGTAAAATTGACCGAGTGCTTAAAAAACACGATGAAACATTTCCTCATGATTCAATAATATCAATTGATGCCACAACAGGGCAAAATGCCTTAAAACAAGTGGAAGAATTTAATAAATTTACCAAAATAACTGGGATTATTATGACGAAATTTGATTCCAATGCAGCAGGAGGAACACTTGTATCAATTTCCAACAAAACAAAAATTCCAATTTTAGCAATTGGTAGTGGTGAGAAAATCAGTGATCTTATTGATTTTGACCCTGAGCAATTTTCCAATAATTTTATTAAAAATTAAAATGGTCTTATGAGTGATATCGTAGCACTTTCTGTACCAGGATTCGTATCACCAATGCTTGCATTTGATATGTGATTTAAATTAAATCCTATTCGACTTGATTTAAGTTTATATGAAAACTCAATCTGGGTTCTAAATTCAAGATTATGGCCCAAATCTTTACTGTCACCTCTATCATAATATCCTAACGCAAAGCTCGGCGTTAAAAACCAATTTTCTGAAATTCCAATATCTTTTCTTAAACCTGAATAAATATATTTTCCATTATCTCCGTTTCTCATAACACCCAAGAAAGGTTTGAGATCATAATTATTTTTAAAAAAATTCTTTCCGTACAAATATTCAAATCTTAATTCTGATGAGTCAACTGTGTCGTTTACATCAAATTGACCTAATGAAAAAGACCACATGTTTTCTTCATTGGATTGAGCACTAAATCCATAAAATATTAGAAATAGTAACAATAAAATCGATCCAATTATTTTCATTATATAAAATTAATATCTGACAAAATAATCTGGTTCTTCGCCCTCAGAAATATAGCCACCAGACCATGTTACACATCCCTTAGAATACGTAACTATTCTCTGTCCAGCAGTACATCCGTCTGCCAAAACTTCATCTAGTTTTTCATACAATGGTTCTTGTAAATCTTGAAATTCAGAAATATCTTCTCTTGTTGTAAGCTCAACGTCCTCGTAGTCTTTTGTTTCATCTTCTATTCCACCAGCTAACGTAAAATTCAAACTAAGGAAGAAAAATAATAAAAATGCATAAATTGTTGATTTCATAATCACCTCTTTTAATTTCACTATAATATATAATTACAAATTGTTTAAAATATATCTACAAATTGTCAAAAATTAGGCTTGGCCTCTTTTTTGTCTATATATTGCAATAGCTCCTATTATCATTATGAGAAATGGAAGAGACCATAGTATATAAGTAAGACTTTTAAATGGAGGTGTCATCAAAATCCAATCGCCATACCTTTCTACTAAATATTCTTTAATTTGGTGATCGGTCTCTCCTTGACTAATTTTTTCACGAATAAGTTGTTTTAGATCCTCTGCTAATTCTGCATTAGACTCATGAATTGTTTGGCCCTGACATACAAGACACCTAACTTCTTTAAAAAGCTCAATTGCCCTTTGATCTTCTGCTACGGTATAACCTTGAAACCAAAACATAATTAAAAATATCTTAATTATCTTATACATAATTCAATTGTTTCTAATGATTGGAAGAATTTTCTCTTCTAACTCGTTCATATGAATTGGACCAATATGTTTATAAATAATTATGCCGTTAGCAATAATATATGTCTCTGGAACCCCGTAAACTCCAAGATCGATAGCTGTTCTTCCTGAATTATCTGAGCCAATTTTAACGAATGGATTTCCAAGATTATTTATAAATTTTTTTGCTTCTTCATTGTTATCTTTGTAATTCAAACCAAATATTTCTACTTCATAGAGTTCAGACAAAACCATTAATATATCGTGCTCTGCTCGACATGGAATGCACCAAGAAGACCAAACATTTAATAAAATTGGAATTTCACTATTCAAGTCTAAATTTGTTAGCTTTTCCTGCCCAAAAAGGTTTGGCAATGAAAAATCTGGAACCTGTTTACCAACAAGTGGGCTTGAAAGTTTTGATGTGTCATTATTTAAAGAAAAAAATAAGAATATACTTAATAATATTATTAAGACCAAAGGTAAAAATTTTAAACCATTACTTTTCATCGGAACGTCCAACTCTAATGGAAGCAGATATAATCCCCCCAATGATTATCATAAATGCACCTAACCAAAGTATTGTCATGAAAGGTTTGATATGCATTCTGACACTTATTGACTGCTGATCTTGAGGAACATTCATGACAAGGTAAATATCTGAAAAAAACTTGTGCAAAATACTTGCTTCTGAAGTAATTGTAGGTGGGTTTGAATAAAATCTGATTTCAGGAGTGAATGTATCTATTAACTTACCATCTTTTTTCATCAGAAAATATGCTTTTAGTGAATTATAATTGCTTTCCTCAACTTGTTCTATTTTATCAAAACTAAAAATATATTTTTGTAATTGTAAATTATCTCCAACTTTAGCATTATAAATTCTCTCTTCAGAATACACAGCATTACTCACAACTGCCATCATCAAGATGCCAAATCCAGCGTGTGCAAGATTTTGCCCTAAATTGGTTCTTACTAAAATATTTTGCTTATTAAAGTTTAAACTAGATGTCATCGAAGAAATTGTTAAAAGTAAACTAAAAAAGATAATTAAGATTTCAGTTAAATCAAACAATTCAAAATATAAACTAATTATCAATGTTATAGTTAATGACGTAATAATGAGGTATCGCAGTTGAATTATTATTTTATAGAGTTTTGTGTCAGTCCATCCCAAACGAGGAGATATAAACATAAAAAAAAGGAAAAGTATTATGATGGGGGCTATGGTCGTTGAGTAGTATTTTGGCCCAACAGTTAAGCTCTTATTAAGTAATAAATCAGTTGCAAGAGGATACATCGTTCCTAAGAGAACAATTGTTAAAATGGTTATCAAAAGCCAGTTATTCACCTGTATACCTGTACCCCTGCTGATCAAATCCATACTACTTGTCTCATTAATTTTTTCAGAGTTGTAAGCAAATAGGCTAAAAGAAAAGACAAGTATAAGAAAAATAAATAGTAAAATAAATAGACCTCTTCCGGGATCACTGGCAAAGGTATGAACTGAATTTAAAATTCCAGACCGGACTAGAAATGTTCCAACTAAACTCAATGAAAATGTAAGTATAGCTAAAATAATAGTCCAAGATTGCATTACATTTCTTTTCTGAAGTATCAACACACAGTGAATTAATGCAGTTGCGGCTATCCACGGCATTAGTGATGCATTCTCAACCGGATCCCAAAACCAATAACCTCCCCAACCGAGTTCGTAATAAGCCCAAAATGAACCTAAAGCTATCCCAGCAGTAAGAAACGCCCATGCAGAAAAAACCCAAGGTTTAACAATTGAAGCCCATTGCTGATCAACCTCTTTGGTAATTAATCCTGCGATTGCTAGACTAAATACTAGAGAAAATCCAACATAGCCTACATACAACACAGGTGGATGAATTGCCAGAAGTGGATCCTGTAAAATAGGATTTAAACCAATCCCTTCAAAAAAATTATTTTGATTTATTGCAAATGGATTTGATAAAAAAAATAAAAATGCGACGAATCCAAAGATCATGATACTCTGTACCGCAACTGTTATCTCTTTAAACCGTTCCGAAATTCTTCTCGAAAGGGCAAATAAAAAATTAAATAAGACCAAAATTAATATCCATAAAAGCATACTTCCTTCATGATTTCCCCAAACGCCAGAGAATTTATAAATAAGTGGTTTTTCAGAATGAGAATTGAAATAAACTAAATCAATATTAAAATCTGAAATGAGAAAAAGATAAATTAGAATTAAAAATGACAATAGTATTGAAATTAACTGTACGTAGGCCAGCACAATAACACCAGGTCTAGCGAATATTTTATTATTTATAATTTTACTAGACTGCATTAGTGATGCAGTTAGACAAAGTAGTAGTAAAAAATTTGAAATATAAAAAATATATAAACTCATTCACCCTGCCATTTGCCTGATTTTTTAAGTGTTTCTATGACTTCAGGAGGCATGTAGTTTTCATCATGCTTTGCTAAGACTTTGTTTGCAATAAATCTACCATCATTCATATAAACCCCCTCAACTACAACTCCCTTATCCTCAGCAAATAAATTTGGCAGAATACCCTCATATTTCACATCAATTTCGTTTTCGCCATCAGTAATACTGAAATAAAAAATACTCTCAGTTTCGTTTTGAAAAGAGCCTACTGATACAAGTCCTCCCAACCTCATTATTTGACCTTGTTTATCTGAATTTTTTATAAGTTCAGTGGGGCCGTAAAAATAAATAATATTATCTCTTAAGTTAAAAATAATTATCAATACTGCGATTGAAACAATAATTAAACTTAAGAGAAATTTAATTAATCTGCTTTTTACTAAACTACTCAATTTTGTTTTTTATTTTATTAAAAATTTTTTCGTACTTCCTTAAATTTAATACATTGATTAAAAAAAATATAATTAAGGAAAAGAAAAAAATACCGTATGAGGACCAAACAAAGATTGCATATCCACCCATATCTAATAATTCATTCATAAACTGCTGGTCCTTAACATTTTATTTTCAATCAGAACAAGTCTGAATCTAATTAGTGATACTGTTACTAGAAATAAAAAACAGGCAGCTGTCATTATAAATAATGGAATTAACATGCTTACATCAATACTTGGTGCAGAAAGTTTTGAAATTGAAGCAGGTTGATGCAAAGTATTCCACCAATCAACTGAAAATTTAATTATTGGTATATTGATAAAACCTATAATTGCTAGTGCGGCTGATATTTTCGAAGCAAGTTCCTTGTTTGATATTGCCTGCCAAAGAAAGATATAAGCGACGTAAAGAAAAAATAATATTAACATAGAAGTTAGTCTCGCATCCCATACCCACCATACACCCCATGTAGGCTTGCCCCATATACTTCCAGTTATCAATGACATTAGAGTAAATACCATTCCTACTTGAGCAATTGATCTTGCAACAAGATTAAAAAGGGGGTTTCGGGTAATGAACCAAAGAACACATGAACCAGCTAAAATTGAATAAGTCATGAGTGCAAACCATGCTGAGGGAACATGTATATACATAATCCTCATCGAATCTCCTTGAATATAATCTGGAGGAGATTGAAAAAGTGAATAATATAAGCCTATAACAAATGCAAAAATTGTTGCAAAAATCAGGTATGGATTAGCAGACTTGATAAGTTCAACATGGTTATTTTTAATTTTAATATACATTTTCTAATATATATATATTGACTTGAAGTATTGCCTACTCTCCATAAAGACGCAGACCATATGCAGTTACATATATAGAGATAACAAAAGAGAGCATTGATAATGCTAATAAAATTGGCCAAGAACCAGCATCGGAGCCAAAAATAATAAAAGGTACGAATAGTGGTATCATTATAATTGCTTTCAAAAAGATTGTTCTTCTGGCGCCAAGCGTTAGCGCGCTCACGAAATTTGCAATGAAAACCATACCAAATGAGCCTATAAATAAGTTTATAAATATTGGCACAGTCTCTAGATAATCCAAATAGAATAGAAAACTCAATACTGGCAGAATCACTAAAAGCGGAAGGCAATAAATAAACCAATGTGTTATATATTTACTGATTATTAAATACTCAATCGTCTTATTTTTCTGCATAATAATATCTAAATTACCATCCTCATAATCAGCATTATAAATTCTATCAACTGTAATAATGATTGATAAAGCAAGCGCAATCCAAACTACACCTCTAAATAAAACTTTAAGCTGCTCAGTTTGAGTACCAAATGCAAATGGAATTAACATTAGAATAAGGATAAAAAAAGATACCGTGAAAAAAAAATTAGCACTCGAATAAAAAGATAGTAATAGATCTCGTTTAATTAGGTTAGACATATTAAATATTAATTTCCTTATGAAATTTTTTTGGTAAATTTATATTAGAAGTAAGTATAACTGTTCCCATATTTTCATTAAATTGATTTATTTTTTCTATAAGTAAGTTTGTGTTGATTTCATCGAGAAAAACAAATGGTTCATCTAAAAACCACATATCACATTTATTGTAATTCAGTCTGTGGAGGGAAATACATTTTTTTTGTCCATCACTTAAGGAGCTAACATCCTTATTAATCAAATGATACAAATTGTTTTGTTCTAATAGCTTTGCATGATTGAGAGCTTCATTAAAAAGAATATCCCATAACTCTAAATTTTTTTTTATAGAAAGATTTTCTTTTAAAGAATTCTTTTGGCCAATTAGGTTGAATTTACTATTGTATAAATTATCATCGCTTATACCGACATCATTAAACAATACCTTGCCCTCATAAGATGTAATAAAATTGGATAAGATTCTTAAAAGGGTAGTTTTTCCAGAACCATTTCGCCCTTTTACAACCAATGTTTCACCTGACTTAATTGAAAAATTAATATTCTTGAGAACTATGTTTTCTCCTCTTTTACAACTCAAATTCTCAGTTTTTAGTTCGTTCATTATAAACTTTATGTTGATAGCTTGTTAAATTAGTCTAAATATAGCAACAGTAAACCTCTATGTACGACAGCTTTAAGACAAAAAAAACACTAAAAATAGGAAAAAAAACCTACACCTATTACAGTTTCAAAGCGGCTGAAAAAAACGGCCTTAAAAATATTTCCGCATTACCATTTTCTATAAAAGTTATTTTAGAAAACCTCATAAGAAATGAAGATGGGTCTACAGTTGAATTAAATGACATCAAAGAATTTGAGAAATGGAAGTCTGATAAAAAAGTTAACAAAGAAATTAATTTTAGGCCTGCACGAGTTCTAATGCAGGATTTCACGGGTGTTCCAGCTGTGGTTGATCTTGCATCAATGAGATCCGCGATAAAAAATGAAAAAGGTGATCCTAAAAAAGTCAATCCATTATCGCCAGTTGATTTAGTGATTGATCACTCTGTTATGGTAGACAAATTTGGAACGGCAACTGCTCATAAGGCAAATGTTGATTTAGAATACAAAAGAAATATTGAAAGATATGAATTTCTTAGATGGGGGCAAAAGTCCTTCAATAACTTTAGGGTAGTGCCTCCAGGAACAGGTATATGTCACCAAGTTAACTTAGAATATCTCGCTAAAACAGTTTGGTCAGAAAGGAAAAAAGTTAAAAATAAAAAAATCAATTTAGCTTATCCAGATACAGTTGTAGGAACTGATAGTCACACAACAATGATTAATGGACTTTCTGTTCTTGGCTGGGGCGTTGGGGGAATAGAGGCTGAAGCTGCAATGTTAGGTCAACCAATTTCTATGGTGGTTCCTGAAGTTATTGGCTTTGAAATTAAAGGAAAAATCAAAGAAGGAATAACTGCTACTGATTTGGTTTTAACAATTACCGAACAATTAAGAAAAAAGGGTGTAGTTGGAAAATTTGTAGAATTCTACGGAAAGGGACTGAAAGAGCTATCCGTTCCTGATCGAGCAACAATTTCAAATATGGCTCCAGAGTATGGTGCGACTTGTGGATTTTTTCCAACAGACGAGGAGACTGTAAAATTTTTAAAAGTTAGCGGAAGAGCAGCTGATGAAATTAAACTTGTAGAGAGATATTCAAAGGCACAAGGGTTATGGGAAGATTATAAAAAAAATAAAAGAGTTTACACTGATACGATGGAATTAGATTTATCAAGCATTGAACCTAGCTTGGCTGGACCAAAAAGACCTCAAGACAAAATACTACTGTCAAATGTAGCTGATCAATTTATGACCTCATTTGAAGACGAATTTGGCCAAAAGAAAACATCAAATCCTATTTCTGTAAATAATGAATTTGAAATTGATCATGGGCATGTTGCCATTGCGGCAATTACGAGTTGTACCAACACTTCAAATCCTAGTGTAATGATTGGAGCGGGATTGCTCGCCCAGAAGGCAAATAAGCTAGGTTTAAAAACTAAACCCTGGGTTAAAACCTCTTTAGCTCCAGGATCTAAAGTTGTTACGGACTACTTGGAAAAATCTGGACTCCAAGAGCAATTAGACAAACTCGGTTTTAATCTTGTGGGTTTTGGTTGTACGACTTGTATAGGAAACTCTGGGCCTCTTGATAAAAATATTTCCGATGCAGTTTCTAAAAATGACTTAATTGTTAGTGGTGTTCTATCAGGAAATAGAAATTTTGAAGGTAGAATAAATCCATTTGTTAAAGCAAATTACCTTGCCTCGCCACCTCTTGTTGTAGCTTATGCTTTAGCAGGCTCAACAAAGATAAATTTATCAAATGAACCGATTGGTATTGGACACAATAATAAGAAAATTTATCTAAAAGACATCTGGCCTAAGACTAAAGAAATAAAAGTTGTGATAAATAAAATAATAAACTCAAATTTGTATAAGCAACGGTATAAAAATGTTTTTAAAGGTGACAAAAAATGGAATTCAGTAAAATCATCAAGTGGACTTACATATAAATGGAATAAAAAATCAACCTATGTACAACATCCACCATTTTTTACAAATTCAGAAACCAATAGTGTAAGTGATATTAATAAAGCAAATATACTCGGAATATTTGGTGACTCTGTTACGACGGATCATATCAGCCCTGCGGGGGCAATAAAAGAAGACAGTCCTGCAGGAGATTATTTAATCTCAAAAAAGATTAAAAAAGTTGATTTTAATTCATTTGGAGCAAGGCGTGGAAATCATGAAGTAATGATGAGAGGAACATTTGCTAATATTAGAATTAAAAATGAAATGCTAAATAATATCGAAGGTGGATATACAATTCATTATCCTTCACAGAAACAAATGTCAATTTATGATGCCTCTGTTAAGTACCAAAAATCAAAAACACCATTAATTATTTTTGCTGGAAAAGATTATGGAATGGGGTCTTCAAGGGATTGGGCAGCAAAAGGTACTAATCTTTTGGGTGTAAAGGCTGTAATAGCAGAGTCTTATGAGCGTATTCACAGGTCTAATCTAGTTGGTATGGGTGTATTACCATTTCAATTTTTAGGAAATGACAATCGTAAATCATTAAAACTGTTGGGTTCAGAGAAAGTAAGTATCGCGGGAATAGTTAACAAACTGAAACCACAAGGAAAGTACAAAGCTCAAATTTTTTACGCAAATGGTAAAAACATTACAACAGATTTAAAGCTACTAGTTAATACCGCAACAGAAGTTGAATACCTTTTAAATGGCGGTATTCTTCAGTATGTATTAAAAAATATAGCTAATAGCTAATATTAATTTATTCTGTAATCATTAAGAAAATCAAGAGATCCATTACCAGACCTTACGATTTTTCTTACATTTTCTGAGAGTAATTCAGTGATTTCCTCAAAGCTTTTACGATCATTTTTATAATTATTAGTATCTAAATTAATACCAACCTCGACACAAACATCAGAACAATCTGTGAAGAAATAATTAAATGATTGAAATTCAGTTTGATGTGCATTGCAATATTCTTCAAAATTTCCTGAACCGCGAGAATCAATTTTAATAATTGAACCTTCTAAAGAGTAAAAACCACCCTCACAGCCATAGAAAGTTTTTCTATAACTGGTTTCTTCAGACTTAGACCCTAGTATCGCGTAAAAAATTATATCATTATATCTTCGCGTTGCGTCGTCAGCTCCTGCTGGAATCATAGTTACATAAACATAAAAATTTCCAGAATTTATGCTTCCAGACTTTTCTAGATCATCAACTTTCCAGTTTCCCGGAAGAAGAGGTAAATTTGTAACACTGTATGCGCCCTTAATAGTGCCTTCATAAATTTCAACTTCATTTAATTCAGCGGAACTTGCGCTAAAAGTAATAAAAGTAGCAAGCAGTCCAGTTGCAATAGTCTTAATAAGTGTTTTCATTATATACCTCACAAAAAATTTCTTCGGATTATAACCAGTATTTTATAGTATTGGAGTCTTAATTTTAGAATTAATTTATCGATGTAGTAATAGTTTCGATGAGTTTTTTTGAAAATTCAACAGGATCGGATGGCTTTTCACCATCAAGAATCTTGGATTGTTCATATAGTAATATTGAAATATTCTCTACTTCACTAATTGATGCTTTATCTTTACTCATTTTAGCTAATTTTTTGATCAGTTTATGTTGAGGGTTAATTTCCATAACTTTTAGAGAAAGACCCTGATTTAGCTGATTGTGCTGTTGAAGTATTTTTTCAAGCTGAGGGTCCATTGCTCCTTCATCACTTACGAGACATACAGGGCTATCTGTAAGTCTTGAGGATACTCTAATGTCTTTAACTTTTTCCTTTAATTTTTCTTTTAGTAGATTAATCAGCGGCTCAACAGATTTTTCATTTTTATCATCTTTTTTTTCTCCATCAATTTTATTCAGGTCATCCATTCCCATTGTAACAGATTTAAAACTCTTCTCTTGATATGATGGGGTTGATGAAGTCCAAAAGCTGTCTACAGGATCATCCAATATAAGCACATTAATATCTCTTGACTTATATCCCTCTAAACTAGGATTATTAATTATATTTTCATAACTATCACCGGTCATAAAGTAAATATCCTTTTGTTTTTTGCCCATTGACTCTATGTATTCATTTAATGTGATGAGTTTTTTTGATTTTGAATTCTTAAATAATGATATTTCTAGAATTGAATCTTTTCTCTCAAAATCCTCATAAATTCCCTCTTTTAGTACTGGGCCAAAATTTTCCCAGAATTTTTCATAAGACTCCCTGTCTTTATCAATCTTTTTTTTGAGATCAGAAATTGTTCTTTTAACTAGAGATGATCTTATTTTTGTAACGACTGGGTTGTTTTGAAGCATTTCACGACTTATGTTTAATGGAAGGTCTTCCGAATCAATGATACCTCTTAGAAAACGAAGATAAGGAGGAATTAGTTCTGGACAATTGTCTGTGATAAATACCCTTTTTAACATAAAGTTTAAGTCTGTTCTCTCTTGCTGGATCATAAAGGTCAAAAGGTTTAGTTGATGGAATAAAATTTAATACAGTATATTCAATTTTTCCTTCAGCCTTATAATGAGATATCATCCAAGGATCATCGAACATCTGTCCTGCGTGATTATAGAACTCTTTATATTGTTCCTCAGTAATTTTATTTTTAGGTCGTGTCCAAATAGCTGATGCTGAGTTAACAGAATTAACTTTTTCATCTTTTTTTTCAGAGCCATCACTCACATAAATTGGAATACTTATATGATCTGAGTATCTTTTAATTATATTTTCAATTATATCTTTATCTAAATACTCTTTAGACTCCTTCGTTAAAGTAAGTTCTATTGAAGTTCCTCTATTCGATACTAGAAGATCTGAATCTTCACTCTCCTCAATGGTAAAGCTGCTTTCTCCATCAGACGTCCAGATCCAAAGTTTATTTTCTCCAGCTTTGCGTGTAGTAACTTTAGTTTGTGAAGCAACCATAAAAGCAGAGTAAAAACCGACACCAAATTGACCAATGAGTGAAAGGTCTTTTGTTTTAGATTCAGACAGTTCTTTTAAAAAATGTGCAGTACCAGAGCGTGCAATTGTTCCAAGGTTAGAAACAAGATCTTTTTTATTCATTCCAATTCCGTTATCGGAAATTGTGATTAGATTATTTTTTTTATTAATAGTGATCTGAATTTTGAAATTAGGATCATCCTTTATGAGTTTTTCTTTAGTATTTGATAGGTATCTTAACTTATCACATGCATCAGAAGCATTGGATACAAGCTCCCTTACAAATACTTCTTTTTCTGAATAAACAGAATTTATCATCAATTTGAGTAATTGACTGACCTCTGTTTGAAACTCTAATTTTTCTGATTTAGGCATAATTTTTATTCTCAGAAATTATATTGGAATTATTCATCGAAATTCAAGGCGATTTAGATGATGTTATCGTGGAATTTTTCCCTAATTTCGTTGTTTTTTTTACATTTTTCAAGGTAACATGAGATAACAATGACAATACACTACATTAGTCCTAATTTATCCTATAAGAGCCCTAATCGATCAAAAAACAAGTTTACTAGCTTTCATAAATCTGAACTTAATCTCATACTTTCTGTTTATGCTCAAAAAGTCAGTCAAGGACATTGGAAAGACTATGCAATAGATCATGGAAAATACAATGCAGTATTTTCAATTTATCGCAGTACTTTCGAAAATGCTTTTTTAAGAATAATTAAAAATAAAAACAAAGGAAAGCATATAACATTCACATTAATCGATTTTAATAATAAAAAAATTAAAGAAAGTGAATATCTATCAGATATTACAAAATATCTTAAAGTTTCTGTAAAACGTATAGCCTGATTTTATCTTCTTTGACCAAAAAGTCGCAGTAACATTATAAATAAATTTATAAAATCAAGATAAAGTGTTAATGCACCCATGATGGCTTTTTTAGCAGCAACTTCTCCACTATCATATGCCATGTACATATTTTTAATTTTTTGCGTATCGTAAGCTGTTAAGCCAACAAAAATTAAAACACCTAAAATAGATATACCATAATATAATGCGGGTGATTGCATGAATATATTTACAATTGATGCGATTATAATTCCAATCAGTCCCATAAATAAAAACGATCCAAAATTAGTTAGATCTCTTTTTGTTGTATAACCATATATGCTCATTGCGCCAAATGTACTTGCAGTTATAAAGAATACTCGGGCGATACTAGCGCCTGTATAAGTTAAAAAAATAGTTGATAAAGATAAGCCCATAAGAAACGCAAATACCCAAAACATTGTCTGTGCTCGAGAAGCAGACATTCCTCTTATTCCAAAACTCATATACATAACAATACCAAGAGGCGCTAATGCAACTACCCACATCATTGGACCCGTATAAAGAGTAACGCCTAAGTTTGTGAGACCTACAATTTCTCCTGTTGGACCCATTACTGCAGTGGCTTGAAATAACATGTATGCGACTAAACCTGTTAAAGCTAAACCTGATGCCATATAATTATAAACACTTAGCATGTATTGTCTAAGACCAGCATCAATTGCGGGTGATGATTGAGCTCTAGTTTGATATTCCATATAGAAAAACCTCTTGTATTATTTGTTAACTGTATTTTAATACATAATTATAAATAGGATCAATACAAGTTATTAATTGTTATGATTTTATTGAGTTATTTCAATAAGATAGGAGAATAGGATGAAAAAGGTTTTAGTCACAGGTGCTTCAGGATTTATAGCTGAACACTGCATAATAGAACTTCTTAACAATGGTTATTCAGTAAAGGGGTCGCTACGATCAATGAATAGAGAACAAGAAGTAAGAGATGCAATTAAGACCGGAGCCAGTGATGAAAATTTAGAATTTTGTAAACTCGACTTACTAGAAGATGAGGGTTGGGAAGATGCAATGTGGGATTGTGATTATTTAATGCACGTTGCTTCCCCATTTGTAATTGAAGATCCAAAAGATGAAAATGAACTAATCAAGCCTGCAAAGGAAGGGACTCTTAGAGCACTCAATGCAGCAAAAAAAGCTGGTATAAAAAGAGTTGTTCTTACTTCTTCTGTTGCTGCTGTTAACTCACATATGATGTCGGGAACAAGCGATCATACAACTTGGACGGATATTAATAGTAAGTATGTTACTCCTTATCAAAAAAGTAAAACAATTGCAGAAAAAGCTGCTTGGGATTTTTATAATAATCAAGACAGTAATAATAAAATGGAGTTGGCAGTTATTAATCCTGGTGGCGTAATGGGTCCTCAACTTGGAAATGACTTAGGTGGCGCTTCAACACAAATTGTCTCACAACTTATATCTGGAAAATTTCCAATGATACCCGCTCTATCATTTCCATTTATTGACGTGAGAGATGTGGCCATTCTTCACTTGAAAGCTATGATCACACCCGATGCTGATGGAAAAAGATTTATTGCAGCACATTCTGAGCCTACTTGGATGTATGAAGTTGCGGAAGTCTTAAGTGCAGCTGGATATGAAAAAATCAAACTAAAGAAGGCACCTTCATTCATGCTCAAATTGATTGGTTTGTTTGATAACAAAACAAAAAGCTTAGTGCCAATGCTGGATAAGTATGTACCGTGCGATAACTCTCAAACTGTTAAGATACTTAATTGGGAACCTATGCCATGGGAGCAAGCCTTTATTGAACATGCAAAATCCATTGAGGTAATTAAGGATAAAGCCTAAATATGGAGAAAGTTTTAGTTACTGGAGGCTCAGGATACATAGCGCAGCATTGCATAGTTGAATTACTCAAAAAAGGTTATTCTGTAAAAACTTCATTACGCTCTGAAAATCGTGAAGCAGAAGTGAGACAAGCTATAGCTAAAGAAGTTGATGCAAAAAATAATTTAGAGTTTTGTAAATTAGACCTGCTAAAGGATGAAGGATGGGATGAGGCGGTTGCTGGCTGTACATTTGTATTGCACGTTGCATCACCTCTAACCGACAAGGCGCCTGATGATGAAAATGAGATCATTCAGCCTGCCAAGGAAGGTCTTTTAAGAGCACTTAAAAGCTCAATAAAAAACAAGATTGAAAGATTTGTCATGACTTCATCGTTTTCAGCTGTGGGCTATGGAAACGAAGAAAAAATATATGATGAGAGCCATTGGACTGACCCAAGTCAAAATATTGGAGCATACAACAAGAGTAAGGCAATTGCTGAAAAAGAGATGTGGTCTTATTTGAACAGTCTTAGTGACGATGAAAAAATAGAAGCTGTTGCAATAAACCCTACTTTAGTTGTAGGCCCATCGTTATCTGATGATGTTGGAACTTCAAATGTATTTATTCAAAGAATGTTGGATGGCTCCTACCCCGTTGTTCCAAAAGTTCATTTTGGATGGGTTACTGTTAAAGATACAGCAAGAGCACATGTTGAAGCAATGATACATCCGGATGCAAGTGGAAAAAGATTCATCCTTGCAGAAAAATGTATGTGGCTATCTGATATGAATAAGCTTTTAAGAGAACATGGTTATAAAAAAGCTCCTTCAATCGAGGCTCCAAATATTTTAATGAAAGTTTTAGGTTTATTTAGCAAAGAAGCTGGAGCTATATCAGGCTTTGTTGGTAAAACAAAATTTACTAATTCCGTAAATGCTAAAAATATTCTAAAATTTAATTTCGAAAGTGCAGATGAGGCAATCATTCAAACTGTAAAACAATTTGAAGAACTTGGATTAATTACAAAATAATGGAATACAGAAAATTAGGCAGATCAGATATTGATGTAAGCTTGATATGCTTAGGCACCATGACCTGGGGAGAACAGAATACCGAGGCCGATGCTCACGATCAATTGGATTATGCTCTAGATCATGAAGTTAATTTTATCGATACAGCTGAAATTTATGCTGTGCCAACTAAAGCTGAAACTCAGGGTTTAACAGAAAAATATATTGGTACTTGGTTCAAAGCGCGAAGCAACAGAGATAAGGTTGTTCTTGCAACTAAAGTTGCTGGTCGTTCTGGAATGTCATGGCTAAGAGAAAATGAGGAAATACCTCGACTATCAAAAGAACATGTTTTTTATGCAGTTGAGCAAAGTCTCAAGAGACTTCAAACAGATTACATTGATCTCTACCAAGTGCATTGGCCCGACAGACCATTTGGTGCATTTTCAGGAAGACTTGAATACAAACATATGGATACATCAGACTCCATTCCATTAGAGGAAACTCTTGAGGCTCTTGGTGAATTAGTTAAGCAAGGTAAAGTCAGGCAGATTGGCTTATCTAACGAAACACCGTGGGGAACGATGAAATATTTAGAACTTGCTGAAACAAAGTCTCTGCCACGTGTTGCTTCAATTCAGAATGCTTATAACCTTGTTAATAGAGGTTTTGAAATTGGTTTATCTGAAGTAGCGATGCATGAACAAGTAGGCTTGCTTGCTTACTCGCCTTTAGCTCAAGGAACATTAACTGGAAAATATTTAGGTGGGCAGATGCCTCAAGGTTCAAGACTCGCACTATTTGGCGACGGTCCTTTAATGATGAGATATAAAGGAGATAAGACACAGCAAGCAATTGAAATGTATGTAAATCTTGCAAAAAAATACGAAATTGATCCCGCTCAACTAGCTATTCAATTTTGTAATATTCAACCCTTTGTTACATCTACAATTATTGGAGCGACTACAATGGAACAATTGAAAGCTTGTATAGACAGTGTTGATCTTGATATAACGAAAGAAATTATGAATGAAATAAGAGGGATACATAAAGAAATTCCAAATCCTGCGCCATAATGAAAAAAATCCCTAAAGCTGAACTTACTAAAAAATTAAAAAGATTGTCTGGTTGGAAATTAGTCAAAGGCCGAAGTGCAATAACGAAAACTTTTAAGTTTAATAACTTTCAAGAAGCTTTTGGTTGGATGACATCAATGGCAATCTATGCGGAAAAAAAAGATCATCATCCAGAATGGTTTAATGTCTACAGTACGGTTGAAGTGACATTGTCAACACACGATGCTGGTGGAGTGACAAATCTGGACCTGGATATGGCCAAAGAAATGAACCAAAAAAGTAAGTAAATTATTAAGATTTATAAAAAGAAGTAGTTAGTGCAATCTTTCCAGTAGCTTTTCTCGCAAGAATTGTCTCAAGTGCCTCTTGTCCTCTTTCGAGTGGGAGAATTTCTGTGACAGGAGCCTTTAATTTACCCTCTTCATACCAACCAGTAAGTTGGTTCATATTGGCTAGATGCTCTTGTGGCTCTAAAGCTGTAAATTGACCCCAAAATACACCAACAGCAGAGCAGCCTTTAATTAAGTATAAGTTCATCGGTATTTTTGGAATATAGCCAGCTGCCCAACCAATAACTAAGAAGCGTCCATTCCATGCAATACTTCGTAAAGCGGGCTCAGTGAAATCTGCTCCAACCGGGTCATAAATCACATCGGGTCCCTTACCACCCGTTGCTTTTGAAATTTCTGCTCTAAATTCTTTCACATGATCTCGATTGGTTAAATCATACTTTCCATAATTAATAACTTCGTCAGCTCCATACTCTTTGCATACTTCTAGTTTTTCATCAGAAGATGCACCAGCAATAACTCTGGCACCCATTGCTTTTCCAATTTCAACAGCTGATATACCAACACCACCTGCAGCACCTAGGACAAGTAAATTTTCACCCTCTTTAAGCTGACCACGATTTTTTAGAGCGTAGTGTGATGTGCCGTAGGTTAATGTAAAACAAGAAGCGGTGGTAAAATCCATACTACTTGGTTTTCGAAATATATTGGATGGACTTGTTATTACTTGTTCCCTAAAACCACCAAAGCCTATCATAGCAACGACCTCATCACCAACCTTCCAATCAGAAACGCTTTCACCTGTCGCACTGATGACTCCTGAGATTTCACCTCCTGGTGAAAAAGGGAGCGGAGGCTTAACTTGATATTTATCTTGAATAATTAAAGTATCTGGAAAATTGACTCCAGCAGAGTGTACATCTATCTGTATTTGACTTTTTTTAAGTTCAGGTAACTCAACATCTTCGTAAACTAGCGAGCTTGGTGGGCCAAATTCTTTACAAACTATTGCTTTCATAATTGTGAATCTCGATATAAATTAGCGAATATGAAATTTATAAATTTCAAACTTATTCTATCAATTTTACTGTTGAGTTCAATAAGTGCTTTTGCAGTAATTGATGTCGTGCATCTGGGCTCATTTGGCAAAAGTGGTGCATGGCAAGCTAAAGAGTTTAAAGATGGTACAGCAAAGATTTGCTATATCATATCAGAGCCGATAGCGACAAACCCGTCAGATCTTAATCGTGGCGAGCATGCTCTGATGATTACGAATTTCAAAGATGATAAGACTTTTCATGAGCCGAGTGTGGATACTGGCTTCACATTTAAACCCAAAAGTATGGTTGAGGTGAGCATTGGTAGCAGTAAGTATAAATTTTTTACAGTTGAATCAAGAGCTTGGTTAGCAGATGGAGAGAACGGCAAACAACTCATTAAAGATATGAAAAATGGGGCACGCGTAAAAGTTAAAAGCACCTCAAGTCGTGGAACAAAAATTACAGATACATATTCTTTAATCGGATTTACAAAAGCATTAGCAGCAATCGACAAAGCCTGCTCTTAAAATACAATGACAGAAGATAAAATCGACTTAATTGGATTAAGTCTTAAAGAAATATCTGAAACTTTAATTAATAAAGATTTAATACAGACTAAAGAAAAATTCAGATCCAAACAGCTTTGGCATTGGCTTTATTTTAGAGGTGAAACTGATTTTGACAAAATGACAACTGTTTCAAAAGACCTTAGAAAAAAACTAAAAGATCATTTTATTATTAGAAGACCAAAAGTAAAAACACATCAAATATCAAAAGACGGAACACAAAAATGGCTTTTGGAATTAAATGATGGCAACTTAATTGAAACGGTTTTTATACCTGAAGAAAATCGTGGAACATTATGTGTTTCATCACAAGTTGGTTGCACACTTAATTGTAAGTTTTGTTTTACCGGAACACAAAAACTGGTTCGAAATTTAACTTCAAGTGAAATTGTTTCACAGCTTCTTTTAGCAAAGGATAATCTTTCAGATTGGCCGAATGGAAAAGATCGTAAAATTTCAAATATTGTATTTATGGGAATGGGAGAGCCTCTCTATAATTATGAAAATGTTAAAAATGCTGCTGAAATTATGGGAGACAGAGAAGGCATTCAGTTATCTACTAAGAGAATTACCCTAAGTACTTCAGGCATTGTTCCTGAAATTATTAAATGGGGTAATGAAGTTGACTCAAGATTGGCAATTTCTTTGCACGCAACAAACGATGAGTTGAGAAATGATATTGTTCCTATAAATAAGAAATTTCCTCTTAAGGATCTTATAAAAGCGTGTAAAGAATATCCTCGATCAAAAAATTCTAAACGAATAACTTTTGAATATGTCATGTTAAAGGGAGTAAATGACACAGCGCAAGACGCCCGTGAACTTGTTAAGCTGATTTCTGGAATTCCTGCAAAAATAAATCTTATACCTTTTAATCCTTGGCCTAATTCACCTTACGAATGCTCTAGTAAGGAAGAAATCAAGAAATTTAGTGACATAATTAAAAATGCAGGTTATGCAAGCCCAGTTAGAAAAACCAGGGGACAAGATATTATGGCTGCGTGTGGTCAGTTAAAATCCTCTAGTATAAAAATTAGAAAAAGTGAACTCAGAGCAAATGGATAAAATAAATAAAGTTGTTCTTGCATACTCAGGCGGTTTGGACACATCAGTCATTTTAAGGTGGCTGAAAGAAACGTATCAATGTGAAGTAGCAACTTTTACAGCAAATCTAGGTCAGGATGAAGACTATGATTTAGTCAAAGCGAAAGCTGAAAAGCAAGGAACTACAGAAATATTTATCGAAGACCTTAAAGATGAATTTGTGAGTGATTATGTTTTTCCAATGTTTAGAGCCAATCCTCTCTATGAAGGCTATTATTTACTTGGAACATCGATTGCTCGACCGTTGATTGCAAAAAAACAAATAGAAATTGCAAATCAGATTAATGCTGATGCAGTATCGCATGGTGCAACAGGAAAAGGAAATGATCAAATAAGATTTGAGTTAGGCTACTATTATCATAAACCTGATATAAAAATAATCAGTCCTTGGAGAGAATGGGATTTATCATCAAGAACGTCACTTGTTGAATACGCTGATAAGCACGGGATTGAAATAGCAAAAGATAAAAGAGGGGAACAACCATTTAGCATTGATGAAAATATTTTACACTCTTCAGCAGAAGGAAAGGTTCTTGAAGATCCATGGGTCGAAGCGCCTGATTATGTTTATACCAGAAGTGTTTCACCTGAAGAGGCGCCTGATAAAGCAGAAGAAATAACGATTGAATTTAAAGAAGGTGACGCCTGCGCACTTAACGGAAAGGCTTTAACGCCATTTGAAATATTAAGATCTCTTAATGAGCTAGGTGGAAAACATGGAATTGGACGAGTTGATCTTGTTGAGAATAGATACATTGGAATGAAATCTAGAGGAATTTATGAAACTCCTGGTGGAACCATTCTCTATCACGCACATAGAGCAATAGAGAGTATTACACTTGATAAAGAGGCTGCGCATATGAAAGACGAGTTAGCACCTAAATATGCCGAGCTTGTCTACAACGGCTATTGGTTCTCACCTGAAAGAGAGATGATGCAATCAATGATTGATAAATCACAAGAAAAAGTGGAGGGTAAAGTAAGACTTAAACTCTTTAAAGGTAATACAATGATTACAGGAAGGGAGTCGTCTTTAAGCCTGTACAATCCAAATCTGGCAACATTTGAGACGGATAACATTTACTCTCAAAAAGATGCTGAGGGTTTTATAAAATTAAATGCTCTTAGATTAAGAGAAAAAAAATAAACATATTGCGCTGTGAAAGCAGCCAAATAGCTGCTTTCACAATTCTGTGGATACAATCAAAATTTAATTTTAATTGTAGCCATTTTGAGTTAATTTAACTTTGTAAGACAATGTAACTCATCTTGCTCATCGTCTTCGATAGAGCATGGTGGGTTACAAGGGCTATAAATTCGCCCCTTTACCCCTCCATTATGCAGATCATCATGACAGCTAAAACATAACTGTCTTACATCTTCACCAAGCCTCTCCCTAAATAATACACCCTTATAATTTGAGTGATGCACAACATTACTCTTATTATTACACATGTCACATTTAGTGTAGGCATGAAGAATCGTGCTTCTAAAAACTTGCCAATAATCAGATTTAAGATAAGTATTATAATCCAATTTATTCGCAATTCGGTTTCCTTCTTCTAAAAGGTATTTTGCTTCCTCAAAGTCTTTACGCAAAACAGTTGCATCTATTAAATTATAATAAATTCTATTTAACGTAGGTAGAAGGTCATCAGTATTTAGTAAAGCCTTAGCTTCTTTAAAAGCTTTAGATTTAGTCATTTATTCTCCTATTTTTTAATTCACTACAAAATTGTAGCTTAATGTGATTATTGAAGATTCTGTCTTAAGGTCAATATTATGAAAATAAAAGATATTAACAAATAAACATACTTGTTAATATTTTATTTGATTTATTAATATTGTAAAAAGACATAACTGGTCACTTGCAATGTAGAAAACAATTTTAAAAAAAATAAAAAATCATAAATTTTCATTGTTCTAACAGCTACTATTGAAGTGATATGTAATTTATTATTGTGACATTTTAGGTCACTTTACTTATTTCATTAATTATTGCTGCCTAAATGCAGCATCAACCGTATTTTTTAATAAACATGCAATTGTCATTGGACCTACACCGCCAGGGACGGGTGTAATTGCTGACACAACACTGAATACATCATCGTAATCAACATCTCCAACTAGCTTTGTTTTGCCAGGTTTATCTGGATGGTCTACTCGATTAATACCAACATCAATCACTACAGCTCCTTCTTTAATCCAATCTTTTTTAACCATTAAGGGATGTCCAACTGCAGCAACAACAATATCAGCCTGTTTTGTAATTTCTTCAATATTTCTGGTTTTAGAATGAACTATTGTTACCGTACATGACTCCTCAAGAAGTAGTTGCGCCATTGGTTTACCAACAATATTAGATCGTCCAATAATTACAGCATGCATCCCTTTTAAATCAGGAATACTTTTCTTAAGCATTAAATAACATCCAAGTGGTGTGCATGGAGTAAAGGTTTTACTCAACAAGTCACCTCCTATTGAATTTCTGCCAACATTTATAGCATGAAAACCATCAGCGTCTTTTACTGGATCAATTGCGTCAATAATAGCCCTTGAGTCAATATGTGTTGGAAGTGGCAATTGGACTAGAATTCCATTTACTTTTTGATCATTATTAAGCTTGTCAATTAATTCCAAAAGCTTTTCCTCAGACACTGTGACATCGAGAAAGTGATCCTCAACATCCATTCCTATCTCTTTGGCCATTTTAGACTTTGTATTAACATAAACTTGGCTTGCTGGATCTTCACCTACAAGTACAACAGCAAGAGTTGGTGTTTTGTTAAATTTACTTTTAAAATCTTCAACTTTGATGGCTGTTTCAGCTCTAAGATCAGCCGCAATTACTTTTCCATCGATAATTTTTGCATCTGACATATTTAAATAGGTATTCCTAAGTAGAAATATTCGTAAAGTAAGTTTCTTATAAAGTAAAGGATCAGAATTAAGACTACTGGCGATATATCAATCCCTCCTAGATTTGGAAGAAAATTTCTAATTGGATTAAGAAGAGGATCTGTTAGTCGTTTTGTTCCAAAATAAATTGCAATAATAATTCTATTCTGAGTATTAAAAATACTCATTGCAATTAACCAACTGAATATCACATTAATGATCAATACCCAGGTGTAAAGATTTATAATTTGGTCAAAGAGAATTATGAGTGAGTTCATGATTTATCTATAAGAAAGTAATTATCTAAAAAAGAGTCTAACCACATATTGATTTTTTTTCCATGACTAAGTCGTTGCTGCATTTGATAATGACGTTTTTGTGCACCCTTTTCTCTGAGCATATAACCCGCATAATATAGCCACCTTAAGTGCATTTTAAGATTAACCTCAGGGTGAAATTGTATACCAACTGCATTTTTATAATTAAATGCTTGTTGAGGAAAAGTGTCACCCATTGCTAAAAGATCACAGGATTTAGGGGCAATGAATCCCTCTTTATGCCATTGGAAAAAAGTCTTTTGGTTTTGAAATATTTTGTGACCATCTCCAGTAGGTTTTATATCATAAAAACCAATTTCAAATTGATGGTCTTTAGCGCGTTGAACGGTGCCTCCCAAATTTTTTGCAAGCATTTGTGCTCCCAGACAAATACCCAGAAATGGCTTGTTAGAAGACAATGCCTTTGAAATCCATTCAATTTCATACTTAATGTAATCTAAATTATCATTAGCGCTTGGAGGTCCTCCATAAATTACTGCAACATCGTGCTCATTCATCGATTGAGGAAGCTTTTCACCTATTACCGGTCTTCGCACATCAAGTTCATAACCTCTTTCGCGTAATTTCATCCCTACATCTCCAGTGCTGGATCGAGGTTGATGTACAATCATTAATGCTTTTTTTGTTTTCATAGTCTCAAGAATGAAACTACATCGCGCTTAAACCGCCATCAAGAACAATTTCTGTTCCTGTCATGAATTTGCTCTCATCTGATGCCAAATACAAAATTGCATATGATACATCATCTGTATCACCAATTTTATTCATTGGAATTTGACGTGCGAGTTTTGCTACAGCTTCATCCGCACCAAAGGCTTGTTTAATTGGATCTAGAATAGGTGTATTTACAAATGCTGGATGAACAGAATTACATCTCACATCATAGCCTTTTTTTGCACAGTAAAGAGCTACAGACTTACTTAGTAAACGAACTCCAGCTTTAGAAGAATTATAAGCAGCTGTATTCCAGCCTGCAACAATTCCTGATATTGAAGAGATATTAATAATAGATCCTTGTCCAGATTTACTCATTTTAGGAATTGCATACTTACAACCAAGGAAAACACTGTCAAGGTTTACCTGATGTACCTTTTTCCATACATCAAACTCAGTAGACACAATATCAGCTCCAAGACTTATTCCTGCACTGTTAACAAGAATATTCAATTGACCAAATTCATTTTCAGTCTTTTCAATTAATTCAATCCAAGAATCTTCATTAGTTACATCATGAACAAATGTGCTAAACTGAGACTTACTAAAATCATTAAGTCTCTCAGGCATACTGTTAATGACATCCTCATTGATATCTGAAAGCATAACCTTCGCTCCCTCATTCATCAATTTGATGGTAGCAGCATATCCCAAGCCGGAAGCTGCACCAGTGATGATGGCTACTTTACCTGCAACTCTGGTCATTTAATTGATACTAATTTCGTAAAAAGCATCTTGCGAAGTAGAGTCCTCTGACACAAAGTTTTGATAACACTCTTTCATACTGTGTTTACGCATACCTTGTTCACCAGCAATTAAGAAAGTATCAATACTTAATGGAATAACAGACGTATTGCTTAAACGATCTGAACGAACGCATGTTTTTATATTTTTTTCTCTTACCATATCAATAATACTTATTACGCCACCGTTTCCACTTAAAACAATTCTTCCATCGTCTAATAAGTCGGCATTGGTTAAACTATTTTTTGTGCCTATAAATAGATCTTCAAAGGCGTATACCTTACAGTCTCCACGATAATATCCAGACTCATAACATGCTATTGCAGTTGCTTTATCGGGAGGAACTGGATCGTTTAACTCATAGAGTGTAGCAATTGTAATATTTCCTGACATACCGAGTAACAATGATTGACCTTCATCCACTTTAATACCTGACCAATATGAGCCTATATAACCCGTTTCAATTGCAAGCCAATTCAATCCACGATCATCCGTTACATAATATTTACCAAGCTCTCCAACTGCATATCCTTCATTTTGAGCTGACTTTCTCCAAGCTTGATTATCTCCGTATGTGTAATTGAGATGAGGTTGGAATTCATCATCGTCAATAAATAAATAATCCCAACTAATTCCACCGTTTGCTGTTCTAAGTGATAATGCAAACGCTCCTATAGCAACACCTTCATAATCGTCATACATGTGAATTGAGAGGAGTGGTGCATCGAATTCTGCATCCTGATACTGTATTTGCCACGTTTCACCTGCATCATATGAGTGAAGAATTGTGGCATCATGACCTGTGGCCCAACATTTATTCCGAGTTGGACAACTTATGTCAGTTAATGTTTTTTTAAATGGCACTTCCTCGGCTTGGGTCCATGTTTCTCCCTCATCGTCTGAATAAATAATAATCCCATGCACGCCAACACCAAAGATTCTATCCCCAGACTTCTCTAATGCATTAATTAATGCTTTATGTGCATTGGGAGATTTTGCAGCAAATTCTGTTCCATAATTAAATTGTGAAGAAAAAGATAAATTTGTTAAAAGGAACAAATTAAAAATTATAATGAGAAATTTTGTTTTCATAGCCCATATTAAATTTAAAACCCGACCTAAAATTTTCAAGTCGGGTTTTAAATTAAAGAAAGCAAAAGATAAGTACTTTACCTAGCGTATCGTCTTAAACCATCGGGCGTAAAAAAGCTAGCAGGCTTTTCTTCACCGTTATAGATAGTTGGTACTGTACTGAAACCAGAACCTAATTGGTTGTTACCAGTGTATGTTCTGGTCGCAAAGTCAAATGTAAATTCTCCCTGAATATTACACTCATTAGCCTCTGTTCCTTCAATACCTGTAACCATTGTTCCAATTTGGTGTCTCATAAGTTCTTGATTATCATCATAAGCATCCATAATAGATAAGTTATAAAAATCATCATCCATTATATAGAATGTTCTTGATGCATAAAGATGTCTTTGACCTGGCTTTAATTGAGCATGAACAATATGAACATCTCTTTCTTCATAACGAACATAATCAGGATTTAAATGATATTGTGAGTGAGTTGTCTCTATTGCATTCTCCGCAAGCGCTTCGTTGGCTGCAGGCACGATCATTGTTTTCTTGCCTTCATAGTTCCAGTCATACTTGTCTTGAGCTCCATTAAATCCACCATATTGGTCAACAACAACAATACCACCACCAGCTAGAAGAACCGTATCATAAGTAATGTCAGGCGCTCTTCTTACACGTCTAGTTGCAGGGTTGTACTGCCAAGCTTTACGAGGTTGAACGTAACTGTCTATAAAGTCATGAACAAGCGTAGTCGTTCCTGCTGATCTTGGTGGACCCAAGTTTTTCTGCATGAACATAGCGTAAATATTTTTATCGGCATATTGAGAAACGGTGCTTGGGTTTCTTGGAAACACAATATTAGTTTCTTGTTGTCCAACAATTATAGACCCATCAGCCTGAACGTTTGTTGACGTAGCAACACGGAAAACTGATGACACTAAACTTGAATTCAATCTCATGTTCCAAATAAAGTGTTGAGCTTCTGTAGGGTTCGGGAAAGGAACTTGACCCACATTAGCGACTTCAAAACCTTCGTTATCATTTATCAGTGTACCATTACTTTGGGAGATAGCTTTAATCTCAGGCGGTATCTGACAAGCGCCACTATTGTCGTATACGTTTATTTTATATGTATCAGGATAGGCAGAAAACATAGTAATCTGACCAGGTGATAACATATCTGTATATTCAGTATAGTTTGAACTATCCACAGTGTACTTATGACCGTCTGCAACTGAAGAAGTTACAGTGAAGCCTAAAGCTACAACGACAGATATAATTAGATTTTTTATTTTCATTTTATTCATTTTTAACCCTTTCCCTAATTAAAATGAGTGTGAAATGGATGCAGTGAGGTAGTCTTTGTCTGTACCGACACCTACGTTCTCATCGCCCATATAATTTACATAACTTAGTCCGACTGATGTTCCACCAGCTGAAGCATTCACACCTAGAGATAAAGACATTCTGTCTTCAACAAATCCTCCAAGTGATGAAGGTCCATATCCTGATGGATCATGAGCGAATGCAAAGTTAGGGCTTAGAGACCATCTCGAATTATTGAAATTGTTATAAGTCGCAGAACCAACAATTCTGTAAGAGAATGATCTATCATCTGCACCAGGCTTGTCTTCACAGTAACCACCGTTACCGAACAATCCGTCGTAGATTGAAGCACCTAAACTAGCAACACTTCCTGTGCCAGCGGTTGGTGACATTGACGTTCCAACGGCACCCATACATTTTGCAGGATCATCGCCGCTAGCAGAATAACCGCCACGAGCTACATAACCTCGTGAATTATCAATGTCATTAATTTGGACCATTGCCAATTCAGTAAGTATTACAGCTGAGTCTGCACCTAAGCTAACAGTGATTGGATCAGAAGCGGTAAATGAAGTTGTTGTACCAACGTCAAATGACATCACATCATATTCCAGAAAAGCTGTACTGTAAAAGTCACCAGCCTTAACCGTATCCTGAGAAATCGCAGGAAGAGATGAACGCTTAAAGTCTCTTACAGCGTTCTCGTAAGCGTTACCATCACTTAAAGCTGCATCATAGGCAGTTTGAGTTGCCCATAAAATTGCTTGAAGTTGGTCACCAGTAGCATCAGTGGCATCGGTTGCTAAACCTCTAGAGGTATTTGTACCAAGACCGTTTAGACCTGTATAAGCAAGCCAGTTCAACATTTGAGTTGCACCAGTTGCATCTGACATCTGATTAATCTGACTTGATGCTGGTGTAGCTAGAGGGAAGTCAGGTCGATAAGAGAATTCTCCCTGAACCGTTGTAGCTCCAACGTTAGTACTAAAACTTGCACCTAAGATTTGGTTATCTTCCGGATATATAAATTGATATCTCAAATTATTTAAAGGAGTGATAGCCGCAAGAACAGTTGCAGCAGTTAATTCTGCAGCAAAGTTAGCATCGTTTGCAGTGCCGCCACCGCCAGAAGCAGTATCTGCACCATCAGCTGTTAGTTTACAAACCATAGAGTTGTGAACCTTAGCTCTCTCTCCTGTAATGTCAGTTCCAAAAGTTCTGTCCATATACAGAGCTTTTTGCTGATCTGAAATTGTATATTTAGTAAGAGATCCACCAGTTAGAGCATTAAGAGTAGTCGATCCTGCTGCTCCAGCAAATACTGCAGAACAAATTGTTCCTCCATAAGCAACATCTTTAATTGCAGTATATAAAAGATCACCACCGTTTGTCTCTAATGAGTTTTCAAAGGCCGCAAGAGCTGTTGGCGTATAGAAGTTAAAGTTATCAGTGACAGTTGCACGGAATAGTGCGTAGTAGTCACCAGCAAAACCGTTCTGCAATCCTTCAAATCTCACATAAGGAGCTTTACTGTGGTAGTTGGCAAAGTAGAAGTTTAGATCAACACCTGTTCCAACATCATCTAAGTAAGTTCCGAAACGAAGTCCGTACTCACCGCCATCATCAGCATAAACATGCTTTTGATCATGAGCTAAAATTTCAACACCAGCTCTTTGAAGATCGCCGTAAGCATTTCTTTGAGATATAGCTGTTAGGTTAGATAAGAAACCTGCCTGGCCAGCTGTGTACATAATTTCAGTACCAGCACCAGTTATTGTTTCTGCGGCTGCATTTGAACCCGCAGCAATACCGAGAGCAGCGCTACCCGCAGTAAGAACTAGGTTATCACTTAAGTCACTGCCAAGGTCGTTGTCACCAGACGCACTACCCATTGTGGTAATACCAAACTGAGTGTTAGCAAGAGTTAAACCAGTTGTGTTATCAAGAATTTCTTCAAACGCAGCATCTAATTGGTTTAATACAGTGTTTGCTCGTGTTCTTGAATTTGCAAGTACTTCTGCTGTACAAGCTGCACTACTTTGTTGAGATAGAGAACAGCCAGATCCACCAGCTATTTCATAATCATATGCACCACCTGCGTAAATGCTTCCTCCACCTTTACCAGCGGAGTCACTTCCAAAGTAAGAACCTGACGGATCAAGCTTTACTTCTTTAGAAGCAAACTGATAGTACGCTTCCATAGAAATACCGCTCGCTTGAGTACTGAAAGTAATTTGTTCAGTAGGCATTAAAGCTTCTCTGATTGAAGCACCAGGACCTCTAATCTTAGATAGGTCAAGTGCGTTCGTTACTAAGCCATTTGCACCTACAGGAATGAAAGTCGCTTCACCCCAGTTGGTTGCAAATCGACCAATTTGGTAATCAACGAAACCACCATCATTAGAGTCAACTGAACCAGTTACGTATGCATCGTAAATAGTAAAGTCTTTTTCGAATTCATCCTCTGCGGCAGTAGTCATATCTTTAAATTGTGGGGAATTAATTTTAAGCGCAGGGTTGTATGCAGCACTGTAAGAAATATCAACACCGAGACCATCAGGAGTTGAACCAGTAATAGAACCAAATATTTTTTGCCTTGCACTTATGATATCGCCTTGGCCAAAGTTCAAGCTACCATCATCAGCATTTGGTTGTGAACCGTGATACTGATTATATTTCGTTGCAACATTACCGTATGCGTCTGTCCATTTAGGTGTATCATCACTATATGAACATCCTTCACCGTTACCTCTTGTTACAGTATTCAATCCAGTCGTAACGGCTGTTTCGGTATAAGTGTAACCTGTGTATATGTTACAATCATAGTCAGCCATTCTCATACTGAATCCAGAAGTTACAGTATGGTTTGCTGTGCCAGTGAAACCCGGCATGTTAATGTCAACTGCGTATGCGTTACCAAAAAAAGATAATGCGAAAATTAGAGCAGAAGACAAACTTGTCTTAATTATATTTGGTCTCATAATTTATTCCCCTTAAATAAATATTTGTTAAGTGCTCAAAAGACACAGATACACTGATCCTTCTCAAGCATCAAAACTAGGTAATTAAACTTACTTTATCCTAATAAGTCAAACAATTATAATGATAATTTTCAATACAATATTACAAAGATGATGCATATTTGTCACATTATGATTTAGCATTTATCTTAAAAAACAGCCATTTTTATTATTATTGCGCTTTTTTAAGCTTTAGTAAGCTTATCATTGATTTCTGATTTGGTTTTTTTGAAACAAACGTTTGTCTAAACAAAGAACTATTTTTTACTACTTTATTTATTCGTTTACTCATTGAGCAAACCTCTATCTTAGAAATTGCATTTTCCAATCTTTTTGCCTTAATTTGTTTTATTAAGATTTCTGCAGTAAAGCCTGAGTATAAAACAATTTGGTTGATTTTATTTTCTTTGATTAATTTGATGGTGGCAGGTTTAAGTAAAAGAGGTTTAACAGAATAAAGAATGACTCTTTTTAAACCTATATTGTTTTTCTTAACTTCATGTAAGAAATGTTTATTTATTACAGAACCGGATAAAAAAATTATTTTTCTACTTTGAAGAGTTAATAATTTATTTTTGATTAAAAATTTTAACATTGCATCAGTATCTTCTGTAACTTTAATTATTTTAGGTAAGCAAATTTTTTTAAGTTCACTTGCAACTTTGCTTCCTACGACTAAAAATTCACCATCTTGTAAGAGTTGAAGATATTTTTTCTTATACTTAGAGAGCGTTCTTACTGATTGCGCACTCGATATTAAATAATAATTTTTTTTGTGAAAGGGAATTTGTTTGAAATGTAGTTTGAAAGATATAAGAGAGTTAATGACACATCTAACACCTTGCTTGGTTAATTCATTTTTTAGAATTTTAGCTTCTTCATTCGGGCGAGTAATCAAAATCATTTTCTATTTTATCAAGTTTATTTATTTTATTTTGACCAACCGTCTCAATTATTAGTTTGCCGAGTGATTGACTTACATCGAGATAATTTTTTGTTGTTCCAAACTTATCGTCTTTAAAAAGTATTTTACCGTGGTGATCAAATAATTCACAAGAAATTTTAAATTCATCTTTTTTTAAGACCGCTTGTACTGAAACGGGACTATTACAATTAGCTTTAATTACTTTCAAAACCTCTCTTTCAGCAGAGCAAACAATTTGTGTTTCAGAGTGATTCAGCTTTGAAAAAATTTTTTTATTCATACTGTTTTTTTTTGATTGAATACCAATGGCACCTTGACAAGCTGCTGGCAAAAAATTTTCGAAGGGTAAAACTTCTGTAATCAAATCATCTACGTTAAGTCTTTGCATTCCTGCTAAACTCAGAATGATTGCATCATATTGACCATCCTTTAGTTTCTTAAGTCGGGTATCTACATTTCCTCTCAATAACTTAATTTTAAGATCTGTTCTTAAATTTAATACCTGTGCCCTTCTTCTAATTGAGCTTGTACCTATTACTGACCCTGCGGGTAATTCCAAAATACCTTTTCCACTATTTGAAATCAGTGCATCGTGCGTATCATTTCTCTTAAGCCAGCAAGAAATTTCAAGATCTGAAAACTCACCAAATGCGGGTAAATCTTTTAAACTATGGATCCCAATGTCCACATTTCCAGCGATAATCTGCTCTTCAATTTCTTTTATAAATAGTCCTTTGCCCCCTATTTGATCAAGTCTGTGGGTATTGAAAATATCCCCTTTAGTTTTAAAAGTTTTAACCTCAAAAGAATAATTATTTTTGATTTCATCTATTTTATTTGCCTCACGTAAAAAAATATCAGATTGAGCAAGAGCTAATTTACTTTCTCTGACTCCAATCGTAATTTTTTCTAAATTTGACATAAATTCTTATTCTAAGCCTTATATGTGGTACATTGTGATAATATATTAAATCACTAAAATTAATTCAATTTGATTACTTTATATATATGAGAAAAAAATTAATAAGGGTTATCGGCATTGAATCTAGTTGCGATGAAACCTCCGTAGCTATTGTCGAAAAAAAAGGAAATAAAGTTCGAGTTCTCTCAAATATTGTGAGATCTCAAATCGATATTCATAAAATCTATGGCGGGGTAGTTCCAGAACTTGCTGCTCGAGCTCACTCTGATGTTATTCATGAAGTCATTAAATTAGCACTGAAGAAGGCAAATGTTTCATTCAGAGGAATTCATGCGATCGCTGCAACTGCTGGGCCAGGATTGCTGGGGGGTTTGTTAGTTGGTGTGATAGCGGGCAAAACACTTGCTAATTATTTAAAAAAACCCTTCATTGCAATTAATCACTTAGAGGGTCACGCTCTTTCTATTAAACTAGAAAGAGAAATTAATTATCCTTATCTGTTATTATTGGTTTCAGGTGGTCATACTGAATTTACAATCATTAAGAAATTTGACACATATAAGCGGATTGGAACAACAATTGATGATGCTTTGGGAGAAGCTTTTGATAAAACTGCCAGACTATTAGGACTTGGCTATCCTGGGGGTCCAAAAATAGAACAATATGCTTTAGATGGAGATAAGAATAAATTTAAATTACCCATGCCATTAATACATGAGAAAAATTCTCATTTTTCATTTGCAGGACTCAAGTCTGCAGTAGCAAATATTGTTGTAAAAAATAGACGTACAGAAAAATTCAAAAGAGATATGAGCGCTTCGTTTCAGGAAACAATAAACAAAATTATATTTGTCAAAACTCAGAATGCGATAAATGATTTCAGAAACTCAGTAAGAGCTAAAAAAAATTTAAAAATAGTTGTTGCTGGAGGTGTCGCGGCTAACAAAAGTATAAGACAATCGCTTGAACAATTAGGTGTGAAAGAAAATTGTGAGTTTTTATTTCCATCAATGAAATACTGTACCGATAATGGCGCAATGATTGCGCTTGCAGGAATTGAGAGATTTGAGAGAAAAAAATTTAATAAATTGAATTTCAAACCGCGTCCAAGATGGCCTCTTGATAAAAATGCTGTATTCATGAAAGGTAAAAGGGCAGTTGAAGGATAGTGTAAAATATAAAGTGGGTGTAATTGGTGCAGGTGCATGGGGAACTGCATTAGCAAATATTATAACAAAAAAAGAAAAAGTTATTCTTTGGGCGAAAGAAAAAAGTGTTTGTGAAAATATTAACAAATTATCTGAAAATAAAAGATACTTACCAAAGATCAAGCTAAGTAAAAGAATTAAATGCACAACATCTATAACTGATGTTGTCAACTGTGATATTTTATTTCTGGTTTCACCGGTTCAATATTTAACAACCAATTTATTAAAGATAAAAAAAAATATAAAAACCAAAACAATATTTGTTTGCTGCTCGAAAGGGATAGAAATGAGTAGCTTAAAATTACCAAGTGAAATTGTTACTTCCATATTTCCAAAAAATAAAATTGCTATTATATCAGGACCCAATTTTGCTGCTGAGATCGCAAAAGGTTTACCGGCAGCTACTGTTGTTGCTTCAAAAAGTGAACAAGTTGCAAAACAAATTGCTCAGCTCATTAAGTCGCCTACATTGAGGCCATACTTATCAGATGATATTATTGGGTCACAAATTGCTGGAGCTCTAAAAAACATTTATGCAATAGCTAGTGGTATTGTTTTTGGAAAGAAATATGGTGAAAATGCAGTTGCTTCAATTATTTCGAGAAGTTTTGCTGAAATAAAAATTGTAGCCCAATCTATGAACGCAAAAAAAAGTACGCTTGCTGGACTATCTGGTATGGGAGATTTGTTTCTTACATGTTCATCTAAAGAGTCTAGAAACTTTTCTCTAGGAATTGATCTTGCAAAAGGTAAAACACTTAATCAAATCATAGAAAAAAAATTTTCAGTCGCTGAAGGGGTGTTCACTGTTAGGGCATTAAAAAAACTATCGATTGAAAAGAAATTGGATTTGCCAATCAATGACGCTATTTATAAAGTTTTGTACCGAAAGAAAAATATTGATGTTACAATTCAAGAACTTTTAAATAGACCAATCACAAAGGAATAAATGAACTACTGGTTAATGAAATCTGAACCTGAAACATGGTCGTGGGCACAACAAGTAAAAGCCGGCAGTAAAGGTGAGGGCTGGGATGGTGTCAGAAACTACCAAGCATCGAACAATATGAAAAAAATGGAGAAAGGAGATCTTTGTTTTTTTTATCACTCGGTCAAAGAAAGAGATATTGTCGGTATAGTAAAAGTCGTTAAGAAATATCATCCTGATCCTACAGATAAATCAAAACGCTTTGGGATGGTGTCAGTGGCAGCTGTGAAAGCCCTTAAAAATAAAGTAAACCTGACTCAAATAAAAGAGCATCCAAAACTCAATCACTTAGCCTTGGTCAAACAGTCTCGTCTCTCGGTTATGCCAATTGACAAAAAGTCGTGGACAATTATTTGCAATCTCGGCGGTATCAAATAAGATAATTTCCTTATGAGTGAAAATGAAAAGTTTGAAGTAAGCAGTGAATGGTCTGCAGAAGCTCAGATTAATTCTGACAAATATAATAAATGGTATGAAAATTCTCTCAATAACAATGAAGAGTTTTGGAGTGAACACGGTAAAAGAATTGATTGGATTAAACCCTATACAAAAGTAAAAGACGTTTCTTACAATAAAGATAATTTTGCAATCAAGTGGTATTACGATGGTACCTTGAACGCATCAAGCAACTGTATTGATAGGCATTTAAAAGATAAAGCAGATCAAACCGCAATCATTTGGGAAGGTGATAATCCAGCAGACTCAAAACACATATCTTATAAAGAATTGCACAGCGAGGTATCAAAACTTGCTAACGGCATGAAAACTCTTGGAGTTAAAAAAGGCGATCGGGTAACTATTTATATGCCAATGATTCCTGAAGCAGCTTATGCAATGCTTGCTTGTACAAGAATTGGCGCAATTCACTCAGTTGTATTTGGAGGTTTCTCTCCAGACTCGTTAGCTGGAAGAATAAGTGATTGTAAATCAGATATTGTGATCACTGCGGATGAAGGTGTAAGAGGTGGCAAAGCAATTCCATTAAAGAAAAATACAGATGAAGCAATTTCGATTTCAGGTGGCGTACGTCATTGTATTGTTGTTAAAAGAACAGGTGGAGATATTGGTTGGGTAGACGATAGAGATGTTTGGTATCACGAACTAACAGAAAAAGAATCCGATGACTGTCCACTTGAGGAAATGTCAGCAGAAGATCCTCTCTTTATCCTTTATACATCTGGATCAACTGGAAAACCGAAAGGAGTCATGCATACCACAGGAGGGTATATGGTTTATGCCTCGATGACACATCAATATGTCTTTGATTATAAAGAGGGTGATGTTTATTGGTGCACAGCAGATGTGGGCTGGGTTACGGGACACAGTTACATTGTATATGGTCCACTGGCGAATGGTGCCGTCACCGTCATGTTTGAGGGTGTTCCAAACTATCCAAGCGCTTCTAGATTTTGGGAAGTGGTCGATAAACACAAAATTAATATTTTCTATACTGCGCCAACTGCAATAAGAGCATTGATGCGAGAAGGTGAAGAACCTGTTAAAAAAACAAGCAGGTCCTCGCTAAAATTACTTGGGACAGTTGGTGAGCCAATTAATCCAGAAGCGTGGATGTGGTATTATAATGTCGTTGGTGATAAAAAATGTCCAATCGTTGATACATGGTGGCAAACTGAAACCGGGGGTATTTTAATAACACCTCTTCCTGGCGCCATTGCACAAAAACCAGGTTCAGCAACAAAGCCTTTCTTTGGAGTCAAACCTGAAATTTTAGATGCTGAAGGAAAAATTCTTGAAGGTGCTTGCGAGGGTTCTCTTTGTTTAGCAGATTCTTGGCCTGGACAAATGAGAACAGTTTACGGAGATCATAAAAGATTTATAGAAACGTATTTTTCACAATTTGATGGGAAATATTTTACAGGGGATGGTTGTAGGAGAGATGAAGATGGTTATTACTGGATCACTGGAAGAGTAGATGATGTAATAAATGTATCCGGTCACAGAATGGGAACAGCTGAAGTTGAATCGGCTCTCGTTGCTCATCCTAAAGTCAGTGAAGCGGCGGTTGTTGGTTACCCTCATGAAATTAAAGGTCAGGGAATTTATGCTTACGTAACCTTAAACGCAGGTGAAGAAACTTCTGATGAATTATATAAAGAACTGGTTGCTTGGGTTCGAAAAGAAATTGGGCCCATTGCATCACCCGATCTTATTCAATGGGCCCCCGGTCTTCCAAAGACACGTTCCGGCAAAATTATGAGACGAATTTTAAGAAAGATTGCAGAAAATGAATACGGCAATCTTGGCGATACTTCTACATTGGCCGAACCGGCAGTTGTCGATGATTTAATCGACAATCGAATGAACAGGTAAATTTAATTTTTTACTTTTGGAGTCCAATAGAAATTTTAAGGTCCGCGATTTTTTCTTCAAGTTTCAAAATCTTCTTAGAAAGATCATCCTTTTCATTTCTGTCAATTTTTTCTCCAGATGGACCAGAGGGATCAAGAGCTTTTTGTATATCCTCTGTAAGATATCCTAATCTTACTTGCATTCCGAGAATAGTATTTTTAATATCAATTTGTTTATTGCTACTTTTGAGAAATTTGTCTACTTGAGCTTGGTGTGCATTTAATATTGGATGCCCCTTGCCTTCTCTAAGGCATTCAATGTCCAATTTTATTGAGTCTCGATGCTGAAGATGACGCTTGCTATCTTCCCTTGGATCACTGACACGTAGAAAATAGTCTTTAGTTTTACCTGTCGCATTTTTTATTGATTCTTCGCTCAGGTTTCTAACGACTGCTTGAAGAGCTTGTTCTAATGAGGCGAACTCTCTTTCATACCAATTTGCCATAAATTATTATAGTTTGGATTAGTCCTTAAATAAATCAATATACGGACTATCTTGCAGCTAATTTTTACTAATAATAAGAAGCAATTTTTAAAGGCAAACTCATATTGACCTCCATCAGTCTTTAAAAATTTAAATATGAGGGTTTTATTGTTGTTTTACCTCATAAAGTTACTCCTGACTGGTTTTTTTTCTCCTTTCGGCCAGTTGGGGGTAAATATTGTTTGGTTCAAAATAAATAATTAAATAAGCTAACTTCATGAGAATTTTAATTATTTTTCTTATTTTACTTTCTGGAAATGCTTATTCACAAACGTTTTGTGATGCCTTATCAACCGAGATTAAGAATAATCAAATTGAAGAAAGACTCGACTTGCCGCCATTAGATTTTGAGGGTCGAAACTCATTAGGTATAAATCTTGATTACTCTTATGATTCTGAGAATGAAGAGTGGACTATAAAAAGAGATAACGCCGGTAATCCAATTGTATTCAATACTTTAATTAAAAATGGTGAGGGAAAAACATTTGAATCATCTGATTTTTTTTCATTTGGAGATAGATTGATATCAATAGATGGACAGAAATTAAATGTTTTAAAAAAAGATGAGGTAATGAACCTTTTAGAGCCTGAAACAGATGTTATTAACGACAAGACTAAAAAATATAGAGTTGAATATATTAAAAATGATTCATTGAATGATGAAATAAACTTCGTAGAGATTGAGCCACTTTATGATGGACAAATAAGAGTTTGGCCAACTGTAATAATTGACAATTTCATTGAAATTTTTCCTAAAACGAACAAATTTAAAATTGCTTATACATTTGAGTATCGCTGGGACAATTATGAAATTGCTTCAATAATTGAAAACTTAAGATCCAAATACAAAATTAGTAGCTATGATGAGACTATAGGCAATTGCCAGTATAGTGTTGAAAAATTCAAATCTTTAGGCCTCTGGTACCCTCAACTCAGTTTTCAAAATAGAGTTGAGGAGTCAAGTGACATGGTTGAAGAATATTTTGAAATTCAAAATTACCCAGAAGGAAATCTCTATGAAGATGAAAACACTCCAATTTCCGAGATGATATATTGGAGTAAAGGTACCGCTTTATTTCAAGGAGATTTTAATTTTAAGGCATTTCCATTAGATCGTCAGACAATAAATCTAAAGTTATTTGCGGACGCTGATGAAATTCCGATTAATGACACTTGGCTTTTCTTAGAGTGGGATGATTACCTTACTAAAAATTTAAAACTGTTAAATTGGGATATTAGGGAAGCTAGCATCGTTCCCGATAGATGGAATGATGTTTACTGGAATGAAGACAAAACTATTTACAACCTAAATATTTCTATCGATAGAAACTATCTTTACTTTATTTTTAAAGTTTATCTGCCAGCATATATAATTATCTTTTTGGCATTTATGTCTCTTTATATTCACCCAAAGAATGTTGAAGCGCGCTTAACAGTGACTATTGTAAGTTTTTTATCACTAACTGCTTATACATATATAATCGATCAGGATTTACCAAAATTAGGCTACACTACCTTAATTGATGGTTTCACAATAGTTTTATATTTATTAGCTGCATGGCCTACAGCAATATCAATCTTAACAAGTTACAATTTTACTTACCATAAATTGAAATGGTCTTTTTATGCATGGAATGCTGCTACGCAAGATCCCAAAGATAAATTTGATTATAGAGAAGAACTTCGCTCTTTTAGAGGTTCTTATAAAGTTGAGCTAGTTATGTTATCAATAATTGCAATACTATTTCCATTACTTTGCTTAATCGCTGTACAAGTAGTAAGAAATGACCCCTCTTTATCATCTTTAAACTGGATCGTTATATTATTAGGCTTCTTGGCTCCATTTTCTGCTATTTATATTCTTATGACTTATAAATTAATAAGATTAAGATTCTATTTCCAAGGAGAAAAAGTTTAATAGCAAGTAAATTAATCAACTTCCTCTATCTAACTAGATCTTTCAGGGAAAATTGAACAGACACTAAATCACTGAAAATTAATAAGTATTTTTGTCCGCAAAAAAGTCATTCTACTGACTATTTATAGATAAATAGATTTCATACCTTAAAGAAACTTTTTTTAAAAATTTTTTTAAGGAATATGAAGAAACAAAATAGAAAATTAAGAAAATCAGACAGGATATATCTTATTTACCAAGAACTTCTGTCTCATCTGGGTAATTCAAAACCCAGAGTTGAAATTTTAAGCCTCGCTCAAAAACTGGTTGAATTGTCTCACAGAGATAGAAGAAGAGAAATTGACCATATGATAAAGCCGCTTGGACGAGAAAATTACTACGCGAGAGATGTTTATAAAATGGTTGAACATTCACCATGGTTAACGCTGAGTAAAGAGTACAACAGAATAAATGAGTTTAATTAATAAAGGAGAAACATAATGACAAAAACAAACTATCAAAAAGGAAAGGTAATGGCACTTCGAGAATTTATGGAAGAAGGCAATACCATTTCGATACTAGAAATGATGGCTATGTTTGGAGTTCAAAGTCCAACTAGAACTCTTACACATTTTAGGGAAGAAGGAATGATTATTCATAAGAGAAAAGTTACCATGCTTTCCGTTTTAAAACGGTTAAACAAGTTTTGCAGCTTTCAGGAACCATCAAATCTTCCTGTAAAAGAAATCTTAATGACAGAATATTGGGTTGGTAAATAATGATTGAAAAAAGATTTTTTACCAAACGTGAAAAAAAGATATTAGCCATCCTGTCTGGCAATCAATGTTCAATTTGTAAGATACCTCTAAATAAAAAATTTCACGGTGATCATAAAGTTCCATGGAGTAAAGGGGGGACAACTATTCTTAATAACGGGCAAGCATTATGCGTGTCCTGTAACCTGAAGAAAGGAAATAAAATATGACTATAGATTTAAGACCCTGGCAAGCAGAGGCACTTTCAAAGTGTAAAAAATGGTTTGAAAAAGAGACATCGAATAAATTTGTTATTAATGCTGCACCAGCATCTGGTAAGACTTATACAGCGCTGGTAATTGCCAAAGAACTTTTAAGAGAAAGAAAAATTGACAAAGTTGTCGTTGTTGCTCCTTCTAATGAAGTTGTAAAGCAGTGGTCATCTGATGCAAAAGTTATTCTTGGCTCCGACATGATGAAAGTTAGCGGGGGAGACAAAGATGATCTTCTATCTTATGGCACACACTATTCAACTACATGGCAATCTTTAAAATCGCTACTTGATGCATTTCATACTCTATGTTGCTCTTACAAGACTTTAGTCATATGTGACGAACAACACCATGCTGCCTTAGATAAGTCATGGGGTACAAATGTAATTAAAGCTTTTGAAGACAGTGCTAAATATGAATTGATCTTAACTGGAACACCATATAGATCAGACGGAAAGGATGCTGTTTGGCTAGAGACTGATAAAAAATCAAAAACAATTGTTCATCCAATAGATGGAACTTACGTACTAACTTATGGTGAGGCTGTCGCACTTGGATACTGTAGGCCAGTCACATTTCACAAACACGAAGGAAATTTTATTTTTGACTTCCTAGATGGTGATAAAGTTGAGATATCAGGAAAAACAGGGCCTAAAATTAGTGAAGAGCAGAGGAAGAAAATTAAAAGAATTCCAATGATCGATAAGGCTATGGATTTCTATAACCTTGCAACGACAATCAAACATCTCAATGAAAATCCTAATACTCCTGACCTAAAATCTTATATGTCGACAATGATCAAGGAAGGAATTAATGAACTAGACTCGGCAAGGTTAACTATACCAGATGCAGGTGGATTGGTGATTGCGCCAGATATACCAACTGCAAATCATATGGCTCAAATAATTGAACACTTAACAAATGAAAAACCAGTTATTGTTCATAACGAGGAAAAGGGTTCAAATAATAAGCTTAAAGCTTTTAAGAGAAATAAAGAAAAGTGGCTTGTTTCTGTTCAGATGGTCAGTGAAGGAGTTGATATCCCTCGATTAAGAGTTCTTGTCTATTTACCAAACGCGATGACAGAGCTTTTTTTTCGTCAAGCCGTAGGTAGGGTTGTTAGAAATTATATTCCAAACGATAACACACGTGCTTATGTTATTATGCCTGCCTACAAAACTTTTGAGACATTTGCTGAAAGAATAGAGAGAGAAATGCCGCCTAAGTTTAGAAAAGATACAAATCGTCCCAAGAAAAAAGTATGTCCAGAGTGCCATTCAGATTGTAATTTGAATGCAAGTGAATGTACCGAATGTGGTCATGAGTTTCCTCAAAGATCACCTCAATATAAAATATGTGATCATTGTGGTGGCATGAATTTATTAAACGCTGAAACATGCCAACACTGTGGTGAAGATATGACACATGAATTTGGTGTAACTCTTGACTCAGCAATGAGAGACGGCGTTTATGTTCGAGGAATGGCAATTAGTGAGGATGAAGCACAAGAGGGGGAAAGAATGGCCGATCATTTAAATGATTTAGTTATGTCATCGGGTGATGAAGTCTTAATCAAATTAATGCGATCATACCCTGAAGAAAGTTATGCCCGGATTGCCAAGTATGTTGATGTAGCAAGAGAGAAAGTGAGAAATGAAAATGTTTAATTTGTTATTAAATGCCACAGTAATTCTTTTTCTATTATCAAATACTTTGATAGCAAAAGCAAATCCCACTTATTGGAATGTTGACCATGAGAGTGATGAAGAATGGATTAATATTGACGCTTTTGGAATGGTATCAGAAAATATGATGGCTATATCGATGAATAAAGAAAGGTGCGACGAGTTAGATGTTGATTTTTATTTTACTAGTTACTCAGCAAATAGAGCAGATGATGGATTTAAATTTGCTTTAGAAGTAATAGAACAACCATACAATGGAGAAGAGTACACAAATTATGAAGAGGAATTATTCGTTGCATACTCAGAAAAAAGAGGTGAGCGTATTTTTTATCTTCTAGACGACGGTTATCTCTATGATACTGAACGTTGGCTAGAAATTCTTCAAAGCTCTGGCCCTTTTGCACAAAAAATAATTTTAAAAAAACATCATGATCCTGAGTATGACATTGATACATCGTCTTTATTGACAGATATAGATGAGGTATGGGATATGACAGATTTGCATAATATTATAGCAAGGGAATACCAAAAGTGTCGATTTAAGGTATATAACAAATTAGAGCTGTAGTGGATACATGTACAGCAATAAAGAATTAAACTAATTATCTTCTTCTTACTTCAGATAGCTTTCATTTTATTTCTTTTCTTAATTATTTTTACTTAAAGTTTTGGTCAAATTGAAACTGGATTTGATTAAAGTAATAGGTATATAATCCAACTCACTATGAGTAATAAAGATCTTATTAATAGTTTAGTAGAAGAACATAAAATGGAACCTCATCCTGAGGGGGGTCATTATGTTGAGATTTTTAGAAATGATGATGTCACTCATATATATTTTTTACTTGAAAAGCACGAAAACTCGCACTGGCACAGAATAACAAAAACTGAAACTTTACATTTTTACTCTGGTAGTCCCCTAAATATATTTACTTCTAAGGACGGTGTCGAATTCCAGATTGATGAGATAGGTTCTAATAATAATTTTATGTACACTGTAGAAAAGGGAACTTGGTTTGCTTTGAAATCTACTGGAGCGTATAGCTTGATTGGATGCACGGTCGCACCCGCATTTGAATTCGAAGATTTGGAACTTGCCCCAAAGGATTGGAAACCATCAAAATTCGATCGAGAGCTATGAATTAATGTATAATGAAGTTCGTAAATTAATTTTTAAAAATAAATTCTAAAACCAAATTCGGTTGTTACATTCCTTGGCTCGTAAAATCCTGATGCGGGCTTAGAGTCGTCTATATCCCATAGATCTAAATATAGTTCAAATCCTCCTTTGTCTTTTTGAACACCAAAAAAACCTGCTGTAAGTTTTATTCCATATCCAGAGTCCTGGGAATGAGTGACATCGCTATAAGATGGTCCAGCTTGACTAAGTTTTGACTCTTGAATTCCCTGAATGAAATAATCATACTCTAAATTAAAGACTATAACTCTATTGCTATTTATATTTGAAATTCTTATTCCAATTGGAGCATACAAGTATCTTGAAATCCGATCATATCCTGCATGACCAGTAGAAGATAGCCTGTATCCACTTGCATTATAAAGATATCTTCCTCCAAGGCCGATATATAATGCAAATTGATCTTTTTCTCCAAAAGTTGGCCCCCCATAAACTGATCCCTCAATGTGGTAATCAGAAATATCTTCCATGGTTCCTGTATCTTCAGAAGTATAATCAACTTGACCCCAGCCAATTCTTCCTTTTGAGCCAACATAAAATTCGTCGGATATTTCATCTGCCCTTCCTGCAAGTCCAATCATAAAACCCGATTGAGCCATGAAAGGATCTCCAGATAAATCTGTCTCCTCGTAAGACTTGCCGGATAAATATATGCCAATATGAGAAGTTTCGGAGGAAAAGGAATTATTGACAAAATTAAAGAAGAAAATTGCCGAAAAAAGCAATAACAAATAATAAGAATTTATAAACTTAAATAAGATCATATAAACTTATCAAATAGTAAATTAATTTATATTAAAAGTCTTTTAAGAAATAAAGTGAAATACTGTCGGACTCTGTTTGATAAACAGGAACATTAGACTCATTTTCTCTTAAAGTAATACTAACTTCAGGATAGAAATTACCTATGTAGATATGATCATTTCTTAAAGTTATAGAGAAAAATTTCAATCGATCTTCCCTAGTAGTTAACCATATGGGTTGGTAAGCATCATAGTCAACATCCTCTATTCCTATCTGAAATGTACAAAAAAAACCTTTTGGTAGCCCTGAAGCAATTGAAGATGAAAGATATATTTTTTTATTCCCGTATGGCCTGTACTCCGCATCATTATCCATGAATTTTAAATTAGCAGCATAATTTGTATTTTTTTTACCAATGTAGTTAATAGAAAAATTGATGAATTTGTTTTCAGAATTATAATTTGCATTATTATAATAATCATTCTCACCCAGACCTATTGTAGATTCTATGAGAATGTTAGGTTTATAATTTAGTATGTTAGAAACTTTCAATTCTTTTGAGTTAATAAGAGGATTACTATCCATTTCATCTCTTGAAAGCAATAAGGACCAATTAAATTTTCGTCTATCTATATTATGCGTTTGACCTATGTTTAGACCGTACTTTAATCGATCATAAGTACTGCCGGTAAAGTTGGAATGATTAATAATGAAGCCAGTATTAAATGAATGACTGTTTGAATCAAAGTTATATGATCCATTAATGTCTGTAAATAACTCGAAGCTTTCTTTTGCTTTGGCTTCTTTATTAACTTTGAATGGTATACCAAATACTTTAACCGTATCCGCATATGTTCCGTTATTAATATTGTCATTGTAACTGATTTTAAAATTATAATTAACTCTGGCCGGACTAAGACTCTCAATTTGTCTTAGATAATATCTAATATTATTCCTTACATTTATCGGAATATCTTTATTATAGACATACAAAAAGTTTTTCTTAGATTCATCCAGGTCATGAATAGTAAATTGCAATCGCGCTAATTCTAAGCGAAAAGTCAAAAGCGAACTGTCAATCTCAATTATTTTTTTTAATACTCCAATGGCTGCAAAGTAATTTCTCTGTTTTTGAAGTTTAATTGAATAGATATTAAGAAAGTGAATATTGTTAGGATCTAAGAGCAAAAGTTCTTCGATGTTTTCTTC
>CACHAK010000001.1 GCA_902577765.1 uncultured Pelagibacteraceae bacterium | reverse complement strand
CGGTTATGACAGTGACCTAAAAGACTGGGGCTACGCTTACCCAAGTAAAGTTAAACAGATTCTAGAAAAGTATATAAGTGTAAAGAGGGGCTCAAAAATTCTTGATGCAGGGTGTGGTACTGGCTATGTCGCTGAAGTTTTGAAAGCTCTTCGTTATAATAATATCGTAGGGATAGATTATTCAAAAGATATGTTAAGAGTAGCTCACTCTAAAAAAATATATAAAAAACTAGTTTGCGAGTCGTTAAGTAAAAAAACAAGTTTAAAAGGAAATCAATTTGATTTAGTTATATGCACAGGTGTTTTAACGTCAGGTCATGTAGGACCTTCATCAATAAAGGAGTTAATTAGATTAACAAAGCCTGGGGGTTATCTCATACTCTCTATTTCAGAAAAAATTTTCTCAAAACTTGGATTTAAGCGTGAATTAGAAAAAAGATCGAATGAGTACAATTATATCAAATTATCAAAACCTTTTATTGCTTTGCCTAACCACAAAGATAGTGCAAGGTCGCGAATGCACACTCTTCAAAGAGTTTAACCGTGCTGCTCTTGGCTCATATCATCAAGATTGATGCCTGCAACTTCAACTGGTTTTTTCATTGCATCTCGTCTGAAAGGTTCCCCAAGTTCTTGATTTAAAATAACTTCAATAAAAGTTGTAACTCCATCTGACTGTTCTTCACACGCAGTTCTGAGTGAATTTGTTAGCTCATCCATAGTTTTAACTATAACACCCTTCAATCCACAGCCTTCTGCAACTTTTGCGTAGCTTAATTCTGGATCTAGTTCGGTACCAACGAAATTATTGTCATACCATAATATCGAATTTCTTTTTTCGGCGCCCCACTGATAGTTTCTAAATATCACCATTGTAATTGCAGGCCATTCTTCCCTAGCGCAAGATGTCATTTCATTCATACTTATGCCAAAAGCTCCATCTCCAGCGAAACCAACAACAGGAATATTTGGACAGCCTATTTTAGCTCCTAAAACTGAAGGGAAGCCATAACCGCAAGGCCCAAAAAGACCAGGAGCTAAATATTTTCTACCTTCTTCAAATGTTGGATAAGCATTTCCAATTGCACAGTTATTGCCTATGTCGGATGAAATTATTGCATTTTTTGGCAAGCCATTCTGTATTGCCCTCCAAGCCATGCGAGGAGACATGCGATCTGCATCCCTCACTCTAGCTTCCTCATTCCATGATGTTCCAGGATCGTCATCTTCATGGTCCATACTACTCAATGTTTGCAACCAAGCAGATTTGGTTTGATGAATTAGAGCTTTCCTCTCATCTCTATTTTTGTTTCCCGCTTCAGGAGAAAGGCTATTTAATAATTGCTGAGCAACTTGTTTTGCATCACCGCATATACCTACTGAAACTTTTTTTGTTAATCCAATTCTATCAGAATTTATATCGACCTGAATAATAGCTGCATCTTTTGGCCAATAATCTATTCCGTAGCCAGGCAATGTTGAAAATGGGTTGAGTCTAGTCCCTAATGCAAGAACAACGTCTGCTTTAGAAATTAACTCCATAGCAGCTTTTGAGCCGTTATAACCTAAAGGCCCCACTGCAAGTGGATGACTACCTGGAAAACTATCATTATGTTGATAGCCTGAAGCAACAGGTGAATCTAATTTTTCAGCTAAAGCTTTGCAGTCATTGATTGCATCAGCTAAGACCACCCCAGCTCCTGATAATATTACTGGAAAGTCAGCATTAGATAGAAGTTTTGCAGCTTCTTTTATTGCTTCGCTTCCTCCAGATGGTCTCTCAAATTTTATTATTGGCGGCAACTCGATATCTATAACTTGTGTCCACATGTCGCGAGGAATATTTATTTGTGCTGGCGCGGAACCTTTGAATGCTTTTGAAATTACTCGATTTAGTACTTCTGCAACTCTAGTAGGGTCTCTCACTTCCTCCTGGTAGCAAACCATATCTTTAAACAATGCCATTTGTTCTACTTCTTGAAAGCCACCTTGTCCTATAGTTTTATTAGCCGCTTGTGGAGTAACCAGAAGCATTGGAGTGTGATTCCAGTATGCAGTTTTTATTGGCGTAACAAAGTTAGTAATGCCCGGGCCATTTTGTGCAATGCACATAGACATTTTTCCTGTCGCTCTTGTATAGCCGTCTGCGATTATACCGCCGTTATTTTCATGAGCTACATCCCAGAAAGTAATGCCTGCTTTTGGAAATAAATCGGAAATTGGCATGAATGCAGATCCAATTATTCCAAATGCGTGCTGTATTCCGTGTTTTTGTAAAACTTTAACGAATGCTTCTTCTGTGGTCATTTTAGTCATAACAATACTTTCTATACTAATATTTTTTCTCTGCCTGGATCATAAAAACAATTTATTGACCCCTCTGCAGAATATTTAGTTTCTGCAACTTCAATTTCAAATTTTTGATGACTCATCATTTCTTCAATAAAGTAGCTGTCATTGTTTGAAATGTAACCCATGCCCAATGATTTGTCTAAATAGAAACCATACATACCTGAAGAAATTTCACCAACAATCTTACCGTCAAAATAGATTGGCTCATTGTGATAAATTAATAAGTCATTGTTAGATAATGCAAAATTTACTTTTCTTTTACTGAGACCAGATTTCTTCTTTTCTTCAAGTGCTGCCTGTCCTAAAAAAGGATTCTTTTTATTAAGATTTACACAAAATCCAACACCCGCTTCAAAAGGGTTTTCCTCAACTCCAATATCATGCCCCCAATGAAGATATCCTTTCTCCATTCTCAGTGAATTTAGTGCATGATAGCCTGCAAGTTTTACTGGGCTCTTTCCATTTTTTGCATAAACAACATCGAATACTTTTTCCAAATTATTATAAGGAATGTATATTTCAAAACCCAGCTCGCCTACATATGTTATTCTATGAAGCCTACATTCAGTGCCGCCAAGATTTATTTTCTTAGAAAATCCAAACGGTAATGTTTCATTTGAAATATCCTCATTACATATTCTTTGAAGGTGCTCCCTTGAGTTGGGTCCCATTATTGAAAGACAGCCATATTTTTTCGTAACGTCAATAATTTCTATATTTTTAAATTTTTTTGAATGAGATAATAACCAGTAATAGTCTTTATTATGTGCAGTTGGACCTGTAACAAACATATATTCATTTTCACTTATTCTCGTAAAAGTAATGTCACCTTCTGTTCCAGCTTCGTCATTTAACATTTGTGTGTATATAATTCGCCCAACTGGTACATTCATCTCACTTACACACATATAATTTAAAAAATTAACTATATCATCTCCTCGAATAATAAACTTAGAAAAAGATGTAAGTTCAAATAGGCCAATATCATTTCTTACAGCAATACATTCGCTCCTTACATTTTCAAACCAATTTTGTTTATGATACGAGTATTGATATTGAGGTCTTTGACCATTATTAGTAAACCAATTCGGCCTTTCCCATCCAGCCGCTTCTCCAAAGCAAGCTCCTTCTTTTTCAAGTTGGACGTAAAGTGGTGATTTAATTTTGTTTCTAGAAGTTTCAAATTGATAGTAGGGCCAATGTACAGCGTACAAGAGCCCAAGCGTTTCAGAGCTTCTTTCTCTTAGATATTCATCATCATCTTGAAAATCTAATACTCTAGCGACATCTACATCCCACAAATCAATCTTACTTTTGTCATTTATGATCCAATCAGCCATAACTTTGCCAACTCCTCCAGCAGATTGTATTCCTATTGAATTGAAGCCAGTTGAAACAAATATATTTTCTTTGTAAGGAACTTTGCCTAAATAATACCTATCATCAGGTGTGAAGCTTTCAGGTCCATTAAAATATGTTTTAATGCCAAGCTCATTCAGTATTGGAAGCCTATCCATTGCTTCCATTAAAATAGGTCCGAAATGATCAAGATCGTTTGGCAAACTATCAAATTCGAAATCTTCAGGAATACCGTTCATGCCCCAAGGTTTTGCTTTCTTTTCAAAGGCGCCTATTAAAAGTTTTCCAGCGTCTTCCTTCACATAAATATAGGCATCTGGGTTTCTTAAGATGGGTAAATTTTTTGGTATATCTTCTGAATATTCAGTTACAGCGTAAAAATGTTCACATGCATGCAGAGGAATATTTACCCCGCACATTTTACCTACTTCCCTACTCCACATTCCAGCAGATATAACAATCTTATCACATGCAATATCACCTAGTTCTGTAATAACTTTTGTGACCTTGTCACCTTCTTGTTCGATTGAAATGACTTTGTTATTTTCAATAATGTTTGCACCCATTCTTCTTGCTTCTTTTGCAAGGCACATTGTAATGTCTACCGGGTTAATTTGACCGTCCTGAGGCAAAAACCAAGCTCCTTTTACATGCTTTGTATCGAGAAGTGGGTATTTCTCTTTTACTTCATCAATTGAAATTTCATTTATTTCCAATCCATAACTTCGACCCATTGACGCGCCTCTGCTCATTTCTTGATAACGTCCTTCATTTTCAGCAATAGAAACTGAACCATTTATCAAAAATCCAGCTGATAGATCTTCTTTCTGGTTAAGCTTATGATAAAGCTCCGTTGAATACTTGGCCATTTTTGTAAGATTTTTTGTTGCCCTTAATTGACCAACCAATCCAGCTGCATGCCAAGTTGTACCACAAGTTAGACTCTTTCTCTCAACCAATGTGACCTGAACATTTCTCTCAGCAAGGTGGTATGCAATGCTTGTACCAGCAATGCCTCCTCCAATAATAACAACCTCTGTGTGTGAAGGAAGCTTTGACATACAAGATGCTAGTATTTTACTAAGACCTCTTTAATTCTTTGAAGCATTTCATCTATGTGTTTTTCTTCAGCAATTAACGCAGGAGCAACTATACCAGCATCCCCAGTAAATTTTATGTGAACACCATTAGCAAACGTCTTCTTTTGAGCATCATATCCTCTCACGCCAGGGTTTTTATCAATCGCTAGATCAAAAGCAGCCATCATTCCATCAGCTCTTACATCTGTAACAATTGGTATATCCTGAAATGCATCAAACACAGCGTCTATGAAATATGGTGACATCTTTTCTGCTCTCGCAAACACATCCTCTTTCTCATATACATCCAAAGTAGCAAGAGAAGCTGCTACACAAGCTGGATGACCTGAGTAAGTATATCCGTGAAAAAACTCTACTCCGTGCTCTGGTCCATTATCAACAATTGCATTGTAAATTTTATCTGAAACACCAACTGCCCCCATAGGCTGCGCTCCATTGGTAATAGCCTTTGCCATAGTAATCATATCAGGCTGTACATTGTATTTTACAGCCCCAAATGATTTTCCTGTTCTCCCAAAACCAGTTATTACTTCGTCAAAAACAAGAACAATTCCATATTTATCACAAATTTCTCTTAGCCTTTCTAAATATCCAATAGGTGGAACAATGGTTCCTGTTGAGCCAGCAATGGGTTCAACGAAACACCCAGCAATAGACTCGGGACCATACATTTCTACGAACCTCTGAAGGTCCTCAGCAAGATGAGCTCCATGTTGCGGCTGACCTTTTGTGTATTTATTTTCTTCTAACCAAGTGTGTCTTAAATGAATAACTCCAGGCATTGTTGCAGTAAATATCTCACGGTTTTTAATCATGCCACTTAAAGAGGTTCCTCCGATATTTACACCATGGTACGCACGCTCTCTTGATACAAATCTTACACGTTGCGATTGGCCAATTGCGTGCTGATATGCCTGAATTATTTTAATTGCAGAGTCAATTGCAGTAGATCCACAAATTGTGAAGAATACATTGTTTAAATCACCCGGTAGAAGATTTGCTACTTTTTCAGCTAATGCAAAAGCAGGTAAATGAGAAACTTGGAAGCTTGGAGAGTAATCTAATTTTAACAATTGCTGATGAACAGCTTCAGCTATTTCTTTTCTGCCATGTCCCAATGGAACACAAAATAGACCGGATGAAGCATCTATTACCTGGTCACCTTTATGATTCCAGTAGTATACTCCCTCACCTCGATCTAATAATCTTGGATCCTTCTTAAAGTCTTTATTTGCAGTAAAAGGTAAAAAGTAGTTTTCCAAAGAATTAGTCGTAGGTGTAGTATTTGCCATATAGATCCTCTCAAATCAGTAAAAGTTATAAGTATTATAGTAGTCTTATTTACGCTGCTTGACTAGAGCTACCGCTCTTGTGGAAACTCTCATTTTTAGCTGCCATATCACGAAGCATTTTACATGGAGTAAATCTTTCTCCATATTTTTGTGCAAGTTTATCAGCTTCAGCCACAAATTCTTTGACTCCAACCATATCTATGAAAGATAGTGGACCTCCAGTCCATGGCGCCATTCCCCAACCGAGTATTGCCCCAATGTCCGCATCTCTAACATCCGTTAGCACGTTTTCTTCATAGCATTTAGCTGTTTCAAGTGCTTGAATATAGAGAAACCTTTTCTTTAATTCTTCAACATCAGGTTGATCGTCACTTTCTTTGCATAAGTTAGACAGTTCAGGCCATAGGTATTTTTTTCCATTTTCAGGATACTCGTAAAAGCCTTTATTGTTTTTCTTTCCAAACCTACCTTGCTTTTCAACCATTTCTTCCATAATTGAATACATTGGGGTTATTGGAAATTCTTTGCCTTCAGCTTCAAAGTCTTTTTTCGTTTGAGTTGTAACTTTCCAAGCTAAATCTAACGCTACAGCATCAGAAAGAGCCAGAGGAGCCATTGGCATGCCTGTCATTTTACCAGCATTTTCAATTAAAGCAGGTTTTATACCCTCTGCTAACATTGCAACACCCTCACCGGTATATGTACCAAATACACGACTAGTATAAAAACCTCGACTATCATTTACAACGATTGGGGTCTTTCTAATTTTTTGAACGTAATCCATTGTTTTTGCCAATGTTTCTTGAGAAGTTTCTTTTCCCATGATGATCTCAACTAAAGGCATTCTCTCTACTGGTGAAAAATAATGAATACCTATGAAGTTTGCAGGACGGCTTGAATTTTCAGCTAAACCTGTAATTGGCAAAGTAGATGTATTGGAACCAAATACAGCAGTTTCTGATATTTGCGCTTCTGCTTTAGCGGTTACATCTGCTTTTATATCCCTATTTTCAAATACTGCCTCTACAATAAGATCTGCGCCCTTTAGAAGAGAGTAATCAGTTGTAGGTGTAATGAGACTTAATAGCTTTTCTTTTTTTTCTTCAGTAGTTTTTTTCTTGCTTAATTGTTTATCTAAAATCTTTGTGGAATATTCTTTTCCTTTTTCTGCTGCAGCTTGATCCATATCAATTAATACAACTTCAATTCCTGCTTTAGCAGTAACATAGGCAATTCCTGCACCCATTAAGCCTGCACCAAGAATCCCAATTTTTTTAACATCGTATTTATCGAAATCTTTTGGTCTTCTAGCTCCCTTACTTAAAGCTTGCATATTTACAAATAGGCTTCGAACCATATTTTGAGATCTAGGATCCATTACAACTTTTGTAAAATAACGTGCTTCAATTCTCAGCGCCGCATCAATCGGTACCTGAACACCTTCATAAACAGCAGACAAAATTGCTGTTTGTGCAGGATAGTTATTATAAGAATTTTTTCTCAATGAAGATGATGCTGCGGCCCAAATCATTGCACCTTTTGGAGTATAAGGAAGGCCTCCCGGAAACCTAAAACCTTTTTCGTCCCATGGTTGAACTGATTTTCCGCCATCCACAATATATTTTTTTGCGGCATTTATTAAGTTATCTGCATCTGTGACTTCGTTAATAAGGCCAGCACTTAGAGCTTTTTTGGGAGTAAATGGAGTACCTGCTAGTAGAAAACCCATTATCTCTTGCGTTACACCGGCAAGTCTTGGAACTCTTTGCGTTCCACCTGCACCAGGTATCAAACCAACTTTTGCTTCAGGTTGTCCGATCTGAATTTTATCATTATCTATCGCTACACGATAGTGACAGGCAAGACATATTTCAAACCCGCCACCTAAAGCATGACCGTTTATCGCAGCTACAAATGGCTTGCCAGATGTTTCCATACTTCTGAACAATAGCTGCATGTCCATGTTGCCATTATAAATTTTTTCCGCAGCTTTAACTTTATCTTCTTGAACGCTATCAAAACCAAAAACTTCAGATGAAGTTAAATCTGCGCCAGCTATGAATGCATCTTTTGCACTTCTGAGAACAATACCCTTAACTGACTCATCTGAGATTAATTTCTCAATAATTGATCTATATTCACCAAGAGATTGAAAATTTAAAACGTTCATTGAACGATTTTCCAAATCCCACGTTACAACGGCAACACCGTCGCTATCTATTTCATAAGTTACATCAGCCATGATAATTGTCCTAAAATTTTAAGTTATTAAACGCGCTCGATTACGGTTGCAGTTCCCATACCGCCACCAACACAAAGTGTGGCAAGAGCAGTAGACTTATTACTTCTCTCTAGCTCATCAAGTACAGTTCCTAAAATCATAGCCCCAGTTGCACCTAATGGGTGCCCCATAGCAATTGCGCCCCCATTCACGTTAATGTCTGAGTGGTCAATCCCCATATGTTCCATATATCTTAGCACAACAACTGCAAATGCTTCGTTAAGCTCCCACAAGTCAATGTCAGTTTTGCTCATGCCTAAGTTTTTTAATAGTTTATCAGAAACATAACCAGGACCAGTAAGCATGATGCTTGGCTCAGAACCTGTTGAAGCAAAACCTTTGATCTTAGCACGAGCCTTCAAACCATATTTGTCACCCATCTCTTTATTTCCAAGCAGTATTCCAGCTGCTCCGTCAACTATTCCTGAGGAATTGCCGGCAGTGTGAACATGATTAACAGCTTCAACTTCAGGGTATCGTTGTTGAATAGTAGCATCAAAACCTGCCATTTCACCCATCATTGCAAAAGATGGATCTAAAGAACCAAGTGATTGCATTGTAGCATCAGGTCTCATATGTTCATCATGATCGAGCACTGTCAAGCCATTGATATCTTTCACAGGAGCTATTGATTTTGAAAATCTTTTTTCATCCCAAGCTTTTTTTGCCCTCTTCTGACTTTCAACAGCATAACTATCTACATCATCTCTTGAGAAACCATATTTAGTAGCAATTAAATCTGCACTAATACCTTGTGGTACAAAGTAATTTTTTATTGCAACTGAAGGGTCAGCAACCATTGCGCCACCATCCGAGCCCATAGGAACTCTAGACATTGACTCAACACCGCCGCCGATGGACATTTGTGACTGTCCAGACATTACTTGTGCAGCTGCCATATTAGTAGCTTCTAAACCAGATGCACAAAATCTATTGATCTGAACACCTGAAACTGATTGATCATAGTCGGCATTTAACACCGCTGTTCTTGCAATACAGGCACCTTGTTCACCAACTGGCGCAACACACCCGAGTACAACATCATCAACATCTGATGTATCAATTTTTGTTCTATCTTTAATATTATTTAAAACTTGAGTTGCAAGTTCCAGTGCAGTTACTTCATGAAGGGTACCATTTTTTTTACCCTTACCACGAGGGGTTCTTACAGTGTCGTAAATATAGCAATCAGTCATTTAAAAGCTCCAATTATTAATAAGATTGAAGATTATAATAATTCATAATCATCTAACAATACTAAATATGAGCTTGTTTAGTAATTTCTAAGAAAAATAGTATATAAAAATCAATAATTTAAAGAGCAAATACAGAACTCAAATGTCCATTTCCATAAAACTTGCCGAGTCTGGTGAGCCATTGGCAAATTTGTAGACAGGCTTTGCCGATCCCATCTTGGGTTGAAAACTTGGTAGAGCGATGAGTGTTGAAGATACAGTTTGAAAACCCATATCTGTTTTCACACACATTGCTGATAAAGGCTCATTGTTATCAGAATATGTACTACCTAATAACATTTCCCAGTCCTGCCATTCATCTCTGCCTGGTTTTGGATCAACCGATAAAGCAAATTTTGATAAATAAGTTTTTATACGCTTAGAATTTAAATCATTTCGATCATAAGCTGTTATAATTGATAAGCCATCAGGTATATTGAAATATTCAATTACAGAATTTTTTTCATCTGACTTGATCCAGTATGCATTTAAATTATCCGCTATGAACATATTAAAACCTCTATATGAGTCTTTTTCGATTTCAATTATTGCATTTAATGCTTCAGATGCATCTGCATGATCTAGTGCATCAAGAACCAATTCACCTCTACTTCTTTTATTATCCATAGGTCCAAGGCTGTTCATTCTATTCATAATTGCAGCAACGACACCAAAGTCATTAATTCCTATCCAGGTGCCGCCCGCCGTCTTGTCCTTGCCTGCGAAAATATGTGGTCTGTCGTCCCAATGACGACCAGGTGGTAAAGCGTCTCGATTAATCATTTCATCTCGATTGGCACCAATTATAATGGGCCACTCAGAGTCACTTTGTTTTAAAATTACTATCGAACACATTTGATTTCTTATATATCCTTACTAATTTATTGTATCATGGAAAATAAAAAAACAGCTCTAATTGTTGAAGGTGGCGGACAAAGAGGTGTATTTTCTTTCGGAATCACCGATACATTTATAAAGAGGAACTACGATCCATTCGATATTTATATTGGAGTATCAAATGGTGTAGCAGTTCTTTGCTGGTACCTCATTAGAGAAACTGACAATAATTTAGAAAAGATGCTTTATGCTGCGCGAGGAGATTACTTAGATTATAAGAATATCTTCAAAGGTCGTGACATAATCAAATTTCATAAAATGTACGAAGACGGCGAGAAAATGTTTAAGCCAAATATGGAAAAAATTAGAAAAACTGTTGAAGGCAAAAAATACATTGCGGTTGTGACTGATGCTCTCAGTGCTCAAGCTGAATATCATGAATTTGGGGACGATGAATGGATGCCTAAAATGATAGCATCTGGAACTTTGCCTGTACTAGTAAGAACACCCAGCATGATAGACGGACGTCGTAAATTTGATGGTGGCGTATCTGATCCTCTGCCTGTCAGAAAGGCTTATGAGCTCGGCGCCAAACGCATCATAGTTATCAGAACTTATGAAGAAAAATTTAAGAGAAAACTAAAACTTGAAAATTATATTGGAGCATTTTTTTCTAAAGAATATCCTGAACTTAGAAAAGCTCTGCTTAAGCATGACAAAACTTACAACACTGCTTTAGATTTCATACATAACCCTCCTTCAGATTGTGAAGTAATCCAATTATGTCCACCAACAAGACTTAAATCAAAAAGAGACTCTAAAAATGTTGATATCTTAAAAGCTGATTACAACTTAGGGCAACGTGTTGCTGAAAACTATCTCAGTAATTTAGAGAACTGATTGTAAAAACTCGTTAATCTTATTTTCAACTAAGGTAGTTGTTTCTGATGGAAATGCATTAAAAGCATGATCTGCTCCAGGTACAATTATAATCTCAGCATTAGAACCATAACTTAGCCATCTGCCAAACATAAATAATGAATCATCAAGCAATAAATCTCTTGTTCCGACTGTAAATAGTGCTGGAGGCATTCCGCTTAAATCACCTTGTATAGGAGAAACGTCTGGTAAACTTTTGTCTACATCTCCCTGAAAATATGAGTCCCTAAATTTTCTAATCATGGCATATGATAATAAGAAAATCTCATCAGAACCTTCTTGTCTGATTGCGCTTGGAGTTAGACGAGCATCATAAGATCCATAAATAAGGTTTGCTCCTTTGATAGTATCTAGCAGCCCTTTACTCTTCAATCTCAACAATGTAACTGCTGATAAGTTGGCGCCAGCCGACTCGCCACCAATTATAATCTTTTCAGTATTAAATTCCTTTTTTGAATTTTCTATCAACCAAGTAGCGGCTGTTTCACAATCATCCGGAGCGGCAGGATAAGGATTGGTTGGCGCAAGACGATATTCCACACTTACAACAACGCAATTAAGCTCTTTTGAAACTTTTTCCAAAGATTGATCTTGCATATCTGCAGCGCCGATACAATGACCGCCACCGTGAATATGCATGTAGATAAAATCAGGACTATCATGATTAAATATTCGTATCGTTACTTTCTGGTCACCAGCACCCACTTGTCTATTCTCAGCACGATCAGAGTATGGCTGAAACGCAAGTAATCCACCGCCTTTTCTTCTTATTTCCTGCAAAACATCAAATGGAATTTCATGTGATGGAGGCGCGTTGACTAGTAAGTTTTTTATATGATCATTCATTTCATGAATGTCATTTGGAATATTTTTATGATCAAAAGCTTCAGGTGTAATAGAAGTAAATATCATTATTCTAAGTGCGTGTTCTTATATAATTAAAAGTTTTATTAAGAATTAAAACATAAATTGGTAAAAATGCTAGATAGCAAACCACTAACTTTAGAATGAAATCATTAAATGCTATCAGATCCCAATTTTCACGCATAAAGTCATCAGTAGAATTATAAAATGCTACACTATAAAATAGGTATGTATCAATTAATTGAGCAAAAAAGGTACTTATAACTGGCGCAAGATACCAATAAGAACCTAAATTTAGCCCATCATCACCTACTTTGTTTCTTACTTTTGAGAATACAAACACATCAAGTAACTGCCCAATTGAATATGCTAAAACAGACGCAATAGCTATTCTGAAGTCAGCAAATATATATGAAATTATAAAAGCAGGTATGAAAGCGAAGGCAATAACTTTACGTGCATTTCTTGCATTTGAAAGTCGTACAGTTAAATCTGTTGCCAAAACAATAATTGGGAAAGTGAATGTACCGATTGTATAATCCAAACCGAATATATTTATTGGGAATTGCACTAAATAATTTGATATAGCGATGATAAAGCAGTGTCCTAAAACTAAATATGTTATGATTTTTCTATTAAGATCCATAGAACTCATAATTAATCCATATAACTGTTAAAACAAGTAAAGTTGCCATTAAGCCATTAAAATTTCTAATTGCAGCCTTCGACTTTATGAAATTATTTAAAAAAACTCCGACTGATGTCCACGTGAGAACTGAAAAAGTATTAGATATGGTAAATCCTAAAAGTACGAAAACCATTCCCTCAAGAAAACTGTCTATAAACTCAAAGTTTTTATAATCAGTATAAATAGAAATAGTCGTTATTGCCATCATAACACCTTTTGGATTTACATATTGAAAAAGAGATGATTCTATAAATGTTATTGGCTTTGATCGATCGTCATTGTCAGAACTATAAGTAAAGTAAATTCTGTAAGATAAGTATAATAAATATAGCGAGCCTAATATTTGCAAACAAGTTTGTGCTATTGGGTAGCTCGTAAAAATAGATATTAATCCCAATCCCATCAAAATTAATAAAGTTAAAAACCCAAATACAACACCTGCCATATGAGGAATTGTTTTTACATAACCAAAGTTTTTTCCTGAAGCTGTAAGCATGATGTTGTTAGGGCCTGGAGTGCCAGATTGAATGACGCACAGCAATAATAATGGAAAAAAATATTCAAACATGAATGTGCTCTTTTATAGAACTATGAAATAAATAGAAGTTATAATGACAATTATTGTAGGTAAAACTAAATTGTGCAAATTTTCATCTACTTTATAAGTCTTGACTTCTCCATTTATTTTGAAGGGTAAATGTTTATCTTTACCTGGTAAAAGTTTAAATTTCTTACCAAATGAGTACAAAAAAGGTGTTCTTCCTCCAGGGTCAGACAGTTTGCCTTTAAATAATGGCATACTCAATAATGTGATCAAAAAAGAACCTACAAAGCCAGCATACCAGAAAAGCCAAAAGAATAATTGATATGGATAGTAAAAGTTTGAAATATTGATCCATAGAACAATTAAATTTAGTATCATTATTGGATAAAAACCTAAAACTTGCCATACAACATGAAAACGAGCGTGTCCTGTCCAATCAGGATGAGTTGCGTGCGTTTTATTAAAATCAGCAATAGTGGGTCCTATCGTTAGTACAACTGTTATGACGGTAAATATTATTCTTGGAATAACATTTTGATCGTAAAGATCCATATATTTATTTAAATTTTTTACGCATATTGATAGCGGCCTGAATTCCTGCAACTGGCTTCTTGCCCTCTGGAACTGTGTTTCCTTTTTTTGTTAGATTTTTTAGTGACTCACCGTTTTTATACATTTGATACAGTATATCGATATCCATATTCGTGCCTACTGGCTCTTCAGGAAAACCTCTAGCAGAAATTTCATTTTTATATTCTTCATAATTTGTCCAATGCTCAAAAAATAATTCTACAAGATTACCGTCTGGATCTTTGTAGTACATACCCGTTATCCATCCATGGTTGATTGTCCAGTAAGGCTCAAGACCTCTATCTTTTGCCTTATGATAAAAATCAAACCATTTATCGATTGGGTTAAGGCAATAAGAAATATGGTCCAATCCAATAGTTGATGGCATGTTTTTATTAAGCCAATTTCTTAGAAATAATATAATCTTAGGAATAAGGCCTAATTTCTTTACTCCTGGCTCAGTATTCGCAATTGCAATACGGTGATGCTCTTCATCAAAAGCCAAAAAAGCAATATCATTACTTTTATACATTGGCTTACATCCAAAAAGTTTCTCATAAAAATCGACCATTGCTTCATAATTTTGAGTTTTAAATGCAACATGATGAAAACTGTCAGGGGCATAATCTGATTTATATTTTTTATATAAATCAAAATTTAGTATTATATCATCTTTCATAAGTTAAGCAGTCCAAAACCAATCTGGGCCAGGTAAGTGAATTACATGATTTTCTAAACCAATTTCCTTATCTGCGAGTCTATTGCATTTATCATTCATGGACATTAATAATTTTATATTATTTTTATCTTTTGCTAAATCATTCATTTCAAATGGATCATTTTCTAAATCATATAATTGATAGTCTGCATTGTGTTTAGTCAATTCATCATAGTTTGCAGGTATATTATTTTTACGAGGTGAGAAAGATCTGACAAATTTATACTTTTTATCTACTACGCCTTTGTAATTAAGAGGTGGTGTAAAATCTGGTAAAAATTTGCCCTCAGAAATAAATGCTTTTGTTTTTTCTAAAAAACCATCAGCAAGTGCTGTGTGTCGAAATTTTTCTGCAACCTCAAAAACTGTTGGAATAATTTGAACTCCATGAATAAGGTGGCCTTCTTTGTCACGTATGTTGTCGTAATCAACGTTTTCTACAAGTTCTGCATAGCTGTTGCCTTTTAATTCAGGGTATTTATTCCTTAGTTCTGATTTACTAAGGCCTGTAAACTCTAATAATGTTGGAACAATATCAATGTTTGATATTACTGAGTTACATAATTTTTTTTCTTTTAAATCTGGATGACTAACGAGTGTAGGTACTCTGATAGATTCCTCCCAAGGAACTATTTTTCCTCTCGCTCCTTGTTGTCCAAGCATTTCTCCATGGTCAGAAATCATGAAGATGATTGTATTGTCCATTTGACCAGTCTCTTCTAAGGAATGAATAAGTTTCATCATATGTCTATCAACGTCACGTAAACAATTAAAATAATAGTTACAAAATCTTCTCCATAAATTTGGTCTTTCGTATGGAATTTCTCCATAAACCGTGTTCATGATTTCGAGTCCATAATTACCCTCATCTAAGAACCTAGGACCAAAATTTTTGGGGAATTCAAAATCGTGTTCTTTTTTATATAATGGATCGTCTGGTGCAAATTTTTGATTTTCACCAACAAATCCTGTACCCAATATTTCAGAAGATGCTCTGAAAAACATTATATCGTGAGGGTTAACAAAATTTACAAATACAGACCAAGGTTTTTCATCTCCTTTTTTATCTTTAATAAAATTTGATGCAGACTCAGCAGTCAATCCGTCAAATTTAAAGCCTCCCTGCCCTAAATCACGCTCACCAGGTTGATCTGAATTATCAAAACCATATTTTGAAAACATTTTTTGCATACCGTCGTATCCGAGGGCGTTTTCATTTACGTTACTCTCAGTAATATTTGTTAAGTGCCATTTGCCAAAATATCCTGTTTCATAGCCTTGATTTTTTAAAAGATGGCCTATTGTATTTACATTATCATATAAACCAGGAACCCAAGGGGTTACAGTATTATCCCATACACCGGTAAATTGAACATGTTGCCCCGTATAAACAGAGCTACGAGCAGGTGAACATATTGGTGTTGAGGTATAGGATCTATTGAAATAGGTTGAGACATTCTCCAAGTATCTGCGCGCAGGCAAATCAATGCTTTTTGGAATGTACGGCCATGCCCGCTCCTGATCATTTAATATTAATAAAATATTATAATTCTTAGGCTTAATATAGGCCGGCGCGTTTTGTAAATGTAAAATCGATGCAAGACCACCTAGAGCAATTGAGGCTGCCGACTTCTTAATAAAAGAGCGTCTTGATATTGATTTCTTCATAAATATAAGAAAATAATATACATTATTTAAACTTGTTACAAACCTAGCTTTTAGATATTTATTGATTTGGTTTTATGAAATTAGTTACCTTTACATTTAATGGCACTACATCCATTGGCGCGATAAATGGAGAACATATAATTGATTTCTCAAATAGTTCATTACCTAACAACATGATCGATTTTATCGCTCTTGGGGATCAAGGTCTAGCTAATGCAAAAAACCTTATTGAAAAAAGTGAAAATAAAATTGATATAAGCAAAGTACATTTAGAAGCTCCTATTGCAAAACCAAGTAAAATTCTTGCTGTTGGATTAAACTATAAAGAACATCAAGATGAAGTTGCGCAGACAGCTGCAAAAACAATAGGTAAAGCTCAAGAAAAATATCCAAATATATTTAACAAGCAAAATAGCTCTGTTAACGGTCCATACGATGAAATTCATCGTCCACGTGCTTCAGAATTTTTAGATTATGAAGGCGAACTTGGTTTCATTATTGGAAAAAAATGTCGTCACGTACCGTATGATAAAGCAGCTGGAGTTATTTATGGTTATACTGTCGTTAACGACGTTACAATCAGAGATTGGCAGATGCGTGGTCCTCCTATGACAATGACTATGGGTAAGTCATGGGATACCCACTGTCCTTTTGGTCCCTATATTGTGACCAGTGATGAAATTGGTGATCCGCATGACCTAAAGCTTGAAACATATGTAAACGGTGAATTAAGACAGTCTGCTTCGACGAGTGATTTAATTTTTGACTGTTTTACATTAGTAGAGTACTTATCAACTGCTTTTACACTAGAACCTGGAGACTTGATTCCGACTGGTACACCGGCTGGATCTGCAGTGATGACAAGAAATTGGCTTAAAGCAGGTGATGAAATTAAAATTGAAATTGAAAAACTGGGCTTCATTAGCAATAAAGTTATTGAAGAGCCAGAAGATACGCCTGCATACTAAGTCGCGTGAGTGATACTGAATATGATGTCATTGTAGCCGGGTATGGACCAGTAGGTGAAACTTGCGCAAACTTGCTAGGTTATTATGGCATTAAAGCTTTAATCTTAGATAAAGAAAAAGAAACCTTCCCCTTACCGAGAGCAATTACATGGGATGCTGAATGCCAAAGGGCAATGGCTCATTGTAACTTTCTAACTAAAGTGAAGACGAGAAAAATTAGAGGTGTTGATAATAAAGATGCTAAGAAAAGATCAATTTTAAAAATTACAATGGATGGTTTTGATACATATAATTATCAACATTCAATACTGTTCATTCACCAACCTCAATTTGATGAAGCTCATAGAGAAAATGCAAAAAAAATATCAGACTAATACGATTAAAACAGGCAATGAAATTCTAAGCGTTGATCAATCAGATGGCGTTGTGAATTGTTCATACAAGAATATTGAAACCGGGGAAGAGTTTAAAACAAGCAGTAAGTATCTTTTGGCGTGCGATGGAGCAAATAGTACAATTCGAAAACTCAACAATGTTAAACTTAAAAGTTTAGATGCTGATGAGACCTGGATGGTGGTGGACGGGTATACGAAAAGTAAATTTGACTGTTTCACAGATATAGATGCGATTCAATATTGCAATCCGTCACGACCAACAACAATTATTCAAGGGGTTGATGATTGCTTTAGATTTGAAATAGCCTTTATGCCGGGTGATACTGTTGATGAAATTCAAAAGGAAGAAGTTTTTAGGAAATACATAGACCAATGGATCGGAGATAATGAAGTTGAATTTAGCAGAACAGCAGTTTACTCATTTCACGCGGCCGATGCTGTTAAATGGCAAAATGAAAATATCTTTCTACTCGGTGACGCAGCACATCAAATGCCTCCTTTTATGGGTCAAGGAATGAATTCTGGATGTAGAGATGCTGAAAATATATTGTGGAAAATTAATGGAGTACTAAATGGACTTTACTCACCTAAAATATTAGATACCTACCAATCTGAAAGAAGGCCGCACGTCGCTCGAATTACTAGAGGGGCAATTAAAATGGGAGGAATCATTAATGCCAAAAGTAAATTTAAAGCATTTATTAGGAATGCGTTGCTAAGGACACAAAGTTATTTAAGAGGTAAAGAAAATATATTTCCTGTTTTAAATGGCAACCGTTTAGGACCCGGTGTTCATAAAATGCCAAAAATTAAAAATGTTTCAATTGAGAGATATTACTTCAATGAGATAAATGTTCGTCTTCATGATGGCAGAATTATGAGCACAGATTATGTGCTCGAAAAGAATTTTGGGATTATTTTAAATAATTTTGAAGGTAATAAAAATATTTCAGAGGATAACCTTGAACTTTTAAAAAAACATAACTTTAAGATCATTAATGTAACTCACAATTATAACCATTCAAACTATGAGGGGTACATTGCGTGTGAAGAAACTCATAAAGATTTACAAATTTACTGTAAAAAGTTTGGTTGTTCTGGAGTTATCTTAAGACCTGATAAATATATTTTTGATTTATTTAACTTTGATAAAAGCGATAGTCTTGAAACTATTATTAATAATGTATTATTTAATATTAGAGAGAAAATTGAATTTAATTGAAACACTGTTATTAAGGAGTAAAATATAAAAATGCCATTAGATGATCAAGATAGAAAAAAAGGATTAGAAATCCTTAAGAAGATGGATTTACTTAAGAATGATGAAACTCCTGTCTCTAAAGATTTGCTAAAGCAAATAATTGATATGTTGTATGGAACAATCTGGTCACGAACTGAGCAGTTATCGCTTCAAGAAAGAAGTATGATTACGCTCACGGTTTTGGTAGCACTTAATAGAGAGAATGAATTAAAATCTCATTTAAGAGGGGCTAAAAATTTAGGAATAACGAAAGAAAAAATTGAAGAAATGATATTGCATGTTGCTCACTATAGTGGTTTCCCTACAGCAGTTTCAGCCAGTCAATTACTAAACAAAGTATGGGATGAAGAAAAAGAATCCTAAAAATAAAGATCTTACGGGTAAACAAAAATATACAGTATCAGACTCAAATTCTGAATGGGTGCTTTATCATAACAACTTCTCACTTTGCTCTCGCAAAGTAAGAATATGTCTTGAGGAATATAAAATTGATTACCTGCCGGTTCATGTACACATTATTGAGACAAAAGATTGTGAAAACTTATCAAAAGATTTCCTTAGAATTAATCCAAAAGCAACTGTGCCAGTTCTATTACATAACAATCAGCCTATTTATGAGTCTCACGAACAAATAAGATATTTAATGGAAACTTTTCCAAATAAACTTGGGGAGAGTGAAGTAGTTGATTATTGGAATAAAAAAGGTTCGTTAGTTGGAGATGACCCAGTTAGTGGGGTAAAAGATTACGCCGGTAATTGCGTATCCTTACTTACTCAACCATTGTTTGTTGCAATGCTTAGAAAAATTAGTTTCTTTAAATTTTTTAATTATTTTATAAAGCATCCTTCAAAGTTTAGAGCGCTTAATTTTACTTTATATCGACTATTAGGCTACTCAGTCTTTAATAAAAATTCTCCACATCAAAGAGTTGCTATAAAAGCATTTGAGAATCTTAAATCACATTTAACTTCGTTAGATAGTCATTTAGAGAACAAGATCTGGATTGATGGGGATAAGTTTAGTATTGCAGACATAACCTGGATGACATTATTACACAGACTTGATGAAGTTAATTTGGTTGAGCTATTCACTGAAAAATTAGACAATTTAAGAGACTACTATTCCCGTTTAAAAAATCGTGAAAGTTTTACCAGTTGTATTATCGAATTCAATTCAGAAACAATTGACTCTGGCACGAAAAATCTAAGAGAAGACATACAAAAAGTTTCAAATTTGAGACGATTATATAATAGATTTGAAACTAAACCTCTGCCTTGAAAGTATAAATAATAGTTATTATTTATAGATTCTGTTATAGTGAATTGATACTTATGATTTATATAAATCCTTTCGAAGAACTTATTACTTTTGTGCCCGCCATTGCGTTACAAGGCTTTGTAGTTGTAATGATACTGATGGTTGCAATAGGTACTTTAGTGGATATGGTGCTTAAGAAGAATGCAAAATATTTTTTCATTAATTTTAAAAGAGCAAAAGCTTCTGCAACAAATGAATTAAGTGGCGCTCAAAAGGCAAAAATTATCAGCAAGACAATTGCTAACGATATTCTAACAACTTCAGAATTAGGTAGAGGGCAAAGAAGAGTTGCTCACCTTTTAGGTATGTACGGTTCGATATTATTTTGGATTACTTCTGTTATCTTAATATTTGGATATACTAATTCACCCGCTCCCTATCAACTATCATTGTTATGGCATGTTGGGGCTATAATGACATGTCTAGGAGGTTATTGGTTTTGGTTTTTCTTAAGAGTTGATGTCTCTGCTGAGGCAAATCCGTGGAATAGAATAATAAGAGCAGATCTTTTTGTATTATCGCTTTTAGCTGCAGCAACCTCTGGATTAGCTTGGTCGTTTACTCAGTCGTCAGGGGTTCCAATACTAGATATCTTGTTTTTAGTTCTCTTTGGCCTATCTAATATTTTATTGTTTGGTGGTGTATATTGGTCGAAATTTGCTCACATGTTTTACAAACCAGGTGCAGCAATTCAAAAGAATTTATCTGAGGCTGACGGGTATAGGGATGACTTACCTGCCCCAGCTGATGCACCAAAGCAATTTGGACTTGGAATTAAACGAGAATCGCCTAGGCATTATTAACAAAAACTGATTTACTAGGAAACGAGAAGAGGAAAATATATGTCAACATTTGTATACATGACAAGATGCGATGGTTGTGGTCATTGCGTAGATATATGTCCATCAGACATTATGCATATTGATAAAGAAACAAGACGCGCGGTAAATATAGAGCCTAACATGTGCTGGGAATGCTATTCATGTGTAAAAGCCTGTCCTCAAAATGCTATAGATGCAAGAGGCTACGCTGACTTTGCGCCGATGCACCACAAGGTAAGGGTTTTACGAGAGGAAGAAAAAGGCACAATATCTTGGAGAATAAAATTCCGAAATGGTCACGAAAAAAATTTTGTATCGCCTATTACAACTAAACCTTGGGGTAAACATATTCCAAATCTTGCTGATGAAACGCCTCCAACAAATGAGGAAATAGATTCACAGTTACTTTACTCAGAACCTAATGGACTTAATATTGAAACAGGTCTTCCAAGTCTAAAGAAAGATAATCAAAAAGGGATCAACTAAAAAGATGGCTTCAATTAAAACAATTCATGAGGATTGTGACATTCTCATTGTCGGCGGTGGAATGGCTGGAACAGGCGCTACCTTTGAAGCAAGACATTGGGGCAGAGATCTTAAAATAGTATGTGTTGAAAAAGCAAATATTGATCGAAGCGGCGCAGTAGCACAAGGACTGTACGCTATAAATTGCTACATGGGAATGCAATGGGATGAAAATCAACCAGAAGATCATGTCCGATATGCCAGAAATGACCTAATGGGTTTAGTTAGAGAGGATCTCACATACGATATCGCAAGACACGTCGATTCCACTGTTCATATGTTCGATGAATGGGGATTGCCAATCATGCGAGACAAAGAAACAGGCAGGTACCAAAGGGAGGGCAAATGGCAGATAATGATCCACGGTGAAAGTTATAAACCTATTGTAGCTGAGGCTGCAAAAAAATCAGCTAATAAAATTTACAATAGAATAATGATCACTCATCTTCTGATGGATGAAGGTAAATCTGACCGAGTGGGTGGTGCTGTTGGTTTCAATATGCGAACAGGGAATTACCATGTTTTTAAAGCCAAAGCAGTTATTGTGGCTGCAGGAGGAGCATCTCATATTTTCAAACCAAGAGCTGTTGGTGAAGGAATGGGAAGGACTTGGTATGCGCCATGGAGTAATGGCTCAGCATACGCTCTTCCTATTATGGCTGGAGCCAAAATGACACAAATGGAAAATAGAATAGTTCTGACAAGGTTTAAAGATGGTTACGGACCAGTGGGTGCTTATTTTTTACATCTTAAAACTTACACAGAAAACGGTAACGGGGAAAATTATGAAAAAAAATGGTACGAAGAAACTAAAAAACTTGTAGGCGAATATATTGATCATGTTCCTGTACCAACTTGTTTAAGAAACCATGCATTTATTGAAGAGGTAAAAGCTGGACGTGGGCCTATTCACATGGTTACCAAAGAAGCGTTTCAAGATCCTCACATGGAAACAGTTGGCTGGGAGAACTTTCTTGGCATGACAGTTGGTCAAGCTGTTGTGTGGGCATCTCAGAACATTGACCCAAAATATACTAATCCTGAACTCACTACATCCGAACCGTATGTAATGGGCTCACACGCTACTTGTTCCGGAGCCTGGGTTAGTGGTCCAGAGGATATTTCACCAAGCGATTATTTCTGGGGATACAACAGGATGACAAGTGTCAATGGATTATTTGGAGCAGGAGATACTGTTGGTGGAAGTGCACATAAATTTTCTTCAGGATCATTTACTGAGGGACGTCTTGCTGCAAAAGCTGCTGTTAAATATGTAAATGATATGCAAAGTGAAGAAATTAAGGTTACTGACAAACAATATGAAGATTTAAAAGAAGTTATTTATAAGCCTCTTGAAAATTATAAAGTTGGAAGAAATGAAATTACTGCTGGCACAGTATCTCCAAGTTATATTCTTCCAATTCAAGGACTTCAACGCTTACAAAAGATAATGGATGAGTATGTAGGAGGTGTTGGAGTTTCTTACATGACAAATGATAACTTGCTAAAAATTGGGACTAATCTTCTAAAGATGCTTGAAGAAGATTTAGAGCATGTAGCCGCAGAAGATTACCACCAGCTTATGAGAGCTTGGGAATTAAAGCATAGAGTTACCACCTCTCAGTGCGTGACGAGTCATACATTGTTCAGGGAAGAAACACGATGGCCTGGGTATTACTATCGTGGTGATCACATGAAAATTGATGATGCAAATTGGCACTGTTTGACTGTTTCACAAAGAGACAGGGATACAGGTGAATTTACTATGAATAAGGCTCCAATGCATAATCTTGTCGACTAAATGGACCTTCTTCAAAAATCTGATAAGGAAATTTTAGAAATTGCCACTCCCCTCTGGAATAATTTGATTAATTGCTCAAATTCCCAAGATTACTTTGGGTTTACAAAAGATTTTTCAGCAAGAATGCTTTTTGGAGCGAATGAAATTGAACTTGCAAAACAATGGGCAAACAACGAGGTTATAACAAATTTAAAGCAAGAAAATGAATTTCTCGGATGTATTAGAAGAGATGGAAATGTTACTGCACTGTTTAAGCAAAAAAGTACTATTTCAGATGGTGATTATTTAGGAAGGTTAGTTTTAGGTGTAGAAGATGGAGAAATAAAAATATTTGGAGCAACAATATTTTAATCTAGTTCATCCTTATCTCTCATTTCTTTACGAATATTTGTAGCTGAAATTTTGTGGATTTCTTCTCCGAGGTCGTGCTCTGTAAATGTGTAACCTACTCCTCTGCCATATGAAATATTAGTTATATTTGGTACCTTAATTACAACAAATTCTCTTTCATTTTTAAATCCCTCTAATTCAAGACTGTTAATTATACGTTTTTTTACTTCTTCAAACTCAAATGGGTTATCTGACTGACCATCAACTCCAGCGTCAACTCCAGAAACATCTCTAAACATAATACATACTTGACCTGACAAATTTAAAGCTTTTTTGAATAGCTCCGTATGGCCTTTATGCCAAGGTTGCCAACGGCCAAGCATCTGAGATGTTGGCTTTTTCCAATCAAACATTGGTAATTTCTTTTGCCAAAGCAGCTATTTCCTGATCATTCATGAAACTATTTATAACCTTATTTGCATTTTTAGGCTCTTCAAACATATTAGTTGTATCTTTAAATGCTTGAGAATTCTCAAGCGTTTCAACTTCAAATGGAAGATCCTTGGAGTTCTCTAATTCTTTTTTTTTATTGTCTACAACTCTTCCTTCCTTAATTGTATCAAGCCAGATTAAGTAATCTGCGCCAAAAGACTCTCTTGCGGCTTTTGTCGGAGCCACAAAATCACATATTACATATCTTCCATTATTTTTTTCGAAGTCAGCAAAGGTTTTCATTCTCATTGCCTGCCTAGACCTACCCTCATTTGAAAAATCCCAATCGTTTGACGCAGTTCTTACAATATCTGCATTATACCATGCACAATTATCTATACTTTGAACAAGTCTCTCTGCTAACCAAGTTTTGCCTGATCCGGGAAGTCCACATATAAGAATTTTCATAATAATTTTTTTGATTTTTAAACAACCTCTTATTCAGATATCGTAATACTTACACCTGGATTACCAATATAAATTGAGCAAGCCTCTATTGGATCACTACCAGCTTCATTAGCATATATAAATTGTGCATCTAAAGCATCCGTTACATCAAATGACATTGTTATAAGTGGCGCAATATCTGAATTTGTTCTCGTAAAAGGAGTAGTTAACTTATAGATTATGACCAACGTGTCGTCATTTGTTGAAAGACCACTTTGCCAAACACCGCCGGGGGGTGTAGTATAATTAGCAGTAAAGCTATAATCAGATGCTGGATAAGGGTTTGTTCCATCAAAAACAGTGGAACCATAAGTATCTAATGTAGTTACACTGCCCCAAGCACAGCCTTGATTTGAGCTATCGTTATAACAAGTGTTTCCATAGGTATCTATTGTATTTGCTGAGGACTTGCTTCCATTCCCTAAAAAATCCTCGTTACCAGGCCCATTTGTAAATTTAATTGCCTGAGTAGTTGGAGATCCAGTTAAAGATCCCTCTGACGCAATAGATCCATCTGCTTGAGTATTAGCAGAGTTCGTGTGACAACTATCTGAAGAGGTAAACTGTTTTGTAACATTATTCACAGTCCCCTTTAACCACATGGTCCTATCAAGAGTTATTCTTGAATAACTATAGGTTACGTTTAGTGGAATATTGCTAGTCGGTCCGTAATTACAAGCAATTGAGTTTTCGGTAACTCCAGCAATGTCGCATCTTCCATTGTCTGCTGTCATTGTTTTTAAAAAAGTAAAGACATTATCGCCTGAACACTCGCCAGTAGTTAAATCAAAATCTTCACATAATTTCATGTCAGTTGGTTTTACTTTAAATACAGTTGGAGTGCCACTTTGCTGGTTCTCAAATATGACCTGAGCAAATACTGGCAGAGTTACCCAATATAAAATCAAAACTATTTTAAATAACATTTTCATCAATACTAGCTACCTCTTCCTATTACAAGCCCACCACTTCTTTTTTCGGTAATTATATTATTTGTTCGTCTAACTTTATGGAGCATTTCTGCTTTCATATTCTTTGTTGGGAAAGCATACTGCGTAATAGTATGTGAGAAGACTGTTGGAGTTAAATGATTTGATGGCCATCTGAATGTCATTTGATAAAAATCTTCATCAGAACTATCATCTATGTCATTTCTTCCGTACTCAAATATCATTCCTCTCAATAGATTTGCTTCTAAAGAAAATCTTCGGCCCTCAAGATCACTTCCTGTTTTATCCCAATTGTAGCCTTTATATACTAGTTTTCCCCAAGGCATATATGGTATCTGTCCAACAATTGAAAAATCATAGCCGTTGACTACCTCTTCAACAGCCGTTTGAGATCCCACCATATAATTCACATTATCTGACAATCTTTCATACAAGTTTGCATACAATTGAAAATTATTTGCAAGATATTCTAATCCGATACTTCCTCTTTGATGACCCTCATCAAATTCATAATCATGAAATAAGTTTGCACCTAATATAGCATTGTTATTATTTACTAGAGTTCTAAATCCAATACCTGCATTCAATAAGGTTCTTTCATCTCCGTTTGCAAAGGGTTCATGGCTACTTAAACGTAGTTGTGTAAAGTATAAATGTTCATTATTTAATCCCTTATATGGATTCTTTGCTATTGGACGAACTGCTAGGATAGAAAATTTGATGTCATAATTATCTTGTTCTGAAATTGTAACTTCTGTATCGCCCTCTCCAGGAATAATTTCAGCTAATTTATTGCCAACATTTGTTAATCCAGAAGAGATTTTATTTTCAATAATTTGCTCTATTGTATCACTTGCAATTGTAACAGTTGATGCTGCAAAAAAAAATATCATGAAAAGTAAGGATATAAAATTTTTCATATTTAAGCTTACAATATTTGAATACCTAAAATAAGAGTTAATTTTACTATCTTTCTTGGAAAGTCTGATCCATAGTTCCCATAAATGGAGACAGCAAATAATTAGCAACTGTTCTTTGGCCAATTTGGATACTCGCAACAACTTTTACACCAGGAACAAGCTGGTATATTCTGTTCTTACTTTGGAAATAGCTTTGTTCAGTTTCAACAAGTATTTTATAAAATACAATTCGTTTATCATTCTCATCTTGCTCTGTATCGGGACTAATCTGTATGACCTTACCATTAATTTGGCCAAAATTTACTGAATCAGCTGAAGATAGTTTCACTACTGCTTCTTGATTTACTTTTACAAATCCAATATCACTGTTGGGAAGTCTTGCCTCTACAATAAGGCTATCTTTTGTGGGTACTAAGTCTAATATAGAGCCACCAGGCTTAATCACTCCACCCTCAGTAACGAAAAATAAATTTTTTACAACACCGTCAACTGGTGCAGTAATTGTTGTTCGATTAAGACTGTCTTTTAACTTCTTCATTGTTTCTTCTGATTGTGAAAGTTCTCTTTGTGCTATTTGTAATTCATTTCTTGACTCTTCAACAAACTGATTCTTGAAGTTTTCCCTTTTTTCTATTGTTTCCTCTAAAATTCCTTTTGCATTATTCAATTCTTTGAGAATGTTTAAATGAGCAAACTCTGATGTTACTTGCTCTTCCATTAATTGTTGACTCATCTCAGCCTGTCTCAACAAGATATCTACATCAGTTTGCGCTTTTGTAACCAATGTATCAAATTCTTTTAATGTTCCTTCAAAAGTTTTTTGTCTGCTTAGGAACAATTCCATTGATTTATTTGCTATTTTTTCTCTTTTTGTAGATAGCGAGTCTGGAAAAATTGGAACCTCAAAATCATTGATCTCCGCTTCAAGTCTTATTGATTTAATTATTTGAGTGTCCATTCTTACCTGCAATTCCTCAACATCTACTTCGCTAGCAGTTGCAGCAAGAACAACTAGAGGTTGTCCTGTTTCAACATATTCACTCTCTTTTACTAATATTTTTTCAATAATACCTCCCTCCAAATGCTGTATTGTTTTCACTTCTCCAACAGGAATGACTTGGCCTTCAGCATTGCTTACGATGTCAATTTGAAAGATAAACGACCAAATAATCGCTATAAAAGTGAATGCTGAAAAACAGTAAAAAAGCAAGTTTGTAGTCTTTTGATACTTTGTATTTAAATTAGAATATTTTTCTGTCATTTTTTATGTTTAACTACTTGCGGTTTTGGTTTTGAATTTAGATCTATTAAAATATCAGATATATCAATTATTGATTGATCGTTAGTGGCAATAATTAAGCTTCTTTTTTCATTTTTGAAGTTTTTAATTATTTTATTTACTGATTTTTTAGCTTCATTATCTAGACCTTCTGTAGGCTCATCCAGAAATATTAATTTTCCATTATTTACCATCCCTCTTGCCAGGGCCATTCTCTTTTTGATGCCTAATGGCAATTGATCATCACTTGAGTCTAAAATCTTATTAATACCGTTTTTATCTGAATTTATAAAATTAATTAAGTTGGTGTCGGTTAATATTTTAACAAATTGGTTTTGTTCAATTTTCGTTTCACCAATTAAATTATCTTTAATAGTTCCATCAACAAATTTTGGCTCTTGTGGTGAGTATATCAAATTTCTGCGATACCATTTTTCAGCCAGTTGAGTTACTTCAATATCATCTAAAAAAAATCTTCCTCTAGTAAACTCAAGAATTCCAGATAATGATTTAATAAGTGTCGATTTTCCCGATCCATTGTTACCCACAATAACTGCTAATTCCCCTGGTGAAACACTAAGATTTAAACTTTCAAAAATTGGGTTTTTTTGTTCAGGGTATTGAAAAAAAGCATCTTCTAAAACTATCTTACCTTTAAGATCTTGTATTTCTCTTCCTTCAGACTTATCAGATGCGTAGCTCGAAAATCTATTCAGTTCATTATAAGAGTCTTCCATTCTTGATATTTGGTCTTGAAGTACAACTAGTCTATTTATTGGCATAAGGGCTCTTGCAGCTAGAATATTTGCGCCAATTAAAGCACCTACTGATATTTGTCCATCAACCGCAAGTGTTGCACCCCATCCAATAATGAAGACAGTCAATAAAGATGCTATTAGGCCTGAAAAAGAATTAACTAAATTTTTCTCTGTTTCGAGATTTTCTCTTGTATTTGCAATTCTATTAGCAATTAAGTTCCATGAATTGCTTATAAACTGTAAAATATTAAAGTACTTAATTGTACTATTTCTTGTTATTACATTTTCAAATAATCTAAATGAGTTGTTATTATCCATCACAGACTGTTGAGATAGTTTATGTACCCTCTCATTTAAAACTTTATTAACTAAGAACGGCAATCCTAGAAAAAAGAGGGTGATAAGGCCGAGCTGATAATGAATTAAAAAAAGAGCTAGTAAAAAAATTAATGTGAATGGAACATCTAATATAGAAACAATATTAGTAGCAGAAAATGTATTTTGTATATTTGATAAATGATGATTTATGATGTCATTCCTAAATTTTTTAGAGACCTCGTAAATCTGGGTTTTTATAGTTACGAGTTTATTCAAAACCTGATTGGCATAAGTCACATTGCCTAGCTCATATTGCCTCGCCATTCGATGTCTAATATTTTTGAAAAAAAATTCAAAAATAACTATAAATATGATTCCAAAAAAAAGAGTTATAAGGGTAGAAATTACTCCATAGGCAATGTATCTCTGCAAAACTTGAATAACATAAATTGGAGTTGCCAAAGCTAACAGGTTTACAAAAAGAGATGCAACTAACATCTTAAAGAAAAGTACTCTGTCGGCGAAAATTTTCCTGAAAACAAATAACATATTGAATAATGATACTACACCTTATTAGTGAAATCTATATAGGCTGAAATTTTGTATTCGATATATTTACTAAGCTACAGTAAAATCACTATCACTTAGAGTTCCCTGTGCGAGATCTGTATCATTTGTCGAATATATTACTTCATTCGATCCAACAACATGTAATATCGTCATTCCCATTTGAGTCAACACTGCGACATCACTACTTCCAAGTGGATTGTTAAGTGGTGAGCTTCCAGCGTCAAGTATTTTAATTTTATCGCCGTCTGCAGGGTTGAAATTTGATACAAAGTCAGCCGTGCCCGCATTGCCTGTTATTGTAAATGCATTAAACGGTGTGCCTGCACCTGGGCCTTGTCCAAGAGTAAATACAAATGTATCTTGTACGCCATCAGAACCATTAAACATATCTTGACCTGGAGTAGAGTTATGAACCATTTGTTCACCTCCTCCTCCTCCTCCGCCGCCGCCGCCGCCGCCGCCGGCACCCATACCACCATTTTGGCCGCCTGTTGGATCAGCTAGCTGTGCTGCTTCGTAAGCTGCTTGTTGGCCTGGATTATAAAAAACACCGTTCCACATTGCGCCCATAAATCCTTCTACTTCACCTTCCATAGGCATTCCTTCACCTTCCATAGGCATTCCTTCCATCGGCATTCCTTCCATCGGCATTCCTTCCATCGGCATTCCTTCCATCGGCATACCTTCCATTGGCATACCTTCCATTGGCATACCTTCCATTGGCCCTGAACCTTCCATCATGCCCATCATGCCAGGGTCCATGCCCATACCTGGGTCCATGCCACCCATCATTGGGTCCATACCCATACCTGGGTCCATGCCCATCATGCCGCCCATTTCGCCCATCATACCTTCCATAGGGTTCATGTTCATGCCCATTTCCATACCCATTTGCATCATACCTTCCATGCCCATGCCCATCTCTGCGCCCATTTGCATCATTTGGCCCATTTGGCCCATACCAGGATCCATGCCGCCCATCATCATAGGGTCCATACCGCCCATCATGCCAGGGTCCATGCCCATCATACCGCCCATCATCATTGGGTCCATGCCGCCCATCATTGGGTCCATACCCATCATCATTGGGTCCATGCCACCCATCATTGGGTCCATACCCATACCTTCCATCATACCTGGAGTCATTTGCATTCCACCCATTGCATATGGGTCCATATAGCCATCCATTGGCATACCGCCCATCATAGGATCCATACCCATAGGTCCCATTCCTGGCATTCCACCCATCATCATTGGGTCCATCATCATTGGGTCCATTCCACCCATCATCATTGGGTCCATTCCACCCATCATTGGGTCCATGCCCATTTGCATCATTCCCATCATCGGGTCATCCATCATACCTATTTGAGTTGCCATCATTGGGTCCATGCCCATCATGACCATATTGTCCATCATCATTTGTGGATCCATGCCCATCATCATAGGATCTGGTCCCATCATTGGACCTCCCATCATCATAGGGTCCATGCCCATATTCGTCATCATCCCTTGAGTCATTGGCATTGCACCCATCATCATAGGATCTGGTCCCATCATTCCCATCATAGGGTCCATGCCCATAGGTCCCATTCCTGGCATTCCACCCATCATCATATCGTTCATACCCATCATCATTTCGTTCATCATGTTTTCAGGGCCGCCAAAGAAATCCATTCCCATTTGCATCATGGCTGGATCGTTCATCATCATATCCATACCCATATTCATCGCTGCCATCGGATCATTCATCATCATCATAGGATCCATGCCCATATCCATTCCAAGTTGCATCATAGGATCTGGCCCCATCATAGGTCCCATTCCAGGCATTCCACCCATCATCATCGGATCTGGTCCCATCATTGGTCCACCCATCATCATTGGGTCCATGCCCATCATCATAGGATCTGGTCCCATCATTCCCATCATAGGATCTGGTCCCATCATTGGACCCATACCAGGCATACCCATCATAGGTCCCATGCCCATATCCATACCAGGGAGCATGCCCATATCCATGTCCATCATTCCACCAAAGTCTGCTGGCCCCATCATATCAGCAGTCATCATTGGGCCCATAAACATTTCTCCACCTTGCATAGCGTTTTGCATCATTGATTGCATATCAGCCATTTGTGACTGCATATCAGCTTGTAATTGAGCGGCCATATCAGCTCCCATAACATCGCCCATGTCAGCCATGAATGCAGCTCCTTGATTACCCATCATTTGAGTCATTCCAGCAGCCATCATTCCAGCCATCTCAGGGTTTGCAGCAGCCATTTGACCCATAAATTCACCGGCAAGATCAGCCATTCCACCTTGTGTAGCCAGCTGCGCCATTCCACTTGCAATATTTGCAGCCATATCAGGATTAGCAGCAACTAAATCACCGGCAAACTGTGCAGCTGCACCAGGATCAAATTGAGCCATGCCTGCTGCGACTTGTCCTGCAATAGCAGGGTTTGCATCCGCCATAGAACCAGCAATTGCACCCACAGCGTCAGGTGCAAGTTCAGCAACACCTGCGGCAACCAAACCTGCAGCGGCTGGGTTAGCGGTTGCCATCGCGCCCGCCATATCTCCAGCAAGTGCTGGATCAATAGCAGCAAGGCTACCAGCTATTTCGCCAGCAGCGGCTGGGTTAGCTTGAGCCATTCCTCCTGCAAAAGCTCCAGCTGCATCTGGATTTGCAGCGGCCACATCTTGCATTATTCCAACAGCAGCCTCACCATCAGGAACAGCCGCTAAAACTCCACCAGCAACAGCGCCAGCAGCAGCTGGGTTTGCTGTCATTGCTGCGTCAATTACTCCAGCAGCAACATCAGGGTTATCAGCAACCATTGCACCAACAACACCTCCTGCAGTGGCGGGTGCCATCTCAGCAACTCCACCAGCAATATCATTTACTAAATTTGGATCCGCTCCAACCATTTCCATTGCAACTCCTGCTGCAACTTGCGGATTACCAGCAGCAGCCCCGCCAGCAATATCTCCAGCCATATCAGGGTTAGCTTCCATCATTCCAACAGCAATTTCACCTGCTTGTTGTGGAGCGCCCGCAGCCATACCCCCTGCAATCTCGCCTACAAAGTTTTCAGCCATCTCAGGATTGGCCATGGCAGCATCCATCATAATACCTGCCATGTCACCAGCGATATCAGGATCACCAACTGCCATTCCTTGAGCAATTGCTCCAACAGCATTTCCAGCAAAATTGTCTATGAGTGCATCGAGCTGATCAGGACTTAAATCTGGATTTGCAGTTGCTGCATTTTCTGCAAAGTCTGTTGCAAATTCAGGGTCCATTGCAACTTCCATCATGGCGCCCGCAACATCACCTGCAACTTCAGGAGCTGCATTGGCCATACCTGCAGCAGCCGCAGAGGCAGCAGCGGGATTAGCTTCCATCATCGCACCAGCAGCTTCAGCAGCAAGAGCTGGATCCGCTTCTGCTATAGCTCCAGCTACAGCACCGGCAACACCAGGAACATTTTCAGCTACAGCGGCAGCCATATCAGCAGCGCCATCTGGATTTGCATCAACCATCGCTCCGGCCACATCACCGGCAGCGCCAGGAGCCATTTGCGCAACACCTCCTGCAATATCTCCCATTAATTCTGGATTGGCATTAACCATATCTGTTGCTACTTGAGCAGCAATATCAGCGTCACCTCTAGCAACTCCTCCGGCAATTGCACCAGCAGCATCTGGCGCAGCTTCCATCATTGCAGTTGCAGCATCAGCAGCCAATTCAGGAGCTGCATCTGCTAAACTCTGCGCAGCTAAACCAGCAGCATCTGGATTTGCAGCAACCATTGCGCTTGCAGCATCTGCAGCAATTTCTGGAGCAGCTTCAGCCATTGCTCCCATTGCAGCTCCTGCGGCAATTGGGTTCGCTTCAGCCATCGCAGCAGCCATATCTGTAGCAGCTTCAGGGTTTGCTTCAACCATCGCCCCCGCAACATCTCCAGCAGCACTCGGTGCAAACTCTGCAACACCTCCTGCAATATCAGCAGCAGCTTCAGGATTTGCAGCTGCCATTGCAGTTGCTATATCAGCAGCTTGTCCTGGATCTCCCGCAGCCATACCTCCAGCAATATCACCAGCAAATTCTGGATTTGCCTCAGCCATCGCCCCTGCAACCTCAGCGGCTTGATCAGGTGCAGCAGCAGCAATACCCTGAGCAATTCCTTGAGCAGCCTCAGGAGCGGCATCCATCATTGCTCCAGCGATATCTCCAGCAATTTCTGGATTTGATCCAGCCATACCGGCAGCAATATCTCCAGCAACGTCTGGATTAGCAGCAGCCATAGCACCAGCTGCATCAGCAGCGATATCTGGCAATGCATCAGCGATTGCACCCGCAGTGCCCTCAGCAGCCATTGGATTTGCTTCAGCCATCGCACCAGCAACAGCCAATGCTGCTTCAGGATTTAATTCAGCAACAGAACTCATCATATTGTCAGCAGCACCAGGTGCAGTTTCTGCAAGGACCGCAGCCATCGTCGCTGTCGCTTCAGGGTTTGATTCTATTAAAGTATTTGCAACATTTTCCATGGCAACCGGAGCAGCCATAGCAACACCAGTTGCAATATCACCTGCAATATCAGGATTAGCTGCAACCATCGCACCAGCAATATCAGCGGCAGCATCAGGGTTAGCCATTGCCATTCCACCTGCAATATCAGCAGCAGCTTCAGGTGCAGCAGCAGCCATTGCATTTGCTGCATCAGCAGCAAGCTCAGGTGCAGCTTCCATCATTCCTTCTGCAGCCATTTGTGCAGCAGCAGGATTGGCTTCAGCCATAGCAGCAGCAGCCTCAACGGCTAGTTCAGGATTACTCTCAGCAATTGCAGCGGCCATATCTCCCGCCATTTCAGGAGCAGCTTGCGCTACAGCACCAGCCATAGCAGCGGCAGCTTCCGGTGCAGCTTCCATCATAGCTCCAGCAACATCAGCAACTGCGTCTGGATTTGCATTTGCCATCCCACCTACAATAGCGGCGGCAGCATCTGGATTTGCCTCAACCAGAGCAGAAGCAGCATCAGCAGCAGCCTCTGGTGCTTGAGCAGCAACCCCAGCGGCGATTGCTCCAGCAGCATCTGGGTTAGCTTGTATCAAAGCAGCGGCAGCTTCAGCTGCAGCTTCTGGAGCTTGAGCCGAAACAACATTTGCAATTGCTCCAGCGGCATTAGGGTTAATAGCGGCCATATCTCCCGCAATATCCGCAGCCAAGTCTGGATTTGAAGCAGCAACGGTTGCTGCAATATTTGCAACAGCTCCAGCCATAGCTTGAGGATTTACCTCGGCCATATCAGCAGCAATATCTCCAGCAAGTTCTGGTGCAGCCTGTGCAACAGAAGTAGCGATTAGCGCAGCAGCAGCTGGATTGGCTTCAGCAAGTGAGCCAGCCACATCAGCAGCAGCTTCAGGTGCAGCTTCTGCAACGCCCGCTGCAATCATCCCAGCAGCTTGAGGTACAGCTTCTGCTAATGCAGCGGCAGTATCCGCAGCAGCGCCAGGGTCGACTTCTATTATTGCGGCAGTAATATCTTGTGCGGCTGCAGGATTAGCGGCAGCCATTGCAGTTGCAGCAGCAACTGCAGCTTCAGGGTTAGCGTCTACAACAGCAGCCATTGCATCGCCAGCGGCAGCTGGTGCAATTTGTGCAACTCCTGTTGCAATATCATTTAAAGCCTCAGGATTGGCATCGGCCATTGCTCCGATAACATCACCAACAGCATCAGGTGCGCTTCTTGCCATTCCACCTGCGATTGCGGATGCGGAATCAGGTGCAGCTTCTGCCATTGCAACAGCAACATCAGCGGCCATTTCAGGATTACCACTAGCAATACCCGCAGCAACTGAAGCAGCAACTTCTGGTGCAGCTTCTGCCATTGCAGCAGCGGCTTGAGTTGCTATGTCAGCGCTTCCACCATCAAAGAAACCAGCGTCTGCTACAACAGCCGCCATGCCTTGTGCTGCAGATGCAGCGGCAGCAGGACTAGCCTCGGCCATTGCTGCAGCAGCAGCTACAGCTTGTTCGGGTGCTGACTCCATTAATGCACCAGCAATATCTCCGGCAGCAGCTGGATTTGCTTCGGCCATTGCAGCTGCAAGTTCACCCGCAGCTTCAGGGTCATTAGAAATAAGTTCAGATGCAACAGATGCAGCAGCATCAGGTGCAAATTGGGCTACAGCAGCAGCCATGTCAGCCGCAGCGTCTGGGTTGGCGTCAGCCATCGCAGCTGTTACTTCAGCAGCAAATTCTGGATTTGCAGCAGCAGTGCTTGCAGCAATTTGTGCAGCAGCATCAGGGTTAGCTTCCGCTAATGCAAGAGCAGCTTCAGCAGCAATTTCTGGATTACCCGATGCAACTCCAGCAGCTAGTGCTCCCGATAATTCCGGTGCAGCTTCAGCAACAGCTCCGGCTACATCTGCGACAAGTTCAGGTGCAGCTTCAGCAAGTCCCGCCATCGCTTCACCAGCCGCAGCAGGGTTTGCTTCTGCCATTGCAGTTGCTAGTTCAGCAGCAGCTCCTGGATCAGCGGCAGCCATTGCTCCCAAAACTTCTCCTGCGGTTTCAGGTGCAACTTGCGCAACTTGTGCTGCCATGTCAGCGTTAAAGTCCGCCATATCTTCAGGTGATACTCCCGGTATCTCAGCCATTTGTTCCATCATCTGACCTGCAATTTCACCTGCGGCTTCAGGGTCTGCAGCTGCAACAGCAGTTGCAATGTTTGCTGTCATTTCAGCCATTTGTTCTGCAGGGTCAAAATCTGCAGGAGCGCCAGGTATCTCAGCCATTTGCTCCATCATCGCTCCAGCTAATTCTGCAGCCTGGTCGGGAGCAGCAGCTGTAGCCTGTGTAGCAATTGCAGTTGTCATATCAGCCATTTGCCCGGCCATATCAAATTCTTCTGGTACATTTGGAATGTCAGCCATAACTTCCATCATCGCTCCAGCTAAATCTGCAGCTCCTTCTGGATCCGCTTGTACAGCAGCAGATGCCATATTAGCAGTCATTCCAGCACCAGTTTCAGCAAGGGCCTCAGGTTCAATTCCAGGAATCTCGGCCATTTGCTCCATCATCGTTCCAGCTAATTCAGCTGCGCCTTCTGGATCAGCAATAGTTGCTGCAGATGCAACGTTTGCTGTCATTGCGGCAGCTGCTTCTGCGAGAGCACCATCACTTGCGTTACCGTCAACGGCCGTCATAGCTTCGACCATTGCTCCAGCAACTTCTGCTGCAGCTTCAGGTGCCGCACTTGCAACTTGTGTTGCAATTGCAGTTTGCATAGCTAATGCTTCATCTTGAGAAAAGTTTTCATTTCCAGCAGCCACAGCTGCCATTTCGCTTGCAATTTCTGTAGCGGCTTCTGGATTGGCTTGAGCAACAGTTGCAGCAATATTTGCAGCAGCACTTGGCGCAGCTTCAGCCATAGCGACAGCAGCCTCAGTAGCTAATTCAGGTAAAGCTTCACTAACTGCTCCAACCGCAGCACCCGCGGTTGCAGGATTGGCATCAGCCATTGTTGCAGCGGCATCTACTGCTTGTTCAGGTGCAACTTCTGCAATTGCTCCCATAACTCCCTCTGCAGCTCCAGGAGCTGACTCGGCGATTTGTTCTGCGATGTCTCCAATTGCTTCAGGGTTGGCTTCCATCATTGCGCCAGCAATATCGCCAGCTAATTCTTGTGCAACTTCTGCTGCAGCACCTTGCGCTTCAGCAATCGTTTCTTGAGCAGCAGCTTGTACCTCAGCTATTGCCGCTTGAGCTTGAGCTACTACGTTTGGATCGTCAGATGTTAAATCAGCCTGCAAGTCTGCACTTGCCTCAGCAATTTGTGCCTGTGCCTCAGCCTGAGCAGCGGCAACTTCTTGAGCGGCATTTGCTTGTGCAGCAACAGCAACTCCAGTTGCAATATCGGCAGCGGCCTCAGGATCAGCAGCAGCCATTTCTGATGCAACATCTGCAGCAACATCTGGATTACCTTGTGCAACTCCACCAGCAATTGCAGCAGCCGCTTCTGGTGCAGCTTCTTGCATTGCAATTGCAGCATCACCTGCTTGATCAGGCGCTAATTCTGCCATCACTTCAGCAGCGGCTCCCGCAGCAGCAGGTGCAACTTCAGCCATGGCAGCGGTTGCTTCAATTGCTTGCTCTGGAGCAGCTTCAATAATTGCTTCTGTGGCTAGCGCAGCGGCGGCTGGGTTTGCCTCAGCTATATCAGCACATAATTCAACAGCTCCCTCAGGATTTGATGCCATCATTTCTTGAACCATTTCAGCAGCGGCTTCTGGATTTGATGCAGCAGTACCGGCAATAATTTCAGCAGCAGCATCAGGATTCATTTGTATCATTTCAGCAATAATTTCTTGTGTTGCAGCTTGTGATGCTTCAAGTGCAGCTTCTTGACCTGCTTGATTGTTTTCTAATAATGTCTCTTGTAAATCACCTTGGATATCGGATAATCCTTCCTGACCAACTTCAGCTACTTGGGACTGTGCATCTGCTTGAGCTTGAGCATTTTCTTGAGCGGTTTCTTGATTAACTTCTGCAATAGCAGCTTGTGCAACACCAGATGCAACTCCGGCAGCAACAGCTGCGGCAGCTTCGGGTGCGGCCTGAGCCATTGCAGTTGCAACTTGGGAAGCGGCTTCAGGATCAGCGGCAGCAACAGCACTTGCAGCTCCACTTGCAGCAGCAGGGTTAGCAGCGGCCATTGATGCAGCAGCATCTACAGCATGTTCAGGTGCAGCTTGTGCAACAGCACTTGCAACAGCGCCCGCAGCTGCAGGAGCAACTTCAGCAATAGCTGCAGCCATTTCAGCGGCACCTTCTGGATTAATTTGAGTAAGTGAGGCAGCGACAGCGCCAGCAGCTGCTGGAGCATTTTGAACAACATCAGAAGCAACGTCTTCTGCTATATCAGGTGCTGCACTCGCCATTGCAGCGGCAGTTGCATTAGCAGTTTGTGGTGCTGCAGCAGCGATTGCGCCAGCAATTTCGGCTGCCTGTTCTGGGATTGCCTGTGCAGTTACGGTTGCAATTTGTTGAGCAGCAGCAGGATTGGCTTGTACGACTGCTGCCAACATCTCATCTGGATTGTCATTATTGGCAGCATAATCTTGTATTAATGCCTGTTGTTCCTCAGGAGAGCCTGCGGCGGCAACCTCTTGAAAAAACTCTTGTGCTTCTGCTGGCGTTACTGGCATCTAATATTCCTTTCTAAAATTATAACCGTAAATATTACCTTTCAAGTTGTTATGATGATGTATTAAATGTGCCTTCTCTTACACTTTCTTCAACCATATCTGGCTCAAGCAAATTAATAACATCTAAAATTTCATACACAGTTGTTAGTAGGGCCATGCTATCATCAGATAAATCTTTTAGAGCGCCTTCTAATGCTTCCTCAGCTGCTAGCACTGCGGCAGCATCTGTTTGATCAGCAGCTCTTTCTTTTTGAGCAATTGATAAAAGTTCTTTAGCAATAGTCGCCTCATTCTCACTGTAAGAAAGCATGGTTCTTGCATTTGCATACTCAACCCAGGCATCTTTTGCAGCTTTAACTGTATCACGTTCTTTCAGAGCTAAATCATTAATAGCTCTATCCAATGCAGAACGATCGTTTAAATAACCTGGCATTTCCATATAAAAACCAGAAATTGGAAATTCCACAGTAACTTTAATCTGCTCTTCATAATGACTTCCTCCTGTGTGAGAGGCATCATTCTTATCTGAGTATTTAGCTTCTGCATCAACTGTTGGGCCAAAATTAGCTAGAGCTGAAGCAAGATCATTTTTTGCGGTCTCAACATCAATTTTGGCGATTTGTAAGTCACGATTTCCGGATAATGCCATTACAACAGTTGCCTCCATAGATTTTGGAACCATCGAGATTGTAGATGCTGCAAGTCTAGGTTTGGTTAAACTGTTAACATTAACATCGTCTACATTAAAAAGTTTTTCGTAAGTATAGATTGCAGATTTAAAACTTTTTTCATCTGTAATAACTGTTTTTTGTGCACTCGCTAATTGTCTTTTTGCCTTTAAAACATCCGATGCCAATCCAGAGCCAACTTGAACTCTGATTTCTTCCTGACCAGTTGTTTGTCTTGTATTTTCTTCAGCTGCGACTGATGCCTCCAATTTTTCTGATGCTTTAATTAATCCAAGATAAGCATCCGCAGCTTCAATTAAAAGATCATTACGAGCAGAAATAAATTCAAGTTCCTTTTTCTCTAAAGCTATTCTTTTATTTCTTACATCTGCCATGGAAGCACCTGAGTCCATTATTTTCTGTTTCCAAGTCCAATCAAAAGTGTCAAAGCCATCTATTTGAGAATTTGAAGAGGCATTATATTTGTCATTTTGACCAGCCTCATATTTTACTGACAAGTCAGGAGCATAAACTAAAAGTGCATCGGTAACATCTCTTGATGCTTCCTCAACCTCTTTCTTGGAATTAACAATGTCTTCGTGAGAAGATAATATTTGCTCTACCATTGAAGACAGTCTTTCTGCATTTGAAGATGGTATTGAGAAAATTAAAAAAGTCATAACAGCAGTTAGAGATAGTGCTGTTTTTTTGAGCAATAGATTCATTTTGGACTCCCTAATCAATTTGCTAATAAATAATGAAAATTATCATCTAAAAAATAGCTATATACAAGCTATTTCAACCACGATTCGTCGTATATTTTTTAATATTTTTTACTTAAATTTCTGCATAAGTATGGGTTTCTTCCTCGGCACCAGGATGTGTGACCGCTCCATTTGCGGCGGAACCCACAGTTTTACTATATTTCCAAAGAGTTCCTGAATTAAAGTCAGTTTTTCGCTCTTTCCATGATTTTTTTCTAGTCACAAGGATTTCTTCAGAAACATCTAGCCGTATTTCACCTTTTTCAGCATCCAATATTATATTATCTCCATCTTCAATAAGAGCTATGGGTCCGCAAACAGCAGCCTCGGGGGATACATGCCCAACACAAAAGCCCCGTGTAGCGCCACTAAACCGACCGTCAGTTATTAGAGCTACTTTATCACCCATGCCCTGCCCGTATATAGCAGCTGTAGTTGCAAGCATTTCACGCATTCCAGGCCCTCCTTTTGGACCTTCGTAACGAATAACAAATACATCGCCCTCTTTGTAATCTTCGTTTTTTACACAATCAAATGCGTCTTCTTCACAATCAAAACATTTTGCTTTTCCCTGAAACTTTAAATTTTCCATTCCAGCAACTTTAACAATTGCACCTTCTGGTGCCAAATTACCTTTCAAACCAACAACGCCTCCAGTAGGTGTAAGAGGATTGCTATATGGTCGAATAACTTTTTGATCATCATTAAAGATCACAGATTTTAAATTTTCTGCAATCGTCTTTCCAGTAACTGTTAAACAGTCGCCATGAATATACCCACCTTCATGCAAGGTTTTTATTATAATTGGAACTCCGCCTGCTTCATAAACATCCTTTGCCACATATTGGCCACCTGGCTTTAAATCAGCAAGATAAGGGGTGCGCTTAAATATCTCGACTACATCATCTAAATTAAATTTAATACCACACTCATGAGCAATAGCTGGAAGATGAAGACCAGCATTTGTTGAGCCTCCAGTAGCTGCAACAATGGTAGCTGCGTTCTCAAGAGATTTTCTGGTTACTATATCTCGAGGTCTTATATTATTTTCAATTAACTGCATTACTTGCTTTCCAGACTCGTAAGCATATTTGTCCCTTTCTTCATAAGGCGCTGGTGCGCCTGAAGAATATGGAAGCGCCAAGCCAATGGCTTCCGAAACGCAGGCCATTGTATTAGCGGTGAATTGACCACCGCAAGCTCCAGCGCTTGGACAGGCAACACATTCAAGTTCGTGAAGTTCCTCTTCGGTCGCATTACCAGATGAGTATTTTCCAACCGCTTCAAATACATCAACAACTGTTACGTCTTTGCCTTTATATTTTCCTGGCAAAATACTACCTCCATACATAAAAACACTCGGAACATTTAGTCTACACATTGCCATCATTAAACCTGGAAGAGATTTATCGCAACCTGCAAGTCCAACGATTGCATCATAACAATGGCCCCTCACAGTTAACTCAGTAGAGTCAGCTATTACTTCTCTTGAAACAAGAGACGATTTCATTCCTTGATGACCCATTGCAATACCGTCAGTCACAGTAATTGTGCAGAATTCTCTTGGCGTACCTTCCGACTCTGTAACTCCTTTTTTAACAGATTGCGCTTGACGCATTAATGCAATATTACAGGGCGCTGCTTCATTCCAAGTTGAAACAACTCCAACAAATGGCTTATTAATATCCTCCTCATTCATGCCCATAGCATAATAATATGATCGATGAGGAGCTCTTTCGGGTCCAACCGACACATGGCGACTAGGTAATTTATTTTTATTAAACTTCATTATTTATTTTAAACTTTCTATTGTCTTAGAAATTTTTTCTTTTGATAATTGATATTCTTCTTTTCTTTCTTTTTGCTCTAAAATTATTTCTTCAGGGGCATTATTAATAAAATTCTCATTATTTAATTTATTCTGAATTTTACTTATTTCAAAATCTATTTTTTTAAGAGTCTTTTCTAACCGTTCTTTTTCTTGTTTCAAATCAATAATATCCTTAAGAGATAAATATATCAATCCATCGTTGAATATTACCTGAACCATTCCTTCATCTTTAGAAAATTCTCTTTTTTCAAATGACTCAGATCTAGTAAGAAAAATTAGAATATCTTTATTGTTCTCAATTAATTTCTCTAAACCAGCGCTTACATTCCAATAATTAATTTTAACTTTTGACTTTAGTGGAACATTTAATTCAGATCTTGTAGATCTTATCGATGAAATTAAATTAATAAGTGAGTTTACCTTGGTTCCTTCTAGCATATTAAAATCTATTTTTTTAGGCCATGTAGATTGAGAAATACGTTCAGTTTGTTTGTTTAAAACTTTAGATCCTTTGTCCCATACATGTTCTGTAAAAAAGGGCATTATTGGGTGAAGCATAATTAATATATTTGTTATAACTAAAGAAGTAATATGCCTTGTTTCTTTAACTTCAATTTCTTTGTTTGACATGTAAATTACTTTTGTAAATTCTAGGTACCAATCACAAAAGACACTCCAGGTAAATTTGTAAAGTTCATTTGCTGCTTCGTTAAATCTATAATTTTTAATGGCTTTTTCTGTTTTTTCCCTACAGATTTCAAGTTCATTTAATATCCACAGGTTAAAAATATTCACAGTGCTTTTAATATTAAAATCTTGATATGAACAATTGTACATTTCGCACAATTTAACCGCATTCCATATTTTAGTGATATAATTTCTATAGCCTTCCACTCTTTGCTTTGAAAGCTTAATATCTCTACCCTGAGCAGCCATTGAACAAAGTGTCATTCTTAATGCATCTGCTCCGAATTCATCCATTAGAACTAGTGGGTCAATTACATTGCCCTTTGATTTAGACATTTTTTGCCCTTTTTCGTCCCTAACTAATGCATGAACATATACCTCATTGAATGGAATTTCTTTTGTAAAATACAATCCCATCATCATCATCCTAGCAACCCAAAAAAATATAATGTCAAAACCAGTAACAAGAGTTGATGTTGGATAAAATTTTTCTAGTTCAGGAGTTTTATCAGGCCAACCCAAAGTTGAAAAAGGCCAGAGAGCTGAAGAAAACCATGTGTCAAGAACATCTTCATCTTGAACTAAAATTTCGTCTTTTTTGTAATACTCTCTCGCTTTTATTTTCGCCTCTTCAAAATTTTCCGCGACAAATATTTTGTTATCTGGACCATACCATGCAGGTATTTGGTGGCCCCACATTAATTGTCTAGATATACACCATGGCTGAATATTTTCCATCCACTCAAAATATGTTTTTTCCCAACTTTGAGGTATAAATTTAGTTTCTTTTGTTTTTACTTTCTCAATAGCGCTTTTCGATAGTTCTTTGGCGTTGACAAACCATTGATCAGTAAGCCATGGTTCAATAATTTCACCAGATCTATCACCGTAAGGAACAGTATGAATATTCTCTTCAACTTTATTTAAAGCTCCAATATCTTCCAACTCACTTACAATTTTTTCTCTTGCTTTGAACCGATCAAGACTCTGATATTCTTTTGGGCAATTTTCGTTAAGTTGCGCATGTTCATTAAAAATATTAATCACGTCCAAACCATGTCTGATACCAATTTCGTAATCATTGAAGTCGTGAGCGGGAGTAATTTTTACAGCCCCAGAGCCTTGATCCATCTTTGCATAATCATCAGCAATTATAATAATTTTTCTATTGATGATCGGTAAGATTGCATACTTGCCGATTAAATCTTTGTATCTAAAATCATCAGGGTGTACAGCAATAGCGGTATCCCCCAACATCGTTTCCGGCCTTGTTGTAGCAATGGTTATAACTTTATTTTCGTTTTCAATTTTATAATCTATGTACCATAGTGATCCTTTTACTTCTTTTTGTATTACTTCTAAATCTGAAATCGTTGTTTTTAATTTAGGATCCCAATTGCTTAATCTTTTATCTTTGTAAATAAGATTATCGTTAAATAGTTTTACAAATACATACCTCACAGCTCTTGAGAGTCCTTCATCAAGAGTAAACCTTTCTCTAGACCAGTCGCACGAACAACCAAGTCGCTTTAGCTGATTTATAATTTGATTCCCTGATTGATCTTTCCATTCCCAGACATGGCCAATGAATTCATCTCGAGATAAGTTTTTTTTGCTAATATTCTTTTTTTTTAATTCTCTTTCAACAACCATTTCGGTCGCTATTCCAGCGTGATCAGTTCCAGGCTGCCACAACACACTTTTGCCATTCATTCGATAAAATCTAACTAGAATATCTTGTAGAGAATTATTTAGAGCATGACCCATGTGCAATGTTCCGGTTACATTAGGCGGGGGTATGACTATACTAAAAACTTCATCAGAAGACGTTGAAGCTAGAAAGTCACCTTCCTTCTCCCATTTTTCATAAATCTCACCTTCTACAAGACTTGGCTGATAATATTTTTCTAACATTAATTTTTTTTGTCTACTGAGCTAATGATGATTTTTGAAGATTTCAATCGTTCTTGAATAATTTTAGTAAGCTGCTCATTTATAATTTCGTCTAATCTTGACGATGGAATTGATTTGATTGCAGTCTCTACAGCCTTTTTAATTTGATCATCGTTTATTAAATTTTCAGTATTTTGTTTTTGAGTATACTTTTGTTCTTCTTTAACTATATTATCTTCATCACTTAAAAGATTTGTTAGTTCCAAAATATCCATTTTTTCATTTTTTAAATTTGTTTCTTCATTTATAGGATTTGTAAGTTCAACAACGTCTTTTGGAAGCTCTTGATCTTGTTTAGCAGAACTTTCCGACATCATATTTTTAATTGCATCAAGTATTTCTTCAGTATTTGGATTATTTTTACTCATTGTTAACTTTTATAGCGATAAGTAATTAGAAACTAAAGCTATTTCTTTTCTTGAATACATTTAAAGTCGGTACTGAGCAATTAAATAGGTGCTGATCGCTTATTGAATTACCATTCTTTTTGAATAATTTAGCTGAACATATGTCCCCATCTTGAATTATAGCTAATAGTCTTCCTTCATTATCTAATTGATCCAAAATATTAGTAGGAACTTCTTGAATTGCTCCTTCAATTATAATCGCATTGAAAGGCGACTGATTACTAAATCCTCTGACCATCTCATTTTTAATAAAAACAACATTATTAATATTGTTCTTTTTAATTGCATTTTCTGATTTGACGAGCAGTTCTTCGTCTTCCTCTACGACTATAACTGTTTCTGCTTGATACGACAAAATAGCGCTGAGATAACCAGTAGATGAACCTACTATTAAAACATTCTCATGTGACTTTAAATTTATATTCAAGGCAATTTTAGCTACTAAATCAGGCTTCAAGATAGTTCTATTGTTTTCTAGTATTATATTTTTCTCAACGTAGGACATTTTTTTCATTGTCTCTGGCATAAAGTCATTTCTATCAAGTGAATAAAAAGCAGATAATAACCGCTGACTCATCCCGTTTAATGGCTTAATTTGACCATCTACCATATTTTTATTCAAAACAGCTTCTTCCATAATTTATATAAGTCTGTTTTATAATATATGATCACATACTTTTCAAAATTATTCACATTTTGCGAATATTAATGATATAAAAACCAATCTTTCGGGCCACGTGGCGGAATGGTTACGCAGAGGACTGCAAATCCTTGTATACCGGTTCGATTCCGGTCGTGGCCTCCATTCATTTTAAGATAAATGTTTTCGTAAGGAGTCGATTATTTTTTCTGCCTGATCGTCCCTTATCCAAGAATGAAAACTTTTAATCATTGAAGGTGAAAAGTTTGGCAATAGCTGATTAAGTTTACTTTTCACCGATCTTATTAATGTATTTTTTTGATGAGATGCGAGATAAGCAATATAAGACTGAGGATATTCAGGCTGAAGTCTTATGAGTTTTTCAGAATAATTCTGAGCATCCTTCATTTTATCATCAATAAAATTAAACCTCCAAAGTTCAAAATATGTTCTCCATTGACCATAAATGTCCTCATACAAGTCTAGTGCCTTATTCATCTCTAAATACGCTCTTTTCTTCTCATCAATTTGAAATAAAGAAGATCCAAATAATCGACGACCGTGAGCAAATTTTTTATTTAATTTTATTGAGTTGTATGAATGGTTAAGAGCAAGGTCGAAATTACCACCATAATAATAAGACAGCCCAAAGGCGAATTGACATAGAAAGTTATTTTCATTCAGTGAAACTGAGCTTCTCGCAAGATTTAAAAGTGTTTTCCTGACTTTATTTGGATCTCTTACATTAAACATCCATAATTTGTCAGCATATGACATGGCAATCTTTGAAATTGTGATTGCCAGATCTTCTTTGGGAATTGAACTACTAAGTTTGTCATATGAGTTTTTAGAAAGTAAAAATCTGATTGTTCTTTTGTCCTTTTGGTTTTTAGATTTTCTAATTACTCCATTTTCTTCCAAATACTTTAACCTACGCCAAAGTGTTCTTTCGGGTGACTGCGTAAAGTATTGAATATCATAAAAAGATAATCCTTTATAAAAATTTACATATAAGCGAAATACTATTTCAAGATCCAGTAAGCTTGAAAGGGCGAGCGATTTAAGTACTTTAAATAAGCCTCCATACAAAAAGCTAAATACCGCCTCATCAAGTAAATTAACATTCTTTGATACTTGATCACTTCTACCAAAACCAAATTCGTAAATATTGTCTTTTTGTACTGTCATTAGGATTATTTATATCTTTCTTATTGAAGTAAAACTAGATATAAACTTTATCTTTTGTTATAAGAAGTTAGTTGTTCCCCGGTAGCTCAGTTGGTAGAGCAAGCGGCTGTTAACCGCTTTGTCACTGGTTCGAGTCCAGTCCGGGGAGCCATTTAGAGTATTTGGCTCAAGAAAGTTTTAGTTCTCTCACTTTCAGGGTTATCAAAAAAGTCTTTTGGATTCTTTGCCTCAATAATTTGACCTTCATCCATAAAAATAATACTGTCAGCAACTTCTTTTGCAAAGCCCATTTCATGAGTAACAACAATCATGGTCATTCCCCCTTTGGCAAGCCCTACCATTACATCTAAAACCTCCTTAATCATTTCCGGATCAAGAGCCGAAGTAGGCTCGTCAAAAAGCATTATCCTTGGCTCCATACAAAGGGCTCTGGCTATAGCTGCTCGTTGCTGTTGTCCTCCAGATAACTGAGCAGGGTACTTGTGCGCTTGGTCATCTATCTGTACACGCTTTAAGTATTCCATAGCCTTTTCTTTTGCCTCAGTCTTTGGCAATTTTCTAACCCAGATCGGAGCAAGAGAACAATTATCTAAAATAGAAAGATGAGGAAATAAATTAAACTGCTGGAAAACCATACCTACTTCACCTCTAATTCTTTCAATACTTCTGCTGTCATTTGTAAGTTCGGTGCCTTCAACGATAATATTTCCTCGTTGATGCTCTTCTAATCTATTGATGCATCTGATAAGTGTTGATTTGCCGGATCCAGATGGACCACAAATAACAATCTTCTCCCCTTTGTTAATTTCAAGATTAATATCATTTAGTACGTGTAGTTCACCAAACCATTTGTGAACATTTTTCATTTCTATCATTAATTCAGAACTCATACTTATCTTCCTGTATCTAATTTCTTTTCAAGACGTTGACTATACCAACTCATAGCATAACAAAAAACCCAAAATACTGCAGCAGCAAAAACATATCCCTCATGAGAAAAGCCTAACCAATCTGGATTTGTTCCAACAAACTGAATAATACCAAGAAAATCAAATAAGCCTATAACTAAAACCAGAGTTGTATCCTTAAATATTGCTATAAAGCTTCCTATTATTGCTGGTATCACCATCTTGAGAGACTGCGGTAAAATTACTAATGCCATCATTCTCCAATAAGTCAATCCAACTGCTTGCGACGCTTCGTATTGTCCCTTTGGCATTGCCTGTAAACCACCTCGTACAACTTCTGCTAAATATGCAGCTGAAAAAAACATAACTCCAATCAGTGCTCTAATTAATTTATCAAAATTGACCCCCTCAGGCATGAACAGTGGAAACATATTTGAGGCCATAAATAAAACTGTTATAAGCGGAACACCTCTCCAAATTTCAATAAAGATTGTACATAAAAGTGAAACTACCGGCAGCTTAGATCTTCTTCCCAAAGCTAGCATTACTCCAATTGGTAGAGATAATACAATTCCAACTCCTGCAATAACTAATGTTAAAAATAAACCACCCCACAAACGAGTTTCAACCGCTTCAAGGCCAAGACCTCCTGATAACATAACCACACAAATGATTGGGAAAATTATAAGCAGAAAAGCGCCTACCCACCCTTTATGCTTTAAATTAGGAATAAGAAGATATACTCCCGATATTAATAGAATAAGATAGACAAAATTTATTCTCCATAATTCTTCGGTTGGGTATAGTCCATAAAATATAAGCTTGATATTTTGTTGTATAAATATCCAGCATGCTCCCTCGTTTGTGCAGTCATCTCGGGTCGAGCCAACAAAATTTGCATCTAAAAATATCCAATTAACTAAAGGAGGGATTAGAATGTAAAGTAGGTATAAGCCGAAAATTGTAAGCAAAGAATTATACCAATTAGAAAAAAGATTTTTTCTAAGCCATCCCATTACTCCTAACTCGATAACTGGGGGTCCGATCTCTTTGTTGGCAGCACTCATTTATCTTTCACCATCAACTTTCATAAATCTGTTAAATAGATTCATAATTACAGATGTGAATAGGCTTAAGAATAGATATACACCCATCACCATTCCAATAATTTCAATTGCTTGTCCGGTTTGCATTAATGCCGTTCCAGCAAATACCAAAACAAGATCAGGATATGCAATAGCAGCCGCTAAGGAAGAGTTTTTAGTTAAGTTTAAATATTGATTAGTCAATGGAGGCACAATAACCCGCAAAGCCTGAGGAATTATAATTAGTCGAAGTATTAGATTTTGTTTTAGACCAACAGATTTTGCAGCTTCTGTTTGTCCTTTCGACACCGCCATAATGCCACCTCGGACTACCTCTGCAATAAATGATGCTGTATACATGGCTAGCGCAAAAGTTAGAGCAACTAATTCAGGTATTAACTTTACGCCACCTTTAAAATTAAAACCTTTTAATTCCGGGTATTCGAAAGAAACTGGAAAGCCAGTTGCGGCTAAACTAATAAAAAATGTACCTAAAATTAATGCAGTTGATACATAGAAGGCAGGAAATCTCTCTCCAGTTCTATTTTGTCTTCGTTTTGCCCAAATGAATATTCCAATTGAGATTATTATTGTTAGCCAAAGCAAGTAAAATATTATTGAAGATCCCTCACCGAATACAGTGTCAGGTATAAATAAACCTCTGTTATTTAGAAAAAAAGAATCGTAGAGCTCTAAACTTTGCTTAGGTTTTGGAAGTGCCCTTAAAACAGCAAAGTACCAAAAAAATATTTGAAGAAGTAACGGGATATTTCTAAGAATCTCAACATAAGCCTCTGCAATCTTTGCAATCAACCAATTAGATGATAATCGCATGATGCCTACTGTAAATCCGATTATTGTTGCAAAAAGAATTCCTATTCCTGCAACCAGCAAGGTATTCAATAAACCTACAATGAATGAGTCAAAATAAGTAGATGTTGGAGAATACTCTATAAGAGTCATGCCTATATCAAATTGAGACTCAACTCCTAGAAAGTGAAAACCACTTGCTAAGCCCCTTTCCAGCATGTTGCGAGCTGTATTAGTAACAATGTAATAAATTCCAAGTGCTACTAACCCTAATGTGATAAGCTGATAGAAGACTCCTTGAACACTCCTATTAAATATAAAATTTCCTATTTTTGATTTGTCCGTCTCCATAACCGCTAAAAACTATATATTGATTTGAGTTATTTACATATAAAAAAGGGGGCCATAAATGGCCCCCTTTAAAGTGATCTTTGCTAGAAATTACTTTTACTATTATCTAGCAGGAGGAGCGTAAAGTACTCCACCGTTTTTATAAGAAGCATTAGGCGACCCTGCTCTTGCAAGACCTACTGGAGTATTTTCTCCAACATGTTTTTCGTAAACATCCCCGTAGTTTCCTACCATCGTTACGATGTCATATGACCAGCTTTCACCTAAGTTCAAACCAGCACCTGTTGCACCTTCTTTACCGCATAGTCTTGCAACTACTGGGTTTGAAGTAAGAGCACAAGTTGTTTGAGCATTTGCTTGAGTTAGCCCAAATTCTTCTGCTTCAATCATCGCATTAAGTGACCATCTGACAATGTCAGCCCAGTCTCCATCACCTTCTCTTACAACAGGACCAAGAGGTTCTTTAGAAATGGTTTCTGGAAGGACTACGTGTGCATTAGGATCAGCAAGCTTAGTTCTTTGTGCAGCTAAACCAGATTTATCAGTCGTATATGTATCGCAACGACCTTCGTCATATGCATTTACAACTTCATCTGCTTTTTCAAAAACAACTGGCTCATAAGCCATTCCATTTGCTCTAAAAAAGTCAGCCATATTTAATTCAGTTGTTGTACCAAGGTTTGTACAAACACTTGCACCATCAAGTTCCATTGCACTTGAAATGCCAGAGTCTTTTCTGACCATGAAACCTTGACCATCATAGAAGTTAACGCCAGCAAACTCTAAACCAATTTGAGCGTCACGTGATAATGTCCAAGTAGTATTTCTTGATAAAACATCAATTTCACCAGCTTGAAGTGCTGTAAATCTCTCTTTTGCAGTTAGAGGTACATACTTCACTTTATCTGGATCTCCAAAAATGGCAGCAGAAACAGCACGACATACGTCTACGTCAATACCACTCCAGTTTCCATTTTCGTCTGGGTTTGAAAAACCAGGAACTCCCTGACTTACACCACAGTTGAAAAATCCTTGTGATTTAACAGTGTCTAAAGTTCCAGCAAATGCAGCTGGTACCATCAATACTGAACAAACTAATCCAAGGAAAGTAATTCTCATTGTATTCATAAGTGATTAATCCTTTTTTTTGATTTAATTAATTAAATTATGGAAAATATAATCACAGATTTAATTCGAAGAGAAACAAAAAAAATGAATCACTAAAGTCAAATTGCCACTACTATATGTGGTATCAAAATTTTATTGAACCACAATTGATCGTGCTGCAGTTATTCTTATATCTACTTCTTCAATTGTATCTTCCACAAGTGACAGTGCATAGTCTAATTCATCAGAGCTCAACTCTGCAATGAGGTCATCAATTCCTTCTTTTCCTGCGCCACATAATGAAGACTTATTACATTGCAGATACCATCTAACTGATTGAACAAGATCTTTTTTTACTCCGTCTCCAAACTCGTACATATTTGCTACATTATATTGAGCTTCAGGCACACCTCTCTCTGCAGCAAATAAATAATACTTAAACGCTTTTTTATAGTTTGGCCAAAATACCCAGTGATTGTCGTAATATTCTCCAATAGCATATGCTGCTCTTGGGTCGCTATCATTTTCGTAAAGATCTAAAAAAATCTCATAAGCTTTTTTATAATTTGATTCATTCTCGTCTATGCAAAAGTCGTCTATTTTACACAAGTTTATAGATGAGGCGTCATTATATAACAGCCCTAAAATATATTTAGCATCTAGATTTGAATCTGTTTTTACAATATTTTTTAAAACATTTATTGCTTCTTCTTTTTGTCCAGTAGCAAAAAGGTCATAAACATTTTCGGCTTTTAGTAAAACTGTAGAACTTAGAAAACCTATTAGTATGGTTATGATAGATAATTTACTCATTATTTTTTTATGGCGCGCCCGAGAGGATTCGAACCTCTGACCCACAGCTTAGAAGGCTGTTGCTCTATCCAGCTGAGCTACGGGCGCCTACTTAAAGTTATCTGCGTAAGATTTATTTATAACTTTCCTTTCTGAGGTTTCAAGAATTTCATAATCAATACTATTTTTTTTTGCATAACTGACGGCTTCTTCTTTAGATGAGAACTTTAATTCAATTTGAGAAACAGTACTACTACCACCATGCCAACCCATCATAGTGTCTTTAAGTTGATTTTTTTGGTCCGAAAATTTTAAAACCCATTTATTATATTTTGATCTTCCTGACTGCATTGCAGTTTTAGAGGGTTTATATATTTTAGCTTTCATATTCTCTATTCTGATCCATCTAGATTAAGAAGGCCTTTATAGAGTTCAGGTCTTCGATCTCTAAAAACCCCCCAAACGTTTCGCAAGGTTTCAGCTTCAGACAAATTAATCTTTCCTATCAGTACTTCTTCTTTATCTCTACTTCCTTCTGCGATCTTGTCGCCAACATGATTTGTCACGAAGGAACGGCCATAAAAATAGTTTTCAATATCAATTCCTTTTTCAGTTCCAATTCTATTTGAAGCAATGACTGGTATTTGATTTGATGCAGAGTGACCTATCATTGCTCTTTGCCACATATCAGAGCTATCAAATCCATCATCTTCTGGTTCTCCTCCAATAGCAGTTGGATATAGTAATAATTCTGCTCCACTTAGAACCATGGACCTTGCGGCCTCTGGAAACCACTGATCCCAACATATGCCAACTCCAATCTTTGCGTATTTTGTATTCCATACTTTGAAACCTGTGTCTCCAGGATTAAAATAAAACTTCTCCTGGTATCCAGGTCCATCAGGAATGTGCGACTTTCTATATTTTCCTAATACGCTTCCATCTGCATCTACAATCGCAACTGAATTATAATGAGCCCTATTTGCTTTTTCAAAAAAACTCACTGGCAAAACAACTTTCAGCTCTTTAGCTAATTCAGAAAATTTTTTTATTGTTGGATGGTTCTCAAAAGGCTTTGATAATTCAAACAGTTCTTCTTTTTGGTCCATGCAAAAATATTGTGATTCAAATAACTCTTGAATTAAAATTATTTGAGCGCCTTCGGAAGCGGCCTGTCTGACAAGCTTCTCAGCATTACTCACATTCTTATCAGTTTCATTAGAGCAAGCCATTTGCGTTGCTGCCACGGTTACTTCTCTCACATTTTACTCCTAGGTTGTTGTTGCGTGATGCAGTGTACACCACCTCCTCCTAAAAGTATATGAGACCCATCAAGAGTGACTACTTTTCGATCTGGAAACGAACTTTTAACTATTTCTAAAGCATTTTGATCTGCCTTTTCATCTCCGAAAATTGGAAGAATTACTGCTGAATTTGCAATATAGAAGTTAATATATGAGCATGGCTCATCATCATTTGGAATAATTCTTTTATAAGACATCTCTAATTCAATTACATCTAAGTCATTTCCATTTGCATCTTTTGAAGTTTTTAAAATTTCTAGATTTTCATTTAGTAAGTCATAATATGGATCTTGTTTGTCATGACATGTCATAGCCATAACTCTTCCAGGAGAGATAAAACATGCAACATTATCTACATGACCATTAGTGCCTTCGTCTGTTCCGTGTTTTAGCCAAATAACATTTCTAACACCAAAAAAGTTTTTAAGGTTTGACTCTATTTCTGATTTAGAAAGATTAGGATTCCGATTGTCATGAAGTAAGCACTGTTCTGTTGTCAATAGTGTTCCATTACCATCTACATCAATTGAACCACCTTCAAGCACCATATTATTTTTAAAATATTGAGCTCCAGATTTTTCTATCATCATCTTAGCTACTTTATCGTCAAGCTCATAATTCTCTTTGTAACCCCAACAATTAAAATCTGAGTCCACTCCTGCTAATCCATGATTATGATCTAAAAGAAATATAGCGCCTGAGTCCCTTGACCATGCGTCATTGATAGGAAACTCAATAATATCTATTTTTTCACTTAGTAGACTTTTGGCACTAGTAGAGTCCTTTGGATGAACTATCATTTTAGTTTTTTCAAATTGTGAAATAGCATTTGCAACTTTTGCCCATGCATCTCTTCCCTTTTGATAATCAAAATGTGACCAAGATGATGTTACATCTGTTGGAAATGTCTCTGTTGGCCATTGCATCCAACAACACTCGTGAGGAAACCATTCAGCTGGCATTGAGTAAGAATTTTCGATTGGCGTGCTCATTAAAAACCTCATTGGTCGGGGCGGCAAGATTCGAACTTGCGACCCTCTGGTCCCAAACCAGATGCGCTACCAGACTGCGCTACGCCCCGAAACGAGTGAGAATGTATCTAAAAACAGATAAATCTTCAATCTATTTAAGAAAATCTAATAGTATATTATTTACTTCTTCAGGCTTCTCCTGTTGTACCCAATGACCTGCATTTTTAATTATATTATTTGAGACAAGGTTTTCATGTAGGGCTGGATTTATCAAACTCCATTTAGCCACAGGATCATGCTCGCCCACAATAAAACATGAAGGAGGTGATATTTTTTTCTCATGAGTATCTTTTGTAATTTCCCAATTTTTGTCAATGTTTCGATACCAGTTAATTGGTCCGCGCATTCCTCCATTTTTAAATTCTTTAAGATAAAAATCAAAATCCTCTTCTGACATAAAATCAGGAATTTTATTATGTTCGCCAAGTGAATCTAAGAAAGTCATCTCATCCGTATGCGGCTTAGGTTCAAAAGTTTGTGACTCTTCTCCATCACTTGTGAGAGAACTATATACTGCAATCAAAGATTTTCTCATGTCTTGCTCTAACTCCTTTTCGACACGTCCCTCTTCTTGGAAATAAATCATATAAAAAAATACGTCTTTGAATAAAAATTTCATTGTTTCAATCGGTGGCATTTTTGAAACTACATATGGCACACTCATTCCACAAACTTTATTAACTCGGTCTGGATGATACAATGACGTATTCCAAGCAACTGGCGCTCCCCAATCGTGTCCAATTAAAGAAAAATCATCTTCATTCATCTCATCTGCTATAGCAATAATATCTGAAGTGAGTTCCATAATATTGTAAGCATCGATTTCAGTTGGCTTTGAAGTTTTTCCGTAACCTCTCATATCTGGCACTGCTACTTTGAAACCGTTTTTAACTAAAGAAGTAATCTGATGTCTCCAAGAATACCACGACTCTGGCCACCCATGAGCCATTATTACTAATGGACCCTTTCCACCAACATATGTATTGATTTCGATATCCTTATTTTTAATAATTTTAAAATTTTTCTTATTAAACATTGTTAAGATGGATCCTTTTTCCCATGATTTCTTAAAATTTTAAAAATCCCGTCTGAAGTAAAAATAATCTTATCATCTATGAATAAGTTGCACTTCATAAATAAAATTGATTTTGTTTCTCTCGTAATTTCTGCAAAACCATATACCCATGATCCTTTTGGAGCGGGACCTACATAATTAGCATTTAGTTTAGCAGTTAAGCACGGGAATGAGTCTTTTTTCCAAGCAGTATACCCCATAATTCCATCTGCAAATGCAATCAGTGTACCTCCATGCGCTATACCGGCTTTATTGCAATTAATTTCCTCAACCGTAAATCCTTTATAAAAAATTCCATCGAGTTCTAAATTATAGAGAAAACCATTATTTTTTGAGAACGGTCCAGGATCAGTATCCTTGGTATAGTTTTTTATATTTTTTAATATGTCAGTTTGCATTGCAAAAATATATTTGATTAATGATGAATGATAAATATATAATTGATCGAAGATTATGGGGAGCTACTGCTGAGAGGTTCCAAATAATGGAACGACCCAAAACCTGATCTAGATAATGCTAGCGGAGGAAATATGCAGAAAATATCAATTATTTTATTTTTTTTTATTTATTTAAACAGTTCCTTTGCCCAAGAAAAATTGGTTGTTGGAACCTACGACTCTTTCTCAGCTGATTGGGGGCCAGGACCTATTATAGAAGAAAAGTTTGAAGAAATTTGCAATTGCGATCTTCAATTCATCTCAACCAGTCAAGCAGGTACTTTAAATAATGAAATTTTTCTGAATGGTAAGGATGTGATTCTTGGCGTAGAAATGCACGAATTTAATTATTCAATTGAAGATTGGCATGAGTATGATCATGGTTTCTTTTCGTTTATTTATGACAGTAATAAACTAACTAACCCACCCAAAACTTTTGAGGAGTTGGTAAATCGTGAAGATCTTAAAATCGTTGTGCAAGATCCTCGTACAAGTCCAGTTGGCATTGGTTTGTTAAGGTGGATGAAATCAATATTTAAAGATGACTTCTCTATTAAATTAAAACAATTAGATCAGAATATAATAACATACTCACCAGGATGGTCTGAGGCTTATGGAATTTTTCTTGAAGGAAATGCAGACCTTGTTTTGAGTTATAGCACTTCACCATTTTATCACCAAGAATATGAAAATGAATACAAATACAAGTCACTTAATTTTACTGAGGGTCATTTAGCCACAAGGGAGATTGTTTATGTTCGAGAGGAGTCAATGAATCAAAAACTTGCAAAAAAATTTATAGATTTCATTATTGAGGATGAAATTCAAAAAATAATATCTTCAATGAACATTATGTATCCATCAGTTGATAAAACTGAACTAGTTCCAGAAAAAATGAAAAATTTAGTAAAACCAAAAGAAATTGACTATAAAGTATATCTAGAGTCTGAACCATTAATTGAAACTTGGCTTGAGACTATTGCAGGCTAATATAAAAGATCTAATTCCAATAGGAGTTTTTTTTCTCGTTTTAGCGGCAGTTGTGTTGCCTGTATTTAGTTTAGTTTATTATTACAATTTTAGTTTCAAACTTAATTTCTCAAATTATTATTTTACCATTATTTTTTTTACAATCTTTCAATCATTTGCCTCTGCCTTTTTTTCTATAGTAATAGGTTCCGTATTTGCACTTTTATTAATAAGGCACAGGCATCATAAAACCATAAAACTTATCGTAAATTTTTTGTCAATTTTATTTGTATTGCCAACAATACTATCAGTATTTGGAGTCCTAACATTTTACGGACAATATTTTTCTATTTATGGAATAATTGGCATGTTGCTTGGTCATACAATTTTAAACACTCCATTAGTAACAAGAATTATATTTCAAAGTCTAAATGATATCAGTTCAAATGAATATATGCTTGCAAAACAAATGTCTTTGGACAAGTTAGGAATTTTCTTTGCTATTGAATGGCCTATTATAAAAAAAAATATACCCAGTCTCTTTGTTATTGTCTTTTTTATATGCTTTGTAAGCTTTACCCCAGTTTTAATTCTGGGTGGAAGTCCAAAATATTCAACTTTAGAAGTAGCAATTTATTATTCTGTAATTTTTAATAATGATTTTGATGCAGCCCTAAATTTATTACTTATACAATTATCAATATGTCTTTTCATATACGCTGCTTTCTTTAAAAATTTTAAAAGTTCAAATTTTATAATTGATGAACAAAGAAATTTTTATGAAAATAAAAAAAGGGGATTTTCTTTCTATTTTGAAATTGTATGCATAATACTGATTTCTATTTTCATTTTTTCTCCGATATGCTTCATAATCTTAAATGGATTCAATAATGAACTAATAAATATATTTTCAACATCATATATATGGCATGCAATAAATAACACATTTGTGATTTGTTTTTTTTCAGGAACCATTTCAGTTTTTGTAGCTCTCAACTACCTTAATTTGATCTATCGCAAAAAATATTTTACAGAAATATTGATTTATTCACTTATTATATTTTCGCCAGTTGCAATGGCTGTTGGATATTATATTTTATTATTTAAAATCAGCTTGTTTGAAATACCGAATATTCTTATTGTTATCGTTCTAAACGCAATTTTTTCACTGCCATTTACATATAACTTTCTAGCACCGTCTTACTTTAAAGTTACGCATGAAAATGAAGACATTTCAAAAAGTATCAACATGTATGGATTACAGAGATTTCTAATTATTGATTTTCCTAGACTAAAAGTACCAATAATTACCGCTTTCTCAGTATCTTCAATACTATCTGCAAGTGATCTCGCTATCATTTCCTTTTTTGGAACGAATAGCTTGTCAACTCTAACTCAAACAATATATAGACTTATGGGAAGTTATAGGATGGATGAAGCATATTCAGTTTCTCTAATATTGCTAATGTTTTGCATCTGTTACTTTGGAGCTTCATACGTATTTATGAAAGGTAAGTTATGGAACACTCATTAGATTTAACCTATCACTGGGCTGGTTTCTCAGCTTTAGTTGTCTTTGTCATCGCTTATGCATTTGTGATGGCAGAAGAATTCACTCATTTAAGAAAATCAAAACCGGTTGTACTTGCGGCTGGCTTAATATGGGGAATGATTGCAATTGCATATTCCAACACTCCTCATTACGAAATGGTTGAACATGAAATTAGACACAGCTTTCTAGAATATACAGAACTTGCTTTTTTCCTCTTAGTTGCAATGACATATATAAACGCTCTTGAAGAACGCAATGTGTTTAATTCTCTAAAGTCATGGTTGATTAAAAATCAATTTAGTTACAGACAACTATTCTGGATTACAGGCGTATTGGCATTTTTCTTGTCTCCATTAGCTGATAATCTAACAACTGCTTTAGTGTTATGTGCTGTTGTAGTAGCTGTAGGTTCATCAAGTCCTAAGTTTGTTGGATTAGCATGTGTGAATATTGTTGTCGCTGCAAATGCAGGTGGTGCATTTAGTCCTTTTGGCGATATTACAACTTTAATGGTATGGCAAGCTGGTCAGTTAGACTTTTTACAATTCTTTGCTTTGGTTATTCCATCTGTTGTAAATTATATTATTCCTGCAAGCATAATGCACTTTTTTGTTTCAGATCATAAGCCCGATGTTGCAGAGACAAGCGTAACAATCAAATATGGCGGAAAGACAATTATTCTACTTGGTCTTTTAACAATTGTGACTGCTGTAAGTTTTCATAATTTTTTACATCTTCCTCCAGTGTTTGGAATGATGACTGGTCTGGCATACTTACAGCTCTACAGTTTTTATATTAAAATTAGTGTTAAAGACATTGAGGAGCAAAAATACGACTTCTTTGAGAATGTTGCTCGTGTTGAGTGGGATACATTATTATTTTTCTTTGGTGTAATTCTGTCTGTTGGAGGCCTGGGCTTCATAGGCTATCTAGAATACGTATCAGAATTTATGTACACAGACTTGGGTGCAACTACTGCCAATGTCTTAGTTGGCATACTCTCAGCTATTGTAGATAATATTCCAGTAATGTTTGCAGTATTAACAATGGAACCTGCGATGCCAGACTCACAATGGCTGCTCGTTACTTTAACTGCTGGTGTGGGCGGCAGTATGTTGTCTATTGGATCTGCAGCAGGCGTCGCTTTAATGGGTCAGTCAAGAGGTATGTATACTTTCTTTGGTCATTTAAAATGGACACCAATTATTGCAATCGGATACTTTGCAAGTGTCTATGTGCATATACTGATAAATTTTTAATTCAGAATGAGAGTATTTTTAACTTTTTGCCTTATATTTCTCTTAAACACAGGAGCCTCAATGTCAGAAAATGCATATAGTTACTCTTTTAAAGATATTAATGAAGAAGATATGATTAACCTGTCAGACTACAAGGGTAAAACGCTTGTCGTTGTAAACACTGCAAGTTTATGTGGTTTTACTTATCAATACGATGGGCTACAAAAACTTTATGATGACTATAAAGATCAAGGTCTGGTCGTATTGGGTGTTCCGTCAAATGATTTTGGAAATCAGGAGTCAGGTACAAATAGTGAAGTAAAAGAATTTTGTGAAAGTACTTTTAGTATAACGTTTCCACTTACAGAAAAAAATGTTGTCAAAGGTAAAGATGCTCATCCATTTTTCAAATGGTCCAAAAAAGAGTTAGGTTTTATTGGAGGAGTTCCAAGGTGGAATTTTCATAAAATTATAATAGGTAAAGATGGTAATGCAATTGCAGGCTATACGGCATTAACTCGTCCGTCCTCTAAAAAATTTATAAGTGAAATAGAAAAAGCTCTTCAGCTTTAATTCTTTTAATTACTTATGAGCGATCTTTTTATTATTCTAGGAAATCAGCTTTTTGATCCAAAACATCTAAGTAAATATAAAAAGAATAAGATATTCATGTGTGAGGATCTTGGCCTGTGTTCATATGAAAAACATCATAAGCTAAAAATTCTACAGTTTCTCTCCTCTATGAGAAGTTACCGAGATTTATTAATAAAGAAAGGTTTTTCAGTTGACTATTATGACTGTCAAAACAATTTTGAAAAAAAGTATGAAGATAAATTAGAAAAATCTATAAAAAAATATAAAATAAATAAAGTAAGCCACTTTGAAATTGAAGACACGCCATTCGAAAAACGTATAAAAAAATTTATTATACAAAAAAATCTTGAGCATAACGTAATACAAACACCTATGTTTCTTAATTCACGTGATGATTTTAAAAAATATCTGTCAAAACAAAAAAAGCCTTTCATGGCAACTTATTATAAAGAAAGTAGATTAAAATTTGACTTACTAGTTAAAAACGGAAAACCTGTCGGCGGCAAATGGAGCTTTGATAAAGATAACAGAAAAAAACTCCCACAAGACCTAAAACTTCCAAAGCAACCAAAATCAAGTGAAACCAAACACACAAAACATTTAAAAAACTTCATCGAAGAAAAATTTAAAAAACACCCTGGTAGTACAAATAACTTTTGGCTACCAACAACACATAAAGATGCTTCAGATTGGCTGGACGATTTCATTAAAAATAAACTAAATTTATTTGGAGACTACGAAGACGCAGTAAGTCAAAGGGATAATATCCTGTTTCATAGCGCATTAAGCCCGCTTATTAATATAGGATTGATTACACCCCAAGAAATAATTAATAGATTAAAAAAATACAAAGGAAAGATAAGTATAAATTCACTTGAGGGATACATTAGACAAGTTATTGGATGGCGAGAATTTATGAGAGGTATTTATCATAACTACTCGCCTAAAATGGAATCATCTAATTTTTTTAATCATAAAAGAAAACTCAAAAATGATTGGTATACTGCTGAAACAGGTATACCCCCTCTAGATCATTCAATTAAAAATGCTCTTAATTTTGGTTGGACGCATCATATTGAACGGCTAATGATAATGTCCAGTTTAATGAACTTGTGTGAAATACACCCAAAATATGTATATAAATGGTTTATGGAAATGTTTGCCGACTCTTCTGAATGGGTGATGGTGCCAAATGTCTATGGGATGGGACTATTTAGTGATGGAGGCATCTTCGCAACCAAACCATATATTTGTGGTTCAAGCTATTATTTGAAAATGATGGACTTCAAAAAAGGAGAGTGGTGTGAGACTGTCGATGGCTTATATTGGAGATTTATAAATAAAAATAGAAAATTCTTCAGTAGCAACCCAAGACTAAATATGATGGTAAGTGTATTTGATAAAATGAAACAGGATCGAAAGAAAAGAATACTACAGAAGGCAGAAATTTTTATCAGAGAGCATACAAGCTAAGCGAATTTATTTACTTAATCGCATTATCTATATTCATGAGTATAGGTCTTCCATCATGAGCTGTACTTAGGGGAATAATTTTTCCATCATACTGCGCACACAAGGTTGGAGCACTTCTTTTCTGATTACCTAGATTGACCTCAAGATCAACTATAATTAGCTTTGCATCTTCAAATGTTTTTAAAATTTTCATATTATCCTCCTAATAAAAATATACAAATACAATAACGATAGATCCAAAAAGCTGTGAGATAAATAAAACTACTGAGAAAAAATGAAACATTTTAAATTTTTTTTCAGCCTCAACGATACCACCTTTAAATTTATCTCTATAAATATTGATTCTAGGAGTTAGATAAATGAGATTGATTAAAAAGAAAGCAGTGGAAAGCAACGATATAATTAGAAAATCAATCATACTAATAACAAAAAAAACAGCACACGATAAAATAGTAATGATTAACCCATAAATAAACATTCTGGGGAAAATAACTCGTAATAACTTGCCTGCCTCATCTTCATTTAAAATTGAAAATACAGATGGGGTTACAACAGACATAAAAAAAATCATAAATCCAATAATTAAAGAATGTAGAAAAATTCCAAATTCCAACATTATACACTTATTTAGTATTATCTTTTGAGAGTATTTCACTTGAATCTGTATAAGTCTCTTTATGGTCTTTTTGATCAATAAGTGTTACAAATTCATGGTTAACATCACGGTGACCCATCTCATCGTTTCTAACAGCAATGATAACATCTTTTAATTTTGCAAACTGTGATAAACCCCAATAATCAATTGCTATCTGAGGTGCTTTAACATTTTCAATATTTCCATTTTCAATTTCATCTAAATATTCTGTATAACTTATAATTGCTTGCTCCTCAAAATAACCCACAATTCTATGGCAGGTACGAGGTGAAACTAAATACATTACAAAATAAAGATTAAAAAATATTCCTTGCACTATCATCACTAAAAATCTCTCAAAAACTGATGGCTTTGCAATATTAATAAAAGTCATTAAGTGCATTCTTTCGTTCTCAGCTTCATCTAAAAGTGTTTTGATCCAGCCTCTATCTTGCTCCATATTTCTAAGGCTTTTTAAATGATTAAGCATACCGGCGACCATTCCAGGGACAGCTGCTACAGTCTCTAATATAACCGCTCTGTGCCCATAACGTTTTTTAAAGAAAAGATCAGCGAAAAGACGGAGGGCTTTTGTAAATAGTAGAGCTATACGGTCACTATTATTTAAAGGTTTATAGTGCTTAAACATTTCGGTCATACTAAATAGATAATATTTATTTATAGAAATTAAATACTATAAAACGAATGTTTTACTGACATTTTGTCACAGATAAGGCCATAAAAATGGCGGTCCCTACGGGATTCGAACCCGTGATCTTCTGGATGAAAACCAGATATCCTAACCGCTAGACGAAGGGACCTTATATCTTATTTATATATCTAATAATCGGTCTAAATCAATAATTGATTAACTATTTTGTGATGCGGAAATATCAATAATATGTATTTGAGGTATTTTTTTACCCCCCCACTCATTGATCTTTATTTTGCCGAATAAGCAAACTGATGAACCTTTATTTTTTATTAATTCTTCTCCAAGCTGTGTTTTTGCACTTCTAAAAGCCATCGCTTCAATAAATTTTCCTCCATCAGATTTAATAAGACATTTAAAATGCTCCTCACCTATTTGATCAACAGTCGCGAGTATCACATTTTTAAAAATAAAAGATGGTTCAGGATTCTCTGATCCAAAAGGACCAATTTTTTCAATTTCCCTATGAACATCTAAATTGATTGCTGATGTGCTTAAAATGTCATCAGCAAGTAAAATTTTATTATCTTGAGTATTTATTACTTTATTGGTCAATTGCTTTTCAAAAAATTTTTCCAATTCCTCTATCTTTGCAGAATCTATTGTTAATCCAGCTGCCATAGAGTGTCCTCCGCCTTTTTTAAGCAAATTACTTTGAACAGCAGAAATAACTAACTGTCCAAGGTCAATGCCTTTTATTGAGCGTCCGGAACCTTTAGCTTCGCCATTGTTTATCGAGAAAACAATGCTAGGCTTATTAAATTTATCTTTAAGTCGACTTGCAATAATACCAATTACCCCCTCATGCCATCCTTCGCCAGATACGATCAGTAGTTTATTTTTTAGTTTTTTATCATCAACTTGGGCAATAGCTTGATCTAAAACATAACTTTCTATTGTACGTCTCTCAGAATTAAATTTATCTAAATCGTTTGAGATGCTATCGATTTTACTTTTTTCACTTTCAGTTAATAAGTTTGTGCCAAAGTTTGAAAAACCTAATCTTCCACCAGCGTTGATTCTTGGACCAATCTTGAAACCAAGATCATGAACAGATACTTTTGATTTTATATTTGATTTTTCAATCAATGAATTTAAACCTGGATTTAATCGTTTTTGTATTACGTCGATTCCCTTTGAAACTAGGATTCGATTTAACCCTTTTAGTGGAACAGCATCGCAAACAGTTCCTAAAGCAACAAGATCTAACAAAGCAATAAGGTTTGGTTCTTTTAGGTTATTTTTTTTAAACCAATCTTCACGTCTTAATTTCCGGTTAAGACCGATAATGAACATATAAGTTACACCTACTGCAGAAAGATAGTTTAATCCTGAATTATCGTCCATTCTATTTGGATTTATAATTGCTGTTGCTTTTGGTAGTTTTATTTCTGGAATGTGATGATCTAAGACAACAACGTCCATACCTTGCTTTCTCGCATATTCAATCTCAGAAAAGGCCATTGTTCCACAATCAACGGTAAATATTATTTTTACATCTCTTTTTTTAAAGTTTGAAAAGGTTTGTATACTAGGACCATATCCCTCACTAAATCTATCAGGTATATGAAATTTTAGACGTATTGAAATTTGTTTGAAATAATTAATTAGAGTTGAAGTTGATGTAGAACCATCAACATCATAGTCACCAAATACTGCAATTCGTTCTTTATTAATTATTGCCTGATAAAGTCTCTCGCAGGCTTTTTCCATGTCTGCTAAAACGTATGGATCAGGTAAACTTTCTTTTAATGAGGGACTTATATAAGAAATAATGTCGTCTAAATTTACTTTTCTAATACTTAGTAATTTCGCAACTAGCGGGCTTACTTCATAACTTTGTGAAATATATTCCGTATCTTTTTCGCTGTATTCTTTTAAAGACCATTTTTTATTTGTTAGAGAAAAAAAATCTTCGTCGAAAGAATCTTTTCTCATAGTTCAATCTTTTTTGTGATAAGTCTCGATATACTGAGATGCGGCTTCGCCAGTTCTTAGAACTAGTGAATGGGTTATGTAGTGACTGCTGTCAGATCTTACTCCTCTAACCATAGTACCTTCTGTTACACCTGTAGCAGAAAAGATAATATCGCCGTGTGCAAGTTCATTAAGAGTATATTTTTTTTCTAGGTCCCTAATGCCAATCTTTTCAGCTCTGATTTTTTCATCGTCATTATTGATTACAAGTCTAGTTTGCATTTGACCGCCAATGCATTGCAGTGCTGCAGCAGCTAAAACTCCTTCAGGAGCTCCGCCGATGCCAAGGTAAATATCAACTGGATTATGTTCCTGTGTTGTCATAATTACTCCTGCTACATCGCCGTCAGGAATAAGAACAATTTTTGAGCCAATTGTTCTTAAAGACTCAATTATATCATCGTGTCTGGGTCTTTCTAATACACAGGCAGTAACTTCACTAATTTTAACTTTTTTAGCTTCCGCGATATTTTTTATGTTATCTTCGACAGCTGCATCAAGATCTATTACATCTTTTGGAAGACTACTGCCAACTGCAATCTTATTCATGTAAGTGTCTGGCGCATAGAGCAACCCTCCTTTTTGAGCTGCAGCTACTACAGATAATGAATTTGGCATGCCCTTAGCTGTTATAGTGGTTCCTTCTAGAGGATCTAACGCAATATCAACTTCGTGATTTTTGCCAGTTCCTACTTCCTCGCCAATATAAAGCATTGGCGCTTCATCTCTCTCACCTTCACCAATAACAATTCTGCCATCAAAATCAATTGCATTTAAAGCTGTTCTCATTGCGTCTACAGCAACTTGATCTGCTGCTTTTTCGTCACCAAGACCTATTAATTTAGACGATGCAATTGCAGCCTTTTCAGTTGCAGCTACAATTCCTGATGCATATTGAGTTGATATTACGGTCATAACGAATCTTCAATTCTGATAAATTTAACAGATGAGCTTACTTCTGGTAATCTTTTTATCTGCTTAATAGATGATAAAAGCGAAGATTCTTTAACTGTGTGAGTTATCAAAATAATTTCAGCAAAATTTGACCTTTTCGATGGCTTTTGAATTATACTTTCAATCGAAATTTTTCTTTTTGATAGAGATTTAGAAATTTTTGCCATTACCCCGGCCTTATCTTTGGCTGTAATTCTCAAATAATATGGGAATGACAAATCATCAATTTTCTGGATTTTTAGCTTCTTTTTCTTTTTCATTGATACACCCAATGGATAATTATAAGTACCTCTTATAATGTCCATAAGGTCTGACATAACAGAGGCTCCCGTTGGTCCAGCTCCAGCACCAGGGCCTTCAAAAATATTTTTTCCAATTACTGAGTCATTTACAACAACAGCATTGATCTCGTTACTCACTTTTGCAATATCTGATTTTAGTTTAACAAAACAAGGATGAACTCTTTGTTCGATCTTACTTAATTTTTTAGAAGCAACTGATAATAATTTTATTGAATATCCTAATTCTTTTGCAAAAACAAAATCATATTTATCAATCTTAGTAATACCTTCTATAAAAGTAGCTTTAAAATTTACAGGAATGTCAAAAGCAATACTTGATAACAATGTGATCTTATGAGCTGCATCAATACCTTGAATATCAAATGTTGGATTTAACTCAGCAAAACCTTTTTTTTGAGCATCATTTAATACATTTTTAAAATCTCCCGCATTATTTTCCATCTTTGTTAAAATGTAGTTACAAGTACCATTCAAAATACCATAAATTTTGTTTATTTTATTAAGTCGCAAATTTTCTCTTACAGCTTTTACAATTGGTATACCGCCAGCAATAGCTGCTTCATAATTGAGACAAACATTATTTTGTTCAGCAATTTTAGATAACTCATTGCCATGTACTGCGAGCAAAGCTTTATTAGCGGTAATTACATGCTTTTTATTTTGGAGTGCTTTTTTAACAACGTAATATGCTATTCCCTTTGAGCCACCAATTAGCTCAATTAAAATATCTACATTGTCATTTGTTGCTAATGACATTGTATCAGTTGTTAACGGTAGAGACTTAACTGATAAACTTCTTTTTTTTCTTAAGTTCTTAACAGCAATTTTAATTACATTGATATTTGCAGTTTTTTGTGAGGGTGTTTTAAAATTTTTTAATTGTTTGAGAAATCCCGATCCAACTGTTCCAAGTCCTGCGATTCCGACACCATAAGTTTTACTCATCGATTTCAACCTTTTCTGGTACGCTCTCTAAATCTGGTTTCTGAGAATTTTCTTGATCATCTAAAATTAATTCTGCAGCATTCGGGTTGATAAAAAACTCATAAAAAGAAAAATTTTTTATTGATGAGCAGGCATTGAAACTAAATAAAAATAAAAATAAATTAAAAATAATTATTATTTTTTTTCTCATTCTAGTCCTAACCCCTCATCATAATCATTCATAAGATTAAAATTTTGAACTGCTTGTCCAGCAGCACCTTTTACCAAATTGTCTAAAACACTAACAATACATAATTTATTTTCTTTATATCCCTTTTTTAATCCTATGACTAAGTTATTGGTACCAACTACTTCCCTAGAGGAAGGAATTTCATTCATTGGTCGCAATTGTATAAAATGCTCATCATTAAATCTATTTTGTAATATATCGTAAATATCATTTTGAGATACCTCATTTGTGTCAATATATATGTTACTCAAAATACCTCTTTCAACAGGTAATATATTAGCCGCAAAGAAAACTTCAGTTTGAATATTTTTGATTTTACTTAGTTCTTGGTTTATTTCAGCTATGTGTTTGTGATCACCAATACCATAGGTTCTGATATTTTCATTTACTTCCTTAATTAACTCTTTTTTTCCCTTTGTTTTACCTGCACCTGAGTAACCTGATTTTGAGTCAATAACGATATTGTCGGTTTTAATTGCATTTTGTTTTATCAATTCAATTAGTGGGATTAAGATGCTAGTTGCATAGCAGCCAGGGTTTGCAATATGCTTACATTTTTTTATCTTATTTCTATTAAACTCTGTTAACCCATATTGAAATTCATCGTTTACCTCAAAGTTGCCATGTTTAAAGCCATACCAGTCCTCATAATCATTTTTATCATCAAGTCTAAAATCAACTGAAAGGTCAATTATATTGACATCTGATTTCAATAGATCGCTTCTTTTGTGAAGATTTTCATTTGGCAAGCAATTAAATACATAATCAATGCTGCTAAAATTTATGTCTTCATAGCTTTTGTATTTGAGTGGTGCTTGTATACCAACAGAGTCATGGATTTGAACTGTCTCACCTGCAGACTTGTTTGCAGATAAAGCAACAATCTTAACATGGGGGTGGTTGAGGCAAATTTTGATTATTTCTTGTCCTACAAAACCACTAGCACCTAATATAGCTACGTTTTTCATAATTAATTTTTAATTTTAAAATAGAAGTTTGAAAAAAATTATCTTTTTGAGAATTGGAAACGTCTACGCGCTTTACGTCTACCATATTTTTTTCTTTCAACAATTCTAGCGTCTCTAGTAAGTAAACCTTCAGTTTTAAGGATTGGTCTTAAGTTTGGATCTAGCAAAGTTAGAGCTTTTGAAATTCCATGTCTGACAGCACCAGCCTGACCAGACATTCCACCACCGCTAACTGTAACTGTTGTGTCAACATTCATTTTTTTGTTCGTAAGTTCAAGCGGTTGATGAACTAACATGTTTAAAACAGGTCTTAAAAAGTATTTATCTACATCCTTACCGTTTATTACAATTTTTCCAGATCCATCTTTTATCCATACTCTTGCAACAGCATTCTTTCTCTTGCCTGTTGCATAAGATCTGCCTAAATTATCTAATACAGGTTTAGCTAAATTTTCTTCAGTATTGTTATTCATGTTTTCGTTCATTTAACTACATCCTGTATATTATATGTTTTAGGATTTTGAGCCTCGTGTGGATGCTTATCTCCTACATATACTTTCATATTAGATAGCTGCTTTCTTCCTAGTGGCCCTTTAGGAATCATTCTCTTAACAGCTAATCTTACAAGCCGGTCTGGAAATTTTCCCTCTAATATCTTTCTAGCATTGATGCTCTTAATACCTCCAGGATATCCAGTGTGTCTATAATAAGTTTTGTCATCGAGTTTTTTGCCTGTAAGCTTAATTTTTTCAGCATTAATTATAACAACGTTGTCACCGCAATCCACATGTGGCGTATACGTGGGCTTATGCTTTCCTCTTAAAATATTTGAGACATTTGTAGCCAGTCTGCCCAAGACTATGTCTTTTGCATCGATCAAGAGCCAATCTTTCTTAATGTCCTCTTTTCTTAGAGATGCTGTTTGCTTTAGTATCTTAGATGTAGTCATATTGTTGCTTATTAGAGAATACAGCAAAATATGTCAACAACATATATTTATCTAATAAATTCAGCTATTTAATTACTGGTATTATGATACTTTTTAAATTATTACGCTTTACATAAGTCTTAGAGTGTTATTCAATATATTGTCGAGTTTAATACAGCTTGCGGACTTATACAGCTAAGCCATCAGCCGCACATAGTATTATGATGCGGTTTTTTTGTTTGCTGTGAAACTCGAAGAAAATATAAATAGAGGTAAAAAAATGGCAAAAAATAAATTTAATCCAGCAGATTCTGTAAATCCTGAAACAATTGCATTACATGGAGGTGATTACAGAAGTGACCCTTCTACAACGTCAGTAGCTGTTCCAATTTATCAAACAACTTCATATCAGTTTCATAACACTGAACATGCAGCTAACTTATTTGGAGCTAAAGATTTTGGTAATATTTATACAAGAATAATGAACCCTACAGTTGATGTTCTTGAAAAAAGAGTTGCAGCAATGGAAGGTGGTGTAGGAGCATTATGTGTTAGTTCTGGCCAATCAGCTTCTATGTTAAGCATTCAAAATTTGGTCAAAGCTGGAGATAATATTGTTAGTTCGACAGATTTATATGGAGGAACTTGGAATTTATTTGCTAATACCATGAAAGATTTAGGCATAGAAGTTAGGTTTGCTGACCCTACAGATCCTGAAAGTTTCAGAAAAATGACAGATGATAATACTCGTGCTTATTACGCTGAAACTTTGCCTAATCCTAAGCTTAAAGTTTTTCCAATTAGAGAGGTAGCAGATATTGGTGATGAGTACAATATCCCTCTAATTGTAGACAACACTGCAGCGCCTGTAATCTGTAAGCCAATTGAACATGGTGCAACTATAGTTGTGCACTCACTAACAAAATTCATAGGTGGCCACGGTACAACAATTGGCGGAATAATTGTTGATAGCGGAAAGTTTGATTGGGCTAAAGATCCCAAAAGACAGCCCATGCTAAATAATCCCGATCCTAGTTATCATGGAATGGTATGGACAGAGTTTGCGAAAGCAGTAGGTCCTATTGCTTACATTGTGAGGGCTAGATTTGTAGGATTAAGAGATTTAGGACCAGCTCTTCCCCCTCAAAGTGCATTTCAAATCATTCAGGGATTAGAAACAGTTTCTTTAAGGATGGAAAAGCACTGTTCTAATGCCGCTAAGGTGGCTGAATATCTCTCAAATCATAATAAGGTCTCAAGAGTAATATATGCTGGGCTTGATGAAGGCGAGGCTGGCGAAAGAGCTAACAAATACCTCAAAGGTGGTCACGGAGCACTATGTGGCATTGAACTAAAAGGAGGTAAAGCAAGTGGTGAAAAGTTTATTAATAATTTAAATATGTTTTATCATGTTGCTAACATCGGTGATGCACGAAGCCTTGCTATACATCCAGCTTCAACAACTCACTCTCAATTATCGGATGAGGATATGGAGTCTGCTGGTGTAAACCCAAGTTATGTGAGATTGTCCATAGGCATTGAACATATCGATGATATCATAGAAGATCTTAAAAATGCTTTAGACGCGGCTTAAACTGTAGCTTTAAGTCTCTTTAAGTTAAATTACTTTGAAGAGACTTTTTGCTAAACATCCACATCGATATTGAAATCAAAAATAAGATTATAGCATTCCCCTGATGAGCTAGTGCTAAGTGCCATGGAATGTTATAAAAAGTCATTAGAACCCCTAGTAAGATTTGTATAAAAAAAGTTAAGTTAAATGTTAATAATAAATAATTTTTCTTTGTCGAGCCGTTTTTTTTAAAAAAAAAATAATTTATATAAACAACTAATACAAGGACAAATAGTGCGAAAGTTCTATGAGCAAATATTATATATTCCCCAGTTTCAAAAAAATGAATAATTCCATTCATAGTATTATTTTCAATGTGAGGAAAAATATTACCATTATACATTGGCCAAGTATTAAATAATAATCCTGAGTGAGTTCCAGAGACAAAAGCTCCATATGCTATTTGTAAGAAGATTAATAATAACAATAATAAAAATAAAGTTTCACTATTTGTCGGTTGGTAAAAGTTGCTTTTGTTGGAATATTTTATGTTGGCCTCTAATAATGTTTGAAATGTAATACCTAAAATAATAAATGCCATTGTAAGGTGCATTGCTAACCGATATTGACTTACGTCTACTCTTCCAACTAAGCCACTCTCGACCATATACCAACCAATCACAGCCTGCGTTGCTAACAAAAAACCAATTAAGACAATTCTCAACAGATAAACTCTCTCGATTTTTTTCTTTAACAATAAATAAATTAGAGGCAACAAATATATTACTCCGATTAAACGTGCAAAAAATCTATGAAACCACTCCCAAAAATATATTACTTTAAATTCACTCAATGTCATTGCGCTATTAACAAGAATGAATTCATCAATTTTTTGATATTTTTCGAACTCTAATTGCCATTGGGCTTCACTTAAAGGGTACATAACCCCTGTTACTGGGAGCCACTCTGTAATTGATAGGCCAGAGTCAGAAATTCTAGTGTAACCGCCAATGAGTATTATTGCACAAATAGATAACGTTAGAAATAATAGCCAAATTGAAAATGTATTGATTTTCGTAGTCATAATAATTAAATATTTAATATGTTAAAAACAAAAAAATTAATCAGTATTATTCTTTTTATTATATTGATGTTTTTATATTGTTTATTAGTTATGGCTTTTTTGATTAAAATCAACTTTAATAATTGGTTTATAGAATTAATAATATATTTTATCCTTGGTATTCTATGGGTTTTTCCAGCAATATATATTTTATCTCCCTTTAAAAGAAAATGAAAAGTATGAAAAATAATTCAGTTAAAATGAGAGAGGTAAGAAAGAAAATAGATCAAATTGACTCGAAAATTTTACCTCTCATGGTCAAAAGATCTTTTTTGGTAAGTAAAGCCTTAAATCTTAAAACAAAGAAATCAGAAATAGTTGATATTAAAAGAATTAATCAAATAAAAAAGAAGATTAAAATCAAATCAAAAAAGCTTGGAGCAAACCCAACACTAATCAGTAATATATGGCTTTCAATTATAAAAAGTTTTATTGACTTCGAAAAAAAGAATTTTAAAAAATAGTTATTTACTATGTGGTGGCAGTTTCTTTTCTATAAACCACTCATGTTTTTTTGTTGCAGGGTTATACTTCTTCATTCTTAACTTGTCTTTAGCTTTAAGCCCTGATGTTGGTTTTTTTGCATAGTAATAAAACTTACTATCTGTTTTCTCTTCAGGAACAAGTCTAACTTTTACGGTAGATTTTTTTGCCATTACTTATCTGTATCAAGTTTTTTTCTTAACTCAACTAGATCCTCAAGAACATTTAATAACTTTTTTCTCTTAGTTTCGCTAATGTTATAATTTGTTATTGAATTAGTTTCGCCAAGATCATTATTACTTATTTCACTATTTGTAAAGTTTTTATTTTGATCAACCTGCATCAAAATTTTTTTTGTACCATTCTCTTTTATAACTTTCTGAACTCCTCTGATAGTATAACCGTCGTTATACAAAAGAATTTTTATACCCTTTAGTAGTCTAATGTCTTCTGGTCTGTAATATCTTCTTCCTCCACCTCTTTTTATTGGCTTGATCTGAACAAACTTAGTTTCCCAGAATCTTAGTACATGTTGAGGTAGTGACAGATCTTTAGAAACTTCACTTATGGTTCTAAATGCTTCTGGTGATTTAATGCTCATAAATTTTTATTCGTTTGGAATACTTGATTTTAATTTTGAGTTTACTCGTGATTTTAATACATTTGATGCTCTAAATGTAACAACGCTTCTTGCAGTAATTGGAACTTCTTCCCCAGTTTTAGGGTTTCTGCCTATGCGCTCCTTTTTCTGTCTAACCACAAAAGTACCAAAAGAAGAGATTTTTACATCGTCTCCACAAATTAGACTCTTTAAGATCTCATTAAATACTGATTCAACTAAAGTTGCGGATTCATTTCTTGAAAGTCCTACATTTTTAAATACAGCTTCGCTTAGTGTTGAGCGTGTAGTAGTCTTGTCCATTAAAAAAATTATATAAAATTAATAAGTTATAACAATAAATTAATTTATTTTTATCATTAATATTGAGCCCTACTTTGTATTTCTGCAACATAATGCTTAATTTTACGGTTTACATCATTAAATAGTAGGGAATACACAATATCCGCAGCGTATGAAACCCCTCGAAACTCTGATTTACCATGGCATTTTATAACCAGAGAATTTAAGCCTGTCAGAATACCACAATTATGCACTCTTGGATCAAGCCTTTCACGTACAGACTTCATTGCTAAGGATGATAAAAAATAACCAATTTTTGATAGCACAGAACTTTTAAAAGCATCAGTTAAATGACTTTGAAATAACTTAGCGGTGCCTTCTGCAGTTTTTAATGCAATATTTCCAGTGAATCCATCCGTAACAACAACATTAGTCTTACCATGAGAAATATCACTGCCCTCAACGTATCCTCTGTAATTCATAACAGAATTTATGGTTAAAGCTTTTAATTTATCGGAAGTAAGTCTTATTTCTTCACTTCCCTTTATGTCTTCGGTGCCAACATTCAACAAGCCAATTGTGGGATTATCAATTTTGAATATTATTGAAGCTAAACTTGAGCCAAGTATTGCGTTGTCTACCAAGTACCTTGAGTCTAATTTTGTATTTGCTCCTAAATCCAAGACTATTGATTCTCCATTTAAGTTTGGCCAAATAGATGCAATTGAAGGTCTTTTAATTTCTTTTAATGTTTTAATATGCAAAGTTGATAAAGACATTAAAGCTCCTGTATTACCAAATGATAGGACCGCATCAGCTAGTTTTTCTTTGACTGAATTTATTGCCAGATACATGCTGGTATTTTTTCTTTGTCTCAAAATATCTGTTGGCTTATCATCCATTGAAATAAAATCTTCGCAATGAATAATTTTTGAGACTTGATTTAATTTATCGTATTTTTTTATTTTTTTTGAAACTTCTTTTTCATCACCAAATAAAAGAAACTTAAAATTTATATTTCTTAATAAAGACTGATTTAAGCCTTTTAAGATATCAACAACGTTTGTTTCGCTTCCTAACATGTCGACGGATAAAGTGAAATTTTTTTCCAAACTAGTCCTTCATAATAATTTCTTTGAATTTAAAATTTTCTTTAATATTTACATCTTCAGAATTTAATAAAAACGTATCTATGTTATTAATCATATAATCAACAAAATAGTTAACAAAAAAATTATCTATTTTCTTATTTTTATAAATATTATTTAAGATTGTTTCCTGAAGCAATGATTTATCTCTATTGTTCTCGTAATTGTGCATTCCTTCATTGTATTTGGCTATTCTGCCATAGAAAGCTTTAATAAAAAGCTTCATCTTCTTATTCACAGCAATATCTCCGAAACCCATTTCTCTTAAATTATTTTCAAAATCGTTGAACATGTAATCGAATAACTGTTGAGAAATATTTGAGTCTTTTATATTTTTTTTCTTATAAAAATAAAAAATCATAAATGATAGGAATATAGTCAAATCAAAACGTGTCTCGAAGGAGTCTTCAAGGTTCATGTCTAAATATAAATATTTAGATCTCGATATTTGGACAATATTCTGATAAATATTTCCAATATTGTAATGTTGTTGTTTTTTGATCATATTTATGAATATTTTCTTAATATTAATTATTAGTTTAGCTACTTTATATAGTTGTTCTCCTGTCAATAAGCAACATGGTTATTTACTCGATGACATTGTTATTTCTGCAGAAAAAATATCTGAATTTGAAACTGATAAATCAACAAAAAATGACATCTTTGCAGCAATGGGCTCTCCTTCAATAGAGATAGATGATATTAATGATGTGTGGATTTATTTAATTTCTTTGAAAGAAAAAAAAGTTTTTGAAGAGGATTTGGTAAAATATCAATCGATCATGAAGTTTGCATTTAATGAGAATAATATTTTAATTGAAAATCAGGTCCTCACAAGTGAGGACTTCAATGAAATAAGATTCTCTACTGACAAAACAAAAGTCAGACGTGATGCCTACGGAATAACTGATCAACTATATGACGCCTTTACTCGAGGCCAATAAAATTAAAGAGCAGCCAGCAATAATAGCGCAACAATATTTGTAATTTTAATCATTGGATTCACAGCTGGACCTGCAGTATCCTTATATGGATCACCCACAGTATCACCTGTGACTGCTGCCTTATGAGCTTCAGAGCCTTTACCGCCGAAATTTCCATCCTCAACAAATTTTTTTGCATTATCCCATGCACCACCACCAGCAGTCATTGAAATGGCTACAAAGATACCAGTTACGATTACACCTAAAAGCATAGCGCCAACAGATGAAACTGCTGCATTTTGGTCAGCCACAAGTGTAATTACAAAGAATAATATAATTGGGGAAAGCACTGGCAACATTGAAGGTATTATCATTTCTTTTATTGCTGACCTGGTTAGCATATCAACAGACCTTGAATAGTCAGGTTTTGACTCACCTGTCATGATGCCAGGATTCTCAGAAAATTGCTTCCTAACTTCCTCGACAACAGCTCCTCCTGCCCTTCCCACAGCCATCATTCCCATTGATGCAAAAAGGTATGGTAGTAAACCTCCAATTAACAGTCCAACAACAACGTATGGATTTTCCAAACTAAAATCTGGTGTCAAGCTTGGAACAAGCTTTAGATCCTCTACATAAGCAGCAAATAATACCAAAGCTCCCAAGCCAGCAGAACCAATTGCGTAACCTTTCGTCACAGCTTTTGTAGTGTTTCCAACTGCATCTAATGCATCGGTTGTTTTTCTTACGTTCTCATCAAGATTTGACATTTCTGCAATACCGCCTGCATTATCAGTAACTGGACCATAAGCATCCAATGCCACAACCATACCAGCTAATGCAAGCATAGCAGTAACTGCAATTGCAATTCCAAATAAACCGGCTAATTGAAAAGTTACAACTATACCGATTACAATTACTAATGCAGGAAGGGCAGTGGCCTCCATCGAAACGGCTAGTCCTTGAATAACATTTGTTCCGTGTCCTGTAGTTGATGCTTTCGCAACACTCTGTACAGGCCGATAATTTGTACCCGTATAGTACTCTGTAATCCATATTAGTAAGCCTGTAATCAAAATTCCGATAATTGAACAAATATAGAGAGATAGTCCTGAAAAGGTTGTTTGGCCGAATGTAAATTCGGTAGACATATCACCTAATACAAATTGTGTTACTGGATATATAAAAATAAGTGATAAAATTGCTGAAGCAATAAAACCCTTATACAATGCACCCATTATACTTTGGGAAGATCCTAATCTTACAAAAAATGTACCAATTATTGAAGCTACTAGGCAACTACCTCCTATAGCCATTGGGTAGATTGTCATCATGTGGGCAGTTTCGCCACTAAAAAAGATTGTTGCAAGTACCATTGTAGCAACAATTGTTACTGCATAGGTTTCAAATAAGTCTGCAGCCATACCAGCACAATCTCCAACGTTATCACCTACGTTGTCAGCAATTACTGCTGGATTACGAGGATCATCTTCTGGTATACCAGCTTCAACTTTTCCAACTAAATCTGCTCCAACATCAGCCCCCTTAGTAAAAATTCCTCCACCTAAACGTGCGAAAATAGAAATTAGCGATGCACCAAAACCGAGAGCTACCAACGAATGTTTCAAAGTTTCTTCCTTAACAGAGTATGACTCAAGGATAGCGTAATAAACGGAAATAGACAGTAAAGCTAAACCAGCTACTAACATTCCTGTAACAGCGCCAGCTTTAAAGGCAACATTAAGACCCTTTCCCAAACTTTCACTAGCTGCTTGCGCTGTTCTCACATTAGCTCTCACAGAGATGATCATTCCAATATAACCAGCTGCACCTGACAAGATAGCGCCAATCAAATAGCCACCAACAACCCAATAATCTCTAAAAAATAAATATAAAAGAACACAAATTACTGCGCCTACAATTGCGATAGTAGTGTATTGTCTATTTAGATATGCTTGAGCGCCGACTTGAATTGCAGAGGAAATTTCTTGCATTCTTTCACTGCCAGCATTTGATTTCAAAACTGATCTACCAGCCCAGAAACCATAAATGATTGATAATATCCCAGAAAAAATAATTAGATTTAATATATTCATACAAAGTGTCCTTACATATTTATTAATCGTCGTGAAAATGCCAAAAATTACATAAATATGCAACTTTTATTTTATACTCTATATTTCCAGTAAATTATCAAGCACTCCGTTCAATAAAGAGGCCTCATTATCCCCAAAAAAACGGTTTGATATCAACAAATATTCTGAAATTATGATTTTTTTTGATACTTTTCTTTTAATTACTAGTTCAAAAATAGCAGATCTAAAAATAGATAATAATAGTTTATCAAAAGATAAGAGCTTGTCTTTCTTCTTTAAAGATTTTTTTAAAATTAAGTCTATTCTATTTAAGTTGGAAAAAACTCCATGAAAAATCTCTTCTGCAAGAAGTAAATTAGAACTTGCAAAATTTTTTCCTAAATTTGAATTTTCAATTATATATAAAAAAATATCTTCTGAAGGTTTATTGGTATTGTTTTTGTTGATAGACATTTCATAAATGGCTTGAACTGCTAATAGTCTTTGATACGATTTAATATCAGACATCAAAATTTAATTATTTAAGACTGACATTGCAGCTAGGACTGCTTCTTTAGCTCTGTTGAGTTTTTTTGACGATCTGTCTTCTGCTTGTTTAAGACTTGAACAAGTAAGAACAGTATTTGATACTGGAATTCGACTATTAACGGATATTGACAAAAGTGAATTTGTTATCGCATTCGCAATAAACTCATAATGATCTGTTTTACCTTTTATAATACAACCTATCGCAATAACTGCATGATATTTTTTTTTTCTAAGAAGAATAGAAATTTGAACTGGAATTTCTAATGATCCGTTTACTTTATATACATCGTAACTTAGTTTTAGTTTTTTTAATTCTTTAATAGCACCATTCAATAGTCCATCTGTAATTTTTGGATAAAAATTTGACGCAACAATTAAGAATTTATATTTTTTACTCATCTTTTGAATTTAAAATTTTTGTCTCAACGATTTCAATATCAAAAGCATCTAAACCAATAAATTTCCATTCAGTGTTAGTAAGAAGTATCATTTTTTTTACCCCAATTTCAGATAAAATTTGAGCGCCCATTCCATAAATTCTAAGTTCATCACTGTTATTATGATCTTTATTGTCATTATTTGATTGATTTGTAATTAAATTATTAATTATTGATTTGCCTGTATCCCTGATTAAGATAATAATGCCTCGATCTTCATTTTCAATTATCTTTATGGCTTTGTGTAACGACTCATCATCACTACCATAGTTTCCAAACAAATTATCAAAGTAGTCTGTAACATGCACTCTGACCATGATAGGCTTGCCATCATCTACATTTCCTTTTGATAGAACGATTTGTTCAGTTCCGTCGTACAGTGACTCATAAATTTTTATTTTAAATTTGCTTCCAGAGTCTAAGTTTATTTCCGAGTCATAAGATAACTTAATAAACTTATCCTTTTCTCTTCTATGTGCAATTAAATCAACGATCCTACCAATTTTAATATTATGTTTTTGTGAAAACTCAATAAGATCAGGCACTCTGGCCATTGTGCCATCATCATTCATAATTTCACAAATAACTCCTGCAGGTGTATATCCGCTAAGTCGTGCTAAATCTACAGAGGCTTCAGTATGACCTGCTCTCATTAACACGCCACCGTCTCTTGCGACGAGTGGAAAAACGTGACCAGGACTCATTATATCTTTCTTAGATTTTGACTGATCAATAGCTGTTTGAATTGTTACTGCTCTGTCTTGTGCAGAAATACCTGTTGTAACACCTTCTTTTGCCTCAATGGAAATTGTAAAAGCTGTAGTATCGCGAGAGTCATTATTTTGTGACATTAGAGGTAAATCAAGTTCTTTTACTCTATCTTCAGTAAGAGACAGACAAATTAGTCCTCTACCGTATTTAGCCATAAAATTAATTACTTGATCATTTACTTTTTGAGCAGGAATAATTAAATCCCCCTCATTTTCACGATCTTCGTCATCGACCATGATTACCATTTTACCTAATTTCTGATCATCAATAATTTCTTCAATAGATGATATAAATTCATTATTCATAGACAATAAGTTTTAACGATTTTGCGTAACATATCTTGCCAGCATATCAACTTCAAGATTTATTCTATCACCGACTTTTAATTTGTGTAAATTGGTCTTTCTCCATGTATAGGGAATAATATTAAGACTAATTTCTCCTCGCTTAATATTGTTAATTGTTAGAGAAATACCATTTATACAAACGGAGCCTTTCTTTGTCATAAATTTTCTAAGTTTTTTAGAAACTTTAAATTTTAACTCATGTGAACCACCAGTTTTATTTAAGTATATCAAGGATGCAGTATCATCAACGTGACCGAAAACAAAATGTCCACTTATCTCGTCGCCAACTCTGAGTGATTTTTCAATGTTAATTGTATCACCTATTTTTATTTGATTAAAGTTAGTACAATTCACAGTCTCTTTTGAAACATCAAAACCAATTCTTGTTTTTTTTGCTAGCATTTTTTTTGAAGTAACGGTTAAGCATACGCCATTACAGCAAACTGAACTTCCTTTTTTTATGTCTTTAAATTTGATGTCCGTGTCAAGTACAAGCCGATAATCTTTGATTTTTTTAAACTCTTTAACAACGCCTTTATTTTCAATAATTCCTGTAAACATTTACTACTTTCTTCGATAGACAGATAATTGATCATTATCAATTATCTTTGTATTAATTAAATTAAATTTTTTTAAATGATCAATATGATCTATATCTAAACTTGAAATAGCATTAATGCCACTATTGCCCATAATTTTACTAGCCCTAAACCAGGCAATTTCGTTAATCATATCATCATTTAAAAGAGACGCAGATAATTTTGCGCCTCCTTCAACTAATATTCTCATGTATCCTAACTTAACTATATTTTTAATTATTTCTTTAATACTAAGTGTCTTGTTAACTTCTTTAAGTTTTAAATACTTGATATTTTGTGAATTAGGAACTTTTTTATTGATATTTTCATAGTGAAAAATATAAATTTTTCGATTCTTACTTTCAAATATTTTACTATTTTTATTTATTTCAAGTTTTTTATCCAAAATGAATAAGTCTGGAGAACAATTACGCAATCCATCAAGTCTGCAATTTAATTTGGGGTTGTCTTTATTAATTGTGCTTGCGCCTACAATCATACATTCATTTAGAGATCGTAATTTATGACCTATCATCCTAGAAGTTGAATTAGTTATCCATTTGCTCTCGTATAAATTTGTAGCAATTTTTCCATCAGCGGTAGAAGCAATTTTAAGCGTAATGAATGGGTTCTGCCCTCTTAGTGTTTTAAAAAAAATGTTATTTAAATCTTTGACTCGATTTCCAAAACTTTTAATAACCACTTTAATTCCTGCTAATCTTAACTTTTTAACTGAGCTGCTATTAACTAATGGATTTTTGTCTAATTGTGAAATTATCACTTTTGAAAATTTCAGTTCAATTATTTTATTTACGCATGGAGAAGTCTTGCCTTCATGAGAACAGGGTTCTAGCGTACAATACAAATGTGCTCCTTCGATATTCTTCCTGTTTCTTACTTGATTAATGGCATGTATTTCAGCATGAGGCACTCCATGAGGTTGAGTCCAACCTCTAGATATAATTACATCATTCTTAACAATTATTGCTCCAACAGGTGGATTTGGATAGGTTGTACCGACAGCTCTAAATGCCATTCTCTCAGAAATTCTAAAATATTTTTTTTCACTCAACGGATAGCCTAATCTTCAGAAGAAATCACACCTAAAAACTCTTCGAAATCTTTTGCCTCACGAAAATTCTTGTATACAGAAGCAAAGCGTACGTAGGCAACTGAGTCAATACTTTGTAATCCTTCCATAACAATCTCACCTATTATATCAGACGCGACTTCAGTTTCGCCTAAACTTTCAACCCTTCTAACAATACCACTGATCATTCTGTCAACTCTCTCATTATCAACTGGTCTCTTTCTTAATGCTATTTGTACTGATCTTTCTAACTTGTCACGATCGAAGGGAACTTTTTTGCCTGATTTTTTTAAAACTGTTAACTCACGTAATTGAATACGTTCGAACGTTGTAAAACGGGCACCACACGCAGAGCAAAATCTTCTTCTCCTTATAGCAGAGTTATCTTCAGTTGCACGAGAGTCTTTAACCTGAGTATCATTATTTCCACAAAATGGGCACTTCATGTTGTCTCCTATTTATAAATCGGGAATTGATTACAAAGACTGATTACTTTCTCTTTTACGGCTCTTTCAACTTTACCATTGTCATCTGGGCTTAGCTTTAACCCGGATAAAGTTTCAAGTATCAAATTTCCAACAGTTTCAAATTCTTTTTCCTTAAAACCTCTTGTGGTCGCTGCTGGCGTACCCAATCTTATTCCTGAAGTTATTTTGGGAGGCTTTGGATCTTTTGGTATTCCATTTTTATTACAAGTAATATTTGCTTCTTCAAGACTGGTTGAAGCAGCGTCTCCTGTGAGGTCCATTGGAGTCAAATCAACTAATATAAGATGAGTATCTGTTCCACCAGAAACAATTTTGAGACCACCATCCACAAGTGTCTGACTAAGTGTTTTTGCATTTTTAATTACTTGTTTAATGTACTGTTTGAATTCAGGTTTAAGAGCCTCACCAAAAGCAACGGCTTTACCAGCAATTACATGCATTAGTGGTCCTCCCTGATAGCCTGGAAATACTGCTGAATTAAATTTTTTACCCAAGTCAGTATTTTTGGAAAGTATCATGCCCCCTCTAGCTCCTCTTATTGTTTTGTGAGTTGTTGAAGTAACAACGTCTGCAAATTCTAGAGGATTAGGATACTCCTCAGCGGCAACAAGGCCTGAAAAATGAGCCATGTCCACATGAAGATATGCGCCAATCTGATCACATATGTCACGAAATCTTTTAAAGTCTATTATTCTGGAGTAAGCACTGCCACCTGCAATTATTATTTTAGGCATGTGTTCTTTTGCAAGCATTTCAACTTCTTCATAATTAATTAACCCAGCATCATCTAAACCGTACTGAACTGCATTAAACCATTTTCCAGACATTGAGGGAGCTGATCCGTGAGTAAGATGCCCACCAGCATCCAAGCTCATGCCTAAAATAGTATCTCCGGGCTTTATGAGAGCTAACATTACCGCACCGTTAGCCTGTGCTCCAGAATGAGGTTGAACATTAGCATATTCGCATTTGTAAAGTTTTTTTAATCTTTGGATTGCAAGATCCTCTGCAATATCAACAAATTCACAACCTCCGTAATAACGGGCTGCAGTATATCCCTCTGCGTATTTATTTGTTAATACAGATCCTTGAGCTTCTAATACAGCCTTTGAAACAATATTTTCTGATGCAATTAACTCAATTTGATTTTGTTGTCTTGAAAGTTCTTTGTTTATTGCTTCATGAATTTCGTTATCAATTTCTTGAAGTGGAGATGAAAAAAAAGTCATATAATTATCCTATTTTATTTATTCTAACAGCGTGTCGGCTGCCTTCAAAGTCCGTATTTAAGAATGTTTCAACTAGACTTAGGGCTGTAGCTTCATCTATAACACGGGCGCCTAAAGTCAAAATATTTGCATTATTATGTTCCCTTGCTAATTTTGTAACCTCACTGTTATAACAAAGAGCAGCTCTAATCCCAGGTTTTTTATTTGCTGCCATTGCCATCCCTTGGCCAGTTCCACAAACTAATACGCCCTTATGAGCTTTTTCATTCAAAATATCGTTTGTAACTTTTGAAGCGTAGTCAGGATAATCTACTGGATCTTTTTTATCTGGTCCTCTATCAATAACATCTATTCCACAATCTAAAAGGTGTTTAATTATTTGATCTTTAAGATCAAAACCTGCGTGGTCTGAAGCAATAGATACTTTAGTTTGTTCACTCATATAGGATATTATTAAACTAATTATACTAAATCTTGTATATAAAAAAGTACAATAATTAATTCCAAAGAGACTTTTTTTGTAAGACTTTTTTTAAAGTTGTAGGTTTATCTGTCATTATGCCATCAACATTTATATTTATTAGATCTATCATCTGGTTTTCATCATTAATTGTCCAAACATGTATTTTTTTTCCAAGACTATGAACATGCTCGACTAGATTACTGGTAACAATTCTAAAACCCATATGTGTCATAGGTATTTGAAGACATGGAATACTATTATCATAGATAGAAAAAAATCTATTAAGAAAAAATAATATTGTCTCACTCTTAGTCATGGATGAACATAGATTATCTTTAAACTCGTTTCTCAAAATATCTATTTTAGTATTACTAAATGAACCAATACATATCCTGTCAAGATTTTTCATAGATTTTAATTTATCTTTCAATAAGTGTGCAGATTCTAAACTTTTAGGTTCAATATTAAAATTTATCTCAGGCCAAGAAGATAGGGCCTCGTCAAGTAATGGGATTGTATGTGTCTCAAAAATTTTTATATTTTTTAACTCTTCATAATTTAAATTTTCTATTTTTGCATCTATGCCAAGAATTCTTTTTAAATCTGGATCATGAAATATTATTAACTTATTATCTTTTGTATGCCTCACATCTGTTTCGATGTGCCGATATCCTAAATTAATTGAATTATTGAATGCATCTAGAGTATTTTCACAAAAATCATAGGAACCGCCACGATGTGCAAATGGAATAAAATTATAATTGTCTAAAAATTTAAAAGACATATATATACTGAATTATGTTACTTAATTTTATAACTATATTAGGCTTCAATTTTATCGTCATCACTATTTTGTGGATATCATCCCTAAAAACTAGAAGAGCAGATTTTATTGATATTTATTGGGGTCCTAGTTTCTTTTTTTCATTTCTGTTGGCACTGGTAATAAATAATACATTTTCTATGACTGAAATAATATGCTTATTTCTAATAACAATATGGGGTTTTAGGCTTGGTATCTATCTTTTAATTAGAAATGTTAATAAGACTGAGGATATTAGATATGTTAAAATTAGAGAAGCAAGAGGAGATATTGGTCTTTATTTAACGGCTTACTTAATCCAAATAATTTTAATTCCAATTATATCATTGCCCCTGATCAGCATTTTAGGCAGTAGTATTAACCTAAGTTTTGTCCATTGGTTAGGTATATTGATAGCACTTTCTGGAATTCTTATTGAAACGATAGCTGATATACAATTATCCAAATTTAAATTAGATCAAAATAATATTAATAAAGTTATGGATAAAGGACTTTGGTATTACTCAAGACACCCTAATTATTTTGGGGATAGCCTATTTTGGTGGGGTATTACAATTTACTGTTTTGCATTATCAAATAATTTATTAATTTTTATTGCTCCAATAATAATGACTTACTTATTACTTAGGGTTTCAGGTGTGACTATGTTAGAAAATAGATTGTCAAAAAAGAAGGATGGCTATACTGAGTATATATACTCCACAAGCTCTTTTATAATACTGCCAAAGAAAAAATCTAAATGAGCGTATCAGAACTTAAATATCCAAAAAATAGGTTGCGACGAACTCGTCAAGCTAAATGGGTTAGAAACCTTACTCAAGAAAGCATGCTTAGTTCGAACGATTTGGTATGGCCAGTCTTTGTATGTGAAGGAAACAATATCAAAGATGAAGTTCAATCAATGCCTAATGTTTATAGGTATTCGATTGACAATTTAAATGAGGTCTATGATACTGCCAGCGAACATAAAATAAATCTTATAGCTGTATTTCCATTCACGCCTCAAGAGTTAAAAACAAAATATGGGGATGAGGCACTAAATCCAGATAATTTAGTTTGTAGGTCTCTTGAAAAGCTTAAAAGTCATAAGCCTGACTTTGGTATTATGTGCGATGTTGCATTAGATCCATATACAGATCATGGCCATGATGGATTATTAAGCGATGATGGTAAGATTCTAAACGACGAAACTAATGGTGTTTTAGTTAAACAATCTATCCTGCTTGCTGAACATGGCGCAGATATAATTGCCCCTTCAGATATGATGGATGGTAGGATTGGCATGATTAGAGACAAGTTAGAAAAAAATAAATTTGTGGATACTCTCATTTTGTCTTATGCAGCAAAATATTCATCAAGCATGTATTCGCCATTTAGAGATGCTGTTGGCTCATCCAAGAATTTAAAGACCGATAAAAAAACTTACCAGATGAATATATTGAATTCCGATGAAGCAATCAGGGAGGCATCAATGGACATAGCTGAAGGGGCCGATATGATAATGGTAAAGCCTGGTATTAGCTATTTGGACATCATATACAGAATTAAGAATGAACTTAAGTATCCCACATTTGCCTACCAAGTTTCAGGTGAGTACTCGCTCATTAAGTTCGGATCGCAACAAGGTATAGTTAACGAAGAAACTATGGTTATAGAACAATTGTCTTCATTCAAAAGAGCAGGAGCAGATGCAATAATTACTTATTATGCGCCTGAAGTTTCAAAATTTTTAAAACTAATTGATTAAACGTTTAATTAAACTTGATGTATCAAGTTTATTTCCACCTAAATCTTGAACATCGCTATAGAATTTATCGACAATTTTAGTCACCTCTAAATTAATGCCATGTGTATCTGCTTCTGCAAATGCAATTGAAAGATCTTTTCTCATTAAATCAACTGCAAAACCAAAATCGAATTCACCCGCTACCATTGATTTAAAACGATTATCCATTTGCCATGATTGTGCGGCGCCTGATGAAATTACTTCCAATACATCATCAGAGTTTAAATCGGTCTGTTTCATAAAATAAATAGACTCTGATAAGCCTTGGACTAGACCTGCAATACAAATTTGATTAATTATTTTGGTTAGCTGGCCAGATCCTGAAGGACCCATGTATTTTATTTTTTTTCCATATAATCCTAATATTTCAATACTTCTTTCATATGCCTCTTCTGAACCTCCAATCATTATGCTTAATTGGCCTTTCTCTGCACCAGATTGTCCACCTGAGATTGGGGCATCAAGAAAACTAACACCTACTTTTTTTAAGTTTTTTTCTACTTCTCTTACAATTCTTGGAGATACGGTTGAATGATCAATAAATATTGTCTTTTCTTTAACAGAGTTTAAGCAGCCTTTATCTATTGAAGTGATTTCTTTTAAATCTTCATCATTACCTACACATGAAATAATAAAATCATATGTTTGATTACTTTCTGACAATTTATCAATAACTTTTCCTTTATAATTTTTTATCCAGTTATCACATTTACCTTTTGTACGATTATAAATAGAAACATTATTTTTTTTTGAAAGATAGCCAGCCATTGGAGAGCCCATTTTTCCAATTCCGATAAAAAGAATGTTATACATTGAAAATATCCATCATTCTTTGCATAGAACTTATGGTTACAAGCAAAGGCATTCTAAATAATCTTCCTCCAGGAAAATTTTTGTGTTTAATCCTCTCAAAAGCCTCGAGCTCCTTTGTTTTTTCGCTTACCATATTCTCTGCTAGAATCTTTCCAGCAATTCCCGTTAAAGCAACTCCATGTCCTGAGAAGCCTTGAGCATAAAAAATTTTATCGTTCACCATCCCAATGTCAGGCACCCTATTCATTGTTAACGCGATTAATCCACCCCAAATATAGTCAATTTTTAATTCACTTAAACTTGGATATACTTTATTTAATTGCTTCTTAGTTCTTTTTTTTAATCCCTCTACAATCTTAAGTGAATAGCCTACTGCACCACCAAATATCATTCTCTTGGTTTCAGATAGTCTATAATAATTTAAATCAAAATTTGTATCACTAACGCAATAATCATTTGGAAGTATTTCTTTTTGTAAATTTTGACTCAATGGCTCAGTACAGACAATATAAGTGGCGCATGGCATTATTCTATTCTCAATGCCTAAATTGAGACCTTTTATATAAGCGTTACAACATACTGCAATTTTTTTAGCTTTTACCATCCCTCTATCTGTTAGCACTTCAACTGTATGAATTGATTGATTAATTCTCGTAACTACTGATCTCTCGAAAAGTTTTACATCTAATTTTTCTGCCGCTTTAACCAAACCCAATGCATATTTAATTGGGTGTAAATGCCCTGCTCCTTTATCAAGGATACCCCCGTAGTAAATTGATGAACCAATTTCTTTATCAACACTGTTTTTATCAAGGAGTTCTAAATTATCGTAGTTGTATGTTTTTATTTTATTCTCTCGATTTTCTTCGTACTCTCTTAGTTTGGCAGCACTCGTTGCAGCACTAATTCCACCATTTTTTTTATCACATTCAATGCCAAATTCTCTTATTCTTTCATCAATTAAATCTACAGAAGCTTGAGATATATCCCAGATTTGCCTTGCAAGTTTGATTCCATATTTCTTTTCAATTACGTCTATACCCCATGATACATCATTCCAGATTTGGCCTCCATTTCTGCCTGAAGCGCCCCATCCAAATAAATTTTGCTCAATAACGATTACCTTTAATCCTTTTTTTGCAGCCTCTATAGCTGTTGATATCCCAGAGAAGCCCCCACCAATTACACAGATGTCGCATTCATGATTATCAATTAGTTGATCATAAGGTTTCTTTAAAACGTCAACATTTTGAAAATAGTAACTGTCTGGATAATTTTCCATATAAAAATAAGATAGATATTAAATTTTGGAATGTAAACTTTTAGGTTCAATTTTACCAGCTTGAGCTCTTTTACCCAACCATTTTTTTATATCATTGGCCGCCAATAAAGTTTTACCATTATTATTATTTAAAATTCCTTCTCTAGAGTCAAAGCAAATTCCACTCAAAGTTTTTCCACTTTTGAACTTCTGTAATGTCACTCCTCTTCCTTTTTGCATTAAAGGTATTTCTGAATGATCAAAAATTAGAAGTTTTACGACTTTCCTTTCACCACTGAAAACAGCGATTAAGTCTCCTTTTTTTTGAAAACAGGAAATGGCTTTATCGTTATTTTTTAGATTCATGACCCTTTTTCCCGATTTAGTAGATGCTATTAAATCTGAGGAATTTACAAAAAATCCTTTCCCGGCACTACTTGTAATTAGATATTCCTTCTCTTGCTCATAAGTAGTTGCAAATAAAATTTCTTCATTATCATTTTTGTCTATCAGTAAACTAACAGGGTCTCCGAAACCTCTTCCAGCAGATATTTTATTACAATTTATTGTATAAAATTTCCCTAAAGTAGAAAAAAGCAGAAGTTTACTATTATTTTTTGATTTTATAATAAATTTTTCAGCATCGCCTTCTTTATACTTCACGTTTGAATAATCATCTAGATGCCCTTTTATAGTTTTTATCCATCCATTTTTTGAGAGTATGACCGTTACAGGGTCTTTACTTTCAAATTCTTCAGTTGAGTAGTCAACTTCTTTGTATTCTGAATTTACAATAGTTTTTCTATTTGTACTATTTTCATCTTTTGAAAATATTTCCAAACTTTTTGAAAATTCTAAATTTAATTCCTTTATTTGCTCATTTTTTGATTTTAGTAATTTGCTTAATTCTTTCTTATATGTATTCAAATCTTCATTTTCTTTTTTGATCTCTTTTTCTTCTAACTTTTTTAATTGTCTAAGCCTCATAGCTAGTATTGCTTCGGCTTGCCTCTTATTTATTCTAAAGATACTAATCAACTTTTTCTCAGGATCTACCTCTGTTCTGATTATTTTAATTACTTTATTTAAGTTTTTATAAACTATTAAAAAGCCTTTGAGTATTTCTAGCCTATTCTCGGTTTGAATTAATCGATATTTTGTTCTTCTTTTTAAAACATTAAACCTATGGTCAATAAATGATTTTAAGCTTTCTTTAAGTGAAAATAATTTTGGCTCAAGCTTGTGATTAATTGCATTAAAATTAATGGCGTATCTAATTTCTAAATCTGAATTCTTACATAAATCCTCAAAAATTACTTCAGCTTTAAAACTTCTATTTTTTGGAATGAGAACTATTCTAATGTCTTCTGCAGACTCATCTTGGATTGCCTCGAGGTAATTTGCTTTTTTATTATCTATAAGATCAGATATTTTTTCTATTATTCTGGCTTTATTTACTTGATAAGGAATTTCGTAGACGATAATTTGATATTGACCTCTTCCAAGGTCTTCTTTTTTCCATCTTGCCCGAAGCCTTATTGTTCCCTTTCCTTTAACATAGGCATCTTTTAATGCATCATCACTATCAATGATTTCGCCTCCTGTTGGAAAATCTGGTCCTGGAATAAGCTTTAGTATTTGTGAGTTACTATAATTTGGATTTTTTAATAATTTTGATAAAGCCTTAAATAATTCATTGATATTATGTGGAGGAATATTTGTCGCCATTCCAACTGCAATGCCTGAACTTCCATTAGCTAGCAAATTTGGAAACGCTGATGGAAGTACTATTGGCTCGTGATCGATGCCATCATAGGTATTTATATAATCAATGGTATCCTCTGATATATCTTTCAGCATGAGCTCTGCTAACGCAGTCAATCTTGCTTCTGTATATCTCATTGCAGCCGCATTATCTCCGTCAATGTTTCCAAAATTTCCTTGGCCATCAACTAACGGATATCTTGTTGAGAAATTCTGAGCTAATCTTACGAGGGCTTCATAAACAGACTGGTCTCCATGCGGGTGAAATTTACCAATTACATCGCCAACAATTCTTGCTGATTTCTTAAAACCAGAACTTGAGTTTAGCCTCAATTGAAACATCGCAAACAATAACCTTCTATGTACCGGCTTTAACCCATCCCGAATATCTGGAAGTGCTCGATGAGTAATTGTTGAAAGTGCGTAGGATAGATACTTTTCTTCTAACGCATCAGTGAAGTTAATATTTTTAATTTTCATCTTATAATTGAAATTTTTAGATGATTCCTGCTTTTTGGGAAATTAAGATTATTTGGCTCATAAAATCTCTTACGAAAAAAATGCTCTGTTAGACTTAGTGCATTCTCTAAATCCTCATTATTATATTTAGATGATCTGTTGATTAAAAAGTTTGGTAGTTTAAACAGTTTGTCTTTATAGGTTCCTGCCCCTTCCATTGTTACTGCCCTTCCACTGCTTGGCGAAACAAACTTTAAATTTTCTTTCTTAGAAGTTACCGCACATTCAGACAAGTCAAGGCCATAACCAATATCTGACAATAAATCAACTTCCCAAAAAATATAACTTTTAATCCAATCTTCTTTATTTCTACATATATCTTTTATTAAACTTAGTGACTTTTCATATATAAAAGTATTCTGCTGTTTCTCTGCCATGGTAGATATAATTATTGAACAAATAGAATTTATGCCATGCAAATTTACTTTACGACTAAGTATATACGATGACCATAGTTTGATAGGTTCAATGGTATAATTACCCAAATGACTTTCTAGCCTTCCAGACCAATTTAACATTACTTCATTTCCAGGCTCAATTACTGCGCGTAAGTTTTTATTGTGTATTCCCCTTATTAATCCTTTATGCCTTCCATGGTCACTAGTAAACGCATCTAAAATATATGAGGACTCATTATATTTTTTAAATCCTAATACAAAACCTGTTCCAGACCACCTCATATTTTCTTTTCTTTAGTCAGCTTCACAAATAAGAATAAGTGAATTTTTTTGTTTTCAAATCTTGCAATTTCTTTTCTTGAAGCTTGACCAATTTCTTTCAACATTGAACCTTTCTTTCCAACAAGTATATTCTTGTGTGATTGTCTTTTAACTACAATCGATTGGTATATTTTAATTTGACTTTCAGCCTTATTAATCTTTTCAGTTATGACATCGCACTGATAAGGTATCTCTCTATGTATCTTATCTAGTATTTTTTCACGTGTTACTTCTGAGTAAAATAGTTTCTTTTTAATCTGTATATTTCTAGAAGGTTTGCTTTTTAATGGGGCTTTAATAGTGAATTTCTTTGAAAATTTTATGAGATTTGTAATTCCCTCACCTGTAAGACTTGAGATTGGAAATATTTCATTAAATATTTTTTCTTTAGAATAAAATTTAATTGCACTAAGTACTTTATCTTTCTTAACTTTGTCAATTTTATTAAGTATAAGGAATACATGTTGTTTTTCAATTTTATTTTCTAATGAGTTAATAATTTTTTTATACTCATTATTAATTCTTAAAGAGATATCTATAACTACGTAAATTAAATCTGAAGTCTCAATTTCAGCAAGCGGTGATGAGATGATGTTATTGTTAATTTTTTTTCTACTCGAAAAAAAGCCCGGAGTATCTTGGATAATAAATTCGTCCTCAGAGATTTTTTTATAAACTTTTTGATTAAATGTTGTTGACTGTTTTTTCCTTGAAACAAGTGATACCCGCTGTCCCATTATTTTGTTTACAAGAGATGACTTTCCAGAATTTGTCGGCCCAATTAATACAATGTTTCCACTCTTCATTTAATAGAATTTATCTTATTTTTTTCTATAAAAGCAAGTGCAGCATTTTTTTCTGATTCTTTAATTGACGAAGAAGTTCCTATGGCTTTTTTATAATTCATAAATTCAACTTGAATTTTAAATTCAGGATTATGGTCAGGACCAGTTTTACTTATTGTTTTATACTTAGGTAGAGTTTTATATTTTTTTAGAGACCACTCTTGTAACTTTGATTTTGCATCAATAATATCTTCAGCAATATTATCAAATTTTGTTTTCCATAATGCTAATATGACTTCTTTTACCTGAATAAAACTAGAGTCTAAATATACTGCTCCCAACAATGCTTCACATGCATCAGCTAAAATACTTTTTTTGTTGTTACCGAGAGATGATTTTTCAGTTTGTCCTAAAAGAATAAAATCTCCAAGGGATATTTTTTTTGCTATTTCATGGCAGGCAGTTCTGTCTACCAGACTACTTAGCATTTTGTCGAGAGCACCTTCTTGTTTACCGGGCTTATCTATTAAAAGTTTTTCTGAAATTACTAATCCTAACACCCTATCACCAAGAAATTCCAAGTTTTCATTACTTTCATGTTTTTTGTAACTCTTATGCGTGACCGCCCGTTTTAAAAGGGTTTTGTCTTTAAATTTGTAGGAAATTTTTTTTTCTAATATTGATAAATTTTTTGCCATTAACTTATTAGCTTAAATAACCTTTTAAATTGTATATCAAAAGGCCACTTCCAGATTTCATAAAATTTTGAACCGCCTTCGGTTGAAAAAAAAATAATTTGTGCCTTACCCACTAATCTGTCAAAATTTACTGAGCCCCAAAATCGGCTATCATTTGAATTATCTCTATTATCACCTAGGAAAAAGTAACTGTCGTTAGGAACAATTATTTCATCAGTATTATCGCCTGGTGATCCATCAATATAATTATAAATCTCATATGATTTTCCGTTTGGTAAAGTTTCGATAAGAACTCTTGCCTTTACTAAGCGTCCATTTTTCAGAATTTTTGTATCTTCTCGTAAAGCTTTATATTTGGCACTATTTCCATTAATAATTAATTTTCCATCTATAACTTTGATAGTATCTCCCGGCATGCCGACTAATCTTTTTATATAGTCCAAATTAGTATGAGGCGGTTTAAATATTATAACATCACCTCTTTCTGGGTTTCTTGATAAAACTCGATCTGATATTGGCCCAAGACTAAATGGAAATGAATGTTTACTATAACCATAGTCATACTTTGAAGCAAATAAACGGTCGCCGATTAGTAAATTTGGCTCCATCGAGGAAGAGGGAATAAAAAATGGTTGGAATAAAAAAGTTCTAATCAATAAAGCTATTAACAATGCATAAAGCAATGTTAACAAATTTGATTTAAACCAAGATTTACTAAGAACTTTATCAGTCATAAAATTTATTTATTGTTACAATTGCTTGTGCGTAAGGAAACTCATCAGTGATTGTTAAATTAATGTCTGGCTTCTTATCGTTCAATATTTTTTTGAGTCGAAGTTGAGAATTTCCATGAAAAGTAATCGTAGGTTTTCCTGAAGGTAGATTGGTAACTTCTAAATCTCTCCAAAATACTCCATTTCTAAAACCTGTGCCAAGAGCCTTTGCCGCAGCTTCTTTAGCTGCAAACCTTTTAGCGTAACAAGCTGCACTTTCTTTTCTTCTTTCACATTTTTTTATCTCATTTTCTGTAAAAATTCTTTTTTTAAACCTATCTCCAAACTTGGAAAGCATATTTTCTATTCTACGAATATCAATTAAATCTGATCCAAGGCCTATCACTGAATGTTCCTTCCTTTTTTAATCAACTCTTTAAATTTACTTATTGATTTTTCTAGTCCAATAAAAATCGACTCTGAAATAATAAAATGTCCAACGTTAAACTCTTTTACTTCCTGTATCTTAGAAAGTTCCTCTACAGAATCGAATGTTATTCCATGACCTAAATGTAATTCAAGTCCAATGCTATTACTAAAATCTGCTGCTTCTTTAATCCGTTCGAGTTCTGATGAGGCATCTTCATTATAGTTTATTTTTCGGCAATATTCTCCAGTATGCAGCTCTACAATGTCAGCGCCAATCTCTTTTGCTATTCTGATTTGGTCCGTTGAGGCGTCTATAAATAAAGAAACCCTTATGTTATTTTTTTTTATCTTTTCAATTTTTGGTACAAGAATATTATGATTACCTCTTACATCTATTCCGCCCTCAGTAGTTATTTCTTCTCTTTTTTCTGGAACAATACAACATGCATTCGGACCTGCATTCACTGCTATATCAATCATTTCATCGGTTGGTGCCATTTCAAAATTTAATGGAATTGAAATATTCTTAATAATTTCATAAATATCATCATCTCTTATATGACGTCTATCTTCTCTTAGATGAGTAGTTATGCCATCTGCTCCATATTCTTGGCACAAAAGAGCAGCTCTTAATGGGCTTGGATAATTTTCTCCTCTAGCGTTTCTTAAAGTTGCTACGTGATCAATATTTACACCAAGACGAGGTAGGGTCATTTTTATATTACTCTACTGCCAGGTTTTGTTGCAGGTATTTTATTAAGATCGTCTGGGAGGTTATCAGGATCATAAATTGGAATATCGAGTTTTAGGACTGATATAACATTGTGATCTTTAAATAATTTATGATTTGAACGATCAACGATTGCTGCGATGCCTAATAAATTAATATTTAGGGGTTTTAGTTTTTCTAAACATTCATTTGTTGATTTCCCAGTTGTAATAACATCCTCAACAAACAAGACATTTGTATTTTCCTTAATTTTGAAGCCCCTTCTCAACTCAAATTCATTATCAATTCTCTCATAAAATATAAATTTAGACCCTAAAGATCTTGCAAGCTCATAACCTACAAGAAGACCTCCTAAAGCTGGGGAAATAACATAATCAATCTTGTCACCAATATTTTCTTGCACTCTGTACTTTAATTCTTCACAGACCATCTCTCCATTTCTGGGGTCCTCGAATAACTTTGAACACTGGCAGTAAATTTTGGATCTTTTTCCTGATGAGAGTATAAAGTGCCCATTTTGAATAGCTTCTACTTTTTCAAAAAAATCTTTTATTTCTTTTTCTGTTTTCATAAATTTATCAAAAGCCTGCTCACAGAACTTACAATATCTACCACTGAGAGAGTTTCTATAATCTTATCCAGATGTTCAAGATTGTGAACGTCAATAATAAAAATCATATCGAAATAATCATCACCTTTTTCAGATATATTAAGGTTAGTTATATTTCCATCTGCACTTCCAACAATGGTCGCTAATTTACCTAAAGATCCAGGTTCATTTTTAACTGAGACTTTGATTCTTGACGAAAAATACTGCTTTGGGTCTACATCTTTCCATGTGGCAGTAATCCAATCTTCTTTCTTTGTTTCTTTGTCTAGCTCTTTACATAAACTAGAGTGAATAATTATTCCTGAATCTTCAGATGTAAGTCCTAAAATATTTTCATTTGGTAAAGGGAAACAGCATTCTGCGTAATGAATTGCAATTCCAGGTTGGAAATTGCTTATCTCTAAAGGCATCTTATCGTTTGTGTCTCTTCTTCTGTATCGAGAAAAAAATGATAAAGTGGAACGTGGTTTAAGCTTTGATAATTGATGTGGCTTTATACTTCCTTTGCCAATTGCAACAAGAAACTCCTCAGGACTTTTTCTATTAAAACTTTTTGCAAAATTAATAATTTCTGTATGTGAGATATCTTCATTTCTACCTGTAACTTTGTGCAATATTTTCAACCCTAGACCTGTAAATTCATCTTTTTCTTGCTTTTTAAAAAATCTTTTAATCGATGACTGCGCCTTTGCAGTAGTAACAATATTTTCCCAAGTCTCAGATGGAGATGGTTTTTTTGATGTTAGTATTTCAATCTCATCTCCATTCTGCAATTTTGTAAATAAGGGTCTTGGTTTTCCATTAATCTTACATCCAACACAACGATTTCCAATTTCAGAATGAAGGGCATACGCAAAATCGATAGAGTTAGAATTTGCAGGCAAATGAATTAAGTCGCCTTTTGGTGTAAAACAAAAGACTTGGTCCTGAAACATTTCTAATTTTGTGGCTTCAAGTAAGTCCTCAGAACTTCCACCGCTGTCTAATATTTCTACTAAGTCTCTCAACCAAGTGACATTAACTGGATCTGAAGAAGAATTATCCACTAAATTATAGTTCTCTTTATAGCTCCAGTGTGCGGCTATACCTTTATCAGCAATTGTGTTCATTTCATTTGTTCGAATTTGAAGCTCAACTCTCTGTCTTTCAGGGCCAACTATCGTTGTATGAATTGACTGATAATTATTTATTTTTGGTGTCGATATGTAATCTTTAAATGAGCCAGGTACAGCAGACCACTGATTATGAATAATGCCTAATATACTATAACAGTCTTCAATACTTTCAGTGATAATCCTATAAGCAAAAATATCAGATAATTGTCTAAAAGCAATTTGCTTATTCTGCATTTTATTCCATACAGAGAAAATTTTTTTTTCACGCCCTATTATTTGACATTCAATGTCATTCTTTTCTAAAAGACTGAATATTCTAGTTTTTATTTTATCAGTTAAATTAGATTTATCTTTCTTTAAATACTCAATTCTTGTCATCAATGAGGAGTACGCTGATGGATTTAATATTTGAAATGATAAATCTTCTAACTCGTCTTTGAATTCATGCATTCCTAATCTTCCTGCAAGGGGAGCGTAGATTTCTAAAGTTTCAGTTGCAATGCGTTGTCTTCTTTTTTCCTGTGGAATAAATTGAATTGTTCTCATATTATGTAAGCGATCAGCTAACTTTACTAACAAAACCCTGATATCCTTTGACATTGCTAAAATTAATTTTCTAAAATTTTCAGCCTGGAATTTATTTTCTGTATAAGTTTCAATTTTTGATAGCTTTGTAACACCATTCACCAATTGAAGAATTTCTTTTCCAAATTTTTCTTCAATTTCATTTTCTGTTGCAAGAGTATCCTCAAGTGTATCGTGTAATAAACCTGTTATGATTGTTGAAGTGTCTAATTTTAAGTTTAATAAAATGTCCGCAACTGCGACTGGATGAGAGATGTATGGATCTCCCGAGTGTCTTTTTTGTGACTTGTGGCACTCTACTGCAAAAGAATAAGCTTTTTCTATTAATTTAGAATTAAGATTCTTATCAATCGGTTTTGCAGGTTTATAGACTGTTGATTGTGCCATAATGCACTATTAATCATACATTATTTACTAAGTGAAGCCCAAAATTATTGGCTATTTATAGGGTATTTAAAACTTTGTATATTTTATCTTCCATATATAAGCTTTTATGAAGCCTCATAATTGAAGATTTTTTTTCAGAATGGAGCCATCCAGGACAAATATCCATTAAAGGCCTTAATACAAAATTTCTCTCATGAAGTCTTGGATGTGGAATTTCAACAGAATTTTTGTTCTCATTTATCAATATTTTGTTGGACTTACTAAGCAGCAGAATATCTAAATCACATGTTCGTGAAGTATTTTTACGATAGGCATATCTTCCTGTAATTCTTTCAATTTTTTTAAGAATTATTAGTAGATTTTTAGGTTTTAATTTTGTTTCAACAATTAAAGCTGCATTTAAAAAAGTTTCAGCAGCAGTTTTAAAATTTTTAGGTGGTGTTGAATATAATTTAGATTTCCTTATTACTTTGATATTGTTACGCTCTAACTCTTTTAAAACAAATTTAAGTGTGTTTAACTTATTACCGAATCTTGAGTTAGAATTGGACCCAATTCCTAAAGCGTAAATCATCCGTACTTTTTTTTCTCCCTAACCCAATCTTTTCTTTTTTTAGCATCTCTTTTATCATGTAGTTTTTTTCCTTTAGCAAGAGCAATTTCCAATTTTGCTTTACCTTTTTTATTGAAGTATATTTTTGTTGGAATCAATGTAAGTGAATCTTTATACAATTTTCCAATAATTTTTATGATTTCTTTTTTATGTAAGAGCAATTTTCGTGGCCGATTTTCAACATGATTTTGATATGAAGCATTAGAATATTTCGAGAAATGTGAGTTTATTAAAAATATTTCACTGTTATCTTCCCTTGCATATGACTCCGTTATCTCAACTCTTCCATTTCGAAGTGATTTTATCTCACTGCCTTGTAGTTCAATTCCTGCCTCAAATAATTCAACAAATGTATAATTATACTTTGCTTTTCTGTTTTGAACTGCTATTTGCAAGGCTATATTAATGAAGCATGCTTCATTGCTTTATCTACTAATTGCCTAGTTTCATCTGATATACTTGTGAGCGGCAATCTTATATCATCCTTACATAGCCCTAGTTTAGAAGCTGCATATTTTACTGGAGCAGGACTGGACTCAACAAATAAAGCATGATGTAACGGCATCAGTTTATCATTTATTTCAGATGCTTTAGCAAAATTTTGATCTAAACAATATTCCATAAATTGCGAACATAATTTTGGAGCGATGTTAGAAGTCACTGAAATAGATCCGTGGCCACCGTAAATCATAAAAGCTAACGTAGTTGCATCATCTCCTGTTAATTGATTAAAATTTTCTCCTATTGTTGTTTTTGTTTCATAAACTCTGGGTATATCCGAAGTAGCATCCTTTACTCCAACAATGTTTTTAATTTTAAACAAATCCCTCATTGTTTTTGTGTTCATGTCAACAATTGATCTGCCAGGAATATTGTAAATAATAATTGGAAGTGTAGTTGCCTTACTTATTGCCTCAAAGTGGGAGTATAAACCATGTTGTGTAGGTTTATTATAATATGGTGTAACCACCAAAGCTCCATCAGCACCTGCTTTTTCAGCGTGCATGGTGAGATCAATTGCTTCGTCGGTGTTGTTTGATCCTGTTCCAGCTATTACTGGTACACGTTTTGCTGTTTCTTCAACACATATCTCAACTGCTAACTTGTGTTCTTTATGGCTTAAAGTTGGTGACTCACCTGTTGTGCCTACAGGAACCAGTCCATGTATACCTTCTGATATTTGAAAATCTATCAGAGATCTAAATGATTTTTCATCAATAGATTTACCGTCAAAAGGCGTAATTAATGCTGTATGAGATCCTTTAAACATTGTTTACAATAGCACTTTTAATTATTTAAAAAAACCTTAATCATAAATATACTTGTGCAAATCAAACAAATAACTATTTCGTGAAAAAATTAATCATTTTTGTAGTAAGTCTATTTTTTATTTCAGGAATATCTTCTTTTGGAGAAATAACACCTGTAAAGAGAAGTCTATACATTGAATTGCCGGGACCTGGGTTCTCGATCCCAATAAAAAAACCAGTGCAGCCTGCACTCTCTCAATTGTTGAGCAATAAAGACTATGAGTTATTTGAGTTAGCGCTCGACAAGGCGGATGAGTATAAATGGGATAGAGTAACTGGAATAAGCAGTAATATTAAAAATGAAACAGCAAAAGAAACTCTTAACTGGCTTAAATATTATAATGGTGCAGGTAATTTAACATTTTCTGATTACAAAACATATGTCAAGAAAAATTCAAATTGGCCTGAAATAGAAAAAATAAAACTTAAAGCTGAATCAAAAATTACATTTAGAGATAATTATGAAGATTTAATAGATTACTTTAGCGATAATCCTCCAGAAACAGGCTGGGGTCGCATTTATCTAGGTAATGCACTTCTTAACAGTGGAAAATCTGAAGAAGGAAAGAGACTTATCGTTGATGGCTATATCGGTGGCAGCTTTACTAGAAAAGAACAATCTCAAATCATAAAAACTTATAAAAGTATTTTAAATAAAGATCATCATCTGAGAAGAATAAATAAATTACTGTGGGACGGAAAATATAGGACTGCAGCCAGATTGGTAAAATATGTTGACAAAGATTATCAAAAACTATTTGAAGCCAGGATAGGATTAATTTCATTTGCGGGTGGTGTAGATAATTTAATAAAGCTGGTTCCAAAAGAATTAAAAAATGATCCTGGGCTTGTTTATGATCGAATCAATTGGCGAATAAAAAAAAGAAAGTATGATAGTGCGTTAGTATTATTATTAGATATCAATAAATCAAATTCAAGTGAGTTAGTTCGCCCAGACAAATTTTGGGATAAAAAAAGTTTTCTTATTAGGCGTTTAATTGACCGTCATGAATATGAAACTGCATACGCACTTGCCATAAATCACGGTTTGAATGAAAGTAAAGATATTGCTGAGGCTGAGTGGTTAGCTGGCTGGATAGCTCTTACTTTTTTAGCTAATCCAGAGTCAGCCTATCTTCATTTTCAAGAAATTTGGAATGTTTCATCAAGACCAATCTCAAAAGCAAGAGCCGCCTATTGGATGGGAAATGCATTAGAGGAAGTTGGTAGTTCTACAGAGTCGCAAAGCTGGTATGAAAAGGCTTCTTTGTACAGTCTTACCTTTTATGGTCAGCTCGCGGCGAGCAAATTATCAGAAAAGAAATTATTTAAACCATTGCTTGTAGAGTATTCCGATGCTAACAACACTGATTATAAAGAAAATCGACCAGTTTATTTATCAATCTCTTTATTAAATGAATTTGACAGACCTAAATTGGTTAAAAAATTTATTTGGGATCTTGCTGATCGTAACAATCTTAGTACTTCTGTAAATTCTGTCAAAACTGCAAATGATATAGGCAGACATGATTTTGCAGTTCAAGCAGGTAAAATTTTATATTATAACCACACAATTCTTGACCCACTAAGCTTTCCTCAAATTGAGAGACCTGAATTTGGAAAAATTATTTTTCCAGAACAAAGTCTAATACACTCTGTAACAAGGCAAGAGAGTCAATTTGATCCTAAAGCTGGAAGTTATGCTGGAGCTAAAGGATTAATGCAACTTATGCCGTATACTGCAAAAAGGGTCTCAAAAGGTTTAAAGCTTGAATATACAAAGAGTAAATTAACTGAAGATCCAAAGTATAATGTAATTTTAGGAAGTGCATATTTAGATAAGTTACTCTCAAACTACAATGGCTCATACATTTTGTCTCTTGCAGCTTATAATGCGGGTGAATCACGAGTTTCCAGATGGATAAAAAAATATGGTGACCCAAGAAAAGATGATATTACAAGTGAAAATTGGATAGAGTTGATACCTTTCAAAGAAACAAGAAACTATGTTCAAAGAGTAATGGAAAATATTCAAGTATATGAATTTATTGAGAATGGATTGAAACCAATTGAGTACACTTTATCTTATAACCTCAATCGTGCTTATGTTGGAGGAAAAACCGTAATTAAACCAAGTAAGAAAAAAGAATCGTAAAAATAGTAGTGTGGCGGAGAGAGAGGGATTCGAACCCTCGGTACGGGTATAAGCCCGCACAACTCCTTAGCAGGGAGCCGGTTTCAACCACTCACCCATCTCTCCACACATTGTTTTAATATATCAAATTTATATTGATTAAAAGAAATTACTTTATTGTGATAACTTTTTCTTGATAAGGTCATTAACTATTTTTGGATTAGCTTTACCCTTAGAAAGTTTCATGGCCTCACCAACAAAAAAACCAAAAAGTTTATCTTTTCCATTTTTATATTTTTTAACGTTTTCTGGATTTGAATTTAATACACTATCAACTAGGCTTTCTATTTCATTTTCATCACTAATTTGAGATAAACCTTTTTCATCAATAATTTCTGAGGCACCTTTGCCACTTTCACACATTTCCTCCAGCACTTCCTTTGCTTGACGGTTTGAAATCTTACCATTTTCGATGTTATCAATTAGTTCACCAAGTTGTTTTGAAGTAATAGGACTATCCTCCATAATAAGATTTTTTTTATTAAGTATTGAAAATAATTCACCAGTAACCCATGTCGTTACAAGTTTTGGATTCCTGTTCTTTACAACGTCTTCGAAATATTCACTTGTTGCTTTGTCTGAAACAATAATATTTGCGTCATAAGAACTAAGAGAATATTCATTAATAAATCTCTCTTTTATTTGATCTGGCAATTCTGGTATTGAGTCTTGTAAACCTTTGATCCAGTCATCATCCAAAGTGAGTGGCAAAAGATCTGGATCAGGGAAATATCGATAATCATGAGCATCTTCTTTTGACCTCATTGATCTCGTTTCACCAGACTGCGTATTAAATAATCTTGTTTCTTGATTAACACTTTCTCCTTGCTCAATAAGTTTTATTTGTCTTCTTGCTTCATAAACGATAGCTGCATGAATAAATTTAAATGAGTTTAAGTTTTTGATTTCGCACCTTGTGCCTAATTCATTTCCAGGCTTGTTTACAGAAACATTTACATCGGCTCTTAGAGATCCTTGTTCCATATTTCCATCACATGTACCAAGATATCTTAGAATACTTCTAACTTTTCGAACATACTCAACAGCCTCCTCTGGTGAGTTCATGTCTGGTTTAGATACAATTTCCATTAGAGCAATTCCTGAACGATTCAAGTCAACAAAAGTGAAGTTTGGATCCTGATCGTGCAAACTTTTACCTGCATCTTGTTCTAAATGAAGTCTTTCAACTCCTATTTTCTTTTGTCCGTTTTTAGTTTCTATTTCAACAAATCCTTCTCCCACTATTGGGTCCTTATACTGAGATATCTGGTAGCCTTGTGGTAAGTCTTGATAAAAATAATTCTTACGATCAAAAATAGAATTTTTATTTATTTTTGCATTTAATCCAATTCCTGACTTAACGGCTTGCTCAATACAAAATTTATTAATTACAGGCAGCATACCTGGCATTGCTGCATCAATTAAACTAACTTGACTATTAGGTTTAGATCCAAAATCGGTTGGTGATGATGAAAATAATTTAGATTTTGAATTAACTTGGGCATGAATCTCTATTCCAATAACTAAATTCCAACCCTCTATCATTTGAGCCACCATTTTTCTGGAGTTTCTGAATAGTTAATAGTTTTCTCTATATTTCTAGCAACATTAAGTAATTTTTGTTCTTCAAATGAATTTGTTATCAATTGTAAGCCGATTGGCAAATTATTTTCATCATTTGCGAAGGGAAGTGATATACCGGGTAAACCCGCTAGATTTACAGGAACAGTAAAAATGTCATTTAGATAGTTTTGTACTGGATCAGAAGGCTCATTTGCAATCTCAAAAGCTGTTGAAGGTGTTGAAGGAGTGAGAATTGCGTCAACTTTTTTAAAAGCTTCAACGTAATCACTTTTTATTAATGATCTAATCTTTTGAGCTTTTATATAATAAGCATCGTAATACCCTGATGACAACACATATGTACCAATTAATATTCTTCTCTTTACTTCATCACCAAATCCTTCTGATCTCGTTTTTTCATACATATCTATGAGATCGTTTCCTTTAACTCTCAGTCCATATCTCACTCCATCATAGCGAGCTAAATTTGATGAAGCTTCTGCAGGCGCAATAATATAGTAAGCAGGTAAAGCGCTCATTGTATGGGGTAAGTTAATATCTACTATTTCTGCTCCATTAGTCTTTAGTAGATCTGCGCACTCATCCCAGCTTTTTTGAGTACTAACTGGAAGCTTGTCGCTTCTGAATTCTTTTGGGATCCCAATCTTCATCCCTTTTATGTCTGGATTTAAATTTTCATAATAATTTTCTTTTGGACTAATCGAAGAAGTTGAGTCCTTTTCATCGTGGCCCGATATTATGTCTAAAAAAATTGCAGCGTCTTCAACAGTCTTTGTAATTGGTCCTGCTTGATCTAACGAAGAGGCAAATGCAACTATTCCCCATCGAGATACTCTACCATAAGAAGGTTTCAATCCAACAGTACCCGTAAAAGAAGCTGGCTGTCTAATAGAACCTCCAGTATCCGTTCCAAGAGAGGCTACACAAAGATCACCTGACACTGCTGCTGCTGATCCTCCAGATGAACCTCCAGGAACAAGCTCATTATCAGAATTAAGAGACTTCCATGGATTCTTTACCGAACCAAAAAAACTAGTTTTGTTGGTTGAGCCCATTGCAAATTCATCACAGTTTAGTTTACCCAAACTAATCAGACCTGAATCACAACACTTTTGAGTTACTGTAGACTCATAATTTGGGATAAAATTTGATAGAATTTTACTTGATGCAGTTGTTGTCACTCCTTTTGTACAAAATAAGTCTTTTATTCCAATTGGAATTCCATCGTACTTACTTTTGAGATTTTGACTTTTTCTTCTTTCGTCAGACTTTTCAGCATCAATAAGAGCTTTCTCCTGTGATACAGTATTATAGCAATTTAACTCTTTACCACTTTCTATTTTTTTCAAGTACTCTGAAGTTACTTCTTTCGAAGATATTTTATTGTTTTCCAAAAGAACTGCCAGTGATTTTAATGTATAACTATCTTTCATTATTCGATCACTTTTGGAACAACAAAGAAGTCCATTTCTTTTTCAGGTGCATTTTCTAATACATCTTCAGTACTATTTTTATTATCTACTTTATCATCTCTAACTTCTAATTTTTGATTAAGGGAATTAGATGTCGGATCTACTTGATCAGTTTTAATTTCTTTTAACTGATCAACAAATTCTAAGATTGAATTAAGATCCTTGCTAAGATTATTGAGATTATCTTCATTGATTGAAATTCTTGCTAACTTACCAAGCTTTAAAAGACTTTTCTTATCAAATTCCATATTTATAAGAGGTACTAACTTAAATTAATGTATGATATACAGTCAAAAAATGACTAATGAAACAAAAAAAGAAGTAGATATCGCAGAATTTAAGTCATTAGTAGAAAGTAACCATAAAATTCTAGGACTGGATATTGGTAGTAAAAGAATTGGAGTTGCAATTTCTACATCAGATATGACAGGGGCTCTACCATTAAGAACTATTAAATATTCAAATATGAAAGACTTTCTGAAAGAAATAAACGAGATAGTTAAACTTCACGAAGTTAAAGCCCTCATCATTGGACTGCCATTAAACATGGATGGGAGTGAGGGAAAAAGTGCTCAATCAATCCGCGATAAATCAAGAGCCATAAATTTATCTTTAAATATTCCATATTCTTTTTGGGATGAGAGGCTTTCTACTGTTGCTGTGGAAAAATTATATACAGATAATTCTAAAAGCAGAAAAACTGCCCATAATGAAAAAAAAGAAATTGATAGTCTAGCTTCAGCATTTATCTTGGAAGGTGCATTAAATTATATTAAAAGAATGAATTAATGCTTGAAAACATTAAAATCCCTAAAATCTCTCAAACCCATCTGCATGGCATAAAAGATCTTAGCATTGAGGATATAAATAATATTTTAGAACTCAGTAAAATTTTCAAAGAACACAATAAAGAAAAAGATAAAAAAATACCAATTTTAAAAGGTAGAACAATTATAAACCTTTTTTTTGAACCCTCTACAAGAACACTAATCTCTTTTGAGATAGCTGCTAAAAGATTAGGAGCTGATGTAATTAATATGAATATTGAAGGATCCTCATTAAGAAAAGGTGAAAGTTTATTTGATACCGCTCAAACTTTAGGGGCAATGAACCCTGATCTAGTAATTATCAGACATGGTGAAAATGATGCCTCAAAAGAAATTGCTAAAATATTAGAATGTCCTGTTATAAATGCTGGAGAAGGTGTTAATGAACACCCCACACAAGCATTGCTTGATGCTTATACAATTATGAACCATAATCGAAAACTTAATGATATCACAGTTTCAATATGTGGTGATCTTGAACATAGTCGAGTAGCAAGGTCAAACTACTATCTTCTAAATAAAATGAAATCAAAAGTCAGATTCGTATTCCCTGATTATTTTAAACCAAAAGATTTAGATAAATATGATGTTGAAACGTTCACAAATTTAGAAGATGGCATAAAAGATGCTGATATAGTAATGATGCTTAGAATCCAAAATGAAAGAATCAAAGATTTAAATCTTCCATCAGCAGACGATTATTTTAAAAGTTTTGGACTTACTTATGAAAAGTTAAAAACAGCAAAGCCTGACGTGCTAGTACTTCACCCTGGTCCAATAAATCGAGGTGTAGAAATAGAGAATGAACTAGCTGATGATGTAAATAAATCAGTGATAACTGAACAGGTTGAAAATGGAGTAGCTGTTCGTATGGCTTGTTTGTCAATTATGGTGAAATGATTTTCGAAATAATTTTAATTATTTACTTTTCCTACCTTCTGGGATCAATTCCAACTGGTATTTTGGTATCAAGATTATTCAATTTAGGTGAGCTTAAAAGTATTGGCTCAGGAAATATTGGGGCTACGAACGTATTAAGAACTGGAAACTTCTCAGCTGCAGTAATTACATTATTTGTTGATTTTTTTAAAGCGTTAATTCCAATAACCCTTACTCTGGCAATCAATGATAATTTACTTTTTATATCTGGAACTTTTATTCTATTTGGCCATATATTTCCTATATGGCTTGATGATTTAAAAGGGGGTAAAGGATATGCTTCTTTTATGGGAATTATATTTGCAATTAACTTTTATTTGTTTTTAGCTCTTGGGGTAAGTTGGATTATAATTTTTTTTATCTATAGATATTCTTCACTAGCAAGCTTGCTTTCCGCAAATTTAATTTCGTTAATTTCATTATTTTATTTTGATTTCAACGTTTCTTTTATGTGTTTAATTATAAATCTAATTATGATCTTTTCTCATCATGAAAATATAAATCGCTTGTTAAAGCGTGAAGAGAAGAAATTGTATTAAGCCTTATATTCTGCCAATTATAAAATATTTTTTGTGAAAATTTGACAAAGCTCACAAAAATATATTAAAGAGCGCGTTTATAAGGATATGAATTTAGTAATAGTAGAAAGCCCGGCTAAGGCTAAAACAATAAATAAATACTTAGGAAGTGAGTTCAACGTACTTGCAAGCTTTGGTCATGTTCGTGATTTGCCATCTAAAAATGGCTCGGTAGATCCAGAAAACAATTTTGCTTTTGAATGGGAAGTATCTCCAACTTCAAAAAAACACATGAAAGAAATTTATGATGCAAGTGCTGATGCATCAACTCTTTATCTTGCAACTGACCCGGATCGAGAAGGTGAAGCAATTGCATGGCATATTGTCGAATTATTAAATAAAAAAAAATTATTAAAAGATAAAACTGTTAAGAGAGTTGTCTTTAGCGAGATCACAAAAAGTGCAGTAAAAAATGGTATTGCCAATCCAAGAGATATTGACACTGATCTTGTAGACGCCTATTTAGCTCGAAGAGCACTGGATTATCTATTTGGCTTTAATTTATCACCGGTATTATGGAGAAAGTTACCGGGAGCTAAATCAGCAGGAAGAGTTCAATCAGTTGCCTTAAGATTAATATGTGAACGTGAACTTGCAATTGAATCTTTCGAACCTGAAGAGTATTGGAAAATTAAAGGCAATGTAAAATTTGAGGATGGGTTTAATATAGAAGCTAATTTACTTTCTGTAGAAGGAAAAAAAATAGAAAAATTTAGCTTTAAGTCAGAAGATCATGCGAAAAAAATTGTAAATTTATTCTCGGATAATAAATTTGAAATAATAGATATTACAAAAAAACCAGCATCGAGAAATCCAGAACCACCTTTTTCTACCTCAACACTTCAACAAACCGCGTCAAGTATTTATGGTTTTGGCGCTTCTCGAACAATGCAAATTGCACAAAAATTATTTCAAGGTATTGAAATTAATGGTGAAACAGTTGGTTTAATAACTTACATGCGAACTGATAGTACTGATATATCTAAAGAAGCCATTCAAACGTATAGAAACTATTTGAAAAAAAATTTTGAGAACGGTTATTGCCCTAATGAAGTAAGAACTTACAAATCAAAAAAAGCTAAAAACGCTCAAGAAGCTCACGAGGGAATTCGACCTACTGATATTGAGTTAACACCTGATCAGGTTTCAAAATATTTAGATACAGATAGCTTAAGATTGTACTCGTTAATATGGAAAAGGGCACTTGCAAGTCAAATGAGTTCTGCCGTATTTGAAAGAAAAGCTATTGATATTAGCTCTGAGAAGAATGAATTGAAACTGAGAGCAAACGGTTCTGTGGTAAAATTTGATGGGTTTTTAAATATTTATAGTGAGTTTAAAGTAAAAAGTGATGAACAAATTAAAAAAGATGATAATGAGGAAGAAGAAGATGAAGTTACATTACCCGCTATTTCGAAAGGAATGAAGATAGAGTCAGTTTCACCAAAAGAAACACAGCATTTTACTCTCCCACCCCCTAGATACTCTGAGGCAAGTTTAGTAAAAAAATTAGAAGAATTAGGCATAGGAAGACCTTCAACTTACGCAAGTATAATATCTGTCCTAAAAACAAGAAATTATGTTGAACTTGATAAAAATAGGTTTGTACCTGTTGATAGAGCAATATTGATAACAGCGTTTCTTAAAGGATTTTTCTCAAAGTACATTGATTATGAATTTACTGCTGGAATGGAAGAATCACTTGATGAAATTACTTCTGGAAAAATAAAATGGACTGAATTCTTAGAAAATTTTTGGAAAAATTTTTCTACAAATGTTGGTGATGTTACTGATTTGAGAATTACTAATATATTGGATAATTTAAATGAAATTCTTAAGTCCCATATATTTGAGCAGAAAGAAGAAAGTAATGGAGAAAAGGCAATATCAAGAAGTTGCCCTTCTGAAAACTGTGAAGGTGAACTAAGTCTTAAAGTAAGTCGATTTGGAGCGTTCGTAGGCTGTTCCAATTATCCCGATTGTAAGTTTACTAGACCTATCTCTCATAAAAAAATTAAAGAAGCATTTGAAGATACAATTCTTGGAAAAGATGCTGAATCAGAACAGGATATTAAATTATTGAATGGAAGATTTGGCCCATACGTTCAGCTTGGTGACATAGTTGAAAAAGAAAAACCAAAGAGAGCCTCTGTGCCTAAAGGAATTTCCCCCTCTGCAATTGATTTAGAGAAAGCTCAGTATTTATTAAGTTTACCAAGAGAGATAGGTGGTCATCCTGAAACAGGTGAAATTATTACAGTGAATTATGGCCGCTATGGTGGTTACATTAATTGCGGTGATAAAAATGCTAGCCTTGAAGATAATTCTGAAATTTTTGATATTGGTATTAACAGAGCAGTTTCTCTGCTTGCTAATGCAAAGCCTGGTAGACTTAAAAGTTCCTCTGAAATCAAAACTTTAGGAGAACATCCTGATGATAAAAAACCAATCAAAGTGATGAAAGGGAAGTTTGGGCCCTATATTAAATATAAAAGTATTAATGCCACAATTCCCGATAATATTGACCCTGAAGAAATTTTAATGGAAGAAGCTATTGATTTGATTGAAAAAAAACTAGAAAAAACAGGCAAGAAAAAGAAAAAATCTTCTAAAAAATAAAAAAACCTGTATCTTTATAATCTTTACAAAAATTAAAATATTAACAAGTTGGAAGGTTAACTATGGCTCTCGCTCTAAATGATGTGATGGAAAAAAAATCATCTCTAGATTTTAAAAATCAGGCTTTTATTAATGGAAACTATATAAATTCAGTAACAGGCAAAACGTTTGAGAGCATTAGCCCTGTTGATGGATCAATAATAACTAGTGTTTCAGAATGTGACGTTGAAGATATAAACATAGCTGTCAAAGCTGCGCGCGATGTATTTGAAAAAGGGTCATGGTCTAGAATGGCTCCTTCAAAAAGAAAAAAAATTCTCTTTAATTTCGCTGACTTAATGAAAAAAAATATTTTAGAGCTTGGCTTGCTAGAAACTTTAAACATGGGTAAGCCTATAACTAGAGCAACTGGTGATATAGCAGCATGTATTAATTGTACAAAATGGTATGCTGAGGCAATTGATAAACTTTATGATGATGTAGCTCCAACAAGTGATAATTTGATTGCCACCATCACAAAAGAACCTCTGGGTGTAGTTGGAGCAGTAACTCCTTGGAATTTTCCTTTGTTAATGGCTTGTTGGAAATTTGCACCTGCTTTAGCAACTGGGAATAGTTTTATTTTAAAGCCTGCAGAGCAATCACCTTTATCTGCATTAAGAGTTGCCGAACTAGCAATGGAGGCTGGTATTCCAGAAGGAGTCTTCAATGTAGTACCAGGTTATGGTCCTACTGCAGGAAAAGCATTAGGGACTCACATGGATGTTGATAAACTTGGATTTACCGGATCTACTGAAGTTGGAAGATATTTTTTATCTTACGCAGGTGAATCCAACATGAAGAGGGTTTCGCTGGAGTGTGGGGGAAAGTCTCCAAATATAATATTTGCAGATGCACCTGATTTAGACCATGCTGCAAAAATGGCAGCTGATGGCATGTTTGGAAACAGTGGTCAGGTATGTGATGCGCCTTCAAGGTTGCTACTTCAAAAATCAATAAAAGACGAATTTTTAGAAAAGGTCGTAAGCTACTCTCATCCTTGGATGCCAGGTAACCCGTTTGATCCAAATACTTTAATGGGCTCAATAGTCGATAAAACTCAAACTGAAAGAATCATGAATTATATAGACAAAGGAAAATCTGAAGGTGCGAATGTTATAACTGGTGGTGATCAGGTGCTTCAAGAGTCAGGTGGCTACTATGTCAGTCCTACGGTCTTTAAAGATGTTCAAAATTCAATGACTGTTGCTAAAGAGGAAATTTTTGGACCAGTATTATGTGCCATAGATTTTGAAAATGAAGATGAAGCTCTTCAAATAGCAAATGATACTCATTATGGACTTAATGCAATGATATGGTCTAATGATTTAAATAAAGTACATAAGCTTGCAAAAAGAATTAAAAGTGGGAAAGTTCTAATAAATAGTTTGAGTGATGGAGATATGTCTTTACCTCACGGTGGATACAAGCAGTCAGGTTCTGGAAGAGATAAATCTCTGGAAGCTCTTGGCCAATATACTCAAACAAAACTCACATTGATAGAAGTTAAGTAATTAGTGTCACATAAGCTATCTGATGGCCTTAAAAAGCAAATAAGCAAAGCTACTCTTTTTAAGAATAAACCACTGCTTATAACTGATGCTGATGAGGTCTTATTAAATTTCGTAAAATGCTTTGAAATTTATTTAGAAAAAAAAGGATTTTGGTATGACCTAACTTCATACGCTCTTTTTGGAAACATAAAAAAAAAAGGAACTGATGAAGTTCTATCTAATGAAGTTATACTTAAATATTTAGATGATTTTTTTCGAACAGAGTCAAAAGATATAACTTTTGTTGATGGATCAATACATTTTATTAATAAACTTCTGGACTCTAATTTTCAAATTTTAGTGCTGACTAATATTCCATTCAAATATTTGGATGATAGAAAGTATTGCTTTCAAAAGAATGGTCTTAATCTTCAAATAATTGCCGGAAATGGACCAAAAGGGATAGTAATTAAAGAGTTAATTAGAGACTTTAATGAAAAAGTTTTTTTTATTGATGATTTAGCTCCCCACATATCCTCCGTAAAAGAAGAAGTATCAAGATCTAAAACTATTCATTACATATCTGATGAACGATTATCTAAACTTGCAGTTTCGCCTAAAGAGGCGGATTTTCGTGCATATAGTTGGAAAGATATATATAATTTTATCATAAATGAAGTTAGCGGATAAAATACTCGAAGTAGAAAAAGATTATAAGCAATTTAAGCTTGTAACTCTTGGTAATTATTTGCCTTTTAAAAAAATAGGCAACTTAGTTTATGTATCTGGACAACTTCCTATAAAAGATGAAAAAATTATAACTGGCAAAGTTCCGTCAGAAACTGACATTAAGAAGGCGTCATATGGATCACGCATATGCATGCTTAATACTTTGTCAATATTAGACCAATTGAACCCTTTATGTGAACTTACTGATTTTAATTGTATTCATGTTGCTGGTTACGTAAATGCTGATCATTCGTTTTCTGACCATCCTCTAGTCATCAATGGTGCATCAGATGTTGTTTGTGATATTATGGGAGAAAAAGGAAAGCATTCAAGAATTGCAGTAGGAGCAAACTCTCTTCCAAAGAATGCTAGTGTTGAAGTTGCATCAATATTTGAAATTCTGAAATAATGAGTCCTTTTCTTGATCGTCCGATTGCCCATAGAGGGCTTCATGATAAAAAATTAATCATTGAAAATTCTTTGGAAGCATTTGAAAATGCAATGAAACACAACCTTGCGATAGAATGTGATATTGTCTTATCTAAGGATAAAGAAATTATAGTATTTCATGATTACGATTTAAAGAGGATGTGTGGAATAAATTCTTATATTAATGATCTGAGTGCAAACGAAATAAGAAAACTAAAGCTTTTAGACACAGATTGTAAAATACCTTCACTTGACGAAATGCTGCATTTAGTAGATGGCCAAACACCTATATTGATTGAAATAAAATCTGGTTTTAATCCTGAAATTGAAGAAAGATTAATCGAAATAATTCGAGCTTACAATGGAGAAATTGCTTTGCAGTCATTTGATCATAAAATGTGTGAATGGTTTAAAATCAATGCTCCATTTTATAAAACAGGCCTTATAACCAGTAATGACAATATCGGTTTTAAAGAGATTTCTCATCTAGGCATTAATTTTTTAGCGGTTGATGTAGAAAAAATAAGTATCAGAAATATTCAAAGTATAAGAAAGAAGAATATTCCACTTTTAACTTGGACAATAAATAGTATGGAAAAGTATAATTTGTCAAAGCAGTTTGCAGATAATATTATCTTTGAAGATATATATTATGAAATTAATTAAAAGTATAAAATATCTCAATAAGATCCTAGATCGATATAGAAGTGATGGTTTTAAAATTCACTTAACACCAACAATGGGAGCTTTGCATGCAGGACATTTAAAATTAGTTAAGGAGTCAAAGAAACTAAAATCAATTGTTGTAGTTAGTATTTTTGTTAACCCTACACAATTTGGACCAAAAGAAGATTATAAAAATTACCCAAGGACTCTCAAAAATGATCTTAAAGTTTTAAAAAAATACGGTACTGATATTGTCTTCACTCCAATACAAAAACAAATTCTCTCCTATAAAACAAAATATAATTGTCCACAGTTTACAATTGAAAAACGACTATGTGGTAAATCAAGACCAAAATACTTTCCAGGTGTTAAAAATATTGTACTTAAACTTTTTGATATAGTGCAACCAGACGCAGCATTTTTTGGTGAAAAAGATTATCAACAATATTTGGTAATAAAAAAAATGACTGAGTCATTAAAATTAAATACGAGGATAATATGTGTTAAAACTGTTAGGGACAGGAATGGACTTCCTCTTTCATCAAGAAATAACTATTTAAGTGGTCAGGAATTTAAAATTGCTATTAAAATCAATAAATTACTTAAAAAATTACCTCCATTGATTAGGAACAAGTTAAAGATTAATAAAATACTTAATCATACAAAAAAAGTCCTGTTAGATCATGGTGTTGATAAAATTGATTATCTGACTGTATTAAATGATGATCTCTCTGTTCGAAAAAAAATAAGTGATAAATCAAGAATATTTATTGCTGCTAAAGTAGGAAATACTCGATTAATTGACAATATAAAAATCTAAAATAAATAAATTGAAGCAAGCCCTAGAAAAGATAAAAATCCAAAAACATCAGTTATTGTTGTTACAAATACACTTGATGCCAAAGCAGGATCAATCTTAACTTTATTAAAAATATATGGAATTAGGAAACCAAAAAAACCCGCAGATAAAATATTTATTACCATTGCTGCTCCAACAATTATAGATAAACTAATATCAGAAAACCAAATCCAAGCAGCAAAACCTGTAATAATCGCAAATAAAATTCCATTTAATACTGATATCGCAATTTCTTTGAAAAAGACTTTTCTTCTATTATTATCTACTAATTCTTTAGTTGCGATCGATCTCACGGTTAGTGTTAACGTTTGTGTTCCTGCATTACCACCCATTGATGCAACAATTGGCATTAAAATCGCTAGTGCTACCATTTTCTCTATACTGGCATCAAACAGACTTATTACATAAGATGCAAGAATTGCGGTTAATAAATTTAGAAATAACCATATAAATCTTCGCTTCGTTGATCTTCCAATAGATTGGTTCATCTCACTTTCTGAAACACCACCCAACCTCAAAATATCTTCTTCTGCTTCTTCTTGAACAACCCACACAATATCATCTGCCGTAATTCTTCCAATTAATCTATTTTGGTCATCTACAACTCCAGCTGATACCAAAGAGTATTGCTCAAAGAAAAGTGCTACTTCTTCTTGATCCATTGATGCCTTAACAAATTTCGGGTTTTCTTCTAAAATTTCATTTAATTTTGTATCTCTACGTGACTTCAGAACTTTAGAAACTGAAGCACTCCCCAACGGTTTATTGCTCGGGTCAACAATAAAAAGTTCATAGAATTCATCGGGTAAGTCAATTTGTTCTCTTAAATGATCAATGGCCTGCCCTACTGTCCAAAAGCCTGGCATTGAAACAAATTCTTTTTGCATTCTTCTTCCAGCAGTATCTTCAGGGTAATTAAGACTTTCCTGTAAAATTTCTCTCTCTGTGGGGTTTACTTGGTCTAAAATTTTCTTTTGAGCTGCTGGCTCCAAAGACTCAATGAGGTTAATAGCATCATCTGTCTCCATCTCACTAATTGAGCGAACTACTTTAGTATCCTCTAATTCTTGAACTGTTTCATCAATAATAGTGTCATCTAGCTCAGCAAGAACATCTGTATAGCGGTCTTCACTAAGATTATTAAGAATGTAAGATCTTTGCTCTTTACTAAGAAAAGTAAAGAGATCTGCTAAATCTGCAGGATGAAGAGGAGAAATAATATTAGTTAGTTTATCTTTCTCTTTGTTATTGCAAAAATTTATTACATCATTAATTAATTGATTATTAAATGTAATATTCTCATTTTGAGGAGGTTCATTTACAATATTATTCATAATAAAAACATGTACATCAATTTAGGTTATTATCCAGAAAAACATGGAAATTAAGATAGATAATTCAGCTCAAGACTACTTAAAAAGTCTTAAATATATGGAAAATAGAGTTAATGAAATAATTAATAACCATAATGACGAACTTGCTTGGCTCTTAAGTCATCCAGCGATATATACATCAGGATCTACTGATAATAAAAGTGACCTTCTTAATAATAATAAAATACCAGTAATTAAGACTAATCGGGGAGGAAAATATACTTATCATGGTCCTGGACAGAGAGTTGTCTACCTAATGATCAATTTAAATAATAGAAAAAAAAACATTAAATTTTTTGTAAGTCAAATTGAGAAATTGATCATCGAAATTTTAAGTAATTTTCACATTGTTGGAGAAGCAATACCTGATCATCATGGAGTATTCGTTAAAAAGGATAACGGTCAACTCTACAAAATTGCTAGTATTGGTCTAAAGGTAAAAAAATGGGTTACGTACCATGGTTTTTCAATAAATATAAATCCAGACTTAAGTCACTACGAAGGTATCAAGCCATGCGGAATGAGTAGCAAATTTGTCACTAGTTTTTCAGATTTAGGTTATAATATAGAGAATAAGGAAATTGATAGAACAATTGAAAAAACTCTAGTTAAATATTTTAATTAAAATGAACTTTATTTCTGTAAAAAATAATAAAAAAACTATAAATCTCAAAAATAAAACTAAGAACTATGAAGTAAATGCTCAATGGCTTTACGAGCATAGTAAGAACAGCGAGATAAGAGATAATTATACAAATCAACTATTAATAGAAGCGGCAGAAATAGATGAACATTTATACATTAAATCAGCCAAAATAAAAAAAAATATTTTACAAATTCAATTTTCAGACAATTCAAAACATTCGTATCAATTTGGCTATCTTTACAATCAACTAGAGTCAGAAAAATTTAAGTCCAAAAAATGTTTATGGAATAAAGAAAGTATTAAAATTCCAAAATATAACTTTCTGCTAATAAATGAAAAAATGTTATCTGACATTTTATTATCTGTTGAAACATTTGGTTTTTGTTTAGTCAGAAATATTCCAAAAACTAAGAATGGATTAAATGAACTTATGAAACTTATCGGGCCAGTTAAAAAAACGAATTGGGGTGGCATTGCTGACGTTAAAAACATAAAAAAAGCCTATGATTTAACTATGACAACAAGAGCGCTAGAGAACCATACTGACAATCCATATCGCTTCCCGACACAAGGTTACATTTTTTTACACTGCATAGAAAACGCCTTAATAGGAGGAGAAAATACAATAGTTGACGGTTTTAATATCGCAAAAATTTTGCGAGATAGACATAAACAATTCTTTAATACACTTACAACTTTCAATACTTTTTTTAGATATAAAGATGAAAATGCCTGGTTAGAAAATAAATGTAAGCTGATCGAGTTAGACGATATGAACAATGTAATACAAGTAAGGTACAACAATAGAACTGAATTAATTCCATTCGATAAAAATAAAAAAATAGATGATTATATTAATGCAAGAAGAAAGTTGTGGGATTTAATTAAGAATAAAAAAAATAATATTCGTATTAAACAACGACCAGGAGACATGTTAATTTTAGATAATTATCGCGTCTTACATGGGAGAGGTGCATATAAAGATACTAAAAATCGCCGCTACTTTAGACAAGGCTACATGGATAGAGATATTTTTCAGAGCAAATTAAAAACTTTGACTATTTAGAAAATAGAATAAGCTCCTCATCAGCGCCCACGCTATCACCTGGCTTTATTAGAACTTTATCAATTACGCAGTCTTTTTCACTTTTTAGAATATTTTCCATTTTCATTGCTTCAATGATTAGCAATTGATCACCACTTTTGATCTTTTGTCCTTCAGATACGTTTACTGACTTGATTAGGCCAGGCATTGGAGAAATTAATTTTTTTGATAAATCTTCTAATTTTATTTTTGGCATAAGCCTAATGTAAGTTTCATGTTGTTTACTTACAACAATGGTCTGACATCTACAGTCATGGTAACTAATATCCGAGGAGTTAAGGTTTACAAGTTTATTTAGTTTAAAATACTCTAAATGCTGATTTATGCTTACCTGACATAACCTCTGGTTAAGTTTAATAGATGTTTCAATCTCATACTCTTTTTTTTCTATTTTAAAGGTTCCATAAAATCTTTCTTTTTCAAACTTAAATTCTACAACTACAAGGTTAAGAAAATCTTCTCCTACCTTTATTACAAAATCATTGGAAATTAGTATCTTGCTTTGTAATTGGAATATAAATAAAACCTGTGCAAAAATTGCAATTCTGTGTTTCTTATATTCACTTAAATCATGATTAGCATAATAACCCTTAGGGAATTTTTCTTTAATGAAATTTGTACTTATATTGCCTATTCTAAATTTTTTATCATCTAAAATTGAAATCAGGAATTCAATATTATTTTCAACTCCTGATAAATAATAATTTTGCAATGAATTGATCATTAAGTCTATTGCAGTTGCTCTGTCCTTACTATGAACTGCTAGTTTTGATATCATAGGATCATAAAACAATGAAACTTCAGATCCAGGATTTATCCCTGTATCGTTTCTTATAATTTGATCTTTATTTTTGATTTTTGATGGCTCTATGTATTCTGTCACTCTACCAATTGAAGGTAAAAAATCTTTGGTTGGATCTTCAGCATAAATACGTGATTCAATTGACCAACCTCTAAGGTTGATATCTTTTTGTGATATATTTAACTTTTTATTATCTGCACAATAAATCATTTGTTCAACCAAATCTACGCCTGTAACAAGCTCAGAAACTGGATGTTCAACTTGAAGTCTTGTGTTCATCTCAAGAAAATAAAAATTTTTATTTGCATCTACTACAAATTCCACAGTCCCGGCTGAATCATATTTAACTTCCTTTGCAAGGGTTAAAGCTTGTGCAGCCATTTGATTTCTCATATCTTCATCTACAAATGGCGATGGGCACTCCTCAATAACTTTTTGATATCTCCTTTGAATTGAACATTCTCTCTCACCTAAATGAACTTGATTTCCATGCTTGTCACAAAGAATTTGTATCTCAATATGTCTTGGCTGCTCTATATATTTTTCAATGAACACGCGATCATCCCCAAAACTTTTTTTTGACTCACTTTTTGCAGCATTAAAATTTTCTTCTAATTCACTATTTTTCCTTACTATTCTCATTCCTTTACCACCACCTCCAGCTGATGCTTTTAGCAAGACCGGGTATCCAATTTTATTTGAGATTTTTAATGCTTCTTTAGAGTTTTTTACTGGAGCGGTATGACCAGGTATTACGTTTAATTTAAGTTTTATTGCAAGATTTTTAGACTCAATTTTGTCTCCCATTTTTTTTATAGCATTTGGATTGGGTCCTATAAATTTAATTTTCTCTTTAGCGAGTCTTTTTACGAAGGCTGCATTTTCAGATAAAAATCCGTATCCTGGGTGAATTGCATCGGCCTTTGATTTTTTTGCAATATTGATGATTTTATTTATATCTAAATAAGACTCAGCTGGCTGAGAGCCGCCAATATGGAAGGACTCATCTGCCTGTTTCACAAATAGAGAATCTTTATCAGCATCAGAATAAACGGCAACAGTATTGATATTCAACTTTTTTGCTGTACGTATAACTCTGCACGCAATTTCTCCTCTATTCGCAATTAGAATTTTTTTAATCATTACTTATAGTGGTATATTATCGTGTTTTTTTTGAGGAGAAGACAATTCTTTATCTTTTAGATTTTCGAGCGCTGTCGCTATACGACGACGTGTTGAATGTGGTCTTATTACATCATCTATAAATCCTCTCTTTGAAGCAATAAATGGATTTACAAACTGATCTGTATATTCTTGTGTTCTCTTGTCAATTTTCTTTTTATCCTTAATTTCATTTCTGAACAAAATTTCAGTAGCTCCCTTGGCACCCATAACTGCAATCTCTGCACTTGGCCATGCATAATTAATATCACCTCGCAAATGCTTTGAAGCCATTACAACATATGCACCTCCGTAAGCCTTACGAGTTATGATTGTAATTTTAGGAACGGTTGCTTCAGCATAGGCGTATAAAAGCTTAGCTCCATTTTTAATAATACCATTGTGTTCTTGAGATACTCCTGGCAAAAACCCCGGTACGTCAACAAAAGTGACAATTGGAATATTGAAACAATCGCAAAATCTCACAAATCTGCCTCCTTTTTTACCAGAGTCTATATCAAGACATCCCGCTAAAACTAATGGCTGGTTTGCTACAAATCCAACTGTTCTTCCCTCAATTCTTCCAAAACCAGTGATAATATTTTTTGCAAAGTCAGGCTGAATTTCAAAAAAATAGTTATTATCAACTACTTTATTGATTAGTTCTTTCATATCATATGGTTTATTTGCGTTTTCAGGAACAAGGGTATCTAAAGAGTAATCTGGACTTAGATCTTGAAAACTATCTTTAATATTTTTAGATTTTTCCCGATTGCTTGAAGGCAACAAGTCAATAAGACTTTTTACTTCCTGAAGTGTTTCAATATCATTATTGAATGCTCCATCAGCTACAGAAGACTTTGAAGTATGTGTTTTAGCGCCTCCTAATTCCTCTTGCGTAACATTTTCTTGTGTCACGGTCTTTACAACATCCGGGCCAGTCACAAACATGAATGAGGTATTTTTAACCATAAATATGAAATCTGTCATTGCGGGTGAATACACAGCTCCGCCAGCACATGGACCCATAATGACTGAAATTTGAGGAACAACTCCAGAGGCAAGAACATTTCGTTGAAACACCTCTGCATAACCCGCTAAAGAAGCAACGCCCTCCTGAATACGTGCACCACCAGAGTCATTTATGCCAATAATAGGAGCGCCAACTTTCATTGCCATATCCATTATCTTGCATATTTTTTCTGCATGAGCTTCAGATAGTGAGCCGCCAAAAACTGTAAAGTCTTGACTGAAAATGTATACTAATTTTCCATTTATTTTACCACTCCCAGTAACCACTCCATCACCAGCATATTTCTGATCGGCCATGCCAAAGTCATTAGTACGGTGTTCCACGTACATATCGTATTCTTCAAAAGTGTCTTGATCTAAAAGTACCTCTATTCGTTCTCTTGCTGTTAACTTGCCTTTAGCGTGCTGAGAGTCAATTCTTTTTTTTCCTCCACCAAGCTTAGCTTCTTCGCGCTTTTTTTCTAATAATTTGATGATATCACTCATGAAGTAGATATATTATATAATATTTCCGAATTATCAATTTATAAGTATTTTCTAAAGTGATCCGGGAGTTCAGTCTCTATTTTGACTTTTTTATTATTCATATCAGTGAATTCTAAAGCGCCAGCATGTAGGCATAAATTAGAATGTTTTATTTGTTTGCGTTCAATATAATATTTTTTATCACCAAGTATTGGAAAACCATTCATAAAACAATGCTGCCTTATTTGATGTTTTCTACCTGATTGAGGATTTAACTTTAAAAGAAAATTTCCTCCAGGAAGTTTTTTTGTTATTTGATATTTTGTTTTAGCAGAAACATTTTTTTTATTTTTGGGGAGCATGTCATTTAGTATTCCCTCTCTGTTTTTTGGCTTATTTTCTACTATTGCATAATAAGTTTTCTTTATTTTATGATTAGAAAGAATTTCATGAAAATACCTTGCAGAATTATAGTTTTTTGCAATTATCAATAGACCAGTTGTATCTTTGTCAAGTCGATGCACTAATTTAGGATGACTATCTTTATTGTCAAAATATTGAAGCAGATCATCTATCGATAGATTAATTTTTGATCCACGCTGACATGGTATTCCAGCCCACTTATTAATAATAATATAGTCGTCAGACTGAAAAACTACTGAATTTTTGATTTTTCTCTTGATTATGTTGGGTATTTTAATTGAAGCTTTATTTTCGAGAATAATTTTGAATTCCTTAAAAATATCAACAATATCATCTTGTTTAACTCTATAACTTCCAAGTTTTTTTTTATTGTTTATTTTAATTGATTTTTTTCTGAGTTCTTTGTGAAGTAGTGAAAAAGGAATATTCAATTTTTCTTTTAAAAACTTATCTAATCTTATCCCGTTAGATGCACTATCAACAATTATAGTTTTTTTGGACTTCATCTAAATTAATATGTTTAGATAAATCAACTTATTATTAACTAAATATTATTTTTCTTGATCAAGGATTTGAATGTAAGCCATAGGCGCATTATCACCTGATCGATAGCCGGCTTTAACGATTCTACAATAGCCACCGTTTCTATCTTTGAATCTTTCAGATAAATCTCCAAAAACTTTTGTTACTGCTTCTTTATCTCTTAGTGAGTCAAAAGCATTTGACCTTGATGAACTTTTATTCTTTTTACCTAGAGTGATAATTTTTTCAACAAATGGTCTTAATTCCTTTGCTTTTGGAAGTGTGGTTTTGATAGTCTCTTTTTTGATAAGTGAAACAGCCATGTTCTCAAGCATCGCTATCCGGTGCGATGATGTCCTATTTAACTTTCTTTTTGCAATTCCGTGTCTCATTTTTAATTATATGGATCTTCAATCTTTCTTGCCATTTCCTCGATATTTTCAGGTGGCCAATTAGGTACTTCCATGCCTAAATATAGTGACATAGTGCCTAGTACTTCTTTTATTTCATTTAGAGACTTACGACCAAAATTAGGTGTACGCAACATTTCAATTTCACTTTTTTGAACAAGGTCTCCAATGTAAATAATATTATCATTTCTAAGGCAATTCATCGATCTCACTGAAAGTTCAAGCTCCTCAACTTTTCTTAAAAGATTTTTATTAAATTGAGGTTCCAATGCATCAGGTTCTTCCTGTATCTCTTCAGGTTCTTCAAAATTAATAAAAGATTGCAATTGGTCTTGAATTATTCTTGCTGCAAAAGCAATAGCGTCCTCAGGAGATACTGATCCATTTGTTTCAATTGACATTGTTAGCTTATCATAGTCCAAGACTTTTCCCTCTCTAGTATTTTCTATACTGTATGAAACTTGTTTAACTGGGCTAAATATAGAGTCTATCGGAATCAGGCCTATAGCAGAGTCTTCTGGCTTGTTATGTTCAGCGGCAACATAACCTTTACCTTTTGCTACAGTAAGCTCCATATTAAATTCAGTATTGTCATCAAGATTACAGATAACTAACTCTGGATTTATAATATCAATCTCAGAAGGAGTATTAATCATACCTGCAGTAATCTCACCTGGGCCAGTTACATTGAGATTCATTTTTCTCACACCTTCAGAATGCATATTTAGAGACAAAGACTTTATATTTAACACTATATCTGTAACGTCTTCTCTTACACCATCAATAGATGAAAATTCATGAAGAACGTTATCTATTTTAATTGCTGTCACAGCAGTACCTTGTAGTGACGACAATAGCACTCTTCTAAGAGCATTTCCAAGCGTTAAACCAAAACCCCTCTCAAGTGGTTCTGCAATTAACGTTGCTTTATATTGAGTATCTTCATCGCTGATTAGCTTTAGTTTTGAAGGTTTTATTAATGCCTGCCAATTATTAATAATACTCATAATTTTTTTTCCTTTAATAAATATTAAACTCTTCTTTTCTTTGGTGGACGACAGCCGTTGTGAGGAATTGGTGTAGTATCTTTTATAGAAGTTATATAGAATCCTACAGCTTGTAATGCTCGTAGTGCCGACTCTCTTCCTCCGCCTGGTCCTTTAACAAATACTTGTAAGTTTTTTAAACCAAACTCTTTTGCTTTAGTGCCAGCATCCTCTGCTGCAATTTGTGCAGCGTATGGTGTGGACTTTCTTGATCCTTTAAAACCTTTTACTCCCGCAGATGACCATGCAATACTATTGCCTTGCTCATCTGTAATGGTAATCATAGTATTATTAAATGTAGCATTAATATATGCTAATCCAGAAATGATATTCTTTTTTTGTTTTTTCTTTTTTACAATTTTAACTTCAGCCATATTTATTTAGTAACCTTTTTCTTTCCAGCAATTGCAATAGCTTTTCCTTTTTTTGTTCTAGCGTTTGTATGAGTACGCTGACCTCTACATGGCAAATTTTTTCTGTGTCTCACACCTCTATACGTACCAAGATCCTTTAATCTTTTGATATTTCCAGAAACCTCTCTTCTTAAATCACCTTCAACTAAAAATGATGATGAAATAACATCACTAACATTTTTTATTTCTGCTTCAGATAAATCTTGGACTCTAGTATTTGCATCTACATTTGCCTTAGAACATACATCTCTTGAAATCTTGTCACCAATCCCATAAACGTAGGTCAAAGCAACTCCTAATTTTTTTTGGGTTGGAATATTTACTCCAGCAATACGAGCCATTAATAAAGACCTAACATTTTTTGTTTGAGAGATTGCGGGATTATAGGATTATTAATTAATTGGTCAAGCATATTAAAGGTGATCTATAATTGAGTTAATTGATTGATTTATATGCATAATTTCACCCACACCACTGACTTTTTTTAGCAGTTTTGATTCATCATAATATTTTATTAAAGGCATAGTTTCATTGAAATATGTTTCGAGTCTTTTAATTAGAGTTTCCTCATTATCATCTGATCTTCCTTCTTCTTTGCCTCGAGATAATATTCTGTCTTTTAAATGTTTTTCATCAACATCTAACTGAATTACGCATGATAACTTTTTTTTAAGTTCTAACATCAATTTATCTAAAAGCTTAGCCTGCTCTGTATTTCTTGGAAAGCCATCGAGTAGGTATCCACCTGAATTTTTATTATTATTAAAAAATGATTTAATAACATTAATTATTATATCGTTAGAAACTAGTTTACCCTCATCAATGATTTGTTTAGCCTTTACCCCTATCTCACTTTTGTTAGCGATCTCGAGCCTAAGCAGATCACCTGTGGATAAATGCATTAATTTATATTTTTCACAGATTAAATTTGCCTGAGTTCCTTTTCCAGCTCCAGGAGGTCCCAATAAAACTAAATTCACCTTCTTGTGCCTCTTAAGCGAGATTTTTTTATTAAAGCTTCATATTGATATGCAAACAAATGACTTTGAATTTGTCCAACAGTATCCATACCTACAACCACAACAATGAGTAATGATGTACCTCCCAAATAAAATGGAATTGAGTATTGCGCGATTAAAATTTCTGGGAGTATGCATACAAATGCTAAATATAATGCCCCAATGGTTGTTATTCTGGATAAGACAAAATCAATATACTCAGCAGTTTTTTCACCTGGCCTAATTCCTGGAATAAAGCCACCTTGTCTTTTTAAATTATCAGCAGTTTCAACTGGATTAAATACAATTGAAGTATAGAAGAATGCAAAAAATATAATTGCCGCTGCATACATCAGCATATATGCAGGCTGTCCTCTACCAAGAAGTGCTGCAATATCATTTAATAATCCTGGCTCAGTAGACACATTGAAGTTTGCAATTGTAATTGGTAACAATAAAATAGATGAAGCAAATATTGCTGGTATAACACCTGCGGTGTTAAGTTTAAGTGGTAGATGCGTGCTATCTCCAGCAAACATCTTATTTCCCATCTGTCTTTTTGGGTACTGAACTATTAATCTTCTTTGAGCTCTCTCCATAAAAACTATAAAGATAACTACAGCTACAATCATTAATAAGAGCAATACAAGTGTAAGAGTTGAGATTGTTCCCTGACGACCCAAAGTTAATGTATTAATTAATGCGCTAGGAATTTCAGCAACAATACCAGAAAAAATAATGAGTGATATTCCATTTCCTATACCTCTACTGGTTATTTGTTCTCCAAGCCACATCAAGAAAACTGTTCCCCCAGTTAATGTAATTGTTGTTGAAAGTCTAAAAAATAGTCCTGGGTCTGTAACAACTTTTCCTGCAGACTCTAAGCCAACAGAAATCCCATATCCTTGTAATAGCGCAAGTAAGACAGTTCCGTATCTTGTATATTGAGTAATTTTTCTTCTTCCAGGCTCACCTTCTTTTTTTAAGCTTGCCAGATGAGGCGATACACTAGTCATAAGTTGCATTATAATTGATGAAGATATGTATGGCATGATACCCAATGCGAAAATAGCCATTCGGCTTATAGCTCCACCTGCAAAAACATCAAACATTCCTAGAATTCCACTTTGATTAGTCTCTACAAGTAGTTTTAACTGCTCAATATCTATTCCAGGCAAAGGGATATATGTGCCAAATCTGTAAATTATTAAAGCACCTAAAGTGAACCAAATCCTTTTCTTTAATTCAGTAGCCTTGGAAAAGACACTGAAGTTAAAGTTTGATGCTAATTTTTCAGCTGCTGAAGCCATTTCGCTAGATTGCTTTACTTATTTTTAATTCAACACCAAGTTTTTGAAGTTTTTCTTCTGCAGACTTAGTTACTTTACTGCATTCAATAATATTTTTTGATTTTAATTCACCTGTGCCAAGAATTTTTAGAAGTTTTTTATCTTTATTTTTTAAAATACGTAACTTTTTTAAGAGTGCAATATTAATGATCTCAGACTCATTAACAGAGTTTTTATCAATCAATTTTTGTAGTGTAGAGAGGTTTAATTCAAAATATTGTTTCTTCGTAAAATTTGAGAAGCCAAATTTAGGCAGTCTTCTATGCAAGGGCATTTGTCCACCCTCAAAACCATGAATAGCAACTCCGGAACGGGCTTTTTGTCCTTTATGACCACTTCCAGAGGTTTTGCCTTTGCCTGAGCCTATCCCTCTTCCAATTCTCTTCTTTGATTTAAAGCTCTTGTTTTTATTGATTTGATTTAATTTCATTTAATTATTTTCCGTAATTACTAAATGTTTGATTTTTTTAATCATACCTAATGTTTCAGGCGTTGCCTCTCTAATGACACTGCTGTTAATTTTTTTTAGTCCCAGCCCTTTAACTGTTGCTATTTGTCCCTTTTGAGAACCAATGGTACTTTTTTTTAATGTAATCTTTAATTTTTCAGTCATGTCGTTTCTCTTGCAGAAGTAATGTTGCCGACTTTTTTAGATCTCCTTGCAGCAATTATCTTTGGCGATTTTTGCTGTTTCAGTCCATCTACTGCTGCTCTGATAATATTATAGGGATTTGAGCTACCAACTGACTTTGCAACAATGTCTTGTATGCCTAATAATTCAAATACCGCCCTAACTGATCCTCCAGCAATAATACCTGTACCTGAAGGTGCGGATCTCATTACAACGCGTGATGAACCATGTATTCCAATTATATCATGATGTAATGTTCTACCTTCTCTCAGTGGTATTCTAACCAAACTTTTTTTAGCAGAGTCAGTTGCTTTTTTAATGGCCTCAGGAACCTCTTTTGCTTTTCCATGACCAAAACCAACTTTACCAGACTCATCACCAGCAACAACTAATGCTGCAAATCCAAATCGCCTTCCTCCTTTAACAACTTTTGTAACTCGGTTAATTGCTACAAGTTTATCTTTAATTTCAACACCGTTTTGATCTTTGTTTTTATTTTCTTTCACCATAATATTTCCTATAAATTTATACCCCCAGATCTTACTTCATCAGTAACCGTTTTTACTATTCCATGATACAAATTTGGACCCCGATCCAAGTAAACATCTTTAACACCCTTTTCAGCTGCTGACTTAGCAAGTTCATTACCTAATATTTTTGCATTTGCAATATTACATGAATTTTTACTTTTTTCAGATTTTAGAGTTGAGGCACTGCAAATAGTAATGCCTTTATTATCATCAACGATTTGAGCATACAAGTGCTGTGATGACTTATAAAGAGTAAGTCTCATGCGCGATTTATTATTTTTCTTAAGCTTAAATCTGACCCTGCTTGATCTTTTTTGTTTCTTTGGAGATAACATTATTTTTTCTTACCTTCTTTTCTATTTATATACTCATCAGCGTACTTAATACCTTTTCCTTTATAAGGTTCTGGTCCTCTAAAATTTCGGATTTCAGCAGCGGTTTGTCCAACAAGTTGTTTGTCGGGACCCTTAATCTCAATATTATTTTGTTTATCAACTGTAACTGTAATGTTTTCTGGAATATCGTAATTTATTGGATGACTATACCCAAGCAATAATTCAAGGGTATTACCTTTTAAAGCTGCTCTATATCCAACACCATTCATCTCTAATTTTTTTGTAAAACCCTCACTTACACCAATAATTAAATTATAAACTAAATTTCTCTGCAATCCCCAGAAAGAAACTAAAGTTTTATCATCGGATTTAGGTTTCATTTTAATTTTTTGACCCTCAACTATTACTTCGATTTGAGAATTTAACTTAGATTCAAGTTTGCCTAATGGGCCTTCAGCTGAAATTAATCCATCTTGAAGATTAATTTTTACACTTTCCGGTATATTTATTTCTTTTGATCCAACTCTAGACATAACTAAAATACTCTACAAATAATTTCCCCACCAACTTTTTGATCTCTTGCGTCGGTGTCTGTCATCACACCTTTCGAAGTCGAAATAATTGAAATTCCAAGACCATTATGTATATACGGGATTCTTCCAGCGCCAGAATAAACGCGCCTACCTGGTTTTGAAATTCTTGTGATCTCTGAAATTACTGGACCTTTTTCATCATATTTAAGTTCAATATCAAGCTCTTCCCTGCCAGATGAGTGTTTTGTTCGAGCATACCCTCTTATATAACCTTCTTTTTTAAGTACCTCTAAAATGTTTTCCCTTAACTTAGATACGGGGGAACTGACAATTGGTTTATTTCTCATTTGTGCATTTCTAATTCTACTAAATAAATCGGACAACGGATCTTGTAGTGACATATTTTTTCCTTTCTACCAGCTTGATTTATTCATTCCAGGGATTTGACCTTTAGATGCAAGATCCCTCAAGGCAATTCTAGATAATCTTACTCTTTTATGATAACCCCTTGGACGGCCTGTTAATTCACATCTATTTCGAACTCTTGTTCTCGCACCATTTCTTCTTAATTTGGAAAGTTTTAATTGAGCTTGAAACCTATCATCAATAGAAGTTTTTTTATCCATGATTAGAGATTTCAGTTTACTTCTCTTTTGTAGATCTTTTTCAGACAACTTGATTCTTCTTTTGTTTTTTTCTATCGAACTTTTTTTAGCCATTTTTTTACCTAATCATTAATTGGAAAATTTAGAGATTTTAACAACAACAATGCTTGCTCATCATTTGTAGCTGAAGTATTTATTGTAATATCTAACCCACGCACCTTATCAAGTTTATCAACGTTAATTTCAGGAAAAACTGTACATTCTTTAATTCCGAAAGAGTAATTACCTCTTCCATCAAAACAGTTTCTTTTCAATCCTCTAAAGTCTCTAATACGCGGAAGGGCAATAGTGACCAGTCTATCAACAAACTCATACATCCTATTGCCTCTTAAAGTAACTTTTACACCTAAAGGCATGCCAGCTCTGATTTTGAAAGTAGCGATTGATTTTCTTGCTTTTGTCACTAGGGGTTGTTGACCTGCTATCGAAGCTAATTGATCAGAAGCCAGTTGAATTACTTTAGAGTCATTTACTGCTTCTCCAAGGCCCATGTTTAATGAAACTTTTACCAATTTAGGTAGTGCAAGATCATTCTTTATGGAAAGGTCACTCTTTAGCTTTGGCACTATAGTATTCACATACATTTCTTTTAATCGTGGGGTATAATTATCCATCAATTTGATCTCCTGTTTTGATGTTAATTCTCACTTTTTTGTTGTCTTTTAAGTATTTATAACCAACTCTGACACCTTTGTTGGTCTTCTTATCAACCGGCATTAAATTAGAGAGCATTATTGGCATTTCCTTATTTAAAACCCCACCTTCATTTTTCTGATCTTGTTTCTGATGTTTCTTTGAGATGTTCACACCTTTAACAATTGCTTTCATGCCTAATATTTTCATTACTTCACCAACTTTTCCTTTATCCTTGCCTGTATTAACAGCAACTTGGTCACCTTTTTTTAACCTCATACTCATTATAAGACCTCCGGTGCTAGTGAAATGATTTTCATTTGTTTTTTTGACCGTAGCTCTCTACAAACAGGGCCAAAGATTCTTGTACCTACCGGTTCACCCTGATTATTAATTAATACAGCAGCGTTCGTATCAAACTTAATTGTACTTCCATCAACTCTTTTCAACTCTTTTCTAGTTCTAACGATTACGGCTTTATGGACAGTTCCTTTTTTAACCTTCCCTTTTGGTATTGCATCTTTGACAGTTACTACAATAATATCTCCTACAGATGCGAAACGACGCTTTGATCCGCCAAGAACTTTAACACATAAAACCTCTTTGGCTCCTGAGTTATCCGCAACATTTAATCGAGATTCAACTTGTATCATTTAACTAATTGCAACCCATCTTTTTAATTTAGAAATTGGCTTAGACTCCATAATTTTTACTTTATCACCTGCATTAAATTGATTATCGGGATCATGTGCACTGTATTTTTTTGATCTTCTAATCACTTTTTTTAACACTGGGTGTTTAAACTTTCTTTCAACCAAAACTGTTATTGTTTTATCTTGTTTGTTACTAATAACAGTTCCTTGTAATATTTTCTTTGGCATATTAGTTAACCGTTTTTTCCTTCATTATTGTTTTTATTCTTGCGATCAGCTTTCTTACCTTAAAGATTCGAGACGTATTCTCTAGCTGGCCCGAAGACTTTTGAAATCTCAAGTTAAAAGACTCCTTATATAAATTTTGCAACTCAGTCTTTAGTTGATCTATTGTTTTTTTTCTAATTTCTTCTGCTTTCATAAAGTCTCTATTTAATTAACTGTTCCACTACTTTTGTTTTAATAGGCAGTTTAGATGAAGCGCGTCCAAAAGCCTCTGTTGCAATTGCTTGTGAGACCCCATCAACTTCAAATAGAATTTTTCCTGGTTTTACCCTACATGCCCAATACTCTGGTGATCCTTTACCTTTACCCATCCTAACTTCTGTAGGTTTTTTTGAAACTGGAACATCAGGAAATATTCTCACCCATACCCTTCCAGCTCTTTTCATGAATCTTGTCATTGCAACACGGGCAGCCTCAATTTGACGAGCTGTGATTCTTTCAGCTTCTAAAGCTTTCAAACCATATGTCCCATAATTAAGTGTTGTCGCTGACGTTGCAACCCCCTTAATTCTGCCTTTATGAGCTTTTCTATATTTAGTTTTCTTTGGTTGTAACATATTTATCCTAATTTATTTGGATTATTATCTAATTCATGTGGCGCATTATCATCTATGTCGCCTTTATATATCCAAACTTTTATTCCGCATGAACCATATGTAGTTTGTGCTGTTGCGACAGCATAATCTACATTTGCTCTGAAGGTGTGCAGAGGCACTCTACCTTCTCTATACCACTCAGTTCTTGCAATTTCAGTTCCCCCAAGTCTACCTCCACAATTCACTCTAATGCCGTCAGCTCCTAAACGCATTGCTGACTGAACTGAACGTTTCATCGCTCTTCGGAATGAAACACGTCTTTCTAATTGTTCAGCTATGCCATCAGCAATTAATTGTGCTTCTACTTCTGGTTTTCTAATTTCCACAAGATTTATTGAAACTTCATCAGAAGTAAATTCAGAGATTTTTTTCTTCAATTTCTCAATATCACTACCTTTTTTACCAATAATAAGACCTGGACGCGCTGAATATATTGTTACTTGAGCTTTTTTTGCAGGTCTTTCAATCTGTATTTTTGCTACAGCGCAACTTTTAAGCTTCTTCTCAAGATAAGCTCTAATCTTTAAATCTTCTTGCAAGAACGATCCAAATTCTTTTTTTCCTGCGTACCATCTAGATTGCCACTTTTTATTAAGAATTAATCTAAGTCCAATTGGATTTACTTTTTGACCCATATACTATTTTGCCTTCTCTTTCTTTACTACTTTTACTTGATCTTCAGAAACTTTTATCGTGACGTTAGTCAGAAATTTATTAATTCTTCCCGGTCTACCCTTTGCTCTCGCTCTCCATCTTTTCATTACCATGCCTTTACCGCAATATGCTTCGGTAACTTTTAAGATATCAATATCTAACTGATGATTATTTTCGGCATTAGCAATTGCACTATTTAAAACTTTTGAAATATTTTTAGCAACTCCTCTGGGTGAAAATTTTAATAAGTTAAGAGCTTCAGATGCCTTTTTGCCTCTAATCATTTCAAGAACTGCATTAGCTTTTGACGGACTCACTCTCATGTTCCTTTGAATTGCATATGCTTCGTTATCTTTTCTTACAAGTTGTCTCATATTTACTTTGTTTTCTTATCACCTGTGTGGCCATTAAAAGTTCTTGTAGGAGAAAACTCTCCAAGTTTATGGCCAACCATGTCTTCAGTTACGTTTACTGGTATAAATCTTTTACCGTTATGAACCGCAAAATTTACACCCACAAATTCAGGCAGTATAGTTGATCTTCTAGACCAAGTCTTAATTACGCTATTTGCACCAGATTCGGATACCGCTTTTACTTTTTTTAATAAATGGCTATCAACAAATGGTCCCTTCCAAACAGATCTTGTCATTTATACCTCTATTCTTGCTTTCTTATCCGTTTTTCTTTTGATAATAAATTTATCAGTTCTTTTATTATTTCTTGTCTTCTTTCCCTTTGTGGGTTTACCCCATGGAGTTACAGGGTCTCTTCCACCAGAAGTTTTGCCTTCACCGCCACCATGAGGATGATCGATAGGATTCATCGCAACACCTCTGACAGATGGTCTTATTCCAAGCCATCTGTTTCTACCGGCCTTGCCTAGCTTTTGATTTTTTTTATCAATATTTGACAAAACACCTATCGTAGCACGACATTCTTCTCTAATTTTTCGTTGTTCTCCTGAAGGCAACTTAATAGCGACATAACCATTAGATTTTCCGACTATTTGGGTTGATGTACCTGCAGACCTTGCTAATTGTGCACCGCTTCCTGATTTTAATTCGATGTTATGTATGTCAATGCCTACAGGAATGTCAGACATGGGCATACAATTTCCATTTCTGATTTCTTTTTTTGATCCAGAGATAACTTTATCTCCAACCTTTATATCTTTTGGGGCCAATATATAGCTTTGAATACCGTCATCATATTTAATCAATGCTATATATGAAGATCTATTTGGATCATATTCAATTCTTTCTACAGTCGCACTTACATCTATCTTATTTCTTTTGAAATCAATTATTCTATATTTTGATTTATGCCCACCACCTTTTCTTCTCATGGTAATCCTACCAGTATTATTACGTCCACCTTTTTTAGAGATACCGGTAGTAAGAGATTTTACTGGTTTACCATTCCATAATCCTTTTTTATCAACTAGAGTAAGTCCTCTAGTTCCGGGCGTGTTAGGTCTGAATTTTTTAAGTGCCATTTATTTATACTCCCGCATTAATATCGATTGTTTGACCATCTTCAAGGGTAATAAAAGCCTTCTTATAATCTGACCTTTTACCAAGAGACCCCCTAAATGATTTAAGCTTTCCTTTAACAATCGAAGTATTTACTTTTTTAACTTTAACTTTAAAAATATTTTCAATTGCCAATTTAATTTCTTTCTTTGAACTTGATTTCTGAACCTGGAATGTAACTTGATTATACTCTGAACCCATTGAGGACTTCTCTGTAATAATAGGTTTGATTATTGTTTTAAAATCTTTAATTGTAGCCATCTTAATTCATCCTATTTTCAAGTATTTCTAAGGCGTTCTTACTCATGATCAATTTTTCAAATCCAAGTAAGTCGAGTGCATTAAAATTATTTATACTTGAGTACTTTATATTTTTTAAGTTTCTTGATGCTAATGCAAAATTATTATCAGGTTTATCGCCCTCTAGTATGAGCGCAGACTGTACATTTAAATCTGAGAGGCTTTTAACTAGTGTTTTTGTCTTTGGCTCTGGAATTCTTAGTTCTTCAACAATTATCAAATTGTTGTTCTTGATTTTATCAGAAAGAATGTGTTTCAAAGCCTCTTGCCTAGTGCGTTTTGGCATCTTTTTTAATGAACGAACTCCTCTTAAGTTATGAGCCATTCCACCACTTCTAAATATATTTGCTTTTTTGGAGCCGTGCCTAGCTCCTCCACTTCCCTTTTGTCTTCCTAACTTTTGTGTTGTTCCCTTCACCTCAGACCTGTTTTTAGTCCTAGCTCTTAGCGGTTTTTGGTTAGACTCATTCCATCTAACAAGAGAGCCAACAATACTTAAATCGGATTTACTATTGAATAATTGATCTTTCATATTGACCGACCCACTCTTTTTTCCATCTATTTTGTGCATGTCAATTTGCATTTACTTATTTTTCCTTCTTAACTTCTTTTTCTGATTTTACTGGTGTGACTTCTATTTCTTTGATGCCGTCCTTTTTAATAGAGTCTTCAACAACTAACCAAGTTCCACTTGAGCCAGGTGTAGCTCCTTTTACACAGATTAGATTCTTTTGTTCATCAACCTTTACAACCTGTAAGCTTTGAAGAGTTTTATGAACATCTCCGTACTGTCCAGCCATCTTTTTTCCTTTGAAAACTTTACCAGGATCTTGGCACTGGCCTGTAGATCCATGGCTTCGATGTGAAACTGAAACGCCATGAGAGGCTCTCAAACCAGAAAAATTGTGACGTTTCATTACTCCTGCAAATCCTTTACCCTTCGTGTAACCAGATACATCAATAAATTGACCTTCCTTAAAATGATTTGCTTTCAATTCATCTCCACTTTTAATCTCTTGATCTTTACTAATTTCGAACTCTCTAAGATATTTATATGCATCTGATTTTTTCTTATCGAAGAAGCCTTTCTGTGATTTCGATATTTTTTTTAACTTACAGGCACCAACCAGTACCTTGTCTGAGTTTTCATTTTCTGAAGTAATACGATCAATAATTTTGCAGTTTTCAACATGAAGCACAGTAACAGGTATATTTGTTCCACTTTGTGTGTACAAATTACTCATTCCAATCTTTTTTGCTATAATACCTGATCTCATATCCTATAATTTGATCTCCACATCAACTCCTGAAGCTAAATCTAATTTCATTAGTGCATCGACTGTTTGTGGCGTTGGATCGACTATTTCTATTAATCTTTTATGAGTTCTTATTTCGAATTGCTCTCGACTTTTTTTGTTAACATGGGGAGACCGAAGAACTGTAAACTTTTCATTATTTGTAGGTAAAGGTATTGGACCTTTCACCATTGCCCCAGTTCTTTTAGCGGTATCAACGATTTCTACTGATGATTTATCGAGTACACCGTGGTCAAAAGCCTTCAATCTTATTTTGATATTTTGATTTTCCATTTTATTCCTTATGCAAACTTTGCTTTTACCTCATCTTGAACGTTTTGAGGTACTTGTTCATAATGATCAAAAAACATTGAATACTGTGCTCTTCCCTGAGTCATAGACCGTAATGTGTTAACATAGCCAAACATATTAGCAAGAGGGACCATTGAACTAATTGCTGTTGTATTGCCTCTAGCTTCACTACCACTAACTTGACCCCTTCGACTACTTAAATCACCTATAACATCACCCATAAATTCTTCAGGCGTAACCACCTCAACTCTCATAACAGGCTCAAGAAGTTTCGGGCCTGCTTTTTGACAAGCGTCTTTAAATGCCATCCTTCCAGCTATCTCAAAAGCTAAGCTGCTAGAGTCTACATCATGATATTTTCCATCGATTAATGTTACTTTATAGTCAATTATAGGGAAGCCGGCTATGACGCCAGTATCAGCTACGCCCTCAATTCCTTTTTCAACTCCTGGAATATACTCTTTAGGTATATTACCTCCCTTAATTTTGTCTTCAAATAATCTTCCTGTCCCCGGTTCACATCCCTCAACAATAATTTTTACTTCAGCGAATTGACCGGCTCCTCCACTTTGTTTTTTATGTGTATAAGTCACTTCAACTTCTTTGGAAATTGTTTCTCTGTAAGCAACCTGTGGGGCTCCTACATTAGCTTCAACCTTGAACTCTCGTTTCATTCGGTCAACAATTATATCCAAATGAAGCTCGCCCATTCCTTTAATAACAGTTTGCCCAGACTCATCATCAGAAGTTACTCTAAAAGATGGGTCTTCTTTAGCAAGTCGAGCAAGTGCCTCACCCATTTTTTCTTGGTCAGCTTTTGTTTTGGGTTCAACAGCAATTTCAATCACTGGATCAGGAAAATCCATTGACTCTAATATGATTGGTTTTTGAGAGTCACATAAGGTTTCACCAGTTATAGTATCTTTAAGCCCTGCTATCGCAACAATATCACCTGCATAGGCAGTTTTAATATCTTCTCTGTTATTTGCATGCATAAGTAGCATTCTTCCAATTCTTTCCTTATCACCTTTTACAGAATTCATGATTGTAGAACCTGCTTCTAGCTTTCCTGAATAAATTCTTGTAAATGTAAGAGAGCCAACGAAAGGGTCATTAGCAACTTTAAATGCTAATGCAGAAAAAGGTTCGTCATCTGATGCCTTTCTAGTCTCCTCTTCTTCATTGCCAGGAATGTTACCTGTAGCTTGTTGTACCTCACTTGGATCAGGCATAAAGTTTACAATTGCGTCTAAGAGAGGTTGTACTCCTTTATTTTTAAACGCACTTCCTGTTAAAATAGGAACAAACTCAAAATTTATAGTACCTTTTCTGATACAACGGTTGAGGGTTTCTTCATCAGGTTCTTCACCATCTAGATATTTTTCTAATACCTCTTCATCTTGTTCAACTGCCATTTCGACCATTTCTGATCTATATTTTTCAGCTGTCTCCTTTAACTCTTCTGGAATGTCGGTATACTCATATTTAGCTCCGAGGTCTTCATTTGCCCATACAATTGCTTTATTTTTTACCAGATCAATAACACCTTTAAGATCAGACTCACTTCCATATGGAATTTGTAAGACTAAAGCGTTTGCTTGAAGTCTGTCTTTAATCATATCAAGACACTTATAGAAATCAGCACCGGTACGATCCATCTTATTAACAAAACACATTCTTGGTACCTTGTATCTATTCGCTTGTCTCCATACAGTTTCAGTTTGTGGTTCAACACCAGCAACCCCATCGAATACCGCAACAGCGCCATCAAGAACTCTCAGTGATCTCTCGACCTCAATAGTAAAGTCTACGTGGCCAGGAGTATCAATAATGTTAATTCTATGATCATTCCAAAAACATGTAGTTGCTGCAGAGGTAATTGTAATTCCTCTTTCTTGCTCTTGTTCCATCCAGTCCATTGTAGCTGCGCCGTCATGAACTTCTCCAATTTTGTGACTTTTACCAGTGTAATAAAGTATCCTCTCTGTAGTAGTAGTTTTACCTGCATCAATATGTGCCATGATTCCAATATTTCGATATTTCTGCAATGCGTATTCTCTTGTCATATTACCACCTGAAGTGAGCAAAAGCTTTATTGGCTTCAGCCATTTTATGAGTATCTTCTCTTTTTTTTATTGCTGATCCTTTATTACCAGCTGCATCCATTAATTCAGAACTTAATTTATCTACTAAACTTTTTTCTTTACGATTTCTTATTGCATTGACAATCCATCTAATTGCCAAAGCTTGAGATCTATTACTTTTCACCTCTACTGGTACTTGATAAGTTGCTCCACCAACCCGGCGTGATCTTACCTCAACAAGTGGCCTAACATTTTCTATTGCTTTATTAAAAACATTCATTGGTGGTTCACCAGTTTTACTTTGAATATTTGTAAAAGATTTATTGATTATTGACTCCGCTACTGTTTTCTTGCCATCAAGCATTATAGCATTTGTAAACTTTGTAAGAACCTTGCTTCCATGAACTGGATCAGGTAGTACTTCTCTAATTTGAGCTTTTCTTCTTCTAGACATTTATTTAGGTTTCTTCGTTCCATACAATGAACGACGTTGTTTTCGCTCACCGACACCCTGAGTATCTAAAACGCCTCTTACAGTGTGATAACGAACTCCCGGCAGGTCCTTTACACGACCACCACGTATTAATATAACTGAGTGCTCCTGTAAATTATGACCTTCACCACCAATATAACTCGTTACCTCAAATCCATTAGTAAGTCTTACTCTTGCTACTTTACGTAATGCTGAGTTAGGTTTCTTCGGTGTAGTTGTATAAACTCTTGTGCAGACCCCTCGTTTTTGAGGGTTTGCTTTTAACGCTGGAACCTTATTTCTTTTTTGAACTTTGGTTCTAGGTTTTCTAATTAGCTGACTTATAGTCGGCATAAAAAATCTCCAGTCTTAATAACTAAAAGGTTAACTGTTATAAAAATTAATAAAAAGTAGCGTTTAGATTTCTCTACCACCTACTATTTAAGAATGCCGAATAATACTTAATTGTTTATACAGGTCAACAAAATTTGTTAGGAATTCTCCTGAATTTCAGCTGATTGTTGCTCTTTCTTCGCCTGAATTGCTTCAATTTCAATTTTTGCCTCTTTATCAAGCATTTTTGCTTTATTTTCGATTTGATTAAAAGTTCGTCCTGTTCCAGCTGGGATTAATCTTCCAACAATAACATTCTCTTTAAGGCCCTCAAGCCTGTCCATTTTCCCTTTTATTGAAGCATCTGTAAGTATTCTGGTTGTTTCTTGAAAAGATGCAGCTGAAATGAAAGATCTTGTTTGAAGAGATGCTTTTGTAATACCAAGCAGTACAGGTTTAGCTATAGCAGGTTTCTTGCCTTCATTTTCAAGACTTTCGTTCGTCGTCAAGAATTCAAATCTGTCTATTTCCTCACCTTTAATATATGAACTATCGCCAACTTCAGTGATATGAACCTTTTGTAACATCTGCCTACATAGCACTTCAATGTGTTTATCGTTTATTAAAACTCCTTGTAATCTGTAAACTTCTTGTACTTCATTGATAAGATAATCAGCTAACGCTTCGATTCCTAAAATTTCTAAAATATCGTGTGGATCCGGATTGCCATCAAGTAAATAATCTCCTTTTTCAATTGACTCACCTTCCTGATACGCGATATGTTTTCCTTTAGGTATTAATACTTCTACAGGATCACCATCCTTTTCAGGAGTAATAATAACTTTTTGTTTACCACGAATGTCTTTTCCAAAGGATATAATTCCAGATGTCTCAGATATAATCGCATGGTCTTTTGGTTTTCTTGCTTCAAATAATTCTGCAACTCTTGGCAAACCTCCAGTTATGTCTTTTGTTTTTGACGCAGCTTTAGGGGTTCTAGCAAGTACGTCACCTGCATGAACTTCAGATCCATCAGCTACAGATAAGATTGAGTCTGGCGGTAGGAAGTATCTTGCTTCATTACCATTGGCGAGAAGAATTACTTCTCCTTTATCATCTCTTAGAGTAATTCTTGGTTTCAATTCACTACCTTTTGGATCTGATTTCCAATCTTTTACCTTAGTATAAGTTAATCCAGTCTTCTCTTCAGTCTCTTCAATTAGAGATATTCCTTCTTCCATATCTACATAATTAGCAGTTCCAGATTTTTCAGAAATTACAGGGTTTGTAAATGGATCCCATTCACAAATCTTAGTACCACTAGCCACATTTGAATCTTCTTCAACTAATATTTTTGTACCATAAGGTACCTTATAATTCGCAAGCTCTCTTCCATTTGCATCTTGTATTGCTAATTGACAATTTCTTCCCATTACAATTAAATCACTGTTACTATCCTCAACTGTATTTTTATTTAAGATTTTAAATATTCCATCAGTGCTAATTTCAATAAATGATTGATCGTTAATTTGAGCAGCTCCACCAATGTGAAATGTTCTCATTGTTAGCTGGGTTCCTGGCTCTCCTATAGACTGTGCAGCTATCATTCCAACCGCTTCACCTTGATTAACTAGGAATCCTCTTGCTAAATCTCGACCATAACACTTTACACAAATACCTCGCTTACTATCACAAGTTAATGGAGATCTAATATAGACGCTTTGAATACCTGCAACTTCAATTTTTTCTGCGACACTCTCATCTACATAATCATCTTTTTTTGCAATATTTTCTCCAGTTAGCGGATGATTTACATCATTTTGTAAAAATCTTCCCAATACTCTGTCAGCTATAGAAATTATTACTTCACCTCCCTCAACTACATCTGAAATCCATACTCCATTAACTGTGCCGCAGTCAGCTTCAGATATAGTACAATCCTGAGCAACATCACAAAGTCGTCTTGTTAAATACCCTGAATTTGCAGTTTTCAAAGCAGTATCGGCGAGTCCCTTTCTTGCGCCATGAGTTGAATTAAAGTATTCCAATACATTTAATCCCTCTTTAAAGTTTGAAATAATAGGGGTTTCAATAATATCACCAGATGGTTTTGCCATCAGACCTCTCATTCCGGATAGTTGCTTCATCTGTGCAGCTGATCCACGAGCCCCAGAATTTGCCATCATGTAAATTGAATTGATTGGCTTTTCTCTCTTTGTTTCATCATCAAATTTCTTTGATGATATTTCATTCATCATTTCCTGAGCAACACGGTCAGTACATTTTGCCCAAGCATCTATCACTTTATTATATTTTTCTCTATTGGTGATTAGCCCGTCATTATATTGCTTTTCATATTTTTCTATTTGGCCAGCAGTTTCAGAAACAAGTTTCTCTTTTGTTTCTGGAATAATCATATCATCTTTTCCAAACGAAATCCCCGCCTTATATGCATAATGAAAACCTAAGGCCATTAATTGATCTGCAAATATGACGGTATCTTTTTGTCCACAATACCTGTAAACTATATCAATTAAACTTGATATTTCTTTTTTTCCTAGAAGCCTATTAACAATTTTTGGGTCAAGATCTTTATGTTGCGGAACTAAATTCCATAGCAACATTCTGCCTGGCGTTGTTTCAATTCTTTTTTGCTTTTTATTACCGTCATGATCTATAAAATTAATTCTTGCATGAACTTTAGCATGCACAGTTGTTGCGTTATTTTCAAGAGCTTGCTGAACTTCATATATGTCTTTAAATGTTGCTCCTTGACCGGGTTCATTTTCTTTTTCCTGTGATAAGTAGTAAATTCCTAAAACGATATCTTGACTTGGAACAATTACTGGTTTTCCGTTTGCTGGATTAAGTATATTATTTGTCGACATCATCAGAACTCTAGCTTCAAGTTGTGCCTCAAGGCTTAGCGGAACATGAACTGCCATTTGATCTCCGTCAAAATCCGCGTTGAATGCAGTACAAACAAGAGGATGGAGCTGAATTGCCTTACCTTCGATTAATACTGGTTCAAAGGCCTGAACACCTAATCTATGTAAAGTTGGCGCCCTGTTAAGTATTACCGGGTGCTCTCTTATTACGCGGTCTAACACATCCCAAACTTCTGGACGTTCCTTTTCTACCATTTTTTTTGCTTGTTTTAACGTCGTTGCCAAGCCTAAAGACTCTAATCTAGCATAAATGAAGGGTTTAAATAGCTCGATGGCCATTTTTTTAGGTAAGCCACATTGATGAAGTTTAAGCTCAGGGCCCACAACAATTACCGACCTTCCGGAATAATCAACCCTTTTTCCCAATAAATTCTGTCTAAAGCGACCCTGTTTACCTTTAAGCATTTCTGCTAGTGATTTAAGTGGTCTTTTGTTTGTTCCAGTGATTACTCTTCCTCTTCTTCCATTGTCAAACAGAGCATCAACAGACTCTTGAAGCATCCTTTTTTCATTTCTAATAATTATATCAGGAGCGCGTAATTCAATCAGTCTAGATAATCTATTATTTCGATTAATTACTCTTCTATATAAATCGTTTAAATCACTTGAAGCAAATCTACCTCCGTCAAGTGGAACGAGCGGTCTTAATTCCGGAGGGATAACAGGTATCGATGTTAATATCATCCATTCAGGTCTATTACCAGATGATATAAAAGCCTCAAAAATTTTAATTCGTTTCACCAACTTTTCTGATAAAGCTACTGCTTTTGTTTCTGAAAGTTTTGTGCGTAATGCTTCAAGCTCTGTCTCAAGTTCTATTCTTTCAAGAACTTTCCTCACTGCTTCTGCACCTATACCAGCAGAAAATGAATCTTCGCCATATTCCTCTTTCGCATTTTCCAATTCCTCTTCATCTAAAAGCTGATTTTGAATTAAAGGTGTCAATCCAGGCTCGGTAACCATAAATTTCTCGAAATAAAGCACTTTTTCAAGGTCTTTCAATTTCATGTCCATCATAAGGGCAATTCGACTTGGAAGTGATTTAAGAAACCATATATGAGCTACAGGAGCAGCTAACTGTATATGTCCCATTCTCTCTCTTCTTACATCTTTTTTTGTTACCTCAACACCGCATTTTTCACAAATGATACCCTTGAACTTCATTCTTTTGTACTTGCCACATAAACATTCGTAGTCTTTAATTGGTCCAAAAATTCTTGCACAAAAAAGACCGTCCCTTTCTGGTTTGAATGTTCTATAATTTATTGTTTCAGGTTTTTTTATCTCTCCATATGACCATGATAGTATTCTCTCTGGACTTGCGATTGAGATTTTTACTTGATTAAAGTCATCTCTTGATGCAGCAGGATTAAAAATATTCATTAAAGATTGGCTCATAAGTTTTCCTAATTCAAGTTTGAAAGTTCAATGTTTAAACCTAATGATCTGATTTCTTTTATCAAAACATTAAATGACTCAGGCGTTCCAGATTGGAATACATCTTCACCTCTAATAATGGTTTCATATACTTTAGTTCTACCAGCAACATCGTCCGATTTTACTGTCAATATTTCTTGAAGAGTATAAGCTGCTCCATATGCCTCAAGCGCCCAAACCTCCATTTCACCAAATCTTTGTCCACCGAATTGTGCTTTACCCCCAAGAGGTTGTTGGGTAACAAGACTATAAGGTCCAATAGATCGAGCATGAATTTTATCATCAACTAGATGATGAAGTTTGAGCATGTAGATATATCCTACAGTAACCTTTCTCTCAAATTTTTCCCCTGTTAGACCATCCCATAACTGCGTTTGTCCACTTTTATCAAAACCAGCTTCACCCAGCATGTCCGAAATTTCTGATTCAGATGCACCATCAAAAACAGGGGTTTTGATTGGAACTCCATTTGCAATATTCATTGCTAATTCTTTTTGTTCATCTTTACTCAAGGACGAGATTTCATTTTTATACTGATCCTTCCCGTAAACCTTTTCAAGAGATTGTCCAATTAATGAGTGGTCATTAGATGATTTATATTGTGCAAGAGATTTATTTATTATTTCTCCTATACCAGCACACGCCCAGCCCAAATGTGTTTCTAAGATTTGACCTACATTCATTCTGCTAGGTACACCCAGAGGATTTAAAACAATATCAACTGTTCTACCGTCTTCAAGATAAGGCATGTCTTCAACTGGTGCAATTTTACTTATTACTCCCTTATTACCATGTCTACCTGCCATTTTGTCACCAGGCTGTAATTTTCTTTTGACAGCAACAAAAACTTTTACCATCTTCATTACGCCAGGTAAGAGTTCGTCACCTCGTTGTACTTTATCAACTTTATTATCGAAGCGAGTTTGAATTGCAGATCTAGCAATATCATATTGTTTTTTTAGATTTTCTATTTCATTTTGATCTTTTGAACTCTGTAATTTCATTTCCCATAGAGAGTCCAATTTTACGTTAGACAAAGTAGCTATATCGTAACTATTCTGTTTTTCAACATCGTCAGGGGACTCCGAGACAGTTTTGCTATTAATCAGTGAAATGAGTCTTTCTTTGATATTTCTGTTAAGAATTCCAAGTTCAGCCTCTCGATCATTTGCTAATTTTTCAATTTCATCTCTTTCAATAGACAAGGCTCGATCATCTTTTTCTATTCCATATCTGTTGAATACTTTCACATCAACAACAATTCCGCTTGATCCAGGAGGCAATCTTAGAGAGGTATCTTTGACGTCAGTTGCTTTTTCACCAAAAATTGCTCTTAATAATTTTTCCTCTGGAGTAACTGGACTTTCCCCTTTTGGAGTGACTTTTCCGACAAGAATATCCCCAGGATTAACGTCTGCGCCTACATAAACGATACCTGCCTCATCAAGATTACGGAGCATTTCATCACCTGCGTTTGGTATATCTCTTGTTATTTCTTCGGAGCCTAATTTTGTATCTCTTGACATAACCTCAAATTCTTCAATATGAATTGAGGTGAATTTATCTTCTTGAACAATTTTTTCTGAAATTAGAATTGAGTCTTCAAAGTTATAACCACGCCAAGGCATAAATGCAACGACCACATTTCGACCTAATCCTAGCTCTCCAAAATGAGTGGAAGGGCCATCAGCAATTATGTCACCTTTAGCTACTTTATCGCCAACTTTCACTAATGGCCTCTGATTTATACATGTGCTTTGGTTTGATCTTTGAAATTTTTGAAGAGTATAAATATCAACGCCAGACTCAGTTGTCTTGATTTTTTCTGTAACTCTAACCACAATTCTTTTTCCATCAATTTTATCAACAACACCGTCTCTTTTTGCTACTATTGTTACTCCCGAGTCTACTGCCACAACCTTTTCCACTCCTGTTCCAACCAGTGGTGACTCAGCTTGTATTAACGGTACTGCTTGCCTCATCATGTTTGATCCCATGAGGGCTCTATTTGCATCATCATTTTCAAGAAATGGTATTAATGATGCTGCGCAAGAAACTACTTGCTTAGGTGAGACATCCATATAGTCAATCTCATCAGGAACAGTCATTACAAAATCACCATTTTTACGGCATGAGACTAGCTTTGTTACAAAACTTCCTTTATCATCTAGCTCACTATTAGCTTGAGCAATAGTGTAATCCGCTTCTTCCATAGCAGGAAGATATTCAACTTCATTAGTTACTTTTCCTTTAATAACCTTCCTATAAGGACTCTCAATAAACCCATACTGGTTAACTCTGGCGTGTGATGCTAAGCTATTTATGAGACCAATATTAGGTCCTTCAGGTGTTTCTATTGGGCAAATTCTACCATAATGAGTTGGATGCACATCTCTTACCTCAAAACCAGCTCTCTCTCTACTAAGTCCACCAGGTCCAAGTGCAGATAACCTTCTTTTATGAGTAATTTCAGCTAAAGGATTAGTTTGATCCATGAATTGCGATAGTTGTGATGTTCCAAAAAACTCTTTTAAAGATGCAACTAAAGGCTTAGCATTAATGATATCTTGAGGTGTTGCAGCATCTACTTCAAGGGAGTTCATTCTTTCTTTAATAGATCTTTCCATTCGAATAAGACCCATCCTAAATTGATTTTCAACTAATTCACCTACTGACCTCACCCTTCTATTGCCTAAATGATCAATATCATCTACTTCACCTTTTCCCGTTCTTAAGTCCATAACTGTTTTGATGACTTCAATTACATCCTCACTTCGTAACACAGTGACAGCATCAGAGCACTCTAAATTAAGTCTATAATTCATTTTTACTCTTCCAACATCAGAAAGATCGTATTTTTCAGATTTAAAAAATAATGAATTAAATACTTCAAAAGCAGTCTCAAGGTTAGGGGGTTCACCAGGTCTTAATACTTTATATATTTCAACTACTGCCTCTTCAGGACTCAAGTTTTTATCAACTCTCAATGTATCACGTATGAATGAACCGACGTTAATACCATCGATTTCCAAAACAGGAATTTTTGTTATTTTAAGCTCTTTAATCTTTTCAATGGTTTCAAGAGTTATTTCGTCAGATGACTCAAAATATATTTCTCCTGTTTTTTCATTGATTATATCATCAGCTATAAACTTTCCTATTAGCTCATCGTCTTCTAACAATAAGTGTTTTAAACCATCGTTAAAAAGTTTTTTTGCAATAGCAGGATTGATTTTAGTCCCTTGTTTAATAGTAACTTTTCCATTTGCAGCATTAACGAGGTTTTTTTGTAATTTACCAGTTTTTATATTTTTAGGATTAAAGCTTACCTTCCACTTGCCGTCTTTCGTATTTAATGAGTAAGTCTCAGTGCCATAGAAAAGAGATAGTATCTCATCACGTTTAATTCCCATTGCCATAAGAAATGTAGTGATTGGTATTTTCTTTTTTCTATCGATCCTACAGTGAATAATATCTTTGTGATCAAACTCAATATCCAGCCATGAACCCCTATACGGGATTACTCTTGCTCCGAATAGTAATTTACCACTAGAATGTGTTTTTCCATTATCATGATCAAAAAATACTCCTGGACTTCTATGCATTTGACTGACAACCACTCTCTCAGTTCCATTAGTGATAAATGTCCCTTTTTGAGTCATCAAAGGCAAATCGCATAAGTAAATTTCTTGTTCCTTGATATCTTTTACAGTTCTAGATTCTGTTTCTTCATCTATATCAAAAACTATTAATCTTAATTTTACATTTAATGGAGCAGCATAAGTCTTATCTCTTTGACGGCACTCATCTACATCAAATTTTGGGGACTGGAAATCATACTCAATATATTCAATCCTTGCTGATCCAGAAAAATCTTCTAAAGGAAATACACTTTTGAAAACTTTCTGAAGGCCTTTTTCTGGTCTTTCAGATGGATTTATATATTCAAGTAAAAAATCTTCATAAGATTTTTTTTGTATTTCAATAAGGTTAGGGAATTTAGAAACTTCTTTTAACTTGCCAAAGTTTTTACGAACTCTTTTTCGTTCAGTAAATGATAATGTATTAACCATTAATGTATATTTACCCTAATATCAATAGCTTGCACACAACCTATTGATTAAAAAATATTTTAAAAAAATTATTTAAGTTCTACTGTTGCACCAGCAGCTTCTAACTTTTCTTTAAAGCCATTAGCTTCATCTTTTGAAACACCTGTTTTCAATTCCTTTGGTGCGCCCTCAACAAGATCTTTTGCTTCTTTTAAACCTAGCCCAGTAATTGTTCTAACTTCTTTAATAACGTTTATCTTTTTATCGCCAGCGGCAGCTAATACAATAGTAAATTCATCTTTTTCTTCTGCAGCGGCAGCATCACCTGAAGGTGCAGCTCCTGCAGCGGCTACGGCTACGGGTGCGGCGGCAGATACGCCCCATTTTTCTTCAAGCATTTTAGATAACTCAGCAGCTTCAATAACTGTTAAGTCGGATAGTTGGTCAACTATTTGTTGGAGGTCAGCCATGTTTATTCCCTTTCTTATTTATATTACTTTGTACTATATGCATTAAATACTCTTGCTAAATTACCTGGTGGAGCAGTTAGAATTGATGCAATCTTCTGCGCCGGTGTACTTATCAAACCTATTAATTGTGCCCTTATTTCCTCAAGAGATGGCAATTTAGATAAAATTTCGATTTTTTCAACAGTTAAAATTTCGTTATCCATTATGCCGCCGAGAATAACTAAATTACTGTTATTTTTAGCGAAATTTGTCAAAAGCTTTGTCAATTGTACAGGGTCATTTGAGTAGGCTATAGCTGTTGGCCCGTCAAAAAGATCAGATAGCTCTGACTTATCTGAATCTTTAAGAGCTAATTTAGTTAACCTATTTTTAGTAACTTTTATATTACAACCTGAATTGAAAGATTGAACTCTTAAATTAGTCATATCAGTCATGGACATGCCTCTATAATGAAAAACCAATACAAGACTATTTTCACCTAGAATAGTTTTTAAGTTTTTTATAAATATTTCTTTTTGCTCTCTTTTCATGATTACACTCCAAATGAGTCCAAATTAATATTAATACCTGGCCCCATAGTAGGGCTAATTGAGACTTTCTTAACAAAATCGCCTTTTATACCAGAGGGTCGTTCTTTTGATATTGTCTTGAAGAAAAATTTTATATTACTCACTACATCACCTTTTTCAAAATCAGATTTTGCAATTCCTGCTTGTACTAACGTATCATTATTTTTAAACTCTAATTCACCTGCTTTAGCATCCTCAACTGCTTTTTTTATATCATTTGTGACACTTCCTAATTTTGGATTAGGCATTAGGTTACGAGGGCCGAGGACTTTACCTAATTTACCAACTTTGGACATCATATCAGGAGTAGAAATACATCTATCGAAATCTAAAAATCCATTTTCAACTTTTTCTACAAGTTCATCAGATCCTATTATATCAGCTCCCGCATCCTTAGCCTCTTGTTGTTTATCATCTGATGCGAACACACAAACCTTTACATCCTTTCCTAAACCTTTTGGAAGCTTAAGTTTCCCACGAACATTTTGTTCTCCATTTTTAGGATCAATATTTAAGTTCATACAAATATCAATTGTTTCATTGAACTTAGTTGTTGCTGATTTAATTGCTATGTCCACCGCATCTTCAAGTGAGTAGCTTTTTGAAAAATCATTTTCAGCAATAATATTATTCAATCTTTTACTCATTATCCTGTTACCTCTATACCCATAGATTTCGCAGATCCAGCAATTATTTTCGTTCCTTGATCTACTGTATTAGCGTTTAAATCTTTTAACTTTTTTGATGCTATTTCTTCGCATTGTTTTATGGAAATAGTTTTTATTATATCCCTGCCAGGTTCCTTTGATCCTTTCTTTATCTTTAAAGCTTCTTTAATAAAGAATGATACGGGTGGAAGTTTTATGTCCATTGTAAAACTCTTATCCGTAAAGTAAGTGACTACTACAGGCAACATAACACCAGGCTGTTCATTTTTACTCTTGTCATTAAACATCTTGCAAAAGTCCATAATGTTAATGCCTCTTTGCCCCAAAGCAGGTCCAACAGGTGGCGATGGATTTGCTTGTCCTGCTGGTACTTGTAATTTTAATGTTCCTTCAATCTCTTTTGCCATTACGCTTTCTCTACTTGTGTATATTCTAATTCTACAGGTGTTGATCTACCAAATATAGAAACAGATACTTTTACTCTTGCTCTCTCCTCATCTATCTCTTCTATTAAACCATTAAAGGATGCAAAAGGTCCATCACTTACTCTTACCTGCTCTCCAACTTCAAAAGTAATGGATGGTTTAGGGCTTGTTACACCTTCTTCAATATCTTGTAAAATCTTATTTATCTCACTCTCAGGCACAGCTGATGGCTTACCTTGTGTATGGCCAAGAAAGCCACTCACTTTTGGCAAAGACTTTACCATATGATATGTTTCGTCCGTCATCTCCATTTTAGTAAGTACATAACCTGGAAAAAACTTTCTTTCGGCATTTCTTTTTTTTCCTTTTTTAACTTCAACAACTTCCTCAGTTGGAACAATGATTTCACTAAAGGAGTCCTCTATATTTTTTGTTTTTGCTTTCTCAGAGATTGCTGCGGCAACTTTCTTTTCAAATCCCGAGTATGCGTGCACAATGTACCACTTATGAGACATATTTAAACTACCGCTCCTATTAATTTATCTAAACCAAAACTGAATATCTGATCGATTATTAAAAAAAATACTGCCGCAAAAGCTGTTATCAGTACAACCATTACAGAGCCAGTAAGAGTCTCCCTTGAAGTCGGCCATGTAACTTTGCTACCTTCTCTTCTAACTTCCTGAATAAATTTAAATGGCTTCATAAAACTTACTTCAATGGCAGGAGCGAAGGGACTCGAACCCCCAACCCCCGGTTTTGGAGACCGGTGCTCTACCAGTTGAGCTACACTCCTCCAGTTATGAGATAATTTCTGTTACAACACCAGATCCAACTGTTCGTCCGCCTTCTCTAATTGCAAAACGTACACCTTTATCCATTGCAATTGGAGCTATAAGCTCTATTTCCATTGCGATGTTGTCGCCAGGCATTACCATCTCAGTTCCGTCAGGAAGCTTACAAACTCCAGTTACATCTGTAGTTCTAAAGTAAAACTGAGGTCGATAATTCGTAAAGAAAGGTGTGTGTCTACCACCCTCTTCTTTCTTCAGTACATAAGCTTCACATTTAAATTTTGTATGTGGTGTAATACTACCAACATGAGCAAGAACTTGGCCTCTTTCAACTTGGTCTCGCTCAATGCCTCGTAAAAGTGCACCAATGTTGTCACCTGCTTCACCTGTATCTAAGAGTTTACGGAACATCTCAACTCCAGTACAAGTTGTTTTTTGAGTTTCTTTAATACCAACTATTTCTAGCTCCTCACCGACTTTAACGATACCACTTTCAACTCTGCCTGTGCAAACAGTACCACGTCCAGAAATAGAAAATACATCCTCAATCGGCATAAGGAATGGCTTGTCCTTATCACGCTCAGGTTGAGGTATATGATCGTCTACTGCTTTCATAAGTTCTACAATTGAATTTTTTCCGATTTCATCGTCTCTACTTTCAACTGCAGCTAGTGCAGAGCCCTTGACTATTGGAGTTGTATCACCAGGAAACTCATATTCGTTTAAAATGTCTCTGATCTCAACTTCAACAAGCTCTAATAATTCAGCATCATCAACTTGGTCAACTTTATTTAAGTAAACAACAATTGCAGGAACCCCAACTTGACGTGCAAGCAGTATATGTTCCCTAGTTTGTGGCATAGGTCCATCTGCAGCATTCACAACTAGTATTGCTCCATCCATTTGCGCCGCGCCTGTAATCATATTTTTTACATAATCGGCATGACCTGGACAATCTACGTGTGCATAGTGTCTTGCATCTGTAGTGTATTCAACGTGAGCTGTTGAAATAGTGATGCCACGCTCTTTTTCTTCGGGTGCTTTATCAATTGCATCATATGCAGTGAACTCTGCTCCACCTGATTCTGATAACACCTTTGTTATTGCTGCAGTCAAAGTTGTTTTCCCATGATCTACGTGACCGATAGTTCCTACATTACAATGTGGTTTACTTCGATCGAATTTTTCTTTAGCCATTTTTTTTGTTCCTCTCAATTTTTAGTCTTCGTTCTTTTGGAGCGGGTGAAGGGAATCGAACCCTCGTAATCAGCTTGGAAGGCTGGAGCTTTACCACTAAGCTACACCCGCTTATTCCTTCAAGCTACCCTAAGGTACCTTTACGTGGTGGAGGGGGTTGGATTCGAACCAACGTAAGCATAGCTAACGGGTTTACAGCCCGTCCCCTTTAACCACTCGGGCACCCCTCCCGAGATAGTTTTCAACATCTCAAGATAAGTTTCCCTAGACTTAGTCTATAGAACCTTAAGGGGTGACTTATATGGAAAAAAAGACCCTAAATCAATAAATATTAATATTTTTGAACCTAATTAAATTATAAATGCTAAATTATTAAAGTAATGAGCAAGAGATCGAAAAAACTCCCAAAAAAAAGGCAAAATTCTGATTACTGGATATATGGCCACCATGCTGTGGTTGGGGCTTTAATCAATGAGAATAGAGTTAAATATGAAGTTTACTTCACCTCTGAGGCTGAAAAAAAACTTAAAAGTGAAATAAAATTGGAAAATATAAATGTCATATCCATTAGAAAAACCAGAGATGAAATTGACTTACTCTTAAAGGGCATCTCAAATCATCAAGGAATTTGTTTAAGAGTTGAAAAAATACAAACGCCCCAACTTTCAGATTTCATCAAAAATTTAAATAATGAGCAGTCTGTTATTTTTTTATTGGATCAACTAGATGATCCACAAAATATTGGTGCAATTTTTAGATCTGCTCTCGCGTTTAATATTGATGGTATAATTTTGACAAACAATAATTCAGTAACAGAAAATTCGTTTCTAGCAAAAACGGCATCTAGCGCCATAGATAAAGTACCATTTACTAAAATACAAAATATAAGCTCTTGTATCAAAATATTAAAAGATAATGGTTATTGGATTTACGGTTTAGATATGAAAGCTAAAAGCTTAATAACGGATATAAAATTTCCAAAAAAAATCGTTTTTGTGTTAGGATCAGAGAGCAAGGGTATGAGGAAAATCACTACTTCACTCTGCGACGAAAGTCTCAAGATAAGAATTAGTGATAACCTTGAAAGTTTAAATGTATCAAATACAGCGGCTGTAATGATGTTCTATATTTCAAATATAAACTTAAAAAGCTAAAGCTATCATTGCGATAACTAAAATAAAGAAAACAACTAGATAAGCTAAAGCTATTTGACCACCAATGAAATCTAAGAATTTTTTCATTTAAGTATACTACAAATAATTATAGACAATTAAAACTTAAAAATTTAAAAGTTTTATTTGTCATGCCCCTATAGCTCAATTGGTAGAGCAATTGATTTGTAATCAATAGGTTCGCGGTTCAAGTCCGTGTGGGGGCACCACAAAAATCTGCTAAAGATTTTCTCTTATTGTAATTAAATTTTTTTTATTTTATAGATTACATATGGATAACCCTGAGGTACTAAAGATTATTCAGAATCTTCGAGGACGAAGAGCTTATGAAGTAAAAAAGAGCAATCAAATTTGGTTTCTCATCTTTATACGAATATATTGAAAATAAAATAATGAAAAAAGCTAACGATGCTGAGTGCAAGAAAGAAGAGGCTAAAACTTCTGGATCTGAAAGTGTATCAAAAAATAAGAGCTTTGGCTGTTGTTAGCAAATTTTATATTTACTTATGAAATTTTTATTTTCCTTATTTATAATTCTATCTTTGTTATCTGCTTGCTCGGAAAAATCTTATGAGTTATTAGAAAAATGTGCTGATAATAGAACTAAACTTCTTATGCCTGAGTCAACTCAAATGAAGTTATTTGTTTTAGATCTTCAGGGTAAGTTGAAGTACAACCCTGGAAAAAAATCAATTGGAGTATATGAAAGTTTTTTTATAGCCTGTGAGAAAGAATTTAATGAAAATAAAATCACATTTAACGAAAAGTGGAAAAAAAATTAATTAATCAGTATAGCCTGCGATTGACCTTGCTGTAGTGCTTTTTTTTATAGACTTATTATCTTTTAATGTTCCAAAAAAATAATCTCCAATCATATTGGTAATTCCCCAATTATAATTTTCGTTATGAAAGTGATGACTCATATGTGCATCTCTTAATTTTTTTCCAAGTGGAGAAACTGGCTTATAATCTTTTGAATGATGGGCTAGATGTATCCATTCATACCATAGGTGGTAAATAAGATGGCCTGTAAAAGGAACCATAGCTGCAGAAAAACTCCAAAGTATAAGTGAGTAAAGCAAATATACTTGTCCATATGTATAAATTAAGTATCTCCATGGAGCAAATTGAAGTTTTATATTATCAGGATCTTTATGATGCCCATGGTGTAATACGATCTGATATCTTCTATACCACCCTTCTTTTTTTGTAAGCTCTCGGTGCAATTGGTACTTATGAACATACCACTCATAAAAGGGAGCTAAAATGATTGGGATAAAAAACCAAAATAAATACTCTGTTAAAAGACTGTTCGAAACAATAAAAAAGAGTCCGAAGGCTGCCATTAAGAAGAATCCATAAATGGTGGAATGTGAGAAGTAGTTTTTAAAAACGCTAAGCATATTTATATTATATAGGACGGATTTTACTCCGTCCCAATATAAAATTTAGACTATTTTCTCTGATATTTTGCTGCTTCTTCGGAACCACTTGTAGCAGAGCCTTCACTATAAGAGTGGGCACCGGTACCAGCAAGTGCACCATCTTTAACAATTGTATACTCTGTTCTTTGATCTTCTCCAGCGAAGAAACATTCAAGAATTTCCCTTACACCAGCCGCGTATCTTGCTTGAGCTGATAGCGAGGTTCCTGAGGTATGTGGTGTCATTCCATGATTTGGCATTGTTCTCCATACATGATCATTTGGAGCAGGTTGTGGAAACCATACATCACCAGCATAGCCACTTAATTGACCTGACTCTATGGCACGAGCAATTGCATCGCGATCACAGATTTTACCGCGTGCAGTATTTACAATATATGCTCCTTTTTTCATTTTTCCGATCATTTCGTCATCAAAAAGATTTTCAGTTTCAGGATGAAGTGGACAATTAATTGTAACAACGTCACATACTGCAACCATTGACTCAACAGATTCATGAAAAGTCAAATTCAATTCTTTTTCTACTGATTCTGGTAATCTATGTCTATCAAAGTAATGCATATGAACATCAAAGTGTTTAAGTTTTCTTAATGCATCTAAGCCTATTCTTCCAGCTGCAACAGTACCTACGTGCATTCCCTCAAGATCATATGATCTTTGTACTGCGTCAGCAATATTCCAACCACCCTCATTAATAATACGGTATTGATTGTGATAATCTCTGACCAAAGATAAAATCATCATTACAATGTGCTCAGCAACTGATCTTGAATTACAGAAGGTAACTTCCATAACATCAATCTTATTATCCATAGCTGCTTGTAAATCAACGTGGTCTGAACCTATACCAGCAGTTATTGCCATTTTTAAATTTTTAGCCATAGCAATACGTTCTTTTGTTAAGTAGAACGGAAAGAAAGGTTGAGAAATTACTACATCAGCGTCAACGAGTTCTTTTTCCGCTACGCACCCAGGTGCATCTTTATCATTTGTAACTACCAAAGTATGGCCAGCGTCCTCAAGAAATTTTCTTAGACCCAATTCACCAGAGACACATCCAAGCAATTCACCTGGATTAAAATCTATCCCTTTTGGTGTTGGTAATGTTTGACCGTCTGGATATACCTCAATTTTTGGCAAAGTTTCCACTGGATAACTCGATGGCATTCCTCCTTTTGGATCATCGTATAAAATACACAATACTTTCATCTATAACTCCTTATTTATCATGATTAATTTAGAAAAGATGAGTCTAGTCGCTCCATCTTTCTTTTAACTGCAGGCCATAGTAAAGCCGCAGCCATTTCTCTTCCCTCACCTTGTTGTCTTGTTGTTTCAATTGATTCCTCTGAGGGGTAGTTCAATTCAAGATTTCCAGAAAGAGCCCTCACTTGATAAGAGCATGCTTTCTCTAAGAAATATATATTTGTAAATGCTTCTGCAACATTTTTACCTAAAGCCAATGTTCCATGATTTCTAAGTATCATTAAACGCGCTTCACCAAGATCCTTTACCAATCTTTCTTTTTCTTCTTCAAAAAGAGCAACTCCTTCATAATCGTGGTATGCGATTTGACTTCTAACTAACATTCCAGTTTGAGATAAAGGTAATAAACCATCTTTCAGCGATGCAACTGCTACACCATCATTTGAGTGAAGATGAACAATACAATGTGCATCCTCTCTTTTCTCATGTATTGCACTATGAATGGTAAAACCTGCAGGATTTATAAAATTATTTGTGTCACTAAGTATTTTTCCCTTTAAATTAACTTTCACCAAGTTTGAAGCAGTTATTTCATCAAATAAAAAACCATAAGGGTTAATTAGAAATTCATCTTCAGTCCCAGGGACTTTAGCAGATATATGTGTAAATATTAAATCATCCCAACCAAAATATGGAATTGTTCGATAGAATGCAGCCAAGTCTTGTCTTGTTTCCCATTCTTCTTTTGAAACACTATTTTTTACATCAACCATTATTCATCAGTCCTTCAACAGTTTTTAACCACCTATTATATTGTTGATCTGCCTCGTCCAACGAAATAGTAGGCTCAAATTTGCGGTCAGTCTTCCACAATTTCTCGACCTCTGCAACATCTTTGTATATACCAGATTTCATTCCAGCTAAGTAAGCTGCACCCATAGCAGTAGACTCTTGACTCAAAGGCCTTTCAATTCTTACTTGGGTGATATCCGATAATAATTGCATCATAAGATTATTTTTAGACATGCCTCCATCAACACGAATAGTAAAATCATTTCTCTTTAGTTCTGTATCGTTAAGCAGGCACTCAAGAAGATCTCTTGTTTGATAACATATTGATTTTAATGCAGCCATGGCAATATCAGCTTTTGAAGTATCTCTAGTAATACCTGTAATTTGACCCCTTACATCAGAATTCCAATAAGGAGCACCCAAACCAGTAAAAGCAGGAATGAATTGTATTTCGTTAGTGCTGTTATTTGCGAGCTCTTCAACCTTGCTTGCATCGTTAATAAAGTTCATTTCATCACGCATCCATTGAACAACAGTACCCGCATTGAAGATACTACCCTCTAAAGCAAAATCTTTTTTATCAAATATATTATAGGCTTTAGTGGACAATAATTTGGATTCGGACTTTATAAATTTATTTCCAGTATTCATTAATAAAAAACAACCTGTGCCATAAGTGGATTTAACCATTCCTTCCTTAAAACAAGCCTGTCCAATAGTTGCTGCTTGTTGATCGCCTGCTACGCCGCCTATTGAAATTTTTTCTCCAAAGAAACTAGGGTCTATTGCTCCAAAATCATCAGCACAATTTTTTACATCAGGCAAAATATTTTTGTTAATATTAAAAATATTTAATAATTCGTCATCCCAACAATCTTCATTTATATTATAAAGCATTGTTCTTGATGCATTGGTAACGTCAGTATAATGATATTCACCTTTTGTAAAATTCCATATGAGCCAAGAGTCAATAGTTCCAACTAATAAATTATTTTCATGAATAGTTTTTTTTGCTTCTTCAATATTTTCAATAATCCATTTAATTTTTGTTGCTGAAAAGTAAGGATCAATTATGAGACCAGTCTTTGATTGGATTAGTTTTGTTAAATTCTTTTCTCTTAATGTCTCACAAAAGTTTTCTGTTCGTCTATCCTGCCATACAATAGCATTGTAGACTGGCTTTCCAGTTATTTTGTTCCATGCAACGACCGTCTCTCTTTGATTTGTTATACCTGCAATATTAATATCTTTTGGGCTTATGTTTGTTTCTCGAATCACAAAATTAATAGCGTCTTCTGTTGTCTTTAAAATTTCTATTGGATCATGCTCAACCCAGCCATCATTCGGGAAATACTGTTTAAATTCGAAGTTTTTTTGACTAATAATATTTCCTTGAATATCTATCATTAAGGCCCGTGAACTGGTTGTGCCTTGATCTATTGAGAGTAAATACCCATCTAAAGACATAAGATAAGAATAATTAATTAATTATGTTCAATTAGACAGGATTTTAGGATAAAGAAATACTTTTTTGTAGGTAAAAAACCATGAATTTGAATAAACCAGTTTTTTTGGCTTCCAGCAGTGATGAAGCAAGTTCTCAAAAAAAGATCTTAGAAGATAAGTATGGTAAGAATGACTTTGATAATGCTGATGTAATAGTTGTCTTAGGTGGCGATGGTTTTATGCTTGAAGCAATAAAATCTCACATGGATAAGTACTTACCAATATTTGGTTTAAATTATGGTAGTGTTGGATTTTTGATGAACTCTTCAAATGAAAACGATTTGGTAAATAGAGTTAATCTATCTCAATCAATTAAAATATCTCCGTTGATAATGAAAGCAGTAAGTGTCGAAGGTTCTATTCATAAAGCAATTGCTATTAATGAAGTATCATTACTTAGAGAAACACATCAAGCGTCAAAAATAAAAATTTCAGTTGATGGCAAAGTAAGGTTGGATGAGCTTATCTGTGATGGTGTATTAATTTCAACGCCATCTGGAAGTACAGCTTACAATTTATCTGCTCACGGTCCAATACTGCCAATAAATGCAGATGTCCTTGCATTAACTCCTATAAGTGCTTTTAGACCCAGAAGATGGAAAGGGGCAATACTAAATAATGAGTCAAATGTGAAGTTTGAAGTAATTGAAAGTAAGAAAAGACCCGTAAGTGTTGTTGCTGATAGCACAGAGTTTAGAGATATAAGTTCTGTTGAAGTGCATCAAAGTAAAGATCAAGTTGTAGAGCTCCTATTTGATGAGGACCATTCTTTTGATGAACGAATTTTAAATGAGCAATTTAAGTTTTAATCTGTAGATATAACTGCCTGAAAAGGACCGCTGCCAAAAACAATTCTATTTGCACCATTGTTATACATTGACATACCTTCTCCTACATTGAATGACATTGTAATCGTAGTTGTAGTCTCTGTAAAATTGACTGGCGATGCAAAGGTGGCTGCACCAATAAGTTTATCAACATCCGCATCATTTTCTGCTAAATAAGAATTCGTATCTATTAAATAGCCCTTAATACTCGCTGAAGTTCCATTTAGGTTTTCTCCTTCTGCGGTTCCCTCAAAAGATCCACTATCAAAACTAGTTAACAATTCAGTAAATTTACCTGCAGTTATTTCTGAAGCTCCACATTCAGAAGTACCCGACGGGACTGCTCCTGTACCATATGTGCCAGAACCACTTTTTGTTCCACAATAAACACCAGAATTGCCGTCCTGATCTGTGACCGCTTCGTCAAATTGTAATGATGCAGTTATTCCAAATGAATTATCTATCAACATAACTCCATGTGTGTAAGTACCGTTTGGAGGTCGAGTCATTTTGCCTGGGACATCTACAGTAGCGTTCTGTTGAACGGAAAGAGTTGCTCCTGAACTTAATTCCCAGTTTTTGTAACAATTGGATAAATCCATCACTGCTGTTGTTGTAGGAGCAGCTGGTTCACTAGTACATAAATACAATTCATATGCAATAATTTCATAAGCAGCTGGTGCACTTGCACAATATCCATTGTCAATCACTTCTTCCTTGTCATATATACCACCTGTGATTGTGCAACTATCAACGTGGCTGTCAGCGTATGAATAATATGTGGCTGAGAGGCTCATAACTAAAATTAAATATAAATGTCTTATAGATAACCTTGCCATAATTTAAAATCCACTCGCTTTTACATTTAATGTTGTTGTTACAACTTTTATTTTATTTTCCCGTTTTACAGGCTCATACAATCTTTCAGCAACTGAGATATATTCAAAATAATTAGACGTGTCATTTGAAAAAGTTCTACTATTTCCAAGAGGAATAACATAGCTTAGGCTTGCGAATGAACCATCACCTGTTTTATTGTCATCGATATATCCAACTTCTAAATCAAGATTGTTACCAATTATGTTAAGACCATATTTCTCACCTTTTACTTCAAATGAACCAGCTGCATTTTCAAATTCAAATAATCCTGCAAATATTCTTGCATTTGCTTTAATTGGTACATGATAATCAAGACGCATATCCCATCCGTCCATTGCCTCTTCATCTTTACCTGTCGAAACTGTTTCAATGCCAGAAGTAGCGTCATAGATATTGGATCTCAAATCGAATACGCTACTTATAACTTCCAAGCCTGCTCCATTTCTCTGATGTGAGTCATCAAATGCGTAATCAAAAAATAAATTTAGTCCAAATATAACTTTGTCATCATTTAGGAGAGTTCTATGTCCAACGCCAAGATTGATTGTCTGGTCATTGTTATGAAGGTTAAGAGAGTTTTGGTTAAATATTGCGCTATTTCCATACTCAGAAATCATATTTACATTTGTAAGAGATATTGTTGGCTTTAAACCATCTTGTACTCCCAAATTCAAATCAAGGTACTTCACTCTGCTGTTCTCTGTAAACAATGACGATACACTAGTGCCTAAGCTATTAGCTAGACCATTAAGATAAGAGGTAACTCTGTTCTCTAAACTAGATGCATTTGAAATACCTATTAATAAAAAGATACTTAAGATTGAATAAATACAAGCTCTAAATTTCAACATGAATTAGAATATATCAAAAATACGCAGATATAACACGAATAAAAATTATGTGATTATTTGGTGGCCTCACCCGGACTCGAACCGGGACGGGAATAAATCCCAAAGGATTTTAAGTCCTTTGCGTCTACCAATTCCGCCATGAGGCCAATACAATGACTTATAACTCTATGTGTAATTAAGTTCCAGAACTTTAACATTTGATAAAAAAAAAGGGGCCCGAAGGCCCCTTCTTTATTATTTGCTTTGCAGTTTATTAGTTGCTGTCTGATACTGCAGCTACATAAATAGCCATACCAAATGCAATTTTATTAACAAAGTCTGCAAGGTTATAGATTAAGTTCAATGAACCAGCGTCAACGCCGCCACCAAAGTAACCTACAGCATAACCGATTGGATAAATTGCCCATCCGACTGTAACAATTAATCTCAATGCGTTAAATGCAGTTTGACCAGCAGCGTTTCCACTACCAGCACTTGCCTTGCTTGCTTCACCTGCAAAAACCTCGTAGATGATATATAGCCATCCAGCCATACCTATTACGAAGGCTAGAGTTACATTCATCGCTCCAGTTTCACCCATGTAACCGAAGACAAGCATAATAATTGATGCAATTAATAGTCTCCAGAAAAGGCTTGAAGCAACAGCAGTCATCGCCGCAAGAATTACGTAAAATTCTACGATTTGTAGAGGCACAGTAATCAACCAGTCAATGTAACGAAGAACTGTTGGTGAGTCACCAGTAGCAACCCATACGCCTCTCATATAGAAGTAGTGCCACGCCGCAATACCAGTAACCAAACCGGCTACTGTAAGGGACGTTTTCCATTTAGCTGCTACACGATCTCTTTCAAGAAAGAAGAAAGCAGTAGCGGCAACCATGGCCATAGAGATCAACCAAAACGAAATCGCAACGTGATCTCCGGGATTTAGCATTAATACTTTCATGTTTTATTTCCCCTTAATTTTATAAAATTAGGCAATTATTATTGAGAATCCTTCTTAAGTAAATATTAAAAAAATAATAAAAACCAATAAAATCAGTTATTTAATGATTTGTGGATAAAAAATACTAATACTTTGTATCATAATTTTTAACTAATTCCTTCAATTCCATATCGCATTTAGATAGCTGATCATCGCTTGTAGAACGCATAACAATTGATGTTCCAAATCTATTTTCCTTGCTAAATGGATAACTGCCTATTTCCACAGAGCTATATTTTTCCTGAAGTTTAGTGAGTATCTCAGCGACATTACTTTCAGGTGTAAAAATATCGACTGATTTAGATTTTACTACATCCCCTTTCTTAAGGAATTGTCTAGCTCCTTCCAACATACCTTGCATAATTCCTGGTATACCAGCCAAGACAAATACGTTGTCCATTTTAAAACCTGGCGCTCTACTGACTGGATTTTCAATAAGCTCTGAGCCAACAGGCATCTTAGTCATTTTCATTCGAGCGGCTGTGAGCTCCCCATCTTTATAATACTCTTTTAATATTGAAAGCGCTCCATGATTTATTTCCAAATCAACAGAAAATGCTTTAGCAATTGACTCTGAAGTGATGTCATCGTGTGTTGGCCCAATACCGCCAGTGGTAAACACATAGTCATAAGTTTTTCTTAAATGGTTAACTGTCTCAACGATTACATCCTCTTCGTCGCGAATTACTCTGACTTCTGTTAATTGAATACCTATTTCATTCAACCAATTTGCAAGATATGATAGATTCTTATCTTGTGTACGACCTGATAAAATTTCATTACCTATAATAATCAACGATGCTTTCATAAGCTTATGTCAAAAAATTCAAAAAATTTCCTCACTGGTAAATTCATTAAAAGATATAAGAGATTTTTTGTAGATGTTCAACTTGATAGTAAAAAAATTGTCACGGCTCATTGTCCTAATACAGGCTCTATGATGGGACTGCTTGAAAAAGATAATTTGGTCTACTTAACAGAAGCAGATGATCCTAACCGAAAACTAAAATTTACTTTAGAAGCAATTAAATCAAACGGAGCAATGGTGGGTGTAAATACTCATCGAGCTAATCGAATTGTTGAGGAAGCAATAAGCAATGGCAAAATTACAGAGCTAGGAAAAATTGTATCATTCAAAAGAGAAGTTAAGTACGGACATAATTCTAGAATTGACTTCTTAGTAAAGACAAAAAAAGAAGAAATATACGTTGAAGTTAAAAATGTTACTTTATCGAGAAATAAATCAATTGCAGAATTTCCTGATGCGGTCACTGAGCGAGGGCTAAAACACTTGATAGAGCTATCCACTCTTCCAGCAAAGTCTGTTAGAGCTGTAATGCTTTTCTTAGTTCAACGAAACGATTGCAATAAATTTAAGATCGCTGCAGATATTGATAATAAATATGCAGATACTTTTAAGAAGGTTAAAAAAATGGGTGTTGAGCCATTATGTTATGACTGTTCTTTTGATAGAAATGGTATAAGTGTAAATAGAAAGATAAAGATATTAAAGTGAATAATACAATTCATAACTCTGATGATTTTGAGGGGATGCGAAAAGCAGGAAATCTTGCTGCATCTACATTGGATCTTCTTGTTGAAAAAGTAAAGCCTGGTGTTTCCACTGAAGAATTAGATAATATTGCATTTGATTACATAGTTCGTCATGGAGGCCTTATTGCTCCTTTATTTTATAAGGGTTATCCTAAGTCAGTTTGTACTTCGATTAATCACGTAATATGTCATGGAATTCCTTCATCAAGAATTTTAGAAAATGGAGATATTGTTAATATCGATGTGACAGTAATTGTTGATGGCTGGCACGGCGATACTAGCCGCATGTTTCCTGTTGGAAAAATAAATGCCAAAGCACAAAAATTAATTGATTGCACTTTTCATGCAATGCATGAAGGCATCAATGCTGCTCAACCTAATGCAACATTAGGTGATATTGGTAGTGCAATTCAAACGTATGCAGAAAAACAAAACTACAGTGTTGTTCGTGATTTTTGTGGTCATGGACTAGGAAAAGTTTTTCATGAGTTTCCAAACATTCTTCACTACGGGGATAAAGGTAAAGGTGAAAGAATTGAACCAGGCATGTTTTTTACAGTGGAACCGATGATAAATTTTGGAAAATATGATGTTAGAATGTTAGGCGATGGTTGGACGGCTGTTACAAAAGATAAAAGTTTGTCAGCACAATTTGAGCATAGTATTGGCATTACCAACGATGGTGTAGAAATTTTTACAAAATCGCCTGCTGGACTTGATAAACCGTAAATTAAAGATTAAAAACATACTTATATGATCCCTCGTTATTCTAGAGCCGAGATGACTGACGTTTGGAGCTCTATCTCTAAATTTAAAATATGGCTTGATATTGAGCTCTTTGCTTGTGAAGCCATGGAAAAATTAGGAACTGTTCCCAAAGGAACAAGTAAAAAAATTCGATCAAAAGCAAAGATTAATGAAAAGAGAATTGATCAAATTGAAAAAAAAGTGAAGCACGATGTAATTGCTTTTTTAACAACAATTTCTGAATACGCAGGTCCACCAGCAAGATTTCTTCACCAAGGTCTAACTTCTTCAGATATTTTAGATACGGCTTGTAATGTTCAACTAAAACAGTCCTCAGTCATAATTGAGAGGGAAATAGTAAATTTACTAAAATCATTAAAAAAGATTGCAATAAAACATAAAAACACACCTTGCATTGGAAGAAGTCATGGGATTCATGCGGAACCCACAACCTTTGGAGTTAAAATGGCATCTTTTTATGCAGAATTTCAAAGGAACCATAAACGTTTTCTAAAAGCAATCGAAGAAATAAATATATGTGCTATTTCAGGGGCAGTTGGCAATTATGCAAATATTGATCCGCGAGTTGAACAGTACGTCGCAAAAAAATTAGGAATGAAAGCAGAAACTATTTCAACTCAAATAATACCAAGAGATCGTCACGCAGTATATTTTAATACTCTCGCGGTAATTGCAAGTTCAATTGAACGTTTAGCTACTGAGATAAGACATTTACAAAGAACTGAAGTTTTAGAAGTTGAAGAATTTTTTTCAAAAGGACAAAAAGGTTCTTCTGCAATGCCTCATAAAAGAAACCCTGTTCTTACTGAAAATTTAACTGGACTAGCAAGACTGATTAGAGGTTATACGGTGCCTGCTTTGGAAAATATTACTCTTTGGCATGAAAGAGATATATCTCATTCAAGTGTAGAGAGAATAATGGCGCCAGATGCAAATATTATAATCGACTTTGCACTTTCACGATTGAATAATGTAATTTCAAATCTTGTTGTGTATCCAAAAAATATGAAAACTAATTTAGATAGATTAAAAAAGTTGCCAATGTCAGAGGGTTTAATGTTGGCAATGACACAAAAAGGTTTATCCCGAGAAAATGCGTACAAGATAGTTCAACGTAATGCAATGGAAGTATGGAAAACGAATACAGATTTTGAGGTAATACTTAACAAAGATAAAGAATTAAAAAAATACCTAAGCAAAAAAGAAATATCAAAAATTTTAGATCTAAAACATGCTGCTCGCAGAACTGACTATATTTTCAAAAAAGTTTTTAAGTAATTTAATTTGAATAGTAAATTGCGACTGCAAATAAACCAAAAATCAGCGCATAAGCTCCTGCATAGTAAAATACTACATAATTAGAACGATCAATCATATCCAATAATGAAGCTTTCTTTTTATTAACTGATTTTTTATTTGTTGATTTCTTAACAATCTTTTTTTTAGTAACTTGCTTCTTTTTTTTGGTTACTTTCTTTTTTACCGACTTTTTCTTTTTTTGGGCAAACTGATACTGCATAAAAACTCTTATATGTTGTCTTTACCAATAATTTCTTCTTTTGCTTGAAGTAATAATTGATCCATACTTTGTCTTAATTCGTCGTCTGAAATTGAAATACCTTTATCGTCAAAATCCTTTCTAACCTTTCTGAAAACATCCATATCCCCGTCTTCTTCAAGATCTGATTTTACAACCTCTGCAAAATATTCTTCAACAGCCGGGCCTGATATGCCTAATTTTTCAGCTGCCCACACACCTAAATACTTATTTCTGCGGGCTAATATTTTAAACTCTAGTTCCTGGTCACGAGCAAACTTACCCTCGAAACCTTTTTTTCTCTCATCAAGTTTTTTCATGATTTTTTGTACTTTTGAATGAATTTAATTTAATTTAAGCACTTATCTTAACAAATATTTTTATTACCTGCAATGAGATCATCTAAAACTTTATATGAAGGTAAGGCTAAAAAAATTATTAATGGGCCTAAAAAAAACACACTCATTCAAATTTTTAAAGACGATGCTACAGCTTATAATAAAAAGAAACATAAAATTTTTAAAGGCAAAGGCGTACTAAATAATCATATTTCTGCTTACATTATGCAGTACCTTAAATCAAAACGTATCCCAACACATTTTGAAGAAAAGCTGAATGACCGTGAGCAACTTATAAAAAAATGTGAAATTATTCCGATTGAATTTGTTGTAAGAAATATAACGGCTGGCTCTATTGCTAAAAAATTAGGGATTAAAGAAGGATTAAAACTTAAAAAACCCTTACTAGAATATTATTACAAAGAAGATAGTTTGGATGATCCAATGATTTCAAGAGATCACCTTATCACTTTTGGCTGGGCAACAATTTCTGAGCTGAAAAAAATAGATAAAATGTCTCTTCAAATTAATAAACACTTAAGAAAACTTTTTCTCAAAAAGAATATCATACTTGTAGATTTCAAAATTGAATTCGGCAGACTCTCATCAAACCCCAAAAAAATTGTATTAGCTGATGAAATAAGTCCTGATTCTTGTCGATTATGGGATAAAAAAACTAATAAGAAACTTGATAAGGATGTGTTCAGAAGAAACCTCGGCAGTTTATTAAGTGCATATGAGGAGGTTGCCTCAAGATTAGGAATCGTGCATTAAAGTCTGATGCTTGCCAAAATTCATATCACGTTAAAAAAAGACGTACTTGATCCTCAAGGCTCAGTTATTGCAAATTCATTAAAATCTCTTGGATTTGACAACGTTAATGATGTCAGACAGGGAAAATTCATAGAGCTCGAAATCAACAGTCAGAGTAAAGAAGAAGCTGAGAAGCAGTGTAATGAAATGTGTGAGAAATTATTGGCTAACTTAGTTATTGAAGACTACTCAGTAGAAATTGAAAATTAAATGAAGACACATGTAATTGTTTTCCCGGGTTCGAATTGCGACAGAGATGTCGCTGTTGCAATACAAAACATTATTGGCTCTTCACCTGAAATGGTTTGGCACAAAGACTCAACAATAAAACAATCAGATTTGATTGTTGTTCCAGGTGGATTTTCTTACGGTGATTATTTACGATGTGGCGCAATGGCGTCAACATCACCCATCATGAAAAGCGTGATTGAAAATGCAAATAAAGGAGTGCCAGTAATGGGAATATGTAATGGATTTCAAATTCTAATTGAAAGCGGCCTTCTTCAAGGCGCGCTAATAAGGAATAGCAGTTTAAGCTTTATATGTCGCGATGTAATAATCAAACCAACAAATAAAAAAACCATATTTACTAATAAATCTAAAATTTCGAAAATGCCAATAGCTCACAATGAGGGAAATTACTTTGCTAACAGTAATCAAATAAAAGAAATTGAAGACAACGATCAAATTGCATTTCAATACTGTGACGAAAACGGAGATATCAATGCCCATTCAAATCCAAATGGTTCAATAAATAATATTGCTGGGGTGTTCAACAAAAGCAAAAATGTACTAGGTATGATGCCTCACCCCGAAAGAGCAGCTGAAAGCATTCATGGATGTGATGATGGAAGAAATATTTTTGAAAGTCTTCTAAGTTAATGACCTCATCCAATTGGCATTTTGATATAGAAAAATCACTTGTAGAAAGTCACGGTCTTAAGCTTGATGAGTTTGAAAAAATTGTTGAGGGCCTTGGGCGTGAACCAAATCTTACTGAACTTGGAATATTTAGTGCAATGTGGAATGAACATTGCTCCTATAAATCGTCTAAATATTGGCTAAAAAAATTACCAACATCAGGGGAACGAGTTATTCAAGGGCCAGGTGAAAACGCGGGTGTTATTGATATTGATGATGGAGATGTTGCTGTTTTCAAAATGGAAAGTCATAATCATCCTTCATTTCTAGAGCCTTACCAAGGTGCTGCAACTGGTGTAGGTGGTATTTTAAGAGATGTTTTTACTATGGGTGCAAGACCTGTAGCAAATATGAATGCACTTCGATTTGGAGATCCCAAACATCCAAAAACAAAGCATTTAGTCTCAGGCGTTGTCGGTGGCATCGGAGGTTATGGAAATTGTATTGGAATTCCAACTGTTGGAGGTGAAGTAAACTTTCATCCGTCTTACAACGGCAATATATTGGTTAATGCTATGACGGTTGGCATCGCAAAAAAAGATAAAATTTTCTATTCAGCGGCTGCGGGAATAGGAAATCCAGTAGTATATGTTGGGTCAAAAACAGGTAGAGATGGTATTCATGGCGCAACTATGGCATCTGCAGAATTTGACGATGACTCTGAAGAAAAAAAACCCACTGTTCAAGTTGGAGATCCTTTTACTGAAAAATTATTACTTGAAGCTTGTCTAGAACTAATGAAAGAGGATGCAATTATAGCAATTCAAGATATGGGGGCAGCAGGTTTAACTTCATCATCTATTGAGATGGCATCCAAAGGAAATGTAGGAATTGATATAAATTTATCTAAGGTTCCTATGCGAGCAGCTAACATGACTGCCTACGAACTCATGCTATCAGAGAGTCAGGAAAGAATGTTAATGGTTATTCAACCCAATAAAGAAGAACTTGCCCGAAGCATTTTTAAAAAATGGGATCTTGAGTTTGAAATAATTGGTGAAGTTACAGATACAAAAAAATTAATATTACATATGGATGGTGAAGAACAGGCAAGTATACCAATTAATATTTTGGTAGAGGATGCGCCAGAGTATCAGCGAGATTATATTGTCAATGACCCTTCTCCCCTAATTAGTTTCGAAAGTAAGGATTTTGAAGACAAAGATATCTTAAGTGATTTATTAAAAATGATCAGCCATCCAAATTTATGCAGCAGAAAATGGATATGGGAACAATATGATCACATGGTTATGGCAGATACAGTTGTACGACCTGGTTCTGATGCGGCTGTTGTCAGAGTGCATGGAACCAACAAAGGAATAGCGATCAGTACAGACTGTTCACCCACATACTGCAGACATAATCCATATGAAGGAGGAAAGCATGCGGTTGTTGAAACTTGGCGTAATATTGTTGCATCCGGAGCTGAACCAATTGCAATTACAGATTGTATGAATTTTGGAAATCCTGAAAAGCCAGAAATCATGGGACAATTTGTAGAATGCATTCGTGGCATGGGAGATGCTTGCAGTAAGCTTAATTATCCTGTCATTTCAGGAAATGTATCACTTTATAATGAAACTAATGGTGTAGGGATTTATCCTACTCCCGCTATTGGAGGTGTCGGACTAATTAGAGATCTATCTAATACAATGACAATAGATCTTAAAAATGAGGGTAATTTTTTATGCCTCATTGGGGAAAGCGATAATCATTTAGGCAATAGTCATTATCTCTCAATCATACAAAATAGAGAAGATGGTGGTACCCCGTCAATTAATTTGGATAATGAATTAAAAAATGGAAAATTCATTCTAAATTGCGTCGCTAAGAAATTACTAAAATCTGTTCATGATGTTGGTGAAGGTGGTGTTCTTATTGCAATTGCTGAAATGTGCATCTCAGGTATGCAAGGTATAAAAATTGATATAACAAAAGATTTTCTTCACGGATTCTTTTTTGGCGAGGATCAAGCTAGATACCTGGTTGAGGTCTCACAAAATAAACTTGAACAACTAGAAGTTGACGCAAGCAAGAGTGCGGTCAAGATAGAAAGAATTGGAGAAATTGGAGGAACATCTATCTCAATTAATTCGATTGGAGAGATTGAATTATCAAGCTTAATTGACCACCATACAAAATGGTTCAATGAATTTTGACCTAAAGGGCTCAAAATTATTATTGAATAATTATAAAAAGCAGTTAATTCTTCATTAATGACTGATAATGTACAAGATGAAATAAAAAACATTGTTGATCAAAACGATGTAGTTCTCTTCATGAAAGGGACAAAGGACCAGCCTCAATGCGGATTTTCGAATGCTGTTGTAAATACTCTTTCTTTCATGAACGTAAATTATAAAGATGTAAATATTTTGGAAAGTGACGAACTAAGACAAGGTATAAAAGATTTCACAAACTGGCCTACAATTCCACAACTTTACATTAAGGGCGAGTTTATTGGAGGATGCGATATTATTTTAGACATGCATAAAAGTGGAGAGTTAGCATCAGTTTTTGATACAAAAGGAATTGCACACAATTAGTCTATTGAAATAAGATATTCAACTGCTCTATTAAATACAATCTTTCCTCGCGCAATTAAACTTTCATGCCATTCCATATTGTCTGGATTAAATGTACGTAATAAATTTTTTCTACTCCAATGTTCCATAATATCCAACGGATCATTGAGTTTATTATTTTGTGTCCATCTATTTTCAGCTCTTAAATTTTTAAAAACTGTTACAGGTCCATAAGTTCCAAATTCTTGTGTAATCGTAAGCCACTTAATAGATGGAAATTCAGATGAAATTCCTGAGTGAATGTCGCCTGTTACGTGATAGCCCACTCCCTTATTTGGATCCAACGGTGCTATATGACTTCCATATAAATTTTGCAGCAATTCATAATCAGCTTCATTAATTTGGTCTGAAATTAAAATAGTATCGTAACCAGATTTACCAAGCCCAGTGTGCAAATCGATACCAAATATCATTTGAGTTTCTTTTAAGTTTTTTCTCAACCAATCAATTAATAATTTAGGACCTTTTTGAAGTTTATTACCTCCATACTGTAGGCTGGATGGCCTTGTGTACTGACCTTGAGCAAACCATTGCTTGAAATTAGTGAAACCATATTTCAAAATTAATTTTATTCCATCTATATAAAAAGATAATTCAAATTTTTTTGGTATTGTGTTTGGATTTAAAAATTTATCTATTTTTTTGTAGCCATCAGGCTCACCGCTATGAGTGTTAATAAAATTTCTGTTCATATCAACATTGTTTTCATTGACTCTTCGGTGCCAAGCCATACCAAAAGGATTAATGATATGTACGAAAATTATGCAATAATCCTCGATTAGTTCTTGATTTTTTAACATATCAATAACTGAAAGTTGTATAGCTGAACCGGCAAAACCCTCAACGCCGTGTATACCAGAGGTATATAACAATAATTTATTACTTGCTAAAGATCCAAGAACTGCGATGTCTATTGTGAGATCCTCTCCATCAGGACCCACTAAATCTAATGATAAGCTATCTCGTTGAACTAGATGACCCAGTGACTCTAGTTGATTAACAGATTCATGAAATCGTTTCTTAGCTTCAGTATAAGATTTGGAAAACCAGTGCGATGCACTCATTTTAATATTATCGAGAGTAATACTCGATAACTAGTTTCGGATCCATTTGAGTTGCGTATGGAACTTCAGCAAACTGAGGTGTCCTTACAAAAGTTGAAGAACATTTTTTTTCATCAACTGTAATGTATCCTGGGATGTCTCTTTCCTGGCTTTTCATTGACTCAACTACTAATGCCATCTCTTTAGATTTATCTTTGACTTCGACAACATCACCTTCTTTAAGAAGACAGCTTGCGATATTAACTCTTTTTCCATTAACTTTGACATGCCCATGATTAATAAATTGTCTAGCAGCAAATACAGTTGGTACAAACTTTGATCGATAGACAATAGTATCTAGTCTGCTTTCTAAAATAGCAATTAAGTTTTCACCTGAGTCACCTTTTTGTCTAATAGCCTCTTTATAACAGTTACGGAATTGTCTTTCGTTGAGGTTTCCATAATAACCTTTAAGCTTTTGTTTAGCATTTAACTGAACACCATAATCAGACAATTTACCTGTATGCTTTTGTCCATGCTGGCCGGGCCTGTATTTTCTCAGGTTGAATGGACTTTTTGGTCTGCCCCATAGGTTGACACTCAGACGTCTGTCTATTTTATGTTTTTGTGCAACTCTTTTTGTCATATTTGATGATCCGTGGTTTATACTGGTTTCCTCACCAATGTCAAACCTGAAAGCTAAATTTCCTTAGTTTTTCTATATTCTGTAAGCACTGTCACAACCCCTCTAAGTGTTGCTATCTCACGTTCACTAAGATCAGCACGATGAAAGATATTTCTTAGGTTTTGCTTCATTTTTGGCATTTTTTCTTCAGGTTGAAAAAAACCTCTAGATTCAAGCTCTTCTTCTAAATGATCAAAAAAATACATCAGATCATTCTGACTTCCATGAGGCTCAGAATTCTTATCAACTAACTGCTCCGTTTTAAATACTTTAGAAAATAATGAATAACAAAATACATTGACTGCATGAGATAAATTAAGAGATGAAAAATTTTCATGCGTATCAATAGTTACACATTTTGTTATAAGTGACAAATGATCATTTGTAAGTCCCGAAGCTTCACCACCAAAAACAACACCGATACTATCATTAATTTTGTGTTCTTTTATTTCACCGATAATTTTAGAATTGTCACTAAATTGTTTACTCATATCTCTTAGACGTGCCGTGTAGCCAATTGAATAATTAGAGTCACTCAACGCCTCTCGAAGAGAGCTATATACTTTGATATTTTCAACTATGCTCTTAGCATCTACAGCTACAGCAAGTGCTTTTTCTGATGGCCATTCGAGTTTAGGTGATACCAGTTTTAAATTAGTAAAACCAAAATTGTACATAGAGCGAGCAACAAGACCGACATTTTCAGGTAATTGAGTATCAACAAGAATAATTGAAATTTTATCAAAATTCATTTGAATTTAAAATTTTACTTGTTCTTTCATTAATTTAAATTCAACACTATCAATAAGAGCTCTAAAAGATGCTTCAATAATATTTTCTGAAACACCTATTGTGTACCAACTTTTTTTATTTGCATCAGAACTTTCAATTGAAACACGAGTTATCGCATCGGTACCTGTATTGAGAATTCGAACCTTATAATCAATTAATGATAAATCGTTTATGTACTCAGCATAACAGCTTGACTTAAAATTATTTCGAAGAGCATTATCCAATGCATTGACTGGACCAACTCCTTTACCGGTACCAATAATTTCATCATTATCAATTTTTAATTTCACAGAAGCTTCTGACATAGTTTGCCCCTCTTCACCTGAATTTTGTACATTCACATTAAAACTAATTACTTCAAAATATTCTGGCATTTTGCTAAGTACTTTATTAACAAGAATTTCAAAAGAAGCATCGGCGCCATCGTAGGAGTACCCATTAAATTCTCTTTCTTTTACTCGATCTAAGATTTTTTGAATTGTCTTATCGTCTTCATTAACTTCTATGCCTGCTGATTTTAACTTTGATAAAATATTAGATTTTCCTGATTGTTCAGAGATGATAATTTGCCTTTGATTGCCCACAAGTTCAGGATTGATGTGTTCGTAAGTCTTTGGATCTTTATTGACCGCAGAAACGTGTAATCCACCCTTATGTGCAAAAGCAGAAGAGCCAACGTAAGGTGCTGTTCGATTTGGGACTCTGTTTAAGATTTCATCAAGGAGCCTTGAAAGCTCGGTTAAAAGATTAAGTCGTTCTCTATTAATTGATAAGTCAAATTTGTTTTCAAATTCATTTTTAAAAGCAAATGTTGGTAATAGTGAAATTAGATTAGCGTTTCCACATCTTTCACCTAAACCATTTATTGTACCCTGAACCTGTCTTGCACCTGCTCTTACAGCTGCAAGAGTATTGGCGACTGCATTACCTGTGTCATTATGTGCATGAATTCCAAGATGATCTCCTGAAATTTCTTTAGAAACTTTTGAAACGATATCTTCAACTTCATGGGGAAGGGTTCCTCCATTCGTGTCACAAAGAACAAGCCACCGTGCGCCATTTGACTTTGCAGCTTTAAGACATTCAATTGCATAATTTGGATTAGATTTGTAACCATCAAAAAAATGTTCAGCATCGAAATGCACTTCTTTTTTCGTTTTTGCTAAAAATTTTACTGACTCTCCAATATTTTCTAAATTTTCCTGATTGGTAATTCCCAGTGCAAGATCAACATGGAAATCCCAAGATTTTCCAACAACACATGCTGAAGGCGCATTAATATTTATCATTGCAGCCAAACCAGGATCATTTTCCGCACTGCGACCAGATTTTTTAGTCATGCCAAACGCTGTGAACATTGAGTTTTTAAATTTTAAATCTTCATTAAAAAACTTAGTATCAGTTGAGTTTGCTCCTGGCCATCCACCCTCAATATAGTCAACACCAAGCTCATCTAATTTCTTTGCGAGAAGCTTTTTTTCATCAACATTAAAATCAACACCGTAAGTTTGAGCTCCATCTCTAAGAGTCGTATCAAATATGTATAATTTTTCTTTCACTTACTTAACTTTCCAAGTTGTTTCATCACCTTGATCTTCAAGGATAACTCCCATTTTGTCTAATTCATCTCGGATCCTATCAGCATCATCAAAGTTTTTGTTTGATCGTGCCTCATTTCTTTGAGCAATAAGCAACTCAACTTGAGCGGTATTAATATTTAAATTTTCCTTTTTCCAGGAAAGCCATTCAGATGGTTTTTCGTTTAAAAGTCCAAGCATATTTGCTGAATACAAAAAATTGCTTACTAAGCCTTTATCACCTGATTGGCAGTCTTTAAATTTTTGATGAAGCACGCTGATAGCTTTGGGTGTATTCATATCATCCAACAATGTTTCCATAATTTCATTATCATTATTTGCATCTTTTAATTCATCATGATTAAAATTGCTCAAAAATGTGTACCATTTATCTAATGTTTTTTTACTTTCATTGAGGTTATCCTTGGTCCAATTTAGAGGTTGTCTGTAGTGGGTTGATATCATGGTAAGCCTAATAACTTCCCCTTGGAAACTATCTTTTAACTCATTTACAGTTACAAAATTACCATCAGACTTTGACATTTTATTACCTTCAACAGTGACAAAGCCATTGTGAACCCAATAATTTGCAAATTTGTTATTATTTGCACACTCACTTTGAGCAATTTCATTCTCATGATGTGGAAATATTAAATCTTGGCCTCCTCCGTGAATATCAAAATTTTCACCTAAAAGTTTTTCACTCATTGCAGAGCACTCAATGTGCCAGCCAGGTCTCCCATCTCCCCATGGGCTTTTCCAACTGGGCTCATCTTCTTTTGAAGGTTTCCATAATACAAAGTCAGATTCTTCTTTTTTATAACTTTCTAAACCTACACGCGAACCAGCAACCATTTCATCTAAATTCTTGCCAGAGAGTTTTCCATATTCTTTAAATTTATTGGAAGAAAAAAGAACATTACCATCCGCTACATATGCAAACTCTTTTGATATGAGTTTTTCAATCAACTCGATCATCTCAGGTATATGTTCAGTTGCTCTTGGCTCAAATGTAGGTTTTAAAGCACCAATATATTTCGCATCGTCATGAAAATAATTAATTGTCTTTTCTGTAAGTATTCCAATGTCTTCATTTTGATCATTTGCTGCGTGTATAATTTTATCATCAACGTCAGTGATATTTCTTACATAAGTTACATTTTCGCTGCCATAAATTTTTTGGAGTAATCGAAATAAAATATCAAATACTATAACTGGTCGAGCATTGCCTACATGTGCATAATCGTAAACAGTTGGCCCACATACGTACATGCGCACATTATTTGGATCAATTGGTTCAAACTTCTTTTTTGAATTGGTAAATGTATCGTAAAGCATTAAGTCCATTTAAGTCTGAGTCCTCTCAACAATTTTGTCTCTACCAATTAGTTGTATGAGAAGCTTCATTTCTGGACCATGAGTCAGTCCTGTGAATGCTACTCGCAATGGGAGAAACAATTCTTTGCCCTTGCGTCCTGTTTTTTCTTTTATGGTATTCGTCCAAGTAGTCCAAGTATCATCATCCCAAGGTTCCTCTGGCATTAACTCTAATGCTAATTTTATATAATCTTTATCATCAGACACAGCGGGCTTACTGTTAAATACAACGTCAGTCCAAGAAGATATTTCTTCAACAGTTTCCAAATTGCCTTTTATGGTATCCCAAAACTTTTTATCAACATTTTCATCAATCTCAGTAAGTCTTGATTGAATTTCCTCATAATCAAATTTTTGGACTTGTTTTTTGTTAAGCGCTTTTAGGACATCAATTTCGATGCGTCCTGGTGATGTTGAAATCGTCTCAAGTTTAAATTCTTCAATGATTTGTTTTATCCCACTTTTTAGTTCAATTGAATTAGAAGTTCCAATCGTTGCTAGTAAACTGAGAATTGAGATGGGCTCAATATTATCTTTTCTGAAACTATCGATTGATATTACATTGTCTCTTTTTGATAGTTTGTCTCCTGTAGATGCCTTTAAAAGGGCATGATGTGCAAATGAAATTTTATTTTTATCCAATGCATTTATGATTTCAATTTGTACAGCAGTATTGCTAGTGTGATCATCTCCTCTAATTACATTAGTAATATTATAATCAACGTCATCTACAGCAGAACTGAATGTATAAAGTGGAACACCATCTTCTCGAAATAAAACTGGATCTGATAAGCTTGTTAAATCAATATCAATTTCACCCTTTAATAAATCATTCCATTTCATGCGTTCTGTTTGAAGAAGAAATCGCCAATGAGGTTTTCTTCCATCATTCTCATATTTTTTTATTTGTTGCTCCGTTAATTTTAATGCAGAACGGTCATACACTTGTTTTCCACCGGCAGCCATTTGAAGCTTTCTTTTTCTCTCAAGCTCCTCAGGAGTTTCATAGCAAGCATATATCCTGCCATCAGATTTTAATTTTTCGAATTGCTCTTTATATCTTTCAAATCTAGAAGATTGATTGAAAGTCTCGTCGTAGTCTATTCCTAGCCACTCCAAATCATACTTTATTTGAGAAATGTATTCATCTTTTGACCTCTCTTGATCGGTATCATCAATTCGAAGAATAAATTTTCCACCGCTATTTTTAGCATACAACCAATTTATGAGGGCTGTTCTGATATTACCCAAGTGCAATAATCCAGTTGGACTAGGGGCAAATCTTGTTATCGTTGTCATCTATTTTTCCTTATCTCTGAATGCATTTGTTATTGGGTATCGTCTGTCATATCCAAAATTTCTTTCTGAAATTTTTACACCCGGAGCAGCTTGTCGTCTTTTATATTCAGAATTATAGAGCAAATTTTGAACTTTTGTAACCAAGCTTGGCTCATAACCTCTCGAAATAATCTCGTTAATTGAACTTTCTTTTTCAACAAGTAAGTACAAAATTTTATCCAAGACATCATAGGGCGGAAGAGAGTCGCTATCTTTCTGATCCTCTTTAAGTTCAGCAGTGGGCTCTTTTGTTATAATATTTTTAGGAATAACTTCCTTTGCTTTAATTGCTGAAAATGATGGAAGATTATAGTTTCTCCATTCGGAAAGTTTATATAAATCAGATTTATAAATATCCTTAACTACTGAAAACCCCCCGCACATATCTCCATATAAAGTTGAATATCCAACTGAGACTTCTGATTTATTGCCATTAGTAACTACCATATGGCCAAACTTGTTTGAATAGGCCATTAATATAGCGCCTCTGGTTCTTGATTGAATATTTTCTTCAGTAATATCTTTTTCTTTACCCGCAAATAAATTTGAAAGAGTGCTATCGTATGAATTTACGATATCTTTTATAGAAACACTTATTAACTCGATACCTAATTTTTTGCCTAGCTGATTTGCATCCTCATTACTTTCCTCACTTGTAAACTGAGATGGCATTAAAATGCCTTTTACTCTTTCAGGTCCTAGTGCATCGGTTGCAACAACCGCGCTAAATGCACTGTCTATACCTCCTGAAATGCCAATGACAACTCCAGGAAATTTATTTTTTTCAACATAGTCTCTTAGCCCGAGCATAAGATTGGAATAGACAATATCTTGCTTGTCAATACTGAGAGGTACCTCTTCTTCAATATCAAAAGTCATAGTATTGATGTTGAATGTATATTCCCTACTTTCTTCAGTGCAGTATTTGAATTTAGAAATTACCTTTTTTTGATCACATAAGAAGGAAGATCCGTCAAAAACTATCTCATCTTGACCTCCAACTTGATTTACATAAATTAAAGGAGCATCAATAGAGTTTGCAAAACTGAGTGCTTTTTTTTCTCTTTCCTCAATTTTATTTATATCAAATGGAGATGCATTTAATGATACCGCCAAATCAATTTCATTTTTATCAATCTCAACAATTGTTTCGTTCACCCATATATCCTCACAAATAAATAGACCCAATTTAATTCCATTAAATTCGATTATGCTGACCTTCTCTCCATTTGAGAAAATTCTTTTTTCATCAAATACTCCATAGTTCGGCAAAGCCATTTTATGATGTTTATGTAAGATCTTACCCTTTTTAATTACTAGAGCTGTATTGAACAGTTTGCTCTCTTCCAAAAAAGGAGTGCCTATGATTATTGTTGAATTACTATTTTTAGAACAATTCAAAATATCTGAAATTGCATTGTTAACTTTTTCCATAAAAGCTGGTTTTAAAACTAAATCTTCTGGCGGGTAACCTGTGAGCATCAATTCAGAGAAAATTATGAGGTCAGATTTATTGCTTTCAATATGATCAATCACAATTTGTTTATTCTTATCAATATTTCCCACTTGTGGATTGGACTGAACGATTAATATGGAGGTTTTTTCTGTCATTTGACTGATCTTACAACTAAATAATTTAGTCGCAATTACTTAGCAATCGTAATCTTTGAATTATTTGGTTCTTGGGACTCTCTGAGCTTTTCAGATATTAAAAATGCAAGTTCAAGTGCTTGATTTGCATTCAGCCTTGGATCACAGTGGGTATGATATCTTGCTGAAAGATCTTCATCCTTAATGGCTTGAGCGCCACCAATACATTCAGTTACATTTTGACCTGTCATTTCTAAATGTACTCCACCTGGGTATGTTCCCATTTGATGATGAATATCAAAAAATGTCTCGACTTCTTTAAGAACACTTTCAAACGGCCTTGTTTTAAAGCCTGAATTAGCTTTCATGGTGTTACCGTGCATTGGATCACAAGACCAAACTAAATTGTGATCTGAATTTAAAAACGGTTGTATAAGCTTTGGTAACTTTTCATTTATAGTCTCAGAACCAAATCGACAAATTAATGTTATTTTTCCAGCCTCATTCTCAGGGTTCAGAATATCAAGAAGTTGTTTCAATTCCTCAGGATCTAAAGATGGTCCGCATTTTATTCCAATTGGATTTTTAATCCCTCTGCAAAATTCTACATGTGCTCCGTCAGGCTGTCTGGTTCGATCACCGATCCAAACCATGTGAGCTGATGTGTCATAGACCTCACCTGATGTACTATCAAGTCGCGTCAGACATTCTTCATAAGGAAGCAATAAAGCCTCGTGACTTGTAAAGAAGTCAACGCTTCTTAAACGTTTTGTGTTTCTTGAGGAAATTCCAATAGCTTCCATAAAAGATAATGTATCCGAGATTTTATTTGCTAGTTCTCTAAATTTCTTCCCTTGAGGACTTTCATCTACAAATCCCATATTCCATTGATGAACTTTATTTAAATCTGAAAATCCACCTTTAGCAAAAGCTCTTAATAAATTAAGTGTAGCAGCTGATTGTGTGTATGCTCTGATCATACGATCAGGATCGGGAACTCTCGCATCTTCAGTAAAGTCCATATCATTTATAATGTCACCTTTATAGCTATCTAACTCAACACCATCTATTTCTTCTTTAGGGGCACTTCGTGGTTTTGCAAACTGACCTGCCATTCTTCCAACTTTTACGACAGGGCAATTACCCGCAGCAGTTAATGTGACTGACATTTGCAACAATACTTTAAATGTATCTCTTATGTAATCTGCATTGAAATCATCAAAACTTTCCGCACAATCACCGCCTTGCAGTAAAAATGCTTTACCCTCTGAAACTTTGGCAAGATTCCTTTTTAAGTCTCTTGCTTCACCTGCAAAAACAAGTGGTGGATAAGATCTTAACTGATCTTCAGTTTTTTCTAATTTTTTCTCATCTGGATACTCTGGTAAATGCTTAGCCTCGTAATTTCTCCAGCTGTTAACAGACCATTTCTTCATATTTTTTAAATATTCGTTTTGCGGGCTTTATAGTACTAAATAAAGTAAAATACTAGAGTTTCAGTAAAATACATTGATTTTACTTAGTTTATTGATCCTAAGGTATCTATCCCAGCACTTATTTTTGCTGCCACATCTTCCTGATCAAGTTTTTTGGTTTGCTGATATTGTGGATGAGCGAGTGTTGCCAGATCTTTTGCTTTAGCCAATGCAAGCTCCATTAACTTTTCATGTTCAGTTACTTCATCTAAATAACCAGGAGCAATAGCATCTTCTATTGAATACATTTCTGCATTTAATAGCGCTCTCTGCTTGTGTGGTTTTGTCAATTTAAATTTTGCAAGTTCAAGTATTGGTGTTGGAATAATCATGTTATTTCTTAATTCGTTAGCTCCAATTTTGAAGTCACCTTTAATTCCTATTCGATGATCACAGCTACAAAGTAAAAAGGCGCCAAGCGCGATTGCGTGTCCGCTACAGGCTGCAACAATCGGTCTTGGAAAAGTAAAAATTTTTAATAATAAATTAAAACCACTTTTAACCATGTCAGCAGCGTTTTCTGGACTAGACATCATTACTTTTAAATCAAACCCAGCAGAGAACATTCCTTCTCGACCTGCTATTAAAACAGAACCTTTATCAGATGGAACTTGATCTAATATCTCACTAAAATTTTTTATCATGTCAGGTGAAAATACATTTACTTTGCCATCATCCATTTGAATGATTGAAACATCTCCATCTGATCTTAAAGTTACAGTCATATGTTTAATTTTAAATAAAAGTACAATTTATAATAGATATAAATTTTATATTTTCTAGTCTTTTAGAATAAAATCATTTATTAAGTTTGCTAGTTCAGGACCGGCCTCTTCTTGACAGAAATGTCCAACTCCTTCCAAGTTAACAACAGTCGGGTTTGGTATCCTAGTCAAAAAATCTTCCTTCATAGTTAATGTTATTCGTTCATTATCTCCAAACGCCACAAGAAAAGGTTTCTCCCATTTTTCATAAACATCTTTCCAGTATTTCTCATTCTCGGATAATTGTGTTGGTATAAAATAAGCCATGACATGAGCTCCTGCTTTGTATTTACCTGAAGGATACGGAGCTTCATAAGCTCTGATTTGCTCATCAGATAGCTCTAAACGCCCGAAGGTAGAAATAATTCCTGATACATCCATATCGTCCGAGTAATACGAGTGTGCAATCCATTTTGAAAACATTCTCATACCTTCAAGTGGTGATGGCTCTTCCAACATTAGTGCTTTATCGGCAGCAGTCTTAAGTTCCTCAAAAGTGACATCTCCATTCCACCAGACCATAAATTTTACAAAATTCTCAAATAGCCATGCAGTTATTCCATCTCTAGCAGCCATGCCTGTATTTGAAACAACAACTCTTGCAAAACGATCAGGCATCTCAGCTACAACCCGAAGTCCGATCATGCCTCCCCAATCTTGTCCAAAGAATGTAGCTTCTCTTAAATCAAGTTGCACCACCAAAGCCTTCATAGTGTTGATATGAAACTCATAACTATAGTCATATTTAGATATCAATTTATCTGACTTTCCAAATCCTACTAAGTCAGGAACAATGACTCTATGACCTGCGTCAGTTAACACCGGTATCATTGTTCTAAATAGATAACTCCAAGTTGGTAAGCCATGAAGAAGAAAAATTGGATCACCATCTTTAGGTCCTTCATCGAGGTAGTGAATTCTTAGACCGTCAATTTCAATATAATTTGGCTCAAATGGATAATCTTTTAGATTTTCAAATTGTGTATCTGGCGTTCTCAAAACACCAGGTGAAACTTCATATGCGTGAATGAAACTTATTGCATTGAAAAAAAATAAAAAAATAAGAATGCTTATTTTTGCCAACATTTAAACAAAGATAATATGTTGTCAGTTTTTGTGTCAATAAATTATTCAACAGTAACAGACTTAGCAAGATTTCTTGGCTGATCGACATCATTACCAAGCTCAACCGCCGTATAATAGGCAAGCATATGAATTGGAACTGAATAAACGATTGCCTCAATTGATTTGGGGCATTTTGGTAAGCGAAAAACTTCCCAAATATTTTCAGAATTTGACTCTAATGTTTCATCGTCTGTTATCATTAATATTTTACCTCCACGAGCAATAACTTCTTGTATGTTTGAAATTGTTTTATGGAATAGCGGACCCGGTGGAACAATGCACACAACTGGCAAATCTTTTTCAATTAAAGCAAGTGGACCATGTTTCATTTCACCTGCAGGATATCCCTCTGCGTGAATATATGATATTTCTTTAAACTTTAATGCTCCTTCCAGTGCTAATGGAAACGCAGTACCGCGGCCAAGATACATTACACCCTTGGCATTTATAATTGCTTTTGCCGTGTCTTTTAGTGAATAAGATCTCTCTATTGCCTGTTCAAGCAATAGAGGTGCTTGCATAATCTCCTTACATAATTTTAGATTTTCCTCAATAGACATGAAATTTTTTTCTGATGCTAAATGAATTGAGAGAGATAAAAGTGCTGATAATTGAGCAGTAAATGCCTTCGTTGAAGCAACCCCTATTTCTGCTCCTGCCTTAGTATAAATACAGTGATCACTATCTCTTGCAATTGAGCTATTTTTAACGTTTACAATACTCAACGTCTGAATTTTTTGCTTTCTACAATAATCTAATGCAGCTTTAGTATCGGCGGTTTCACCAGATTGAGAAACAAATATACATAATGCATTTTGTTCAATTACTGGATCACGATAACGAAACTCTGATGCCATATCGCATTCAACCGGTGTCCTTGCATATTGTTCAAAATAATATTTTCCCACCAAACATGAGTAATAAGCTGTTCCGCAAGCAACCAGATAAATCTTTGAAATTTTATCAAAATTTAAACTAATATTTGAAATTGCGATTGAGCCCTTATCGTAATCTATAAATTGTCGAAATGTTTCACCTACTGCATGAGGGTGTTCATGTATTTCTTTCTCCATAAAATGTTTGTAAGGACCTTTTGAGACTTCTGATTCGTTTATTCCTATTTCAACAAATTCTCTATTCGCTATTTCGCCCTCCAGGTTATAAATTTCTATACTTTCTTTGTTTAATACTGTTATATCCCCGTCTTCCAAGTAACACACTTTATTGGCAACTGAGCTTAGTGCAATCGAGTCAGATCCTATTGAATTACCAACTCCATTTGTACCTGCAACAAGTGGGCTTCCATTCTTAGCACCATAAATGGTGTCTTTACTATCACTAAAAATGATTGCTAGTGCGTATGATCCCTCTAGAGAAGAAATTGTTTTTTGAACACTCTCTAGGTGGCTCAGACCCTCCTTTAGATAAAACGTTAATAACGCAGTAATTACTTCAGAGTCAGTGTCGGACTCAAAGTGGTAATCTTTTACTTCCTTTAATTTTTTTAAATCTGCAGCATTTTCAATTATTCCGTTATGTACAAGCGATACAGAGGTTGATGAATGGGGATGTGCATTTTTATCTGAAGGTTCCCCATGAGTAGCCCAACGAGTATGACCTATTCCCGTATTGCCATCAAATTGATCTTTCTGAAGAGCATAAATCAAATTATCAAGCTTACCTTTTACTTTTCTTTGATTGATCTTCTTGGAAGAGATTATTGCAATACCAGCAGAGTCGTAACCACGATATTCTAATTTCTTTAATGCATTTATAATATTCGAGGATACATTCTCTTTAGAAGCTATACCAATGATACCGCACATTACTTTCGCCCTTTTTTATTTGACCAATTTTTTACCGTCTTTTGAGATGATCTTTCAACTGCAAGACTGTTCTCAACTACTTGTTTAGTTATAGTTGAACCAGAACCAATATATGCATTCTTTCCTACAATTAACGGAGCCACTAAAGATGAATTTGAACCTATAAATGCTTTATCCTTGATAACTGTTTTGAATTTTGAGGTACCATCGTAATTGCAAGTAATAGTGCCAGCTCCCACGTTAACCTTTTTACCAATTTCTGTATCACCAATATATGACAAATGATTAATTTTTGACCCCTTGTCTACTTTTGAATTTTTAATTTCTACAAAATTACCAACCTTAGCATTGTTATTTAGTTGTGTGCCTGGTCTTATTCTTGCATAAGGTCCAATACTGACTTCGTTTCCAATCTTACAATCTTCAATATGGCTGAATGAGTGAATTTCAGTATTGTTACCAATAACGACATTTTTTCCTATAATCACAAATGGATGAATTGTAACATCTTTTCCAATTTTAGTATCTTTCGATAAATATACAGTATCAGGATCTCTCATGGTCACCCCTGCAGTAAGGTACTTGGATCTCAATTCATTTTGGATTTCTTTTTCAACCATCGATAAATCATTTTTGTCATTTACACCCATAACTTCTGTCTCAGCTGTTTCTATTGGATAAATTTTTACGCCTTTTTTAAATGCCAAATTAAATATATCAGTTAAATAAAATTCTTTCTTCTTATTATTATTATTTAATTTAGGTAACAAAGAACTTAATAGCTTTGTCTCGATAGCAAAGATCCCTGAATTGCATAAGTAGTAATTTTCGTTTTTCTTTAGCTCTTTTTGCTCAATCACCTGATTAATCAAGCCATCAGTACCTAATATTACTTTACCGTAGTTATTTCTTTCTTCTTTATTGAAACATAATAAATTAACTATGTTTGTCTTGATTTTTGAGACATTAAGAATAGTTTTATGTTTTATAAGAGGGACGTCACCGTAAAGAACTAGAGTAACTGAATCTTTTTCAAGACTTTTTATAGCAGACTTTATTGCATCACCGGTACCGTTCTGTTTTTTTTGAATAACAATATTTAAATTGTTATATTCTTTAAAATTTTTTTTAATTTGGTTATTTACAACAAGGTGAATTCTTTTTGGCTTCAATTTAATTGACGCATCGATCACATAATCAATTATTTGCTTACCGCCCAATTCATGAAGTATTTTGGGTTTACTTGATTTCATCCTTGTGCCCTTACCTGCGGCAAGTATTATTATTTCTAAATTTTTCATTGAATTTTTTTTGGAAAATAACCAATATGCCATTAATTGTATCGTAAAATTTTATTTCATAGATTTACTCAAAGAAAATGAATTTAAAAAATAAGAAACTCTTCATATTTGACCTAGATGGAACTCTAGTTGATACAGCTCCAGACTTTAAGAATTCTCTGAATTATATGCTATCAGAGCTTAATGAACCGCTTGTCACATTGGAGGAAATAAGGAATTTAGTTGGATATGGAGCTCGTGAATTAATTAGAAGAACTGTAATAACAAAAAATATTCCTCATGATGATAATAAAATTAATGAGATGTTAAAAATATTTCTGCTTCACTATACTCATAATATTGATGACGATAGTGTATTATTTAAAAATGTTGAAACAGTATTAAAGCTAATAAAATCTAAAAAATTAAAATTGGCAGTTTGTACAAATAAAATGGAAAAACTAAGTAATATGTTGTTAGAAAAACTTGGGGTCTTACATTACTTTGACTACCTCGTTGGTGGAGATACATTTGCAAAAAGTAAGCCTGACCCATTTCCACTGATTGAGATATGTAAAAAATTAAATGTAAGCGAAGATGAGTCAATAATGATTGGGGATAGTGCAACAGATTTAAATGCTGGCCACAATGCAAATATGCCCGTTGTTTTGGTGGGTTATGGATATACTGATAATAAAAATATTTACAATGATGCTGATTTAGTTATAAACAATTTTTCTCAGTTAACGGAATTAATCGAATAGGAGTTATACATGACAATTAATTTTAATGATAAAGTTGCAATAGTTACAGGCGCAGGTGGCGGACTTGGAAGATGTCATGCATTGGAATTTGCAAAAAGAGGAGCTAAAGTTGTCGTAAATGACTTAGGTGGTTCTGTTGATGGTACTGGTGGATCAAGTGAAGCTGCTGATAAGGTAGTTGATGAAATAAAAGCAATGGGCGGTGAGGCAATTTCTAATGGATCAAGTGTAACTGATAAAGCAGGCGTGAAAAAATTAGTTGATGATACAATGGCTGCCTTTGGTCGTGTAGATATTTTAGTGAATAATGCAGGTGTTCTAAGAGACAAATCTTTTGCAAAAGTGACACTTGATGATTTCGAGTTTGTAGTAAACGTTCATATGATGGGTTCTGTTTATTGTACAAAAGCGGTTTGGCCAATTATGACAGAACAAAATTATGGAAGAATTATTATGACATCTTCATCTTCTGGCGTATTTGGAAATTTTGGACAATCGAATTACGGTGCAGCTAAAATGGGAGTTGTTGGACTAATGAATACTCTTAAAATTGAAGGTATGAAATATAATATTAGAGTAAATTCTCTAATTCCTGTTGCAGCAACAAGAATGACAGAAAATTTAGGAATGCCAGATGCGGTTTTTGACAGTTTGAAACCAGAAACTGTATCGCCTGCGGTCATGTTTATGGCATCAGAAGATGCGCCGAATGGTGCAATGATATCAGCCGGTGCTGGTGTATTTGCTTCTGCTGAGATAGTTCATTCACAAGGGGTTGCTCTTAAAGGCGATGAACTTAATGCGGATATGTTAGCTGAAAAGTGGGCTGAAGCATCGAATATGGATGGTGGTAAGGCTCTCAAAACAGGTGCTGAGCATACAGCTCACATATTTAAAAAACTTGCTGAATAAAGTTTATTTAAGTTACACTGACTGAAATTGCTTCGTCAGATGATGAAATACCTGATTGGGTAAGTGTCATATATCTTTTCATATGATAATCAGTGTTTCCAAATAATACACCGATCATTGTCGCCCTTTTAAAATAGTGACTTACCATATATTCATCAACAACGCCCATTCCACCATGCAATTGAATAGCGCTTTCGCCTACAAATTTTATTGCTTTACCTATACGTGCTTTAGCAGCTGATACTGCTTTTCTTCGTTCATCTGAATTACTCAAATCCGCTGTCACTGCCATGTAAAGAATTGACTTAGCCTGTTCATACTCAATCATCATATCCACAAGACGGTGCTGTATAACCTGATTTTTAGCAATTGACTGTCCGAATTGTTTCCGATTTTTGCAATATTCAGTTGTAGAGTCTTTTAAAACTTGCAAGATACCAACTGCTTCAGAGCATGCAGCAATAGTGCTTATATCTACAATTTCCTCAATGGCATCGTAAGCCATATTAATTTTTCCTAAAACATTATCTTTTGAAACTTTTAGATTCTCAATGATAACTTCTGAGGCTCTGTATTCATCAATTGTTGGATAGTTTTGCAGTGTAAGTCCCTCAGACTTTGTATCAACAATAAATAATGTAATTCCAGACTCAGATCTTTGCTCTCCTTCAGTTCTTGCAGAAATAATTAGGTGTGAAGCCATACCTGCTCCAAATACCACAGACTTAAATCCATTTAATACATAGTCATTTCCGTTAAGTGCGGCTGACGTTTTTACATCATTTAAATCAAATCTACTTTGTGGCTCAGCATATGCAAACGCACATCTAATATTTCCTGAGATTATTTCTGGTATTATCGAATTCTTTTGCCCCTCAGATCCAAGTTTTGATATCAATCCACCAGCTAATATTACAGTTGGTAAATATGGTTCAACAACGAGTCCTTTTCCAAACTGTTCCATAACAATCATTAAATCAGCAGATTTTCCACCAAGCCCTCCGTAAGCTTCATCAAATGGAACCCCTAGAAGACCAAGTTCTGCAAATTGTTTCCAATTTTCTTCTTTCCATCCCTCTTCTGATTTGACAATGTTGCAACGAGTGTCCCAATCATAATTATCTCTTACAAAAGAAGTAACCATGTTGTCCAGCAAGGTCTGTTCCTCGGTGTAATCAAAATTCATAAAAAAGCGTTATAAGTTATGACAGTAAATATGTCAAAAGGTACTAAAGTCCTAAGACCATTTTAGCTATGATATTTCTTTGAATTTCGTTAGATCCTCCATAAATAGATGCTTTACGAAAGTTAAAATATGTTCCTGATAGGTTCGTAGCGTAGTCTGGACCGACATATTCATTACTCAAAGTTGTGCCTAGGTGAGGATTTGCATAATATCCAACAGCTTCCATGGCCAACTCAGTAACAGCTTGCTGAATGTCTGTTCCTTTAATCTTTAAAAGAGAAGACTCTGGCCCAGGACCTTTACCTGCAGAGTCCTTTGCGAGCGTTCTTAATTCAGTGTATTCAAGTGCTGATAACTCTAATTCTGCAGCTGCTATTTTTGCCTTGAATGCTGGATCTTGAATTAAAGGTTCGCCGTATGACATTTCAGAGCTTGCAATTTGCTTAATTCTTTCTATTGCTTTCTTAGATCTTGCAACACCGGCAATACCTGATCTTTCATGAGCTAATAAAAATTTTGCATACGTCCAACCCATGTTTTCTTGACCAATTAAATTTTCTACTGGAACTTTGACATTATCAAACCAAGTTTCATTCACCTCATGAGATCCATCCATAAGCTTGATTGGTCTAACTGTTACACCAGGAGTTTTCATATCAATCAAAAGAAATGAAATGCCTTGTTGAGGTTTTTCAGCATCTGGATTAGTTCTTACTAAACAAAAAATCCAATCTGCATACTGTGCCATTGTAGTCCAAGTTTTTTGTCCATTAATGATATAATGGTCGCCTTCCTTCACAGCGCTTGTTTTTAATGAGGCAAGATCCGAACCTGAGCCAGGCTCTGAGTAACCCTGGCACCAAAAAACTTCACCACTCAAAATTCCAGGTAAGTGTTGAGCTTTTTGCTCTTCATTTCCAAAGGTATAAATTACTGGACCAACCATGTTGATTCCAAATGGCATTATGTATTGGCATTCAGCTTTTGCACATTCTTGTTCGAAAATATATTTTTGTGTAGGAGTAAATTCAGCGCCACCATATTGTTTAGGCCAACTTGGTGCTGACCAGCCGTTGTGCTTTCCTAAAATCTTATGCCAAGCCGTAAGATCTTCCCTTGAAAGTTCTTTACCTAATTTCCTTTTTGAATTAATTGAGTCTCTAAGTTCTTGCGGGTAATTGGTTTTAATAAAATCCCTTATTTCACTTTGAAACTTTAAATCTTCACTTGAAAACGCGGTGTCCATAGAATCTCCTTATAATTATACTATTGATATAATGTTTTAAATATCGTTATTCAACTAACTATTCTGATTTTTTGTGCTAAAAATTAGATATTTTTGAAGCTTATCGTAAACAAAAAAAGATCCAAGCCCAAAAAATAGTGTTGAAACCAAAGTATTTTGAACAAAGGGTAATGCTAAAATGTAACACGAAATTAATCCCTCGATTGTTTGAGGATAGAGGCCCGAATTGTACCATACGGAAAAATTAGTTATCACGTAAAATACAAATACACTAGCTGATAGTGCTATTATAGAATTTATCAAGCTCGGTTTCTTGGAAATTAAAAATCCTAAAAATATACAAATTGCAATTGAAAAATAAACTACAAACATGCCTGAATGAAATCCAAGAAATAAATCACTTATAAACATTGCAAGCAAAGGGAATGTAAAAGATAAAAGCCTATTATTTAAAAAGGCTCCCGATAAAACAGCCATGGCAATAATCGGAGTAAAATTTGGTGGATGAGGCACCAGTCTGCTCATAGCCAAAAGTATTATTAATGTAAAAATAGTAACAATGTTCAAGTGACTTTTTATCATAACATCAATATATTAAATGAACTATTTTATGCAATGTTTAATACAACTCTAAACTTCTTAAAAATTCTTGAACAATTCAAGGAAAATCTGTCTAGGTAATCCAGGATACCCTGAAATTTGCTCATAACGCTCATTGGTTAAATTATTAATTTTAAATTTAAGAATTGTACTCTTATTTGGTGCATAATTAATACCAGCGTCTAGTACCTGGAAAGAATCAATTTTTACTGATCCCACGTCGTAATGATCCTCAACTACTAATAAACTTCCAAAAATATCTATTTGATCATCTAATTTGTAATTTGCTGATGACGATAGTTTATTGTTCGGGCGTCTTACATATACTTTTTCATCTGTAGTTAAATGAGTATGATTTACCTTTAGAGAAAAATTATCATAGGGATATATATTAATATAAGTCTCTATTCCCTCGCGCTCAGATATTCCACCAGCATTATAATACGTTGGAGACCCATAAGTAATCGCGTCTTCAATTTCACTTTTAAAATAAGTTGAACCAAAATCTAATTTAGAAGATAAATAATTAATAAATCCAAATTCATATCCTAGACTTTCTTCTGGTTGTAATGATTGATTAGCGTTAAATTGACCATATAGTTCACCTAAAGTAGGTGCTCTGAAACCAGTTCCAATACTTGCTTTAACGATAAGTCCAGGAACGTCTTCAATAGGGTGATTTAATGAAGCCTTGAAAGTAGTATAATTACCGTAGGCTTCATGATTATCAAATCTCAATCCTGCAAGTATAGATGTATTTTGATTATTAAATTCATTTTGAATTATGAAACTTTGTTCACTTACACTATTCTTATTTGGTGGCGCGTAAGTTCCCAAATATTGCTCAGACTTTGTTTCTATGCCTACCAGAACTATGTTTCCATTATGAATAATTTTTGATTTGCCTTTTAACATTTCAACTTTTGAGAAATAATTAGTACTACCCCATTGACCATTATCTCTTCGATCGAAGTCTGATTTATTATATTCGATACTCAGTAGAGTATTGGGGGAGTATTCGTAATCAATTCCTGTGTTCAAAAAAATATAATCATTATCGGCATATATTGGTCTTGCTTGAGAAGTAGATTCATCATACTCAACTCTGCCAGCCTGATTTTTATAATTAAATTTTACCCTAACATCGTTAAAATCACGATTAACTGCCAGATTCATCGAAGTTTGGTCAAATCCATCGTCATCGATGTTACCTGCAGTTCGAACATTAATACCTTTTGTCTGAAATTTACTAAGATTCAAATTTACTTTAAAATCATTTTGTTTTGTACCTATCTTGACAGTTGCGCTATGAGTGCTGTTGCTACCAGTAGTTGCTGAAACTGAATTTTCAGTAATACTCTTATTGGTAATTATATTAATAACTCCACCCATAGCATCCGCACCTGAAATTAAACTTTGAGGTCCTCTCACGATCTCTATTCGACTTATATTGTTTAACATTAGCGTGGAAAGAACAGCAGTCGTTCCAAATGCAGAGGGATCATTAAGATCAACTCCATCTAACATTATCTTTGTCATATCAGAGTCATGTCCACGAGAAAAAAGGGATACTGTACCACCAAAACCAGTAGATACAGAGTGAATGCCTGGAACCATATTTAATATTTCACTCACTGTTTGATGTCCACTATTAGTAATTTCTTCTGAAGAAATTACAGTAACACTACCACCTACTTTATTTATTTGAGTTTCATATCCACTCGGGGTGATCACTAGTGTTCTTACTTCATCGGCAGCTAAAAAAACACTAAACATATTTAATAATATTAAAGTTACAATAAACTTATGCATACAACCTCCTTGGTTCAGTGCTACAATACAATACTGAAATATTGTTTGTTGCAGTGGTTAAAAAAAGCCACCACAACCTTTGAAAAGACCAAATAATTATCCCGATTACTTGAGGATGACTGAATTCTGCTGGTAGGTCTCCTGACTTATACGTCAATGCTTAATTACACCTTCCCGAAATTTCTTCAGTGGTATTCGTAATTAAACTTCGTAATTACAGTTGCGGGTACAGTTAGAGGCTTTCACTCTATTCTCTTTTATTCACTTTACGCGAACCAACATTGAAACTATTGTATATTTGAAATTACAAAGCAAGAAAAAAATGGAAATTTTTGAAAATCAAAAACCTCTTTCTCTTGATTTTAACGAAAGTTTAGATAGAGCTCAAATTTCTCCAAACGGGTTTAGAGAGTATGATGCACGATGGCTTTATCCTGAGGAAATAAATAAAAAAGGATTGGAAATATTTGGTTACAGTCTTGGAAGATATATAACTAATTTTAAAGGCCAAGGCTCTTCAATTGTTATTGGTCAAGACTATAGATCATACAGTAGTGAAGTAAAATACCATCTAACAAAAGGCTTATTGACAAGTGGTCTCAAAGTAATCGACGTGGGGTTAGCTTTATCGCCTATGATATATTTTGCCCAACATCACTTAGATGCCGATAGTCTTGCCATGGTAACTGCAAGCCATAATGAAAACGGTTGGACTGGAATAAAATGTGGAATAGAAAAATCACTTACTTTTGGACCAGATGATATAGATAAAATAAAGAATATTGCTGAAAATAGTCATGATTTTATTGCATCAAATAATGGCACTTACGAATTTAAAAAAGGTATTCGTGATGCATATCTAAAATATCTTAAGGGCACTCAATCGGTACAACGAAATATGAAAGTTGTTTTAGCTTGTGGCAATGGAACGGCTGGTGCATTTGCCCCTGATTTGTTAAAGAGTCTTGGATGTGAAGTAATTGAACTGCATTGCAACTTAGATTTTAAGTTTCCAAACTATAACCCTAATCCAGAAGATCTTACAATGCTCAATGATCTTGCAAAAAGCGTAAAAGATAATAATGCAGATGTAGGATTTGCTTTTGATGGCGATGGCGATCGTCTTGGGGTTGTGGACAATGAAGGTAATGAAATATTTTCTGACAAAATAGGATTAATGCTTGCAGAGTATTTATCTGAGAAATATTCAAGTTCAAAATTTGTTATCGATGTAAAATCGACAGGTTTATTTTTTAATAATGAAATTTTGAAAAAAAATAATTGTACGGTTGATATGTGGAAGACTGGCCACTCGCACATGAAAAGAAGAGTAAATGAATTAAAAGCTTTATGCGGTTTCGAAAAAAGTGGTCATTTTTTCATTGGTAAGCCTCTAGGATTGGGCTTTGACGATGGTCTTAAATCAGCTTCTATGATTATTGAATATTTGGATCACCATAAAAATAAGAGTATGTCTGAATTGTATTCAAATTTGAATACCTCTTATCAATCTCCTACTATGGCACCTTTCTGCAAGGATGAAGAAAAATATGCTGTCGTCGATGAAATAACAAAAAAAATAATTCAAGACCAAAACAACAAAACAAAAATTGCTAACTGTGCAATTGTTGATACAAATACAGTAAATGGAATTAGATTTAGTTTATCGAACGGTTCATGGGGACTAATCAGAGCGTCATCAAATAAGCCATCTTTAGTTATAGTTATTGAAAGCCTTGTTTCAAATGAAGAAGTTGAAATGATTTTTAAATACATAAATACACTTTTAAATGAAACTGGTAAAGTTGGAGAATACGACCAAAAACTATGATGTTAATGACGCCCATTCTATAAAGAAGCGAATAGACATAAATAAAATAAATAAACCAAAAATAAAACTTAATTTACCTTTGGAGAGATAATGGGCAAATCTTACGCCTAAAGGGGCGCCTATAATTGTCATGGGCGTTATTAAAATTAAACCTACTAAACTTACGTATCCATATGTAAGAGGCAGGGATACATTATTTTGAATTCCCGCTATAATGAAACCAATTGTACCAGGGACAGCAATTATTGTTCCAATGCCTGCAGCAGTTCCAATAGCACGGTGTATATCGAAGTTATAAAGTTTTAAGATGGGTATACTTATTGAGCCACCCCCAACGCCTATTATTACAGATAAAAAACCAATTGTTGATCCATAGCCATGACCTTTTAAATTGTTTGGAAATTTATCAGCAAATCTCCATTCATCTTTCCAAAAGAAAAATTGAAGGGCAACAAAAAATAAAATTATAGAATAAATTAGTATTAGACTGCTACCTTCAAGAAATGATACTGCTATCGAACCAAAAATCACTCCGATCAATAATGACAAAAAGATAAATTTTAAAAAATCTAAATTGACTGAACCTCTTCTATGATGATTTATGGCTGATATAATTGAAATTGGAACAATGTTTGCAAGGGAAGTTCCAACAGCCAAGTGCATTCTTATACTCTCATCTACTTCTGCTAGTGTGTAGATATAGTATAGAGCTGGTACAACAACTACACCTCCTCCAATTCCAAAAAGTCCTGCAATAAATCCAGCAAAAATACCAGTACTAACCAATAACAGAACAGAATATAGCAAGTCGCCAGAGGCAACATTGCTAAATATCGTTGTAAACACTTAGAGCTTAGTTTTTGCCAGAAGGAAGTTCGTTAAATGGAACTTTTTTATCCGCTCTTTCATCTTGTGGTAAGCCAAGAACTCGCTCTGCAATAATATTACGAAGAACTTCATCTGTACCACCAGCAATTCTCATTGCCGCAGAGAAAAAATATCCATTCTGAAATAAGTTCTTTAATACAGGGTTTTGATCGTGATGTACCATTCCTGAAGAGTCCATCAGTTCGAGCGCATAAGCTGAAACATCTTGCATCTTTGATGCTGTAACAAGTTTGCTTATTGATAGCTCTGGACCTGGGGTCTGACCTTTTGATAAAGCAGTAATACTTCTGAATTTTGTATATTGCAAACCGCGAGATTGAACATACCAGTCAGCCATTTTCTGTCTAACTTCACTATTTTTGATTGCAAGACCGTCTTCAACTTCTAATTCCTTAGTCGCTTCAAATATTTGATCAAAATCAAGACCTGGAGGATCGCCAACCGCAAGCCTTTCGTTCATAAGTGTAGTAAGCGCAACTTTCCAGCCTTCACCTTCTCCACCTAGTCTTTGGCTGTCAGGGATCCTTACATCATTGAAAAAGACTTCGTTAAAATTTGAGGTACCTGAAATCTGCTTAATTGGCCTTATTTCTATGCCTGGAGTTTTCATATCTAGATAAAAATAAGTAAGGCCTTTATGCTTTAATGCAGATGGATCTGATCTTGCAACTATCATTCCATAATCAGCAAAGTGTGCTCCAGATGTCCAAACTTTTTGCCCGTTTAAAACCCACTCATCGCCATCCTTTTCTGCTTTCATTTTAATTCCAGCTAAATCCGATCCTGCTGAAGGTTCTGAAAAAAGCTGGCACCATATTTCTTCACCTGTGATCATTTTAGGTAAGTATCTTTTTTTATCTTCATCTTTACCCCACACCATCATTGTAGGGCCAAGCATACCAATTCCAATCTCAAAATATCCAGAAGGAACCAAGTAATCATGTTCTTCTTGTGAGTAGATAACTTGTTGTATCGGTGAACCACCATAACCACCAAATTCTTTTGGCCATAAGATGGCAGCAAAACCTGCTTCAGCTTTCTTCTTTTGCCATACTTTAGCTCGCTCTAGTGCCTCTTGCGCCGCTTCTTTACCGCCCTTTACTGTTTCAGGGGCGCCTGCAACAGCAATTTGAGGGCTTTTATCATTTGGTTTGTCAGAGATGATTGATCTCTTTTCGGCATTTGCCTCAAGAAAATCTCTAGCCTCTTTTCTAAATGCAGCTTCCTGCTGTGAATCATTGAAGTCCATAATTAAACTATATTCCTTTTCTCAAGATTTGAAATTAAATTTTCTTTCCATTGCCTCGTACTTCCAATATTTAAAGAAAGTAGTTTTGATCTACGGTAAAACAAGTGACAATCATAATCCCATGTAAAACCAACACCTCCATGGATTTGAATATTCTCCTTTGCAGCATAATTAAAGGCGTCAGATGCACTCACTCTTGCACCTGCTGCAGCAACTGGTAATTCATTGGAATCGGTACTTAAGGCCCACGCACCATAGTATGCATTAGATCTAGCTAATTCGATCTTAACATACATATCTGCCATTTTATGCTTTAAAGCCTGAAATGAACCAATTTGTCTTCCGAAAGCAAACCTTTCCATTGAATACTTTTTTGCTTCATCCAAAGAAACTTGCGCTCCTCCAACTTGTTCAAATGAATATAAAACTGCCGCTCTGTTAAGTATGTTTTCTGTCATATCCCATGCCATTCCTTGCTCACCAATTAGTTCGGCTTCTACATTTTCAAAATTAATACTGCATGCAGGTCGGGTAGGATCAATAGTTTCAAGGCTTGTCTTATTTACTCCATTTTCATTTAAATCGACGATATATAATGAAAGTGAATTTCTATTTCCCTTATCATCGCTATTGGCAGCGATTATTAGATAATCAGCTGACTCTCCATCACTTACAGGTGATTTGTAGCCATTAATTTTTCCAGATGAGAACTTTGTCTTTATATTTGATGGTTTTGGAGTTCCATTTGTTTCTGACAATGCAAATGTGCCTATTTTTTCACCTGATGCTATTAAAGGTAAGAATTTTTTCTTTTGATCTTCAGAGCCATAGTTTTTGATAAATTCTGCAAATAAATATATTGATGATGAAAATGGTGTAGGCGCTAGAGATCTTCCCAATTCTTCTGCTATGACACATAATTCCAACATACCGAGACCAAGTCCACCATATTCCTCTGGAATTGCAGTACCAGTCCAACCCATTTCAGATATTTGTAACCATAGTTCCTTATGATAATGCAGTTGATCGTTATCAAGAATTGATCTTACTGATTTACGATCACACTTATCGAATAAAAATTTTCTTGCTTGATCACGGAGAAGTTTTTGATCATCTGAGAAGTCGAAATTCATGACGGCTACTATTCTTTTGTATCGTTTTCTTCTTGAATTACTGTTTCAGTTTCAGGAACTGTGTCGATACTTTCTGAAACCTCATCTGCTTCAATGGTGTTTATTTCAGTTTCCTCAACCTCTGATACGTTCATGGACTCACTTAGTGGTGTTGGTTCTTCCATTACATCTGAATTTTCTGCATCATTCATCATATCAATTTCAGAATTTTCTTGTTCAATTTTTTCAAGTTCATCATCACTTGGAACTATTTCATCAGAGGATGGCTGTGGTTGAATAACTTCTTCAATTGGCTTTGCTCTAGACTCTACTCTTGGTGAACGAGCAGTAAATTTTCTCGTAGCCGATTTTTCCATTTCTGACTTTGATAAACCACCTTGATACATCTGTCTGAAAGTATCATTATCAACTTCTTCAAGCTCTTCCTCTTCTTCATAATCAGGTATTTGTCTAAGCTTCGAAACAATACTTTCCTTTAACTCTTCAGCGGTTATTTTTGATTCTCCAATTTCTCGAAGAGCAATAACAGGTTTTTTATCATTCTCAGGGTCAACCGCTGGGGTAGCCCCTCTACCTAATTGAACAGCTCTTTCTTTAGCTAAGATGACTAAATCGTATTGGTTATTTACCAACTTAATACAATCTTCAACAGTAATTCGTGCCATAAGAATATTTGGAATTGATGTTGCTTTTTATTGAAATATATAAATAAATCAAGCTGAAAGTTGAATTTATTATGCAAATGGCCCAATTTAAAGAAAACCACGAATATATCGGTAGTCCATGTGTTAAAATTTGTAAGTATAAGAAAGACTTCATGGATGGGAATGTTTGCATTGGTTGTTTTAGGGAACAGTTTGAAATAACTAATTGGGTGAAAATGAGTAATTCTGAAAAACAGTTAGCAATAGAAGATGCTAAAGAAAGAAAAAAAGAATTTTTAAAAAATCATGTTTGATATTAGCTGGACGTGTAAACATACTTGGCAGAAAGCAAGCTACAATACAATGTGGTGTTTAATTGGCTGCAGTATTGGTGACTTTGGAACGATTTATTACTTTCAAATCATTGATCACTCTTTGTCCATATATGTGGTGATGTTGCTCGCAATACTAAATGGATTGATTACAAGCATTATACTAGAAACTATAATTCTGATGAGAACATTTATTTTTGCTGAAGCAATTATTATTGCATTTAAAATGAGTTTCATCAGCATGATTAGTATGGAAGTGGCTATGAATGCTACAGATTTAATATTCGCTGGTGGAGTTCTGACTATTACAATAATTCCTTTTATGTTGCTTGCGGGTTTTATTACTCCGCTTCCATATAATTATTACAGACTCAAAAAGTATAACGAGTCATGTCATTAAAATAATGATTAAAGAAAATGTCAAAATTGACACTGGTAATATCGCAACTTACAGAAGATCAAAAAAAACAAATGATATACTATATTTTTCTCATGCTAATGGTTTCTGTGGACAGACATATACTGATCTCTTAAATAAAATTGATAATTCATACGAGGTTATTACATATGATATGCGTGGTCATGGCGAAACCGATTTAATTGCAGACTCTAATAAACTAAAATCATGGTATACTTTTAGGGATGATTTGGAGCAATTAGTTAAAAAACATAATGAGCCAGTGACTTTGTCAGGTCATTCAATGGGAGGCACTGCGAGTTTGCTGCTAGCTCTCTCAAAACCTCAATTAGTAAAGAAACTTATCCTCATAGACCCTGTAATATTGCCATTGAGGTATATCATTTCATACAAGCTTTTACAGATTGTTAATCTTGCTCATTTAGCAAGTCCTCTTTCAAAGAATGCTTTGATTAGACGTAATTTGTGGAATAGCGAAGCTGAAGCTCATAAATATTTTTCTAGTAAACCTCTTTTTAAAAACATCAGTGAAAAGATAATCACAGACTACGTACAATATGGACTTAAAAAAAATGACCAAAATAAATATGTTTTAAAATGTGATCCACGCTGGGAGTCAGCTTGCTTTAAGCTAACCTCGCATGAGGTTTGGTTTGATTTAAAGAAAATTAATATTCCAATTAAGATTATACTCACACCTAACAGTGTTGTCTGTAATGTGACAAGTCAAAATAGAATTAAAAAATTAAATCCTCAAACTGAGATTTGTTTTATTGATGAGACATCGCATATGCTCCCACTTGAAAAAACTGAGGATGTTGCAAGTGAAATTAATAATTTTCTCACCTAACTAAATCTGTTCTTAACAAAACAAATAAGGTATGTTTAGCAAATGGAAAATTTTGCAAATTTAGTATCATCTGTATGGAACCAAGGGGTTTTTGGTATTGATCTTAATAATATTTTAGTAGCAATAGTCATACTATTTATATTTGTAATTTTAAGGTCAATTTTTTCAAAAATTGTGATCGGTAGATTAAAAGTTGTTGTAAAAAAATCTAAGACTAAAATAGATGATACGATGCTTGAGGCATTTGATGGCCCTCTAAGGTTTTTTCCTGTAGTGATCGGTGTTTACATTAGCACTCAGTATTTGAACCTGAATACAACTCTTGAACTGTTTGCTGCAAATTTAAATCGTTCACTCATAACAATTCAAATTTTTTGGTTTTTATATAAAGTTATTGATCCGATTTCTTCATTTGTTCACAAATTAGGCGAGTTGCTAACAAATGATCTTATAGATTGGGGAGTGAGAATTTTAAAATTCTTCATATTTGTAATTGGAGCAGCTGCTGTTTTAGAAATATGGGGAATCAAGGTTGGACCAATTCTAGCTGGTCTGGGACTTCTTAGTGTGGCTGTAGCTTTAGGTGCTCAAGATTTGTTCAAAAATCTAATTTCAGGAATCTTAATTTTGCTAGAAAAACGATTTCAAAATGGAGATTGGATTAAAGTTGAAAACATTGTTGAAGGTGTAGTAGAAAAAATAGGTTTTCGATCCACATTAGTTAGAAGATTTGACTCCTCGCCTGTTATGGTTCCAAATTTTAATTTTGCAGAAAATGCTGTAACAAATTTTAGCAATATGAAAAGTAGGCGTATTTATTGGAATATTGGATTAGAATATAGGACATCACGTGACCAGTTAAGAAAAATTAGAGACGAGATAGATAACTACATTACAAGCGATGGTAATTTTGTTAAATCTTCCGAACAGCCATTGTTCGTAAGAATTGAAAAGTTTTCTGATAGCTCAATTGATTTGTTAATTTACTGTTTTGCAACAACTACAAATTGGGGCGAGTGGTTAGAGATCAAAGAAAAATTAGCTTTAGAAATAAAAGAAATTGTTGAAAAAAATGGCGCTGGCTTTGCTTTCCCATCTCAATCAATCTATATTGAAAAAAATTAAAAAGACTCGCCTTCAAAAAGCTTCTGGGTATTCAATTTATCATTTTGAAAATATAGTTTTTTAGCTTTTTCTGATGCGGTTTCTTTTTTACTCATTACTTCAAATAAATAATCTAAGTGAACAGTTTCATCATCTCCGTATAAATTTTTCTTAGATCTTCTCTTGAGTCCCTCAAATGAAATATTTAGAAGTTTCTCTGCTAGTTCCCAGCCAGTTTTATTTTTGTATGTAGAATTGAGTCCATTTGATAGAACTTCACACCTAAATTTAATTAAATCGTCATATTCAAATTCACTAATCAATTTGAAAGTTTCTTCTAATGAGTCTTCTTGATATAAAATGCCCGACCAAAAAGCTGGTAAAGCGCATAATGTATCGTAACTTCCTGCATCAGCACCTCTCATTTCAATAAAAGTTTTTAACCTCACCTCAGTAAAGATGGTCGAGATATGATTTATCCAATCTTCAATTAAAATATCACCGGGCGCAAATTGATTATTTTTTCCATCTAACAAGTCTTGAAATGTATATTTAGTACAATTATGATAATTATTATTTCTGATAATTGCGTACACGGGAACTTGTAAGGCATAATCAACGTATTCCTCAAAGCTCATAGTTTTTTCAGTCAAAAACTTGGGAATACCAGTTCTCTCTGGATCAGTTTTTGTCCAAACATAACCTCTATAAGTTTCATAGCCCGAAAGCTTTGAATTTTTGAATGGAGAGTTTGAAAATAAACCTGTCACTATTGGCTGAATGAATGCTGATACATTAATTTTTCTTTGCATATCACTTTCTGAAGTATAGTCGAAATTTGCTTGAACAGTTGCTGACTGATACATCATTTCTAGACCTAATCCAGAAAGCGATTTCATATAGGGAGTCATAATCTCTGAATATCTTTTCTTTGGAACCATTGGTACGTCTTTTAAATCACCAATCGGAAAGAAGCCCAGTCCTAAAAAGCCAATATTATATTTTTCTTCTAATTTTTTTGTAAATGCGAGGTGATTATTAATTTCCTTACAAGTTTCGTGGATCGTTTTAAGAGGAGCTCCAGATAATTCAAATTGACCGCCAGGTTCAAGTGTTATACTTGCCCTATCTTTATTGAGCGCAATAATATTTTCATTCTCTTTTACAGGTTTCCAACCGTCATTTATAAAGTCGTCAAAAATTGAGTTAATACTTACATCGCCGCTATAGGTAACTAAACTAAGATCACTTTTGTGATAAATAAATTTCTCATGTTCAGTACCTATTTTAATTTCGGAGGCATTCTTAATACCGTTTTCAAAATATTTTATTAGATCACTTTTAGTAAGCATTATAAATTTTGTCCATAATAATTGAACTAGCGCTAATTGCAGCAGTTTCTGATTTTAAAATATTTGGCCCAAGTGTAACACCAATAGATTTTTTCTTTAATTTTAAACTTTCATACTCTTTATTTGAAAAATCTCCTTCAGGTCCTATGATTATACCAATTGCTTCATTCTTAGTCAGTTTGCTATTCTTTATTTTTTCTTCATTATTATCTAACGAGCAATATAAATAACTTGCTAAAGAGTTATCATTAATCATAGTGGTAAATGATATAGGTTTATTAATTTCTGGTATCTTATTTCGATTAGACTGCTCACACGCTTCAACAGCAATAAGTCTCAGTCTTTCAAAATTGATATTCTTCATATTAGTTCTTTCCATAATTACTGGTTGAAAAATTGAAATTCCAATTTCTGAGCACTTTTGTATCATGATTTCTAGGGGTGTACGTTTTATAGGAGAAAAAAATAGAGTAATATTATGATCTTCACTTTCGATTTTTTTTTTATCAATTATTTCTAATTCACATGTATTTTTTGTAATATGAATAACTTTTGTTAAACAAAGAAGCTCACGATTGAAGACTGAAACATAGTCACTTTTTTTTGTTCTCAAAACACTCTTTAAATAGTGAATCTGGTTAGCATCAAGAATAATTTGATCGTTCGAATTTATTTTTTTATCTACAAAAATTCTGTTTTTAATTTTTTTCATATATATATTGGTTATAACATTATTTATTTTATAAAGATAAGTTGAAAAAATATTCACAATTATTGCGTCTAGAGCAGCCCGTTGGTTTTTTTCTGCTCATGTTGCCGTGTTTTTGGGGCGTGCTCGCTGCCTCAAATTCCTACCAACACTTATGGAGCAATATTTACTTATTTCTTATTTTTGCAATCGGATCGATTGTTATGAGATCGGCTGGATGTATCATAAATGATTTTTTTGATAAAGATCTTGACAAACATGTATCAAGAACATCTCAAAGACCACTTGCTAGTGGTGCAATTTCTTCTTTTGAAGCCTTCATAATTTTTTCACTGCTTAATTTGATTGGTCTGACTATATTACTATCTCTTAATTTGCTCGCCATTATTATTGGTTTAATTTCTTTTGTGCTATTTATTTTTTATCCTTTAATGAAAAGAATAACTTATTGGCCTCAACTTTTTTTAGGCATAACCTTTAATATTGGCTGTTTAATAGGATATGCTGCAATTGAAAATCAATTAAATTTTCAAATTATAATATTATATCTCTCTGGTATTTTTTGGACTTTAGGCTATGACACAATATATGCTCACCAGGATCGTGAGGATGACTTAAATATTGGAATAAAATCGACTGCAATTTTATTTGGCAATAATACGAAACAATGGATCATTATTTTCTATAGCTTGATGGTATTATGCTTAATATTATTTGGTGTATTGCATGATCAAAATATCTACTATTTTATTTTATTGATATTCGTTAGTGCTCATTTGTTTTACCAGGCAAAAAGACTAGATATAGATAATAAAGACAAATGTTTAAATATTTTTAAAAGTAACCAATACTTAGGTTTAATGGTTGCTCTGACTTTATTTATAGGTATTTTATAAAAATGAATTTTGAAGAAACTGCTCAAAATATAATAGATTTAACTCTCAAAGCAGGTGCATCAGATTGTGATGTTGTTCTTGCTAAGTCCTCTGGTAAGTCAATAAGTTGTAGATTTCAAAAAATAGAAGATTTAGATGAGTCTAACGAAAAAACAATAGGTATTAGAGCATTAGTTGATCAACGCCAAGCATTTGTTTCATCGTCAGATATTGAGTCTGACAATATTGATAAACTTGTTTCAAAATGTGTCGAAATGGCAAAATTGGCTCCAATTGATGACACTGCTGTACTTGGAGACAGTTCCATGTTTGAACAAGATGCAATTGATTTAGATTTATTTGAAAAAGATGAAGTAAATACTGAAAAGCTTATTGATGCTGTCAAGGAATGTGAAGATGCAGCTTTGTCAGTAAAAGGTATTACAAATTCAGAGGGAGCTGGGGCTTCTACTTCTAAGGGAGAGTTCTATCTTGCTACAAGTAATGGCTTTAAAGGTGGATATCAATCATCAAGCAGTTCGGTATCTTGTTCAGTTCTCGCTGGACAGGGTCAGGACATGGAAAGAGATTATGAATACGCTATAAAAAGACACTCAAGTGATTTGCCAAGTGCAAAGGAAATTGGATTATCTGCTGCAAAAAAAACTCTCAAAAGGCTTAATGCCAAAAAAATAAGTTCAACAAAATTGCCTGTTGTTTTTGATAAACGAATAAGTAATGACTTATTGGGCTATCTAGCGAGTTCAATATCAGGTACTTCAATAGCTAGAGGTACAAGTTTTCTAAAAGATAGCTTAGGAAAACAAATATTTAATAAAGACGTAACAATTATAGATGATCCAGCGATTAATAGAGGACTTGGATCGAAACCATTTGATGGTGAGGGTATTAAAGTTAAAAAAAGAGAGTTAGTTACAAACGGCAAACTCAATACTTGGATCTTAAATACATCAACTGCAAAAAAATTGGGATTAAAAACTACTGGAAACGCATCAAGATCAGTTGGTTCGCCCCCAGGCGTATCAACCTCTAATTTATACATGACAAACGGTTTAAAAAGTTACGATGATATTTTATCCTCTATAAGTTATGGTTTTTATGCGACTGAATTAATTGGCATGGGAGTTAATTTGGTTACTGGCGATTACAGCATGGGGGCGAGCGGTATGCTTATTGAAAAAGGCGAAATTAAGCATGCAGTAAGCGAAGTAACAATTGCTTCAAATCTAAAAGAAATATTTATGAATTTATCAGCAGCAAACGATCTAGAATTCAAATACCGTACCAATGCCCCAACAGTACTTATCGAGAGCATGACTTTAGCTGGAAAATAAGAGTTTTGGCCATTTATCAATAATTAGATTTAAATTTTTTTTGATAATAGTATTATGAATACCTCTTCATGACAGGATCGCAAATACTAATCAGGCTGTTTAAGGATAGTATTAAGCCCTATACAGTTAGACTGTTTAGTTCTCTATTTTTTATGGTTATCATCGCACTTGCAACTGGAGCGACAGCTTGGCTTTTGGATCCTGCAATTGATAAAATTTTTCTGGATAAAGATGAGTCAATGCTCTTATTAATTCCGATTGCAATAATATTAACTCTATTTATTAAGAGTATAGCAACTTACATACAAATAATATTATTGAACGGAGTCGCTCAAAATATTATTGCTGATACACAAATAAAACTTTTTAAGAAAATTATAAATGCAGATCTTGCATGGTTGCATAAAATTCATTCAGCTAAAATAATATCGAATTTCTTATACGATGTTACATTGTTACAAGACTCTGTGAGTAGTAGTTTAGCAAATGGAGTAAAAGATATACTCACATTGATTTGCCTGGTTGGTGTAATGTATTATCAAGATTGGCAGCTAGCAACAATCGCAATAATTGCTTTTCCGTTAGTTGGGATACTCACTAGAAGTTTAGGAAAAAGAATAAAAAAAGCTTCAACAGAAACACAAGAGGAAACTGGAGTACTTGCTTCTATATTGTCTGAAAATCTAGATGGAACAAGAATTGTAAAAGCCTATCAACAGGAAACGCAGGAAATAGATAAGCTTAGTAAATCCGTATTTCGAAGAATGCAAAAAATTTTGAAAGGCATTAATGCGAGAGGGGCTGCATCCCCATTTGCAGAATTTCTGGCAGGTTTCGGAATCGCTGGCGCTCTCTACTATGCAGGTTTAAGAGGTCTGCAAGGTGAATTGGCTTTAAATGAATTTGTATCATTTTTGGGAGCAATGATGCTCGCTTTTCAACCGCTAAGACGCTTAGCTCAAATAAATGCAACTTTACAAGAGGGATTTGCTGCAGCAATTAGAGTGTTCGGATTACTTGACCAAAAAAGCTATATTAATGAGAAGCCCAACGCAACTGGTCTATCTCTCAGTAAATCAGATATATCTTTTGAAAATGTAACTTTATCTTATGAAGGGCAAAAAAACTCAGCTTTGAAAGAAATTAGCTTAAAGGTCCCACACGGTAAAACAACTGCTTTAGTTGGCCCAAGCGGATCAGGCAAATCATCAATTTTAAATCTTATACCAAGATTTTATGACCCTGATACAGGAAGTGTTAAAATTGATAACCAAGATATAAAAGAATTATCAATAGCATCTGTAAGATCTTCTATCGCATTAGTAAGTCAAGAGCCGATTTTATTTGATATGTCTATTCACGATAATATTTTATATGGAAAACCAGACTCTTCTGGTGATGAGGTCATCAAAGCTGCAAGAGCAGCTGCGGCGGACGATTTTATTAATGAGCTACCAGATAAATATAAAACTGTAGTAGGTGAAAAAGGTTATAGTTTATCAGGTGGGCAAAAACAGAGGATTTCAATTGCAAGAGCCTTTCTCAAAGATGCACCAATACTTTTACTTGATGAGGCTACTTCAAGTCTTGATACAGAGTCTGAACATCTTGTACAAAAAGCGATAAGTATTCTCATGAAGGATAGAACTACTCTCGTAATCGCTCATAGACTCAGTACGATTATAAATTCAGATCAAATAATTGTTTTGGACTCAGGTTTGGTTGTAGAAACTGGTACTCATGAGGAATTATTAAATAAAGATGGCGTTTATAAAAAATTATATGAGCGTGAATTTTAAAAGCTGATGGTAAAATACATTGCAGGATTTAAATTAACCCAATTATTAATATCCTTGCTTGGATCACTTTATGTATTATTTGTTTACAAGACATCTACAATTAACTTAAAGAATAGAAAAAATATTGATAGGTTATTTAAAAAAAATGAATCATTCATTTATGCATTTTGGCATGATCAACTATTAATTTGTCCTCTTACATGGCAAAGTGAATTTGAAATAAAAGTATTAATCTCTAAACACAGAGACGGCGATATAATCGCTAGATTAATATCAAAACTTGGATTTAAGGCTATTAGAGGGTCTACCCATAAATCTGGCAAAACTAAGAATAAAGGTGGGCTAACATCAGCACGCCAAATGATAAAATCTCTTAAAAACGGTATTTCAATTGGTATCTCGCCTGACGGTCCTAAAGGACCACGCCACAAGGTCAGTGACGGCATCCTGAGTATCTCCCGTCTAAGTAATTCATCGATACTTCCTGTAGGAATAGGTTTTAAAAAAAAATGGGTACTGAATACTTGGGATAAATTTATTATACCAAAACCATTTAATCAAATCACGATAATCTGGGGTGAGGCAATTCCAGCCATAAAAAATGAAAAAAGTATTAATCAGACTAAGAATAAACTAGAAAGTAAAATGGAAAATTTAACTAAAAGAGCAAATAAAAATAATTAATAATGCTACCTTATTATAGTTATAGGTTAATTACGACACTCATAAGACCATTTATTGTTTTTTATATTCTTATTAGAATTTTAAAAGGTAAAGAAGATAGATTAAGGGTAAAAGAAAGATATGGAGCAAGTGATATTAAGAGAAAAGACGGCAAAGTCATTTGGATTCATGCCGCTAGTATTGGGGAAAGTTTATCAATATTACCTTTACTAAAAAAATTAAACTCTGATAAATCCATTGATCAAATAATTCTTACTACTGGGACACTTACTTCTGCAAACATCCTCAAAGATAAGTTATCAAAAAAAATTATTCATCAATTTATTCCATTTGATGTTCCATCTTATATACATAAGTTTCTAAATCACTGGAACCCCTCTTTGGCTGTATTTGTCGAGTCTGAAATTTGGCCTAACTTTCTAACTGAGCTTAAAAAAAGAAATGTATGTTCTCTAATTGTAAATGGAAGAATGACAATTAAAAGTTTTAAAAGATGGTCAATGCTAAGTAGATCATCAAAAAATCTATTTTCTAATATTACTGCATGCTGTACTCAAAACAGTGATAGTGCTTTTTTTTATGAGAAGTTAGGTATTAAAAATACTATTAACACAGGAAATCTTAAATTTGCTTATAAACCTGATGAAATTATTTCAGATGAACTAAAAAAACTGAGATCCCTTACAAAGAAACGTAAAATATTTCTTGCAGCCAGTACACATCCTGGAGAAGAAGAAATAATTAAAAACATTACACTTAATTTAAAAAAAACCGTAAAAGACCTTCTAACAATTATTGTACCCAGACACGTAACTAGAAAATCATTTTTTTCATCATCTAAAGGACTTGGCTTATCTATCAGATCAAAGAAAGAAAAGATCAATGATCGAACATATTTATATCTTGCTGATACAATAGGAGAATTGAACATATTTTATAGTTTAGCAAATATCGTTTTTATTGGTGGCAGTTTAGTGCCACATGGTGGACAAAATCCCATCGAAGCTGCTTATTTAGGTAAAAAAATATATCATGGCAAAAATATCCAGAATTTCATTGATGTTTACGACGTTCTTAATCAATTAAAATTTACTCAACAAGTAGAAAATGAACGACAGCTAGAGCATTACGTTAAAGAAGCATTAGCTAACCCAAAGTCTATAAATAAGGATATTAATATAAATAGACTAAAAAAAGAGGGTAATTATACAGTAGGTAAAGTACTGGACGTTATTTACCAATATTTATAGTTGCGCATGGAAAAAATAATATTGAATATATGGTATTCCAATCAATTTTTTTATAGATTGGTCTCGTACGTACTTATTCCAGTATCTTTACTATATTTATTAATTTTTTATTTAATCAGAATATTCAAAACTGAACACAAAATTGATATTCCAATCATATGTATAGGCAATATAAACTTAGGCGGCACAGGAAAGACCTCGACTCTTTTAGAAATTATTAATCATTTCAAAATAAATAACAAAAATATTTGTGTATTGTTAAAAGGATATGGTGGAAAAAAAACTATTTTTAAAAAAGTATCACCAGATGAATCAGCAGTCCTAGTGGGTGATGAGGCAATTCTTTATTCAAATCATGTACCTACTTATATTTCAACGAACCGGAGGTTAGCTGTGAAAAAAATTCTAGATGATGTTAATCCTGATTTTATTTTGCTTGATGATGGTTTCCAAGATAAATCTCTTTTTAAAGATAAGAACATTTTGATGGTAAATGGGGAACGTGGTTTTGGAAACGGATTGTGTTTACCAGCTGGACCATTAAGAGAACTAATTAAGCCTGCATTAAAAAAAGCCCAATTTTTAATTATTGTTGGTGATGATAAAACTAAAATTAAAAGTATGTGTAAAAATATGAATATTGATACCCTTACTGCTTCGATAAAACCATTATATGTCGACAAAAATAAAAAATACTTAGCTTTTAGCGGTATTGGAAACAATCAGAGCTTCTTTGATACTCTTATCGATAATAATTGCACTGTACTTAAAACAGTTGAATTTCCAGATCATCATTTTTTTTCAGAAAATGATCTTAACAAACTTAAAAAAATAGCGTCAGATAATAATCTTTCACTTATTACGACTGAAAAAGATTTTGTTAGAATTCCAAAAGAAAAAAGGAATGGAATTGAATGTTTAAAAGTGAAGATAAAATTACACAACATGGACAAATTTATGCATAAACTGGTTAACTAACTCTTATGAAGATTTTTCTAAAAAGATATATTCGATATCCTTCCGAATTTATTCTATTTGTTTTTCTCTATCTTTTATTCAAATTACTACCTCTTTCTATTGCTAGAAAACTAGGGGTAAGCATAACAACAAGCTTAGGCCCCTTATTTTCAATTAATAAATTAGTTAAAAAAAATTTAAGAATTGCTTTTAAGGATCAAGATGAAAAATGGATTAATACTAAAGCAAAAAAAGTATGGGAAAATTTAGGACATACAATAGCTGAATATTCACATCTCAAAAAAATATTAAAAGATAAAATTAATATAATTGAAAATGATCTTTACAGAGAAGCCTTCTCGGGTAGCGAAAGATCAATCATCATATCTGCTCATAATTCAAATTGGGAAATACCAGGAATGTCCATAAGAAAAACGATGCATCGAACATCTGCGATTGTTAGAGAACCTAACAACCCTCTAATTAATTTTGTTTTAAAGAATCTTAGAGACAAATATAGTCTTAGATGTTTGAGTAAAAATAGAATAGGTACAAAACAATTACTTAATAATTTTAAAAATGGTGAGTCAATTGCTCTATTAGCTGATCTTCAGTTATCGTCAGGTATTACACTTAATTTCTTTGGAAAGAAAATGAAGTTTTCAACTTTACCCGCACAACTTGCCCTAAAATCTGGGTGTAAAATATTTTTAGGATGGCCTATAAGAAAAAATGATGGAAAATTTGAATTTGAAATTCATCAATCAATTCATGCCAGCGATTATAAAGATACTTCAGATAACATAGAGAAAATATCGGAGATAATTATTGCTTATTATGAAAGCATGATTAAGAAATACCCGGAACAATATTTTTGGTTTCATAATAGGTGGAAACTAGACTGATTTTATTTAATTTTCTAATAACAAAAGTGGATCAACATAAGTATTAAAAACCATCACACCCCAATGTAGATGTGGTCCAGTTGACCTGCCTGTTGATCCTACTTTGCCTATTATATCTTTTTTACTAACTTTCTGATTCACTACAACATTTACAGAAGACAAGTGGGCATAAATAGATTTTACTCCATGACCATGATCAATGATTATTGTGCCTCCGGTATAATATAAATCACTTTCAGCATGAATGACTATTCCTTCATTACAAGACAATACAGGTGTTCCTTCATCAGCAGCAATATCAATACCTCTATGAGGGCTTTTTGCTTTACCATTAAGAATTCTTTGGCTGCCAAAAACTCCACTGATAATTCCATTTGTTGGTTGAATAAATTCTTCCTTAAAATAAGTCAAATCCATTTCTAATTTCTTCACTTCTTTTATTACTTCATTTTCAGCAATAATTCGCTTTATGATTTCATCATCAAGAGGTGTAACCATCTGTTCAGGTAGGCCATCAATTCTTTGAATATCATAATCTTGTTCTTCGATAGAGATTTGGTGGATTAAGAAAATACCATCACTGTTGCTGTATGTAACATTTATTGGTTCTATCTGCTCTCGAGATATTGGGAAAACATAGTATCCATCATGACTTATTTTAATCGGCTCTCCATCAACAAAGATTTCATTTGCTTCATTGTTTTGACCTACAACAAGACTTCCTTGTGGAAAACTTTTAGAAAGTTCAGATGAAAACGCGCATACGTTTAAATAAAATAAAAGAAGAAAAACCCTATTTATTAAGACCATTAAGCTCTTTATATCTGTTTAGTGCCACTTCAGGTGATGCATATACTTCTTGAAGTTCTACGTTCCAATATTTAAGATTTTCGAGTGTAATTTTTTCTCTGGTTATTGAACATTCCACAAAATCACCGGGTGTCTTAACTTGGAAATGACCATGATTAAGAACAATTTCAGCTTTTGTCCCAAAATTATTCACCTTTAATTTCCTTCACTTTAGCAGAAATTTTTGCAAAGCTTGTTTCAATAATTATATCTGTATCGTGTTCTAGATCGTTTTTTGACTTTATAACCCTATTGTTTAAGTTTTTTGTAACAGAGTACCCTCGATTTAAAACTGACTTATAGCTCATACTTTCTAATAACTTTTCATTATAATTAATTTGATTGCGTATATTTTCTACAAATAAGTTTGTAGAACTATTTAATTTATCAAATTTTGAAATCAGTTTTTGTTGAAAATTATTTACTTGTTCCTCTAAAATACGATAGTTAAGTGACTGAGTAATTTCTTTAAATTCTGATAACAGACTTTTTATAAATAATTTCAAAGAGACTGGTAGCTTATCACTTAGATTTTTAAATGAACTTAATTTATTTTCTAAATTACTGTTAATTGAGTCACGAAGGTCTTTTTGAAAGTCTTTTAAATTGATTAAAAGCTCATCTCTATTAGGTGTACACAACTCTGCTGCTGCTGTTGGAGTTGGCGCTCTGAGATCGGATACAAAATCAATAAGTGTCGTATCTGTTTCATGTCCAACAGCTGACAAAACAGGTATTTCACTAGCGAATACAGCTCTTACAACAATTTCCTCATTAAATGCCCAGAGATCTTCTATGCTCCCTCCACCTCGGGCTACAATAATTAAGTCTGGAACTTTAAATTCGCTACCTTTAAGAGAATGGTTAAATCCATTTAAAGCATCTGCGATTAAATGCGCAGCATCATCTCCTTGTACAGGAACTGGCCAAAGTATAACATCGCACGGAAATCTATCTTCAAGTCTATGAATAATATCTTTTATAACCGCTCCTGTAGGTGAAGTAATTATACCGATTGTTTTAGGATATAATGGAAGAGGCTTTTTGTGGTCTTGATCAAAAATACCTTCTGACATTAATTTTTTCTTTCTTTGCTCAAGCAATGCCATTAGTGCACCCTCTCCCGCTGGTACAATTGAGTCTATAATAATGGAATAGTCGGATCTTCCTGGGTATCTATCTGAATACCCAGTTGTAAGTCTTCCAGAGCAAATTACTTCAAGGCCTTCATCTGGCATAAAGCTTAGTTTTGCAACAGTGCTTCTCCATGCAATCGCTTTTATAATTGCATTTTCATCTTTAAGGTTAAGATATACATGGCCCGATGCTGGCTTGCTTAAACCAGATACTTCTCCACGAACTTTCACATAGCCAAAGTTATCCTCAAGGGTCTCTTTAATTGAGGCTGAAATTTCAGTAACTGTATATTCTTTGATATTCTCTCTTACCATTTAATTTAAATATTAATGTGCTAATATAACAAGAAAATCAAAAATATACTTTATGAAAATTTTAGTGATTGGCAGTGGGGCTCGTGAGCATGCGTTATGTTATTTAATATCTAAAAGCTCTCTGGTTTCATCTATTTATGCAATACCTGGAAACTACGGAATAAGCCAACTTGCTCAATGTGAGCAAATTGATCAAACAGATTTTGAGAAAATATACGACTTCTGTAAAATTAAAATGATAGAATTAGTCATTGTCGGCCCTGAAGTACCATTGGTTGCAGGGATTGTTGATTTTTTTAGAAACACAGAAATAAAAATCTTTGGACCAGATATGTATGCATCGCAGTTAGAAGGATCCAAAGGTTTTATGAAAGATCTTTGTAAACAAAATAGGATACCAACAGCTGACTATGCTCGCTTTGATAAGAAAGAAGAAGCTATAAACTATTTAAATGCACAGCCTTTACCTATTGTAATTAAAGCTGATGGTCTAGCAGCTGGGAAAGGTGTTACTGTTGCGGACACAAAGAAAATGGCAGAACAAGCAATAAATGACATTTTTGATGAGAAGTTTGGGGCGAATATGGATGTAGTTATTGAAGAATTTATGGATGGTGAAGAAGCGAGTTATTTTGTTTGTTGTGATGGTGAGGATTTTGTTTCATTAGAAAGTGCCCAAGATCATAAAAGAATAGGCGAAAATGATACAGGGCCTAACACTGGCGGAATGGGGGCATATTCACCTGCGCCAATTTTTACACCTAAAATAAAAGAACAAGTAGACAAGGAAATTATTACGCCCACTCTAAAAGCTCTTAAAAAAAATGGACATCCTTATAAAGGTATTCTCTATGCTGGATTAATGATTAAAGATGGTTATGCGCGATTGGTTGAATATAATATTAGATTTGGTGATCCAGAGTGTCAGGTTTTAATGCTTAGAATGAAAAATGATTTAATCAAGTTAATTCTTAATTGCCTGAACGGCAATCTAAGTAAAACTAAATTGGAATGGGAAGACGATAATAGCGCTACAGTTGTTGTTGCGGCAAAAGGTTATCCAGGAGCCTATAAAAAAAATACAAAAATTATTGGCTATGAAAATTTTGTGAGTAATGATCTATTTCAAGTATTTCACGCAGGAACAAAACACGATGGTAATAACCTTCTAGCTAACGGAGGTAGAGTTCTTTCCGTAACAGCAAAAAATAAAAATCTAAGTGATGCCCTTAATATGATTTATGATTACATCGGTCAGCTGGATTGGCCGGATGGTTATTACAGAAGAGACATTGGAAAAAAGGCAATTAAATGACAACTCGTGACGAAATATTTTCTGGCACTAAGGAAGTTGATGAAAAGTTAGTTTTTAATAGTGATAATCTCAATGATTACATAAAAAAAATAATTGGAAATGAGTTTGATATTGTAAGTATCAAGCAATTTAAAGGTGGGCAATCCAATCCTACTTATTTGATTGAGGATAAAACAAAAAACTATGTGTTAAGGCGTAAGCCTCCTGGTAAATTATTAAAATCTGCACATGCAGTAGACAGAGAATATAAAGTCATTACTGCACTTGGCAAAACTGATGTACCGGTTCCTGAAACTTATTGTTTTTGTGAAGATGAAGACGTTATTGGAACGCAATTTTTTTTAATGGATCATGTTGATGGAAATATATATTGGGAACTTTTATTGCCAGATTCAGATAACAAACAACGCCGCGAAATTTACCTGTCCATGAATGATACGATTGCAAAACTTCACAACGTGGATTTTCAGAAAATTGGGCTAAGTGATTATGGAAAACACGAAAATTACATGGCAAGACAAATTCATCGTTGGACTAAGCAGTATAAAGACTCTGAAACACAAAAAATCAATGAAATGGACAATTTAATTGAATGGTTGCCAATAAATATTCCTGAAGATAATGAAACTACAATTGTACATGGAGACTTTCGTCTAGATAATATGATATTTGATAAAAAAAATAATAAAGTTATGGCTATACTAGACTGGGAGCTATCTACACTCGGCAATCCTATAGCAGATTTTACTTATCATATGATGTCATGGCGACTGCCTGCTGCAGCAAAAGGTCTTGGTATGATGGGATCAAACTTAGAGGAACTTAATATTCCCTCTGAACATGAGTATGCTGAAATGTATTATAAAAAAACTGGCAGAAGTAAAATAGAAAACTGGGATTTTTATATGGCATATAACATTTTCCGCTTGGCAGGAATTGCACAGGGTATTGTTGGAAGAGTTAGAGATGGAACAGCCTCAAGTTCGGAGGCCAAAAACTATGAAAGTTTTGTTCCTATATTAGGAAAATTAGGCTGGAATATTGTAAAAGAGGGAGCAAAATAATTACTATGACAGAACTAGATATAGATTTTGTAAGAAACCAGTTCCCAGTTTTTCAAAACCCTAAAACTTCAAACTTTGCATTTTTTGAAAACGCAGGTGGCACATATGTGCCAAAACAGGTTATTGATAAGTTAAATGATTTTATGACGACTAAAAAAGTACAGCCATATGGCGACTTTGGTCCATCGATTGAGGCAGGTAATGAAATGGATAATAGTTTAAACAAAATAGCTGAACTCCTAAATATCAGTAATGATGAATTTATGATTGGACCGTCTACAACTATGAATATGTTTTTATTATCTAACGCAGTGAAATCGTGGCTTAACGATGGGGACGAAATCATAGTCACTAATCAAGATCATGAGGCGAACATCGGTGCGTGGAGAAAATTATCAGAACACGGTATCAAAATAAATGAATGGAAGTTTAACCCTGACTCTGCCGAACTAGAATTGGATGAATTAAAAAATCTCATTACAGAAAAAACAAAATTTATCTGTGTCTGTCATACATCTAATGTTGTTGCATCAATTAATAATCTAAAGGATATCATTACATTGGCACATCAGAATAATATCAAAGTTGTTGGAGACGGTGTAGCTTACATGGCACATGATATTGCTGATTTAAAAGATCTCGATATAGATTTCTATGGTTTTAGCTTATACAAAACTTATGGACCACATTTAGCTCTATTATATGGTAAGAGAGATTTATTACTTGAAACAAAAAATCTCAATCATGAATTCTTGGAAGGAAGTGTTCCATATACTCTTAATCCAGGTGGTCCTAATCATGAGGAACTTGGATGTTTGTCAGGTATAACTGACTACTACGAAACTTTATATGATCATCATTTTGGCGAAAATAATTTAAATCTTCATCGTAAAGGTAAAAAAGTTTTTGAATTGGTATCCAAACATGAAGAGATATTAATGAAAGAACTGATTGAATTCCTCAAAACAAAAAAAAATATAAGAATGATTGGCAAACAAACACATGCTAGATGTGATCGTATGCCAACTGTATCATTCACTGTGAAAGATAAAAGCTCATTGCATGTAGCCCAGGAGGCTGGAAGAAATAATATTGGCATTAGAAATGGTGAATTTTATGCCTGGAGATGTTTGCAGGGTTTGGGCATTGAGCCAAATGATGGGGTAGTTAGAGTCTCTATGGTTCATTACAATAGCATAGAAGAGGTAAGAAAATTAATAGGGTTTTTGGATAATACTATTTAGAGTTTTTTATATTTTTTTCTCGCTCTTTCCTCTGTCTTATTGACTCTTTCATCGAAATATCTTCCAGATTGTGATACTCATCCCAATAGTGATCAAATTCGTGTGACTTAACGTATCTTCCGTAATTATCTTTCTGGTAGGTTTTTTTCTTTTTTATCAAAATTATAAGTATTTTTTTAATTCATTTCTTGCAATAGAAAGTCTATGCACTTCGTCTGGCCCATCCGCTAATCGCAGAGTTCTCATTCCTGCGTAAGCTTGTGCTAGGTGTGGGTCTGTTGTTACTCCAGCTCCTCCAAACGCTTGAATTGCGTCATCAATAATTTTTAATGCCATATTTGGTGCAGCTACTTTAATCATAGCTATTTCATTTTTTGCAACTTTGTTTCCTACTTCATCCATCATACTTGCGGCTTTTAATGTTAGTAGTCTAGTCATCTCAATATTTATTCTAGCATCAGCAATTCTCTCTTGCCAAACAGAGTGCCTTACCACTTCTTTGCCAAAAGCCTTTCTGCTCATTAGTCTTTTACACATTGCTTCAAGTGCAACTTCAGCAAGGCCAATAGTTCTCATACAATGATGAATTCGTCCAGGTCCCAACCTACCCTGCGCAATTTCAAATCCTCTACCTTCGCCTAAAAGCATATTTTCTGGAGGAACTTTGACGTCTTTAAATTCAACCTCAGCATGTCCATGTGGGGCGTCGTCAAAACCAAAAACAGGCAAATGTCTCTTTATTTTGATACCTGGTGTGTCCTTATCAACCAGTATCATGGATTGCTGCTTATGTCTGTCAGGATTATCTGGATCTGTTTTTCCCATGAAGATAAAAAATTGGCACCTTGGATCCATTGCACCAGAAGTCCACCATTTTGTTCCATTAAGGACATATTGATTTCCTTCTTTTTTTATTTCACTTTCAATATTTGTTGCGTCTGATGAAGCGACTGCAGGCTCTGTCATGGCAAAAGCAGAGCGTACTTCACCTTCTAATAATGGCTTTAAGTACTTTTCTTTTTGTTCATCTGTTCCATATCGAACTAAAACTTCCATATTACCGGTATCAGGAGCAGAACAATTGAAAACTTCCGCAGACCACATTGCTCTCCCCATGATTTCACACATCGGCGCATACTCTGCGTTTGTAAGGCCATGCCCATAGTCACTTTCAGGTAAAAATAAATTCCAAAGGTCTTCTTTTTTTGCTTCCTTTTTAAGATCTTCAATCACCGGCACCACCTGCCATCTGTCAGCTCCAAAATTTTCGATCTGACTATGATATGTTTCGTTGTTTGGATAAACGTGCTTATCCATAAAATTATTCAATCTATCCGTAGTTTCTTTTGCTTTTGGCGATATGTTCATTATCTTTTACCTTTAAAAAAATTATTTATTAAGTTTTCACAGTCAGTTTTTGAAATATTATCATAAATTTCTGGCAAATGATTACAATTTTTTGATATAAAAAAATTTAAGTTACCATTTATCGATCCATATTTTAAATCATCTGCACCATAATACAACCTCTTAAGCTTAGCTTTTGATATAGCGCTGGCACACATAATACATGGCTCTAAAGTCACGTAAATATTACAATCAACCAATCTATCAGAGTTAATCACTTCACACGCCTCTCTTATAGCGTTTAGTTCAGCATGACCTACTGGGTCTTTTCTGCTAACCACTGAATTATGGGACCGGGCTAAAACTTTATCTTCCTTGTTAGTGATAACGCATCCAATTGGTATTTCTCCAATTTTTAGGCCTTTTTTTGCCTCCTCAATTGCCATTGCCATGAATTTATTTTGTGTCATAAATATTTAATTAATATAAACAATCCTAATTCATGCCTACTTTGAGACAACAAAAATTAGTAAGAATTAATAAATTATTAGCACAGTCAACTAACTATTCGAGAAGAGAAATAGATAAACTCATCGATGAGCAAAGAGTTGTTGTTGATAACGAATTGGTTACAAAACAAGGAGTTCAAATAAGTAGCAACAGTATTGTAAAAATAGACAATAAACCTATTTACCTAAAATCTGATCAGCAATTAAATGATATATATATTTTCAACAAACCAAGAGGATGCTTGGTAACAAAATCAGATCCAAAAAATCGCAAAACTATTTATGAATATATACCTAAAAAAAATCATAATTTAATTTCAATTGGACGACTTGATTACAATTCAGAGGGGCTATTACTATTGACTAACAGCGGTAGCTTCAAAAGAAAGATGGAATTACCCAAAAATAATTTTGAAAGGGTTTATAAGGTAAAAATACAAGGCTTTATTGATAATAAATTTATTAATACCTTATTAAGGGGTTATACGTATAAAAAAGTTAAATATAAACCTATAAAAGCATCATTCATTAGCAAAACAAATACTTACTCATGGATTAAAATGACACTTACTGAAGGTAAAAATAAAGAAATTAGAAATATTTTTGATTCTTTGAATATTACAGTCACAAGATTAATTAGAATAACTTATGGGGAATTTAAGCTTGGAAATTTGAAAAAAGGGGAAATAAAAAAAGTTACTTAAAATGAGAATTATTAGTGGAGAAAGAAAAGGTCATTCAATATTTAGCTTTAAAAGTAAAGATGTAAGACCACTTTCAGACAAAAATAGGGAAACTATTTTTAATCTTTTAACGCATGGAAAAGAATTGGTAAAAATTAACTTTAGTCTTGAAGAAGCAAAAGTAATTGATCTTTTCGCTGGCACCGGCTCATTTAGCTTTGAAGCATTGTCACGTGGTGCTAGACACGCAACCATGGTGGAGAACAATCAACAAATGGTAGATATAATTTTTAAAAGTGCAAACAAGCTAGGGTATTTAGAAAAGATTGCTGTTATATCTGAAAATGCTTGTTCATTTGAAGAGCATTCTGAATCTGCAAAGTTCAATCTTGCTTATATAGATCCACCGTATGGAAAAAATCTTGGACTCAGAGCTATTAAAAATATTATTAAAAAAAACTTATTAGAAAAAGATAGTATAGTCATCTTAGAGGAAGAAAAAAAATCTAAACAATTTGAACTTTCAGAAATAGTACTTTTACGTGAAAAAGAACTAGGTAATTCAAAATTTAGTTTTTTTAAATTAGTTTAAATAACCTTTTTGAAGCTCAACTGCATCTTGAGTAAAGGGATCAACTTCTAATAATTCCGCAAGATAGATAACCCTTAACATTTCTGATCCAAAAAAATGGCCGATCTTACTAATATCTTTATCTTTAAATATATATTTATTAGAATTCTCATTTATCTTTGATAAAGATTTACTCATAGCATCAAGATGATTTGAAAGTGTGATATTAATCAAATCCATTTTTGAGTATTCCATGCCCATGATTTCAAAAAAAATATTTTTGGGTCCATCTAGATATAACTGTAAAAGACTATGCTGGTCTTTTGGCATTTCAGATACTACAGGTAAAACACCTTTTGCGTTTTTACCCAGTGACTCCGCATATAATTGTTTTCGCCAATTACCAATTTCAATAAGCTCGTCACCATAAATCAAATAAGCAAATATATTCTTTCCATTTTTGATACTTTTAAAATCTTCCTCAGCCATATTCTTTATTTGGTCTTTATCTTCTAATGCTCTTCTTCCTCCATTAAAAAACTCAGTGCACAGATCTCTATTAAAGTAAAAACTTGGGATAAGGCTATTGTTACTAAAAATTGAAAATCTACCTCCAATTTCGTTATTAAGTTCAATAGTTTTTATTGATTTTTGTATGGACAAGTCTCTTAGTGGAGAAGATGCATTTTCTGTAAACGAATAAAAATTTTTTGAAAAATCAATATTTCCGTCTAGTTTTTTGATCATATATTCAAAGATGGTTAGTGTTTCTGATGTTTGTCCAGATTTTGATACGAAAATGAAACCAGTCTCATCTAATTTAGTATTGTTTAACAAATCATTAATCTTAACAGAATTTAAATGATCAACATATTGAACACGTTTTTCATTTAAAAAATGATTAATTGCTTTTGATCCCTGAGAAGAGCCGCCTATACCAACTACAAAAATTTTATTAAAACTTTTATTTAGCATCCCTAACGACTCAGAATATGAGTTTTCAAGCTTATCAAAATCTAGAAATGGATAACTCATCATCGCACTTCCTGACCAGCTGTTGCAGTTGCTTGATCTATTTGTCTTTCAAACTCTCTCAATCTTTTATAAACACTTGCAAGTTCAATAATTGTTGGCCATGCTTTAAGAAGATATTGCATTGACCCCTCAACTCTACCAAATGCCCTGATTATTTGCTGCATGACGCCAAGAGTAACTACCCCAGCAACAATTGCTGGAGCTAAAAATACATAAGCTGATAAAACATTTGCCTGTAAAAATGCAATACGACCAATATCGAAATATAGATATCTTATATAACTTAAAAAATGAATTTGCCTTACATCATCAAATAATTCCTCAAGGGTTTTTGGTCTTACTGTTTCATTATCTTCAGCAATTACTAACATTTTTCTATATGCCGCTTCTTGTTTTTGTAAATCGTATTCAATACCAACAAGCCTTAAAATTAAACCAAGTCCAATTAAAAATAATGTTCCTCCTATAGACCATAATAATGCACCAACGACTAAACCATACTCCCATTCACCAAAGAAAAATATTGGAATTCCAATACTCAAGCCAAACAGTATTGGCATAAATTCTACCAGGATCATTAAAGCTTCAATCAAACTTGTACCAAGAGACTCCATAATTCTTGAAAACTTTATGGTATCCTCTTGAACTCTTTGTGACGCGCCCTCAATCTTACGTGCCTTATCATAGACAGAGTGATACCACTCAACCATGGCAGTTCTCCATCTAAATAAAAAGTGATTAGTAAAATAACTTACAAGGACTGCAACTGCTACATACATTCCCGCTAGTGTTATAAAAGATAATAAACTTGCCCAATATTCTTCAATTGTAATGGCGTTAGGAGCTGACAATGCTTCCTGTATCATGTCGTAAAACTCACCAAACCATTCGTTAATTTTTACATCAATTTGAACCTGAACCCACAGAGATGATAAGATAATAGCTGAACCGATGTATGCCCATAAAAACCATTTTGGATCTCTAAAAAACTTAAACATTTATAAAATAATTAATTTGAATATGAATTAAGTAAGTCATCCACCCTGTTAAGAAGATCATTCAAATCTTCGTTTTCATCAAAACTAGGAGCATCATCATACATTGTTTCATCAATTATTTCTGGTTTAAGCTGATCTTCTTCAGGAAGTGTTGTAATTTCATCTATGTTTGATATACCTTCCAAAAACTCTTCCTCGCTCAAACCAATATTATCAGTTGTATCTAAAATGCTATCGTCATTTGTTACAACGTCTAATTCATTACTTTCAACAAGTGAATCTTCAATTACCTCATTAATAGAGTCCTCAGGTAAAGTTAAATTATTCATATTTTGATCCTCGTTTCCAAAATTATTATCAATAAATTCGTCTAACGATGATGTATCAGCATTACTAGGCACGCTGGTGGATGAGTCTTGTGTAATGATATCTTGAATATCTTCGGCTGAATCACCTGTAGGCGCGGCCTCCTCTACTTCCTCTTCACCAACAACTGGTGGGATTAGTTCAAAATCAGGAGGTATCTCTAGTGCTTTTTGCTTTAATGATGTGTAATCTCTGACTGTATTGTTAGTACAAGCAGCAAAAATTAATAAAAAAAATATAATTAGATAGTTACGTATCATTTTTAACGGTTTTATCATTTTCTTTTTTTGAGAACAACTCAAGTAAAATAATCAAAATACAGCCAAGAGTGATACTTATATCAGCTATATTGAATACATACCAATGATAATTGTTATAATGTAAATCTATAAAATCTAATACGGCAGAATATTGATATCTGTCGAGCAAGTTACCAAGCGCTCCTCCTATAATTAAACTAAATCCATAATAATAAATTTTTTTATTAATAGTTATCGCATAAAAAAATACTGCTATAGCAATTATCGCCATAACAAACATATAAATATAATTAACCATCGAAATTTCATTTTGAAATATTCCAAATGCAAAGCCCTTATTCCATATCAAATGAAAATTAAGATATTTATTTATTGATGTTAAATATTGTGAACTAAGATTTGATACATCTATGTTATAAACATTGATTACGTAAAACTTTGAGAGTTGATCAGCTGCAAAAATAACCAGTATTAAAAATATGAATCTTCCAATGGTTTGTTTCATTTACAAAGCACTTCTTGACATCTATCACAAATGTTACCTCTTAAATTAGAAAAATATTTCCAACAGCGCTCACATTTTTCACCATCAGTTTTACTTACATGCACTCCGATATTTTTATCAACTTCAGATATAAAACTGTCACTTGGGGGCTTGTCATTTACAATTTCTAATTCACTAATAATTGAAATATTTTCTAATACTTTTTGGTCAATCTTTTCGATTTCATCTTTAGATATGTACAGCTTAACAGAAGCTTCAAGGCTGGATCCAAGAACTTTTTCTTTTCTCTTCACTTCGATTGCTCCGTTAATGACCTTTCTTAATTTTTTATACATTTCCCATTTAGTGCATAAATTTTTATTTATTAAAGTATCATTTAATTTTGGAAAATCTTTTTCATGTATGCTGTTTTCAAATCCAAATCGGCTTTGCCAGGCTTCTTCAGTGGTAAAACAGAGTATTGGTGCAAGCAAACTTAATAAATCGTGAAATAAAATATCTAGAACAGTGCGAGTAGATTTTCTTACTTTGTTATTTTTTGAGTCACAATAAAGAGTATCTTTTCTTACATCAAAATAGAAAGATGATAAATCGTTTGTGCAAAAATTAAATATCGTAGAAAAAACTTTTTGATACTCAAATATTTTATAGTTTGAGATAACTTCTTTTTTTAAACTCTCTAATTCTGATAAAATATATAAATCTAATTCATCAAGTTCATCCACAGATACTTTCTCGTCTTGATCAAAATCTGATAAATTACCTAAAATAAAACGAAGTGTATTGCGAAGTCTTCTATAGCTATCAATGTTGCTTTTTATGATTTCAGGCCCGATCTTTAAATCCTCAGAGTAATCACTGCTTGCTACCCAGAGCCTTAGTATGTCAGCGCCTGATTTTTCAATGACCTCTGCTGGCGAGACAGTATTGGATGATGATTTACTCATCTTTAGGCCATCTTCATGAAGTATAAATCCATGAGTTAAAACGGACTCATAAGGCGCAACTCCTCTTGTGCCACAAGACTCTAAAAGTGATGAATGAAACCAACCTCTGTGTTGATCTGTTCCTTCAAGATAAATAGATGCTGGCCAGATTTGATCATTTTTTCCATCTAAAACAAATGCATGTGTACAGCCTGAGTCAAACCATACATCTAAAATATCATTAACTTTTTTATATTCTTCCGGATTATAATTTGAACCTAATAATTCTTCTTTTGAATATTTAAACCACGCATCTGACCCTTCTTTTTCATAAAGTTTAATAATTTTTTCATTTATTTCATTATCAACCAGCGGCTTTCCTGTTTTAATATTGTAAAAGATAGATAAAGGTACGCCCCATGCCCGTTGTCTTGACACTACCCAATCAGGTCTTTCTTCAATCATTGAATAAATTCTATTTTTTCCCTGTTTTGGATACCATTTAACCTTTTCAATTTCGTTCAACGCTTTTTCTCTTAATTGATTTTTTTCCATACTGATGAACCATTGAGGAGTATTTCTAAAGATGACAGGAGCTTTTGATCTCCATGAATGAGGGTAGCTATGACGCAATGATCCCTTGCCTGCTAAATTTTCATGCTTTTTTAGCTCAATGATAACTGCTACGTTTGCATCAGCATCTGATCCATCTTCATTAAAAATCTTTTTACCATTAAATAATGGTACATGGGGAAAGTATTCACCATTTTCATCTACTGTATCAGGTACTTCGATACCATTTGTAATACCCAAATTATAGTCATCAGCTCCATGGCCAGGTGCTATGTGAACAAAACCCGTGCCTTGCTCCAATGTAACAAAATCAGCATCAAAAATTCTTACCTCAAAATCATAACCAGATTTTTTAAAAGGGTGATTACAAATAATTTTGTCTAAGTTTTTTACTTCTGATATTTTTTTTAATTCTCTAATTTTGCATTGAACTTTTACATTATCTAACAGTTCATCTGCAATTATAATTTTATCTCCATCTTGTAAAGTGCTGTGTTCTTCTAAACTTACTACTTCAAACATTGAATACGTTATTGATTTACTGTAAGCAATTGCTCTGTTTCCTGGAATTGTCCATGGAGTTGTAGTCCATATAATTACGGATGCATCTTGACAATTTGCATCTGAACTCTCTTTTACTGGGAACTTTACGCAGATAGTTGTTGATTTATGTTCTTTATATTCAATCTCAGCTTCAGCTAATGCAGTCTTTTCAACAGTTGACCACATAACAGGCTTTGACCCACGATATAAACTTTCGTTCTCAAGAAACTTAAAAAATTCTCTTACAATTATAGACTCTGCCTCATATGACATTGTAGTATAGGGAGAGTACCAATCTCCATTTATTCCTAAGCGAATAAATTCTTCTCTTTGTATATCAATCCATTTTTCAGCAAATTCTCTGCATTCTTTTCTGAATTTTATTATATCGACATCATCTTTATTCTTTCCCTGTTCTCTATATTGCTCTTCTATTTTCCACTCAATTGGCAAGCCATGACAATCCCAGCCAGGAATGTAAGAACTATCATTTCCAAGCATTTGTTGTGATCTTACAACAAAGTCTTTTAGTATTTTATTCAGGGCGTGCCCCATGTGTAAATGGCCGTTGGCGTAAGGGGGGCCATCATGTAATACGAATTTTTTTCTACTTTTTGATTTTTCCCTTAATTTTTCATAAATATTATCCTTTGACCAGCCATCTAGAATTTTTGGCTCTTGCTCGGGCAGGCCAGCACGCATCGCAAAGGGCGTCTTTGGTAAAAATAGAGTTTCACTAAAGTCTATTTTGTCATTTTTAGTGTTCATCTTGCTTAATTTAGAATTTTTTGTGCTTTAGATATATCTGATTTTAGTTGTTTTTTTAAGGCCTCTACTCCTGAAAATTTCTTTTCATGCCTTATAAATTCAACAAAGTCGACTTTTAGCAAAGAATTATAAATATTCAATTTAAATCTAAATAGATGAACTTCCAAAATTTCAGTGTTCTTATGAAATGTTGGTCTGATACCAAAATTAGCAATTCCTTTAAGAGTTCTTTTTTTTGAATTTTTAAGGAATGAGGCTTCAATAGCATATACTCCATATTTTGGTGCCACGTATTCATTTATATTTAGATTAGCAGTTGGAACGCCAATTTTTCGGCCTCGTTGATCTCCTTTTATAACTTTTGACGTTATACTAAAATTGTTTCCCAAAAAATTTTTTGCCAATTTTACATTACCGTTTGAAATAAGTTTTCTAATATTTGTAGACGAATATATTTTCATTTTTGTTTTATTAAAAAGATGATTTGGTGTTTTTAATAATTTCACTGGGTTAACGTTAAATTGATTTTCTTTACCAAAATTTAGAAGAAACTTATAGTCGCCTGATCGTTTATTACCAAATTTAAAATTTTTACCAACTAAAATATATTTCATTGATATTCCTCTAAGTAATATTTTTTTACAAAAGTCATTAGGTGTCATAGAGGATATTCTTTTATTAAATTTTATTATTATTGCATAATCGATACCGTAAGATTTTAAGATTTCGAGACGTTCGTTCAACTCTGTTAATAAGAAACTTTTAATATTTTTGTTAAAATATTTCCGTGGATGCGGATCAAAAAGTAACACACCTATTTTTGTTTTTTGTTTATTTGCAATTTTTTTTGCTGAATTAATTATTGATTGGTGCCCTTTATGAACTCCATCAAGATTTCCAATAATTAATACAGAATTCTTTGTATAATTTAATGATCTTCTATTTAAACTTTTAAAAACTTTCATTTTTTAATTAATTTAAAATTTCAGTATACATTAGAGTTTTGCAAGTTTCAGGCAAATTAGCTTTTGATATTCTCAATAAATCGTCATCATTTGCAATTTCAGTTTTATGAATTCCATTTTTTATAAATAAAAAATCTAAATCCGATTTGTGTGCTCCTAAGCAATCCGTTTTTAGGCTATCGCCTATAGCTAATATTTCGTTTTTATTTGTTGTATCTTTAGACAATAAATCAGTCATTACAAAATCATATATTTCTGGATAAGGTTTTCCGTAGTAAGTTACTTTACCTCCTAGTTTTTCGTAATATTTTCCAAGAGCACCTGCACAATATATGCGTGCCTGACCTCGGTAGACTATTTCATCAGGATTAACACATACTATTTCTAAATTTTGTTTAAGAAAATCCTCAAAAATATCTTTATAGTCCTCTGGGTGTTCATCGTTGTCATTATATAAGCCTGTGCAGACAACAAATTCTGAGGACTTTATGTCATTAGTTTTTTGAATATTTATATTTTCTAACAAATCGTAATCTTTTTCTGGTCCTAAATGATAATATGATTGTCCATGAACTTTAGAATTTATGTACTGTGTACCCGTATCGCCTGAAGTATAAATTTTTTTAAATAATTCAGGATTGAGATTAAGTTTATTTATTAATCCATTTCTTACTACTACCTCAGGTCTCGGAGCATTAGAAATCAAATAAACATCAATATTATTTTCCTTCATTGCCTCAAGATAGGATTTTGCATCAGAGAATACTTCAACACCATTATGAATAACGCCCCAAAGATCACAAAGTATGATTCTATAAGAAAGTGAAAATTCAGTAGCGCTTACGATTTTTTTAATTTCCATAATTATATTGAAATTATCCTATAAATTTATAATCTTCTTATAAATTATTATGATATTTTATTAAATGACACTTTTTAACTTAAAAGATAAAAATGCTATAATCACAGGATCTTCGAGAGGAATAGGCAAAGCTATAGCCTACAGAATGGCAGAGCATGGTGCAAAAGTCATTATCACAAGTCGAAAGCTTGATGCATGTGAAGCAGTCGCAAAAGAGATAAATGATACATTTGGAGAGGGACATGCAACGGCAATTTCATGTAATATTTCGGACAAAGAGCAATTAAAAAATCTTTACAAAAAATCGTTAGACTTCTGTGGCAATATTTCCACTCTTGTATGTAATGCTGCAATCAATCCATATTTTGGACCATCAAATAATATACCTGACGAGGCGTTTGAAAAAATAATGAAGTCAAACGTGCAAAGTAATTTTTGGCTCTGTAATGAGGTGCTCCCAGATATGATCAAAATGAAAAATGGTTCAATTATAATTATTTCCTCGATCGCAGGTTTGCGCGGCAACAGCATGTTAGGTGCTTATGCTATATCAAAAGCTGCGGATTCCCAGTTGGCAAGAAATATATCAGTGGAATATGGAAGAGATAATATTCGTGCAAATTGTATCTCACCTGGTTTAATAAAAACCGATTTTGCCAGAGCTTTATGGGAGAATGAGAGTATTTTAAAATCTATGACTGCCAAAGCAGCTTTAAAAAGGATAGGAATGCCTGACGAAATTGCAGGTGCTGCAGTATATTTGGCTTCTGAAGCTGGATCTTTTATGACTGGTCAAAACATCGTAATTGATGGCGGTGAATCAGAACAATAGCAAATTATTGAAAATATTCGTTTTTTTTACTAATTCCAATAAAATCGAAATTTTTTCCACCCCTTGACACACTTGCCCTAGATCACTATATGCCTAGGTAATTAAGCTTTGTGCAAACATATTTAGGAGATTAAGACATGAATTTTAGACCTTTACACGATCGTGTACTCGTTAGAAGACTGGATACTGAAGAGAAAACAGCAGGCGGTATTATCATACCAGACACTGCTCAGGAAAAACCTCAAGAAGGCCAAATTGTAGCCGTAGGAAATGGAACTAAAAGTGAAGACGGTAAAGTAACACCGCTTGATCTAAAGGTTGGCGATATCGTTCTTTTTGGTAAGTGGTCTGGAACAGAAGTAAAGGTTGATGGTGAAGAACTCTGTATTATGAAAGAGTCTGACATCATGGGTGTTATAGATACAAAATCTAAATCAAAAAAGAAAAAATAAATATTAACTAAGGAGAAAAAAAATGGCGGGTAAAGATATTCATTTTGGCACAGAGGCTAGAAATAAAATGCTCAAAGGTGTCAATGTATTAGCAGATGCAGTGGCTGTTACTTTAGGCCCAAAAGGTAGAAATGTAGTTATGGACAAATCTTTTGGTGCACCAAAAAGTACAAAGGACGGTGTTTCTGTTGCTAAAGAAGTTGAGCTCAAAGACAAATTTGAAAATATGGGTGCTCAAATGGTACGAGAAGCTGCAAGTAAAACCAATGATGTTGCAGGTGATGGTACGACAACAGCAACCGTACTTACAAGAGCAATTGTTACTGAAGGTTTAAAATTTGTTGCTGCTGGTATGAATCCTATGGATTTAAGAAGAGGTGTTGATTCTGCAATTGAAGCTGCAAGCGATGCAATTAGAGACTCTTCTAAAAAAGTTAAAACAAGCGCGGAAGTTGCTCAGGTTGGCTCTATTTCAGCAAATGGCGAAGCAGAGGTTGGAGATATGATTGCTAAAGCAATGGACAAAGTTGGTAACGAAGGCGTCATTACTGTTGAAGAAGCAAAAGGTTTAGAAACTGAATTAGATGTCGTTGAGGGTATGCAGTTTGATAGAGGTTATCTATCTCCATACTTTGTAACCAATGCGGAAAAAATGACTGCTGATTTAGAAAATGCATATATTCTTTTGCATGAGAAAAAACTAACAAATTTACAGCCAATGCTGCCTCTTCTAGAAGCGGTAGTGCAAGCAGGAAGACCACTTTTAATTATTGCAGAGGATGTAGAAGGCGAAGCTCTAGCTACATTAGTTGTTAATAAATTAAGAGGTGGCTTGAAAATTGCTGCTGTTAAAGCGCCTGGTTTCGGTGATAGAAGGAAAGCAATGATGGAAGACATTTCAATTTTAACTGGCGGTCAAGTCATCTCTGAAGACCTTGGAATTAAATTAGAAAATGTAACTGTTAATGACCTTGGCACTGCAAAAAGAATTAGCATTGACAAGGAAAATACTACAATTGTTAATGGTGCTGGCACGAAAGCTGACATTCAAGGCAGATGTTCTCAGATCAGAAGACAAATTGAAGAGACTACTTCTGATTATGACAGAGAAAAACTTCAAGAGCGTCTAGCTAAACTTGCTGGTGGTGTAGCTGTCATCAAAGTTGGCGGTGCGACTGAGGTGGAAGTTAAAGAGAGAAAAGACAGAGTTGACGATGCATTAAATGCAACCAGAGCTGCTGTTGAAGAAGGTATCGTAGCCGGTGGTGGACTTGCATTGATAAAAGCTGCAAGTGCTCTTGATAAAGTTAAAACAGCAAATGCCGACCAAAAAGCAGGCGTTGATATTGTGCGTCGTGCTTTAGAAACACCAATTAGAACTATTGCAAATAACGCTGGTGTTGATGGTTCAGTAATTGTTGGAAAAATTAAGGAAGGTAAATCTGCTTCAGAAGGTTATGATGCGCAAACCGATAAGTTTGTGGACATGTTTAAAGCAGGAATTATCGACCCTACTAAAGTTGTAAGAACTAGCTTACAAAATGCAGCATCAATAGCTGGTGTTTTAATCACTACTGAAGCAATGGTAGCTGATGCACCTGAAGACAAAGCTGCAGCGGCTCCTGCAATGCCTGACATGGGCGGAATGGGTGGCATGGGTGGCATGATGTAAGTTGAGCTCATTAAAGCTAATCTAAAAAAACCCGGCCTAGCCGGGTTTTTTTATGAAATTCTATCTATAAAATAACTGAGTGTATTTTCTAAATTCGTATTCCACTCAGCTACATTTGAAGTAAAAATATTTGCAGACGACTCGAGTATAAGTCCATCATCAAGTACTCTTAGATTATTAGCTCTTAATGTTTCTCCTGATGATGTGATGTCAGTAATTATTTCTGCAAAGCCATTGAATGGAGCGCTCTCGGTTGATCCATCACTTTCTACAGTCCTATAATCAACAACCCCACAATTTGAAAAATATTCATTTGTTAAATTCTTATACTTTGTTGCAACTCTAAGTCTTTTAGAGAATTTGGTTCTGTGCAAATGGCAGATTTCTTCTAAGTCGGCCATTGTCATTACGTCAATCCATATTTCTGGTATAGCAACAACTAAATTTGCTTTACCAAAATTTAACTTAAGTTTTTTTGAAACCTTCTGATTATAATTAGTTATTTTTTCTTGTACTAAATCGTCACCAGTTAAACCAACATGAATGGATCCTTCATCAAGTCGATTTGTAATTTCTTTAGCGCTTAAGAAATAAACAATTGCATTATCAAGACCCTCTATTGCTGCAATATACTCTCTATCATTTTCAAGATTACTAAAAATTATTTTTTTTTCTTCAAACAAAGACTCCATGTCTGTTCTCAATCTACCTTTACTTGGCAATGCAATCCGAAGTTTATTTTGTATATTCATTCCTAAATCAGCTCAATTATATTGTTATTATTAGTTGCAAATCCTACTGCTGATAAGTTCGATTTAGAGCCTAAATCAATAAGCAATTTATCATACCGCCCTCCACTAATTAATTCACTTTGATTATCAGGATTATAAATTTCAAACATCATACCGTCATAAAATTCAATTGAATGACCAAAGTCATTATCAAAATAATATTTTTCTATGTTACTTTTTTCTGATACAGCATTCACAAAATTCTCCATTTCCTCTACTTCACTCTCAAATGAAGAAACATTATTTGATTTAGTAAATTCGCGAAGTAGTGATGGAAATTCCGAAAGGTTACAACTTAATTTTAAAAAATTATTAATTAAATCAACAATTTTTTTTCCATCTTTCTGACTTATTACATTTAGGCTTTTTAATTGAAATCGATCAACAATTTCCTCAACAGTTCGAGCACCTAAACCTCGAACATTTTGTTTACTAATTAAATCTGTCAAGCCTTTGTCAGATACGTCATCTATATTAAATTTCTCTTGAAGCATGCTATGCTTTTTTTCATTATCATACCCTACACCTTCACCTAATCTATCAAGTAGACTCCCGAAATATTTTCTTCTAAAAAAATGTCTCACTAATCTCTGTTTCCATCTAATTGGCAGCTCTAATTTGTTGATAAACTGATTAAATAATTTAATGCTACCAATTTTAATTTTATAGTTATCAATATTTAATTGACACATTGTATCTTCAGCTGTCTTTAAAATGAATACATCCATCTCATGTATATTATTTAAATTTTTTTCAGAAAAAATGATCTCAATACCTGACTGATTTAATTCAATGGAATTATTTGATAACTCATTGGATGATCTGAATACAGGACCGCTGTAACATAACTTTGACTCACTGGATTTACTATCACTTGCAATAAAATTTTGACATGTTGGTACAGTCATGTCTGGTCTCAAACATTTTTCTTTTCCTGAAGTATCAGTAAACGAATACATCTTTCTTCTAATTTCTTCACCTGAAGTTTCAAAAAATATATCCGCATCAAACAGCAATGGAAGTTCAATATAATTAAAACCAGACTTAATAAAATAATTCTTTAAATTGATATTTAATTCTTGAAGTGACATTTTATTTTAATTCAAAATTTCATTTAATGCTGTCATCAGGTCAGAGCGATTAATTGTTTGTTGTCCAGCTTTTGCCTCTTTCCATTTGTCTCTATCGACAATATCTTTTGAAACCTCTTTACCTTTATTTAAATCCTTAATTGATATTTCACCCTTTTTTAATTCTTCATCACCAGCAATGATCACAATATCTGCACCTTTTCGATCGCAATACTTTAATTGCTTTCCAAGGTTTTTAGATCCAAATGATATTTCACATGCAATACCTTCATTTCTAATTTCTTTAGCCATTGAAATATAATCTGGCATATTTTGATTATCTAAATTTGCAATTACCACTAATGGATTTTTCTTATTATCTAAAAGGTCTAATTGATTTAACGCTACAATTAATCTATCAACACCTATAGATATACCAGTAGCTGGAACATCCTCTTTCCCAAATCTTGAAATAAGTCTGTCATATCTTCCACCACCAGCAACTGATCCAAATACAATTTTTTCACCTTTCTCATTTTTAATATCAACAAGAAGCTCTGCTTCAAAAATCATTCCAGTGTAATAGTCGAGACCGCGAACAACTGATGAGTCAAAACGAATTGGATAATCTGGGAAATTTTTTATATAGGAGTTGAATTCTTCCATCTGGGCGTTTGATTGGTTTGAATTGGTTATAAAAGAAATAATTTTATCAGCATCTGTCTCGCTTAAGCCCACGCCCTCCATAAAGTCACCAGATACATCTTTTCTTCCTTTTTGAAGCAACTCATTAACGCCCTCTATACCTAATCGATCTTTTTTATCTACTGCTCTAAGAATTTTTGGCAAATCGTCCTGTTTAACATCTAAGTTCGAAAAAAGTTCTGTCCAAATTTCCCTATTTGAAAATTTTATTTCAAATTGTGAAGTATTTAGGCCAAGGTCAATTAAAATATCACATACCATTATACACAGCTCTGCATCAATTAGTGTTGAATCAACTCCCACCACGTCAGCATCAAACTGAAAAAATTCTCTGTATCTACCTGGTCCTGGTTTTTCATTTCTCCAAACTAGTCCTGATTGATAACGTTTAAATGGCTTAACGAGCTCTTGATAATTTTGAGCTACGTATCTTGCTAAGGGGGCCGTTAAGTCATATCTCAGTGATAGCCATTTCTCATCATCGTCTTGAAATGAAAATACACCTCCACTAGGCCTGTCTACATCAGGAAGAAACTTGCCAATGCTCTCAGTATATTCAATTGTGGATGTATCTAATTCAATAAATCCATACTTTAGACATTCCTTCTCTATTATCTTAGAAACTTTTTTTCTAAGATTTAAAACTCCAATGTCACTGTCTTTAAAACCCTTCGGCAAAATTGCCTTTGGATTATTTTTAATTTTACTCATTTTACTCCCACTGTAAGTAAGATACTACAAAGTGTGTTTATTTAATATAAAAAGGGGTTATTGCCCGCTGATTGTTTTTTTCAGCGAACTTAGATATGATAGTGATGATGTTTAAATTGAAACATGAAGCTGAAATGCCTTATTTATTAATAAAAGTCAAATAATTTTAAATTTTTCTTAAAGTTTATAATAATTGCACTATTTTTATCTAAAGTAGTTATGGAAAATGATAGTAAATTAACAGTCACGTATGCCGCCTTAGGTCACTTACTAATGCATATGTTTGCTGCATTCTATTTTGTTATAGTTCTAGCAATTGAAGACGACTGGAAGCTTAGCTACGATGAATTACTAAATCTTTGGTTTTTAGGATCTTTACTTGTAGGTTTGGGAGCCCTTCCTGCTGGATGGATCAGTGACAGATGGAGTCGTTCTGGAATGATTGCAATTATGTTCATTGGCTTGGGAATTAGTTCATTATTATGTGGCTTGAGCGGAAATAAAGTTTCTTTATTTATCAGTTTATCATTGCTTGGATTGTTTTGCGCTATCTATCACCCCGCTGGAATTTCATGGGTTGTTAACACTTCAAAGGAAACTGGTAAAGCGCTTGGCTTTAATAATATTTTTGGGGGAGTAGGTATTGGACTAGGTGCCTTTTTTGCGGGTGTATTAATTGAACAATTTAATTGGCAAGCTGCCTTTATGCTGCCCGGATTGATCTCATTAGTAGTTGGACTAAGTCTAACGTATCATCTTAAATCAGGAAAAATATCATTAAGGAATATATCTTCAGAGCAGTTTAAAGAAAATCCTGAAAAAAATCAGATGCTAAAAATTGCAATTATTATGCTGTTAAGTATTACATGTTTGAGCTTTGTTTATCAAATTCTTCAGACAAGTCTTCCAAAGGCAATTGATATCAGACTTACTGATAGTCTTGATTTATCTACTTCAGATATCGGCTACATAGTTGCTGCTATATATATTGTAAGTGGTTTAATGAATTATGTTGGAGGTATTTTAACAGATAAATATTCTGAAAAGCTGATTTATTCAATTGGAATAGTAGGCCAAGGACTCCTCTTGCTCTTAATTGTTAGTCTTTCAAATTACTGGTTAATTGCAATAAGTCTTGCAATCGTTGCTTTTAATTCAAGTATACTGCCTGCAGAAAATTTATTACTTGCAAAATTTTCACCTGAAAAATATCAAAGCCTAGTCTACGGTATTAAATTTATTGTATCATTTACAGTTGGTCCTATTGCACTGATCATGATTTCGAGAAGCTATGATTTAACTGGTGAATTTGGTGTACTCTACTTAGCTTTTGGATTTGTGATGATAATTATGTTTCTGATTGTATTAACTCTACCTGTAAAAAAAGTAATTACTGGTACAGCTGGGTAGATTCGAACTACCGACCTCCTGAACCACAACCAGGCGCTCTAACCAACTGAGCTACAGCTGCATAAGTGGTGGCTCGAGGTGGAATTGAACCACCGACACAAGGATTTTCAGTCCTTTGCTCTACCAACTGAGCTATCGAGCCATTTAATTAGTGATCCTAGTCTTTTATTCTATAACATTAATTCGTGCAAAGAAAATATTCTGAATACAGTTAATCCAGAAAAACCTTTAATCTACTGATTAATTGGTCAACATTATCAAATGAATTCATCTCATGGGAATTAATTATTAATTTAAATTCATCCTTCTCATTAATAAAAACACATGGTAGCTCTGTTTTCTCATCAACAAAATCAAGTTCTTTTAGATGATCAATATAGTAAAATCGGCTATGTACATTTATATTATTAAGAAATTGTTTCCACTTTATTTCTTTACCTAAATTATTGTATGTAATTGAGCATAAGTTGCAGTCATAAGTTTTTGGCGATATTATTTTATGCGCCCAATCTATAAAGGCATTTCCGATACCACTTTTTGCATTATAAATAAAAATTAATTCAATCATTTATATCCAGCTGAAATAAGGAGATTTTTGACTTCAAATAAGGGTAAACCGACTACATTTGAGTAAGATCCATTTAGGGATTTGATAAAAGACTCTGCCATCCCTTGAATTTTATATGACCCTGCAACACCTTGCCAGTCATTAGTTTTCATATAATCTTCTATATCTTGACCGCTTAATACTTTAAAACTAACAACTGTCGTAACGGTTTTTTTAAATATTCTATTTTCTAGATTTCTTATACAAATGGAAGTGCTGACCCTATGTCTTTTTCCCGATAGTCGAAGTAAGTTTTTATAAGCAATATTTTCGTCATCTGTTTTATCTATGAGTTTTCTACCAGTATAGGCAATCGTATCAGCAGTTAAAATTACTGAGTCTTTATACTTATTTTGAAAATGTTTTAGTTTCTCATGTGCTATACGTTTACAATATTGAAGAGGTAGCTCATTACTTTTAATGGACTCATCTATATTTGGGGAAACTATCTCACTTGGATTGATGTTAAGTTTTGCCAATAACTCAAGTCTTCGTGGAGATGCGCTGCCTAGAATTAGCTTCAAAATAATCTCAAACTACTTATATCGAAATATTATTCTGCCTTTGGTTAGATCGTAAGGTGTAACCTGAACAAGAACCTCATCCCCGGCAAGTACTCTGATTCTATTTTTTCTCATTCTTCCTGCTGTATGTGCTAATACTTCATGGCCATTTTCTAACTCTACTTTAAACATTGCGTTGGGAAGTAAATCTGTAACCTTACCCTTGAACTCTAGTATTTCTTCTTTTGACATAAATTATTTTTTTGTAAGCCTATATTCTATTGATCTTGAATGCCCGTCAAGACCTTCATTATCTGCGATTTTAATAGCACTATCTCCAACTTGTTCAATACCTTCTTTTGAAAATTCAACAAGTGATATTTTTTTGAGAAAATCAAAAACAGATAGTCCGGAAGAAAATTTAGCACTTCTAGAAGTGGGAAGTACATGGCTTGGACCTGCTAAATAGTCTCCAAGTGCCTCAGGTGTGTTACGGCCCATAAAAACTGCTCCAGCATTTTTTATTCTTTTAAGAATATCTTCCGGATTATCAACTAATAATTCCAAGTGTTCTGGTGCTAATTTATTAGATAATAAAACAGCTTCTTCAAGATTTTGAGTGATAATTATCTTTCCATTATTTTTCCAGCTTGAAGCCGCTATATCCTTTCGAGGAAGGGAGTCTATCTGGTTCTCGACTTCTTTATTTACAGCATCTCCTAATTTCTGATCGTTTGTTAAAAGTATACTTTGTGCGCTTTGGTCATGTTCAGCTTGAGCAATGAGGTCGGCTGCAACAATTTTTGGATCATTTTTTTCATCAGCAATAATGACTACCTCTGATGGGCCAGCAAACATATCGATGCCTATGAAACCTGAAACTTGTCTTTTTGCTTCAGCAACATAAATATTGCCTGGTCCAACAATTTTATTAACAGATTTTATGGTCTTGGTTCCATATGCCAGAGCAGCAACAGCCTGGGCACCTCCTATACAGTATATTTTTTTTATTCCACAAATTTTTGCGGCATATAACACTGAAGAACTTATAGCGGTATTAGTCATTGGTGTAACCATGGTGATATCTTCAACACCGGCTACAATCGCTGGTATTGTGTTCATAATTACTGTACTTGGATAACTTGCAGTACCACCTGGGACATAAATACCCACTGACTCAACTGGACGCCAAACATATCCTAACTTTGAGTTAAGATTGTCTTCATAAACTAAATCATTTGGTAATTGCTTTTCATGATAAGTACGAACACGATCCATTGATACTTTAAGCGCATCACAAAGATCACTCGGCACGTCACTTGATTGCCTTTCAATTTCATCTTCTTCAAGCAGTATGTTGTTAATATCAAGGCTATTTTTATCAAATTGATGAGTATATTTCAAAAGCGCTTCATCTCCGTTTTTTCTAATATCGTCAATGATAGCTGCCACAGTCTGAGTAACGACCGAGTCACTTGATCTGTTCATTGTGAGAAGATTATTAAAATCATTCTCAAAATTTTGATCTACAGAATTAATTATTTTTGTCATTCTCTATTTTTTCAATATTCCAGGGTTCACCCTGATCTTCTAATTTGCATCTTATTATTTCAGTTTCGAGCTTTATAATTGCATCATTTTTGAAAAGCAATTCAATTTCTATATTTTTAGAATTGTTAGGATAATAATTAAAAGTTACGAGTTCTAGTGTCTTATTTTTGTTCAATTGATCTATGTTTTTTGAGTAAACCGATAAAACATCTTCAAAGCTTAGTACTGCTTTTATTCTTTGATCTACTTTATTTACTATTTTTTCCTCCCACATAAATCTAGTAATCATAAGAAAAAATGACCTAATTGATGGCAAATATTTGATATCATTTACTTCAATAAGTCCGTCTTGAAGTATGGTTGAGATAATTTTTAGCTCGTCAGTATCAATTGCATTAAGATTCATTTATCCTAATTTATTCTCCGAATATCTGCACCGCAAGCTTGCAATTTTTTCTCTATTTTCTCATAACCTCGATCAAGATGATAAATTCGGTTCAATGTTGTTTCACCTTTAGCAACTAATCCAGCTAAAATTAAACTTACCGAGGCCCGTAAATCAGTTGCCATGACTTGAGCTGAGATAAACCCTTTGCATGGATTAATAACTGCTGTTTTCCCTTTGGTTTCAATATTAGCGCCCATACGGTTTAGTTCTGGAACATGCATGAATCTGTTTTCAAAAATGTTTTCAGTTATTTGTGATTTAGATTTTCCAAGAGATAATAAAACCATCATTTGTGCTTGTACATCAGTTGGGAACCCTGGATATTCCATTGTATTAATATCAATACCATCAGAGATCTCGGATTGATTAACAATAATGCTATTCTCACCTATTAAGTAATGAATAGATAGCTCATTCAATAATTCCAATACATTGCTGATATGCTCAAGGTTTAGATTTGTAATCTTGAGATCGTTACCAATTATAGTTCCTCCAATTATATATGTGATTGCTTCTATGCGATCAGGGATAATTGAGTGGACAGCACCTTGGAGTTGGTCAACACCTTGAATGTGAACATTTCTGTTTTCTCCTAATTCGATTTTAGCGCCCATCTTATTAAGACAGTCAATAAGATCCATAACCTCAGGCTCAACCGCGATATTTCTAATTTCACTTTCTCCTCGAGCAAGCGATGCAGCCATAATTATGTTTTCAGTAGCTCCTACTGATACTTTTGAAAAATTAATTTTATTTCCTTTTAAGCCATCAGGGGCGCTGCATTTTATATATCCTCCATCTAATTCAAATGTTGCGCCAAGTTTCGTCAATGCATCTATGTGCAGATCTACTGGTCGAGCACCTATTGCGCACCCCCCTGGAAGAGATACACTTGCGTGCCTTTTGCGTGCAAGTAATGGTCCAAGAACTAATATACTAGCCCTCATCTTTCTAACTAAATCGTACTCCGCTATTGCACTTTCAGAGCCTGAATAACAAAGTGTAAGACGATTTGTTTTAGCATCTTTTTTTGTAACATTGACACCAAGCGATGATAAAACTAATGACATTGTATTTACATCAACTAAATCTGGTACGTTTTCGAGTTCTAAATTTTCATCAGTAAGAATACTTGCGGCCATTATTGGAAGAGATGCATTTTTTGATCCACTAACAGGAACAGAACCTTGGAGAAGGTTTCCTCCATTTATCAATATTTTTTGCATGAACGATTTAAAGCTTAGGTAAAGTAACCCCTTTTTGCATCATATATTTACCTTTACGATCTTTATATGAAACTTCTGGTGGCGCTTCTCCCTTATAGAATAAAAACTGGCACGCTCCCTCATTAGCATAAATTTTTGCAGGTAATGGAGTTGTGTTAGAAAATTCTAAAGTTACGTGACCCTCCCACTCTGGCTCGAGAGGAGTAACATTTACGATAATACCACATCTCGCATAAGTTGATTTTCCCAAACAAATTACAAGAACATCGCGAGGAATTCTAAAATACTCAACGGTTCTTGCTAATGCAAATGAGTTAGGTGGAATTATGCATTCTTTACCAGGCCGATCTACAAACCCTTTATCATCAAAGTTTTTTGGATCAACTAAAGCAGAGTCTACATTGGTGAAAATCTTAAATTCTTCTGAAACCCTTGCATCGTAACCATATGATGAAAGGCCAAAAGAAATTGTACCTTCTTTTTTTTGCCCATCAACGAACGGTTCAATCATTCCTTCTTCCAAGGCTTTTTTCTTTATCCAGTTATCCGACATGATTGTCATATTAATCTTCTTTCTTTTGCCTTCTTTGAAACTCTTTTCTTTTTCTTAAATTTTGCCTTAGTGCCTCAGCAAGCCTTTCTGTGCTGTCGAGCTTTTTATCCTTTTGCTCTTCCTTCGAGGAATTGTTTGATTTCATCTTTATTTAACCCTGCTTTTTTTAATTCTTTGATGAGCTTTTCTTCTTCTTTTTTATCCGTGTTATCAGAAAACTTAGCCTCACGTTTCTGCTGCTTGGCCATCGCTCTCTCCCCACGTTTTGATTTATAATCGTGATGAATACCCATAATTAACTCCATGAATTGCGCTACTTTATACAATATTTAATGGATTCTCTAGTAAAAACAAGGGACGCTCATTTCCAGTTATCTGCTACTCTTTTATGAATAAATCGCTTGAGAAATCTGAAAACTTTTCTGAACCACTTTCTGTAACACGTAATGAGTGACTTGCCTCTACTCCCCAATCGCCAAATTGCATAACAGCAATCATATGAAATGTAACATTTGGTTGTAAGATAGTTGGATCACCTTTTGATATGTTTATCGTGTGCTCACCCCAATCAGGTGGATAACCAATTCCAATGGAGTATCCAGTCCGAGATTCCTTTTTGATATCGTATTTATCTAATACTGCCCAAAATTTTTGTGCAACGTCATCTGCTGTATTGCCTGGCTTTATGGCTGATATACCCTCATTTAGCGCCTCGTTAGTTGCATTTATGGCGTCAATTTTTTTTTGTTCTGCTTTTCCAAGCAGAACTGTTCTTGCAAGTGGTGCATGATACCTTTTATAAACACCGGCAACTTCAATTATTGTTGCTTCGCCTTTAACAAATCTTTCCTGCGTAGCCGTTAGATGTGAGGCAGAAGTCCCAGCTCCAGTTGGAAGTAAAGTTGCTATACTTGAATATTCTCCTCCATACTCTGGAGTTCCGTAAAACATTGCTTTTTGTATCTCTCCAACTGCATCGCATTGTCTAACACCTGGATTGATAACATCAATTGCAGTTTGCATTGATTTATCAGTAATTAAAGCGGCGTTTTTCATTAGATCAATTTCTGCATCTGATTTCACAAATCGTACCCAATTCACGAGGCGCTCACAATCTTTCAGCGTGGCATCAGGAAGCCCGTCTAATAATTTTTTATAACAAAATGCCGTGAAATAATGACTGTCCATTTCAAGTCCAATTGAAAGTTTGTCCCAATTTTTATTTTTAATTATTTCAATCAAATAATCATAAGGATGATTTGGCCATGTATGTATATATTTCTCAGCGTAAACAATTATATTTTCTTGTGACCAGCAGTTTTGAAGGAATGCCCCTCCAGCATCTTGATCACGTACGAAAAGTAAAGGTTCTTCTAAATCTATATGTATAATTACACATTGAGCATAATAAAAAGACCATGCATCATAACCGGTAAGGTAATTTATGTTTGCTGTATCTTGAGAGACTAATAAATCAATACCCTTTTCTTGCATTGATTTTTTTACTTTATTTAGTCTTTCAATAAACTCACTTTTAGAAAATATCATTAATCATTAAGTCTTTCTTCAACAAGTTTAGACCAAAATGATGAACCAATGACAAGAAGCTTGTCGTTAAAATCATAATTTGAAGAATGTAAAGATTGTCCATGAGTTCCTTCTGTTCCATTTCCAATTAAAATATAGCATCCAGGCTTAACCATTAGCATCTGGGCAAAATCCTCAGAAAATAATTTTGGATCACAATTTCCATCTACTTTATCCTCTCCAAATAGGTCAGCTGCAACCTTACTTGCAAAAGCTGCTTGATCTCTAGAATTAATTGTCATGTTTGTTCTTGTGAGGTAATTAAAATCATAATCGACACCATGTGCTTTCGCCGTTCCATCTACAATATCTTTCATGCTGCGTTCAATAATTTGATTGGCTTCTGGTGACAACGCACGTGCATCACCTGAAATGATAGAATGACCGGGTAGTATATTTTCATTGCCATCAGACTCAAATTTTGTGACTGAAACAACACCATTCATAGCTGGATTAATTTTTCTCGAAACAATTGATTGAAGAGCTGTTATTATTTGAGTACCTACTGTAATAGTATCAACGCCCATGTGTGGCAAGGCTGAATGACCTCCCTGACCTCTTAATTCAATTTTAAATAAACTTTCGCTTGCAGTGATAGTTCCTGCTCTTGTTGCAAAGGTTCCAAGTTCCATACCAGGCAAATTATGAAAAGCATATACCTCATCCATTGGGAACGTTTCAAACAGCCCATCATCTATCATTGCTTGAGCTCCCTGAGTTTTTTCTTCATCAGGTTGAAAAATAAAATAAACAGTTCCGTTAAAATTTTTTGTATTACTTAGATATTTAGCTGCACCTAGAGCCATTGCTGTATGACCATCGTGACCACACGCATGCATTTTACCTTCGTGATTGGACTTATACGTGCAGTCATTTTCCTCTGTTACCGGTAATGCATCCATATCTGCACGAATACCAATACTTTTATTACTGTTTCCATTTTTGAGAACAGCAACAATTCCGGTCTTACCTATGCCTTCATGTACTTCCAGTCCAAAACTCTTTAAAATATTTGCAACTTTTGATGAGGTTATATCTAAGTCAAAATTTAGCTCAGGATGCGCATGAAAATCATGACGCCACTCAAGCATTTCCTTCTCATAATTTTGTGTAACTGAATTCATATGAAATAATTTATAATTTTTTTCTTAGCCAGCTGTGAAATCTTTTAATTTCATACTCTTCAGGCATTAATGTTCCGTTTTTTCTTGTTGGATTATGTATGCCTTTTTGATTCAGTTCGCAAGCTTCTGCATCTTGTTTCATGACTAATACAGCAAAATCAACAACATTTTTCATTGAATATTTTTTATCCTTAAGAGTTTCTTTTCTAAATACCCACTCTGCTGTAACTTCTGTAAGTTCCTCTGATAAAGGAAGAATACGAACCATTCTTATATGGTCAGTAAATATTGCTAAAAACATAGAAGGCCAAGTAGTCATGTAAATGTAACCAGGAAAATCGGTTTGATTTTCCAAGTACTCTACTCGATGACCTTGTGCGCTTCCATTCATTGACCAAGTTTCAGTACCTTTTTTCATTCCACCTTTATACTTTGGATCATCATAATGAGTGAAACGTTTCCAGTTTGGATCATCTTTAATATCTACTAACCTTCTTCCATAAATAGGGACTAGGTCAGATAGTTCAGGATGAAGATTGGGACAATGTAAACATTCACTATAATTTTCCCAAAATATTTTCCAATTACACTTAATTTGCTTCTTCCAGGTATGACCTATTTTATAGTCACTGACATTGAGTTGAGAAAAAGCATCGCTGTAATCTGGAAAAACTTTTTTTGCATTCCATTTAGCGTTTTTATTCATGTTAATAAAAACTAACCCATTCCAAACTTTAATTTTTACTTTTATTAGACAATTTTCATCTTTTCTAAAATTTTTAGGATCAATAATAGATGTAGTTCTAACTAAATTTCCATTGCTGGCGTTATATGACCATTGATGGTATGGGCAAACTAGTAAATTTGATTTTAGTTTGCCAGTTTTTTCTTTTTTTAAAATTGAACCTCGATGACTACATGAATTATAAAAAGCATTTATTTCTCCTTCTTTATCACGAACAATAAGTATATTAAATTTGCTAATTTCAACTGTGTGAAAAGATAAAGGTTTTGAAATAGTATCCACGTGGCAAACATATAGCCACTCTTTAGACAAAACTTTTGAAATCTCTTTATCAAATTGCTTTTGATTGAAATACCAATGTAAAGGTAGAGATTTTTCAGTTTTTTTTAAAATATATCCTTCTGACATGCTTGTAAAAATTTTATACCCTTATATTGTCTATGACTAGATATTATGAGAAAATTATAACTAGAATGGCATGGTCTTCACCAATTTGGATAAAAAATAAATAAGTGAATGTTACCAAAAGATCTCATCGATAAATATAAAAACTGGAAGGAAAACTCTTTCGCACAAGAAAAAGATCACTTTGAAAGACTTGCAAGAGAAGGCCAGTCACCTAAATACATGATTATATCGTGCGTAGACTCAAGAGTTGATCCGAATGCTATATTCAAATCAAAAGCTGGTGAAATGCTAGTTCATAGAAATATTGCTAATATAGTACCACCCTATAGTCAATTAACGGAACATAGCGGAACAATTGCAGCTATCGAATTTGGTGTAACAGCATTAAATATTAAAAATATTATTATAATTGGGCACTCAGGATGTGGAGGTATAAAGAATGGGTATCATATGTGTCATGAAAATAATTTTGATGATAACTCATCAATTTCTAATTGGCTAAAGTTACTAAAACCAGTGTACGACAACATTTCAGGCGAAGGAAACGATGAGAAAGTTAAGTACATGGAGAAAGAAAGCATTATCGTATCATTAGAGAATTTAAGTAAATATCCCTTTATAAATACTGAAGTAAAGTCAGGTGGAATTACGCTTTATGGGGTTTGGAATGATATTGGATCTGGATCTATAGAGACGTATGATTTTGAGAAAAAAAAGTTTGATTTAATTTAATCTAATTTAATTTAAGAACTTCTGAAGAATATACAGAATTTAAATACTCCGGATGATCAAGTTTCATTAATATTGAAGGACCATTTAGAGCAGAATCAGGTGTGCGATGAAGTATACCATTGCTACCACCGGTAAATATTGCAATGTTCCATTTATCAATGAAATTTAATTTACTTTTATCTCTAACGATCATTTCATTTGGTTCACCTGCCTCATAGGCTAGACGGTCAGCATCCTGATTTTGTATCCATTCTGTACCTTGTCCAGCATAAGTGACCAAAAGACGTCTTGGTACGTTATCAACATGATAACGTCTACACTCTCGTTTTGTCCCAAGCCAAAAGCAAAGTGTATCAGTATTTTCAATCAGTAAGAATGTTCTGCAAACGGTTTCCATATCTGCAAGCCAATAATTATAAAACTCAGTTGAACTTAACTGGTTAGGAATTATTTCCTGGACCAAATTTTTTAAATCTTCTTTCAAATTAATTGAGCTAAGAGTGCCCTCAATTCCAAAGTCATTTTTCATTAATTTTTGAAAGAAAGAACCTGCACCCTCAGGTTGTTCACGCTCCAATATACCTAATTTATAGTCAGTATCCTTGAATTCTTTTAAAGATTCTAGATTGTCAGCTTTAAATAAGCTCATGAAAAATATTTTGTAGAGTTAGCAATTTTCAAATGAAGAAGAGAGATCATTTATAAGTTCAAAATATAGATCTTTTCCTAATTCTAATTCTGCCCCTAGTGGATCGATAACCGCAGCTTTTACACCTGTATCAGCTGCAATTGTCTCTGCAATAGTTGGGTTAAATTGTGGTTCAGAAAATAGACAATTAACATTTTCATGTTCAATAGCTTCTCTTATTTCAGATAATTGTTTTGCACCTGGTAAAACTTCAGGATTAACAGTTAAAGCTCCAACAACTTCTATACCAAATCTTTTTTCGAAGTATTGATAAGCATCATGAAATACTACGTATTTAGCATTACTATTAATTTTACCCTTTGTAGCCGCTATTAATTGATCAATTTCAGATAAAGCTTTTGTCGCATTTGAATTGTAAATTGACGCATTTGAGGGATCAAGTTCTGAAAGTTCATTAGATACAATCATTACAATTGTTTTTGCAATTTCAGGATCAAGCCAAAAGTGAATATCAAATTCTCCATGCGCATGTCCGTGATGATGATCATGATGTCCAGAGTCTGGCTCTTGAGCAATAGGTTCGACATCATTACCAGATAAATCCTTGAAAAAGTGTTCATCAGCTTCAAACTCAAATGGCATATGCTCTGTGAAGAATGCATATTTTCCAGCTTCTTTAATCTCAACGCTAAAAACTGTAGTTTCCCTACTTTCGTCAAAATTTAACATGAAAGCTGAATCATTGGCAGAAAGTGTACTACTATGATTTCTATCTGTTGAACTGCTTGATTCTAATAATTCTTCAGCTCTCTCTTCAGAGGACTCAATCTCATCAGACATAAGAATTACCATTTTCATCGCAGGGTCAGCATATTCACCACCTACTTTTGCAAATGACCAATTATAAGTTCCTTCAGTTAAGTCGAAAACTCCTGCCCATTCAAATCCATGATCGCCATGATCTCCGTGACCGTCTGCATGATCGTCATGTTCATCATGATCGTCACCATGTTCATCTGCATGATCGTCATGTTCATCATGATCGTCACCATGTTCATCTGCATGATCGTCATGTTCATCATGATCGTCACCATGTTCGTCTGCATGATCGTCATGATCATCATGGTCTTCAAAGATATTTTTTTCTCTAAATTTTAAAAGTTCGATTTTATCCGACTCCATCAATGCTATGTGCTTTGAATTTGTAGCTATTGACTCTAGAGGAGACTCTAAAAATGATTCTAAGTCCTCGCCTATCCAAAAAACAATATCAGCTTCTTGTAACATTTCAGCGTGAGAGGGTTTAAGTTGGAAAGTATGCGGAGAGGAACTTCCATCTACAAGTATTCCTGGCTTGCCAACGCCATCCATCACGTAACTAACCAATGAATGCAATGGTTTAATTGAGGCAATAACTTTTGTTTCAGCGTTTGCAAACGATACGTAAGACAAAATAGATATAGTTGATAATATAAGTCCAAATTTAAGTTGTAATTTCATAGATTTATTGCTTTCATTGTCAGTTGAAGATAGTGTTATAATATAACAAATCATTTAATCAAGCTTTTTTTATGAATACAAGTGATACTTTAGTAAGATTATCTAAGGCAGGAATTTATAAAGATAAAAAATGGCTTGTTCGAGATGTTGATTTAGAAATCAATAGAGGAAAAATTGTAACATTGATTGGCCCGAATGGTTCGGGTAAGACGACAACTGCAAAGATAGCTTTGGGACTTTACAAAAGCATAAGTGGAAACGTTGAACGAAATACACAAAATATTTCATACGTACCTCAAAAAGTATCAATTGATTGGACTTTACCAGTGAGAGTTATTGACTTCATGGTATTAACGCAAAATCTTAAACAAGATGATATATCAGAAGCTCTAGATTTAACTGGTGTAAAGCATTTGAAGAGAAGCAATCTTAGGGATTTATCTGGTGGAGAATTTCAACGAGTTTTATTAGCACGCGCTATAGCAAAAAAGCCTGACCTTTTGGTCTTAGACGAGCCTGTACAGGGAGTAGATTTTACAGGAGAAGTTGCTCTATATTCTCTAATAAAAGAAATTTCAGAGAAGTTAAATTGTGGAATTCTTTTAATTTCTCATGATTTGCATGTAGTAATGTCTGCTACAGATTATGTGGTTTGTCTGAATGGACATGTTTGTTGTTGTGGAACACCTAAAGACGTTGCACAAAGTAAGCATTACAAAGAACTGTTTGGTGAGAAATCAGCTGAACTATTATCAATATATGAACATAATCATGATCATGTGCATTCCTCAGATGGTAACATTATAAAGGAAATAAAATAGATATGTTAGATGATTTCCTAGTTAGAGCTATAATAGCTGGTATTGGTATAGCGCTCGTTACAGGACCACTTGGTTGCTTTGTGGTCTGGAGACGTTTATCTTTTTTTGGTGACACACTTGCTCATTCTGCATTACTAGGCGTCTTACTATCAATATCTTTAAATATAAACGTCTCATTAACAATTTTTGTTGTTTCATCTCTGGTTGCACTTATTTTACTTAGATTAGAAAAGTCAACGAATTTGGCTGGAGACTCTCTGCTTGGCTTAATTTCACATTCCTCATTAGCAATCGGATTAGTGATACTGGGTTTTCTGTCTTTTATTAGATTCGATGTTTTAGGTGTATTATTTGGCGATATTCTCTCAGTAAACACTAATGACTTACTCTTTATTTGGATTGGTGGAGGACTGATACTTGCCGTCTTATTTTACATTTGGAAACCTTTATTTGCATCAACAGTCAATTATGAACTAGCTGAAGCAGAAGGCATGAACCCTGAAAGAGTAAATGCTATATTTACAATTTTATTAGCAGCTTTAATAGCTATATCAATCAAGATGATTGGCGTGTTGCTTATCACTGGCCTATTGATCATACCAACTGCAATGGCTCGTAATTTATCGAACAATCCAAAGCAGATGGTTGTCCTATCAATAATTGGGGGATTACTCTCTGTATTTATTGGATTATATGCATCATTTGAAATAAATACTGCTTCAGGGCCATCAATTGTTGTTGTTGCTCTAATTTTGTTTATCTTATCATTATTAAGAATCGGTAAAAAGAATTATGAAAAATAAGAAAAATGAATTAACTAAAAATCAAAAAATTGTCTTAGATTTCATTCAAAAAAGCAATAAACCAGTAAAGGCATATTCTATTTTGTCGAATGTTAGTAAAAAAGGATTGAAAGCTCCTCCTCAAGTTTATAGAGCTTTAGAAAAATTAATCGAAGTTGGTGAAGTTCATAAAATTGAAAGTCTCAATTCATTTGTAGCATGTAATTCAAAATGTATTGAACCAAATGGTACAATATTTTCAATCTGTAAAAGTTGTGATCAAACAACAGAAGTTAGTAATGTAGATCTTGCTAAATTTTTATCAGATTTTAAGGATATGAATGGGAATCAATTTAGTGGATTCAATTTGGAATTATTTGGAACTTGCAAATCTTGTAAGACATGAGGTTATCAAAGCAAATTGAAAATTTAAAAGGTGTTATAAAATAACATTTATCTAGACACGTAAAAATTTTTTAACTAAAATTTTTTCAATTAATCATACTAAGGAGTATAAATGAGAAAAAATATTTATTATTCATTACTTTTATCAGCGCTAGTAACGGTCTCAGTAGCTGAAGAAACAAGGCAGGTTGATAAACACGAGCATGGAGTTGGTGAATTAAATATTGCTGTAGAAGGAAATTCTATAGATCTAGAATTTATGATTCCAGGTGCGGATGTAGTTGGTTTTGAGTATAAAGCAAAAAGTGAGGCTGATATAGCTTTGGTTAAAGACGCTCTCATAAAATTTGACGAATTTAATAATATTTTTTCAATTCCTAGTGCCTCAAATTGTATTTTAGTTGAAGCTGACATAAGTATTAATCAAGGCGATAATCACAAAGATGAACATAATCATGATGAACACGATGACCATGATGAACACGAAGATGAACATGATCATGACGATCACGATGAACACGAAGATGAACATGATCATGACGATCATGGTGAGCACGACGATCATGGTGAGCACGACGATCATGACGAGCATGATGAAGAAGCTCATAACGAGTTTGTTGCACACTACTCATTTAATTGCGGAAATATAAAAGAAATTGACAGAATTAGCTTTCCATATTTTACTACTTTTCCAAACTCTGGAGAACTTGAGGTACAATTTGTATCAGAGATTGGTTCGACAAGTTTTGAAGTGGAGGGAGATGAGCCTTTCATAGACTTAAAAGGAAAAATCTAATTGGATGAAAGTATAATTAAAATTGATTCAGTAAGATTTTATTGGTCAAAAAAAAGTAATTTCAAGATATTTGTTCCAAACCTAGAAATTAAAAAAGGTGAAAAAGTTCTCTTATTGGGAGAAAGCGGCTCAGGCAAAACCACACTCCTTTCCCTAATGTGTGGTTTTCTTAATCCATTATCTGGAAATATAAGTATTAACGGTAACACTATTAACCAACTTTCATCTAAAACTAGGGATGAGTATCGTGCTGATAATATAGGAATTATTTTCCAACAATTTAACTTGCTGCCTTATGCGAATGTTGTTGATAATGTTTTACTACCTTTATATTTTTCAAAAGTAAGATCAAGCAACGTTTCCAACAAAAAAGAAAAGGTAATTGAACTTTTTAAACAATTGAGATTACCAGATGATATTGCACAATTTAGGGCAAGTAGTTTAAGTATGGGTCAGCAACAAAGAGTGGCAGTGGCTCGGGCGCTAATTGGGAACCCATCGCTGATCATTGCTGACGAACCAACTTCCTCACTTGATGCAGATGCGCAAAAGATTTTTTTAAATTTGATGTTTGAACAAATTTCAGAGAATAACTCTACGTTATTGATGGTTTCACATGATAAATCGCTCTCTAATCAATTTGATCGATTAATTGACATAAACGAAATACTCATAAGGGAAGATAAGTCATGTTATTAAAACTTTCGTTCAGCTCTCTTTATGCGCGCTTAGTTACTGTGGGTATGACAATTCTTGCAATTTCAGTATCCCTTATGCTTTATATGAGTGTAGAAAAGTTAAGAACTTCAGCATATACAAGTTTTACCGATACAATCTCACAGACTGATTTAATTGTTGGCGCAAGAGCTAGTTCAGTGCAACTGTTGTTATATTCAGTTTTTAGAATTGGAAACGCTACGAATAATATAACATGGGAGAGTTATTTAGACTTAGTGAGTAAAGAAGAAGTTGATTGGACAGTTCCAATTTCGTTGGGAGATAGCCATAAGGGATTTAGAGTAATGGGTACCAACAAAGAATTTTTTTCTCGATATAAATATAGAGGTAGTCAGTCTGTAAGTATTGATAAAGGTTATTTATTTGAGGATCTATACGACGTCGTTTTGGGTGCTGGGGTTGCTGAAAAACTAGGATATAAAATCGGTACTTCACTTGTAGTTTCCCATGGATTACAGTCTTTTTCAGATCACGATGATCAACCTTTTAGAGTATCAGGGATACTTAAAAAGACAGGAACACCTGTAGATAATACTGTAATCGTCAGCCTGGCTGCTATTGAAGCAATTCATGTTGATTGGTCAACTGGAGCTAAAATACCAGGACAACTAACACCTATTGATGAGATACGCGAAATGGATCTAACTCCTAAAAATATCACTGCTGCACTAGTAGGTGTTAAATCAAAATTAACTATCTTTCAACTTCAGCGCTGGATCAATGAGTATCCTGAAGAAGCGATGACTGCAATTCTTCCTGGCGCTGCACTGCAGGAGCTATGGCGAGTAGTTGGAGTGATTGAAAACTTATTATTAGGGATATCGGTGGTTGTAATATTCACAACACTCGTTGGGATGGCAGCGATTATGTTTTCAAGTTTAAGTGAGAGAAGACGAGAAATGGCGATCTGGAGAGCTATGGGTGCATCTCCTTTCACGGTGATTGGTTTATTAATGCTTGAAGCAATATTTATTTCAATTCTAAGTATTACATTCAGTGTAGTTTTATTATTTTGTGTGTTAAATTTATTACAACCATGGATTGATTACAATTATGGCATCTTAGTAAACATTGAAATGTTAGCTATAAAAGATATGTATGTTTTTGCTGTGTTTATCATTGCCTCAATAACAGTCAGTTTATTACCAGCAATAAGAGCTTACTGGTTTTCTATTAATGATGGTATGACGATTAAATTATGATTAAAAAATTAAAAATCTTATTAATTATTTTTATTTTTATTCCGCTTTCTGCTTACTCAGCGCCAAAAGAAATAGACTGGGATGACCTAATACCATGGACATCCGTTTTTAGCCCCGGCGAGGTAAAGTTTAATAAAAATCTCGAAGATAAGGAAGTTAAGATCCCTGGATATGTTTTGCCATTGGATATGTACGGCCGAGGTATTAACACCTTTTTGTTAGTTCCATACATTGGAGCATGCATTCATGTCCCTCCACCAGCGCCTAATCAAATCGTTTATGTAGAAGCGGAGAATCCTTGGGAAGGTCTAGCCTGGTGGGAACCTGTTTACGTAACTGGAAAAATTAAAATTGAAAATCAAAATATTGAAGACCTTGCAATCGTAGGCTATGAATTAGCTGCAAACAATATCGAATATTATCGTGGTGAAACAGGGGTTCACGGATTCTTTGATTGGTAGGATTTTACGAGTCTATTTACTTATCCTTAAAGTACTCAATTATATCTGATTTATAATCAAGAGGTGGGAACCTTCCAATAATATTTGATTGATAGTTCCTTGGCCTATCTCTTCTTCTGAGAAACCCATCTTTAGCTTTTGTATACGATGATACTAACTTTTTTAGAGATGAAATATATAATGGTTTTTTTGGGTCTATATCTCCAAAAACGTAAGTAAAACGCTTATCGGCAGACAGAGAGATTGCACAAGACCGCTTGCAGCAACTCATACAATTTACACCTCTGATGATAACGTCATCTTGTCTTTTGAAACTGTTCACAATTTTTTTTGCAAAGCGCTCGCCTCCTCGAGAATTATATTTTTCTTCTCGTCCATCTCGACAAGTTAAACAGATCGATAAAACATGTTTAGTGTTGCTCATAAATTGCTAAATTTAATGTTATAATATAACATCTTGTATAATGCTTTTTTTTTAATTACAAGGTATGTTTAAAAAAAACTAATTTTGTAAAATATGGAAAATAGTTCATCGCAAGTACCAGTCACTGTATTAACAGGTTTTTTAGGAGCAGGTAAAACTACTTTATTAAATCGTATTTTAACTGAGCAACACGGTCGTCGTTATGCTGTAATTGTTAATGAGTTTGGTGAGCAAGGAATAGACAATGATCTCGTAGTTGATGCTGATGAAGAAGTTTTTGAAATGAACAATGGATGTATATGTTGCACAGTTAGGGGTGATTTAATACGTATACTTGGAGGTCTGATGAAGCGTGCAGACCAGCTGGATGCAATAATTGTAGAGACAACTGGACTTGCTGACCCTGCGCCCGTTGCTCAAACATTTTTTGTCGATCAAGATGTTGCAGACCGAACTAAATTAGACGCTATTGTCACTGTCGCAGATGCTGTCCACCTTAGTTCTCAACTAGGAGAACATCATGAGGCTGAAGAGCAAATTGCTTTTGCAGATGTAGTACTGCTCAATAAGATTGATTTAGTTGATCAAAGTCAGATTACCGGCGTTAAGGATCGCATTCGAAAAATTAATCCTTATACAAAAATAATTGAAACAAACAGATGTGCGGCTCCTCTTGATGAAGTTCTTGGTCTTAATGCTTTTAGTCTTGATCGCGTCTTAGAGGTTGAACCTGATTTTTTGGACTCTGATCATGATCATGAACATGATGACGATGTAACCAGTGTTTCTTTTGTTTCTGACACTCCGCTTGACTTAGAAAAATTTGAGAAGTGGTTTGGAAACCTATTACAGACGCATGGTCAAAATATTCTTAGATCAAAAGGCATTCTTGATTTTAAGAATGAAAAAGATCGCTACGTATTTCAAGGAGTTCATATGCTCATGGATGCATCTCCTATGGGTCCATGGCCTGAGAAAAGTATTCGAAATTCCCGGGTTGTATTTATTGGTCGCAAATTAGAGACAATGAATTTGAAAGAGGGATTCGAAAGTTGTAAATCAGATTAGTTCTGCTTTAGATGAATAACGAATCTGTAATAAAATCCCGCTTTGAAGAAAATGGAAAGGTCTTTGAAACAGGCGCTCCTGTTACAGGTGCAGTTTCAATAGAGAATGCTGTTGCAGTTGGATTTGGAGACGGATCGATAAGGTTTTTTTGGCCAGATAATGATCCCTTAGAAGTTCAAGCTCACTCTGGCGCAATACTAAGCATAGCTTCAAGTAATGATGGGGTCATAACAGGCGGGCAAGATGGTCGTTTTTTAAAAATATCGACAAATGCTGAGGTCGAGGAAATTTACAATTTTGGAACGCGTTGGGTAGATAATGTAGCGGCATATGAAAGTATGGTTTTATGTTCGTCTGGAAAAAATGTCTACATCTGGTCAGATGAAAATGATAAGCCAAAAATACTAGAGCATCAAAGTACGATTGGTGGTATCGCAATTGATCAAAATGGAAGGAGAATTGCTGTCTCATGTTATGGAGGAGTAACTTTGTGGAGATTAGAAAAAAACAAATGGAAATCATCAAAATTTGCTTGGAAAGGTTCACATGGCAAAGTTGGGTTTAGTCCAGATGGTAAGTATCTAGTGACAACAATGCAAGAAAATGAGCTTCATGCTTGGCGAATACGAGATAAAGCAAGTTTTGCAATGTCAGGTTACCCGTCAAAAGTAAAAAGTTTTACATGGGCCGGAGACAACCCTTATCTAGTAACAGCGGGTGCAAAAGAAGCTATATGCTGGCCATTCGATGGTAAGGAAGGTCCAAAAGGACGTAAGCCCCTTTGCATTGCAAGTGGTGGTCAACAAAATGCAACTTTTGTTGAGTCATTGCCTGGGGAGAAAGCAGTTTTTGCTGGATTTCGTAACGGCATGGTTCTTCTCTCAGAATTATCAGAACATCCAAATGACGTCCTTATCCAAAATCCTACAGGATCAGAAGTATCAAATATTAGTATTTCACCCGATCGATCCCATATATTGGTCGGAGATTCAAAAGGCCAAATTTTATGGTCACCTCTTTGGGAGCAATAAAATGGACGGTATGTTTCAGAAAAAAATATCAAATAAAAGTGCTACTCAAAATTTAAAAAATCTAATCATAGAGAAATTTAAATTAAATGAAGATGCTACTGTAAGCATTGCTGAACTAAGCTGTCATGAACCAAATTGCCCACCAAAAGAAACAATTATTACGATCCGTAAAGCTGATGGAAGCACTTCCAACCTACGAATTCATAAAGCTTTGGATCAGATACAGAGGGAAGACGTTAAGACACTAAGACATGAAAAAAATTAAATATTATTTTATAAAAGTGAATTCTGCTTTTTATTCGTTTCTTCATCCTAATTTGACTGCTAACAGCAATTACTCATATCTACTTTTATATACATCTTGTATTTGCGCTGGCCATTCTTGTCTTATGAAAGTGATCAGCTGCCAAACCTCATCTTCACTTAAGCTGTCATTGCCAAGCATCTTTCCCTCATAATTTGGATCGAAACTTGGAAAGCCATATTTAATAACTTGAAACAAGTAATCTGGTGAATGGTGCCACGTGTGACCAGTACCATTTAATGGTGGTGCTAGCCGATGTCCATCATCATCAAGAGTATTTTGCCAACCTTCTTGACCTTGTAAATTAACCCCGTGACAAGAAGCACAATTATTTTGATAAGCGGCTATAGTTTCAGGATGAATTGGCTTTTGAGCTTGAGCAACTTCTTCTTCTATCGTTTGATTGCTAAAAGCCTGATATAGAAAAAAAGCAATAATTAATGCAACTATTATTAGTACAGCTGTCCGCATAAACATCTATTTAAAGAAATAAAAGTTCTCTTTAAAATTTCAACAAGGATTTATTTCTTGTATATTTCATCTTCAGGGATTGATATGAAAAATTTTAATCTTTTCGGTACCAGTACAACCGTACCGAAAGGATTTTAGTCACTAATGGAGAAAAACATCAAACCAAGAAAACCTGTCGCGATCACAAAGCTTGATAAAAGTTTAGGGGTTCTAGAAAGTTTAAGCTTTGTGGTTGAAGGTATAATCACGAGAGTTGACTCACCGTTGTAGGATTGTCTTCTTATGTACTGAGGTTTCATCTTCGACTTTTTCATATTCAGATGAACAATAGTGAAAAAGCAAGGCCTTAATTGGATGGAAATATGTTCAAAAAAAGATAAATAACTATTTAAATGTATTTTTACTGATATAAGGAACCGATGCAAAATATCGTCTCGATAAAAAACTTAACAAAAATTTATGACAATGATTTTCAGGCACTAAAGGATATTAGCCTGGACATTAAAAAAAATGAAATAATTGCATTACTTGGTCCAAATGGTGCTGGAAAAACAACGTTGATTAGTATTATTTGTGGAATCGTTATTCCAACATCAGGTTCAGTAACTGTAGATGATTTTGATATAATAAAAGATTACCGAAAAACTAGATCACAAATAGGTTTAGTTCCGCAAGAATTATCTTTGGAGCAGTTTGAATATGTCTTTAATAATGTTTCATATACTCGTGGTTTATATGGCAAGGCTCCAAACCCGTCTCTAATTGAAAAAATTTTAAAAGATTTAAGTTTGTGGGATAAAAGAAACTCAAGAATTAATGAGTTATCTGGAGGCATGAAAAGGAGAGTGTTAATTGCTAAAGCACTTTCTCATGAGCCCTCGGTTTTATTTCTAGACGAACCAAGCGCAGGTGTGGATGTTGAATTAAGACAAGAAATGTGGGAAACGATTAAAAACTTAAGAAAAAGCGGTGTTACCGTCATTCTCACTACCCACTACATAGAAGAAGCTGAAGCGATTGCTGACCGAGTTGCTGTTGTAAACAAAGGTGAACTTTTGGTTGTTGATAATACCTCAGACCTAGTACAAAGCATGGGACAAAAAACACTTTTAATTGATTTACATGATGCTGTTGAGTCGCTGCCTTTAAATTTGAAAAATTATAATCTTACTATTTTGAACGATGGATTATCTCTTAGTTATAATTATGACTCAAAAAGTAAACAAACTGGAATTACATCACTTTTACAAGATATGAAAGAAACTGGATTGAGATTGAAGGATATAAAAACAGAACAAAGCTCATTAGAAAATATTTTTGTCGAATTAGTGAGGGAAAATTAATGAATTTTTATGCTATCAGAGCTATCTATCTTCACGAAATGGATAGAATGCGAAGGACAATTGGTCAAAGTATTCTCTCGCCCGTTATCTCAACGTCTTTATATTTTATTGTTTTTGGGTCTGTTATTGGGGGCATGATTCCAGAATTAGACGGGGTGAGCTATGGTTCCTTTATTGTACCTGGCTTGCTAATGCTAACGCTTTTAACACAAAGTATATCTAACTCAGCTTTTGGAATATTTTTCCCAAAGTTTACAGGTTCAATCTATGAGGTATTAGCTGCACCAATTTCTTCACTTGAAATCATTATTGGATTTGTTGGGGCCAGTGCATCTAAATCACTTATTGTTGGTATAATCATTTTGCTCACTGCTAGTTTCTTCGTTGAACTAAAAATTCAATATCCTTTTTTAATGTTCTTCTTACTTGTTCTGACGTGCCTCACATTTAGTTTATTTGGCTTTCTTATTGGATTGTTGAGTAATAATTTTGAACAACTTCAAGTTGTACCTTTGATAATTATTACCCCATTAGTATTTTTAGGCGGAAGTCTTTACACGATTGAAATGCTGCCTGAGTTTTGGCAAAAAGTTTCATATTTTAATCCAGTTGTTTATCTTATCAATGGCATGCGTTGGTCGTTTTATGGTTCATCGGATATAAGTATTTTAATAAGTGTCATATCACTTGTTGCTTTTTTACTAACCTGTATTATTGGCGTAGCAATAGTGATTTCAAAAGGCTATGGAGTAAAAAATTAACTTTGAAAAATATAATAAAATGAAGAATATTTTCTCTGCATTTTTTTTACTAATTTTACTTACTCAAAATATATATTCTCAAGATTCCTCAGAATTAATTGATCCTGAAATTTTTGATGACACTTCAATAGAACTTGATTCTAAATTTATAACTAAATCACTTGAGGCTAAAAAAAATGGTAAACCTGTTATTGGCAAGGAATGGATGATTGTGACAGCAAATGCATATGCATCAAAAGCAGGAGCTGAGATTTTAAGTTTAGGTGGTACGGCAGCAGATGCTATGATTGCAGCTCAAGCAGTTTTGGGACTCGTTGAACCCGAGTCATCTGGTCTTGGTGGTGGCAGTTTTCTAGTTTGGTTTGATAACAAAACTAAAATGGTAACCACTTTAGATGGAAGAGAAACAGCTCCACAAAAGTCAAAAACAACACAATTTCAAAATACTGATGGTGATCCTAAGAAGTTCTTTGATGCAGTAATTGGGGGCCTATCAGTTGGGACACCTGGAACACCTGCGTTAATGAAAGAGGCACATAATAAGTGGGGACAAATGGATTGGCCAATTTTGTTTAATGATGCTATCGAACTTGCAAAAAATGGTTTTTCTGTTTCAAAAAAATTAGAGGCATCAATCAAACGTGATGAAGATAGACTTAAAAAAGTAGAAATGACTAAAAATTATTTTTTTCCAAACGATCAAGGTCTCTTGCATAAACAGATCGTTGTAAACAATAGTTATGCTCAAACACTACAAACTATTGCGCATGAAGGTCTTGACGATTTCTATGTCGGAAATATTGCAAATGATATTATTAGTACAGTTCAAGATTATAAGATTAATCCTGGATTTCTAAGTAAAACTGATCTTAAAAACTATAGAGTTATCGAGAGAAAGCCTGCATGTGTAATGTATAAAAATTACGAAGTTTGTGGCATGGGGCCTCCATCCTCGGGTGGAGTAGCTGTTGGTCAGACTTTAAAATTGGTTGAGCAATTTGATTTAAAATCTCTTGGATATGAAAACCCATTATCATGGCAATTGATCGGAGATGCAAGTCGTCTAGCTTTTGCTGATCGAGATAGATACCTTGCTGATAGTGATTTTGTTAATGTACCAGTTGCAGGCTTACTTGATGATGAATACTTAAGATTAAGATCAAATAAAATTAAAGTGGGCTCAAGAACAGAAAAAATTGAGCCTGGTAATCCGTCAGACAGTGTTGCACATGATTACAGTGATGATAATTCTCTAGAACTAAATTCAACAACGCATATTTCAATATATGATAAATATGGAAATGCTCTATCGATGACGTCTTCAATTGAAAACGCGTTTGGTTCCAGACTATTCACTAAAAGTGGTTTCTTGCTAAACAATCAACTTACTGATTTTTCATTTAAGCACAAAATTGATGGAAAATTAGTTTCAAACAGATTAGAGCCAGGCAAGCGTCCAAGGTCCTCAATGTCGCCTACCATCGTACTTCAGAATGGAAAGCCAATATACATAACCGGATCCCCTGGAGGTAGTAACATTATTGGGTTTGTAACAAACTCCTTAATTTCTCTTATAGAGTGGGATATGAATGTACAACAGTCAGTTTCTTTCCCACATGCCATTAATCGATGGGGTAAATACGAAATTGAAGAGTCACAGGATGCTTTAAGACTTGAAGAAAGTTTGTCAGCTATGGGATATGATACAACAATAAAAAGATATTTTTCAGGATTAAATACAATTTATATTGGAGATAATTTGGAGGGTGGATCTGATCCACGTCGCGAGGGAATAGCATTAGGTGACCTATAGCTAAACTAAAACACATTTAGCCCCTATCGCTTAATAGTAAAGCAGGTCATTGGTAATGATCAGCCGCTGGAGCGTAACCAGCTAGGGGCACCACTAAAATCCACTTTCTCTGATTAATGTTGATGAAACCAAGTTAAATAAGTTTTGAAAAATATTATAGTTTCCACTTTGAATTTTTACATTACCCGCAGTTTGCCACTGAACAGTCTCAACTTCTGTAATTGTAGAAAAATTCAGCTGGTATAAGGCTTCTTCTGGTCGATAAATAACTTTTCCATCTCCCTTAACTTCACGTGAAGCAATTGATCCACCAAAAGTAGATACTAATGATAAGTAAGGAAGTTCTTCTGTCGATGTATTATTTTGTGAAACCAATATAACTTCTGTTTCATCAAATTCATTATTTTTTGGAACGAAATAACCACTTATATTGCTTTCAAGTTTGTCCAAATCATTCTCACTTATAAATGCAACAACTTTAGTGTCATTGAATTGAACAATAGAAAATAATTTTTCTTTTAAATTTACCCACTGTCCATTATTTAAATACTTAAGGTCTTTTATTACACCGCTCATTGGTGCATAAATTGAGAGATTTTCATTTTCCTCTCTAAGACTTTTAAGAATTTCAAACTCTACTTTTAATTGGTTTTCTAATACCATGAGGTTGCTCATATCAGCCTCTGATCCAATTCGACGATCCAGTTTTTGCTGTATCATCTTTACGCGCTCAATTGCTTTATCAACTTTATTTGATAAAGACGGACTCATCATTGTAATTAATAAATCACCCTTTTCGACTTGTTGATCTGAGATAACAAAAATCTCTTTTATCTCAGAGGCTTCTGTTGGATAGATATCGACAACTTCACCTCGATCAATCACCGCAGGAAGACTGAGTGAACTTCGCCATGGCACTAACATTGCTGCCAAAAATACTGAGAAAATAAAAATTGATCTCAATGAAGTCCAATTAAAACGCATGTACCTTCTAAGTCCCCACCACTGTTTAATTTCTCTCCAAATTGGTAGTAAAATGAACCAAACAATCTCAATAATGAACAGAATTATGCCAAGAATTTTGAATGTTAAATAATAAACCAATAAAGCAATTCCAATAAATATGAAGAAGCGATATATCCATGTCATCCAAGCGTAAATGATGAAAGTCCACCGTCTTTGACTCATGAGTTGTTCCGGTGGTTGGAATTTAAAGTCAAAGATCCATTCTCTAATCTGCCATCGACCTAAAGCAAAAGAGCGTGGTTGAAGATTTTCCGCTTTAAGAAAATCTGAGAGCACATAGTAACCGTCAAATCTCATAAACGGACTGATATTAATAAGAAGTGATGATATCCAGCTTGAGGTCGCAATAAAAAATGAAGCACTTTTGATAACGCCTTCAGGGCTTACAGCCCAAACAAATGTTGCAAGAAGGGCAAGATGCAATTCAGTCAGCATGCCAGCAAAATTAATCAGTAAGCGTTTTCTATGATCAGTTAATTTATATGCATCAGTTGTATCTGTGTACAAGAAGGGAAAAAAAACCAGCATTGCAAGACCAATTGAAGAAACTTTACATTTATAATAAGTGGCAACATATGCGTGCCCAAGTTCGTGCAAGGCTTTTACAAAAACAATCGTTATACCAAACAAAATCAATCCATTAACATTAAAGAAATAAGAAAATGTTGTTAAAAATGTTTCATAGTTTTGGATTGTTAAAAAGATACCAATAATCCCCAGAATATAAATTATAAGTCTGCTGGTTTGCGATCCAAGAAACAATGCAAAAGGTAAACTGTTTTCAAGACCATTTCCTGGTTTGAATAATGGGATTTTAAAGAACAAATAATTATGAATAATTTTTAACAGCCAGTGCTTGTTTAGTTTCTCTTTTTGAACAACCAAAGATTTAACTTCATCACTTGTTTTTTTAATAGTTAAATTATTAAGATTTAGAAAACTGATAAATTCTTCAATTTCTTCTTGTGTAATAGACAAATTACTTTTTTTAATTTTTTCAATAAATTCTGTTGTCTCAATTCCACTTGACCAATTTTTAAGAAGATCAAATGCTTTTTTGTTTATTGAAAAGTATTTATTTCTTAATGAGTCATAAAGAAGCCATGATGCTGAGCCGTCCTCTTTCTTTGGTCCCTCACTAAGTTTCAAATCTTGTCGGATAGACGGTACAATCATTTATATTCCTAAAAACTGTCTGCTGATATTGATTGGAACTCTAAAGATATAATAAAAAAGAGATGTCCGATCTCCGTAAATTTTTGCTGATCCTCGTAATCCAATACGCGGCGGCTCAATATTATCCTCAAGGCTAGCGTGTATTTTATAAGCTAAAATATTCTCGGCTGTTAATTCAGGTTTGTAAGAAGTTCTTAATATTTTTCCTTCAATTGAGCTAAGTGGGCTACTGTCTAAAAAAACCTTAACTCTTGCTGATTTTTCAATAAAAAGTGAGTCTTTTGTCGGCAGGTAAATTAAGAACTCAATATCGTCTGAATTTGCAATAGTTAGTATCTTTTCACCTATATTTACAGGACGACCTTGCCAATCAATAAAATCTTCAACAACAGCAACGCCCGAAACCTCCGCTTTTATGACAGAATATTTTAATTGTTCCTCAGCATAAGCGACTTGCTTTTTTTTCAACGCAACTTCAGTTGATAGTTCAACGAGTTTTGCTTTTGCCTCATCATTTGTAAATGAGGATTGTTTAGCCCTTAGTAATTCTGCTTCAGCAACTTCTAATTCTTGTAAGTTTATTTCGTATTGAGATTTAAAATTAAGATCATCTAATTTTACAAGCTCCATGCCAATATCAACAGCATCATTTGTGTTAACTAATACTTTTTTAACTACACCATTCACTGGCGATGTAACAACTGACGGATTTTTAGCAATAACCTCAACTGGAGCTACTGCGGATATATTAATTGGCATTAACATTGCAAGTGCAATCGCTGATAATATTAACCACTTTAACCAACCTGAAAAAATTCTACCAATGAATGATATGATCGATCCTCTTGATAAAAATGAGTCCAATGCATGACTGAATGTTTCAGCAATATGTTGGAGCAGTTCTTTTTCTGTATTTGAAACTTTATTAGATCGTACAATAACTAGAGAACCTAAATCGCCCTTTATTCTTGAAATTAATGGAACAACCATTAACTCGTTTGGAAAATTTTCAGGTAAATCTAAATTTGTACCATCTTCTCTTAAATCACTAATTGAAACTTCTGAAAAAACTCCAGGTTCAACTTTCTTTTTATTTATTAATCTTTCAACAAACGTAACTGTCGGCGCTGTTCTATCAACGACTGAAATATCAGAGATCGTTTGGACTTTCTGTCGACCTGTAGCAGACTTTGTGAGAAAAAATAAAAAATTATAATCAACAACACTTCTTAACTCATTTGCACAAACGAAGCCGAGTTCGGATAAGTTTTCTGCAGTCCGAAATTTTTTCTCAAGAGTAATTAATCTTGCTATTTTTATTGAAGTATTATCATTCAAAACGTTGCTGTCCCACTCATGCCTGGCAGTAATGTATCATAATTTTCATCAAATTTTGCAGTAATGTCGATGGTTTGGCTAACAGGATCAATATCAACGCCGATAGTATGAATTTTGGCACTATATGTTTGCCCATTTTCATCAATGCTGATTTTCATTGGATAACCCTCAACAATCCAAGCCAGCCATTTACTTGAAACAATCAGTTTGGCCTCAAGAATTCCAGAACCAATGATTTCAACCAATGGCTGCTGCCTTTCAATGCTTTCAAACTCGTTTACAAAAACTTTAGAAACTTTGCCATCATATGGGGCTTTAATTACGCATCGATCCGTATTGAGTTTAGCAATCTGTAATTCAGCTTCTGCACGTTTTACATCGATTTCTGATAACTGAACCTCATATTCACCAATGGATCTCATCAAGGCAAGATCTTGATTACTCTTTAAAGTTACCCTTGCACTCTCTAATTGTGCTTCAACAACTTTTCTTTGTTCTTCAAAAAATGAGCAATCAAATTTAATTAAAATATCAGACTCTTTAAATTTTGATCCTTCATCAATTGGAATTGATTCAACTTTTGCAGCAAGTTCACTTGATAGTGTTGCTTCTTCGGTTGCGGTTACTAAAACACGTGTGGAATATTCCTCTGCTGACAAATTATAAGGCAATAATATGCAGCACACTGTTACCGCAAATGTTACAATTTTGTTCATAAAGGTATTTATTAACTTACTAGAGATACAATCTTTTCGCCATAGCTATCTGCTGCTTTAGCATGTAGCTTTAATTGTTCATCAAGTGGAATGAAAGAGATTTCATCGTTTGTTGCAGAATTTTCGCCATCTGACTCGTTTTCAGTTATTTCATTAAGATCAATCTCAACTTCAATAATTCTTTCTTTTCCATCTTCGTCTTCAGCAATAATTTTCAGTTCAAGAACTTGAAGGCTTTCAGTTAAGAATGCTGGGGCTGCTGAGCCTGTTCTTCCCTTTGACGGGTCAACTGCAATTTTTCCAGTTTCAGGATCAATTGTAATCCAATCAGGCAATGCGCCACCACCTTTGAGCTCTGCTTTGTACATTTTCACATTTGACTGATTGTCATCAATTACATCAAATGTGAATTGGCCCGCATTCATTTGAAGACTGCTTAGCTTCATTGTACCTTCAAAATCTGTTTCAGCGTTCAAATTATTATTTGCCGCATTACTTGATGCATTGTTATTCTCTCTGATCAAGTTTACATTTGAATCATTATCAACAACGACTCTTGCCTGATCAACAGCTCCCCTTGTGAAATCTTGGTCGCCTTTAATTTTAGCTTTATCTAAAACAATATTAATATCTCTCGTGTTTCCGTCTTTATCAAGGGCTACCAACTGAACCTCAACTGCTTCAACACCTTCTGGCATATCAGCTGTTGTTTCTCCAGTTTCAGGATTGACTCTAATCCACTCAGGTAAAGCCTCGCCGTTAGAGAGCTGACCTGAATACAACTCCACATTTTTCTGATTATCATCATTTAGTTTAACTCCAACTTTTAGATCAGATTCTGTATCTCCTGGAACTTCGTTTGCAACAGCATCCATTAATCTCAAACCACCATTAAACTTTAATGGTTTTGATAAAGACGCAGTATCAGCTATTGAAACTGTATCAAGGGTAAAGCCATCATCGCTGATTGCTGTTGCCTCGGTAATCGTCTCTTGAATAGCTGCTAAATAATCTTTCTTAGGTTTAATAACATTTGGTTTAGATGGAGGAGTTGGTTCTTCATCAGGTGTCTCATTTTCAACCATTTCTCCTGGTTTAGGATTTACTGTAATTGTAAACGTATGATCAGCGTAAAGTCCTTCACCATCAATTGCTCTAATTGTAATTGTATAAGTTCCTGCTGTGTTAATGGTTCCATGCAGCTTATTTTGTTTTAATCTAAGACCCTCTGGTAGACTTGTTTCTGCACCACTTTCAGGATCAATAATTTTATATTCTGCAATATCATAAATACCAGTATCCGGATCATCAAAAATCTGTTTGTGCTTAATAATGATCGGTTCGCCAACAACTAAATTTGGATCAACAACAGGGTATAATAGTTCAGGTGGATCATTGATACCAGTCACAGTAATGGCTATCTGAGCTTCTACAGGCGTTTCTCCATCTGTTGCGGTATATGTGAAGTACTCCGTCTTACTTACACCAGGGTTTAAAGATTTTGCATTATTAGCCTTGTATTCATAGCTGCCATCAGAATTTATAGTTAAGTCACCATATGTTCCTGTTAGGGGTGATCCAATTGTCCCAGATGTCCCAGTTCCAGCTTCTTCACCTGTTCGTATTGTATTTACAGTTAAACTGTCACCATCAGGGTCTGTATCATTCTTTAATACTCCTTTTGATGCATCTTTTACTCCAGTCGCACCTGCATCGATTTCTAAAATATCATCTTTTGGTACTGGCGGATCACTTTTACCAGTAACAGTTATTGCAATCACACCAATGTCTTCATTTGTTCCATCTGTTACAGTATAGTTGAAATATTCTATTTTGCTCTCTCCTCTTTTAAGCGCATCTGCTGCAGCCTGATCAGCAACATAACTATAGCTTCCATCAGCATTAAGAGTAAGAGTACCGTAAGTTCCTACAAGTCCTGAACCAAGTGTACCTGGGTCACCACCGCCTTCTGATTGCCCAAGTCTAATTCCAGAAATTGTTAATGACTCACCGTCTGCATCAGTATCGTCTGCGTTAAGCGCAAATGTTGTATTAGCCGCTCTCGTAATTGTCTCACCTTTAGGAACAGTATCAGTATCGTCAACGGCTACAGGATCATTATCGTTTATTCCTGTTACTGTGAATGTAAGATTTGCTGTTGACGTGGCAGTTCCATCACTCACCGTATACGTAAATGTATCTGTCCCAGTTTGACCTGTAACGAGTTGATCTGATTTTGTTTGATCAGCAACATAAGTGTACGATCCATTCGCATTCACTGTCAGAGTTCCATACTCACCTGTTAATGAAGCACCTACTGTACCGGTCTCACCTGTGCCATCCTTTGATCCCGTTCTGATGCCAGTTATTGTAAAGTTTCCGCTCGTATCATCCCCATCAACATCCGTATCGTCATGATCTAATTCTTGAGTGTCACTTACTGTTCGACTAACGGTTGCATCCTCATTAACACTATCCGTGTCATCAACGGCAACGATTGGGTCGTTTGCCCCATTTATGGTTACTGTAAGTGTTGCAGTGGATGAGTTTTTATCATCATCATCCTTTACAGTATATGTGAATACTTCAGTAACAGAGTCACCTGCATCTAAGGCTTCAGCTGCAGCTGTATTTGCTATGTATGTATAACTTCCATCAGCTGCTAATGTTAATGTTCCGTAAGTACCTAAAACCCCTGCATCTGCTGCACCGCTATTGCCTGTGCCGTTTGAGGAAACATTGGTAACCGCAAGACTTTCCGTATCTCCACCCGTATCGTTTGTTAATACTCCACCTGCTGTATTAACTGTCAATGTCTGACTTTCAGTAGCAGTAGCTGTATCTGCTGAACCGACAGGACCTACACCTGTTACAGTGATAACCAAATTTGCTGTATCGGTTGTTCCAGCGCCATCACTTACGGTATAAGTGAATGTATCGGTTGCAGTTGCACCATGAGCTAACCCGTCAGCACCACTGGTATTGGCAGTATATACATAGCTACCATCAGAAGCGAGCGTAAGGGTACCGTATGTTCCTGTTAACTCTTGACCGACTGTCCCTCCATTGACTCCTGAAACAGTTAAACTTGAACTTGCATCAGCATCAGTATCATTAGATAAAACACCACTGCCAGCACTTATTGATATTTGCGCATCCTCATTAACAGCGCCTGTATCATTCACTCCAACAGGGTCGTCATCAATACCTTTTACGGTGAAGGTTATAGTTGCGGTGTCTGTTCCAGTTCCATCAGTTACTGTGTATGTGAACGTATCTGTTGCAATATCTCCTGCATCAAGAGCATTAGCATTGTTAGCATTATAAACGTAGCTACCATTACTTTGTATTGTTAATTGACCATACGTTCCAGAGACTGCATTTCCGAGAGTGCCTCCTGCTATCGCAGAAACTGTTAGAGGGTCATTATCTGGATCAGTATCATTAAGGAGAACATCTCCTGAATGATCTCCACTTTCGTTATTATTATTACTATCTGTTCCTGTTACTGCAGATGTGCCGTCAGTAACTTGAAGCTGAGAGTCCTCAAGGATATATCCTGTGTCATTATTTGCTGTGGGAGGAACCACAGTAGTTCCAGTTACTGTTATTGCTAGTTGTCCTGTATCAGTATCACCAGCTTGATCTGTTACAGTATATGTAAAGTAATCAACGACAGTTGCGTCATTAGCCAGACTAAGCGCATCAGGTCGATTGGCAGCGTAACTATACGATCCGTCTGCGTTGATCGTGACTGTTCCGTATGTTGTTGTAAATTCTTGGCCAAGAGTTTTTGTATCGCCACTACCTGTCTTTTGTCCAGTTCGTATCGCTGTAATAGTAAGACTACCTGGAACATCATCAGCGTCTGCATCTGTATCATCTTGATCAAGCTCTTGTGCATCGCTTGTACCTCTTGAGATTGATGCACCAGCATTTACCGCATCAGTATCATTAACGGCAGTAATATCATCGTTAATTCCAGTCACCGTAATAGTTAACGTTGCAGTACTTGCATTTTTATCGGCATCATCTTTAAGAGTGTATGTAAATACATCAGTAACTTGATCACCTGGATCAAGGGCATCAGCTGCTGATTGGTTGGCAACATATTCATAGCTACCATCAGCCGCCATGGTTAATTCACCGTAAGTTCCAGTAACAGCTTGTGCAGCATTACCACTATTCCCAGTAACGCCGTGAGTGATGCCAGTTATAGCTAAACTTTCAACATCGTAGCTTGCATTGTCATCATCATTACTGATTACACCAGATGCTTCATTTACTGTTAAAGTAGCATCTTCATTGACTGAGCCAGTATCGGCAACAGCTTGAGGGCCTACACCTGTTACAGTGATGACTAAATCTGCTGTATCAGTTGTTCCAGCGCCATCACTTACGGTATAAGTGAATGTATCGGTTGCCGTTGCATCAGCAGCGAGACCATCCTCACTTCTACCGTTTGCAACATAAGTATAGCTACCATCTGAATTCAATGTCAGAACACCATAGGTTCCGTTATGCGCTTGGCCAACTGTACCACCACCACCAATTGCAGATACAGTCAGACTTGAACTAGCATCAGCATCAGTATCATTTGATAATACTCCGCTTCCCGCACTAACAGTTAGGGTTTTATCCTCGTTGATTGCACCTGCATCATTATTGCCAACTGGATTATCATCGACTCCGTTAACAGTGATTGTTAAGGTTGCTGTGCTTGAATTGACATCATCATCATCTTTAACTGTGTAAGTGAAGACATCAGTTTCAGAGTCACCGGCATCTAAGGCTTCAGCTGCAGCTGTGTTCGCCGTATAAGTATAAGTACCATCAGCTGCAACGGTCAGAGTACCATATGTACCTAAAACACCTTGAGTGGCGTTCCCACTATTCCCTGTAGAGTCTGAGCTAATATTTGTAACAGCTAAACTCTCACTATCATAAGCAGCATTATCATCATCATTTGCCAGAACACCAGTTGAAGATGCATTATTTGCATTTAGTGATGCATTTTCATTTACTGAAGCCGTATCGTTTACTCCTAAAGGGCCAACTCCTGTAACAGTTATTGCGAGTTCAGCGGTATCTGTATCGTTTGGACTGCTTGTGTGATCTCTTACTGTATAGGTAAAGTAATCAATTGCAGATACACCTGCCGCTAACGCGTCTGCTCCACTTCTAGTTGCGGCATAGCTATAGCTACCATCTGCAGCTACAGTTAATACACCATAAGTACCATTTAGAGCCTGACCTATTGTGCCCGCTGTTGTTCCACTAGTTGCAGACTCTCTTCCTGTTCTGATTGCCGTGATTGTAAAACTGCCAGATACATCATCGGCATCAACATCTGTATCATCGTGATCTAACTCCTGAGAGTCTGAAGTACTTCTATTTATTGTTTTATCTTCAAATACGGAGTCGGTATCGTTTGCAGCGATAATAGGATCGTTCACTCCTGTGATTGTTATTGTCAGCGTTGCGGTATCTGTATCTGTTTGGTCAGTTACTGTGTATGTAAATGTATCTGTTACTGTATCACCAGGATCTAGTGCGTCAGCTGCATCTTTATTTGCATTGTATGTATAGCTACCATCTGCACTCATAGTTAACTGTCCATAGGTGCCATCTAGAGCTGATCCAAGAGATCCACCAGATATTGCACTTACTTCAAGCGAGTCTCCGTCAGCATCTGTATCGTTTGCTAAAACTCCGCTGCCAGCAGTTACTGAAACGCTAGCATCCTCATTAACGGCTCCGGTGTCGTTGTTACCAACTGGAGCTTCGTTTGCGACTGGAGCCCTGGTAATGATACGAATAAAGTCACCTTTCTCACCATTTTTAGTACCAATTCTAATCGTCTTGTTGCCATTTGATATTGCAAACCAGTCTTTATTCCCTTCTTCACCCGGAGGATTTTCATTCTTGTATTCCAACTCCCTCTTACCAATTTTATCTGAACTCAATGTTGGATAAATCCCGCCATCCATTGAAACCCCAGTCATTTCAATCAAATTTTCAGGTTCCGCAAATACGCCAAGTATTTCATAATCAAAAGTTACTTCACCTACTCGACTACCAGTTCGTCTAGAGTTACTATTAGTGTCATCATTAGAGAAAAGTAAATATACATGAACAGGCTCACTCGTACTTGGTGTATGTGAGCTCTTTGCTCCAGAAACATCGAAGTTTAGGGCCCCTGTCCCGCTACTTACACCTGCTCTTTCTTGGACTATTATAAATCGATCTGAAGAAGAATCCTGTACTCCATTGTTATTAGAACTATCAGTAGTAACTTGTGCCCTAAAGTTAGTTGCAGAAGAAGAAAGGTTTACAATACTTGAGTTGATGGAAGTTATATCGTTAGCAAGCGAATAATCGTAATTTGCAACATCAATATTTTTTGTCTCGATGATACCTGTATGTTTCTCCAAATCCCAGTCACCACCCTTACCAGTGACATCGTCTGATGCTGCTACATCAGCGTCAGTAATTTCAGCAATTTGCTTGATTAAAATCTCACCGCTTTCATCTGCTGCAATATTACAACCATAGAATAAGATATCACCATCAGCACTGAGGCTTGCGCCAATGTCTTTTAAAGTTTGCGCGTACTCGTTTAATGTTTCACTGTTTAGAGTCGCAACACCAAATGCAATCTGACCAATGCTACCGTGACCAATAACATGAATGCCATCAATGTTTTTTTCATCAGCAAGAATATTTTGCATTTCTTTAAAACCATCCACATCACTTTGAATGATGTAAACTTCTATGTTGTCATCAAAACTTTCAACTAAGACTTCGATATCATCAACTGCACTGTCAATGAAGACGAATTGTTTTGTTCGTATGTTTTGATTAGTACTTTCACGATTTACAAATGGAAGTTTTGTATCTTGGTCGGTTTTAAAATTATTTTCTTTTAATTTTTTATCTAAATCAGTTTTATTCGTATTTGCTAAATCATCAATGGTATCAATTGCAGTTGCAACTGCAGCTCCATCGAGCATCATGCGTGGTTCTAGTGCCTGAATTAGTTTTTTGGTCATGTTAATTTATATAAATAAAATTTAGTAATTTATTGATAAATATACCTTTTCTATATACAGCAGAAATGTTACCAAATGTAGCAGGATCGAAAATAAAACCCAAAATGGGCGGTTATGTGCATACTGAAATTATTAAAGTTTGGTATTACTTGCGCCTGATACTGTAAGTCGATTACAGTGTATCTGATATTTTTAAAAAACATTTTTAATGGTCTACCTTATAAAAAAATTATTAATAGTTTTCATATGTTTGGCGCTCGTTGCTTGTGCGCGATCTCCAAGAATAATTGATGCAGAGTCATTAAGCGTTTCTATTGCTGAAGAGATTGCCGAACTTGAAGTTAAAGCATCATTTCAAAATATTGACTTACATACTGCAATCGCAATTGCTGTCAGAAACAATCGTGATTTAAGGTTAAGCGTTATGGAATCTGCTCTATCACAGAGTCAAAGAGACTTACAAAAATTTGATATGCTTCCTGACATAGCACTCAGCGCTGGTTATTCTGAGTTTACGGAACTTCAGCCTTCTACAAGTAAAACAGTTGCATCAGATGACAGTGTTGCACCGTCAATTGATGGAACAGAAGGCTACACTATTTCTAGGGATAAAGGTCAGGCGACAAGGGGTATTGAATTTACTTGGAATGCACTAGACTTTGGACTTTCATACATTAGGGCAGGACAACAGGCGGATAGATATTTAATTGCGAAGGAACTTGAGAGAAAGGCTATTCAAAATATTACTAGAGATATTATCAGGTCATACTGGAAAGCCCAAGCATCAGAAAATCTTCTTAAAAAACTTAATCCGCTCCTTAAGAGAGTTGAAGACGCATTAGCAGACTCTCAATACATTGAAGAACTTTTAATTTCGGCCCCGATGGATTCTTTACTTTATCAAAAAGAATTACTTGATGTACAGCGAACACTTCAAACACAACAACGCGCTCTTATAAATTCAAAAAATGAGTTAGCATCATTAATGGGTCTGCTTCCTAGTGAAAAGTTTACGCTCGCTGAGAATGATACATATTTAACAAACCTTAATATGGATATTCAAGCTATGGAGGAAATAGCACTTCTTTCAAGACCTGAACTTATGGAGAGTCGATATCAAAAAAGAATTACAAGTAAAGATACAAGGGCGGCCCTGTTAGCACTTATACCAAGCTTAAAATTTAATGCAGCATATGGGTACACAAATAATGATTACTTATTAAATCAAGATACAACAGAGTATGGAGCATCAATCGGTGGTAATCTATTTGATATATTCTCAATAGGAGCCACAAGAAAAGCTTCAAAAGCAAATCAAGAGCTTATTGCCGAAAGACATCTTGCAATAGCCATGACAGTACTCTCTCAGGTTCACTTATCAAATATAAACTATGACCTAGCTATTGAGGAATATGACACAGCGCAAAGATATTTAGATGTAGCTAAAAGAATAAGTAAACAAGTCCAAAATGCCCAAAAAGTATCAAGATTTGGTGAGCTTGAAGTTATTAGAGAAGAAGCAAGTCTTTTAGTCGCTGAGCTGAGAAAAGATTTAGCCTTCTCAGAAATGCAGCACAGCATTGGTCAAATTTACGCATCAGTTGGTAAAGACATATTACCGACAGATCATCAAAACCTATCTATCGAGGAATTAAGTAATAGCATAAAAGCCAATTTAGCTGAGTGGGGCGTAACTTATCAGGCAGCAGTTAATATTCCTTTGAATGATCAAAACCCACAACTTCTAGTGATAACAGATCCGATTAATACAAAACAATCTAGTAACAAATTTAAGATATCTAAAGATACATTTAATATTACTGGGCCAGGTAAATTAAGATACTCAGTTACACAGCAAGATGGCAGTGATTTACCTCGATGGCTTGCGTTCCTAACTTCAGACTTATCAATTGTTGGTAACCCGCCCGAAGATGTATCGGGTATAAAACTAAAAATCTCTGTTGCTAATGCTTTGGTTACAGCTGAAGACCAATTCATTCTAAAATTTGTTGATGAAGAAACATATCTTGCAAATGAAAGTCAGAAAGCAAGAGAAGAACTTGAACGGATGTCAAGGTTAAGTAATGAAGATGAAATATTGCCAGATGAAGAAGTGGAAGCAGTTTCAGTTGAAACTGTTGAAGTCGAAGATCAAATGGAAGTAGAAGAAACAACATCTGAGCCAATTGAGGCAGAATATGAGTTTAGTAATGTATCAGCTGAGGAACTAAATGACCTTCTAGACTCGGTTGATCAGTTGCTTGAAGGTTCACTTGACCAATTGAATGAAGAACAGGAATCACTAGAGTTTAATAATCAAATCTTTGATGAAACTTCGAATGCCAATACTGATGTCGAAGTTATAACTACAAATGAAACAAGTGCTAATGCAGTTGAAGAAAATAATATTTTGCCAACAAAAAAAATTATACAAGAAAACGAAAAGCTTCTAGCTGGTAATGAGGAACTTCTCACTGAGAATGAGCAACTGCTTTCTGAAGCTGCCGAGGCAAAAGAAGAATTAGCTCAATTAATTGAAGGAAATAAACAAAAAGAGTTAGAAGAAAAAGCTGCTCAAGAAGCACTTGAAGAAAAGTTAGCTAAAGAGGCTGAAGAAGCTTTAGAAAATTTAAATGAACTTGTCGATACAAGTGTTGATACTGAAACTAATTCTTACAGTGCTCAAGCAAGTGAAGTGCCAGCTGAAACTGACAATGGTCTTTCAGAAAGTTCATCAAATGCAGAGTATGCTTATATTAAGATCGGGTCATATACACGAGGAAATTCGGCGAATAGCTTAATGAATTACATATACGATTTAATGGGCTTTGATACTCGTTTCCTCAAATATGATATTAATGTTGAAAAATTTGATAAAAATGACTTCTCAGTTGTCATCGGCCCAGTCCCAATGGTTGAGGCTAAATCGATGTTAGAAGAACTTGATACTCAATTAAGTTCAGAGAATAGCTCAATTGTTGACGCTGAGCTTACTTGTAATGAAGAAGTCATTCTAATGTGTTCAATTTAACTCGTTAGATCCTCATAAATATTGAAATAAAAGTTCATCATTTCTGTAAAAGTTAATTCTTTGAATTTTAAAAAAATATCTACCTCTCCATTGAGTTTTGGGTAATTAACTCGGTAAATATTTCTTCCTTTTTTTTCAAGATGTTTCAATTCAATTAATTTCTTACTAGATCGTCTTACAGTTTCACGCGGCATTTTTGCTGCCTCAGAAATTGAAGATAGGTTTGTTGGAAGAAGATGTCCACTCTCATATAAATCTTCAATGGATTTATACTTTAATATACCATGTCTGTTTTTAAAATATACTGCAGCTGAGAGTATTATACGATCAGCTGGTAAAAGTGATTGATCGCTACCTTCTAATGTAAGAATTCTTACCCAGAAGTGATATAAATGCAATCGTACTCTATTCCATTTAGACTGTGAAAATTTTTTTGTATTGATTGAAGTTAGAGGCTTTAAATTAAAATTAATTTCAAAATAATCTTCAAGATTTACTATAAAATCATTCAAGGAGCGCATGACTGATTTATAGATATTATTTAATGAATTAGTAAATATAAACGCTTGATAAGAATCAAAATTTACAAGATATCCATATTTTGAGTCCTTGGTTATCAAATCACTTTCTAAAACTGAATTTAAATATCTTCTCATACTTTCTTTAGGAATATTGAAATGAGTTGAAAGTGAACTGATAGTAATTTTTTTGCCAATAAATTCGCTAAATGGTGATTGATAAATTGAATTATTAAGAAAATCTTCTGGATGAATTGCTAAAATTTCAGCTCTATGTTCTTTGAATAAATTTTCATCGTGATATGCATTTGTAAATGAAAAAAGTATTATAAAAGACAAAATAGCAATTACTTCATCTTGCAGTCTTTGATCTTTTGTAATCCAACCTGTTGGACTATCTTCCCAGTCAGACGGTTCGTGAATAAATAGATTTTGATGACGAGAAAGTTGAATTAACAATAAGAGTGCAAGTTGGTCATTGTCTAACTTTAAGGTGTGCTCAATGACAGAGTCTCGAATTTTTTTTAAATTATGATCCATTTTTAATCATACCCAATATGGGTTTTTTGCTCAAATATCAACAAACATTTACCTATTGAATAATCATCAATGCTGCGCATAATTCTTTCAATGGTAAAAAGCTTAGAAAAAATCGCAAAGCAAAAGAAAATCAAATATTTCCTAGTCACATTTGTTGATCTTTTTGGAGTGCAAAGGGCAAAGCTCGTGCCATCTCGAGCTATTGGAGAAATGCAAAAAACAGGTGCGGGCTTCGGAGGGTTTGCAACTCACTTGGATCTTTCATTTTCTGAACCTGATATGTTTGCTTTGCCTGATCCAGATAGCCTCATTCAATTACCTTGGCAACCTGATGTAGGCTGGTTAGCAAGTGACCTGGTCATGAACAATAAATTGATGGATCAGTGTCCCCGTGTGATTTTAAAAAACCAAATTAATAATTTAGATAAATTGAACCTTAAAATGATGACTGGCGTTGAATGCGAGTTTTTTATTTTAAATGAAGATGGCAGTGAAGTCGCTGACACTCGCGATGATGCTTTAAAGCCTTGCTATGATGTAGCCGCTTTAATGAGACGCTTTGATGTGTTAAGTGAAATTTGTGACTCCATGATTAAACTGGGCTGGAACCCTTATCAAAATGACCACGAAGATGCTAATGGTCAGTTTGAAATGAATTGGGATTTTACAGATTGTCTGACAACTGCAGATCGTCACGTATTCTTTAAGTTTATGGTAAAATCAATTGCTGAAAAGAATGGATTGAGGGCGACATTTATGCCTAAGCCATTTACTCAACTGACAGGCAATGGTTGTCATGCACATGTGTCAGTATGGGATAAAAAAAAGAATAAAAACTTATTTCAGGATTCTTCTGATCAATTAAGTCTATCAAAAATGGGTTATCAATTCATTGGTGGTATAATGAAATCAGTAGACTCTTTTGCTGCATGGTTAAATCCGTGTCTTAATAGTTATGAACGATTAAATGCAAAAACAACAAACTCTGGATCAACTTATTCTCCAACTGCCGTGACGTACTCAGGAAATAACCGTACACACATGATACGAATTCCAGATGAAGGACGATTTGAATTTAGAGCTGCAGATGGCGCTGTTAACCCTTACCTGCTTCAATCAGGAATTATAGCAATGGGTCTCGATGGAATGAAAAACAAACGTAGCCCTGGAAAACGCCTTGATATAAATATGTATACGCAGGGTCACAAATTAAAAAGGGTGAAAAAACTACCCAACAGTCTAGAGCAAGCTATAAAAAAATTTAGCAATGACACAATTGTTAAAAAGTCAATCGGCACAAAAGTAGTTTCGAAGTATGTAAAATTGAAGAAACGTGAGTTAAAAGAATTTAGTCAGGTACGTGAAGCAAATAAAGCGAGCTGGATGCGTAAAAATATAATTGATTGTTAAAATTATTTTGTGCCTAGAACAGTAGCTACCAAGTGAATTCTATCTTCTTCTCCACCATTAATAGCTGTGTGATATTTAGTGTTATCAGTTAAATAAATATTTCCATCTGCGGGTATGTGGTAGCCAGTATGTTCAATAAACATTCGAGCGCCATAATTAGTTTTTATTGCAATGTGTAATCTTCTCTCAGGGTCTCTATGCCAACTCAAGGTTGTACGCGGTGGCATTTTAATAACACGGCATCTACCTATTTCAAAAAACTCATTTATTTTTTCGTATACATACTTAAAGTATGTATTGTTTAATTTTGGGTTAAATAGAGTGTATCGCGTTTCATCAATGTATGGCTCTCTCTCCATTTCTTCAAATGAAGAGTCAGGTTTAGTCCAGTATTTGCCTCTTATATTTCCTCCAAACCATTCATCTAACTCTTTTTCATCATAGTTAAGGCAAATAGCATTAGATTTTAGCATACCTGGCTGCTGTTCCGAATGTTCAAAAGGTCTGATTTTAACTAGCTCACTGACTGCTTCATTCAATTGATCAACATCAAATGAAATATTTTCCAGTCTTTCAATATATTGATTTATTGGTGTGTACATTTTTATCTATTAGTATCTCCATAAGATATAATGTTTAATCAAATAAATAAAAGATCTTTAAAAGCTAACATTAAAGCTTAATTGTCGCAGTTTATGGCTTTTTACAGTTGAATACCTACGTTTTTTAATTGCAAATAGCTTTTGATTGCTTGTTGACCTTTTTCCCTACTATAGCCTGATTGTTTGTAGCCTCCGAATGGTGTTGCAATGCTTCCGGTAAACCAGCTATTTACATACACTTGTCCTCCGTTTAAGTCAGAAGCTGTTTTTGTAGCCATATCAATGTCATTTGTGAATACCCCAGCAGCAAGACCATATTTTGTATCATTTGCAATTTCAACTGCTTCATCATAGTCGTCATATTCTAGTACTGATAAAAATGGACCAAATATCTCTTCTTGAGCTATTGTCATGTCAGATTTGACATCAGAATAGATAGTCGGTTCAAAGAAGTATCCTTTTCGATCAACCCTTTTCCCTCCAAAAACTGCATTTGCCCCAGATTGTAAACCTGAGCGTGCGTAGTTTTCAACTTTTTGTAATTGATCTTCTGATATTATAGGAGTTAAGTCTACACCCTCTTCGTTACCCGCTCCAATTTTTAGAGAGCCAGCTAATTTATACAATTGATCCAATACTTCATCTTTAATTGACTTGTGTACAATCATACGTGACATTGCTGAACAAATTTGTCCAGCTTGGCTAAAGATGCCAATTTTTGTGGCATTGACTACTTTGTTAATATCGGCGTCTGGCAATACTACTGCAGCCGACTTTCCACCGAGTTCAACGACCGCAGGAACGGCACGTTCTGCAGCAGCATGAAGTATAACTTTTCCAGTTTTCACAGACCCTGTGAAAGTAATTTGCGCAACATCTTGATGATTAATCAGAGCTTCGCCTGCTTCATTTCCATAACCTGTTACGATATTTATTAAACCCTTGGGAACTCCTGCATTATGAACTGCTTGGGCAAAAAATGAGCTTGTGGCAAGAGGAGTTAGCTCTGCTGGCTTTATTACAGTTGAGTTTCCAGCAGCAAAAGAACAAGCTAATGAACGAGCTATCATTGAAATGGGAAAGTTCCAAGGAACAATGTGACCTGAAACTCCATAAGGCTCATAAACAGTATAATCCATTACCTGACTGTTAACTGGTATTGTTTGGCCTTCAATCTTGTCTGTCAGGCCGCTGTAATAATCAAAATAATTTGCCGCCTCATGAAATTCATTTTCTGATGCTGATAAAAGTTTTCCGTTTTCAGCGCATAATAATGCCCCGCCTTCTTTACTAATTTTTCTAATTTCATCTGCGATACGCCTCATGAGTTTTGCACGCTCCATAGGATTCATGTCAACCAAAACTCTTGAAAGGTATGCCTTTTTTGCTGCCTCAACTGCTCTATTTATATCTTCATCTATACCAGCTGTAATTTCGCCAATAACTTCTTCATTAGCTGGATTTAAAACTGAAATTTTTTTATTTTTTTTACAACTATCTACCCACTCACCATTGATATAATGTTTATATTGTTTCATTAATTTTAAATATAACTTAATTTATGCCTTATTATAACTCAATTAAATTTGAATTACGATTAAATTGCATAAATGATATATAGATGGTACGAGTATTTACTTAAATTAATTAAAAATTTAAATGAGTATAAAAAATCAAGATTTCGTAACATTCGAAAATGTTCAGAAAACATACGATGGCAAAGAACTTGTTGTTAAAAATCTTAATTTAAATATCTATCGTGGTGAATTTCTTACAATGCTCGGTCCTTCAGGATCTGGTAAAACAACCTGTTTGATGATGCTAGCAGGTTTTGAGAATTCAACAAATGGGGAAATTAAACTTAATGGAAACTTAATAAATAATATTCCACCATATAAAAGAAATATTGGTATGGTTTTTCAAAATTATGCTCTATTTCCACATATGTCTGTCGCTGAGAATTTAGCATTTCCGTTGGAAGTGAGAAAAATAGAAAAAGCTGATAGGGATAAAAAGATAACAAGAGCTCTTGAGATGGTAAAAATGGAACAATTTAAAAATCGGATGCCCGCACAGTTATCAGGAGGTCAACAGCAAAGAGTTGCGCTTGCTCGTAGCCTAGTTTTTGAGCCTGATCTTGTTCTAATGGACGAACCGTTGGGTGCGCTTGACAAACAACTTAGAGAACAAATGCAGTATGAGATCAAGCACCTACATGAGGAGCTAGAAATCACGGTTGTTTACGTAACTCACGACCAATCAGAAGCGCTCACGATGTCAGATCGGGTTGCTGTTTTTAATGATGGTGTAATTCAACAACTTGCAAGCCCAAATGAGTTGTATGAGAAACCAACAAATTCCTTTGTAGCCCAATTTATAGGTGAAAATAATAAATTTGATGGCAAGGTTATATCCATTGACGGAGAAATAGTGACTGTTGAAGTAAATGGTAATGAGTTCAAAGCACTAGCTGTAAATTCAGGTGATATTGGTGAAAAAACCACAATTTCAATTAGACCTGAAAGGGTAAGAATTGACGACTCATTAGAGAATGTTGCAGACGCTGAGGTTGTTGAACTTATATATTTGGGTGATCACATTAGATGCAGGTTATCAGTTGAAAAAAATTCGAAATTTATTGTAAAAATACCTAATTCGTTCAATAATTATACCCTTAAAAGAGGCGATAAAAAGAAAATTAGCTGGAATGCTGCAGATTGTCGTGCTCTAGACTATGAGCTTTGAAATTACTTTTTAGCTCTAATTTTTATGGAGGAATAAATAAAATGAAAACTAATACAATTTTATTAGCTCTTGTATCTATGGTTTTTTCAGTAACTATAGCAAAAGCTGATATGACAATTGTTTCATGGGGTGGTGCATATACGAAATCGCAAACACTTGCCTATCATGAACCTTATACTGCAAAAACCGGTATAAAAATAATCAATGACGACAGTGCTGCTGAAGCAGTTGCAAAGTTAAGAGCTATGAATGAAGCTGGTAATGTGACATGGGATGTTGTTGACGTTGTTGGATCTGATGCCATAAGACTCTGTGATGAAGGTCTTGCTTTAGAAATAGACCATGATAATCAGTTAGCAGCTGCACCAGACGGTACCCCAGCTTCTGAGGACTTTGGTGATTTAATTGTCGCGGATTGCTTCGTACCACAAATTGTTTATTCAACTACCTTTGGCTTCAGAACTGATGTTGACCAATGGGGTGGAAAAGAACCTGATGATATTTGTGATGTGTTTGATCTAAATGCCTTTCCTGGAAAAAGGTCGCTAGAAAAAAGACCTATTAACAATATGGAGTGGGCATTGTTATGTTCTGGAGTAGCTAAAGCAGATGTTTATGATGTACTTGAAACTGAAGAAGGTCAAAGCATGGCTTTTGCTAAACTTGATGAGATCAAAGACAGTGTCATATGGTGGTCAGCGGGAGCCGATACACCTCAACTACTTGCTGATGGCGAGGTTGTTATGGGATCAACTTACAATGGAAGACTGTTCTCTTTAATCGTAGAGCAAAATCAGCCTGTAAAAATGATGTGGGATGCTCAAGTTTACGACTTGGATGGATGGATTATTCCAACTGGGCTATCACCTGAAAGACAACAAGCTGCATTGGATTATCTATACTTCGCAACTGATACTCAAAGACTTGCTGATCAAGCAAAGTACATATCTTACGGACCAGCAAGAGCTTCTTCTGCTCCTTTAGTAGGTAAGCATGCTGAGCTTGGAATTGAAATGGGTCCACATATGCCAACTGCACCTGATAATGCAAAAAATATTTTTGTATATAACTTCACATGGTGGGCAGATTATAGGGACGATCTCGATGCAAAATGGAATGCATGGCTAGCAAAATAATCTTTTACTTTGTAAAAAATTATAACACATAAAAATTAAGGGGGCTTATTTGCCCCCTTTTTTTTTCTAAAGGAAAATATACTGACTGAATCAAAACAAATAGTTAATCAACATGATTTACAAAAGTCACTAAAAAGGTCTCAGGTAAGACAAAAAGTTAATGCACTTTTATTGATCTCACCATTACTGCTATTCATTTTAATAACATTCGTGTTTCCAATAGCTGACATGCTATTCAGATCAGTTGAAAATCAAATAGTAAGCAGGACACTGCCTGGGACGATTGAGGAACTTTCAAAGTGGGATGATGATAGTGTTTTACCCAGCGAACAAGTATACTATCAATTAGCTAAAGATCTCAAAATTGCCGTTGAAAATAAAACTCACACACGATTAGGCTCCAGGCTCAATTACGAAATGAGTGGGATCGCCTCAACGTTTAGAAAGACTGGAAGAAGTGTTAAAAAATGGGATATTGATCAGCAAATTAATTATAAAGAAAAGTTTTTAAATATTGATAAAAAATGGGGAAACATAGAATTTTGGAGATTGCTTAAACTTTATTCACCAAAAGTTACCAGTGGTTATTTTTTAAATGCAGTTGATTTGATAAAAACAACAGAAGGCATTTCTCAGCGTGATGAGACTGAAAGAATTTATTTATTTTTATTTCAAAGAACAATTTATATGAGTGTTCTAATTACACTATTATGTTTACTGATGGGATATCCAGTTGCATATTTGATATCGAGGCTTCCCATGAAATCAGCTAACTTATTACTAATATTTGTTCTATTACCTTTTTGGACTTCTCTACTTGTAAGAACATCGGCATGGAAAGTTCTTTTGCAGCAAGAAGGCGTTATAAATGATATACTGGTATTTGTTGGCCTTGTTGGGGATCTTGACCGTTTGCAATTAATAAACAATCAATTTGGAACAATCGTTGCTATGACACATATATTGCTGCCATTTATGATACTGCCTTTGTACTCAGTTATGAAAACAATACCTGAAAGTTATGTTAAAGCTGCAAAATCACTGGGTGCAAATGAGTGGACATCATTTAGACGTGTATATTTCCCGCAATCAATACCAGGAGTCGGAGCTGGTTGTATTCTAGTTTTTATACTTTCAATAGGTTATTACATTACTCCTGAAATTGTTGGTGGAACATCTGGAACATTCATTTCTAATAGAATTGCATACCATATTTCCTATTCTCTCAATTGGGGTCTTGGAGCTGCTTTAGCAAGCATTCTTTTGGTAGCTGTACTAATACTCTATTATGTATACGATAAAATTATTGGCATAGACAATGTTAAATTAGGTTAAGAGATATGGCGCTTCCAGTTTATACATCAAGATTATTCAGAGCATGGGATATAATATTTAAATGTATCTGCACTTTTGTATTTTTCTTTTTAATTGCTCCAATAATAGTAATAATTCCTCTTTCATTTAATGCTCAAGATTTTTTTACTTTCACTCCTGAAATGTTAAATTTTCAAAGTGAGGGTTATTCCTTAAAACATTATAACGATTTTTTTACTAATGTTGACTGGCAAACAGCACTCACAAACTCATTTCGAATTGCCCCACTAGCAACTCTGATATCAGTTGCTCTTGGTACCGTTGCTGCAGTTGGTTTAAGTCAGTCAGATGTACCTTTCAAAAAATTGATAATGGCTATTTTGATATCGCCCATGATAGTTCCTCTAATTATTTCTGCAGCTGGAATGTATTTTTTTTATTCACGTATAGGTTTACAGGGCACATATATTGGAATTGTATTGGCACATGCTGCACTTGGAATACCATTTGTAATTATTACTGTAACAGCGACTTTAGTTGGATTTGATAAGAGTTTAACAAGAGCTTCTGCTAATTTAGGAGCTGGCCCAATGCGAACTTTTTTTAGGGTACAGATGCCTTTAATTTTGCCTGGTGTTATTTCTGGTGGCTTATTTGCATTTATAACATCATTTGATGAAGTCGTTGTAGTTCTATTTGTTGGCTCAGCAAGCCAAAAAACTCTTCCCTGGCAGATGTTCACAGGACTAAGGGAACAAATTAGTCCCACAATTTTAGCTGTTGCAACAATTTTAGTTATTTTATCAATATTGTTACTTACTGTTGTTGAATTATTACGAAGAAGATCTGAGAGGATAAGAGGAATTTCAGCTTAGTAACAGTTATCACTATTAGTTCAAAATACTAAAGTTGAAGCCCATCTTTTTTTAATGCTCTTAAAAGATCGTTAAATCGATCTTGCCCAAAGAAGAACTTGTCTTTATATACCGTCAATGGAACTCCATGATGACCTGCTTCTAACTGTTCCTTTTGGTTTGATTTTATTTCATCAATCAAGCTTTGCTCAGCTTCTGTTCGTTTTTTTTCAATATCATTATGATTTAAGCCTAATTTTGATGATGACTCAGAAATTGACTCATCAGAATTCCAATTCTTCATGCCACTCCAAATCTTACTTGAAACTTCTACAGCAAAATCAAGTTGTCTATCTTTTTCTATTGCCTGACAGTAATGACATAATTTAAATATACGTGGCTGATCATCAGAAATTTTACCGGTTAGCATATTTTGTTTTATTGGATCTGGATTTGGTTTTTTAAATACCATGCCTAGTTTTTTTGCCTGTAAAAAATAATCAAATCGTTTTAGAAGAAAATATGTAAATAAGTTCTTACCTTTGAAGAATTCTGGTTCTCTTATTGCTAACGGATAGACTTGTTTAAAATTTATATCAACACCGTACTTATCTCTTAACAAAACAATACGTGGTAAGATTAAATAAGAGTATGGGCTTCTAAAAGAGAAATATAAATCTACTTTCATATCTAAAATATTAACCTTTCACATCCAGTATCTTTAAGAAGATCATTCACTTTTATCTGATCATTATCTTCAAGCATTTTATATTCTTCGTTAAGCCACTTTAAACACTTTGCCTGATAAGGAAATGATTTTTGTTTCCAAAGACATCCATCAATCTCTGTTTGCCATTCTTTATCACCATTTTCTATTGCTTTAGCATTTGATAACTGCGCAGGAACATACCCCTTTCCAATTTCTATCAGTAAATCTTTTACTGTTGATGGCAAAGTATCAATTGACCCCCATTGTTCATCATCTACCTCAATACCAGACTGATCTTCAATTAAACCAACCCACGCAACTGTCCTGAGAGATACTTCATGACAAATTTCTCTTGGCGTTGGATCAAAGTTTACAAGTTGAGAAAGTTGGCCATACATCGCAAAATCACTTGATGCGGGTCTATTGCTTATCAAATAGGGTGTTGATGTGAGATGTTTCTCAAGTATACCCAATAAGCGTCTGAAACTTGCGTCAATAATAGGCGCTGTATCGTTGTTTGAACCCACTACCCACAACCTATCTATCTGCCTTTTACTTATCATTCCCTTTAAATTATCTAGCATTTCATTTGGCATCATTCCTACGGTTTGAAGAGGTAAAATCGTTCCTGCATTTTCAGCATCTTTTTGATCATGCCATCTGTAATGAAACATATATTTCGTTCCCCACTCATCAGCAAAATCTTCAATTAAATAATTTATAAACGCAAGTGCAGGATCAGATGGGATAGTACTACGCTCACTAACCTCTTTATCAATCCTTCTTATTAAGGGAGTCGAATCTGTTACAGCTTTTAAATTTCCATTTTCATCAGGTAGGACAAATGTTGGCAGTAATCCAGGCTTGGGCTTTTCAATACCCTCTTGATCAAGATATTTTGAAGGGTCTCCCCAAATCATTTTATGAGGAATACGTTTATACCTAAGATATGAGAGCATCTTACGTGTATAGGGTGAGCCCACACCGCCAAGAACAACTAATGGATTTGGTAAACTCATCTTTATTCTCCTACTTCTGAATTATTTTTGAACCGGTATCGGTTAGATCTTTTGACTGTTTCATATTTCTCATCAACTCCATAATATCAATTGGCACTGCAACACCTTTTTTGCAAGCTGGTCTATCTTCCATCATCTGCATCCATCTTTTTACACCTTCAAGACCGTCGATATTCACGCCTGACCATTTATATGTTCTTACCCAACACCAATTTGCAATATCAGCTATACTAAAATCATCAGCAAGATACTCATTTTCTTTTAAACGTGTCTCCATAACTTCAAACAAGCGTCTTCCTTCGTTTTGATAACGGTCAATTGCTGGTTGTATTTTTTCTCCAGGCCAATAACGAAAGAAAACATTGGCCTGCCCCATCATCGGACCAATTCCTCCCATTTGAAACATTAACCACTGAATAACTTTTGAACGTGCAATTGACTCTGTAGGCAATAATTTGCCTGCTTTCTCAGCTAAATAAATTAATTGTGCACCACTTTCCATTATTGAAAGGTTATCGTTTTCAGTATCAACTATGACAGGGATACGCCCATTAGGATTCATTGCTAAAAATTCGGGCTTCTTTTGATCACCAGCTTGTAAATTCACAACATGAACATTGTAAGGTATTTCCAACTCCTCAAGAGCTACTGAAATCTTATATCCATTTGGTGTAGGTGAAGTATATAATTCAATCATTAATTTCTTTTGTTTCAATGTTTAATTGGCCCGCTAATCCTGCTTCGCGGTGCTGATAAGCTTCAAGATATTCTGGGTCACTGGGCATCATATTTTCACCCATTATTTTTCTTGAAGGCCATTTTGCAATAGCAACAACGTCCCATAATTCTTCAACTTTACCGACCGCTAAACGTTTTACATCTGTATGCAAAACTAATTCTCCTCCAATTTCCTTTAGATGTTTATCCATAAACTCAGCATAAATTGTGTAAGCCTCTCTTCCGGTTAAGTTGGTTTCTCTCCCATCTTTATATTCCGCTTTCTCTTTAAACTTGAGAAGATTGAGCATGTATATTGGTTCATTGTCATCCGTATTCTCAAAAAAACCTTTCATTTGTTCTCTATTTGGAAAAACACGATTCTCTACTTTCATTTCTGTTTCCTTTCAATGGTCGAGATAAAAAACATTAAAAGTGTAACAAATAACATAACACTTGTCCCAACTAAACCTCCTGGAGCAGTTGAAGTGAGATAATCCTGATCTAAATTATGCATCGTCATCGTTATAATTCTTAATATATTATCGAATACAAAAACTAGCCAGGCTAGTGATAAAAGGCTTTTATATTTAATAAGAATTATAATTGATATAAAAAGTACTACGATCTGTGATCCACCCCATAAAGAACCTATAAGATAAATTACACTATTAGGATTTAAATTACTAACCACGGGAAAAATTATAATTGAGGCAATTGAATTTAAACCAGCATCTTGAGCAAACATATGGGTAAACGATCTGAACGCTACTAATGCGAGATATAAATAAAAAAACCAAAGTGCAAACTTTAAACCCTGATAATTGTTGTTTGCTTCCGTTGGCAAAAGGCTGATAAATTTCATTTAATTAGCAAAATTGTGATTTCCCATTTTTTTACACACGTCATTAAACTGCGAAATGGTTTCATTGATAATTTCTTCAACACCTTTGATCTCATCAATTAAGCCCATCGATTGACCTGCCAATGCTGGTGCTGCGTTCATGTCGCCCTCAAAATAAAGTTTCTTAATACCAAACATTGCGGACATATCCATTTCACCTTTTTCATAAATACCGTGAGTGAAGTCAGTTTTAATTGCACGAACACAAGGTTTAGATTTTTTATTTAATATGTAAGTTCCTTGTTCGTCTGAATCTAAAATTGCTTGCTTATAATTTTGATGAACCGGACTCTCTTTAGATGATACAAACCTAGTCCCCATTTGTATGCCCTCAGCTCCTGCTGCAAATGCTGCGGCCATTCCTATGCCATCAACTATACCTCCAGCCGCAACCATCGGTATATCAGAATGCTTTCTAATAGACTGCAATAATACGTAAAGTCCAACTTCTTCAGGATTTTTAAATCCGCCCCCCTCAGTCCCTTCAACTACCAAGCCATCCACACCAGCTTTTATCGCTTTTAACGCACCTGCCAAACTTGGTACAGCATGAAAGACTTTAATGCCTGCATCTTTTAATATATGAATATATTTTGCTGGATCACCAGCAGATGTAGTTACAAATTTTACTTTCTCTTCGATAACCAAATTGATCATACTTTCATCACGTAAAAAAAGAATTGGAAGATTCACACCAAAGGGTCGATTGGTGAGTGTACTCATTTTTTTGATTTCCTGCTTACACTCCTCAAGCTCACCTGATGAAGTTTCAATAATTCCAAACGCTCCAGCATTAGAAACCGCTGAAGCTAATGCACTTCTTGCTATCCATCCCATTGGGGCCTGTATAATTGGATATTTAGAACCAAGTATTTCTGTAATTCTATTCACGAATTTTATATTTTTAATAAAGCCTAAAGTATTGACATAAACACTGTCAATAGATAATTTTTATCTATGGTAATTACACCAATTATTAACGATGGACGTATCAACAGAAGTAAAACAACATTAAATAAAATTGTTGCAGCCACTATTTCTTTATTAAGAAAAAATAACAACGGTCAAATCCCAACCGCTCAGGAAATTGCTGTAAAGTCTGGAGTTGGAATTAGAACTGTTTTTAGGCACATTGACGATATGGAAGGATTAATTGAGGAAGTAAATCGTCGTTATCTAAACGATCTTGAGAGCTATATTGCAAAAAATAATCCAAAACAAAACAGCAAAGATCAGAGAATTGAACATGTAATTAAAGAGCGTTTTTATTTATATAACACATACCAGCACGTATTTAATTTAACTATTACAAGTTTAAATAATTCTAATGCAATAAGAAGTGGATTTATAAAATTTAATCATATTTTGAGACAGAGATTCGAAGATTTAATACCTGAAATTAAAATGATTAACAAAGATAAACAAAATCTTATTGATACCCTAATTTCATACGCAGCATGGTTTCGTATGACCAAATTTAATAATACGAAAGAAGAAAGACTTATTGAAGAGTTAAAGTTACTATTTTTAATGAAACTTAAGTAAGAAAGTTATGTATCAATCAACAGTTAGAAAAACTTTATTATCTCTAATTTTTATCTTCATTACAGTAATTATTCTTTTGCCATATATTCTTAAAAACTTGGGTTTACATCCAGACTATGAGGGAAATACATTTGATTTATCTGGAAAAAAAGCTCTTATAATTGCAACAAGTCATGGGGTTTTAAATTATCCGGGAGAGTCATCTGGTAAGCCCTCGGGTCTCGCGAGTTCTGAATTAACTGCTCCCTATTTCGAATTTATAGATGCTAACATAAGTGTTGATATTGCAAGTATCAAAGGTGGAGAAATTCCAGTGGATCCACAAACAACATCATATTTCGTGAGGTCTTCATCTGATAAAAGATTTTATAAGGATGCTGAGGCGGTAAACAAACTTAACAATTCAATCAATATCAATGAAATAGATTTCTCTGTGTATGATATTGTATTTCTTGCTGGTGGATGGGGAGCTGCATATGACTTGGGCTTTTCAGATACCTTAGCTGCAGGAATTTCTAAAGCATATTACTCAGGGAGTATTATAGGTGCAATTTGTCATGGTCCTTTAGGGTTAATTAATTCAAAAGATAAAAACGGCAACATTCTCATTGCTGGAAGGAAAATGACTGGTGTAACTGACAAACAAGTTAAAGAACTTAATATTACAATGACACCATTACATCCAGAAGAAGAATTAAAAAAAGCAGGCGCATTGTTTGAAGCTAAAACCAAATTTCTTGACCAGTTTGCTTATCATGTAGTTGTTGATGATGAAAAACGATTTGTAACTGGCCAAAATCAAAATTCAGGCCATGAAACAGCACAAAGAATTATGAAAATAATAGAGGAGTCATCATGAATAAATTTTTAATTATTCTAAATACAATAAACGGATTTATATTTATTGTACTTGGTCTTGTTTGGATAATATCCCCTTACGATGCTGGAGCAAATTTTGGTATATTAGTAATTCCAGAAGGATTAGGTCGAAGCAGTCTGATTGGCGATGTTGGAAGTTATTTCTTTTGCATTGGTTTGATGATGATACTTGCAGCTTATACTCTAAAAAGTATTTGGTTTTATGCTCCTGCAATGCTTTTAAGTGTTACAGCAATATTTAGAGTCATATCGTGGGCAGCGCATGATGCAACTTTTGCAACACAATTTATTATTATTGAAATTGTTCTTGTTGCAATATTGCTTATTACATCCAGAAAGGTTTCTGGTAATTAACTATGAGGAAAATCTATTATTTCTTAATAGTTGCAATCTTAATATTTGTTGTTGGGTTCTTTGGAATAAGAAATACATCAGTTCAAAATTTCTTTATCGACTTAATTTTTGAATCTCAGTTAAATAATCAAGATAAATTAGTTACCTTTGAAGGTGATTATATTATTGGACTTGTCTGTGGATCACGAGGTCCATTACCTGGTAAAGGAAGAGCTGAGCCATGTATTATGATCAAAACACCAGACCATATGTTTATTGTGGATACCGGAGATGGAAGTAGGCAAAATCTAATAAATTGGCAGATAGATCTAGGTAATTTAGATGCCGTGCTGTTTACTCACCTGCATTCAGACCATATTTCTGATTTGGCTGATTTTCATCTTTATTCATGGGTAACTCAAAATAGAGAGGGAAAACTTCCTGTTTATGGACCAGAGGGAACACAATTAGTTACAGAGGGCATAACAAGGGCTTACGAGCTTGATTATGAATGGAGAACGCTGCATCATGGAGAGGAAGTAGCACCATCTGATATTGCCGGCTTTGATACAAAAATAATAGATTTAAATAATCCAGTTATTTTTGACGATGGCAGTCTGAAGATAACAGCATTTGAAGTTGAACATCTGCCAGTTTATCCCTCATTGGGATTTCGCTTTGATTATAAGGGCAGATCAATCGTAATTAGTGGGGATACGGATTACAGTACAAATTTGATTGAACAATCAAAAAATGCTGACTTACTTTTTCATGATGCTTTGTCATATAATATGATAGGTAGAGCTGAGGATATATCAGAGATTATACAGCCTCAACTTTCAAGAGTTTTTTATGATATTCAGGGATATCACGCCTCACCTGTTGAAGCTGCGCAAGCCGCAAATGAAGCAAATGTAAAAGAGTTGATTTTTTATCATCTGATACCAGCTCCTGATAGTTTTATTGCTAAAATAATTTTCGTAAAAGGGGTAAGCGAAGTTCGACCTGATAACTGGACATTAGCTGATGATGGCACCATAGCAATTTTACCAATTAATTCAGAGGATATTACAATTACAAATATCGAATAATGATTAAAAAAATATCTCTTTCAGTTTTTTTTATTCTTATTCTTGCTTTAATCCTATGGACATACAAACTTCAAATATTTCTTTGGTCACTACCAACTATATTTGAGTTCACAAGACCAGTTGCTGAAAACCGTGAGGTCATTTGGCCAGACGGTCCATCAGAAAGAGATCCTGCCTTAGCTGATAAACCAAATATTATTTTAATTCTTGCAGATGATTTGGGCTTCAATGATGTATCGCTTTATAATGGCGGTGCTGGAGATGGCAGTTTAATGACACCAAACATGGATCGTATTGGTTTAGAAGGTATAAAATTTAATAATGGTTATGCGGCAAGTGCAAGCTGCTCTCCTTCACGTGCTTCAATTATGACTGGTCGCTATTCAACAAGATTTGGATTTGAATTTACCCCTGCATTTAAATCACTCATTACTATTACAAAATGGGGTGAAGAATTAAACGATACTGGTTTTCCTATAATTTTTGATGATGAAGCTGAACTTACTGCTTTGGATAATGACGGTAATATTGGATACCCAGGAATGCCATCTAGTGAAATAACTATTCCAGAAGTACTAAAAAATGAAGGATATTACACTGCAATAATTGGAAAGTGGCATCTAGGAACTGCTCCAAGTTATGGTCCAACTGATCAGGGGTTTGACGACAGCCTTCAACTAATGGGCGGACTTTATCTTCCAGAGAATCATCCAGATGTTGTAAATGCTAGAACTGGGGAAATTATTGACGAGATGGTTTGGGCCAGTACTCAATACGCTGCACGAAATAACAAGAGTGAACCATTTGAACCTCGTGGATATATTACTGACTACTACACAGATGAAGCAATCAAAGTTATTGAAAAAAATAAGAACAGGCCCTTCTTTTTATACCTATCTCACTTTGCGCCTCATAATCCACTTCAAGCTCTTAGAGACGACTATGATCATTTTCACCATATCGAGGGTGAATTCAGTGAAGAATTAAAAGTATATTCTGGAATGTTAAAAGCTCTTGATAGAAGTGTTGGAAGAATATTAGATACACTTGAAAAGAATAATCTAACAGATAATACACTAATTGTATTAACCAGCGATAACGGTGGAGCTAACTACATTCATTTATCTGATATCAATAAACCTTATCGTGGATGGAAACTAACTCATTTCGAAGGTGGTTTGCATGTTCCATTTATGGCTAAATGGCCAAATAAAATTAAACCAGGAATAGAATTTAACGCCCCTATTCACGCAAACGATATTTTACCAACATTTGCTGCTGCAGCTGGAGCAGAATTACCAGATGATAGAATTATTGACGGAGTAAACTTATTGCCCTTTTTACAAAATCACAATTCAGACATGCCGCATGAAACACTATATTGGCTACAAGGTCGCCTTCAAACTGTTCTTCACGAAAATTGGAAGCTCATTACTGATCACCGAACTGGTAAAGACTGGTTGTTTAATGTTGAAAGTGACCCCTATGAGAGAATTAATCTTGCAAGCGAAATGACTTTAAAAGTTGAAGAGCTTAAAAGACTATTAAATGATCATAAAAAGGTTCAACCTCCTCCACTATATGATAACACAATGTCTGTTCCTATATTAATTGATAAACACAATGGGTATACATTTCAAGCTGGCGATGAGTTCACTTATTGGGATAATTAAATAGTAATTTTTTTAAAATTTAATTAGACGATCGCTCTAATTGTTGTAAAATTTTTCTATATGAGCGCAACAAACTCTCTCCTCAGATTTTGGGAAGAACAAATGGGAACCTCACACCATTCAAGTAAGCACTTTTTCAGAAAGACCCCATCTCATTATCATATGATGCTCCTTGTAATGTCAGCCCATCAAAATAAAGAAAAGCTATGTGTTGAAGAATTAAAGACAAAACTCTTCCACACATCACGGCCTAAGTCATCTATGATGATTAATGAGGCTTGTGACAGAGGTTTCATACATTTAGAAAAAACAGAGAACGATAAAAGACGAAAAACAGTAAAACCAAGTTCAGAATTGATAAAAGAATTTAAGAATTATCTTAATTCAATGAAAAATATCAATTGGAGGTCTGAATAGTAATTTTAAGAAAAAATTTTTTCAAAAAAATTAGACATCTCTCGCCATGAATGCTGATCAGCATGCGCATCGTAGAATAATCCCGAGTTTCGATCATTAGCTTCAGGATTTGTAAAAGCATGTCCAACATTGCCGTAAGCATGAATTTGCCAATTTGCTTTTTTTGAATTTAATTCATCAGCTAAATCAATCATATTTTGTGGAGTTGCCATAGGATCATCGTATCCATGTAGGATTAAAATCGATGAATCAATTTTTATTGTTCCTTTCAATTGCTTTCCTGAACTTGCCTTTGGTGCGTCATATAATCCATGAAAACTAACAACCCCTTTAACATCTTCGCCTGCCCTAGCCAAATCAAGTGCACATTTTCCTCCAAAACAAAATCCAATTGCTCCGGTTTTGTTTTCATCAACTTTATCAAAATTCTTGAGGGTTTCAAAAGCATGGATCATTCTTTGTTGAAGCAATACTCGGTCAGAATTAAATTCATTCATCAACTCCATTGACTCTTGGGGATTTGAACCTCTTCTTCCCTGTCCATATAAATCCATAGCAAATGCAAAGTACCCAAGCTCAGCAAGTTGTTCTGATTTCTTAATATCAAAATCAGAATGGCCTCCATAAGCATGACATACGAGAACTCCTGGTCTTGGTGTATCAAAACTATCTTCATAACTTATTGAACCTTCAAATTGCACACTAGAATTTGCAGAACCATAAACTAGTTTTTCTGTTTTGATCATACTTATAGAATACCTTCATATGAGTTAATGTAAAGTTGCTTCATTTCATCAAGACTTATATCGCGTGGGTTTGGTCCAGTGGATGGATCTTTCAATGCCATTTCACTAAGTAGCTCAAAATCAAATTCTTGATTAAGCTCCTTTAGAGTATGAGGAATAGCGAGTTCATCTCTTAGCCTCAATATCCACGACAGAAATCCGTCAAATGTTGAATTTTCTAATTCTAAGTATTTTGTTAAAAGTTGTATCCTCTGACTTATAATCGGTTCATTAAATTTAAGTACATATGGCATAAATATTGCATTCGAGAGACCATGATGAATATCATTAACTGCATTTATAGGATGTGAAAGAGAATGTATTGCTCCTAGTCCTTTTTGAAATGCAGTCGATCCCATTGATGATGTTACTAACATTTTCGATCTTGCAAAGATATCATCAGGATTTTTATAAGCACTTAGAAGACTATCCCTCACGTTCTTTATCCCTTCTAGTGCAATACCATCCGCCATAGGATGAAAACCTCTAGCACAGTATGCCTCTAAACAATGAGCTAAAGCATCCATACCTGTTGCGGCTGTGAGATGAGGTGGAAGAGATAAAGTTAAATTTGGATCAAGTATTACAAGGTCTGGTAAGAACGAGGGATGAAATATTATTTTTTTTGTTTTATCACTTTCGTCCAAAATAAGTGATGCGCGGCCTGTTTCAGAACCAGTCCCAGCCGTAGTTGGTATCGCAATTACTTTTGGAAGTTGATCTGTAATTGCCCTTGTCCAATTATCCCCAATATCTTCGAAAAACCACAGATTTTTCTTTTGTTTCGTCATGAATGCAATTGCTTTACCAGCATCAAGAGAACTGCCTCCGCCGATCGCTATTACACCATCGTTATTATTAGATAAAAAATATTCAACCCCATCCATTACGTTCTTACCTGTTGGATTTCCTTTAATATTTGAAAAAATTGAATGTTTGATTTTATTATTTTTCAATAATTCAATAATTTTTATAAAGTTTTTATTAGAGGTAAATTCTGGATCGGTTACAACTAAAGGATTTTGCATGCCTTGAACTTCCAAGGCGCTTGGGATCTCTAGGGAACGGCCTAAACCAAACCATATTAGGGTAGGATAATTCCAATTAACATTATCAATATCACTCATTCGTTTCTATAGTGTTGGAGGTGTAGTTTTTTTTGTAGAACCAAAAGCATAAAAACTTATAGCAATAATAATTACCAAGCCGCCCATTAAAGTTATGTTTGAGGGAACTTCGTTTACTCCAAATAAAGGTATCCAACACCAAATTACTCCTCCCACAACTTCTGTTAAAGAAAGTAACATAAATTCTGCTGCAGGAAGATAGCGCGCACCTAAACTTAAAAGTATAAGTCCGATCCCAACTAAAGTTCCATGTAGCATACTTAATAAAATATTTTGTAACGGCATTGAGTAACTATCAGTAAATAAAACAATCATAATCATTGAAAAAAGTGAGCAGGTAATACCAGCAATAATGATTGTTGTAAATTTAGGTGTGTCTGGTTGCCATCTGAGCGTTGTTGCAAATATTGCAAATCCAATAGAACAGAATAAACCAAATACCCAACCTAAAAAGGTTCCTGCGTACCAGTCATTATAAGCCATGAGAAAGATTCCAAACAAAGATACAAAACATGCTATCGCAGTTGTGATGCCAATTTTTTCTTTTAGAAAGATATATGCAAAGAGCCCTGCAAATAATGGTTGTGTACCGATCATAAATAATGTGGTAGCCGCAGAGGTATAAGTCATTCCAAAAATAAAAAATATAAAAGCTGCAGCAAGACCAATACCACCCAATAAGCCAGATGATCCAACTCTATTAAAATTATGATAGAAAGAAATACCTTCGTTATAAATCAAATATATCAACAAAATTGTTGCTACAACTATACCTCTATAAAAAAGGTAGTGCCATTGATAGACCTGAGCATCTACCATGTACCTAACGGTAGGAGCTCCAAAACTCCATATCAAACCAGCAGATAGTGCCAGTATAAAACCTATTAAATATGTTTTGTTATTCTGCTCTGTCATATAATCTACTGCAGAATATATAAATAAAAGCCTTATGACACTATAAATGACTACAGAAAATGAGATAACAGAATTGGGTGAGTTTAATGAAAAGTTCGAAAACACTTACGAATTATTCAAGAAAAACTTAGAAAATGACGAGGAAGTGGGCGCGTCATTTGCCGTTTATCAAAATGGGGAAGTTTTAGTAGATCTTTATGGCGGTTATCGGGATCGTGATAAAAAAAACAAGTGGGACCAAAATACAATAGTAAACATCCACTCAACCAGTAAGGGTATTGTTGCGATGATTGTTGCTAAATTGATTGATGAAAACAAACTAGATTTAGAGAAAAATGTTGCTGATTACTGGCCTGAATTTGCAAATTGTGGAAAAGAAAATATAAAAGTAAAAACATTACTCTCCCATCAAGCAGGCATGTATGGATGGAAACAGCCAATAGATGAAACCGATTTTTACAAATGGGATTATGTAGTTGATCTGTTAGCAAATCAAGAACCATATCACAAAGCTAATGAAAAAATATGCTATCATCCAAAAACAATTGGTTTTTTAGTTGGCGAATTAATTAAACGAGTGACTAATAAATCAGTCGGTAAGAACTTGGAAGAGTTACTGAATAGTCCTCTTGAAACTAAATGTTTTATAGGTACACCCTCAGCATATCATGACAATATTGCTGAGCTAATTAGCTCCGAAAGCCTAAGAAAAGCTTTTAGTGATCCTACAAATGTAGATGAGTATCTAATTACTGCATTTCTTAATCCTGCAAACAGAACAAAAACAGCAAACACAGCTGAATGGCGACTTGCAGAGATTCCAGCTATGAACTGTCACTCTAATTCAGGATCACTTGCAAAAATTTATGATTTTTTCTTATCGCATTTATCAAATAAATTTATTTCATCAAATACCTTTGAAACTCTTACTACAGTTGCTGTAAGTGGAGACGATCATGTAATGAAGTCACCTATGCAGTGGTCACATGCAGGTTATAGTGTCGGTGGTGGAAAATTATTTGGTAAAAGCAGTAAAGCATTTGGTCATACTGGATGGGGCGGTTCTATGGCATTTGGGGATCCTGAAAATGGAATTAGCTGCGCATACACAATGAATTTATTAACTGGATCCATGCTCGGTGATCAAAGAGCACTTAAATTAGTTGAAACAATATATGATGCCCTATGAAACTAAGTTTTAGATCAAAATTGTTTTACGGTGGAGGTGATTTTGCCATTAATATAATGTGGCAACTGACTGTCTTCTACTTACTATTTTTTTATACAGATATTTTTGGATTATCGCCTGCAAACGCTGGCTTAGTTTTCTTTTTAGCAAAAATCTGGGACGCATTTACTGACCCGATTATGGGGTATATTGCAGATAATACTTCGACCAGATGGGGGAAATTCAGACCTTATATTTTGTTTGGATCAGTCCCTGCACTAATAATGATTATTCTATGTTTTACCTCACCTGATTTGTCACAAACGGGTAAATTTTATTGGGCACTATTTACATACATTACATTCACAACTTTATATACAATCATTGCTATTCCAGTTGGATCGCTCATTCCAGCGATGACTCAAGACAGAGACGAAAGAACATCGCTCGCATCATTTAGGTATTTAGGAGCCAGCTCTGGATCAATTGCTGTTGCAGTTTTAACATTGCCCCTGGTTGGCCTTTTTAGCTCACCTCAGTACGGATTTCCAATTGTAGTGGGTTGTTTGGCAGTGCTTGGAGCTATTTTTGCATTTCTGTGTTTTTTTAATACTAAAGAAGTTTATTCAAAGCCATACGAAGAAACTATTGGTATTAAAAAAGTTACTAAAATGGTATTTAACAATTATCCATTACATTTCGTAATATTGGCACTTTTAACAACTTGGGTTGCAAATAATATCAAGCAACTAACAGTTGTCTATTTTGTAAAATATAATCTTCAATTAGAGGCTTACTTTAGTCCAATTTTGCTAAGTGTGATTTTACAAATTATGTTTGGTGCATATTTAGTTAACTTAATAAAACATCGGTTTGAAAAAAAGACTTTATTCATGATTGGAACATTTCTTTACGTAATCACTGATTTAATAATCTATTATATTACTGGTTATGAAAACTTTTGGTTATTAGCTTTTATTGCAACCTTTGGTTTCATTGGTTTCGGTATGGCAGGTGTCATGGCCTGGTCAATGATAGCTGATACAATCGAGTATGGTGAATGGAAATCTGGATTTCGTGCTGAAGGAGTCTTAAACGCAGCTCACGTATTTGTTTTTAAATTAAGTGTTGGTTTTAGTGCATGGCTTGCTGGAGTAATTCTTGAAAGCACAGATTATGTGGCAAATGCAATTAATCAAAGCCCAGAAACATTGAATGGTCTATTTATTATGGGATATATTTTTCCAGCCGTTGCCGGAACTATAGCAATAATAGTTACATACTTTAATAAGTACGATAGTAACTTTTATGAAAGAATATTTTCTGAATTAAAACAAAGACAAAGTTAAGTTATGAACACAGTCTCGATTGGTGAGGGCTTTGGAAGAGTAAACCTCATTGGGGAGCATTTAGACTACAATGGTGGACATGTTTTACCGTTACAAATTAAGAAATCAATTATCTGTGAGATCGTTGAAAATAAAAATAGTGAGTCTATTTCGATAGTTTCAGATAAATATAAGGACTCTTTAATTGTTAAGAAACTCGAAAAAAGAAATAATTGGGCAGATTTCGTTATTGGGTCATGTCTTTATTTTGAGAAGAAATTTTCAATTAGGATTAACAATATCTCAATTTATGTCAAAAGCAGCCTTCCATTGGGGGTCGGTCTCTCTTCCTCTGCTGCAATCACCGTTAGTACTTTAAAATCGCTAAGTTGCTATTTTCAAAAAAATTTAGCAGATGAAGATTTAATTAATTTAGCATTTGAGGTTGAAAATGATTTTGTTGGTGTGGGCGGTGGAGTTATGGATCAATTTGTATCGGTCTTAGGAAATCATTATGAAGCTCTTTTTCTTGATACCTTTAATAAAAATTATGAATTGATACCAATTTTTCAAGATTATCAATTTCTAATAATTGATAGTAACACTCAAAGGATTTTATCAGATAGTGAGTTTAACAAAAAAAAGGAATTATGTCTCAATGCTGCAAAAAAAATGAAAATTCAAAACCTCTGTGCAAAAACAAAAATTGATGAAAATGATGTTCAATTACTTTCAGATGAAGAGCTTAATGTTAGTAAACATGTAATTGAGGAAAATTTGAGAGTTGTAAAAGCAGCTCAATATTTAAAAGATAATAAAGCTGAAGAATTTGGAAAATTAATGACAGAAAGTCATATTTCTTTATCACGACACTATAGAGTTTCAACTGATAATTTAAATAAGTTGGTTGATCTATCTAATTCCTTTGGCGCTTTAGGATCTAAACTTACTGGAGCTGGTTTTGGTGGGGCAATCGTAACTTTAGTAAAAAAAGAGCTGGTTGAAGAACTTAAAAAGTATATTCTTGATGGGTATCCAAATGCTGAATTTATATAATTATGAAACTTAATTTACCAAAAGACTTTATATGGGGTACAGCGACTGCTGCTCATCAAGTAGAAGGAAATAATACAAACTCAGATTTTTGGCTGCTTGAAAATACAAAAAATACCACATTTGCTGAACCGTCAGGAATTGCTTGTGATCAATTGAATAGATATGAGAAAGATATTAAGCTTATGTCATCTCACGCAATACAGTCCTATAGACTATCTATTGAATGGGCTCGTATCGAAGAGTCCGAAGGAGAATTTTCAAATGAAGCAATTGATCATTACAAAAAAGTTTTGGATTGTTGTCATGAAAATAATCTTCAAACCTGCGTCACATTCCAACACTTCACTTCACCACTTTGGTTTACAGCTAAAGGAGGTTGGGAAAAAAAGGAAAACGCAGATTTATTTGTTAAATATGCTGAATTTGTAACAAAAGAGCTGGGTGACCGTATAGATACGGTTTGTACAATAAATGAGGCAAATCTAACTGCATGTTTTGCACACACATTTCCTAGCTACCCTGAACAAGGGATGAAAACTATCATGCCATTTGTTGAAGATGCTGCTAAATCATGCGGGTCAACTCTAGATAATTTTGGCCCTTTTCTATTTGGCCATCCCTATAAAATACGTGACTGTATGATGGCGGCGCATGTAAAAGCGTTTCCAGTTATCAAAGGTCTACTTACAAAAAATCAGCCTGTTGGTATTACACTTTCAATTATGGATTACCAAGCGGCAGAAGGAGGCGAACAATCACGCGACATTGCTCATGCTGAAACAGTGGATGTGTGTTTGGATCAAACTAAGGACGACGATTTCATTGGTATTCAAACGTATACACGTCACACCTATGGTCCTGAGGGCATCATGAAACCTAACGTCAATGATGAAAATATGCTTGTTATGGGATATGAATATTATCCTGAGTCATTAGAAAATGTATTGAGGTATGTTGCTCCAAAAATAAATTGCCCGATGATTGTGACTGAAAATGGGATTGGCACAGATGATGATAATCAAAGAATAAAATACATCACTACAGCATTAAAAGGACTTCAAAGCTGTTTAGATGACGGTTTAGATATTCGAGGTTATTACTATTGGTCATTTCTGGACAACTTTGAATGGATATATGGCTACAAACCGCGTTTTGGTTTAATCGAGGTGAATAGAGATACTTTAGAAAGAAAAAGTAAAGAAAGTCTAAAGTTTTACGAGCAAATTATCAGAAACTCTCAATCCTAAATTTCGTTACTCTCTGCCTTAGTAAGAAAACAACCATTAATCAGCCATTCACCGTCTTCTTGTTGTTGCATTGAGTAAATTGCAGTTACGAATTCACCTTCAGGATCAACTAAATATACTTCTAGGGAAGGTACTCCATCTCTAAGTGATATCTTGCCAAAGTTCACACTTTTGGGACGATAAACGGCCTGGTACTGACCTACAACCATTTCACCAAACGCTTTTGGACTTGGAAATATTTTCTTAATAATTGGCGATGCGAAAGAATAAGCTTTTTCGAAATCATCATTTTGAAATGCTTGCAACTGCTGACTTACAACAGAAATAATCTCTTGTTCGTCCTCATCAGTAAGTGAAAATGCAGATGTGCTTATAAAAAGGACAACTAAAAATGGAAGTACTAGTCCTTTGATAATCTTAGTCGTCAACATCGGCGAATATTTTAAGCTTTCTTGCTTTTAATATAAGAACAGCAATGGCAATCAATAAAATGGCGCCACCCTCGTAAAGCAACATGCTTGGATCCATAGTTTTGCCCTGTAAGATTATTAAACGTGCAACAGCAGTAATAGCAATAAATAGCGGTATACTTATTCTTATTCTATTTAGTGTCCAATATTCTCTAATCATTTGTATAACTTCGAGATAAATAAATAACAAAAGTAAGTCTGCAAGTTCAACGAGATTTTTTTCATACATTGCATATATTTCATAGCCAATAGCTATAACTGTAGCAAAAATAATTATTACCAGAGCTATTTTTTCAATGTATTTAATTGCATCTATCATAAAATCTCAAAAAGACCTGCTGCTCCCATTCCGCCACCAACGCACATTGTTACAACACCGTATTTAGCGTTTCGTCTCTTACCTTCGATTAAAATATGTCCTGTCATTCTAGAGCCGGTCATACCATATGGGTGGCCAATAGAAATTGATCCTCCGTTCACATTTAATTTCTCATTATCAATTCCTAGCTTATCTCTACAGTATAAAACTTGAACTGCAAATGCTTCGTTCAGTTCCCATATATCGATATCATCTACCTTTAAGCCGTGTTGCTCTAGGAGTTTTGGTACAGCAAATACTGGTCCTATGCCCATCTCATCGGGCTCACAAGCTGCAACAGAAAGTCCTCTAAAAATTCCCATAGGTTCAATATTTCTTTTTTCTGCTTCTTTAAGATCCATTAACAAACATGAAGATGCTCCATCTGACAGCTGACTAGCATTGCCCGCAGTAATATATTTATCAGGTCCCATGACTGGCATTAAACCAGCAAGGCTCTCAAGTGTAGTTTGTGGTCGATTACACTCATCTTTATCAACTGTTACTTCTTGTTCTGTAACTTCCTTTGTTTCTTTGTTCATTACATCCATTTTTGTCGTTAAAGGAACAATCTCGTCTTTAAATTTTCCTGCAGTTTGAGCTGCAGCTGTTCGTTGTTGACTTTGTAGTGAATATTCGTCTTGGTATTCTCTACTTACTTTGTATCGATCCGCTACAACATCAGCAGTATTAATCATAGGCATCCATAATGCTGGACAAATTTTTTGAAGTTCAGGCTCAATAAGGTATTTCATGTTCATGTTTTGCTGTGTCATTGATATTGACTCTACTCCTCCACCTATAGCTACTTTAATTCCATCAACAATAATTCTTTGAGCAGCTACCGCTATTGATTGTAAACCTGATGAACAAAAACGATTTATTGTAGTACCTGGCACAGTTACGGGGCATCCTCCCGCAATTGCAACATTTCTTCCAATGTTATGACCTGTTGCTCCCTCTGGTTGTCCGCATCCAAAAATTACATCTTCTACTTCACCAGCTTCAACTCCTGCTCTTTCAATAGCATGTTTAACAGTATGGCCACCCATTGTAATGCCGTGAGTTTTGTTAAATCCACCTCTCATAGCTTTTGCTAATCCAGTTCTTGCAGTTGAAATTATTGCAGCTTCTCTCATACTATATTGCCCTTATAAATATTTAGAAAACCGTAAGATAGACTTTTTATATAAAAAAAAAAGTTTAATTTTATTTAAAAAATACATCAAAAATACCCTCAATTTTGGCAAATATTTTTCTTTATTCTGCTTGACCATATCCGAATTGAAGTCTAGAAAGTCGCATTCTTTGAATTAGGGAGATTCTCTATGGTCATGTTAAAGACAGAAGTATCAGCACCAAGCTGGGTACCAGAAGGATACAAAAAACTTGGATGGCATGCTGGCTTTGATGTCTTAATTGGACCAATGTATTTTAAAAAAGAAGAGAATAACCAATATAAATTCATTACTAAAATTTTGGATAAGCATCTCAACGCTCATGGTATTGCGCATGGTGGCTACTCTATGTCATTAGCAGATATTTTCTTAGGATCTATGGTATTTGCTGCGTGTGGAAAAAAACCTTGCAGTACTATTTCACTGAATTGTAACTTTGTAAGTCCAGGTCTTCAGGATGATATTGTTGAATGTGATGCTAAGGTTACAAGAACTACGAAATCACTCGTCTTTATTGAGGGTAATTTGATCTCACAAGATAAAATTATTTTATCTGCCTCAGGTATTTGGAAAATATTAAATCAATAATAATTCATAAATCGATCAAGGCTGATATAAGTTTTCATATCATTAATCTGATTAGTTTTAAGTAATCTTTTTACTTCTTGGACTGAATATATTTTTGTCTCTAGAACCTCATCTTCGTCAAAATTTGTCTCACTCTTCTTATAGCAATGAGTTAGATAGCAGTGCACTAAGCAAGTGTTATATGCTGGGGTTGAAAAGTATTTGCCTATCATTTTCCAATTTTTTCCATGATAACCGGTTTCTTCAATTAATTCTCTTTTAGCGCAACTTAATGGCCTTTCTCCTGGGTCAATAGTCCCTGCTGGAACTTCAAGCATAATTTGATCTGATCCGTATCGATATTGTTTGAGCAAAACTATAAATTTCTTATCAATTATTGGAACAATACAAGTTATACCATTGTGTACAATAAGATCCCTAATAGTTTTGTTTCCATTTACCCATTTAACTTCATCAAAATGTAAATCAAAAACATTCGCTTTAATTTTTTTCTTGGTTTTAATAAATTTTGCCTTCCTTAGAGTCATTTTTGAAAATCTCTCATATTAATAAATTCAACTTTTGAATGATGCTGTTCAATCAGATTTATTAGGTCATTCGGAGCTATCGACACTGTTGACGTATTGATTAAAGGATGAAAATTCACAATTTCATACTGCATAAACTCTTGATCAAAGAAAAATTTAACTTTTTTTTCTCTGTCGTTCAATAATCCAAATGGAGATACTGATCCGGGTTTGATACCTAGAATATTCATTAAATAATCTTCATTTGCAAAAGACAATTTTTTGGAGTTTAAAGGTACTGATGCTTTTTTTAAATCAGCAATTATATCCTCAATAAAACTTACTAGAAAAAAATTATTTTTTTTATCTTTCAAAAAAAGATTCTTTGAATGGGCGCCATCAATTGAACCTCGAAGATTTTTAGAATCTTCGACTGTAAACAGTGGTTTATGTTTAGTAATTTTGTAATTAATTGAATTTGACTCTAACAAATTTATTAATGAGTTTTTATCGAACATTAAGCAAGTGAACTTAATTTTTCTTTATACTTTGAGTCGGGCATTTGATTGATAAGAATTCTAAGTTGTTTCTTTGTAATCCATCCATTTAGATATGAGTCCATTTCGATAGATCCAAATAGCTTTTTTTCTTTTATTTGATATTTGTTAATATAGTTTGAAGCTTCAAGCATTTCTTCAGCATCACCAGTGTCAAACCACTTAACATCTTTTTTTAATGTAAAAACTTTTAAAAGCTTCTTTCTTAAATAAGATTGATGAACATCAACTATTTCTAATTCTTTTCTTTTGGAGGGCTTTAAATCCTTAACAATTGATATGGAGTCCTTATCATAAAAATAAAGACCGGGTATTGTAAGATTACTCTTTGGTTTTTTTGGTTTCTCAATAATTGATTTTATATTTTTTTCTCTATCGTATTCAATAACTGCTGATTTGTGTGGATATTTTGTTTTTACAGCTAAAACAGCAGCTCCATCCTTGAGCGACTGAACTTTTTTTAAAGTAGATGTGAAGCTCTTACCAACAAATAAATTATCAGCTAAGGCTAAAACAAATGGTTTTTTATTAATAAATTGTTTGGCAATATTAACTGCATCAGGAATTCCAACTTGTTTTTTTTGAAATGTGTAACTGAATTTCATGCCAAGCTGTTTTCCCGAGCCAAATAGTTTTCTAAATTCTGGTATATCTTTCTTTTGAGATATAAATAGCACCTCGCGAACACCGGCCTTTATTAAGTTTGATAACGCGTAATAAAGTAAAGGTTTATCGTATAAAGGCAGAAGAGGCTTCACTGTTACTTTTGTTGCAGGCGAAAGTCGAGTTCCCTTGCCGGCAGCGAGAATAATGCCTTTTTTAAATCTCATTAAAATTTAATTTGTTAAAAATACTATTTACTTGATTTATGTTTCAAGAAATTTTTATCTCTTAAATTTCTATACTCTGGCTTTTTCTTTTGCATTTTTGACATCATTGTAGTCATTACATCTTCTTTATGAAGCGTAGCTGCATTCCATAGTGCCACATTATCCAAGCCCTCTTTAACAGAGTGATCTCTTGAATAATTGAGAACTTCTTTTGTAACCCACATCGCAAGTGGTGTTTTTGATGCTAATTTTTCAGCCATTTCAAAAGCACTATCAATCATTTCTTCATGGCTCTCATGCAAAGAGCTCACAAGGCCTACTTCTTTTGCTCTTTCAGCAGATACCTTTTCTCCCATCATAGTCCACTCACGCGCTATACCAGCAGGTATAATTTTTGGTAATCTTTGTATAGTTCCTATATCTGCTGCCAAACCTACATTTATTTCTTCAATTAAAAAAAATGCATCTTTTGTACAAAGTCTTATATCAGCGGCAGTGATTAAATCGATACCTCCACCAATACATCCTCCTTGGACAGCGGCAACAACTGGAAATCTCGCATCCTCCAAACATGAAGCAGCACGTTGCAGAAACTTTAACTGTTGAATAAAATATCCCCTACTTCTGCCAAGCTCTTGGTTTGTTTCGTGTTCAACAACATCATCTTTAAACATGCTAAGGTCTATTCCAGCAGAAAAGTGTGGTCCCGTGGAAGATACAATTAAAGCTCTAATCTCACCACTATCATCTAGATCTTCAACTTCCTTTGGAAATAATCTCCAGAAATCCTCGTTCATTGAATTTCTTTTTTCAGGCCTATTGAACCTGATATGAGCAATTGAATTATTTATTTCAACATCAAAGGGTTTTGGCATGTTTTTTTCCTCGCTTTAGATAAGTGATCTATATAAAGTATATATACATTTAAAAATTAGAGAAATACATAAAAAATGGCTATTAATTACGAAGAAATAATGTCCATGACTTCAGAAAACATTGAAGTTTCCTACACTGATAAAGATTCAATTCTCTATAGTCTAGGCGTCGGTCTTGGGAATGACCCAATGAATTTAGATGAATTAAAGTTTGTCTATGAAAATTCACAAATTGCATTGCCGTCAATGGCTACTAATTTTCAATATCACTCACCATTATTGCTGAAGACAAATATTAATTTCATTATGGTTGTTCATGGTGAACAGAGACTGTCAGTAACTAATCCTTTACCTGTCTCAGGAGATTTTATAACCAACGCAAAAGTTATAGGTTGTTATGATAAAGGTCCTGGTAAGGGTGCAGTTATTGAGGTTGAAACAACTGTAAATCTTAAAAAAGATAATACGGAAATCTGTAAGCTCGTTAGTACAACATTCGCTAGGGGGGATGGTGGCTTTGGTGGACCTGAGTCTCCAAAAAAAGAATTAGTAAGACCTGAGGGTAAACCAGATTATGTCCATGAAATAAATACCAAACCTGATCAAGCATTAATTTTTAGACTTTCAGGTGATTACAACCCATTGCACTCTGATCCAAATTTTGCAAAGTCTGCTGGTTTTGAACGGCCAATTCTACATGGCATGTGCACATACGGTATCGCATGCAGATCAATTATTGAAAGTGTCTGCGATAAAGATGTAAAGAAACTTAAAAGATTTGATTGTCGTTTTTCTTCACCTGTATATCCTGGAGAAACAATAGTTACAGAAATGTGGAAAGATGGTAATAATGTTTATTATCAGTGCAAAGTAAAAGAACGTGATAAAATGGTAATTAAAAATGGAGTGAGTGAAATAATATGATACCAAAAGTTGGAATTTCTGAGGGTAAAGAACCTCTTTTTTATAATGAGTCTCATCATGCATGGAGAGAAGAAGTAAGAAAATTTGTTTCAAAGGAAATAGCTCCTTTCGTTGAAGAATGGGAAGAAGCTGGTGAGTTTCCAAGAGAACTCTATAAAAAAGCCGCCGATGTAGGTCTAATGGGAATGGGCTATGATGAAAAGTATGGCGGTACAACAGAAGGTATTGATATTTTTCATGGCATCGTAACAGCTGAGGAATTCGCCCATGGATGTGGCGGTGTTTCAGCAAGTCTTTTATCGCATAATATTGCAATACCATTGATACAATCTTTGGGTACAGAAGAACAAAAAGAAAAATTTATTCCTCCGGTGGTAAGAGGGGAAAAAATAGCAGCTCTTGCAATGACAGAACCTTCGGGAGGATCAGATGTTGCAAGTTTGAAAACTAAAGCAGTTAGAAAAGGCGACCATTTCATTGTTAATGGCTCAAAAATGTTCATTACAAGTGGAATGCGTGCTGATACATATGTTGTTGGAGTAAGAACTGGTGGTGAAGGTGCTACTGGAATATCAGTTCTGGTTATTGAAAAGGATACACCTGGCTTCACGCAAACACCTCTTAAAAAAATGGGATGGCTAAGCTCTGATACAGCTGTACTTTACTTTGATAATTGTAAAGTGCCTGTAGAAAATTTGATTGGTGGAGAAAACAGTGGCTGGATTGGTGTAATGAGCAACTTCAGTCAAGAAAGACTTGGTATGGCAGCTGGTATGAATGCGTACTCTCAAATTTGTATTGATGAAGCAGTAGCTTGGGCAAAAGAGCGAAAAACATTTGGTAAGCCATTGATTGATAATCAAGTGATAAAACACAAACTCGTTGATATGAACAGAGCAGTTAAAACATCAAGAGCTTGGACTGAATTGCTATCTTGGAGAGTAATGAATGGTGAAAGCCCAATTGCAGACTTGGCAATGCTGAAAGTACATGCAAGTAAAGCGATGGAATTATGTGCGAGGGAAGCGATGCAAATATTAGGTGGCGCAGGATACCTTAGAGCTAATAGTGGGCCTGGAAAAGTTGAGAGGATTTATAGAGAAGTAAGAGTTAATGCCATTGGCGGTGGATCAGAAGAAATAATGTACGATTTAGCTGCAAGACAATTGGGATATAGATCTTAATTAAAACTCTGCAACTTCCATATCCATCATTGATGACTTGCCTGCTTGCACTTTTTTTGAGTACATAATTAACTCTGGCATAATCTTTTCAACAAAATAAGTTCCAGTTTTTATTTTATTTTTATGAATAGGTTCATTTTTTCCAACTGAGAACTTTGCCATGCGTGCCCACATATATGTCATAGAAGATAGAGCTACTAAATTTAGGTAATCAGTAGCAGAAGCAAGAGCATTTTCCGGATCCTGCATACCGTTTTGCATTAACCACATTGTTGAAGCAGTAACTTCATTGAGAGCATCCTCGAGAGGTTTAATAAATGAGGATATTTCCTCATTCTCTTTATTTTCAGATAGAAATTTTTGAACCTCTTTTTGGAAATTTTGTAACAGCCGTCCTTGGTGCATTGTTAATTTTCTTCCAACTAAGTCTAACGCTTGGATGCCATTTGTACCTTCATATATCATTGTAATTCTTACATCTCTCATGTATTGCTCGAGAGGATATTCTTTTGTAAAACCACTACCACCTAAGACCTGTAGAGATTCTGAACAATTTAAAAAACCTCTATCAGTGCAGTAAGCTTTAATTATTGGTGTCATCAATGCAGCAAAATCATCAGCTTCCTGTCTTACTTTTTCATCGGGATGATCTTCTGCAAGATCAATTTTCATTGCTGTATAAATGCATAATGCACGCATTGCTTCAGTTGTTGCTTTAACATTCATTAACATTCTTCTTACGTCAGGATGAACAATTATATTGTCAGCTTTACTATCTTTGTCTTGCTTATCCTTGACAACTGACCTCATTTGTTTTCTTTCTTTTGCAAATTCCAGGGCGTTTTGATATGAAATCTCAGACATTGCTATACCTTGGAGTCCCACTTTTAAACGTGCATCATTCATCATCAGAAACATTGCTTCCATACCTTTGTTTTTTTCTCCAACAAGCCAACCTTTTGCATTTTCAAGGTTCATAACACAAGTTGGCGAAGAATTAATTCCAAGCTTATGTTCTAAGCCGCCACAATAAATTGTATTTCGAGAGTTATCATCCAATCTCTTTGGTACAAGAAATAAACTTATTCCTTTAATACCCTCAGGTGCATCTGGTGTTCTTGCAAGAACAAGATGAATAATGTTTTCAGTCAAATCATGTTCACCGAATGAAATCCAAATTTTTTGGCCTGTTAATTCATAATGATCATCTTTAGGAATTGCGGTTGATTTTATTAAACCAAGATCAGTTCCACATTGTGGTTCTGTAAGGCACATCGTGCCCATCCATTCACCTGAAGTCATGTTAGGTAAATATTTATCTTTAAGTTCCTCTGTAGCTTTTTTCAATATGGTCTTCATTGCTCCATGACTTAATCCTGGACCCATGTAGAATGCCATATTTGCCGCAATGCCAATCTCTCCCGCAAGTATTGCAGTCGTGAACGGAGCTCCGCCACCTCCATATTGAGTGGGCATGGTAGCGCCAACATAGCCGGAGGCCTTTACTGCATCATATAACTTCTTAAATCTTTCAGGGGTATGCACTTCAGGACCTTCTGCTCCATTAGAGACATATTTTAAGCCTTCTCTATCTCCAATTTTGTTACTATCTAGTACTTCTTGCTCGTTAAGACGCCCAATCTCAGAAACAACGCTCATGAGTGTTTCGGAGTCATATTCCTTGAACTTTTCTATACCAGCAATGACTTCATCGTAGTTAAGCATAGCCAGATTGTATTTGAAATCTTCTATTGGACTTTTGTACGACATAGGTTTAAGAATATTAATTGTAGTTTAAATATATATAACCTTTGTCTCATAAATTGCAAATTTCTAATTTTGTTGGCCATATCGATGGGGAAAGTCTGAAAAGTTTAGAATTATGAGTATTTATCTGCCTATTGCAGAGCTCTCAGTTAACATTTTTCTATTATTGTCTTTAGGCGGAGTTGTAGGATTTCTATCAGGCATGTTTGGTTTAGGTGGAGGCTTTTTGATGACACCATTACTAATATTCATAGGTATACCTACTAACGTTGCTGTTGCAACATCAGCAAACCAGATCGTTGCATCTTCAATTTCTGGAACATTAGGTCACTGGAGACAAGGTCTTGTGGATTTTAAAATGGGAGGGGTATTGCTTATTGGTGCCTTTTTTGGATCAATCTTGGGCGTTTGGATATTCAGTAAGCTTGTTGCAATCGGACAAATTGATACTGTAATCTCAATTTTATATTTTGCTCTTTTAACAGGCATAGGTTTATCAATGCTTATTGAAAGCTCAAAAGTAATAAGGGATAGAATAAGAAGAAAAAGTGTTAAACAAAAAATTCATTATCATAACTGGGCTCATAGACTGCCTTTCAAGGTAAGATTTTACAAATCTAAATTATACATAAGTGTTATTCCTCCAATTATTATTGGCTTTGTAATTGGGATCTTATCAGCAACAATGGGAATTGGTGGTGCTTTCATATTAATTCCAGCGATGATTTATTTTTTGGGAATGCCTACCTCAAAAGTAATTGGCACGTCATTATTTCAAATTATTTTTATAACCGCACTTGTTACTATTCTTCATGCAACTACTACTTTTGCTGTAGATGCGGTACTAGCTTTCTTTTTAATACTCTCGTCTGTTATTGGTGCTCAAGTCGGGGTATTAGCAGCTAATAAATTGAGAGGTGAAGAAATAAGAGCTTTACTGGCCATAATAGTACTTGGTGTTGCAACTAAAATTGCACTTGATTTGTTGGTAGAGCCTAACGAAATTTTTAATTTATCTGTAATACGATTGGTTTTCTAATGATAAGACAATTGATTATTTTATTTTATATATTGATTGGAGTGTTAATGCCCTCAGTTTCAATTGCACTTGTTATTGGCTCAGACCAGGAAGAAATATATATAGATGCAAATTTCTCTGGTGAAGAGCTTCTTGTTTTTGGAGCATTTTATTCTGATCCATCTCAGTCAAGAGATAGTAAAAGTGACATACTTATCGAAGTCGTTGGTCCTCTAGAGGATGTTGCATTGAGAAAAAAAGATTCATATTTTGGATTTTGGTTAAATTCTAAAAGTGTAACTTTCAGAGATGTGCCTGGATTTTATTATCTTTCGAGTACATCTGAACTTACAAATGAATTTTTAGTGAACAATCAGATTGGGCTACTTGAGAAAGAGAAATCAGAAATGATTGATTGGAGCTCACTTACTACTGATTGGGGTAGCGTTGTTAATGAAAAAGAAAAAAAAGAATTTTATAATGCTTTAATTAGAACAAAACAAAATGATAGTTTGTATAAACAAGTATCTGATGAAATTGAAATAATTGATGGAAATCTATTCAGATCTTATATTGATATTCCTAACACTGTACCTGTAGGAGAATACAATGTTAATCTTCATCTAATTATAGATAATGAGGTATCACAGGAATATTCATATAACTTTGTGGTTACTAGAGTTGGAATAGAAGAGGCAATCTACTCATTTTCAAAAAACTATCCATTCTTTTACGGATTGATTTCTTTGATAATTGCAATAATTATTGGATGGAGTGGTGCTGAAATATTTAAAAGATTTAGAAAAATATAGTGACTGAGATTTCATATTTATATGTAGTCCTTGCAGGGCTTCTTAGTTTTCTCTCCCCATGTGTGTTGCCGATTGTACCGGGTTACTTGTGTTTTATGGCAGGAACTAGTTTGGATAAATTACAGTTGGATGAGAGTGATGAAATAAAAAAAAAGGTTTTTAGTTTTTCATTAAGCTTTGTGTTTGGGTTTTCAACTGTGTTTGTAATACTTGGGGCGTCTGCAACTTTACTAAGTAGCTTGGTTTATGAATATCTTGATTTCTTACGCATTGTGGGAGGAATAATAATTATCATATTTGGTATTCATTTCATGCAAATCGTACAGATACCATTTTTAAACAGGGAGATGAGATACCAAATTGAGAGTTACAGGCCAGGTATAGTTGGGTCTTATATAATTGGTTTATCATTTGCATTTGGATGGACACCTTGCATTGGACCAATTCTAGGAAGTGTCTTATCAATAGCTGCCAGCTCAGAAACAGTAACATATGGGATAGTTTTGCTAACGCTTTACTCAGCTGGATTGGGAGTCCCTTTTTTAATCTCAGCTTATGCAATCAGTGGCTTTATGAAATTTTTATCAAAAATTAGAAATTATATAAGGGCAATTGAAATTTTTACTGGTCTTTTACTAATTTTATTTGGTATCTTAATACTAACAAACAGAATTCAAGAATTGGCTTTCTTTTTTATAAAGTATTTTCCATTCTTAGCGCAATTTGGATAAAGGAGTAATTATGTTTCAAAAAGATTTATTAAAAAATAAAAGAATTTTAGTATCTGGTGGAGGCTCAGGACTTGGAAAAGCTATGGCTACAAGATATTTAGAGCTTGGTGCCGATGTCTATATCTGTGGCAGAAGAAAGTCAGTATTAGATGAAACAGCTAAAGAGCTAATGGATTTACATGGTGGATCTGTGAAATCAATCTCATGCGATATCAAGGTTCCTGAAGCAATAGAAGATATGGTAGATGAAATTTGGAGCGAAGGACCTCTAACTGGTCTATTAAATAATGCTGCTGGAAATTTTATTTCAAGAACAGAAGATTTATCCCCAAGAGCATTTACTGCTATTTCTAATATTGTATTTAATGGAACATTTTATATGACAAATGCAATAGGTAAAAGGTGGTTAGCCGAAAATTTAAAAGGAAGTATAATTTCTATTCTAACTACATGGATTGATAGCAGTGGCCCATACACAGTTCCATCAGCTATGTCCAAATCTGGTTTAGCAACAATGACTAGATCCCTTGCGGCTGAATGGGGAAATAGGGGCATAAGATTAAATGCTATTTCGCCCGGACCATTTCCGACAAAAGGTGCTTGGGATAGATTAGCTCCAGGCGGAAAAGGGGCAAATATGATGGAGTCAATTCCAATGAAAAGAACTGGTGAGCTAAGTGAGCTCGCTAATTTAGCAACTTTTTTAATGGCTGATGGTGTTGACTACTTAACAGGAGAAATAATTACCATTGATGGGGCTCAGTGGTTAAATCATGCAGGTAATTTCTACGAGATGTTAAAAGATGTAACCGATCAAGAGTGGGAACAGCTTAGAAATATGATAAAAGCCTCTAATGATGCTGATAAAGCAAAAAGGTCTGTTTAGATAAAGGAGTCCTTAAAAAGCTTTTTACTCAAACTTCTAATGAGTGATGGCATGAGTCTCATAAAAAATGATGCAAATTTTGCTTCAAATCCCACTGGGTTATGTATTCTGCGTGAATTATAAGCAGACCAAACTGAGCTTACTACCTTTTCAACCGGATAAACTTTTGTTTTTTGGTTAACAAATTCACGATCAAGTTGACTTTTTGCGCCAGAAGTCACAGCTTCAGCATCGAGAATAGGTGTTTCAGTAAACCAAGGATTAATTTCAGATACTTTAATGTCATATCGCTCAAACTCAATACGTAAGTTTTCTGTAAGAGAGCTAACAGCATGCTTTGTTGCTCCGTAAACTGATATACCTGGTGCTGTAATGAGTCCCGCGACCGAACTCGTGTTAAGTATCACACTATTTTTTGTACTTTTTAGAATTTCAAGCATTGCGAAACATCCATTTACAACACCTTTAAAGTTTACATCTATTATTTTACTCATTTCTTCAATCTTAATATCCTCGAATGCTCCTGCAAAATTTGCTATACCTGCATTATTAAAGAATATATCGCACTTACCGCCTGTATATTGTGAAAAGCTTTTTTCAGCTTCTATCCAATCTTCAATGTTTGTAACATCTAGTTTTTGATACATACATTTATTATGCCCTATAATATCTGCTACCTCTTTAAGGCCTTCTTGATTAATATCAAAAAGTCCCACATTCCATCCATTATCAGCAAATGAAATTGCAGTTGCTTTGCCTATCCCTGATGCCGCACCAGTAATAAAAATGCTTTTTACCATTTATAGTTATAGCCCCTTTAAAAATAATTTAGTTGCAAATGAACTCACCTCGGAAGGACTCATATCATTTCTTTCTAATAATGCGTCACCAAGGTTAACACTAACTGCAATCACAGAAGTTACCATAAGTGAAATATCGTTTTGAGGGAATCTAATAATTTTTGACATCTTTATCGTGACTTCTAACAGTCTTTTATTAAAATTTTGATATTCTTTTGAATTTTGGCCTAACCATTTTAGATCTAATATATATTTTTTATTATTTTTGAAAAAAATATAGTTTTCTGAGTCATTAGAGATCCAATTAAACCAACTATTAAAGGAGATGCTAACTAACTCATCAAAAGTTTTAGCTTTATTTATTTCTGGAATAATAAAGTTGCTAAATTCATTAATAAGTTTATTTACTATGACTAAGAAAACTTCAACTTTATCATCAAAATAATTATAAAATGTGCCAGAGCCTAAGCCTGCTTCGGATACAATCTCTCGTACATTGGAATTGTCAAGACCTTTTATAGTAAAAACTTTTCTCGAAGCTAAAATAATAGAGTCGCGATTTTGTTTTTTGTTGAGCTGTCTCTTTCTTTGATTAAATGGAAGTTCGATTGATTTATTCATTGATTATCTACACCCACCGCTTCTGAAATATTTGTAAAACCATCTTTTTTGATAAGTTTAACTAAGTCTATCAAGATCCTACTTATTAATTGTGGTCCGCCAAAAGTAAGAGAAGTATACATTTGAACTAAAGATGCACCAAGTTTGATTTTATTATATGCATCAGATGCACTACTAATACCACCTACACCAATCAAGATTAACTCTTGATTTGTCTCTTGATACAAAAATTTTAAAACTTTATCAGACAAATCCTTTATTGGAGTACCTGATAAACCACCTTCTCTTTTTTTATTGAGATCTCGTAAAATTTCTGGTCTTGAAATTGAAGTATTTGTAGCAATAATTCCATCGATATTATATTTACCAACAAGATTAAGGATCATGCCATAGTGATCATTTGCATTATCAGGATCAATTTTTAACATGATCAATTTTCTATTCGTTTCCTCATTCCTTATTTGAGATATTTCTCTTAATAGTACTTCAAGATATTCTTTTCTTTGCAATTCACGAAGAGCTTCAGTATTTGGAGATGAAACATTAATGGTAACGTAATCACAAGAGACTGAAATTTTTCTGTAAATTTTTATATAATCATCAATGAAATTTTTAGAATCTTTATTTGGTCCAATATTTGATCCTACAATACCTGTCTTTTTTGCAGACATAAGATTCTCTACAAATCTCTTTTCTCCTTTGTTGTTGAAACCTAATCTATTAATTATAGCATTATCTTTTTTTAACCTAAAAATTCTTGGCTTTGCATTTCCATATTGTGGCTTCGGTGTAACAGTTCCACATTCCACAAACCCAAATCCAATCTTTAGTAAAGGGTCTATTAATTCAGCGTTTTTATCAAAGCCAGCGGCAATTCCCAGTGGGTTACTAAAGCTTAGGCCTTTAACATTAGTATGTAAACTTTGATCTTGAAAACCTTTACTTAGTAAGGGACTTCCATATTTTGTTAATTGTATTGTGACATTATGTGCAGTCTCTGGTGGCAAAAGCTGAAGCATACCGGTTAACAAACTCATCACTTGCTCACTTTAATTCTTTCTCTAATAAGTTGTATTGTTTCTTTTATTCCGTAGATGGCAATAAAAGTACCAAATCTTGGTCCATCACTTTTGCCAAAAAGAACCTGATAAATAAGTTTGAACCAGTCTCTTAAATTATCAAACTTATAATCTTTACCAATTTGATAGATTTCAGTCTGTATAGTCTCAGCATCAACATTGTCTGGCAAAAGCTCAATTCGATTAATTAAATCTAAAAAAATACTTTTCTCTTCTTCACTGGGTACTTTAAAATGAACTTTGTCGGCATTTACATTTTTTTCAAATGATATTGCTCCAGTTATAAGTTCTAGCATAAAATTATGATCAGCATTGATAACTGAATCATCATATTTTTTTATAAAATCTAGAATGAAATCTGGATCACTCTTTCCACTAGCAGAAACTAAATTTAATATTAAATTGAAAGAGATAGGTATTGAACCAATATGATTATGACTATTCATGATGTGCCAAACTGGATTTTCAATTTTTTCTTCATCATTTTGATCCTTAAATTTATTAAGATGACTCAAAAATTCATCAACTGATTTGGGGATCACATCAAGAAATAATTTTTTTGCTCTTCTTGGATTTTGGTACATAAAGTAGCTTAATGTTTCCTTGGGTGCATAAGATAGCCATTCTTCAATACTCAAACCATTTCCCTTTGATTTTGAAATCTTTTCACCATTCTGATCAAGAAACAATTCATAGAAATAATTTTCGGGAGGTTGATGTCCTAAAGCACGGCATACTTTGGATGAAAGTTGAAAAGTTGGTATCAAGTCTTTACCATACATTTCATAATCAATATCTAAAGCACACCACCTCATTGCCCAGTCCACTTTCCATTGTAATTTGCAATTGCCATCTAAAATAGACTGTTCAATTTCCTTATTATTCTGAAGATACACGACCGTATTTTTTTCAGTATTAATTGAAATAATTTCAACTTCGAGTACGTGTCCTGTTTCTGGGCAAATTGGCAAAAAAGGACTGTAAGTTTTTTTTCTTTCCTCTCCTAATGTTGGTAATATTATTTTTTTAATCTCATCGTAAGAATTTAAAACTTTAATTAATTGGTCGTTGAAGAATCCTGACTTATAAAGCTCTGTCGCGCTCTTAAAAGAATATTTAAACCCAAACTTATCAAGAAATTCTTGTAACATTTCATTGTTATGATTTCCAAAACTCTTGGATGTTTCAAAGGGATCCGGAATTGAGGTGAGAGGTTTGTGTAAATTTTTTTCCAATATTTTTTGATTAGGAACATTATCAGGAACTTTCCTTAATCCATCCATATCATCAGAAAAAGCAATCAATTCAACTTCATAGTCAGATAAAGCTTTTATAGCATTCAGTACCATAGTGGTCCTTGCGACCTCTCCGAAAGTCCCTATGTGTGGAAGTCCACTTGGCCCATAACCAGTCTGAAGTCTTATTTTTTTTTTATTTTTTTTTTGAATTTGATTAATGATCTTTCTAGCTTCCAAAATTGGCCAGGCTTTAGAGTTTTCACTAATTTGGCTATCTAGTAACATGATATTGACATTAGCATATATATCGTACAATTCGCTGAAAAATAAACAATTTTTTGAGGATATTCATTTAAATTTACTGATTAATAAATCTATCAAATAATAAAACTATAAATTTTATAGTTTTTCATATAGTACTCACTCTGCATTATGAAAAAAAGAAAAGCAGTTAAACCAACAAGACAACAAGCAGAAGATGCCGTTAAAACCCTTATGGCATTCGTGGGTGAAGATGTTAAACGCCCGGGAGTGCTTGAAACACCAAAAAGAGTTGTTAAAGCATACGAGGACTGGTTTGCTGGTTATAATGAAGATCCAGAGGAGGTATTAAAAAAAACTTTCGATGAACTTGAGGGATATGACGAAATAATAATGCTCAGAGACATTAGAATTGAGTCTCACTGCGAACACCACATTGCACCATTCATTGGCTCAGCACATGTTGCATACCTTCCAAATAAAAGAGTAGTTGGTATTAGTAAACTTGCTCGAATTACTAGGATATATATGAAAAGAATGCAGATCCAAGAAAAGCTCACTGCGCAAATTGCAAATTGCATACAAAAAGTCTTAAAGCCAAAAGGTGTTGCCGTGGTTATTGAGGCGCAACATCAATGTATGACTACACGAGGTGTTGGCACACCAGGTATTTCAATGGTTACTAGTCAATTATTAGGTAAGTTTAGAACTGATGCGTCTACAAGAAGAGAGTTCTACAGCATGATCAACCAAGGATCAATTCTCAAAAAAAATTAAAATCTCAAAAATGATAAATTTTAAAATAATACTTAATGTATTAGGTTATTTGTTGATTGCGTTAAGTTTTATATTATTAATACCAGCATTTTTGGACTTAGCATTTAGCAATGAAACATGGCAATCATTTATAATAAGTTCAATAATTACTCTGGGATTTGGTATTACCTTTTTTATTTCAACAAGAAATTCTGCAGAAAATAAAATCCAGACCCAAGATGCATTTTTAATTACTACATTATCCTGGGTTTTTATTTGTATTTTTGGTTCTTTGCCTTTCTTTTTAGCAAACCTTAATATTAGTTTCACAGACTCAATTTTTGAATCCATGTCAGGCATTACCACAACAGGATCAACAATTCTAAGCAATATTAAGTCTATGCCTGAAGGTATACTAATTTGGAGAGGACTTCTTCAATGGATTGGAGGAGTTGGCATAATAGTAATGGCTATTAGTATACTTCCTGTATTGCAAGTCGGAGGCATGCAGGTCTTCAGAACAGAATCATCGGATACAACAGAAAAGATCTTACCAAGAACTGCTCAGGTCTCTTTAGCAGTAATCATAATATACATATCATTAACAGCTCTTTGTTTCATATCTTATTGGTTAAGCGGTATGAGACTTTTCGAGTCTTTAGTTCATTCAATGACTACAATAGCTACTGGTGGTTTTTCAACAAGGAATGATTCCTTCGCTAGCTTTAATAATCGATCAACAGAATATATTGCAATCTTATTTATGATATTAAGTAGCCTTCCAATTTTAATATATCTTGAGGTTACGCGTAATGGTATCAAAAGTTTTTTTAGAGATACCCAAATAAAAACTTTTTTAATCATAATTTTTGTAAGCTCTTTATTAGTAATTTCTTACTTATGGATATTTGATCTTAAAAGTTTTGAACAGTCTTTAAGGCATGGTGCGTTTAATGTTGTCTCAATTATAACTGGTACAGGTTATACTTCCGATAATTATAATTTGTGGGGACCATTTCCAATTTACTTACTCTTCTTCGGAATGTTTGTTGGCGGTTGTGCTGGTTCGACAACTTGTGGAATCAAAGTATTTAGATTACAGATATTATTTGAAACTTTAAAAATGCAGATTCAAAAGCTCTTGCATCCTCACGGTGTATTTGTTCCACACTATAATCATAGAAAAATTCAGGATGAAGTAACATCTTCAGTCATGAGTTTCTTTTTTATATTCATACTCAGTTTCATCACTATTACTTTACTTTTATCAATGACTGAGCTGGACTTTGTAACTTCATTATCAGCAGCTGCAACTTCTCTTGCCAATGTTGGGCCAGGACTTGGAGCCACAATAGGTCCAGAAAATTCTTTTTATGCCGTATCTGATCCTGCTAAGTGGATACTTATATTCTCAATGTTGTTGGGGAGATTAGAAATATTAACTGTATTAGTTATCTTTCACCCTGCTTTTTGGAAGAAATAATCAAAATATTTCTTTTAAAATTTCTTTTTGAACAAAAAGTCTATTGCTCGCTTCTTGCCAAACCCTTGAATTATTTCCATCTATTACACTTGCCTCAACTTCCTCATTTCTGTTTGCTGGAAGACAGTGCATAAAAATACTATCCGATTTCGCCTTATTCATAACTTTTTCGGTAACTCTGAATTCTTTTATTAAATCATAATCCTGTTTCTTTATATTCTCTCCCATTGATTTCCAGGTATCCGTCATCACAGCGTCAGCTTGAGCAAGAATTTGATCATTTAGTCGATGATGTACAATATCATCTATATCAGTTGAAATATCGTATTCCTTCATTTTTTCTTTATACTTTTCAAACCATGCCTCTGGGCAAAAAATATTGAGTGAGAAGCCTAAATCTTTTTTAAAAGCCTCAATCCAAGAATTTGCCACATTTGTTATAGGTCCTATCCACACAATATTCAATTTTTCTAAACTACCCCTCTCCTCCAATAACGTCATTAGTCCTGCCAAGCACTGACAAGGATGTGATAAATTTGATAGCGCATTTATTACAGGTAAATGAGATAGCTTGGAAGCACTCATTATAGTCTTATGATCGTTGACCCTAAGAATAAGTCCGTCAGCATATAGTCCAAAAGTATTAATAGTATCACTCACGCTTTCTTTATCATTACCCAGGTGAATATCTTCCTTATTTAAAATTGTTGTGAAGCCACCTAATTGTTTTATTGCAATATCAAATGATAGCCTTGTCCTGGTCGATTTTTTTTCAAAAAATAATACTAAGTTTTTACCATTAAGATGGTTTTGTGATGTTGTTTTAGCCTTCTTATTTTGTAAAGCATTATCTAATAAGCTAGTTAATTCACTCTTTGAGAGTTCTTTTATATCTATAAAATTTTTCATTATTTAAACTCGCTGCAAGTAGCTCTTATTTTTTCAATTGCCTCATCGCATTCATTTAAGGTAAGATTTATTGGAGGCAAAAGTCTTACAACATTATCTGATGCTTTTACAGTTAGAATATATTTTTCTCTTGCTAGATTAACAAACTTATCATTTTCAACTTTACACTTTAGCCCTAAAATAAATCCTCTACCTCTGACATTTTCAATAATATTTGGGAAATCAGTAATAACGCTTTGCAGTCCTTCATAGAGTTTTTTTGCAACAACATTAATTTCACTAAAGAATTTATCTTTTAGCATTATATCCAAAACAGCGTTTCCAACTGTGCAGGCAAGTGGATTACCTCCAAAAGTTGAACCATGGGAACCAAAATCCATTTTTTCACCAACTTTCTTTGATGTCAGACATGCACCCAATGGAAAACCATTTCCAATAGCTTTAGCTATTGTCATAATATCTGGATTTACTTCAGACCATTCATATGCAAATAATTTTCCTGTTCTACCCATTCCACATTGCACTTCATCAAAGATTAGAAGGCAGTTATTTTCATCACAAATTTTCCTTAATCCCTCAAGGCATTGCCTAGGTACTTCTCTTATACCGCCCTCACCTTGTATTGGTTCAATAATTACTGCAGCAGTTTTTTCACTGATTGAGTTTTGAAGTTGCCCATGATCACCAAATTCAAGGAATTTAAAATCACTAACAGTAGTATTAAATGAGATGAGTTTGTCTGGACCTCCCGCTGCAAGCGCCCCTATTGTTCTGCCATGAAATGAGCCGGAAAAACTTAAGATTTCTGTTTTGTGCGACAAATTTTCTGAACTATGAAAATATCTTCTAGCAATCTTTATGCTTGCCTCAATAGCTTCAGTACCTGAATTACAAAAGAATGCATAATCAGCGAAAGAATTGTCACATAATCTTTGTGCAAGTTTTTCTTGTTCTGGTATCTGATATACATTTGATAAATGCCATAATTTATCAATTTGTTCTTTTAATTTATCGTTTAGATATGGATTTGAATAACCTAGGGAATTAACCGCTATTCCTGTACCAAAATCTAAAAACTTCTCTCCTGATTTTGTATACAAATAACTACCAACTCCATGTGTAAATTCCAAGTTTGATCTTGGGTATGTTGGAAGAACGTTTGTCATTTTATGGTCTCAATTTATAGCCTGATTTTAGCATTAAATAATTTATAGCGATAAGAAATACAAAAATTGTTGATAATATAAAAATTGCAGAAAGGTAGGAAGAATCACTTACGCCTAAAAAACCATATCTAAAACCATCAATCATATAAAAAAATGGATTTATTAAGCTCGCCGTTTGAATGGGTCCTGGTAACACAGTTATCGAATAGAATGTACCAGAAAGAAAGGACAATGGAACAATTACAAAGTTGCCTACTGTTCCAAGATGATCCCATTTTTCAGCCCATATTCCTGAAATAGTACCAATTAAAGACATGATTGCTGAAGCTATAATAGCAAAAATAAGAATTATATAGATGTTATAGATACTAATTTCAGCAAAAGGGGACATCATCAGAGCACAAGCAACTGCAACAACTAGCCCCCTGGTAATTCCAGCTAAAGTAAAAGCCAAAATTATTTCGATATTATTAAGAGGCGGCATCAAGAGATCAACAATATTGCCTTGGACTTTAGACATCAATATTGAAGAGGAATTATTCATAAAAGCGTTTTGAATAATTGTCATCATTATTAATCCTGGAAATAAAAAACTCTTAAAGCTGTCCAAAGGATAGTTAGTCCTTACTGAACCTATAGCAGTTGTGAAAATAACCATAAAAAGCAGACTTGTTGCTGCAGGAGCAACAATCGTCTGAAGTGGAATCTTAGTAAACCTTTGCACTTCCTTTTTATATAAAGTGATAATACTTATGGGGTTGTAATGCATAAAGCTTGTTTAAATAAATTTCTTAAAATGTCATTAATATTTAGATTTCAGTAATTATTCTATTCGACTGATATTTATAGATAAATTTTTATACTCACAGTTTAGGTAGAATTATCAACATTTAGTATATTTATGTTGAATTTTATCAAAATGTAGTGGTAAAATTTACTATCTTTTAAGGAGAGTTTATGCCCTGGACATATGAAAGAATTGAAAAGCTAAAACAGCTTTGGGATGAAGGACTTACAGCAAGTCGAATTGCCGCCGAATTAGGGGAAGTTACAAGGAATGCAGTGATTGGCAAAGCACACAGATTAGGTCTTTCAGGCAGAATGGCCTCAAAAAGTAAGAATAATGGAATATCAATAATACGGAAAAAAAGAATAAATGTATCTAGAAGCCAAAAAGTAATTGATATCTCACCTGTAATCGCTGAGCCGATGAATCCAACTTCATTTCAAGATATAAAAGATGGCCTATGTAGATGGCCATTGGGTGAACCGGAGGAAATAGACTTTAAATTTTGCGGAAGAAGTACCAATGAAGGTTTTGTTTACTGTCAAGCGCATCATAAGCAGGCTTACCAGCCTTTAAACAAAGTACGTGAAAGAAAGAAAATTAAAAAGAAGTTTAGAATCTCTTAAAGAAAAAATTCAATAAAAAAGCTTAGCCCAAATGAAAAGACTAATATGAGGAAAATTATAAATATTACGCCGTTAATTAAATTCATTTTCAATCTTTCGTATAGGTTGGTATAAGCTTTTCACCGTTACTTATTTTATTTTCGATTTCTTTTATTGTTGACTCCATTCTCACATATCTTTCTGCAGTTGAGGGGTGAGTTCCTCCAGTGGAATAAATTGAATTGGGGACCTCTATAGCAAATCTTCTCCAAAAATTTACGGCATCATCCAAATTATATCCTGAATTGGCAAGAATATACATGCTAAGATAGTCTGCTTCATTTTCATATTCGATGGAGTAAGCAGAAGCACCGATACTTTGCCCTATTTCCATCATATCTTGCGGATATCCCATATATATACCTACTAATAAGCCTAGTAAGGCACCGGTTGAGGCATTTTGGATTTTATCTGCTACATGCTTATTCGCGTTATGACCTAACTCATGAGCAAATACAATGGCTGCTCCAGTTTCATCTTGCATTAACCACTTAGCCATCCTGAGAGAAAAAACCATAATCTCTCCATTTGCAAAAGCATTAAAGGTATCATTATCTAAGTCAATGACAAAGTTGAAACGGCATCTTTGCTCACTTCTAATTTTGATACTTTTAAAATCATCTTCTCTTAGTATCTTAAATTCATAAAGTTTTTGGTGATCTTTATCTATCATCTCAATGTAAGACTTTAATGCGTCTTCACCATGAATTATACTTTTACCATCTATTTCTAAAATCTCATCACCTACTAAAATACCAGCTTTGCTTGCTGGAGAATTGTTTCCTAAGCTTACAACTTTCAATTTTGGCCCAAGTGAAAGATTTTTATTAATTTCTTTACGGATACTTTCATATGCTGAGTACTCATTGCCAAGATTCATACCAAGTGCGAATATTCGGTCATCTTCAGCACATAAATCGGAAGCATTAAATAAAATATCTGTACCCATAGTTGAAAACGGTAAATATGTATCTAGCCATGAATCAGCGAACATTTGATTCTGAATATCTTGCTCTTTTTCTGTTATTGTTTTGCTGTAGTTTGGAAGTTGAGTCTGCGGTTTGGCACATGAGATGAGAAAAAACAAAGCTATTGTCAAAAGTCTTTTTATCATTTCTTTTTAAAGCGATCTTTTCTAATCATATAATATGAGTGAATAAATATAATAATTATTATAAAAATACCACCTATCAATGTCTTTTCAGTCGGTTCTTCACTTATAAAGAACCATACCCATAAAGGCCCTAAGGCCGTCTCAAGTAAAAAGAAAATCCCTACTTCGGGAGAACTAATGAATTGGGGAGCAATACTTATAAATACAAAAGACACACCAACAGTAATTATCATTAATGATAGAAGTATTAAATCAGTTGAATAAATTATGAAACTATTAACAAAGAATACTGCTACACAAGCTGTTAAAAGTTTTCCTAATATATATGAGGGTACGAAATTGATGTTTGGTGAATTTCTCATTACAGTTAGACTCGCTCCAACAAAGGCAGCACATGAGAGTCCATAAAAATCACCAAGATATCGATTAAGCTCGTATGACTCGTAAAAAATATATACTACTGCAATCAAACAGCCAAAAGAGCAAATCCAAGTGATTAATTGAGGTTTTTCGTTAAGAAAAATAAATGAAAATATTGATGCAATTATTGGAACAAGACTAATCATTATTAAAGCGTTTGCGACATCTGTATTAGCTAAAGCTAAAATAAATGTAATGTTTGATCCCATTATTAAAACTGCATTTAACAGCCCAGGTTTTCCGATACTCATAAAATCCGGTGCAGCTCTAGAACTAAAGAATACAAAATAGCAAATTAATAATGCAATTCCGGGAAACAGAGATCTATAAAACAAAAGGTTCCATGTATCAATTGATACGAGTCTTATAATTAGTGAGTCTGGAGTTACAATCATTACTCCAATAAATGCAAGAAGGGTTCCTTTTTGTGTATTTGATAATTTGTTAAACATAAATTCTAATGGCGCGCCGGGAGAGATTCGAACTCCCGACCCCCAGATTCGTAGTCTGGTGCTCTATCCAGCTGAGCCACCGGCGCATATAAATTGATTATAGGTTATTTTCTTATAATCAAAGCAAAAATCTTTTTTTTATAAACTTGTAAATTACAGGAACTATTACAATTACACTTATCAATAAAACAGGAAGTAAATACTCAATTTTTAAAATATCACTTGAAGAGAAATTTTGTGTTTCCATGATATTTTGAATTCCATTTCCAATACTCACTAAAATGTATGCCCAAGGAATGACACCAAATATCGTTGCTATAAAATAGTCTCTAAACTTCATATCTAAGACAGCTGGAAGTAAATTTTGTATTCCAAATGGAACTCCACCTATCACTCTTATAAAGAGTAAGTAGCTTATCGAATTACGATTAAAACCGTCTTTGAACTTTTTAAATCTTTCACCGAATTGTTTTAAAATATATGCTTTAAATAAATATCTACCGTACAAAAATACAATTACTGCTCCTGTGATTTCACCAATTATCGCTATGAGTAGTCCTACGTATAGGCCAAAGTAAAATCCTGCTAAAATGCACACTGGTGTTATAGGCCCCATTAAAGAAATCATCACTGCAATTATTAAGATGCATATAACGACTGAGAGTGATGGATAGGACAGGATATAGTCCTGAATATATCCGTGTTGATTTATTAAGAATTCCATGGATATGGGGTTATATTTTCCCAGAAAATATAAAATTAGAAAGATAGCGAGACCAATCCCCAGTAACCTTAATGACTTATTTTTAAACATATATCTTATTTAATGAATATTAATTGACTATCAATAGAATGCAATTTATAAGCCAATCACCTAACAAAATAGAACTATGAAAAGAACATTTCAACCAAGTAACTTAGTCAGAAAAAGACGTCATGGATTTAGAGCACGTTCTGCGACTAAAGATGGAAGGATTATTTTGGCTAGGCGCCGTGCTAAAGGCAGAAAAGTTCTCTCAGCTTAGAACAAGATATTCAATGAACAAATTAGAGACATTAAAATCCTCGAAGGATTTTCAAAGAGCTAAAAGTGGACTCTTCTTTAGAAGTAAGTCCTTTTTATTACAGGCTTACGAGGATAAATCATGCAATAAGGTAAAAGTTGGATACACGGTTTCAAAACAAAATGGAAACGCTGTCGTTCGAAATAAAATAAAGAGGCGACTAAGAGTAATTGCAAAAAATATTATTGGGGAATATGGTATTAAAAATTGGAATTACGTAATTATTGGTAAGAAGAATTCGCTTATTGAAGATTTTAAAAATCTAGAATTTGAAATGAATACAGCAATTAAAAAAATTCATAATTAACAAATGAAATCAATATTTATATTTCTGATAATATTATATCAAAGATTAATCTCTCCATATTTTCCCTCATCATGTCGTTTTATGCCAACATGTTCTGAGTATGCTAAAGAGGCAATTGAAGAGCACGGTTTAATTAAGGGAACATATTTAAGTATTAAGAGAATAACAAAATGTCATCCAATAAAGCTTTTAGGTGGTTCAGAAGGGTATGATCCTGTTCCAAGAGAGAAGAAGTAACCTATGGAAAGTAGAAATCTAATACTTGCAATAATACTCTCGGTAGGTGTTCTATTTATCTGGAGTTTTTTCTTTGAAGCACCTGAGCAAGAAATGCTTAATGGAGAAATAGAAAGTGGTGACGTGTCTGAGGTGAACTCAAATGAACTTAATATGGAAGACATTGATGAAATTGAGAGGTCTCTTGGTATTGCCGAAAATGATAACATTGGTTTAGACGAGGCGCTGAGCGCTGATAAAAGAGTAAAAATTGAAACAGACAGCATTATTGGGTCAATAAATCTTAAAGGTCTAAGAATTGATGACATTGTTCTCAAAAAATATAATGAAACTCAAGAGGAGTTTTCAGAAAAAATTAGAGTTTTACGACCAATTGATACTTATGATGGCTATGAAGTAACATTTGGATGGATTAAAAATCAGGACGCTAATTTTGAAACACCAAATGCTGAGTCTATTTGGAAAGTGTCTAATAGCAATGCTACTCTCACATCTAACAACGAAGTTGAATTTGAATGGAGCAATACAACTGGCCAAACATTTATAACGACAATTGGCTTAGATGAAGACTATTTATTTGATATTACACAAGAAGTTAGAAATAATTCTAAAGAAGAAATTATTATAAATAACGCAAGTAAGGTAACAAGAAAGCAGGCTCCTTCTTTATCTGGCATGTTTATTCTGCATGAGGGATTGCTTGGAGTCTTACAAGAAAAACTTGAATTAATAGATTACGACGATCTAAAAGATGATGAAGAAACACTAAACTTTGAAAGTGATAATGGTTGGGTGGGCATTACAGATAAATACTGGTTAGCTGCGCTCATTCCAAATCAGAATAAATCATTCAAAGCTATTTATACTTATGATAACGGATACATCGCTTACTATAGATCTCTAAATGCAACAAAAGTTGCAGCTGGCAGCGATCATATTGTTGAGAGTCAAATATTTATCGGTGCTAAAGAAGCAAAACTCATCGATCGATATCAAGAAGATTATGGGATTTATAATTTTGATTTAGCGATTGACTGGGGCTGGTTCTATTTTCTCACGAAACCTTTATTCAACATAATTTACTTCTTTTCTGAATTATCAGGAAACTTTGGTCTAGCTATCATCATATTAACAGTTATTACAAGAATTGTTTTCTTTCCTCTTGCTAACTGGTCATTCATCTCGATGGCTAAGATGAAAATGCTTCAACCTGAAATGACAAGAATTAAAGAACTTCACAAAGATGATAGAGCGCAGCAACAACAGGCGCTGATGGCTTTGTATAAAAAGGAAAAAGTAAATCCAATCTCAGGATGTTTGCCAATACTTATTCAAATTCCATTTTTCTTTGCGATTTATAAGATGTTATTTGTTTCAATTGAAATGCGACATGCCCCTTTTTATGGATGGATACAAGACCTTGCTGCAAAGGATCCAACGACCATATTTAATCTTTTCGGTCTCATACCGTGGGATCCGCCATCATTTATGATTATAGGGATTTGGCCAGTGTTGATGGGCTTAACCATGTATATACAACAAAAGCTCAACCCAGCTCCTCCCGATCCAATACAAGCAAGAATATTCATGTTCTTTCCGCTCTTTATAACAATTCTCTTAGCACAATTCGCCGCCGGTCTTGTAATTTACTGGACAACAAATAACGTACTCTCAATTATTCAGCAGTGGATAATCAATAAAAGAACCACGGTCAAAACAAATTAAAATGTCTATAAAAAATAATGTGAGTGAAAGCTCTAAGCTTTTACAGAAATATTGGCCATCTGGAAAAAAATATTTTGAAGGCACAGATCAATTTATAAAAAGATATAAAAATCGAATTATTGTTATCAAATACGGAGGTTATGCTCTTACAAAACCACATTTAGTAAAATCATTTGCAAAAAATATTGCTCTTCTGAACCAACTGGGAATGAAAGTAATTATTGTACATGGTGGAGGGCCGCAAATTGAAAGTCAATTGAGAAAGAAAAAAATTAAGAATGAAGAATACCAAGGTTTAAGGGTTACAACAAAACAGACTTTAAGTGTTGTTAAGACGGTTCTAGCCAATGATCTCAATAAACTTATTTCAAATGAAATTATAAAATATGGCGGTAAACCGAAACGTTTTGATGGAATAAGACAAAAAATCATCAACGCAAAAATAGCCATGAATGGGAATATTGGTTTTGTTGGAGAGCCCAAAAAAATTAATAAATCATTAATTCAAGCAGCGCTGGGTAAAAATCAAATACCAGTGATTGCACCGTTGGGATATGATACAAATAAAAATACGCTAAATATTAATGCTGATACTGCGGCTGCGTTTGTCGCAGAGACAGTCAAAGCCGAAAGGCTTCTGCTTTTGACAGATGTAGAAGGGGTAATGGATAATAACAAGAAATTAATTACTGAGCTGGACCGTAAAAAAGCATTTCAATACATAAAAAAAGGCACTATAAAAAGTGGTATGATTCCCAAAATTAAGGCGTGTTTCAATACCCTTAAAAATGGGGCAAAAGCAGTTGCTTTAATCGATGGTCGTAAACAAAATGCAGTGGTTATGGAGCTTTTAACCACGAAAGGTGCGGGAACACTGATAAAGAAATGAGTGATAATACAGAATTAAAAAATAAAATTGAAAGTGCTTGGGAAAATATTACTAAAATTTCTCCTAACGATACAGACATCGCTGATGCTGTAAATGAAGTTATAAAGAAACTTGATAATGGACGATTTAGAATTGCAGAAAAAAACGGCAATGATTGGATTGTTAATCAGTGGTTAAAAAAAGCTGTTCTTATATCATTCCGAATAAATGATAATAAAATTTTAAAAGGACCCTATACGTCTTGGTATGACAAGGTGAAAGGTAAAACTGTTGATTGGAATGAGGATCAATGGAAAGAAGCTGGCTACCGACATGTTCCCAATGGTACCGTTCGCGAAGGATCATTCATAGGTAAAGGTGTAGTTCTGATGCCATCCTTTGTAAATATTGGCGCTTATATTGATGAAGGCACAATGGTTGATACATGGGCAACTGTTGGCTCGTGTGCTCAGATTGGAAAAAACTGTCACTTATCAGGCGGTGTTGGTATTGGCGGTGTTTTAGAACCGCTACAAGCAAATCCAGTAATAATTGAAGACAACTGTTTTGTTGGTGCAAGAGCTGAAGTTGCCGAGGGTGTAATTGTTAGAGAAGGATCGGTTCTCTCAATGGGAGTGTATTTAGGCGCATCAACAAAAATTGTGAACAGGTCTACAGGTGAAATTAGCTACGGTGAAGTGCCTGCTTATTCTGTAGTAGTTCCAGGAAGCCTTCCGAATGAAGACCCTAAAAAGCCGAGTTTATACTGTGTTGTAATCGTTAAAACAGTTGATGAAAGCACAAGAAAGAAAACATCTATAAACGACCTACTCAGAGAATAAATTATGGAAGTCGTTGAACTAACAAAATCACTCATTTCTTGTCCAAGTGTTACACCTAATAACGAAGGGGTCTTAGACCTACTCCAAAAGGAGCTCACTGACATGGGATTTACATGCAATCGTTATTTATTTAGTGATACTGATACACCTGACGTAGATAATTTATTCGCAAAAATTGGTAGTGGTGCTCCACATTTGTGTTTTGGAGGTCATACTGATGTTGTTCCAGTTGGTGATGAAAATGCATGGAATTCAAATCCATTTGAGGCCACTGAAAAAAATGGAAAGTTATATGGCCGTGGTGCGAGCGATATGAAATCTGCTATAGCTGCATTTGTTTCAGCGGTAAGAGAATACCTAGAGAATAATGAGATGAAAGGCACCATAAGTCTCTTAATTACAAATGATGAAGAAGGTCCTGCAATCAATGGGACAAGAAAAGTACTAGAAGAAATTTATAAAAATGGAGAAAAGATAGATAGTTGCTTGGTAGGGGAACCAACATGCCCAAGTAATTTAGGTGAAATGATTAAAATTGGAAGAAGAGGCAGTATTACCACGACTATTAAAGTTTCAGGGAAACAAGGTCATGTTGCCTATCCAGAATGGACTCTCAACCCAATAAATCCTCTGACATCAATACTCAATACACTGTGTAATTTAGAGCTTGATAAAGGTACAGAAGACTTTCCGCCATCAAATATGGAAATTGTTAAAATCGAGTCAAGTGAAGGTGCGACTAATATTGTTCCACAAACCTCAACTGGAATATTTAATATTCGCTACAATATTAATCACACAAAAGAGAGTCTTCAATCAATGATCAATGAAGTTGTTTCAAAAAATATCAATAATAGTGACTATAAAGTTGATATAACTTTTAACAATTCAGCAGAACCATTTTTAACTGAAAAAGGTAAATTTACAGAGATAGTGAAAAGTTCTGTTGATGAGATTACAGGAATGAATTCTTCACTAACAACAACAGGTGGAACATCAGATGCAAGATTTTTTAAAGACTACTGCGAAGTAGCAGAGTTTGGACTTATTGGAGAGACCGCACACCAAATTGATGAAAATGTAAAAACTGAGGACATAACTAAGCTTAAAGACATTTACAGTCTTATAATCACTAAGTACTTCCAATAAAAATCAACTATTTATCAATTTTAGAGCTATTTAGGTATTAAACTATTAGCAACATTAACATGATGGTCAAAGCTATATCCAATTTAAGGGGGGAAGGATTAAAATTCCATCTAGTTCCAAACATAATAAATACCTAAATAATTGCTCCAGCTATTTGAAAAAGAAAGTAAACAGTCAAGATTACTGGGAAAGCTCTAAGAAAGTAGTTAAATGATTGCTCAAAAATTTTTTTCATGATCATTCATTACAGATTATTTGCTGAATTCGGGAGGGGAATAACATGTCAATTTGGCAAAGGCATAAAATTAATATTGATAGCTATTTGATTAGTATGTGGCCATGTTTGATGAAATGTATAGCGATGACGCTCAAATAAGAAAGCACTACTTACAAGTAAATTCGTGGTTGAGAACCATGTCATCCACAGTCATTAGCCAGAAGAATTTTGAAGCTGAGTCTCATTTTAAAAGAATTGGTATTACTTTTTCGGTCAAAGATGATGATATGACTGAACGAATCATCCCTTTTGACCTAATTCCAAGAATTCTTACTAACTACGAATGGGCAAAGATAGAAAAAGGTGTTTTACAAAGAGCAAAAGCTCTAAATGCTTTTCTTCACGATACTTATAATAGTGGTGAAATTTTTAAGGCGGGGATTATTCCAAAAGAAATTGTTTATAAAAAATCGTCATATGACCAGTCTATGATCAACTTTTCACCTCCAAGAAAGATTTATAGTCCAATAATTGGTGTTGACTTAGTCAGAACAGGAAAAGATGAGTTTTATGTTTTAGAAGACAACTGTCGTACACCATCTGGTGTTTCATACATGTTGGAAAATAGAGAAATCATGATGAAAATGTTTCCTGATTTATTTCACACAAATCGTGTTTTACGAGTTGATGACTATCCTACTAGATTATTGCAGACGCTAATGAGTCTTGCCCCAAAAAAATGTGATAGCAGTATACCAACAGTTGTCCTATTAACTCCAGGTCATTTAAATAGTGCATATTACGAGCATACTTTTTTATCCGACCAAATGGGTATTGAAATGGTGGAGTCACAAGATCTTTTTGTTGAAAATGATTTGCTCTATATGAAGACAGTTGATGGACCAAAAAAAATAGATGTTGTTTATCGAAGAATTGATGACGAATTTTTAGATCCTCTTTGTTATAACCCGGACTCAGTCATTGGTGTCCCGGGGATCACTCAAGTTTATAAAACAGGTGGTGTGAATATATGCTCAGCTCCTGGTGCTGGTATCGCAGATGACAAAGCTATTTATATATTTGTCCCTGAAATGATAAAATTTTACCTTGGTGAAACACCTATTCTAGATAATGTTGAAACATGGAGATGTGAAAGAGATGACGAATTAACTTATGTATTAGAAAATATTGAAAAACTTGTGGTGAAAGAAGTTGATGGTTCAGGGGGTTATGGAATGTTAATTGGACCTAAATCAACTAAAGATCAAATTTCAGAGTTCTCTACTAAACTAAAAAGTAACCCTCGAGGATATATTGCTCAACCAACATTAGACTTATCATCCTCACCAACTTTAATAGATAATGAGGTTTCAGGAAGACGAGTTGATTTACGTCCATTCTGTCTAGTTGGAGAAAAAGTACAATTATGCCCAGGGGGATTAACAAGAGTTGCATTAAATAAAGGATCGTATGTAGTAAATTCATCACAAGGGGGAGGAGTAAAGGACACTTGGGTCCTCGCGGATTAACATGCTAAGCAGAACAGCAGAGAATCTTTACTGGATTAGTAGATATATGGAAAGAGCAGAAACTATGGCACGCCTTCTTGATGTGGGTTATAGAATGTCCTTGTTTCCTAACCCTAAAGGCTATCACAATGAATGGGACTCAGTATTATCAGCTGCAGGTGCTGCTCAGGGTTATTTTACTAAATACAATGAAATAAATCAGGAAAATGTTGAGGATTATATTTTTTTTGATGAAGAAAACCCTTCCTCAGTATACAGCTGTATATCCAAAGCTAGAAATAATGCTCTATTAGTGAGGACTGCATTCACACCTGAGGCATGGGTTGCGATTAATAAGTCATACAAAGAGATATTGGAGTTAAAAAATAAAAAATTTACTCGTGCTGATCTACCAAACTTTACTGAATGGACTATTCAACAAGTAAATATGTTTCGGGGATCAGCAAACTCATTATTACGAAATGACGGATATCATTTTATATTTCTTGGTACATTCATTGAACGAGCAGATAATTCTGCAAGATTGCTCGATGTAAAATATTTTGTACTACTTCCCACTGCTGATTATATAGGGGGAAATCTTGATAATTTACAATGGATTATACTTTTACGATCACTATCTTCATTTCGCGCTTTTAGATGGGCTTATGATGGAGACGTTACCTCAACAAAAATTGCTCATTTTTTTATACTTAATAATGATTGTTCACGTTCTTTAAGTTTTTGTATAAATAATATTGTTTATCATCTTAATTGTTTGAAATGCAGTCCTGATAAAATAAGTGATATTTACTCTGGCCTTAAATCAGTTCATAGTTCTGTGAAAGACGAAACTGTCGAATCAATTATTGAATATGGTTTGCATGAGTATGTGACTAATTTTGTATCGAAGATATCTTTCTTGGACAATCAAATTCAAAATCATTTTTTTAGGTAGATTATGTTACTTACAATCAATCATACAACAAATTATGAATACGATGATAACCTATTAGGGTTAATTCAAACAACAAAGTTGACTCCATCACCCTATAATGGTCTTAAAATATTGGATTGGACTGTAAAAAGAAATAACAAATCTGGAGGCGAAATATTTAGAGATGGAGAGGGGAATAATATAATTAACTTCAAAGGTGAGCCATCAGAAAAGGAGATTAAATTTGTAGTTAAAGGTGAAGTTGAAACAATTGATACAAATGGAGTGTATGAAAGTTTGAATGATAAAATAGATCCATATGTCTATTTAAGAAGTACAATTTTAACACTAACAAATGATAAAATAAAAGAGCTAGCTTCTATTGCCTCAAAAGATAGTTCAAATGAAGATACTGTAACTATTGCTCATGATTTAATGCTCTTAATTGCGAAAAAAATTAAATATGAACCGTATACCACCAATACGAACACAACTGCAGCTATGTCAATAGATCAAGAAAAGGGTGTTTGCCAAGATCAAGCACATATAATGATTTCTGCTGCTAGATATCTGGGCATTCCCTCAAGATATGTAAATGGCTACATGCATAAAAATAGAAATGACTCTGAATTTCAAGCTACACACGCATGGGCTGAACTTTATATAGATAAACTTGGCTGGGTTGGATTTGATCCTACAAATCAATGTTGTCCTGATGAAAGATATATTCGAGTTTCATGCGGCTTAGATGCAAGTTATGCGGCGCCAATTAGAGGGATCTTTTATGGTAACACCGCAGAAAAATTAGATATAAATGTTCAAACAATTGAAAACTGCTCACAATAATTAGTATTTAACCTCCATGAAATATAATCCCTCAGGAGGAGCAAGTGCTCCGCATTTAGAGCGATCTTTTGAATTAAACGCTTTTTCAAAGTCACCAGATGACCAACTTTTTTCTCCAACTAGCTTTAAACTTCCAACAATTGATCTAACTTGATGATGCAGAAATGATTTTGCAGTGAAACCAAAATAGATATTTTCTTCTGATTTGCTAATTTTTAGGCTGTCTAAAGTTTTTATTGGACTATCAGATTGACAATGGGCCGAACGGAATGTTGTAAAGTCATGCTGACCCTCAATTGAAGAAATACATTCCTTCATCAAATCAACATCAATGTCTTTATGTACCTGCCAAGCTCTTCCCTTCTCAATAGTGAGTGGTGACTTTCTGTTTACTATTCTATAAAGGTATTTTCTCTGAGTTGCATCAAATCTTGCATGAAAATCATTATGTGCTTTTTCTACTTCTAATATGGAAATTGGAAACGGCCTCAAGTGATCGTTTAATGCGTTCTTAATTACATATGGTTCAAGTAATTTCTCTCGAACATCAAAATGAGCAACCTGCCCCATTGCGTGAACACCTGCATCTGTTCTACCAGCCCCAAAGATAGTTATGTTTTCCTCAAATATATTATTTATTGCTTTTTCAATACACCCTTGAACTGATTGTCCATTTTCTTGTCTTTGCCATCCGACAAACGGGGTGCCATCATACTCAATTTTTATTTTGTACCTGTTCATTGAATATAAGAGCCAACTTCAATTTTATGTCCTAAAAGAAAGTCATTGATTGTACAATCTTGTTTACCTTCAACTCTGAGAAGCAACGGTCTAATTGAATTAATACCACAACCAATTAAAAATTCTTTATTCATAATCTTTCCGGCCTCACCTTTCTCATGAATTACCTCAGCCTTAAGTATTTTAATTCTTTTATTATTTAGTGAAAACCAAGCGCATGGGCTAGGATTATAAGCATTTATGCGTCTATTTATTTTCTCAGCACTTTCAGTCCAATCTATTAAAGATTCTTGTTTTTGTATTTTCCTCGCATAACAGGCCTGCGTATCATTTTGCTTCGCAAACTGAATAGAGCCATCTAATCTATCAATAAAATTTATAAGCAATTCAGCTCCTTCATTTGCGAGTTCTTTTTCTAACTCACTGTAGTTTTGTTGTTCTATTTTTATTTCTTTTTGCAGCCCAATATCACCTGTATCAAGACCTTTATCCATTTTCATAATTGTAACGCCCGTAGTCTGATCACCTTCAATCATTGCTCTTTGAATTGGTGCAGCACCCCTCCACCGAGGGAGTAAAGATGCATGTACATTAAAACAACCAAGTGTAGGTAAATTGATTACTTCTTCAGGTAATATCAATCCATAAGCAACAACAATTATCATATCCAAATTCATTTCTTGTAGTTTTTTTAATTCCTCTGATGAATTAATCGAAGGAGGGGAGCTAATTTCTATATTTTCTGTTTCAGCAAATTCTGCCACTGGTGAAATTGATAATTTCATTCCTCGGTTAGCCTTTTTTGCGGGAGATGTATATACACCTACCAAATGATTATTTGAAGAAACAATTTTTTTTAAAGATGGTACTGCGAATGGGGCTGTGCCCATGAATAGGATGCGATAATTTTTCATTTTATCTAAGCGACGATTCGTTCTTTTTTTGATTGTTTTCTTGTTTTGATGAGCTTCTTTACAATCATGTTGCGTTTCATATTTGATAAATGATCAATAAAAAGAATTCCTTCAAGATGATCCATTTCATGTTGGATACAAGTCGCTAATAATCCTTTAGCGTTTAAAGTCGACTTTTTTCCGTTATAATCAAGAAAGTTTATTTCACATTCTTCTGGACGATCAATTTCTGCGTATTGATCTGGGACCGATAAACATCCCTCCTCATACGTTGAAAGATTTTTTGTTTTTACTGTAATTTCAGGGTTAACAAAATAAAGGGGCTCTTTTATACCCTCTTCATTTCTCCAGCTTATATCCATCACAATTACGCGCAAAGGAACGCCGATTTGAACCGCTGCTAAACCTATTCCAGGTGCGTCATACATGGTATCCAACATGTCATCCATTAGATCCTGGATCTCTTTAGTTACTTCATCAACTGGTTTTGAAATCTGTTTTAAAAACGGATCTGGAGCAGTTAAAATCTTTTTTACTGTCATAATCTTTAGATAGGCTAACTTATATATAAGGTCAAGATTGAATAAAAAAATTGAGAAAATACAATAAAACTAAATTTTTTGTCGTGCACTTAGAGCAGCGGCAATAGTTCCTTCATCCATATAATCCAACTCTCCGCCAACAGGTACGCCGTGTCCTAAACGACTCACTTCAACACTGTGTTTTGATAACGTATCCGCTACATAATGAGCGGTTGTTTGACCATCAACGGTTGCGCTCAAAGCCAATATAACTTCGTCAATTTTTTCGCCTTCAATTCGATCAATAAGTTTTTTTAGATTTAAATCATCGGGCCCAATGCTGTTTATAGCAGATAGGTTACCACCCAACACATGATACAATCCGTTAAATACTTCAGATTTCTCAAGTGCCCATAGATCTGCGATATTTTCAACAACACAGATTTGATTTTTAGATCGACCCTCATTTGTACAGATCATGCATGGAGAATTAACATCTATGTTTCCACAAATTTCACATGTAACAATATTTTCACTCGATGATAAAAGCGACTCAGCGAGTGGGACCATTAACTGTTCTTTATTCTTTATTAAATGAAGTGCTGCTCTGCTCGCAGATTTGGGTCCAAAACCAGGCAGTTTACTGATTAAAAGTATTAACTTGTCAATTTCTGGATTAGATATACGAGATTTCATACTAGAAAGGCAGTTTCATTCCTGGAGGAAGTTTTATACCACCGGTAAGAGAACTCATTTCATCCGCAATTTTTCTTTGAATTTTGTCTTGCGCATCATTAAAAGCTGCAACTATCAAATCTTCTAAAATTTCTTTCTCATTTTTATCTATCGCTGTTTCGTCAATGTTTACAGAAGTTACATTATTTTTTCCATTTATAGTTATTTTAACTATTCCTCCACCCGAGATACCCTCGGCTTTCAGTGTTTCTACCTTTTCCTGAGCCTCAGCCATTTTTTTTTGCAAGTCTTGGGCCTGCTTAATCATATTGTTAAAATTATTCATATTTATTTCTCTTCAATTTGTTCAACTTCAGTCCCAGGAAAGAAATCAATAATTTCTTTTACTTTTGGATCCATTTCTGAAGATGTTTCTCCTGATTTATCCTGTATTTTATTATCATTTTTTTCAACCATATTATTTAGTTCACTTATTAATTCATTAGGTTTTGGTATATCATTTAAATAAATGATCCTAATGATCAACATTTCAAGCGAAGTTATGGGAGAAAATGAGTCTGTAACTTCATGCAATCCCTTATTAAGCATTTGCCAGATCATTGAGAGAGTGGATACATCAAGATTACCTGCTACCTCTTGCACTGCATTATATTCACTGTCTGTAAGTGAGCTTTTAACTCCCTCAGCTGCATCAATATTAATCATAGTCAAACTATGAACAGTTTCTATTAGATCTTTTACAATCATTGATGGATCAGCTCCGTTGTCATAAAGTTCATTTATTTTTTCAAGTGACTGTTGAGTTTGACCGGCAGTAATGAATTTGATTAGTTCTAAAATTTTGGTTGGATCGTTTAAACCGATCATCTCTTTTACTTGCTCTTCAGAAATATGTTTACCTGAAAACGCAATAGATTGATCGAGTATAGACAGACCATCTCTTACAGATCCATCTGCAGCTCTTGCGATAATTTTCAATGCACCTTCCTCAAACTCAACAGTTTCCTTTTCACATATGGATTTTAAAAAAATAACTAAATCATCAGGTTCAACTCTTTTTAAATCATATCTTTGGCATCTTGATAGTATGGTTGTAGGTATTTTTCTTACCTCAGTAGTTGCAAAAATAAATTTCACATGAGGTGGCGGCTCTTCCAATGTTTTAAGTAATCCATTAAAGGCTGCGGTCGATAACATATGAACTTCATCTATAATATATACTTTATACTTTGATGATACGGGCGAGTATTGAACACCTTCAATCAGCTCTCTTATATCAGCTATTCCAGTGCGCGATGCTGCATCCATTTCATAAACATCAACACTTCTAGACTCTGTTATCGCTTTACAATTGTCACAAACCCCACATGGCTCGTTGTTATCTTGCTCCGTTATGTTCAAACAATTTAGTGATTTTGCGATAATTCTAGCTGTCGTTGTTTTCCCCACACCTCTAACCCCTGTGAGTAAATAAGCGTTGGCAATTCTATTCATCTCAATTGCATTTTGTATTGTCTTAGACATGAGATCTTGACCAATAAGTTCACTAAACTTTAGTGGTCTATATTTTAATGGAATAGGTATGTTGGTTGTTTCGGACATAAAAATCACTAATCTTTAGTGGGAGATCAACGTAACCCAAGTATCTTCGTTACGGCTGCTTCTTTTCAGACCTGACCGGATTGGCGAATAACTTGTCTACTCAATCTCCCAAAATATTGTATCATAACGAAAATAAAATGTTGTTTAATAAATAATAAATTAATGAACAAAATAATATTTGCAAATAATCCTCTCGATAGAATGTCAGGTTTTAGAAGCGATAAAGACTGGCAAAAAGCAAATTTATTGGACAATGAAACGCGTTTTGTTGTTTTTCACTCAGGTAAACCATTGATACACGTGAGCAGTGAACCTGGCTCAAATTCAACAATTTTTTTAGCCACATATGATCAAATAAAAAATTTTATTGAAGATGCTTATTTGCTTTTCCTAGGCAAGTTAAAAAATAAAAGCTACTACGCCATAGATTTATCAAAAAGTAACAAAGACTTCGACAAAACTGCATTTCCTAACTGTAAATTTATTGATTTAAGATCGATAGCGCAGAGTATTTCCCCAGAAGACACAGGTATTCTTGCCCAGGCTAAGTCCATGGTCGAATGGAATTCATCCAATATTTTTTGTACCAGATGTGAAAGTTCCCGACTTGAAACTGTTGATGCAGGTTGCAAAAAAATTTGCAAAAATTGTAACGTAGAATTATTTCCTCGTGTTGACCCTGTCGTAATCATGCTTCCTATTTTTAAAGACAAATGTTTACTCGGTCGCCAAAAAATATTTCCACCCAGAATGTTCTCAGCACTGGCAGGTTTTTTAGAACCGGGTGAAACCATCGAACATGCAGTTATTAGAGAAGTTAAAGAAGAAGTGGGATTAAATGTTACAAGTGTTGAGTATAAATTTACCCAACCATGGCCATTTCCTTCTCAATTAATGATCGCATGTTTCTGTCAAACAGATGGTGATACAACTGATTTAGATCAGGATGAAATTGAAGATGCAGTATGGTTATCTCGAGAAGACTTAAATCGTATATTCGTTGGTAAAAGCCCTGATAGGATATGGATACCTCCTGCAATGGCTGTAGCTCACCAATTAATTGTTGCTTGGATGCACAATAAGTAAACTAATTGTTTCTATATGAATGTTTTGGATAAACACCTAAGACTTTCAGTTTTTCAGTATAAAAGGATAGTTCTTCTAAAGCTCCTTTTACCGATTGATCTTCAGTGTGGCCATCTAGATCAATATAGAATTGAGCTTTATTAAAATCACCATCAACAATAAAACTCTCTAATTTAGTTAGATTAACTCCATTAGTTGCAAAACCTCCGAGTGCCTTATAAAGAGCTGAAGGAACACTCTTTACTTCAAATATGCAACTTGTCAGGTATGACAAGTTTTCGTTTCTTTCTTGTTGAAGTTCTTTTGACATTATTAAAAATCGAGTTGTATTGTTTTTCATGTCTTGAATATTTGTATCTACTATATCTAATCCATAAGTATCAGCTGCAAGTGTTGAGGCAATCGCTGAATCTTCCATTGTTCCTTGCTCACTAATAAATTTGGCAGAACCTGCGGTGTCCGCCATTATGATGACATCTAAATTATATTTTTTTATCGCAGCATGACATTGTCCAATAGCCATAGAATGACTACGTACATTTTTAATTGTATCTAAGGAAGCGCCTGGTTTTGCCATTAACTGATGATTGATCTCTTGAAAGTGTTCTGAATATATTTTTAAATCGTATCCACCAAGTAAGTAGTGAATAT